>CAWKKG010000050.1:0-190922 GCA_963850115.1 uncultured Actinomycetota bacterium
GGGGACGGGAGGGCTCGCAGGCCCGTTACCGCTAGCAGGGCCGCCACGGCGGTGGCCGTGGCGGCCACCGTGAAGCCGCCGTGGGCGCCGGAGGTGGTCACCGCCCAGCCGGTCACCGCCGCCGCGCCGGCCGAACCCGCCGCGCTGGCCGAGTTCAGCCAGACGAATGCCTGGGTGAGCACGGCCCGGCGGACCGCCGACTCGGCCAGCAGCGAGCACAGGACCAGGATCGGGGGGATCGCCAGCCCGGTCAGCGCGACGCCGCCGCCCAGTTCAACCGGCGAGCGGGCCGCCAGCAACGGCAGGCAACCGACCGCGAGGGCGGCCACGACCACCGCCAGCTGCACGCGGGCCGCGGTTTGCCACCGGCGCAGTCCGTACAGCCAGCCGGCCAGCAGGCTGGCGCAGCTCGACACCGTGAACAGCACGGCGGCCGCGCCCGGCGCGCCGTGCTCGACCGCGAACGCGGCTACCGAGATTGCATGGCACCGAAGAACACGCCGATGGCGAGGGTCACGCCGACCAGGACCGCGAACCCCGGGCGCAGCAGCGGGCGGCCCGGATGATGGCCAGGGCGATGGCGCCGGCGGCCCCGGACGACGGCGGCGCGGTGCGGCGCTGCGCCGCGAAGCACAGTCCGCCGGCCACGATCAGGGTGGCGGCCAGCACCGTGCCGGCCTCCGGGTACCCGCTGGCGCCGAGGATGTACCAGGGCCGGGCCGGCGAGGAAGGCCACCTCGTTGGCCAGCGATTCCAGCGCGAACGCGGTCGGCAGCAGTGGGGCTCGCTCATCGCCGAGCAGGGCGGTCCAGCGGGCCGCCGACAGCGCGCCGAGCTGGGGGATGGTGGCGCCGGCCAGAATCCCGCCGACCATCATCAGCCAGTCCGGGGCGCCGGCGGAGACCAGGGCCAGCAGCGTCGCCACGGCCGCGGCGTGGGCCAGCAGCGCGGGCGGCAGCACCCGGGACTGGCCGACGCGGTCGATCAGCCGGGGCAGCTGCGGTCCTGTCACGGCCTCGGCGACGGCGAAACCGCCGGTCACCAGCCCGGCGGTGGCGTAGGAGCCGGTCCTTGCGTGCACCAGCCAGATGATGCCAAGGCCGGTCATCGCGATGCCGATCCGGCCGACGGCGGCGGTTAGGAAGAAAGCGGCGGCGCCGGGGGCGCGCAGCAGGGTGCGGTAGGTCGCCGATGACATGAGGTGTCCCGTTCGCTGCCCGGCGGGGCGGACCACCTGGGTCGTCGGCGTCCAGATTTACCGACCCGTGGTTACCACCTGGAACCGTCCACTTGCGGCGCGGAGCGGGGACACACACCCCACGCCGGGTTCCATCACTGGGCAGAAGCCTTTTGAGGCGGTCTCAGTTGATCTTTGGTAGTTGAGACAGTACGAGCGTATGCGCCGGGGACGAGGGTGTCCAACCCGCGGAAGGCGTCGGGCACCACCGTTACCGCCGCCTCGCTGCCGGATCGAGTGGTGGCGTCCGCGGACGGGGTTAGGACGGTTCCCATACGTTGACCGACTTGACGTACATCGTGCCCGCGCAGCTGCCGGGGCTGTTGTTCTCGTCGGCCAGGTCGAGGAGCAGGTACATCGCCTGCCGCGGGATGCTCGTCGCCGTGGTGAAGGCCAGCGTACGGTCGTAGTACACGGAGATGCGGGACTGCGTCCAGTACAGCGTGTAGGTGTGCCAGCCCTGGTCGGCGTCCGGGAAGCTGACCGTGCCGCGCTGCTGGCGGTTCTGCTTGCCGGTGTGCAAGGTCGCGCTGGCCGTGGGCTGCGTGTCCCAGTGCTCGACGACGTCGATCTCCGGCGGCCACGAGCCGTCCGAGGGGATGAGCCAGATCGCCGGCCAGAGGCCCTGGCCGAACGGCAGGCGGGCGACCACCTGGACGAACCCGTACTTGAAGTGCACCCCCGGGTACGTGGTGACCATGCCGGACCGGCAGGTGTACATCTTCGGGTTGCCGTTCACGTCGGCTCCCTCGGTGGGCGTCCGCTGCGCCACCAGCGCCAGCATTCCGTTCGCGACGTGGACCTGGGACGGCAGGTACCACTCCCGTTCGTCGGCGTTCCCGAAGTTGGTGCACCCCGGGGGCTTCGGCGTCCAGGGATAGCAGTCCGCCCACGTCGACGGGTTCAGGCTGGTCCCGGGGAAGTCGGTGGAAAACGCGAGCTTCCAGTTCGCCGGCGCCGCCAGCGCGCCCGCCGCCCGCGCGGTGACGGCCGGGGTCGACGGCGGCGCCGTGTCCGCCGCGACCAGCAAGACGGCGGCGATGCCCAGGAGGGCCGCCAGGGCAATGAGCCCGCTGCGTTTGGCCGGCATGATCCGATCTTCTAATTGATAAGCGCGCATGGCGCGCGTCGCCGCTGTCCCGTTGCTGAGGATACTCATCGATTCCACATATATAGAACTCAATGCCGATGGCATGTGGGGAAATGTCGGTGGCGGGTGAAATACTCGCCGCGGATGAAAGAGATCCGGCTCTCACCTGCCATTTTCCGACACAAGGAGACGCACTGATGCGATCCCGCACAAGACTCGCGGCGGCCCGGCGCTGGCCGTCGCGGGCCCTGCTGGCCCTCGCCCTGCCCGCCACGCTGGCCGCCCTGCTGCTCGGCCCGGCCGCGCCCGCGCACGCCGCCGGCACGGTGGTGTACGTGCCGGACACCAACGTGAACACGGTCTCGGTGATCGATACCTCGACCAACGCGATCACCGCGACGATCCCGGTCGGCAATGCCCCGACGTACACCGCGGTCACCCCGGACGGCAGTCAGGTATTCGTCAGCAACGGCCTCGGCACCAGCGTCTCGGTCATCAGCGCGGCGAGCGACACCGTTACCGCGACCATCCCGATCAGCGGCGAGCCGCAGCAAGTCGTCATCGACCGGGCCGGGGCGTTCGCCTACGTCGTCGCCACCAACGGTGACGTCACCCAGATCGCCACGGCCACCGACACGGTGACCGGTACGGTCAACGTCGGCGGCATCCCGCGCGCCCTGGCGATCTCTCCCGACGGCACCACTCTCTACGTGAGCAACTGGACCAGCTCGGTCAGCGTCATCGACACGGCCACCCTCACGGTCAGCTCGGTCATAAACACCAACGAAAACCAGAGCTGGGCCATCGCCGTCACTCCCGACGGCAGCCAGGTCTACGTGGCCTATAACCACGGCATTAACGTGCTTAAATCTGACGTCGCCGTTATCAGCACGGCGACCGGCCAGGTCACCGCCCGCATTCCGGTCTCCCCCATCCAGGACAGCCTCGAGGGGATGGCGGTTTCCCCGGACGGGGCTTCCGTCTACGTCACCGTCGGCGACCAGGAGGAAGTCGCGGTGATCTCCACCGCGACTGACACGGTCAGCGCCACGATCACGGGGCTGGAGGATCCGGTCGCGGTCGCGCTGAACGCCGCGGGCACCACCGCCTGGGTTTCCCAGCTCAATGCCGGCAACGGCAGCGTCGCGGAGATCGACACGGCGTCTGACACGATCACCGGCACGATCCCCGGCTTCCAGTTCCCGTTCGGGCTCTCGGTATCCACGACCTACTACAACTTCACCGGGTTCCTGCCCCCGGTCAGCAACGAGCCCGCCGTGAACCAGGCGCACGCGGGGCAGGCGATTCCGATCAGGTTCAGCCTGAACGGCGACCAGGGGCTGAACATCTTCAGCCCGGGCGACCCGGCGGTGCAGCAGGTCGACTGCACGACCGGGGCGCCGCTGAACTCCGCCACGCCCGCCGTCACCGCGGGCGGCCTGGGACTGCGATACGACGCGCGCAGCGGCACCTACATCTACGCGTGGAAGACGTCCAAGGCGTGGGCGGGCACGTGCCAGCAGTTCATCCTCGGGCTCAACGACGGCAGCAACCACACGGCTACCTTCCAGTTCAGTTAGCCGTTAGCGGAACGGCGCGTCGCGCTGTCCGGGCCAGCCGTCCGCTGGCCGGCCCGGACAGCGCGCCCGGAATTGTGGCCTCGTGGCCCACAAGGTCGGCACCAGGCAGGCGCCTGGGTACCCGAAGGCCGATTCGTTGCGGGCCGGGGTGACGCAAGGCCAATAGAAGTGCGCGTGGGTGTCCCAAGGCTAAAATGTTCTGTCCCTGGGGCACTCAAGGCCAGGTGACGGTCGGGGTGGGCATGTCCGAAATTCCGGCAAATGCCGTGAACTAAGCCGCAAAGTTTCCGCGTAAATCCGCAGGCCACCTGCCGTAGTTTGGCCGCTGGGCCTGACCGGGTCAGTCAGTCGTGTCGCGCGGGCGGGGCCGGTCCGGGGGCGGGGCGGCGGCCGTCCTGGCCGCTAGCACGCCCGGCAGCCGGTCATGGATGGCACCGAGGACCGACTGGCAGCGGGCCAGGTCGGCCGGGTCGATGCCCGCGAGCAGGTCGTGGGCGAGCCCCTCGTAGGAAGAGCGCAGCGTCGATAGCACGCTCTCGGCCGAGGGGGTGATCGAGATGATCGTCGCGCGGCGGTCGTCCGGGTGCGGCGTCCTCGTCACCCAGCCGTCGGCCTCGAGCGCGTCGACCAGGCCGGTCACCGTCCTGGGCGAGATGCCAAGCTGCTGGCTGAGCGCGCGCATCACCACCGGGCCCGATGCCTGCAGCGCCCAGAGCACGCGGCCACGGGCGAAGCTCATGCCGTACTCGCGCGCGCCGAAGTCAAGCAGGTCGGTGAGCTGCGGGGCGAGCCGGAACAGGCGCCCGACGATGCTCACCGCCACGTCCGCGGACGCGGGATCGGTGCCGACGGAGCCGCGGGCGGCCTCGACATCGTCCGATGCAGCCCGCACCCAGTTTACTGAGTCAGCCATATTGTCCGGTGACCTCACTAACTGCTAGCCTCACGATATGAGTGATCTTACGGCAGTACCGGACGGGCCAGTACCCGGCAAGGCAGGCGTCACGCTGGCCATCGAGGCCGACGGCGTCCGCAAGGCGTACGGCCGGGTCACCGCCCTCGCCGGGGTCGACCTGAGCGTCGCGACGGGCACGCTCACCGCGCTGCTCGGGCCGAACGGCGCGGGCAAGACCACGCTGGTGCGGATCATCGCGACCCTGGCGCGGCCCGACGCGGGGCGGGTCCGCGTGTTCGGCTTCGACGTGACGACGCAGGCCGGACAGGTCCGCGCGCGCATCGGGCTCACCGGGCAGTACGCGGGGCTCGACGACGCGCTGAGCGGGCACGACAACCTGATGCTCATCGGCCGGCTGGCCGGGCTGAGCCGCGGGCAGGCGGCGAGCCGGGCCGCCGAGCTGACGGCGGCGCTCGGCCTGGCCGATGCCGCCGAACGGATGGTGCGGACCTATTCCGGCGGCATGCGGCGACGGCTCGACCTCGCCGCCAGCCTGATGCACGAGCCGGACCTCCTGGTGCTCGACGAGCCGACGACCGGGCTCGACCCCGGCAGCCGGCAGCAGCTCTGGGCGATCCTGACCGACCTCAAGGCGGCGGGCACCACGATGCTGCTCACCACGCAGTACCTGGAGGAGGCCGATCGCTTCGCGGATGTCGTGCACGTGCTGCACCACGGGAAGGTCATCGCCTCGGGCACTCCTGGCCAGCTCAAGGCCCTGACGGGCGAGGGCAGCTCGCTCGACGACGCCTTCCTCGCGCTGACCAGCGGCGCGGGCTCCAGCACGGGCGCGGTGGCTCATGACGGCGATCGCCGTGCGCTACCGGCCGGCCAGGGACAGCGCCCTCATCGCCGGGCGGAACCTGCGGGTGCTGCGGAAGAACCCCGGCCGGATGATCTACCCGCTGGTGCAGCCGGTGGTGCTGCTGGTGATGTTCGTGTCCGTGTTCGGCAACCTGGCCGTCACCGGTCACGCCGCCGGGGCGGGCGTCACGTACCGCGAGTTCCTCATCCCCGGCATCATCATCGAGAACGCGGCGCTCACCGCGCCGACCACCGGCCTGGCGCTGCTGCGGGACGCGAGCAGCGGGCTCGCCGACCGGTTCCGCTCGCTGCCGATGGCGCGCGCGGCCGTGCTCGCCGGGCGCCTGGCGTCGGACGCGGTCGTTTTCGCGGTCCAGGCGGTCCTGCTCCTCGCCGTCGCGGCGCTGCTCGGCTTCCACGTGCGGCACGGGCTGGCCGGCCTCGCCGCGATCACGGCCGTCGCCGTGGCCTTCGCGGCCGGCGTCGCCGTGCTTTCTGCCTGGCTCGCGCTGCTGATCAACGACCCGGAGACGGCCGAACGGGTGCTGTTCTTCCCCGCGATCGCCCTCGCGTTCGTCAGCTCGGCCTTCGCGCCGGTCACCGACCTGGCCGGCTGGATGCAGCCGGTCGCCCGGGTCAACCCGGTCACCGCCGCGGCGGCCGTCATCCGGTCCATCGCCGGCGGGGGCCCGCTCGCGGCGCCGCTGCTCGAACTCGGCTGCTGGACGGCCGCGCTGATCCTGATCCCCGGCGCCCTGGCCGCCCGCCGCTGGCAGGCCGCCCGCTAAAACTATCTCCTTGCCATTAGATGCGTGGCGTATACACTAAGTGTATACGCGCGGGTGCGAGCGCCCCGCCGACCGTCTCGGTGGCAAAGGATCGCCATGAATGTTGAGATCAACGACGTGACCGGGCGGTTCGGCCGCCCCCAGACGGCCGGCCCTAGGGTTTTCGGCCTGCTCGGCCGCGACCCGGGCACGGCCGCGCGGCTGGTGCGCATGGAACTGCGCCGCAACGCGATGCCGTGGATCCTGCCGCTGATCGCCGCGCTGTTCTGGTTCGACTCCTACCGGGCCAGCGTCGGCGCGGCGCCGCTGTACGGGCTGCGCACGTACTGGAACATGGGCGAGGGGCACACGATCAACGACTTCGGGCCGTTCGTGGCCGGCGTGGCCGCCTGGATGGGATCACGGGACGGCCGCCGCGGCCTTGGCGACCTGGTGACCGCGGCCTCCCGGCCGCGCTGGACGGCCCAGCTCGCCACCTGGGCCGCGACCGCCATCTGGGCGGTGGCGGCCTACCTGGCCTTCGTCGGCGTCATGTTCGCGTGGTACGCCCGCCAGGGCGTCGGGGGCACGCCGCCGTGGTGGTGGGTCGCCGTCGGCGCCACGGCGGTCATCGCGTTCAGCGCCGCGGGCTTCGCCATCGGGGCCTTCTGGCCGAGCCGGTTCGCCGCGGCGGCGGCCGCGTTCGCCGCGTTCCTGGCGCTGGTGGCGTCGTTTCAGGTCGGGTTCAAGCACACCAGCGGGTGGGCGCTGATCCTGCCGACCAACTTCAACGGCAGCTTCGACGGCAACGCCCAGGCCGACGCCGGGATCTTCTATCCCTGGCTGCCGGACCTGCCGATCGCCCGGATCATGTTCCTGGCCGGGATCGCCGTCGTGGCGCTCGGCCTGACCGGGCTGCCCGCCCGGGCCGGCAGCCCGCGGCTGCGCGGCGCGGTCGCGCTCTTCACGGCCGCGGGCCTGGCGCTGGCGGGGACCGCCGTCGCGCTGGCGGGCAGCGCCCAGGTAGCGGCGGAGGGCGTGGTCATCCCCGCCCTGCACGACGCGGCGAACGACGCGCCGGTCGCTTACCGTCCCGTCTGCGCCGGGGCCGCCGGCGTCCCGGTGTGCCTGAACCCGGCCTACGGCCGGTGGCTGCCGGACGTGACCGCCGGCCTGGCGCCGGTGCTCGCCGAGGTGGCCGGCCTGCCCGGCGCGCCGACGCGCGCCGTCCAGGTGGCCGCGTCATACCCGAGCAACGCCGACGGCCCGCCGCTGATACTGTCGCTCGGCGGCCGCCCGGCCGTGCTCTCCATGGCGCTCGGCCAGCTCAACATGCCGGGGCCGTGCGGCTTCTGCGCGGGCCCCGTGTCCGCCGGGGAGTTCGCCGGCCAGGTGCGGTACCTGTTCGCTCGCGCCTTCGCGGGCGCGGGGCTCGGCCCCGGCAGCCAGGTCCAGCAGGCCGTGCAGGCGGCGCTGCTGCTCGACGCCGGGATGCCGTTCGCGGCGCAGGCGGCGGCGACGCAGAACATACCGGCAGCGCCGCCGGGGCAGGCACCCGCGGCCGTCGACGCGGCGGCCAGCAGGCTCGCCGCCCTGCCCGCCGCGGCCCGGCGCGACTGGCTCGCCGCCCACCTGGCCGCGCTCCGGTCGGGCGGCCTGACGCTGGCCCAGCTGCCGTGACGCTCGTACGGCTGTACCTGGTCAGCCGCCGGGTCCCGCTGGCGCTGGCGCTGCTCGCCGGGCTGGGGGCGCTGCTGTGGTCCGCCCTGCACTGGCGCTGGAACATCGCGGGCGGCCCGGCCGCGCAGCTGTTCATCCCGCTGACGATCGAGGCCGCGGCGGCGGCGGTGATCGCGCTCACCAGCTTCGGGCCGTTCGGTGAGCAGGAACGGGCCGCGGGCCGGTGGCTGCCCTGGCTCCGGCTGGGCACGGGCGCGGCGCTCGCCGCGGCCGCGTTCGGCGTGCTGGCCGCCGGGGCCGCGGCCGGCGGGATGCCGGGCGGGACCCTGGCCCTGCTCCGCAACCTCGGCGGCATGGCCGGCGTGGGCCTGCTGACCGCGGCCGCGGCCAGCGGCCCGTTCAGCTGGACCGGCCCGCTGGCCTACCTGCTGATCAGCGAGGCGGCGCTGGCCCACCGCTCGACCACGCCGTGGGTCTGGCCCGCCCGGCCGCCGCACGACATCGGGAGCGCGGCCTGCGCCTGCCTGGTGATCGCGGCCGGGCTGGCGCTGGTCGCCGTGCGCGGGCCGCGAGAACCGCGGGGTGAGCGGGCCCCAGGAAGCCGATTCCGTTCCGGAAAATGTTTCAATTCAGTTGTGGCAACCAGCGAGCCGGGCGGAGCCCGGCACCGGAAGGTGACGATCAGGCAGGTGGCCGAGGCGGCCGGGGTGTCCATCGCGACGGTGTCGCGCGTGGTCAACGGCCACTCGGACGTGTCCGGCGCAGACCAGGCAGGCCGTCGAGCGGGTGCTGCGCGAGCGCGGCTACCCGGCGGGCGGCAGGCGGGCCGGGACGGCGTCGGCCACCGGCCTGGTCGGCGTCACGATGCCGATGGTGCATCCCGGCTACTTCGCGCAGATCCTGTCCGGCGCCGCGGAAGCGCTCTACGAGCACGACCTGCGGGCCGTGCTCTGCCCCACCCGGCACTCCCACGAGCGGGAGACCTCGCTGCATCGAGCGGCTGGCCAGCGGCGACGCCGACGGCGCGGTGCTGGTGCTCCCCGAGGAATCGGCCGCTGAACTGCGGGCGCTGCGCGAGCACGGCTTCCCCTTCGTGGTCGTGGACCCGCGCACCGAGGTGCCCGACGGCATCCCGGTCGTCTGCGCCGCCCACTCCTCCGGCGCGACGCAGGCCACCGCGCACCTGCTGGGCCTCGGGCACCGGCGGATCGGCGTGATCGCCGGGCCGGAGGGCTGGGTCGCGACGCGGGAGCGGCTGCGCGGGCTACCACGCGGCGCTGGCCGGCGCCGGCGTGCTCCCGGACGAGTCGCTGGTCCGGTACTCGAACTTCCGCGTCGACGGCGGTCGCGAGGAGGCGGCGGCGCTGCTTGACCTGGCCGGACCCGCCGACCGCGATATTCGCGTTCAACGACAGCATGGCCATCGGGGTCATGCAGGAGGCCGCGGCGCGCGGGCTGCGCGTTCCCGGTGACTGCTCGGTCGTCGGCTTCGACGACACCGTCGAGGCGACCGTCGTCGTCCCCGCGCTGACCACGGTTCGCCAGCCGCTCGCGGAACTGGGCCGCACCGCGGTCAGCGTCCTGCTCAGGCAGCTGAACGACCGGCACTTCGAGCCGCTGCGCATCGAGCTGCGAGACCCGGCTGGTGCCGAGGGACTCGACCGGGGTGCCCGGGTAGGGCGGCCATTGACCGGCCGCGGACCGGATTGTTACGTTCCTTCCCGGAAATGTTCCGGTAACTTTCTCCGACTTTTTCCGGGAGTCGCCATGCGCCCTCATCTCTCCCGCCGCGCGTCGCGGTGGGCATCGGCGGCGGTAGCCGCGTCGGCGGCCCTGGCCGCCGGCTCCGCTCCTCCCCGTCGTCGAGCCGCCGCGGCGAGCAGCCGCCCCCGCCGCCCGCGTCATCGCCCTCGGCACCCGGTTCTTCGTGCCGCCGCCGTCTTCTGGCGCGCCGCAGCAGGTCATCGCGTTGCTGAAGGCTCACGACCTGAAGGACGCCGCCCTGATCGCGGAGATGGAGACGATACCGCGGGCCGTCTGGTTCACCAGCGGCACGCAAGCCCAGGTACAGCAGCAGGTGCGGCAGACGATGGCCGAAGCCGCCATCGAGCGCGCGGTGCCGGTGCTCGTCGCCTATGACATCCCCGGCCGCGACTGCGCGCAGTACTCGGCGGGCGGGGCGCTGGACGAGTCCGCCTACGAGGCCTGGATCGACGGGTTCGCCAGCGGCATCGGCAACGGGCAAGGCGGTCGTCATCCTGGAGCCCGACGCGCTCGGCAACATGCCGTCGGGCTGCGGGCTGTCGTCGTCGGTCTACCCGTTTACCGACGCCGAGCGGATCGCGGAGATCCAGTACGCGGTCTCCGCCCTTGAGGCCGACCCCGGAGTCAGCGTGTACCTGGACGGCACGCACAGCGCGTGGCAGTCGGTCGGCACGATAACCCAGCGCCTGCTCGAGGCCAATGTCCAGCAGGCCCAGGGGTTCTTCCTCAACGTGTCCAACTACCAGGCCGACCCGAACCTGACCGATTACGGCACCTGGATCTCGGACTGCATCGCGATGGTGACCGACCCCGTCGAACGCCTTCTACAACAACCCCGCCGCCTGCGCCAGCCAGTACTACCCGGCCACCGAGTCGGACTTCAGCACCTGGGGCCTGACCACGGCGTGGTACGCGCAGAACATGGGCGGTGCGGTCGCCACCACCCACTTCGTCATCGACACCAGCCGCAACGGCGACGGGCCGAACGGCATGCAGCAGTACGCGAACGCGCCGTACAACCAGCCGGCCAGCGTGATCTCCACGCTCGCAGGCGGCAACTGGTGCAACCCGCCGGCTTCCGGGCTCGGCCTCAAGCCGACCGCTAACACCGGGGTGCCGCTGCTCGACGCCTACCTGTGGGTCAAGACCCCCGGGCAGTCCGACGGCCAGTGCGATGCCGCGGGCGGCGTGCGCGCCTGGGACTACACGGCCTACACCCAGCCGGGCTGGCCGACCGACGCGGCTAGCCAGGCACTGTTCGACCCGCTGTGGGGCATCGATGACCCGGCGGCAGGCGCCTGGTTCCCGCCGCAGGCGCTCCAGCTAGCGCAGGACGCCAGCCCGTCCCTGCCGTAGGCCCCAGCGGACGCGGCCCCGCCGTCGGCTCGTGACGGCGGGGCCGCGCCACTGTAGCCTCGAGTCTCAGTGGTGACGCAGGTCACAGTTGAGGAGGCAGCGTGTTCGCACGCCAGCAGGCCATCGCCCATCCCGACCAGCCGGCCATCATCATGGCCTCGTCGGGCGAGACGGTCACCTTCGGCGAGTTCGAGGCGGCGCAGCAACCGGGTGGCGCACCTCTTGCGAGATGCCGGGCTGCGGCGGGGAGACCACATCGCGGTCTTCATCGAGAACAGCCCTCAGCTGCTTGAGATCGAGGGCGGCGCCGAACGTGTCGGCCTGTATTACACCTTGATCAACACTTACCTCACGGCCGACGAGGTCGCCTACATCGTGACCAACTCGCAGGCGAAGGTGCTGTTCAGCTCGCAGGCCAAGCGGACGGTGGCCGGGGCCGCCGCCGCGAAGTGCCCGGGTCTTGAGCGCATGCTGATGACCGGGGAGGGGCCGCTGCCCGTCGGCTGGGAAACCTACGACGAGGTGGTCGCCGGGTACCCGGCCGCCCCGGTTCCCGGTGAATCGCTCGGCGCGGCGATGCTGTACTCGTCGGGCACGACCGGCCAGCCCAAGGGGGTGCTCCGCGAGCTGCCGACGGTCGGCCCGGACGAGCCGTTGCCGGTGATGGAGTTCGTGAAGGCCATCTTCGGGTTCCGGGCGGGCATGACCTACCTCAACCCGGCCCCGCTGTATCACTCGGCGCCGCAGGCGAGCGTGGCGGCGGCGCTGCGCATGGGGTGCACGGCCGTCGTCATGGAGCATTTCGATCCCGAGCAGTGGCTGGCCCTGGTCGAGCGCTACCGGGTGACCCACTGCCAGATGGTGCCGGTGATGTTCAGCCGGCTGCTTCGGCTGCCGCCGGAGGTGCGGGCCCGGTACGACACGTCGTCGCTCGAGTACATCATCCACGCGGCCGCGCCCTGCCCGGTCCACGTGAAGCAGGGAATGATCGACTGGCTCGGCCCCATCATCAATGAGTACTACGGGGCCACGGAGGCCAACGGCTTCACGTTCTGCACCTCGGAGGAATGGCTCGCGCACCCCGGGACCGTCGGCCAGCCCGTCCTGGGCGAGCTCTTCATCGTGGACGCCGAGGGCAAGGAGTGCCCGGTCGGAACGGACGGGACCATCTGGTTCCGCGGTGCGACCGCGTTCGAGTACTTCGATGACCCGGAGAAGACCGCCGAGAGCCGGTCAAGCGACGGCGCGTCTAGTTACGTCGGGGACGTCGGTCACCTCGATGACGACGGGTACCTGTACCTGACCGACCGGAAGAGTTACATGATCATCTCCGGCGGGGTCAACATCTACCCGCAGGAGACCGAGAACATCCTGTCCGAGCACCCGGCGGTCGTGGACGTGGCCGTCATCGGCGTCCCGAACGAGGACCTCGGCGAGGAGGTCAAGGCGGTGGTGCAGCCCGTTGACCCGGCAGCCGCCGGAACCGAGCTGGCGCAGGAGCTGATCGCCTACTGCCGGGTCAGGCTCTCCCACTTCAAGTGCCCGCGGACCGTCGACTTCGTGGCCGAGCTGCCCCGGTCGGAGACGGGGAAGCTGTACAAGCGCCTGCTGCGGGACGCGTACTGGGCCGGCCACGCGACCTCGATCGTCTAGCGGCTGCCCGCCGCGGCGGCGACGCGAGCGGCCGTCGCGCCCGCGGGGCTGGCGCCGATCACCGCGACGTCCCACACGTCGCCGGTAGCGCCCACGGCGACCTTTTAGCTGGAGCTTCCGCGGTGGGGCTGGGGGACGCGGCCGTAGGGCTGGGTCGGGGGCGGCGGCGGGACGATCGCCGGGATGTCGAGGGATACTTCCTTGTCGCTGACCGTCACGGTGTCGAGGTAGTGGAGGACGTCCAGGGGGTCGCCGGACAGCAGCGAGTAGGTGGCGGACTGGCCGTGGACCTCGACGCGCAGCGTGCGGCCGCGGTAACGCAGCCGGAAGAGCAGGCGGACGATGCCCGGCGGGAGCTTCGGGCTGAAGCACAGCTGGCCCTTGACCGCCCGCATCCCGCCGAAGCCGCTGATCAGGGCGGTCCACGCGCCGGCGAGGGAGGCGATGTGCAGGCCGTCCTTCGTGTTGTGCTCGCGGTCCTGGAGGTCCATGAAGGCGGCCTCGGCCAGGTAGTCGTAGGCGAGGTTGAGGTGGCCGACCTCGGCCGCCATGACCGCCTGGGTGGCGGGCGACAGGCTTGAGTCCCTGACGGTGATGCCCTCGTAGTAGTCGAAGTTGCGGAGCTTCTGCTCGGGGGTGAACATGTCGGGGGCCAGCTGCATGGCGAGCACCACGTCGGCCTGCTTGACCACCTGCTTGCGGTACAGCTGGAAGTACGGGTAGTGCAGCAGCAGCGGGTAGTGCTCCTCCGGCGTGTTCTCGAAGTCCCAGCGCGCGTACTTGGTAAAGCCGTCGTGCTGCTCGTGCACCTGGAGGGCCTCGTCGTACGGGACGAACATGTCCTCGGCCGCGTCGCGCCAGGAGGCCGCTTCCTCGTGCGTCACGCCGTAGTCGCGGGCCTCGAACTGGAGCTTTTCCACCAGGTCGGCGGCGGCGGCGAGGTTGTGGCGGGCCATCAGGTTCGTGTAGAGGTTGTTGTCCTTGATCGCGCTGTACTCGTCCGGGCCGGTGACGCCCTCGATGCGGAAGTGGCCGCTGACGTCGTGCTGGCCGAGCGAGCGCCACAGGCGGGCGGTCTCGACGAGCAGCGGGAGGCCGACCTCGCGCTCGAACTGCTCGTCCTCGGTGGCGTCGAGGTAGTTGACGACGGCGGCCGCGATGTCGGCGTTGATGTGGAAGGCGGCCGTGCCGGCCGGCCAGTAGCCGGAGCACTCCTCGCCGTGGATCGTCCGCCACGCGAACGCCGCGCCCTCGAGGCCGAGCTCGGTCGCGTGCGCTTTCGCGATGTCGAGGGTCAGGAACCGCCAGCGCAGCGCGTCGGCCGCCGCGCCCGGATGGGTGTAGGTCAGCACCGGGAGCACGAACGCCTCGGTGTCCCAGAACGTGTGCCCGTCGTACCCGGTGCCGGTCAGCCCCTTGGCGGGAATCGGCCGCTGCTCGGCGCGGGCGCCGGCCTGCAGGATGTGGAAGAGCCCGAACCGCACGGCCTGCTGGATCTGCACGTCGCCGTGGACCTCGACGTCGGCGCCCTCCCAGAACGCGTCGAGGAACTCGCGCTGCTCCCTCAGCAGCCCGTCCCAGCCGGTCAGTTCCGCCGCGGCGAGGGCGCCCGCCACCTGGTCGACGAGCGCGGGGCGCGACCGCTGGCTCGACCAGCCGTAGCCGAGGTACTTGACCAGCCGCAGTTCCTGGCCCCTGGGCACCTCGGCGGCGATCGTGAGCCGCCCGTTGTCGGGATAGGACTCCACGCTGCTCGCCATGCGCTTAGGGCCGGTGACCTCGTGGGCCATCCCGGCGGCCAGCCGCAGCTTGCTCGACCGGGTGCCGTGCACCAGGATCGCCCGCGGGCGCTTGCCGTCGACGGTGTCGTGCTGCTCGCTGACCAGGGGTTCCGCGAGGATCGCGGCGGCGCGCGGGTCGCCCGACATGGCGGGGATCTCCTCGTTCGCCACGATCTCCGACATCACGACGACGCGCAGCGGGTCGCCGCCCGGGGAGTCGGCGGTCTCTTCCTCGTCGCCGTGCTCGGGCGGCCAGGTCGTGGGGGTCACGCTGTAGTTGATCGCGGCGATCGCGCGCTGGGTCAGCGAGACCAGCCGCACCGAGCTGACCTTGACCGTGTGCCCGGCCGGCGAGGTCCAGATGACCTCCCTGGTCAGGGTGCCCGCGCGCATGTCGAGGACGCGGGTGTGCGAGCGGACCGTGCCGTACCTGATGTCGAACGGCTCGTCGTTGACCAGCAGCCGGATGATCTTGCCGTTCGTCACGTTGATGACGGTCTGCCCGGTGTCGGGGAAGCCGTAGCCCGCCTCCGCGTACGGGAGCGGGCGGTCTTCGTACAGCGAGTTCAGGTAGGTGCCGGGCAGGCCGTGCGGGTCCCCCTCGTCCAGGTTGCCGCGCAGCCCGATGTGCCCGTTGGAGAGGGCGAACACCGACTCGCTCTGCGCGATCACGTCAAGGTCGAGTGAACTCTCGGTGAGGCACCACGGCTCGACGCCGTACTGGTCGTTCTCAATCACGGTACGGCACCTTTGCCCTCACAGGAGTTCCGCCAGGTCCTTCACTACCACGTCGGCGCCGTACGCGTGCAGCTGGTCGGCCTGGCCGACCCGGTCCACGCCCACCACGAAGCCGAAGTGCCCCGCTCGCCCGGCGGCCACCCCGGCCAGGGCGTCCTCGTAGACGGTCGCGTTCGCCGCGGGGACGCCGAGCAGCCGCGCCGCCTCGAGGAACGTGTCCGGCGCGGGCTTGCCGCGCAGCTTGGCAGCCTCGGCCACCTGGTGGTCGACCCTGACCTCGAACAGGTTCTCCACGCCGGCCGCCTTGAGCACCGCCACGGTGTTCGCGCTCGACGACACGATCGCCGTGTGCAGCCCGGCCTCGCGGACCGCCTTGACGTAGCGGACGGAGCCCTCGTAGGCCTGCACCCCGTCGCGCTCGATCACCGTCTGCACGAGGTCGTTCTTCTTGTTGCTCAGGCCCCAGATCGTGGCCGTCCCCGCGGCGTCCGACTCCTCGCCCATCGGGAGCTCGATCCCCCGGGACTTAAGGAAAGAAGCCGTGCCCTCAAGGCGCGGCTTCCCGTCGACGTACTGTTCGTAGTCGCCGGCCGGGTCGAACGGGACGAAGGGCTGGTTGTGTGACGCGGACCAGTCACGCAGGAAGTCGTCGAACATCTCCTTCCAGGCCGCGTCGTGCACCTTCGCCGTCTGGGTGATCACCCCGTCCATGTCGAACAGGCAGGCGGTGATCGCCTCGGGGAGGCCTAGCATGCCGACACCGTGTTTGCGGTCTTAGCCGGAGAAACCCGGCTTGCCGTGATCGTCGGGTAGTTCGAGGTCACTCTTCGCCAGCTCCTCGATGTTGACGTCTTTGAAGGTCACTACCCGCACGTTCTTGACGAAACGAGCGGGCCGGTACATGTCCCATACCCAGGCATCGTGCATGGTGACTTCGAAGTAGACCTCGCCGTTGTCGGCCGCGCGCACCTTGAGGTCCACGTCGTTCGTCAGGTAGAACCTACGCTCCGTTTCCACCACGTGGGTGAACAGGCCGACAACGTCGCGGTACTCACGGTAGAGCTGTAGCTCCATCTCCGCTTCGTACTTCTCCAGGTCTTCCGCGCTCATGTCAACTATTCTCCCTCCACCGGCTCGTCACCGGGCACGCACCGGAAAGAGCGGCGGTGCACCGGGGACGGCCCGTGCTCCGCCAGCGCCCGCAGGTGCTCGCCGGTTACATACCCCTTGTGACGGCAGAAGCCATATACCGGGTAACGCTCGTCGAGCTCGCACATCATCCGGTCCCTGGTCACCTTGGCCACGATCGACGCGGCCGCCACGCTCGCCGCTACCCGGTCACCCTTCCACATCGCCAGCGCCGGCGTGCCGAGGCCCTGGACCGGGAAGCCGTCCGTCAGCACGTAGGCGGGACGCTTGGTCAGCCCGGCGCACGCGCGGCGCATGCCCTCGACGTTGCACACGTGCAGGCCGAGGGCGTCAATCTCGGTATGCGAGATCGTGGTGACGTGCCAGTCGAGCGCGTGCGCCGCGATGCGCCCGTAGGCGTCCTCGCGGGCGGCGGGGCTGAGCAGCTTGGAGTCGGCGAGCTCGCCGACGCGCTTGATCGCCGCCCGGTCGAGCACCACCGCCGCGACCACGAGCGGCCCGGCGCACGCGCCGCGGCCCGCCTCATCGACGCCGGCGACGGGCGCGAGGCCGGCCCGCGCGAGCGCGTGCTCGTAGGCGGCGAGCCCGGCGTCTCGTCGCGGTGTGTAGGAGGGAGCAGCCATCACAGGCAGGGTACGCCAACCGCGCTAGGAACGACGCTCACGCCGGGACTTTAGCCGTCGCCGGGCCTTGCGCTGCAGCCACGTGACCGGGACCGCGCCGACGAAGCCGAGGGCGAGCGGCAGCGGGGACGCCGCGGGAGTGACCGGGGTGCCGTTGTCGAGGGTCGCTTCCAGGGCGGCGCGCGAGCCGCCGGCCGCGGCGTTGGAGTTGTTCAGCTGCGGCTGCTCGAAGGTCGCGGGGATGTTGAGGAAGCCCCACTGGCTCGGCGGCCAGATGATCACGAAGGCACGGCCGAGGACCGCGCTCTCCGGGATGCTGCCGCCGCCCGGATCGCCCGTGTGGCCGCGGGAGTCGTAGGAGATCGCGCGATGGTCCCCCATCACCCACAGGCCGCCGGCCGGCACCGTGATGTTGAACCGCTGGTCGGACGGGTGGTTGCCCGGGTACAGGTACGAGCTCTCGCTCAGCGGCACGCCGTTGACGGTGACCTGGCCGGCGGTATTGCAGCAGGCCACGTGATCGCCGGGCAGGCCGATGACCCGCTTGATGTAGATGTGCGGGTCGTTGCTGATGCCGACGATCCCCTCAAGCTCGTCGACCACCTTCCCGAAGACGCCGCGGCTGGCCGGCGCGCTGCCGGAGTCCCAGGAAGTACTGCCGTCGAACACGACGATGTCGCCGCGGTGGATCGACCGCAGGTGGTAGACGATCTTGTTGATCAGGATCCGGTCGTTGACCGCCAGGGTGTTCTGCATCGATCCGGACGGGATGAAGAAGGCCTGGATCGCGAAGGACTTGATGACGAGCGCGAGCGCGAGCGCGATGACGACGAGGACGGGAAGCTCGCGCCAGAAGCTGCGGCGGCGGCGGCGCTTGCCGCCCTTAGCGCGCTGGCCGGCTTCGGCGGGGTCTTCGGTGCCGTCCGCGCCGTCGGCCGGATTAGGCGCGCCGTCGCCCCCGTCGTTGCCCGCCCCTGCGTTCGGTCCCGGGACCGAGCCGAGGCCGGGGATCGCCTGGGTATCGTTCAGGTCGGGCACCGGGTCGGCCGGGCCCCACGGCGGCGACCCCAAACCATCCCCGTTCATCCCGTTCCCCCTGTTTGCTCGCGCCGGGCCGCGCCGTCGTCCCTCACTACTGTGAGGGTATCGTCCCCTTCCGGGCAGCCCACCGACCCTACCGCATCAAACTTCAGGGTCTCCCTAAGTACCTCAGCCGCCGCCCGGCCCCCGCCGTCGCCGCCGGCGCCAGGTGAGGACCGCCGCGCCGGCGAGCGCGGTGCCGCCCGCCACGGTGGCGGGCGGCGCGGCCGCCACGGCCGCGGCGGCGTTGAACGCCGGCTGCTCGAAGGTATTCGGGATGGGCAGGTCGGAGACGCGCGAGAACGGCCAGATGATCAGGAAGGCCCGGCCTACCACGGCGCTTTCCGGTATGGTCCCGCCGCCGGGGTCGGCCTCACGGTAGCGGGAGTCGTCGGAGTCGCCCCGGTTGTCCCCCATCACCCAGAGCCGCCCCGCCGGGACGGTGATGTTGAACCGCACCAAGGAGGGGGCGTTGCCAGGGAAGATGTACGACGACTCGGACAGCGGCACGCCGTTGACCGTCACCTTCCCCTGGGCGTTGCAGCAGACCACGTGGTCGCCGGGCACGCCGATCACGCGCTTGACGTAGTCGGTGTCCGGCCCGGCGATGCCGACCAGGTTGACCGCGTCGTCCCAGGCCCCCGCGAACCAGTTGCTCGGCGGCGGGTTCGGCGCGTCCCAGGACCCGGCCCCGCTGAACACCACGATGTCGCCGCGGGCGACGGGCCGGAACTTGTAGACGATCTTGCTGACCAGGATCCGGTCACCGGGCAGCAAGGTGTTCTCCATCGACCCGGAGGGGATGGAGAACACCTGGACGACGAACGCCTTCAGCAGGACCGTCAGCGCCAGCGCCGCGACCACGATGACGACGAGGTCGCGCCAGAAGGACCGCTTCCGCTTGGGTTTCCCCGGCTGCGCGGTGTCTTCGGCCTGCGCCGCTTCTTCGGCCTGCGCTGTGTTTTCGTCCTGCGCCGGGTTTTCTGGCCGCGGCGGGTTTTCTAGCTGCACTGCGTCTTCAGGCGGCGCAGGGTCACCGGCGGCAGGCGCGGGCCCGGCAGGCGCTGATTCGCCTGCCTGCGCGCCTGGTTCGGCACCCGGCTCTGGGGCCATCCGCGATCAGCTCGTCAGCTCGATCAGCTGGCGGTCGTAGTCTCCCGGCGCTCCTTGATCCTGGCGGCCTTGCCGCGCAGGTCGCGCAGGTAGTAGAGCTTGGCCCGGCGAACGCGACCGCGGGTGACCGCCTCGATCTTGTCGATCGACGGGCTGTGCACCGGGAACGTGCGCTCCACGCCCACGCCGTAGCTCACCTTGCGCACGGTGAACGTCTCCCGCAGGCCGCCGCCCTGGCGCCGGATCACGACACCCTGGAAGACCTGAATCCGGGAGCGGTTGCCTTCCGTCACCTTGACGTGCACCTTGAGGGTGTCACCGGGTCGGAAGTCCGGTACGTCAGTCCGGAGCTGGGCCTGCTCAAGCTCGGCGATCGCGGTGTGCATGATGGATGTTTCCTCAGTCCTGGTCGGAATGCGCGGCAGCGCGCATCCGGGTGGAAGCCAGCGTTAGCCAGGGACACACCCCGGCAGGGTCAACGCCCGAACGGGCAGCGCTCTTCAGTGTGCCATATTTTCGGTGTCAACCGGAAAACCAACGTCAGCTAGCACCTGACGATCTCGCTTGTCGAGGCCGTCGGGTGCCGCCGCTAGACGACGGATCAGGTCGGGCCGGTTGACAGCGGTGCGGCGCAGCGACTCATCCCGCTGCCAGCGCGCGATCGCCCGGTGATTGCCCGACAATAGTACGTCAGGCACGTCGCGCTCGCGCCACGTTCGCGGCCGGGTGTAGACCGGGCCCTCGAGCAGCCCGCTCATCGCTCCCCCGGTGCCGCCGAACGAGTCGTCGCGGCTTGACTGCTCGTTGCCGAGCACGCCGGGCAGCAGGCGGCAGACCGCTTCGACGATCACGGCGACGGCCGCCTCTCCCCCGGCCAGGACGTAGTCCCCGATGCTGACCTCGTCGACGGGCAGCCGCGTCCTGGCGTCGTCGACGACCCGGGAGTCGATCCCCTCGTACCGCCCGCAGGCGAACACGAGGTGCGCCTGCTGCGCGTAGGCGGCCGCCAGCTCCTGGGTGAAGGGCGTGCCGGACGGCGCGGGCACGATCAGCCGGGCCGGCGCGGGCGCGTCGTTGGCCAGTACCGGGCCGGGCAGTACCGCGTCGGCCAGTACCGCGTCGAGGGCGGCGCCCCAGACGTCGGGCTTCATGACCATGCCGGGGCCGCCGCCGAACGGGGTGTCGTCGACCGTGTGGTGCACGTCGGTGGTCCAGGACCGCAGGTCGTGCACGCGGAAGTCGATGTCGCCGCGCGCCCCGGCCTTCCCGATCAGCGACACGCCAAGGGGCCCGGAGTCGCCAACCCGCCCGTCAGCGCCGACGGGACCGAAGTAGTCAGGGAAAATGGTGACGATGTCGATTCGCACGGTGAACCCTCGCCGGTCACGCTTCTTCGAGGTTCAGCAGGCCCTCGGGAGGGTTGATCGCCAGGTAGCCCCCGGGCAGGTCTACTTCTGGCACGAGGGGCTTGACGAACGGGATCATGATGTCGCGGCCGTCGGGTGACTTGATGACCAGGACGTCCTGGCCCGAGTGGAGCACGTCGTCGACCGTGCCGACCGGCGTGCCGTCGAGCGTGCGGACGGACAGGCCGACCAGGTCGGCGTCGCGGAACTCGTCGGGGTCCGCGGGCGGCGCGATCGTGGCGGAGTCCACCGTCAGCCAGGTGCCGCGCAGCTCCGCCGCGGCGTCCCGGTCGCCGATGCCCTCGAACCTGACCAAGAGCTCGCCGGAGTGCCACTTGATGGCCGCCACGGTGAGCGGGCCGACGTCGGCCGGGTCGGTGTCCAGCCGCGAGCCGCGCGCGAAGCGCAGTTCCGGCTCGTCGGTGCGGACACCGACCACGACGTCGCCGCGAATCCCGTGCGGACGGCCGATGCGGCCGACAGTGACTTGCACGGAAGTTACCTAACCTCGCCGGTCTCCAGCAGGTCGATGCGGACGTGCTTGTTCCCGGCCAGAGAGCCGATCACGGTCCGCAGCGCCCGGGCGGTCCGGCCACCCCGGCCGATGACCTTGCCCAGGTCATCGGGGTGGACGCGGACTTCGAGTACGTTGCCCCGGCGGAGCATGCGGCTGACCACCCGGACGTCGTCCGGGTGGCCGACGATGCCACGCACCAGGTGATCGAGGGCTTCCTCAAGCACTTAGGACTCGGTTGACTCGGCCGGAGCGGACTCGGCCGGAGCAGCCGCGGCGGCGGGCGCCTCGGCAGCCTCGGCGGCGGGCGCCTCTTCCGGGGCGGGCTCGGCCTTCTTGGTGTCCCGCTTCGACGAGGACCGGGCGGGCTTGGCGGCGGCCTTGGCCTCCTTCGCCGCGAGGGACTCCTTGACGAGCTCCTCGTAGCGGTCCTTCTTGTCGGCCTTCGACTCGCCGGTCTTGAGCGTGCCCTCGGCGCCGGGCAGGCCCTTGAACTTCTGCCAGTCGCCGGTGATGGTCAGCAGGTGCTGGACCGACTCGGTCGGCTGCGCGCCAACCGAGAGCCAGTACTGGACCCGCTCGGAGTCGATGTCGATGAGCGACGGCTCAAGCTTCGGGTGGTACTTGCCGATCTCTTCGATGGCACGCCCGTCGCGCTTAGTGCGCGAGTCGGCGATGACCACGCGGTAATACGGTTCCCGGATCTTGCCCAGGCGCTTCAGTTTGATCTTGACAGCCACGGCTGCGGTCTTCTCCCACGAAAGTTAGGTGTGTGTCGGGCACCTGCCAGCGGGGAATGGGCTGGCCGGACCGAGCGAGTCTCGCCGGGCCGGGCGGACGGAGAGAGGGCGCCACACGGCCAAGCGTCAAGAAGCCAGTATAGGGGTTGGCCGCAGCCCTTCGCCCGCGTGCGGGGACATCGGGTCGAGGTGGCGGGGCGCGCGGAGGGCGCCGGGATCCGCGCCGGGGGCCGGCGGGCGGCTCAACGCGCAGTTAACGCCAACAAAACAGAACCGTCACTATAAAACAGTTTCATAACGCACATTGACTTGGATGATAGTCACCCATAGCGTTCTCGTACGATTGTTGACAATCCTAACACGCGACGAAGACCGATCGCCGGTTACTCTTAGTTACGACCGGCCTTCGGCGCACGCATGCTTTTGGGCGGCAACGACGCCGCTGCGTCCGTATACGTCCGCATATACCCGAACTGTCACATTTGTGCACGTAACAGGCTGTTGTGGTGTTAGCCTCGGAGTCGCTCACGGGCCGTAACGTGCTCGCGGTCACTCTTTACAACGCTTAGCCACAGCCGCCCAGCCGCGATCCCCCGCGCCCGGGCAGGGTGCGCAGCTATACCAAGGAGAGATCCACACCATGACTGACCAGACTGCCCAGCCGGACAGCACCGGCAAGCAGCCCACCGCCGGCTTCGTCACCCGACGCAGCCTGTTCCGCGCGGCCGGCGTCGGCGCGGCCGTGGTGGGCGGCGGTGCCCTTCTTGAGGCCTGCAGCTCGGGGATTCAGGGAGCCTCGTCCTCTTCCTCGTCGAGCGCGTCGGCGAGCACGCGGCAGCACCGCGGGCGGCGGCTCGAGCAAGAGCATCACGATCGGCTGGATCCACCCGGTGACCGGCTCGCTGGCCGGCTTCGGCTACCCGGACAACTTTGTCACCCAGCAGGTCATGGGGACGTCGCAGTTCAAGAACGGGATCAAGATCGGCGGGACGACCTACAAGGTCAACATCAAGTCCTACGACTCGCAGTCGAGCGTCACCAAGGCGGGCACGCTGGCCAAGCAGGCCATCCAGCAGGACAACGTCGACCTGCTGCTTGCCTCCTCCACCCCGGAGACGGTGAACGCGGTCGCCACGCAGGCGGAGACCCTGGGCACGCCGCTGATCTGCTCCAACATCCCGTGGGAGTCCTGGTACGGCAACCTGGGCGGCAACCCGACCAAGCCGACCTTGAAGCCCAAGTGGACCGTCATGTACTTCCTCGGCGCCGAGCACCTGGCCCTGTGCTTCAAGCCGATGTGGGACCGCATCGGCGCGAAGTACGGCAACAACCACAAGGTCGCCGCCGCGTTCCCGAACGACCCCGACGGCAACGCCTTCCGCGCCGTGTTCCCCGCCGGTGCTCAAGGGCACCGGCTACACCCTCGACCTGTCGACGGCGTACCCGGACGGGCTGACGAACTACACGTCGATGATCAGCACGTTCAAGAGCAACGGCGACGACTTCTTCACCAACGTCCCGCTGCCCCCCGACTTCGCCACCATGTGGACCCAGTCGCTGCAGCAGGGCTTCAAGCCCAAGCTCGCCACCGTCGCCAAGGTGCTTCTCTTCCCCACCGACGCCTACGCCATGGGCTCCAAGGTCTACAACATCGCCACCGACTCCTGGTGGGTCCCCGAGCTGCCCTGGCACTCCTCGCTCGACAGCCAGACGTGCACGGAGCTCGGTACCGCGTTCACGGCCGCCGGCCTTGGCCAGCCGAACGCTAACATCTCCAACTACACCCTCTTCGAGATCGCCTACGCGGCGTTCACCCAGGTGAACGACCCGCACAACAAGCAGGAGCTCGCGGACGCGCTGTTCAAGGTCACGCTGCCGGAGGCGGTGGCGGGCCCGATCGACTACACCTCCACCAACGCCAAGACCAACCCCGCCCCCGGTGTCGCGATCACCCCGCCGGTCGGCATCCAGTGGCAGAAGGGCACCAAGTACCCGCTGGAGGCCAAGGTGGTCGACAACACGCTGCAGCCGAACGCAAAGATCACCGGCGACCTGCTGCCAACGTTCAGCTAAATCCCGAACAATCAGGAAGCATGACTAGTCCACTCGTTGAGCTCGACCATGTGCGGAATCGTCATGCGGCATGTTCCGAATATTAGAACGCTGTCTTGACATCCGGACACCGCACCAGAAACTCGGAACATGCAATCTCCTGCCCACTTCCGCCTGAGTACGGACGATTTCGGAGCACATGACTAGTCCACTCCTTGAGCTCGACCACGTGACGAAGCGGTTCGGCCGCGTCGTCATCGCGGAAGATCTCAGTTTCTCGGTCGGCGCCGGGGACACTGTGGGGATCGTGGGGCCGAACGGGGCTGGCAAGACCAGCCTGTTCGGCCTCATCTCCGGTGATCTCGCCCCGGGGCCGGCCAGGTCAGTTTCGCCGGGAGGAACATCACCCGGCTGGACTCGGCCGCCCGCTGCCGCCTCGGCATCGGCCGGACCTACCAGGTGCCGCGTCCCTTCGTGGACATGACCGTGTTCGAGAACGCGCTCGTCGCCGCCCAGCAGGGCGGCGGCCTGCGCCGCAAGGCCAGCTACGCGGCGGCCGCGGCAGCGCTGGAGCGGACGGGGATAGCCCGCGAGGCGAACGTGCCCGCCGGCCGTCTCGGGCTGCTCGCCCGCAAGCGCCTGGAGATCGCCCGCGCGCTCGCCACCGGGCCGCAGCTGCTGCTGCTCGACGAGGTCGCGGGCGGGCTCACCGACCCCGAGGTCACCGTGCTGGTGGAGATCGTCCGCGCCATCAACGCCGAGGGCGTCGCGGTGATCTGGATCGAGCACGTCGTCCGGGCGCTGACCTCTCTCGTCGACCGGATGACCTGCCTGTACGGCGGGGAGTTCATCGGCGACGGCACCCCGGCCGAGGTCTTCGAGAACCCCCGGGTCCGCGAGGTATACCTCGGCAGCGACGCCATCGACACGTCGACCGTGCAGGCCGTGATCGAAGAGGAAGCCCAATGAGCAGCCGCCAGGAAAGCGGTGCGCCGCTGCTTGAGGTTCACGACCTCGTGGTGCACCACGGCCAGCTGCGGGCGCTGTCCGGCATCTCGCTCACCGTGTTCCCCGGCGAGGTCTACGCGCTTATCGGCGCTAACGGCGCCGGCAAGTCCACGCTGCTGCGCACCATCGCCGGCCTGCACCACCCGACCACGGGCTCGATCAGGTACGACGGCCACGACGTGACCAGGCTGCGCCCGGAGAAGCGGGCCACGGCGGGGATCGTGATGGTCCCCGAGGGCCGGCGCCTGTTCCCTTCGCTGTCCCTGGAGGAGAACCTCAAGGTCGGCGGCTCCTTCGCGCGCAAGGGCCCGTGGGACATCGGCCGCGTCTACGAGCTGTTCCCGTGGATGAACGAGCGGCGCGGCCAGAAGACCGCGCAGATGTCCGGCGGCGAGCAGCAGGCCGTCGCGATCGGCCGCGCGCTCGTCGCGAACCCCCGGGTGCTGATGCTTGACGAGCTGTCCCTCGGCCTCGCGCCGGTGATCGTGCAGCGGATCTACGCCATGCTGCCGCAGATCCTCGAGTCCGGCATCACCGTGCTGCTCGTCGAGCAGGACGTCAGCCAGGCGCTGCGGGTCGCGACGCACCTGCAGTGCCTGCTCGAGGGGCACACCACGCTCGAGGGCACGCCCGCCGAGGTCACCAGGGAGCAGGTCGAGGCCGCCTACTTCGGCGCCGGCGGCGCTTTCTCCGGAGAGCAACTTGCTCAGACTCCCTTGGATACTGACGGGAGCAATTCGTTATGGAGTGGGTTAACGCCATCATCCAGGGCGTGCTGACCGGCGGCCTCTACGCGCTGTTCGCGTGCGGGCTGTCCCTGATGTTCGGGGTCATGAAGGTGGTCAACCTGGCGCACGGCGACCTCGCCACCGTCGCCGGGTACATCGGCGTCGGGATCATCGCGGTCACCAAGGTGCCGGTCCTGTGGTCGATCCCCATCGTCGTCGTGCTGATGGCGGTGCTCGGCTACATACTGCAGCGCTCCCTGCTTGAGGCCGCGATCACCCGCGGCGAGCTGACCACGCTGATCGTCACCTTCGGCCTGTCGATCATCATCGAGAACGGCCTGCAGCAGTTCTTCACCGCGAACACCCGGGGCCTCGGCGTCGGCGACTCCTTCGTCACCGCGTCCTTCTCGATCGGGTCGCAGATCACGATCGCCTACCTCCCCCTGGGCATCTTCGTCGTCGCGGTCGTCGTGCTGCTCGGCCTGCAGCAGTTCCTGAGCTTCTCGAAGTACGGCAGGCTGATCCGGGCCGTCGCCGACGACCGGGAGGCCGCGCAGCTGTCCGGGGCGGACTACCGCCACGTGTTCGGCATCGCGGCCGCGATCGCCTTCGGCACCGTGGCGATCGCGGGCATCGCCGACGGGATCACCACCACGCTCAGCCCGACCATCGGCACCGACACGATCCTGCTGTTCGCCTTCGCCTCCGTGGTCATCGGCGGCCTCGGGTCACTGTGGGGCACCCTGCTCGGCGGCATCATCCTCGGCGTCGCGCAGGCGCTCGGCGCGGTGCACAACCCCAACTGGGAGCCGCTCGCCGGGTACGCGGTCTTCCTGCTCGTCCTCGTTGTCCGGCCGCAGGGGCTTACCAGCCGAGGGGCTCAGTCATGACAGAGACCGCGAAGGCCAGCTTCCGTTCGGAAGAAAAGGCAGTGAGAGTAACCCGCTCGCGCAGGAACGTGGCCTGGAGCGGCATCGGCGCGATCGTCGTGGTCGTCGCGCTGTTCGCGTTCCCGTACTACGTGGGTCCTGGCACCACCGGGATCATGGTGCAGGGGCTGATCGTGCTCACGCTGGCCTCGATGTGGAACCTGCTCGCCGGGTACGCGGGGCTCGTCTCCGTCGGGCAGCAGGCGTTCTTCGGGCTCGGCGCGTACTTCGTGCTGATCCCGGCGCTGCACGGGGTCACGCCGTGGGCCGGGCTGTTCATCGCCGCGATCGGCGCCGCCGTCTGCGCGGTGCCCATGTGGTGGCTGGTCGCCCGGCTGCGGCTCGGCTACTTCGCCATCGCCACCTGGGTCCTCGCCTCGGTCGTCATGCTGCTGATCGAGCAGATCGGGTCCATCGGCGGCGGCAGCGGCATGGCGCTGCCCGGGCTCACCGGATATGACCCGGCGGTGCTCACCGCCTACACCTACTGGGCGGCGCTCGCCGTCGCCGTGCTCGCCATCGGCGGCGTGTACCTGCTGCTGCGGTCTCGGGTTGGGCTGACGCTGACCGCGATCCGCGACGACGAGCGGGCGGCGCGGTCCTCCGGCGTGCGCGTGGGCCTGGCCCGGATGGGCGTGTTCATCGCCGCCGCCGCCGGGTGCGGCGCGGCCGGCGGCATCCTCGCCATCGAGCAGCTGCAGGTGGTGCCGGCGACGTCGGGCGGCGTGTTCAGCGTGCAGTGGACCGCCGAGATGGCGTTCGCGGTGATCATCGGCGGCATCGGCACGATCGAGGGGCCGATCATCGGGACGATCGTCTACATGGTGCTGCAGCAGACGCTGCAGTCCTACAACGCGTGGTACCTGATCGTCCTCGGGATCGTGGCCATCGCGATCGCGCTGTTCGCGCGCCGCGGGCTGTGGGGGACGGTGGACGAGCGGTTCAACATCCGGCTCTTCCCCGTCGGGTACCACCTGTGGGCGCCCGGCGAGACGCGGCGGCGGCGGCGGGCTCCCGTGGGCGCTGCTTCTTCTTAGGTTTGCTTTCGAGGGCTTACGTGGCCCGTGCGGCTGGGCTTGCCTGGGCGCGCGGGCCACTGCTCTTTTCTGCCGCCGCGGATTCGATTAGTTTCTGCCGGGTCACGGGTCTGTTCTATTGACCGTCGCAGGACGTTGTGCGGGCCTGACCCGTACGAGACACCACGGAGGACGCCATGACGACCACGCCAAACGAACCTGCCACCGCGCTGTCCGGCCGCCCGCCCGTGGTTGACCTGGCCACCTGGCAGGCCGCCCGTGACGATCTCCTGGTCCGCGAGAAGGCCCACACCCGCGAGGGCGACGCCATCGCCGCGGCCCGCCGCAGGCTGCCGATGGTGGAGTTCGACCCCGCGGTCGAGGTCACCGGCCCCGACGGTCCGGTCCCGTTCCTTGACCTGTTCCAGGGCCGGGACGAGCTCGTGGTCTACAAGCACATGTGGTGGGACGGCGCGCCGCACCAGGGGCAGTGCGAAGGCTGCACCACCACGGCCTGGCTCCTGAAGGACGCCGTCTACCTCAACGCCCGCGGCGTCTCGTTCGCGTTCCTGACCACGGGCCGCTGGGAGGAGGTGGCCCCCTACATCGAGTTCATGGGCTACACCCAGCCCTGGTACTCCGTGCGCGACCTGGCCGAGCCGGTTGGCGGCGACATGGGGTACGTCACCTGCTTCCTGCGCGACGGGGACCGCGCGTTCCTCACCTACTCCACGACCGGCCGCGGCAACGAGCCGGTCATGGGCGCCTTCGCCCTGCTCGACATGACGCCCTACGGCCGCCGCGAGGCCTGGCAGGACAATCCCGAGGGCTGGCCCGAGGGGCACGGCCCGTGCTGGTACTGGCGCTCGGACGCGGACGGGAACCCCACCTGGGGCCCGACCGGCCGCCCGGTGCCGCAGTGGACCCGGCCCGGCGCGACCCCCGTGGAGACCCTCGGCCGGTCGGGGGAGCACCACTGAGGCGACTTCGGCCGGCGCGGCGGAACCACCCTTGAAGGGCTGGTTACCCCGGCTGGCTGCTGTCCTTGAGCGCGCCCCAGCCGTGCCAGCCGTCTACGGCGATCAAGGCGCTGACGCGGCCGCGGTCACGCCGCGGGTACGGGTTGCCCGTGTACTGCCGGGCGATGCGGTCGATGTCGGCCAGGTCAGCATCCGCATAGATTTCATCCACGTGGCCGATGATGCTCACATGGGTGTACCAGCCGCCCTCGTCGAGCACGTCTACGGCCACCCGGGGATCGGCGCGCATATGCTCGAGTCGCTTGCGGCCCTCGTCCATGTTCACCAGCACCCGGCCGTCGTCCCAGAGATACCAGGTGGCAGTCGACACCGGCTGGCCGTCCCGCCGCAGGGTCGTGATAACCGCCGGGTTGGGCTTGCGAAGCATGGCCACCGCGGAGTCAGGGAGCGGCGGTTTCGACATGCGGGCCTCCAGGCTGAGCTGTGCTGACGTGCTTAGCTGGCATAGTGCCCCCATCGGGCCGCCCTATGCCCTTCGTGTGCCCGCCCATGCCCGATAAGGTGGCGTCGTGGTGAGCCCCTACGAGGACTTCTTCATCGCGAGCGCGGGCGCGTCGGCGGCCATCCTGGGGCTGCTGGTCGTCGCCGTATCGGTTGTCAACGCCGATGACGGCAACCCCACCACCAGGGAGAACCGGACCGTGCTGGCCGGCAGCGCGTTCGTCGCCCTGGTCGACATCTTCCTGGTCTCGGTCGTGGCCCTGACCGGGGGCCCGGTCTCCTTCGGGCTGTCCAGCCTGGCCACGGCGGCCATCGGCCTGTACGCCACCCGGCGGCTGGTACCCCGGGCGAAGCGGGCCGGGAACTTCTCCCGCGGCTTCAGGACCAGAAGGCTGAACATCGCCTTCGCGGTGATCTCAGCAGGCAGCTACTCGGTGCAGTTCGGCCTCGCCGTGGCGCTGCTAGCGGACACCCGCAGCACCGGGCTGCAACATGCCCTTGTCCTTGTCATCGTGGCCTTGTACTGCAGCGCCCTTGGCCGCACATGGGAGGTCACCGGGATAACCCGGCGGGTATAAGGAGCCGTCCCGCCCCGGCACTAGCACGGGTCAGGCGGGCTGCCATAGCTCGACCCGGTTGCCCTCGGGGTCGGTGACCCAGCCGAACCGGCCGACGCCCTCCATCTCTTGCGTCTCCGCGGCCACGTCCGCTCCCTTGGCGCGCAGTTGCGCGAGCATCGCGTCCAGGTCACGGACCCGGAAGTTGAGCATGGCCTGCTGGGCGCGGGATCCGAAGTAATCGGTTCCGGACTCGAACGTCGCGAACACCGTCGGCCCGGATTCCGGACTCCACAGGCCGTTCTCGTCGGCGTCCAGGCCCAGGCAATCGCGGTACCAGGCGCCCAGGGCCGCCGGGTCGGAAGCCCGCATGAAGTACCCGCCGATGCCAAGCACACGTTCCATGCCGCCATCTTGCCAGGACCACGACCGCGCGGGCCGGCACCACACCGCTACCCGCCGCACCGCTTCCGTCTCAATCGCGGAGGAACGTAACATGGCGTCCGTGGCCGATCACGATGCTGCCGACGGCTGGGATCTCATCGTGTCGCCCTGGCACCTGGATGAGCACATCCCTGCCTTCCCGGTGCCGGTTGGCGTGGCCGAGACGACTTGCCCGTCCCTTCCGGACGGCACTGTGGTTGAGCGGATGGCGGTGCTGCACCGGGCGGTCGCCGGCGCGGTGGCGCGGGCCGCCAGGCCGCTGCTGCTGTCCGGTGACTGCCCGGCCGCGCTGGGCGCGGTCGCCGGGCTCCAGAGCCGCTACCGCGACCTGGCCGTGGTGTGGCTGGACGCGCACGGGGACTTCAACACCCCGGCCATAACCATCAGCGGCTACCTCGGCGGCATGGCGCTGGCGATGCTGACCGGACGGGCACCCGGGCTCTTCCCGGATGCGTTCGCGCTGCGGCCAGTGGCCGACACCGACGTCGTGCTCGCTGACGCCAGGGACCTCGACCCCGCCGAGCGCGACGCCCTCGCCGCCAGCCAGGTCCGCCGGGTGCCCGCCGACCCGGCCGCGATCACCTCCGCCCTTACCGCGCTCGGCCGCCGGCCGGTCTACCTGCACCTGGACGTGGACGTGATCGACAGCGCGCAACTGCCCGGCCTGCGCTTCCCCTCGGGTCCCGGGCCCTCCGTGACCCGGATCGAGGAGTGCCTCACCGCCGTCAGCGCCACCGGCGACGTGAAGGCCGCCAGCATCGCCTGCGCCTGGCTTCCCGATCGCGTCAGCGACCAGGCCACCCGGGAGGCCATCACCCGGCTCGCCGGAGCGCTCGGTGCCAAGCTGGCATGGCAAGTCCCGACGCAAAGCTGACGTCACCGCTGCGCGCTGCCGAGGGCCGGGTGCCTGCGCCGCTGACGCCGTCCGTCTACCAGCGCTGATGACGAGAGGTCGTGGCAGGACTTCCTCACGTTCCAGATCCACTCTCAGTTGAGTTGGCCCCAGCTGGTGCCTTCGCCATCACGATGGCCCTGGCCGCCGTGCTTACCCTGGTCCTGCCGGGCTTGCGCAACGTGGGCAGCAGAGGAGGAGAGCAGGGCAGGGAAATGACGCCTATCGTGTAGTCCATGGGACTGGAATCCAAGGGGATGATGTCCCCCACCCCGCATTACTACGCCGTCTCGGGCGGGGCCGCCGAGATCGCGCGGGCTTCTGGGAGCCCGGCCGTCGGAGCCGAGCACCTGTTCCTGGCGATGCTCCACGACGGCGGGTGGCCGGTGAACGCGATCTCGGGTCTGGTCGACCTCGCCCGCGCCGAGGCGGCCGTCGACGCCATCCTGGACGATCCCGGCTACTCGCCCCCGGCCCCGCCTCCTTCCCGGCTGCTCGTGCCGAGCGGTTACGCGCCACCGACGTGGGGCGTGCGAGTCGCCGTCGAGATGGGCGACTCCCACCTCGGCCTGGAGCATGCGCTCCTGGCCATGATCCGCGACCGGGAAACGGTCCCCGCGCGCGCCCTGGCGGGCCTGGCCGACCTCGACGAGCTGGACGCCGTCGTCGTGGTGGCCGCCAACGCCCCGGTCCGCCCCCACGAGAACGCGGCGTTCCTGCCTGAAGGCCAGCAGCTGGACAGCGCGCTGCTCGCCGCCATCTCCGATGCCGTGCCCGAGGGCGCCACATTCGGCTTCAACAGCAAAGACGGGCGAACGTGGATCCACGTGTGGGACCCGGACGGCAGCCTCGGCCGCGAAGTCTCTCGCGAGGTGCTCAACACCGCCCTGGTCAGCCTGGGCCGCCCCCGGCTCGGCAGCTGACCCGGTAGGCAACATCCCGGTGAAATAGCGCGTGCGGCCCGCCGAGGCAGGGCCGCGTTCCGCAAATGCACCCTTTGACTTGGCGTGAGTCGCAGTAGTAACTCCTTTATCGAAAAGATGATCTTTCTATTCGAATTGATTTGAGTCTATCGAACTGGTACTCTTTAATTAGCCCTCAGATGGGTGGCAGCCGGCAGTTCAGGCACTGGCGCGCGAGCGCGACGCGATGAGCGGGACAGGACTGTGCGGACAGCCATATTCCATCTGGGAGGTGAGCCACGGTGTGCGCTACGGGTGAGGGGCATGCCGCCGTGGCTGCCTTCGGCAGTGCGGCGGATGCGGTGCGGACGGCTGGGACCGCGGTGGATTTCCTCAACTCCGGCTCCGTCGCCGACCTCGACGAGTCTGCCTGCGGCGAGTTGCTGATCGCGCTGGGCGAGATCCAGGGGAAGCTGTCGGCCGCCTACGCGGCGGTCCTGCGCCGGTTCGATGCCGCCGACGCCCACGACTTGGACGGGTACGGTTCGACGTCGGCGTGGCTGGCCGCGAAGGGCCAGCTGACGAAGAAGGACGCGCGGGCGGCGGTCCGCGAGATGCGTCGGCTCGGTGAGCGGCCCCGCCTCGATGACGCGGTCACGGCCGGGGAGATCACCCGGTCGTGGGCGCTGGCGGTCGCGGACTGGACGCGGAAACTGCCCGCGGAGATGCGCGACGAGACCGACCGGATCCTGCTCGAGGCCGCGGCGGCGGGGGCTTCGCTGGATGACCTGGCCACGATCGCCGCGTTGCGCGATCGAGAGGTGGCGGCAGCAGCAGCCGGACCCCGAGAGCCCCGACGACGGCTTCGACGACCGCTACGTTCAGGCGGGCACCACGTTCGGCGGTGCCGGGGTGATCCGGGGGAACCTGACGCCCGAGTGCGCGGCGGCGGTCCGCGCGGTGCTGGAGGCCCTGGGCAAGAAAGCGGGGCCGGAAGACGACCGCGACGAGGGCAAGCGGTTCCACGACGCCCTGCAGCTGGCGTGCGAGCTCCTGCTGCGCGCGAAGCTGGTGCCGGACCGGGCCGGGGCCGACACCCAGGTCATCGCCCACATCCCGCTGTCGCAGCTGCGCGCCCTGCCCGGCGCCCAGGACCTGGAAGACGCCTGGATCCGCGCCCGCCTCGGCGAGGACGGGTACCTGACCGGCAAGGACGCCGAGACGGCCGCCTGCGACGCCCCGGCCGTCCCGGTCGTCACCGGCACTATGGACCCGGCCGTCATCGACCAGATGATCGACCTGGCCAGGACCGCCGCGCAGGCGCAGGCGGAGGCAGCAAGCCCAGGCCCCGCCAGTTCCGCGTCCGCCGACGACGCCCCTGCCGCCAGCAGCGGCCCCGCGGACGGCGGCGTCCGTGACCCTAACGGCGGTCGCAGGGCTGACGGCACCCATGACGCCGACGACGGTGGCGGTGCCCCCGCAGGCGCCCGTGACGGCGGCCCGGCCGGCCCGGACGGGCGGACCCGCTCTCAGCCCCTGTCGCCCGAGGCCTGGCGGGCGCTACGGCACGCGATGGCCCGCCTGGCCCTCGACCTGGTCTCCGGCCCGGCCGGCGTCGCCGCCATCCTCCGCCAGGGGCTGCTCGACCAGCCCTACAACACCCCCAGCCTCCCGCTCGACATCGGATACAGCGACTCCATTCCCTGGTACATCCGCCGCGCCGTCCAGTTGCGGGACCGGAAATGCGCCTGGCCGAAATGCGGCCGACCGGCCGTCTACTGCGACGTCCACCACCTGCGCCACAAGGAAGACGGCGGCGACACCTCGGTAGAAAACCTTGCCCTGGTCTGTCAGTTCCACCATGACGTCTGCATCCACCGGCGAGGCTGGCAGCTGATCCTCCACCCCGACGGCACCACCGAAGCCCGAAGTCCCGACGGCAAACAGGTCCTGTACAGCCACGCACCCCCTGCCCAGAACGCCGCCTGAGGTCCGCGCGTCCTCGTTGGCACCTGACCGTTACCGTGAAGGCGGCGCGAGTCCCGCGGCACGAATCAGGACCTTCGGCGCTGCCGTGATGAGTTTCGGCCGGGTCGCGGGCTTGCTCTGCTAACCGTCGCAGGACGGCGTGCGGGTCTAACCCGCACGCGATAGTTGACCACGCCTGAAGCCTGGCCCGCCCCGGACCCGTGGCAGCGCACGTTTCACCGAGACGCCGCATGATCTCACGCTCGCGGCGCCCGCACTGACCGCACGCCGCCTCTACGACCAGGTTGCCGAGAACCGAGGGTTCATTCAATACGTGATCGCGCTATAGCCCTCGTATGCGCAGCGTGCATTGGGCTTTCACGGGGGTTCCGCGAGTCGGGCGATCTCGGCGCGAAGATTCGATCGTCATCGACCTGGGCGCCCGAGCGGCAAATTGGCAAATCGGCAGTTAACCCACTTACGGATCTGGTGCTGCGGGCCAAGGTAATCCTGGCTGGCCTTCGCCAAGCCCGGTCGCGTCAATTCGCTGTTCGGCTCCCGCCGGGTGACATCCACGTGCGGTCGCTGCTACGCATGTATTCCGATTACCTGGCAGCCATCCCGGAAGAACGGATGGCGCACCCTTTATCTAGGTGCGCCATCCCACCGCGCTGTCCGGGCAATCAGGACGCCGGGCAGTCAGCCGAGTTGTCCGACATGTAGATTTCTCCGAGGTCTCTAAGAGACTGCGGCGTAACATATTCATTTATTCCGTACGGATACGGGGAAATGCAATGTGTGGTTCCGGAACCATCCTCCGACTCCTCCCGCCATACCCGATCGTGGCTCTCGTTGTCCCACGACCAGGTACCCGTGCTGCTGCAGTAATCAGCGGAGAATGTGCCCCAGTCCGCCCAGACCGTCTTGGCGCCCGTGCTATCCGGGCTGTCATCGCTCGGGACCTCCATCCAGCATCCCGCGTCGTACGGCTGGCTCCACGCGCAGAAGTCACCAATGTCGCATCCGACATTGTCACAGTCTCCACGTGAGCCATCCAGGCATCCGGCTACTCCAGGATTCGAAGCAGTACCTGCGATGACCCCGTCCGCGTAATAGTAGATAGGTCCCGTGCTTTCCGCGTGCGCCTGGGACGTACCGGCCACGGTGCCGAATAGCGCAAGAACAATGGCCGCGAGAATCGCCAGGGTGGTCGTCGACTTTCGCCTTGGCCTGAGAAGTCGCATAAAGTGCGGGTTCCTTCCTGCTACGGCTTCCCCCCAGAAAGTCACAGTAGCAGACTTGTTGTCGGCGATCAATTCACCACTTCTTAGTGGTGTAGCTATCACATAATCCCCATGGGGAGGGCGTGCGTGTCGTGGTGGACCTGGCCATCGAGATGGAGCAGGGGGGCCTGGACGGCGGCAGAATTCGATCCATCGGCTCGCTGAGCGTCTAGAGCGCGGTGTCTCGCCAGCAGACACTTTCGGCGGCCCGGAAGTCGAGGCGCAGCTCGCGCAAGGGGCGGTCGATGCCTATCGCGTCACCCCGGCTCGCTGAGAGACCGCTGTAGAGCGTGCGTCGGCCACTGGTCGGGTGCGGCCGTGGCGTCTGATCTCGTCGCGTCGTGCCTTGCGCTTGGAAATCGGCGGGGACTTCATCTCAGCCGAAAATCGCTAGTATATTCGCCATAGGATAGACATTCGTCAGCTTATGCGGACAGGGGTACGGAATATCGGGGAGGTCGGGTGCCAGACTCGATTGGGCATGTCGAGTGGCTGAGGGAAGAGACCAGCGCAGGCTGCGTCGAGCGATCGTTTCTCATGCACCGCCTTCCAGGGGCCGTGCCCGGCGTGCTGTGGTCGCCCAAGTCCACCGTGCCGGAGGCAACGGTGCTGCTCTTCCACGGCGGGAGCGGCCACAAGCGCACCGAGCGTCAGCTGCGGATGGGGCGCCGGCTCACGTCGGCCGGACTCGCCGTCGTCGCTATCGACGGCCCGCACCACGGGGACCGGGTGCCTGCGCCCCTGACGCCGTCCGTCTACCAGCAGCGCATCGTCGACGAGGGCGTCGAGGCCGTCACGGCGAGGATGACCGCGGACTGGCTGCACGTCGTGTCCGTGCTCGCGGGCCTGGGACTGGCCGACGATGCGCACGTCAGCGTCTTGGGGATGTCGATGGGCGCGCGGTTCGGCCTGCCGGCCGCGGCCGCGCTCGGGCGGCGCCTGCGGTGCGCCGTCCTGGGCAAGTTCGGCATCCGCCAGGCAGCGCCGCTGCACCCCGGGCTACTGGCTCCCGCCCTCATGACGGCCGCCGCGCATGCCGTTTCCGCCCCTGTGCTGTATCACGTGCAGTGGAACGACGAGATCTTCCCCCGGGACGGGCAGTTCGAGCTGTTCGACGCGCTGGGCTCCGCCGACAAGCAACTGATCGCCCGACCGGGCCCGCATGGCCAGACGCACCCCGATGACGAGGCGTCGTGGCTGGACTTCCTCACGTCCAGATCCGGGGAAATGGCGCCTATCGTCTAGTCCATGGGACGGGACTTCAAGGGGAGCCCGGCCATCTCCGACGCCGTGCCTTGCTTGACTGCCGTCTGTCCAGAGGCGAGGAAGCCATCGCCGACGGACGAGGGGGGTATCTGGTCATCGCTACGGCGCGGCCGGGTGCCGCCCCGCCGGGGCCGGGCGACTGGACGGCCGGGTCGTGGCTACCCGCCGTCGCCGTCGTGGACGCCGCGACGGGGCGACTGCTGCGGCTGACGCGGTACGTGGACGGCCAGCGGCGCGGCGCCTGGAGTTCCGGTCGCTGTCGGATGGCGGGTCCGGCGATTTCCGTTTCACACCGCCGGCGGGGCTGCGGATCGAGGACCACTCAGTGGCGACGTTGCGCGACACCCACGACGATCCCGAGTCTGTCGGGCCTGACGGGGTCGGGTTCACGCCGATCAGTCTGGGGGGTGAAGTGGCCAATGCCGTGGGGGCTGCCGTTAAGGAGCGGGCGGCCGACGCGGTGACGGCCGCGCGGGGGTTTCTCGGATCGGTCCTGGGCGACCGGCGGCGGCGCTGAGGGAGCCGGCTTACCGGACGAGGCGGGGGATGATGGCTTGCTCCGCGTAGCCGCCGTCGCCGTCGGGGGTGACGTGCCACGCGTGCCTGCCGGGCAAGATCGTGACGGCTTCGAGGAGTGTTGTTCCGGCGTAGAGCAGCCCGACGCCGTCTTCGGTCGCGTATCCGGCGGGCAGCTCGCCGCTCGCTACGAGTTCACGGAAGGCGGTCCGGCGGGGCTGGTCGTCCAGGTCGTCGTGGACGCCGTTGCTGTAGGGCAGGAACGCGAGCCCGTCGGTGAACGGGTCGAGGTTGTCGCGGTAGGAGTCGGTCGGCCCGCCGACGTGCCAGCACAGGCTGCCCGCGCTCGCGCCGGCGAGCACGGTGCCCGTCTCCCAGCACTCGCGCAAGACCTGGGGCAGGCCGTGCGCGCGCCACACGGCGACGAGGTTGACCACGCTGCCGCCCTCGACCAGGATCACGTCCTGGCTGAGCAGGTGCGCGCGGACGTCGGGCACGTTTGGCTGGGTGAACAGCCGCAAGACGCTGAACTCGATGTCACCGCGCTCGGCGAACCGGGCCGTGTAGTGGTCGATGGCGTCTTGCCGGTCACCGACGGCGGTGGGGACGTAGCACAGCCGCCGGACGGGTCGGCTGGCGTCAGCCAGGCTGATCGCGAAGTCGACGAGCGCGCCCGGCGGCGGCCCGTCCGGCTGGGGCTTCAAGACTCCGGAGAACGCGAAGATCCGACGCCGTTCGATGCTCACCGGCTAAGCGTACGAACCCCGGATGGCGTGAGCAGGCTCGCCGGTGGCGACAATGGTCAGCATGCTGCTCACTGAACTGGCGGGCGTGTCGCGGGCCGTGTCCCAGACGTCGGCGCGGCTCGCCAAGGTCGCGGCGCTCGCGGACGCGTTGCGGTCCGCTTCGCCCGACGAGGTTCCCGTTGTCGTGGCCTACCTGTCGGGGGAACTGCCGCAGCGGCAGATCGGGGTCGGGTGGGCGGCGCTGCGCTCCGTGCCGGCCGCCGCCGCGGAGTCCTCGTTGACAGTGCTCGCCGTGGACCAGGCGTTTTCTCGGATCGGCGCCGTCGCGGGCAAGGGGTCGGCGGCCGAGCGGAAGCGGCTCGTCGGGGAGTTGTTTGGTGCCGCTACCGAGGCTGAGCAGTACTTTCTCGTGCGGTTGCTGTCCGGTGAGCTGCACCAAGGGGCCCTTGACGGGGTGATGACCGATGCCGTGGCCAAAGCCGCCGAGGTGCCGGCGGCCGAGGTGCGGCGGGCGGTCATGCTCAGCGGGTCGCTGGCCGTGACGGCGCGGGCCGCGCTTGAGGGCGGGAGTTCGGCCCTCGGGCGCTTCGGGCTGCAGGTCGGGCGGCCGCTCAAGCCCATGCTGGCGAGCAGCGAGGCGTCCATCGACGAGGCACTCGGCCGGATCGACGGGGCGGCGGCGGTCGAGTGGAAGCTCGACGGCATCCGGGTGCAAGCGCATATCGCGGACGGCAAGGTACGGCTGTTCACCCGGTCGCTTGACGACATCACCGACCGGCTGCCTGAAGTCGTGACGGACCTGGCCGCGCTCCCGGTGCGCGACGCCGTCTTCGACGGGGAACTGATCGCGCTGCGGCCGGACGGGCGGCCCTACGCCTTCCAGGACACGGCGTCCCGCGCGGCGAGCGAGGTCGACGCGCTCAAAGCTGCGAAACAAGGCGCCGGTGCCGTGGCGCTGTCGGTGTTCCTCTTCGACGTGCTGCACCTCAACGGCAAGGACCTCATCGACGAGCCGGACGCGGACCGGCATGCCGCGCTCGCCTCCGTGGTGCCGGAGACGATGCTCATGCCCCGGCTAGTCACGGACGACGTGGAGGAGGCGACGGCATTCTTCAAGGACGCGGTCGCCCGGGGCCACGAGGGCGTCGTGGTGAAGTCCCCCACGACGCCGTACGCGGCCGGACGGCGCGGCGCGGGCTGGATCAAGGTCAAGCCCCGGCACACCCTGGATCTCGTGGTCCTCGCCGTGGAATGGGGCCACGGCCGCCGCCACGGCTGGCTATCCAACCTGCACCTGGGCGCGAGAGACCCGGAGACCGGCGGCTGGGTCATGCTCGGCAAGACGTTCAAGGGCCTCACCGACGAGCTGCTCACCTGGCAGACCGCGCGGTTCCTTGAGCTCGAAGACCACCGTGACGAGTGGACTGTTTACGTTCACCCGGAGCAGGTGGTGGAGATCGCCTTCGACGGCGTCCAGCGCTCCCCCCGTTACCCAGGCGGCGTCGCGCTGAGATTCGCACGGGTGCTGCGCTACCGCGAGGACAAGACCGCGGCGGAGGCCGACACGATCGACGCGGTGACCGCGCTAGCGCCGCCGCCCGACTAAAAGAGAAGCGGGGAGCGGCGGGGGCGAGCCAGCGCGCGTTCGGCTCCGCCAGAGCGGTCTTCTCGGGCGGAGCCGACTGCGCGATGGCGAACCCCTCCGCTCCCCGCGCCATCACTTAAGAAAGTGATTTGTCGGTTAAGTTAGTGACTGTTGCCAGTTATACCGCGATGCAGTGAAGTTTTCGGATATGGCAGCCGCAGAGCGCGTGGCGCGCGCCGCCGGCGGCCTCGCCTTTTCGTGATTGTGCGAGTTTTGAGCGTCCACGACGTTCAAAACTCGCACAATCACGAAATGATCCGCTGCGCCTTTGGGATTTTCCGGGCAGAACGGGCGCGGCACGGAGGCGTGGGCCCCCTTAACGGCATTGAGTTATACCGGCACGAAGCTCGTCGAGCAGGTGGCTCCGGTTCCGTACCCGGCGGGCGCGCCGATGACCTTGCCGGAGATGGTGACCCGGTAGCCCGGGGTCGGGTGGCCGACGCCGAACTTGTCCGTGGTCTTCGTGCTCTTGGGGGTCTTGAACTTCCAGACGTGCGTAACCGTTTTGTACCTGATGGTTGCCTGCACGGTCGTCTCCGCCGCCGTGCTCGTGACCGTCAGCGTCTCTGTCTGCAAAGCGACCGGGTGCGCGATGTTCACGTGCACCGAGCACTTGTCAGCCTTCGCCGCCGTAGCCGGCCGCGCCGCCGCGTGCGCCGGGCCGACAAGCACGCCGACCGCCGACACCGAGATAAGGCCCGCGATGACAGCATTCCTGAGCTTCACGAATTCCCCGCCCCATACATTCCCTATTGTGAGGGAATTCCTCGCAATAAAATGTATTAACGGGTATGAGCCTACTTCTTCTTTCTGTCGCGCTTGCCGAATGCGGCGGGAATGACGTTGCCGCCACGGGCGCCGCCGCCGAAGGCCGGCGGCAGCGCCGACGGCCCGCCGCGGAGGCCCGGGAGGCCCTCCCCCTCGTCGCCGAAGCCTCCGGGGCCGCCGGCCGCCTGCGCGTCGCGCAGCATCTCGGCCAGCTCTTCCATCGACTGCGGGGTGGCCGGGGCGGCGGCGGCCGGCTCCTCGGCCGGCGCCTGGGTGATCCCGACCTTGCGCGGGTCGCCGCTCTTCCGCTTGCCCTTGGCGTTCTTCGCGGCCTTGGCCCTGGCCGCCGCCTTGCGGCCGCCCATCATGCCCGGGACCGCGGGCATGCCCGGCATGCCGCCGCCCATCAGCATCTTCATCTGCCGCTGGCCCTCGAAGAAGTTCGTGACCAGCTGGGAGACCTCGCCGACGGTGACGCCGGAGCCCTTGGCGATCCGCATCCGCCGCGAGCCGTTGATGATCTTGGGGTTGCGGCGCTCGGTCGGGGTCATCGACCGGACGATCGCCTCGGCCCGGTCCACGTCCTTGTCGTTGACCTGCTCGAGCAGCGCCTTGTTCTTCGCCGCGCCGGGCATCATGCCCAGGATGTTCTTCAGCGGGCCGAGCTTGCGCAGCATCCCGAGCTGCTCGATGAAGTCCTCGAGGGTGAACCCCTCGCCGGTCATCAGCTTGTCCGCCATCGAGGCGGCCTGGTCGGCGTCGAACGCCTTCTCCGCCTGCTCGATCAGCGTGAGGACGTCGCCCATGTCCAGGATGCGGGTCGCCATCCGGTCCGGGTGGAAGATGTCGAAGTCGGACATCTTCTCGCCCGTGGAGGCGAACATCACCGGCTTGCCCGTCAGCGCCGCGATCGACAGCGCGGCACCGCCCCGGGCGTCGCCGTCGAGCTTGGTGAGCACCACGCCGTCGTAGCCGACGCCGTCGAGGAACGCCTGGGCGGTCGCCACCGCGTCCTGGCCGATCATCGCGTCGACCACGAACAGCACCTCGTCCGGGTCGGTCGCGTCGCGGATCGCGGCGGCCTGCGCCATCATCTCCTGGTCGATGCCGAGGCGGCCGGCGGTGTCGATGATCACGATGTTGTGCAGCGACCGCTTGGCCTCGTCGATCGACTGCCGGGCCACGGCCACCGGGTCGCCGACGCCGTTGCCTGGCGAGGGCGCGAACACGGGCACGCCGACGCGCTCCCCGATCACCTGCAACTGGTCAACCGCGTTCGGCCGCTGGAGGTCGGCGGCGACGAGCAGCGGCGTGTTGCCCTGCTCCTTCAGCCACAGCGCCAGCTTGCCGGCGAGCGTCGTCTTGCCGGCACCCTGGAGGCCCGCCAGCATGATCACGGTCGGCGGGTTCTTGGCGAACCGCAGCCGCCGCGTCTCGCCGCCGAGGATCGTGACAAGCTCCTCGTGCACGATCTTGATGACCTGCTGCGCCGGGTTCAGCGCCTGCGACACCTCCTCGCCCGCGGCCCGTTCCTTGACGCGCGCGATGAACTGCCGCACCACGGGCAGCGCGACGTCCGCCTCGAGCAGGGCGATGCGTATCTCACGGGCGGTCGCGTCAATGTCCGCCTGTGAAAGCCGCCCCTTGCCGCGAAGCGAGGAGAAGACCTGGGTCAGCCGATCGGAGAGCGTCTCAAACACATCTTCAAGGCTACCGGCCGTTGGGAGCTAAGGCTCTATATCCGCTCGGGGCGCCGGGATATCGGGCCGCCGGGGGGGAGGCGACGGGGCGGCCGCGATCGCTACGGGCGTATTCCGGCGTGACCGGTTCGGCCGATCGCGGTCACGCTCGCCCTTGCCCTCGCCTCGCGGCCGAGGCGCTGATCGCCGCGCGGCGGCCGGCCCTTACTTGCGGGCGGTGCCGAGGATCCGCGGGGCCGGCGGGGACAGGGCCGCGTGCGGCGGGAACCGGAAACCGCGGCACGTCTCCACGGTGAAGACCCGGCCGATCTGTGCCAGGGTGTCGCGGTGAACGTGGCAGCCGCCCATCAGGTGCGGCCAGGCCAGGTCCGCGGCCTGCTGGAACGCGGCGTACAGCGGATCCCGGCTGCGCACGTGCTCCCAGAAGCGCAACTGCCCGCCCGGGCGCAGGACCCGGGAGAACTCGGCGAGCGCGGCGGGAACGTCGGCCACGGAGCACAGCACGCCGGAGACCACCACGGCGTCGAACTCGGCGTCGGCCGCGGGAAGCTCCGCCGCCGTCCCGTCAACCACCCTGACGGGCACCGGGGCGACCGCGGCCGCCCCGACGGCACGGCTCCGCAGGTAGGGCTCGGGCTCCACGGCCACGACCTCCCCCACGGAGACGGGATAGCGCGCGAAGTTCAGGCCGGTCCCCGCCCCGACCTCAAGCACCCGGCCGGACAGGCCCGCCAGCAGCTCGGCCCTGAGCTCGCGGCCGCCGCGCTCCTCCAGGCGGGCACCGCACCGGTCGAAATAGCGCGCGAACAACGGGTTCCTCACCAGTTCCATGCCTCAATAGCTACCACCGGACCCCGGGAGCGGCGGGAAATCGCCCAACCGGCAGCCTGGACATCCCTGGGCGGGCCGGGCAGTATCGCGGTGTGGGTGAGACAACGTGGCTGGATGCCACCGCACAAGCAGATCTTGTCCGCCGCGGCGAGGTAAGTCCCAAAGAGCTGGTCGAGGAAGCCATCGCCCGGATCGAGACGGTCAACCCGAAGCTGGACGCCGTCATCAGGACCAGGTTCGACGCGGCGCGGCAGGAGGCCGAGGGCGACCTGCCCGACGGTCCGTTCCGCGGCGTCCCGATCCTGTTCAAGGACCTGGGCTGCACGGTTGAGGGCGAGGTGACGGCGTTCGGGCTCGGGCCGCTGCGCGACCTGAAGATCCCCGTCACGTCCTTCCTGGCGGCGCAGTTCCTGGCGGCCGGCTTCGTGCCGCTTGGCCGGACCAACGTGCCCGAGCTTGGCACCACGGTGACCACCGAGCCGCGGAGCTTCCCCCCGGCGCGCAACCCGTGGAACACCGGTCACTCGACCGGCGGCTCGTCCGGAGGGTCGGCCGCCGCGGTCGCGTCCGGCCTGGTCGCGGTGGCGCACGCCAACGACGGCGGCGGCTCCATCCGCATCCCGGCCAGCGAGTGTGGTCTTGTCGGGCTCAAGCCGACCCGCGCCCGGGTGAGCCAGGGACCGGTCACCGGGGAGGCGTGGGCGGGCAGCACGATCGACGGCTGCGTCGCGCGCACCGTGCGCGACGCGGCCGGCGTGCTTGACGTGATCAGCAACCCGATGCCCGGCGACCCCTACTACGCGCCGCCGCTGCCGGGCCCGCTCGCGCGGGAGGTCGGCGCCGACCCCGGCCGGCTGCGGATCGGGGTGCTCGACCGGCCGGGCGTGGACGGGTACCTCGATGACCCGGAGTGCCGGGCGGCGGTGGCCCGCGCGGCCGCGCTGCTTGAGTCGCTGGGCCACCACGTCGAGCAGTCCGCGCCCGCGGCGATGCTGGAGCAGGAGTTCCTCCGGCACTTCATCAACATCATCGCGGCCGACACCGAGGCCACGATGCAGGCGTTTGAGATGCTGCTCGGCCGCCGGATCGGCGAGGACGAGATCGAGCCGCGCAACGCCGCCCACCGGCGCGCCGGCCAGGCGCTCAGCGCGCCGGCCTACCTGCAGAGCCGGGCCTGGCTCGGGATGTGGACGCGCCGGATGGCGGACTGGTGGACCGGGCACGACCTGCTCCTGACGCCGACCCTGGGGGCGCCGCCGCCGGAGCTGGGCTGGTTCACCGCCGACGGGCCCGAGCAGGAGGAACGCCGGATCGCCAGCTTCATCCCCTACACGGCGCAGTTCAACATGACCGGCCAGCCGGCGATCAGCCTCCCGCTGCACTGGACACCCGGCGGCCTGCCCGTCGGCGTGCAGCTGGTCGCCGCCTACGGGCGTGAGGACCTGCTGGTCCGGGTCGCCAGCCAGCTCGAGCAGGCGGCGCCCTGGGCCGACCGGCACCCGCCCGTGCACGCCTGAACAACCGTGCCCGCCTGATTACGAGAGCTGGTTAGCGGACCAGAGTAAGCCGCAGCCGTTCGGGATGATATAAAGCGGCGCTGAGCGCGGCGAGGACCGTTTTTACCGTGCGCTTGCGCAGTTCCGGGTCGGTGAGCAGGCCACCGGTGGCGTCGGTGACGTAGAAGACGTCGACCGCCTCGGCGCCGAGCGTCTCGACGCGGGCGGCCTGGAGGTTGAGGCCGCACTCGCCGAGCGCGCGGCCGATGCGCCACAGCAGGCCGGGCTCATCGTGCGCGCGGACCTCGACGACCGTGGCGACGTTGGACGCGTTGTCGACGAGCGTGACCTTGGGCGGCGGGGCGTTCGTGCCGTGCGGGCGCGCCGCCCGGGCCCGGCGCTCCAGCCGGTCCTCGACGTCGAGCCTGCCCTCGAGCATCCGCCGCAGGTCCGCGGTGACGAGCTGGGCGTCCGGCGGGTCGCCGTACTCGGGGACGACGCTGAAGACCGTGACGGCCGTGTCGCCGACGTTGGTCGCGTTCGCGCCGCGGACCGTGAGCCGGTGCGACGCGAGCACCCCCGCCGCCCGCCACAGCAGGCCGGGACGGTCCAGGGCGACGACCGTGACCTCGTTGTTCTGGAAGATCGCGGCGGGGCCGCCGTCGGCGACGAGCGCCAGCTGGTCCTCGCGCAGCGGGACCGGCTCGGGCACCGGCTCGCCGTCAAGCACGGCGCTGACCCGGCGGACGAGATCGGCGACCAGCCCGGCCTTCCAGTCGTTCCACGCCGCGGGGCCGGTCGCGAGCCCGTCGGCCTGCGACAGCGCGTGCAGCAGCTCGAGCAGCGTCAGCGAGCCCACCGTGTCCGCGACGTGCTGCACGGTCATCGGGTCGTCAAGGTCGCGCCTGGTGGCCACGCTGGGCAGCAGCAGGTGGTGCCTGACCGCGTCGGCCACCAGCTGCACGTCCGGCTCGCTAAGCCCGAAGCGGCGGCACGCGTCGCGGGCGACGACCTCGCCGGAGACGCTGTGGTCACCTGGCCAGCCCTTGCCGATGTCGTGCAGCAGCGCGGCGAGCAGCAGCAGGTCGGGCCTGGACACGTCGCGGGCAAGCGCGGCGGCGTTGGCCGCGCATTCGACCAGGTGCCGGTCGACGGTGAAGCGGTGCAGCGGGTTGCGCTGCGGGCGGTTGCGCACCCGGTCCCAGTCCGGGATCAGGGCGGCGAGCAGGCCCTCCTGGTCGAGTGCCTCCCAGACCGCGATGGCGTTCGGGCCTGCCCCGAGCAGGGCGAGCAGGGCGTTGCGGGCCTCGGCAGGCCACGGGACCGGCAGCGGCGGGCACTCGGCGAGCCGCGCCAGCGCCCGAGGCGCGAGCGGGAGGCCGACCTGGGCGGCCGCGGCGGCGGCCCGCAGAACCAGGACCGGGTCGGCGGCGGGGGACGCCGCCCGGGCGAGCACCACCTCGCCGTCCTGCTCCACCACGTTGTCGGCGAGCGGGCGGCGGTCAAGCTTTCCGCGGCGCATCCGGACGCCGATCGCGCGGCGCCCGCCCGCCCGGTCCGCCTGGCGGAAGGCGTGGTCGACGGCGTAGGAGACGGTGCGGCCCGCGCCGGCCAGCTGGCGCAGCAGCGCGTCCCCGTCAAGCAGGTCGAGCGTCCGGGCTACCTCGTCCTGCTCCTCGAGCACGAGCCGGTCGAGGCGCCGTCCGGTGACCTCGTGCAGGACGTGGCGGGCATCGAGGATCTGCTCGTAGGCGGCCCTGACCTTGGGGCCGGGCGCGGGGGCGACCCAGGCCGCGGCGATGGCCTGGATGGCGTGCACGTCCCGCTGCCCGCCCCTGCTTTCTTTGAGGTCGGGTTCGAGGAGGAAGGCGAGCTCGCCGTGCAGCCTGGTCCGCTCTTCGTGCAGTTCCTTGAGCTCGGCGAGCCGGGTGCGGGAGTTCGACCGCCAGTCGTCGAGCGCGACCTCACGAAGCCGGGTGGTCAGGTCCATGTCGCCGGCGATGTGCCTGGCGTGGAGCAGTCCGAGGGCGACCTTGAGGTCAGTGCGCGCCACGCGGCGCGCCTGCGGCACGGTCCGCACGGCGTGGTCCAGGTGGGCGCCGGAATCCCAGACCGGGTACCAGACGCGGTCGGCGATCTTGGCGATGCCGTCCCTGCCGTCGTGCAGCATCAGCACGTCGAGGTCGCTGCCCGGCAGCAGTTCCTTGCGGCCGTACCCGCCCACCGCAACCAGGGCGACGCCCGCCTCGGCGCCGAGCATCCCGGCCAGCCAGCGGTCGGTTTCTGTAGTCCTCCGGCTACGATCAGCCGCGTAAGAAGTCATGACGTTCACCAGGTCCCCCGAATGTTTTGTACGTGGCCCGCCGTAGGCGGGCCACGCTCGCGGTACTGGCCCCCCGGATCGTGGTCGTGGCTCGACCTACAGAGCGTCGGACCCGCGCTCCCCGGTGCGCACCCGGATGACCGTGTCGACCGGCACGACCCATACCTTGCCGTCGCCGATGCGGCCCGTCTGGGACGCCTTGGCGATGACGTCGACGAGGTCGTCCACGTCCTGGTCCTCGCAGATAACCTCGACCCGCACCTTGGGGACAAGGTCGACCTGGTACTCGGCGCCCCGGTATACCTCGGTATGACCGCGTTGCCTGCCGTATCCGCTCGCCTCACTGACTGTCATGCCATGCACGCCGAATGCCTGCAATGCGGCCTTGACGTCGTCGAGTTTGAAGGGCTTGATGACAGCCGTAATGAGCTTCATGTGACCAGCCTCTCGTTCGCCACATCCGACGATGCCTTAGCTGCGTTTCCTGTGTCCAGTCGGAATGTGTCAGAACGATGAAACACCGGACCGCTCTATTACGCCAGCGTTTCGAAACCGTTCGGGCCCAGGTCAGCGATTAATCGCCCAGAATCGCGTCGACAAACGTGACGGGGTCGAACGGCGCCAGGTCATCGGGTCCCTCGCCGAGCCCGACGAGCTTCACCGGGACGCCGAGCTCGCGCTGCACGGCGATCACGATGCCGCCCTTGGCGGTGCCGTCCAGCTTGGTGAGCACGATGCCGGTGACGTCCACGACCTCGGCGAACACCCGTGCCTGGCGGAGCCCGTTCTGGCCGGTGGTGGCGTCGAGCACGAGGAGCACCTCGTCCAGGGCGGTGCGCTTCTCGATGACCCGCTTGACCTTGCCCAGCTCGTCCATCAGGTCGTTCTTGTTGTGCAGGCGGCCCGCGGTGTCGATCAGCACCACGTCCGCCTCCTGCTCGATGCCGACGGACACCGCGTCGAACGCGACGCTCGCCGGGTCCGCCTGGTCCTTGTCCGAGCGGACGGTTATCGCGCCGACCCGCTCGCCCCAGGTCTGGAGCTGGTCGGCCGCCGCGGCGCGGAACGTGTCGGCCGCGCCGAGCACCACCGTCTCCCCGTCGCCGACCAGGGCCCGGGCGAGCTTGCCGCACGTGGTCGTCTTGCCCGTGCCGTTGACGCCGACCACGAGCAGGACCGCGGGGCGGCCCTCGTGCCGCTGGGTGCGCAGCGCCCGGCTCGCCTCGGTCTCCACCTGGGCAAGCAGCTCGGAGCGGAGCATGGACCGCACCTCGTCCGGCGTCCGCGTCCCCTCGACCTTCACCCTGGTCCGCAGGTCCGACGTGATCTGCCGGGCGGGCGTCACGCCCACGTCGGCGGTGATCAGGACCTCTTCTATCTCGTCCCAGGTGTCATCGTCGAGCCGGTCCCGCGACAGCAGGCCGAGCAGCGCGCTGCCGAAGCCGCTCTGCGAGCGGGCGAGACGGGCCCGCAGCCGAACCATCCGCCCGGCCGAGGGCGGCGGCTTCTCCAGGCTGGGCTTGGGCGGCGCCGACGGTGCGAGGAGCTCGGCCGCGGTCGGTGGTGGCGCGGTGGCGGTCGCCGTTCCTGTCCCCGATGAGTCCTGGTCGCTCGCCTTCGGCAGCGGGCCGGTCAGGTCGAGTTCGCGGGCCCGGCCGCGGCGAACCCCGTGCATGCCACGCGGGCGGAGCAGCATCGTGCCGCCGACGCCGAGCAGCAGCACGGCGACCACCACGATGAGGATGATGTACGCAATCATGTAAGCACGGTCTCCCTGGATGGCATGTCCCCGACGCGGCCGCGCACCGTCCGTCCGCGTTCAACGCCCCTGAGCACGCTACAACATGCCCAGCCCTGCGCTTGGCATGCTCTTGCACACGAACTCGTTACGCCCTTGCGCGCCGTCCGGATCAGGCCGGTTCGGCCTCGCGGACGCGCTGGCTGATCACCTGGGACACGCCGTCGCCGCGCATCGAGACGCCGTAGAGCGCGTCGGCCGCCTCCATGGTGCGGCGCTGGTGGGTGATGACGATGAGCTGGGAGCTCTCCTGCAGCTCGGAGAACACCCCGAGCAGGCGCTGCAGGTTGCTGTCGTCGAGCGCCGCCTCGACCTCATCGAGCACGTAGAACGGCGACGGGCGCGCCTTGAAGATCGCGAACAGGTAGGCGATCGCGGTCAGCGACCGCTCGCCGCCGGACAGCAGGGACAGCCGCTTGACCTTCTTGCCCGGCGGCCGCGCCTCGATCTCGATGCCGGTCGTCAGCATGTCGTCGGGCTCGGTCAGGATCAGCCGCCCCGCGCCGCCGGGGAACAGCCGGGCGAACAGCCCCTCGAACTCGCGGGCGGTGTCCGCGTAGGCGGAGGCGAACACCTCCTGCACCCGGTCGTCGACCTCCTTGACGACCATGAGCAGGTCGCGGCGGGTCTTGCGCAGGTCGTCGAGCTGGGTGGCGAGGAACTGGTGCCGTTCCTGCAGCGCCGCGTACTCCTCGAGCGCGAGCGGGTTGACCTTGCCAAGCCGGGCGAGCTGCCGCTCGGCCTCGGCGGCGCGGGCGTCCTGGTCCTCCCGTACGTAGGGCACGCCGACGATCTCCGGTTCGGCTGGCCCGGCCTGCGCCTTCCTGGCCTTGCGGGGCTGTACCGGCTCTTCGTTGGCCGCCTCGGTCTCGGCCCGGACCGCGCGCAGCGCGTCGGCCAGCGAGAGGGACTCGGACTCCGCAGAGACTCGGGCTCGTCGGGCCCGAGCTCGCCGGGGGTCTCAGATGCGGAATTGTTCCAGAGGGGCGGGGTGCCGTCCGGGGAGGCTGGCGCGGTGTCCGGGGAGACTTGGGTGCCGTCCGGCGAAGCTGGGGCGCCATCCGAGGGGGACGGCGCGGCGTCCGGGAAGGCGGGCGCGGCGTCGGCGGGGGCGGCCGGGGCGGTGACGACGGTGCCGCGCTTCCGCGCCGCGGCGGCCAGCGGGGAGTCGGACGGGACGAGAATCAGCGTGCCCGGGCCGTAGTCGGTCAGCAGCGCATCCGGCTCGATGCCGTACTCGTCGGCCGCGTGCGAGGCCAGCTGCTCTAGCCGCAGCCGGTGCTCGTTGCGGGAGATCTCGGTGCCGTGCGCGGAGTTCACGACCTTGTCGAGCTCGCCGGAGACCGTCGTTAGCTGGGCGCGGACGGCCTTGAGCGTCTCCGTGCCGCTCGCGCTCGCGGCCTCGGCATCGGTCCGCCGCTCCGCGGCGAGTGTCGGACGACTCGGCGGCGGACACCGCCAGGCCGCCCCGGCCGCGACCGCGCTGGCGACCGATGCCTGGGCGGCGCGCTGCTTGCGCCTGAGCGCGGCCCGTTCCCTGGCGGCCCGTTCGGTCACGGCGGAGGCGGCGAGCGAGTCGGCGCGGCCGCTGATCGCGCGCAGCCGCTCCTCGACGGTGCGCACCTCGAGGCGCGCCTCCATCTCGCTGTTGCGCGCCGCCGCGGCGCGCTGCGTGAGCTCCTCGCGCTCCTCGTCGGCCTGCAGGTTCTCGAGCTCCGGGTCGCTCGCGCGCTCCTCGTCCGCCTCCGCCTCGGTGAGCTCGGCCTTCAGCTGGGCGAGCTTCGCGTGGTCTTTCTCCGCGCTGCGCTCGGCCGCGCCCACCGCGGCATCGAGCCGCTTGGCCTCGTCGGCCGCGGCCCGAGCGGCGCCGGCCAGCCGGCCGAGCCTGCCGGAGATCTCGGCGGCGGCCGCGTCCACGGCCCGCATCTGGCCGCGGGTCTCCTCAAGCTCCTGCCTGGCCGCCTCCTGCGCCTCCGTCGCCGCGGCGAGGATGTCCGCGGCCGTCTCGCTGGCCAGTTCCGCGGCCTCGAGCTTCGCCGCGGCCTCGTCCGCGGCGGCCCGCACGTCGAGCAGCGACTGGCCGCCGGCGGACCCGCCGCGCGCCCAGTGCGCGCCGACCAGGTCGCCGTCCGCGGTCACCGCGCGAAAGTCAGGATTATCCCGAACGAATGCGGCCGCCTCTTCCAGCCCACCCTGAACCACGACGTCGCCGAGCAGTTCGGCGACCGCGACGGAGAGCGCGGCGGGTCCTGAGACGACGTCGACGGCCCACCGCGCGCCGCTTGGGAGAGCGGGACGGCCAGTGGTTGGGGACACCGTGGTTGGGGGCACCGTGGTTGAGGGCACCGTGGTTGGGGGCACAGTGGCGATGACCAGGCCGACCGTGCCCGCGTTCGCGTTCCTGACCCCGGTCAGCACCTCCACCGCCGCGTCCAGGCCGTTCACCGTCAGGGCCTCGGCGGCGGCGCCGAGCGCGGCGGCGACGGCCTTCTGGTAGCCGTCGGCCACGGTGAGCTGGGCGGCGAAGGAGCCGAGCACGCCGCGGAAGCGGTCGGGGTCGGCGAGGACGGCGGCCGTCGCGTCGACCCCCTGCCTGAGGGTCTCGTTGAGCGCCTCCACCCGGGCCCGCAGGGCGGCGACCTCGCTGTTGGCGGCGCGTTCGCTCTTGCGGGCGGCGGCGACCCGTTCGGAGTGCTGGCTGTGCCCGCGCTGGGCCTTGTCGAGTTCGGCCGCGAGGCCGGTGCGGTCGGAGTCGCCGTCGTCCGCGACGTCCTGCACCTGGCTGTACTCCTGCTGCGCGCGCTCGGCGCGGGCCCGTGCCTGCTCGGCGGCGGCGGTCAGCCGGTCGATCTCCTCGCTGGTCGCGGCGGCGCGGCTGGCCGCGGCGTCGACCATGCCGCGCAGCCGGGCGAGGCGCTCGGCGCGGCCCGCGGCGGCCCTGGCCGCGTCGGCGAGCCTGCGCTCGGCGGCGGCGAGCGCGCTCTCGGCCATGGTCCTCATCGCGACCGACTCCGCCAGGGCCTCACGGCCCTCGCCGAGCCGCTCGGCCAGCCCGGTCTCTTCCGCGCGCAGCTCGGCGGCCTGCTGCTCTAGCTCGTCGGGGTCACGGCCGGGACGTTCCGGCTCCGCGTTGGCCGCGAGCAGCCGGACGCGCTCGGCGGCGAGGCCCTGCACCGAGCGGAGCTTCTCGGTCAGCGAGGACAGCTGGAACCAGGTCTGCTGGGCCTCGGTCAGCGCCGCGGCCTGCGCCTGGACCGCGACGTCGAACGCCGCCTCCCGCTCGCGGGCGCTGGCGAGCGCGGCCTCAAGCTCGGCGCGGCGGGCGCGGATCGCGGCCTCGTCCGCCTCCTCGGCCTCCAGCTTTTCCTGCAGGCGCAGGTAGTCCTCGGCGAGCAGCCTGAGCCTGGCGTCGCGCAGGTCCGCCTGGATGACGGCGGCCCGGCGCGCGACCTCGGCCTGCCGGCCGAGCGGCTTGAGCCGCCTGCCCAGCTCGCCGGTCAGGTCGACGAGCCTGGTCAGGTTGAGCTGCATCGCGTCCAGCTTCCGCAGCGCCTTCTCCTTGCGCTTGCGGTGCTTGAGTACGCCCGCGGCCTCCTCGATGATCGCCCGCCTGGCTTCCGGTCCCGCGTGCAGGATCTGGTCGAGCTGGCCCTGGCCGACGATCACGTGCATCTCGCGGCCGAGTCCGCTGTCGGACAGCAGGTCCTGGACGTCGAGCAGGCGGCAGTTGTCGCCGTTGATCGCGTACTCGCTCTGGCCCGAGCGGAACATCAGGCGGCTGATCGTCACCTCGGCGTAGTCGATCGGCAGGGCGCCGTCGCTGTTGTCGATGGTGAGCGCCACCTCGGCGCGGCCAAGCGGGGCGCGGTTGGTGGTGCCGGCGAAAATGACGTCTTCCATCTTGCCGCCGCGCAGGCTTTTCGCCCCCTGCTCCCCCATGACCCAGGAAAGCGCGTCGACGACGTTGGACTTGCCAGAACCGTTCGGGCCGACGACGCAGGTGATGCCAGGCTCAAGGCGCAGCGTGGTCGCGGAGGCGAACGACTTGAAGCCACGCAGCGTGAGGGACTTCAGGTACACGCGCCCTCCCCTCCCCCGAAACCGGCTCGCGATGCGCCCGCCGCGAACATCACCGCCACCCGAACATTACCGCCGCAAGCGGCCGACCGCCGGAATCTCGAGCGCGAGCCGAAGCGCGCGCCCCTGCCCCCGGACTGAGGAGGGAGGGAGCGACGAAGGAGCGGACGAGCGACGAGGGAGGAGCAGGGTCCCGAGCGCGCGGCGGCGAGTGCGGGAAATGCTGTACGCGAAGGCGGAAATCCCTGGAACAACAGGTGACCAATCAATGACCGTTAGGGTAAAGCGGGCACACGGGCGGGCAGCTGGCTAATCGCGGGAGTGTGTTTTATGCCACAGGGGGGCGGCACGAAAGGGTATGGTCGTATTACGCATGCAACAATGTACATTACGTGACCGAAGATCGCCACATATCGCCCATACCGGGCGGCCGGCCGGGTATGTCAGGATAAACAACGAGAAGGGACGCCGGGAAGGGCGCCCCTTGTTCGTTTCCTGTTGTGCCTTGCCGGGCCCGCGGGTAGCGGGCTGAGCTGCGCTTCCCGGATCCAGGGCTCCCCACCCAAGAGACCGGGGATGCCTGAGATCGTCAGGTAAGCGCGGGCTCGCGATCCAGAACGAGCACGTCCTCGTCGTGCGTCAGTCCCGAAGCGAGCGCGTCGTTCTCGTTCTGGAGCCGGGCAAGCTCGGCTTCCAGATCGCGGACACGCTGCTGGAGACGGCGCATTTCGGAGACCATACGCGGGTCGGGACCGCCGACGTGGCCGAATAGAGCCTTCGACATGGTAAAAGGTCCTCCACACTGAGTGACCAGGTGGGCACATTGTGAACCGCACACCGATGCGTGCGGGCAACAGTTACAGGGTCTCACCATGATCTTTACAGGTCAAGTTGAGGAACCCCTGTCATCCGTTATGTCGTCAATCTTACCAAAGATACTGGCGCCAAACAAACGATCATCTGCAAAAACCCCTACATCTAGGGGCTTTTAGCTGCGGCGATGCCACCAGTAGCCTTCAGGGTGATAGACCTCACGGCCCGGCTGACCAGCAATCCTAGCGGAACCACTGGCGCGTCCGTCCGGCTTGTGCTTGCGACACGCGCTAGACGGCAGCGGCATCGCGTTGCCGCACCCGGGGCAGCCGCTGGCAGCGCGGGCAGCTATACGACGAGCGGTTCATGAACGCGTCGCGGCGGATCGGGGTGGCGCAGCGGTCGCACGGCTCGCCCTCCCTGCCGTAGGCGTGCAGGGAGCGGTCGAAGTAGCCGCTCTCCCCGTTCACGTTGACGTAGAGCGCGTCAAATGACGTTCCCCCGGCCTTGAGCGCCTCGCTCAGCACGTCACGCACGGCTTCGAGCAGCCGGGACACTTCGGCGGGCTTGAGGGTCTCGGTCGGCCGCGCCCAGTGCAGTTTCGCCCGCCACAGCGCCTCGTCGGCGTAGATGTTGCCGATGCCGCTGATCAGCGACTGGTCCAGCAGCGCCCGCTTGACCTGCGTCTTCTTGCGCGCCAGGCGGGCCGCGAAGCCCTTGGCGTCGAAGGCCGCCTCAAGCGGGTCAGGGGCGATGTGCGCGATCGGCTCAGGGACCACCCGCGACAAGTCGCCGGGGTAGGCGAGCGGGACCAGCATCAGGTGGCCGAACGTGCGCTGGTCGGTGAAGCGCAGGTCGGGGCCGCCGTCGGTGAACGTGAAGCGGGCGCGGACGTGGGTCGACAGGGGCCGGTCCGGGTCGCCGACCAGGAGCTGGCCACTCATTCCCAGGTGCGCGAGCAGCGCCTCGCTATCGTCGAGGGCGAACCAGAGGTACTTGCCGCGCCGTTCCGCGCGCAGGAAGGTGCGGCCGGCCATCGCGGCGGCGAATCCGCCGGGACCGGACAGGTCGCGGCGCACCGCCCGCGGGTTAAAGACCTCGGCGGTCGCGACCGTGCGGCCGACCACGTGGTGCTCAACCCCGGCGCGGACGGTCTCGACCTCCGGCAGTTCTGGCACGACGACCTCCGATCGGGGCCGGCTAGGGGTTAAGGCTTGGCCGGGTCTTCCGGGGCGGGGGGCTGGGCAGGTACCGCGTCGCTCAGCGCGGGAGGCTGGGCGACCCCGGTGTGCGCCACGCCAGGAGACGCGGTGGTGGCATCCGGAGTAAGCGGCAGTCGTTCGGGATCGGCCTCGTCTTTTTCCTTGGTGATCTGGCGGTACGCGGCCTCGGCGGCGAGCTGCTCCGCGGCCTTCTTCGAGCGGCCCTCGCCGGTGCCGAGTTCCCTGCTGCCGACCCTGACCACGGCGCGGAACAGCTTCTGGTGATCCGGGCCGCTGTCCTTGACCACGTACTCGGGCACGCCGAGGCTTCGGTCCGCGGTGAGCTCCTGCAGCGACGTCTTCCAGTCGAGGCCCGCGCCGAGCAGCGAGGAGCGCGCGATGACCGGGTCGAAGAGCCGGTGCACGAGGCCGCTCGCCGAGTCAAGACCGCAGTCGATGTACGTCGCGCCGATCACGGCCTCGAGCGTGTCGGCGAGGATCGACGGCTTGTCCCGGCCGCCCGTGCCCTCCTCGCCGCGGCCAAGCTTGACGAAGGAGCCCAGGCGCAGGTCGCGCGCCACCTCGGCGAGCGCGTTCATCTGCACCACCGCGGCCCGCAGCTTCGCCAGCTGCCCCTCGGGCAGGTCCGGGTGGCCCTTGAACAGGGTGTCCGTGACCACCAGGCTCAGCACCGAGTCGCCGAGGAACTCAAGCCGCTCGTTGGTCGGCAGCCCGCCGTTCTCGTACGCGTACGAGCGGTGGGTCAGCGCGCGCTCCAACGTGTCAGCGCTGATAGGCACGCCGAGAGCGCACGACAGTTCGGCGGGGTCTCCCGCCACGGTCCCATCGCCTGCATTATGTCGTCCGCTCACCGGCGCTCCCTGTTACATGCAGGCTCAGGCCGGGTCCAGGACCTGACGGCGGCGGTACGTACCGCACGTCGGGCAGGCGGCGTGCGGCAGCTTCTGGGCGTGGCAGTTGTTGCACTCGACCAGCGTCACCGGGGCAGCCTTCCACTGCGCGCGGCGGGAGCGGGTGTTGCTGCGCGACATCCTGCGCTTCGGGACGGCCACTTCGGGTCTCCTGTCAGTCTTCTACTCGGTCGTTGATCTCAAGCTTTGCGAGGGCCCCCCAGCGGGGGTCCACTTTGTCGCCGTGCCGGTGCCCTGGCCCGACTTCCGCGAGCTTCGCGCCGCACTCGACGCACAGCCCCGGGCAGTCCTCCCGGCAGAGCGGCGACAGCGGCAGTGCGAGCACCACCGCATCCCGGAACGCCGGCTCCAGGTCAAGGAAGTCGCCGTCGAGGAAGCGCTCCTCGGCGTCGTTCTCGTCCTCGTCCGGGTCCGGCAGGTACCGGTAAAGCTCCTGGAAGCTAACCTCGATCGTGCTGGTGAGCGGGTCCAGGCAGCGCGCGCACTCGCCCGTGAGCGGTGCGACCGCCGAGCCGGTGACGAGCACCCCCTCGGAAACCGCCTCGAACCGCAGGTCGAGAACCACATCGCCGCCGACAGGCACCAAGACTAGCCCAGAGCCGAGACCGTCCGGCGCACGCGCCGTCCGCTGCTCGTCACGGAACTCGCCTGGTCCCCTGCCGAGGACACGCGTGTCGAACACGAAGTCACCGCTACCGCGGACCTGAGAGCTGACCGGCTTGCTGCCTTTCGACACCTGACCCGCCTGTCCCGCATCCTGGCCGCGTGCACCGGGCACCCCGCGCGCGACTGCTTTACCGTTTTCTTTAGACATCACAGTTTATCGTGTTCGTGATTACTTGGGTCGACGGATTAGCGTACCCGTGACCCGGGCTATTCCCCAACTTGACGGCCCGGGAGGTGGTCCAGGGGATTGCCGCGCCCTGGCTACTCCTCGGCGAGGCGCGCCTGCAGGCGGCCGAGCACCGGTTCGGGGACCAGGCCGCTGACGTCGCCGCCGTACTTGGCGATCTCCTTGATCAGGCTGGAGCTCAGGAACGAGTACTGCGGGTTGGTCGTCATGAACAGCGTCTCGACCTTGGCGAGCCGGTAGTTCATCTGCGCCATCTGCATCTCGTACTCGAAGTCGCTGACCGCGCGCAGGCCCTTGACGATCGCGTTGATCCCGTTCGCCGCGCAGAAGTCGACGAGCAGGCCGTGGAAGCGCTCGACCCGGACGTTGCCGTAGCCCTTGGTGACCTCGGTGAGCATCTCGACCCGCTCATCCACGGTGAACAGGGACCTCTTCGTGATGTTGATGAGAACGGCGACGATCACCTCGTCATGCAGCCCGGCCGCGCGGCCGATGATGTCCAGATGACCATTCGTAACCGGGTCGAACGAACCAGGGCATATCACCCGCGCCACGCGGCATCACTCCTCATGCGCCCCGCGGGGCGCGTCAAGCCACGGTTCCGGCACGGTCGCCCGCGGTTAGCCCGCTTGACCCGACTCCGCGCCGTCGCCGTACCAGCCGTACCAGAACGTGGCCTCACCGTACCTGCGCGACTTTCCCTCGGCGTAGCCGGGGGGCCAGTCAAACGGCCCCGACCTGGTCGCTCGCTCCACCACGACCAGCGCCCCGTGAGCGAGCCAGCCGTCGGCGAGCAGGGCGAGCACCCGGGCCACGGCGTCGTCGGTCACCGCGTACGGCGGGTCGGCGAAGACCAGGTCGTAGCCGCCCGCGGGGTGGTACTGGCGGTGGTGCCCGCGCTCGCCGGGCGGGCGGGCGAGCAGCCGTTCGACCTTGTCGACGGCCACGGTCGCGCCGGGCAGGCCGAGCGCCGCGGCGTTCGCCTTCACGACCGCCGCCGCGCGGGCGTCGGACTCGACGAGCAGCACGCCCGCCGCGCCGCGGGACAGCGCCTCCAGGCCGAGCGCGCCCGAGCCCGCGTACAGGTCCATGACGTGCACCCCGCCGAGGTCACCGAGCTCGGACATGACCGAGGCGAACAGGCCCTCCCTGGCCCGGTCGCTGGTCGGCCTGGTACCCGAGCCCGGCGGAACGCGCAGCGTGCGGCCGCCCGCCGCGCCTGCGATGACCCGTGTCACGGACCCAGTCTGCCAGGTCGGGCAACGGGTTCCGCCAGGCGTCGCCGTTCCGGTGGTGTCGCCCTTCCGGCGGGCGGCTCAGCCGCGGGCGGAACCGAGCGTGCCAGCGTTCGCCTTCCCCGCAGGCATTGACCGCGCAAACTCAACATCCGTAGAATTCATCACGTGTTGATTTCAAGAGCTGTTGAATTCGGAGGCTCGTCATGCTGGCCATGATCATGAAGGAGTTCCGCGAGCTGCGGCGGGACCGGCGGACGGTCGCGATGCTCGTCGTCCTGCCGGTGATGCTGCTCGTCGTCTTCGGTTACGCGGCGAACTTCTCGGTGCACGACATCCCGACGGTCGTCGTCGGCCCGGGCGCCGGCCAGGCCGCCGCGACGGTCGCCGAGCCGGTCTTCCACGTCACCGAGGTCGACCCGGCGGGCGACGAGGCCAGCGCCGAGGCGCTGCTGAGAGACGGCAAGGCCGTCGTCGCGGTCGTGACCGGCGCCGCGCCCGCCGTGCTCCTCGACGGAACGCAGCTGTTCTCGACGCAGACCGCGCTGGCGGCGCTGACCCGGCAGTCGCCGTCCGCGCGGCCCCCGGTGCGCATCCTGTACAACCCGGACCTGACCACGTCGTGGGTCATGGTTCCCGGTCTGGCGGGCCTGATCCTGGTGTTCATCGGGACGCTGATCACCAGCCTGGGCGTTGTCCGCGAGCGGCAGTCCGGCACGCTGGAACAGCTGGCGGTCATGCCGCTGCGCGCCTGGGACGTCATCGCGGGCAAGATCGCGCCGTACCTGATCCTGGCCGCGGTCGACCTCGTGCTCATCGTCGCGATCGGCATGGGCGTCTTCCACGTGCCGTTCGTCGGCAACGTCGCGGTCTTCGCGCTCGGTGCCGCCCTGTTCCTGCTGGTCACGTTGGGGATGGGGGTCCTTGTCTCCACCGTCTCGCAGAACCAGGGCCAGGCCATCCAGCTGGCGTTCATGCTCGTGCTGCCCCAGGTCCTGCTCTCCGGGCTGATCTTCCCGGTCTCCGCCATGGCCGTCGGCGTGCGGTGGATCTCATACGTGCTCCCGCTCACCTACTTCATCGAAGTCAGCCGGGGCGTGATGCTGAAAGACACGCCTATCGGCGCGTTGTGGGAGCCGATCGCGCTGCTCGCGGTGCTCGCGGTGGCCGTACTCGGCCTCGCCGTCACCCGGTTCCGGGCGGATCTCGCGCCCGCCGGCCGGACGAAGCGGCCGGCGCGGCAGGCGGTCGCCCGATGAGCGAGCTTGCGAGCGAATCGGTAAGTACTGTGCGTCCGCGAATGCGGACTCCGAGCGCTAGCGAGGTGGCCGGATGAGCTGGGGGCTGCGGAACGTCCGCCTGGCTCGCGGCGGCGCCATCGCGCTCGCCGGGGTGACCGTGCCGGCCGACCCGGGGCGCATCACGGTGATCGTCGGCGGCGACGGGGCGGGCAAGACCAGTTGCCTGCGGGTTCTCGCCGGGCTCACCGAGCCGGACGCGGGCGCGGTGTGCCGCCCGGCCCGGGACCGCATCGGTTACGTGCCCGCCACCGTGGGGCTGTACGCGGACCTGACCGTCGCGGAAAACCTCGAGTTCACCGCCCGCGCTTACCGGATCCCCCGCGCGGAGCTGCCGCGCAAGACCAGTGAACTCCTTGAGCTGACCGGGCTCGCGAGCGCACGCGCCCGGCTCGGCGGGCAGCTGTCCGGCGGCATGCAGCGGAAGCTGTCGGTCGCGATGGCCCTGCTGCACGCGCCCGAACTGCTGATCATCGACGAGCCGACCACCGGCGTCGACCCGGTTAGCCGGGTAGAGCTGTGGCGCCTCATCACCAGGGCCGCCGCCGGCGGCACCGCCGTCGCGGTCAGCACCACCTACGTAAACGAGGCGGCGCGAGCCGCGTGCGTCGTGCTGCTCGAGGCCGGCGCCGTGGTCCGCAGCGGCAGCCCCGATGACATCCTGCGCGGCATTCCCGGCGTGTTCGGCACCGCGCGCTCCGTCGCCCGGCCCGCGCCGCTATCGTGGCGGCGCGGTGCCGCCTGGCGGGTGTGGGCGCCTTCTGGCCAGCTGCCCGACAGCGTGTCGCCCGTCGAGCCCGACTTCAACGATGCCGTCGTCGCTGCCTCGCTCGCGGGCGAACGGGACGGCCGGGCCGACGGGCCGGGGCAGGCCGGGCCCGCCGGATCGGCGAGCGGGGAAGGACGAGCCTGATGGAGACGATGGCGGAAGCCCGCGCGGTGACGCGACGGTTCGGAGCGTTCACGGCGGTGTCCGCGACCAGCCTCGTGATCGGCGGCGGTGAGGTCGTCGGGCTGCTCGGCGGGAACGGCGCGGGGAAGACGACGCTCATCCGGCTGCTGCTCGGCCTGCTGCGGCCCGATGAGGGCCTTATCCGGCTGCTCGGCGCCGAGCCCTCGATCGCAACCAGGCGGCGGGTGGGGTACGTGCCGCAGACGCTCGGCCTGTACGGCGGCCTGACCGTGGCCGAGAACTGGGCCTTCACGGCCGCCGCGTTCCGCATTGCCGATGCCGTCATGCCCGCGGATATCGTGGGCTGGAGCGACCAGCTGGTGGGCCGGCTTCCGCTCGGTGGGCAGCGCCACGTCGCCTTCGCCCTCGCCGTCGCGCACCGGCCGGAGCTGCTGATCCTCGATGAGCCCACGTCGGGCGTCGGGCCGCTCGGCGCCGCGCGGCTCTGGGAGGGCATCCGGGAGGCCGCCGACCGCGGCGTCGGAACGCTGGTGACGACGCACAACATGGAGGAGGCCGAGCAATGCGACAGGCTCGTGGTCATGGCTGACGGCAAGGTCGTCGCCCGCGGCACCACCGCCGCGATAACCGCCGGCCACGCTAGCCTTGAGGAGGCGTTTGTGGCGCTCGTCGCCAAGCCCGTGAGCGCGTAAACCAGCGGAAGGGCCCGGCGGTGCATGGACTGACGCGAGCGGGGGGCACTGCATGAGCCGGACTGGCCGGCGTCCCGGCGGGCCGGATACCCGCGACCGGATCCTCCAGGTCGCCAGGACCCGGTTCGCGAGCCGCGGCTACGACGCCATCTCGCTGCGCAGCATTGCCACCGAGGCGGAGGTGGACCCGGCGCTCGTCATTCACTACTTCGGCAGCAAGGAGGGGCTCTTCGTCGCCGCGACCGGGCTGCCGGACAGCCTGCCCGAGCTGTTCGCTCAGCTCGGGCTCTTGCCGCGGGAAGAGTTCGTCCAGGCCCTCGTATACGGCTACTTGCAACTCGTCGACAGCGACGCGAGCCGCAATCCCGTCATCGCCCTGGTCCGCTCCGCCGTCTCCAACGAGCGGGCGGCCACGATGCTGCGCGAGTTCCTGACCGCGGAACTGCTGCCGGTCATCGCCCGGTTCACCCGTCAGCCCGACGCGCGGCTGAGGTCAGCCCTGATCATCGCGCACCTCATGGGAATCGCGATGCTGCGGCACGTGCTGCGGGTGGAGCCGATCGCAAAGGCGACACCGGATGAGATTGCCCGGCTGGCCGTTCCCGTCATCGAGCAGTACCTGCGGGAGGGTTAGAGCCCTCGCTCAGGCCTTGTCGAGGAACTCGGCGCGGCGGTCGCCGAGGAAGTCGTCGATCGCCTCCTTGAGCGCCGGGTGGGCGGCCAGCTTCGGGTCGGCGGCGACCAGCGGCGATGCTTCCTCGCGGGCCGTCGCGATCAGGTCCTCATCCGCGAGCAGCCGCAGCAGCTTGAGGCTGCTGCGGCGGCCCGCCTGGGCCGAGCCGAGCACGTCGCCCTCGCGCCGCTGCTCCAGGTCGAGACGGGAGAGCTGGAAGCCGTCGTTGGTCGCCGCGACCGCGTCCAGCCGTTCCCTGGCCGGGCTGGCCGGCGGCGCCTCGGTCACCAGCAGGCACACGCCCGCGTGGCGGCCCCGGCCGACCCGGCCGCGCAGCTGGTGGAGCTGCGAGACGCCGAACCGCTCGGCGTCCATGATCACCATCGCGGTCGCGTTGGGCACGTCCACGCCGACCTCGATGACCGTGGTCGACACGAGGACGTCGAGGTCTCCGGCGGCGAAGGCGGACATCACCCGGTCTTTCTCGTCGGGCACGAGCCGTCCGTGCATGATGCCGACCCGCAGCCCGGCAAGCGGGCCCTCCGCGAGCTCGGGCGCCACGTCGAGGACGGCGAGCGGCGGCCTGCGGGCCTCCTCCGCGAACAGCATCGGGTCTTGCTCCTGGCTGGGCTCGGGGATGTCGGCGCCGTCGTCGTCGGCCTCGCCCTCCGCGTCGCCGATGCGCGGGCAGACCACGTAGGCCTGGCGGCCCTCCGCGACCTCCTCACGGACCCGCTGCCACGCCCGATCGAGGTAATGCGGCCGCTCCACGGCGGGCACCACGTGCGTCGCGATCGGCGAGCGGCCGGCGGGCAGCTCGGAGAGCGTCGAGACCTCAAGGTCGCCGAACACGGTCATCGCGACCGTGCGCGGGATCGGCGTCGCGGTCATGACGAGCACGTGCGGTCGGGAGCCCGCCGCCTTCTCGCGGAGCGCGTCGCGCTGCTCGACGCCGAACCGGTGCTGCTCGTCGATGACGACCAGGCCGAGGTCGGCGAACTGCACCTGGTCCTCGAGCAGCGCGTGCGTGCCGATGAGGATGCCGGCGTCGCCGGTGAACACGTCGCTCAGCGCGCTGCGCCGCGCCCGCACGCCCGTCGAGCCGGTGAGCAGCGCCACCCGGGTGGCCTGCTCACCCGGTTCGAGCTGGCCGGCGCTCAGCTCGCCGGCGGCGCCGAGGGGGCCGAGCAGCGCGGTGATCGACCGGTAGTGCTGCTGCGCGAGCACCTCGGTCGGCGCCAGCAGCGCGGCCTGCCCGCCCGCGTCCACAACCTGCAGCATGGCCCGCACCGCGACGACGGTCTTGCCGGAGCCGACCTCGCCCTGCAGCAGCCGGTTCATCGGGTAGGCGCAGGCCAGGTCGTGCTCGATGACCGCGCCTACCGACCGCTGGCCCTCGGTGAGCGTGAACGGGAGCCGCCGGTCGAACGCGGCGGCGATCCCGTCCTCGGCCGGCGGGCGGGGCACCGCGGGCATCGCCGCGGCGGCGTGCCGGCGCTGCGCGAGCGCGGCCTGCATGGTGAACGCCTCGTCCCACTTCAGCCGCTTGGTCGCCTGCCGCACGTCCGCCCGGTCGGTCGGCCGGTGGATGGCCCTGATGGCGAGCTCCCTCGGCCACAGGTCATGCTTGGCCCGGACGTCGGCGGGCAGCGGGTCCTCCCCCGCGTCCAGGGTCTCGAGCACCGTGTCGATGTGCCGGGAGATCGTCCACGAGCTCAGCTTGGCGCTGGCCGGGTAGACCGGGATCAGCTCCCTCGCGAACTCCTCGGCGAGCTCCGTGGTCAGCCGCTCGTCGGCGGCGGAGACCGGGAGCAGCTCGTACTCGGGGTGCACCAGCTGGCGGCGGCCGCGGAAGCTGGACACCGTGCCGGCGAACAGGGCGAGCGTGCCCTGCTGCAGCTGCTTGGCGTGAAAGCCGACGCCGTGGAAGAACGTGAGCTGCAGCTTGCCGGTGCCGTCGGTGACGATGACCTCGAGCCGCTGCTTCGGGCCGCGGCCGGGCGGCGCCTTCGGGCGCTGACCAGGGATGTTCGTCCCGATCACGCTGGTCATGGCCACCCGGGCGAGCACGGTCACGTGGTCGCCCTCGCTGAGCGAGTCCAGCGGGGTCAGCTCGCCCCTGGTGTAATAGCGACGCGGGTAGTGGCGCAGCAGGTCACCGACCGTCCGCAGGCCGAAGACCTTCTCGAACGTGTCGCTCGCCTTCTTACCCAGCACCTGGGCCAAAGGATCGCGCAGCGTGGTCACGTGGCCCAGCATAGGAGCGTGGACCGACATTCGGGCACACAGCCAACTCGAAGTAGTCCAAACGCCGGCTTCGCACGCGCCTCCGGCGAGCAGAGCGGCCGTGACATTCCCGCTTGGTTCGCGCGCTTCAGTTCGCGCGGCGGGCTGGGCGTCGGGTATGCTTCGCAGGCTGCCTCGGTTCCGCGCTGGCGTTATGACGCCGCCGGTTGAGGCGCTGACAGACTCTTCGAATCCTACTGTTGGAGGTAGCCGTGGCTTCCGTCTGCGACATCTGCGGCAAGGGGCCGGGCTTCGGCAAGAACGTGTCGTTCTCGCACATCCGTACTTCGCGCCGCTGGAACCCGAACATCCAGCCCCGTCGGGCGACGGTGAACGGTACGCCCAAGCGCCTGAACGTGTGCACCTCCTGCATCAAGGCCGGCAAGGTCACCCGCTAAGCACCGCGCAGGCCCCGAGCCGATGCGTCCACGCGACGCGTCGGCTCGTTTTTGTGCCCGCTGTGCACGCGGCGTGGCGTGGGCGGTTGGTCAGCGGAAGTGTTGCCAGCCTTGGGGGCCCGCGTGCGGGGTGTTGTCGACCGTGACGCCGGTGCCGGGGAGGACCTCGCCGATTACGCGCCAGCGGGGCGGGAGTGTGGTGGCCGGCGGGAACGCGGCGACTAGGGCGTGGTCCTCGCCGCCCGTGAGGACCCATTCCAGGGCCATCGCCTCAAGAGTCATCGGGCCGGGCTTGGAGGATGCCGGATTCGCGGCCGGGGCCGGGAGTAGACGCCGTCGGCTGCGCGCAGGGAGGGGGCCGGGGGCGAGCATTGAGCTGTCGACGTTGATCTTGACGGCGCTGGCGGCGGCGACGTGGCCCAGGTCCGCGAGCAGGCCGTCGCTGACGTCGATCATCGCCGTCGCGCCGAGGCGCGCCGCCTCCGGGCCCGCGTCGTAGGGGGGCGCCGGGCGCAGCTGAGTCGCGACGAGGGAAGCCAGCGGGTCGGGCAGCGGGGCCACGCCCGCCAAGAGGAGCGCGAGGCCGGCCGCCGCGTGGCCGAGCGTGCCCGCTACCGCGATCACGTCGCCCGCCCGCGCGCCGGAGCGGAGCACCGGGCGGCGGCCCACCAGGTCGCCGAGGGCGGTCACGGACAGCGTGATGACGTCCGCGCGGGCCGTGTCGCCGCCCACGATGCCCGCGCCCGCCCTGGTCGCCTCGGCGGCTAGTCCTTCGGCCAGGTCCGCGGCCCAGCGGGCCGGCAGCGTGCCCGGCGTGGCCAGGCCGACGAGCAGCGCCGTGTTCACCGCGCCCATCGCGGCGATGTCGGCCAGGCTGCGGGCGGCGGCCTTGACGCCGACGTCGTAGCCGGAGGCCCATTCACGGCGGAAGTGCCTGCCCTCGATCACCAGGTCGACCGCCGCCACCACGCTGCCCGACGGCGTAGTGACCACCGCCGCGTCGTCGCCGATGCCGACCGAGGTCAGCGGGCCCGCGGGCATCCGCGCCCGGAGGGCCGCGATGACCCCCCACTCCCCCAGGTCCGCGACGGACCCTTCCTCGCCAGCGATCTCGCCGCCTCCGCCCACCGCGCACCGCGCCTTTGCCTGACGGCTAAGCCTAGCCAGCGCAATATCCGGCCTGGCATGGTGCGCGATGTTGGCCGGGACAGCGGTCAACTCTGTAGAGCGTGAGGGGGGTGGGCGCGCGGTCGGCCTGCGGGGGATCATGCGGAGGTAGAGGGGCGGGACAGCCACCGCCGGACCAGGCGTGAGCTGGGGCTTGGCGCCTGAGTGGTGAAGCCGTGGAAACGAACGTGCATTTGTGCGTGCAGCCGCACGCGCAACGTAGAGCACCTTAATTAGCCAGAAAAACTACCGACCAGGGTGAAACAGGTCTGGACCATTGCTGTAGCGTGACAGTTCAGGACGGCAATCGTACGCTGTCCCCAGGAGGACGCCATGGTGCAGGCATACATCCTCGTCCAGACAGAGGTCGGCAAAGCCGCCGACGTGGCCCGGCAGATCGCGGAGATCGCCGGAGTCATGCAGGCGGAGGATGTCACCGGCCCCTACGACGTCATCGTGCGCGCACGCGCCGAGAACGTGGACGAGCTCGGCAAGCTGGTCGCGGCCCAGATCCAAGCGGTCGACGGCATTACGCGAACCCTGACCTGCCCGGTGGTCCGCATCTAGCCCGGCCCGGCGAGACGAGCCCGTGCTCGGACGAGGCCCGTGCTCGGACAACCAGTGCCTTGCGGCCCGGCGCCTAGACGTCGGTGAAGAGGTCGGCCGCCACGGCCTTGGTGAACGGCCCGACGCCGAGCGCGAGGGCCGCGCGCAGGTCGTCGGGGGTGTCCACGTCCCTGCGCAGCCCGGTCAGGCCGGCCAAGCCAAGTTCCGTGGCGCCCGCGGCGGCGTGCCTGGCCCTGGATGCCCCGCCGAACAGCGGCAGGAACTCGCCGCCCGGGGGCACCGCGTACAGCGTCGTCCCGACGCCGGCCGCGTCCGGCACGAACGCCGCCCGGCCCGCTGCTGTCTTCGGCGTGCCCGCGGCGCGCAGCGCCGTGGCCAGCTCGGCCGGGCTGAGTGCGGGCAGGTCCGCCGTGAGCGCCGCGAGGCCGGTCCCCGGCCAGCGCCGCGCCGCCACCGTGGCGCCGTGCCGCAGCGCGGCGTTGAGCATGTCCTGCACGCCGGGGTCGGCGTGGGCGGGGGTGCCGTTGAGCGCGCCGACCTCGCCGCCGGGGTCCGACCGGTCCGCGGGCTCGTCGGCGACCACGATCGCGCCGAGCGCCGCGAGCAGCGGCCCAGCCACCGGGTCGGACGTGACCACGACCACCCGCGCCACCTCAGGGCAGGCGAGCACGGCGGTAACGGTGTCCGACGCGAGGGCGAGCGCGAGGTCACCGCGGCGGTCGCCGGCGAGGACGGCGAGCCGCGACTTGGCGCGGGCGAGTACCTTGACTGGCAGCAGAACTGTCCAGCTAAAGCGGGCCGAGTCAGTCATCTAGCTAGGCACCGGCAAACTTGGGAGCATGGCGTGCGGAACCGGATCATGGAAGGCCTGTCGTAGATGAGCAAGTCTTACTCGCCTGGGTGGCGGTTGTTCACCGTCATCGTGTTTCGCCCTCTCCTCCACATCCTGGTGAGGAACAAGTGGGAGGGGCAGGAGAACATTCCCAAGTCCGGCCCGGTGATCATCGCGCCTAACCACATGTCGTACGCCGACTGGGGCACCGACTCGCTGTTCTTCTACGAGGCGGGCCGGTACCCGACGTTCCTGATCAAGGCGTCCGCGTTCAAGGTGCCGTTCATCGGGAAGATGCTCTACGGCGCCGGCCAGATCCCGGTCAACCGCGGCGCGGCGGACGCGGCCAAGGCGCTCAAGCAGGCCGAGCAGGCGCTCAAGGAGGGCGAGGCGGTGATCATCTACCCCGAGGGAACCGCCACCCGCGACCCGGGCCGGTGGCCGATGGTGGCCAAGACCGGCGTGGCCCGGGTGGCCCTCGCCACCGGGGCGCCGGTGATCCCCGTCGCGCGCTGGGGTACCCAAGACGTCCTCCCTTACGGCAGCAAGAAGCCCAAGCTGTGGCCAAGGCAAACCGTCCGTACGGTCGCCGGCAAGCCGGTCGACCTGTCGGAATGGACCGGCAAGCAGACCTCGGCGCGGGCCCTGCGCGCCGCCACGGACGCGATCATGGCCGACGTGACGGGCCTGGTGGCGTCGCTGCGAGGCGAGGAACCGCCCGCGATACCGTTCGACATGGCCAAGCCGAACCCGCCCACCCCGTCAATCGGAACGGACCCGGCCTCCTCATGAAGGCCGCCGTGCTTGGCGCCGGGTCGTGGGGAACGACGTTCGCGCAGGTTCTCTGCGACGCGGGCACTCCCGCGACGCTGTGGGCGCGGCAGGCGGACGTCGCGGCCGCGATCACGGAGATCCACGAGAACCCGCGGTACCTGCCCGGGCTGACGCTGCCGCCGACGCTGACCGCGACCACCGACGTCGCGGCGGCGCTCGACGGCGCGGACCTCGTGGTGCTCGCGGTCCCCGCGCAGACGCTCAGGACGAACCTGACCGCCTGGGCGCCGCACATCCCCGGCGAGTCGCTGCTCGTCTCCCTGATGAAGGGGATCGAACTCGGCTCGCACAAGCGGATGAGCGAGGTCATCCTCGAGGTGCTTGACGTGCCGCCGGCCCGGGTCACCGTGGTCTCCGGGCCGAACCTGGCCCGGGAGATCGCCGAGCGGCAGTTCGCCGCCTCCGTCGTTGCCTGCGCGGACGAGCTGTCCGCCCAGTTGATACAGCGGGCGTGCCACACCGAGTACTTCCGGCCCTACTGGAACACCGACGTGCTCGGCTGCGAGCTCGGCGGGGTGATCAAGAACATCATCGCGCTCGCGGTCGGCATCGGGGACGCGCTCGGCCTTGGCGATAACACCAAGGCGATGCTGATCACCCGCGGGCTCGCCGAGATGGCCAGGCTCGGCGAGACGATGGGAGCCGACCCGCGGACGTTCGCCGGCCTCGCGGGCATGGGCGACCTGGTGGCGACCTGCTCGTCGCCGCTGTCGCGGAACCGGCGGTTCGGCGAGTACCTCGGCCAGGGCCTGAACTTCGCGCAGGCCAAGGAGCGCACCACGCAGACCGCCGAGGGCGTGACGTCCTACGCCCCGGTACTTGAGCTGGCGAAGAAGTACGGCGTGGAGATGCCGATCACCGAGGTGGTCGGCGCGCTGATCACCGGCCGCCTCTCCGTCGGTGACGCGGCGACGGTGCTGATGGCCCGCTCGGCCAAACCGGAGTGGTACGGCACCGAGTGACCTGCGATTTCCGCTAGAGTCTTGACCTTGGGGATGGGCTTGACCTTGATGGAGCCTTATTAGTGGAGATAGCTCGAAGGCAGCTCGGCGAGAACACCCGGGCGGTCCACCTGCCGCCGCCCCCGGAGACCAGCCAGCGACCGCTCGGCACGCCCGTCTACCGGACCGCGGCGTGGGCGTTCTCATCGGCGCAAGAGTACGCGGCCGTCCTGGGCGACCAGGTGCCCGGGTACAGCTACAGCCGGATCGACAACCCGACGGTCGACGCGTTCGCCCGGGCCGTCGCGGCGCTTGAGGGCGCGAACCTCTCCCGCTGGCCCGCGGCCCAGGCGTTCGCCTCCGGCATGGCGGCCATCTCCGGCGTGTTCATGACGTTCGCCCGGGCGGGCGCGCACGTGGTGGCGTCCGCCGCGGTCTACGGCGGCACGTACAGCCTGCTGCGCAACGTGCTGACGAGGTTCGGCGTCGAGACGGACTTCGTGGACATCACCGACCTTGACGCCGTGCGCGCGGCCATGCGGCCCTCGACGCGGATCATCTACGCCGAGACGATCGCTAACCCGACCACGGCGGTGGCCGACCTGCGCCAGCTCGCCGAGATCGCGCACGAGCGCGGCGCGGTGTTCGTCGTTGACTCGACGCTCGCCCCGCCGGTGATCTGCCGCCCGCTCGAGCACGGCGCGGACCTCGTCGTGCACTCCGCGACCAAGTACATCGGCGGTCACTCCGACGTCACCGGCGGCGTCGTCACCGGCTCGCTGGACCTGATCGGCCAGATCCGGGCGACGCGGATCGACACCGGCGGGTCGCTGTCACCCGACGACGCGTTCCTGCTCCGCCGCGGGCTCGAGACACTGCCCGTCCGGGTGCGCAGGCAGTCCGCCACCGCCTCGGTGTTCGCCGCCACGCTGGCCAAGCACCCGGCGGTCGCGTACGTCGACTACCCGGGGCTGCCGACGCACCCGGGGCACGAGCTGGCACGGCGCACGTTCGACGTGGGTCCGGAAGGGGTCAGGTTCGGCGCGATCGTCACCGTCACGCCCTTCGGGGGGCGCGAGGCCGGGCTCGCGTTCGCGAGCGGTCTGCGGCTCGCGGCCCCGGCGTCCTCGCTCGGCGGCACGCACACGGTCGTCTCGCACGTGGCTTCGACCACGCACCGGCAGCTCGACGACCGGGCCCTCGCCGCCGCCCGCATCGATCCGGGCGCGGTCCGCTTCGCCATCGGCCTCGAGGACTCGGAAGACCTGATCAGCGACGCCTTCGTGGCCCTTGAGGGCCTGGGCAGGCAAGTTCCCAACGGGGACCGGTAAGCCGGAGGCGGAGTCACGCTCCCGTTCGGGATAAGTTCCGGTACCGGCGCCTACCCGCGGCCGCGCGCCGCCTCGCCGGCGCGGACGGTCGCGGGGTTGGCTGGCGGGTTTTGCCGCAGGCGCGCAAGTCAGGACATCGGGGGCTGCCAGCGGTTTCTCCCAGGAAACATCACCGTCTTAATGCCGAGGCAATCATTTTTTTGCTGGTCAGCGGCTACCATCTTCGGGTTGACTGGAGCATCGGAGGTGGGCATGGGAACCGCACGCAAGGTCCGGGTCGCCGTGGTTTTCGGTGGGCGCAGCGCGGAGCACGCGGTGTCGTGCGCGAGCGCGGGGCTGGTGCTCGGTGCCATCGACCGGGACCGCTACGACGTGGTGCCGATCGGCATCGCCCGTGACGGGCGCTGGGTGCTGGCCTCCGGGGACCCGGCGCGGCTGGCGCTGTCCTCCGGCTCGTCGCCTTCGGTGGACGCGGTCGCGGTACCCGGCGTGTCCGTGACGCCCGCCGCGGGGCCGAGCTGGCGGCGCGCTGGTGTTCAGCGGGGCTGCTGCCGTGCCGCCTGAGCTGGGTGAGGTCGACGTCGTGCTGCCGCTGCTGCACGGGGCCTATGGCGAGGACGGGACGATCCAGGGGCTGCTTGAGATGGCCGGGATCACGTACGCGGGCGCGGGGGTGCTCGCGAGCGCCGCCGGCATGGACAAGGAGTACATGAAGCTCCTGTTCGCGGCCCGCGGGCTGCCCATCGGGCCGTACGTGGTGGTGCGGGACCGGGACTGGGGCGCCTCGGCTTCCTCGGGTGAGCGCAAGCGGGTGCTCGACGACGTCGCCGAGCTCGGCTGGCCGGTGTTCGTCAAGCCGGCCAGGGGCGGGTCCTCGATCGGGACGTCGCTCGTGTCCGGGCCTGACTCGCTCGAGGCGGCGATCGAGGAGGCGCGCCGGTACGACAGGAAGGTGCTCGTCGAGGCCGCGATTGAGGGAGCCGAGGTCGAGTGCGCCGTGCTCGAGGGGCTCGACGGGGGTGCACCCGAGGCTTCCGTGCCCGGCATGATCGTGGTCGACCCGCACTCCACCTGGTACGACTTCGAGGCGAAGTACCTGGCCGCGGAGTCGCGGATGGAGATTCCGGCGCCGCTTCCCCCGGAGGTGTCGTCGCGGGTGCGCTCCCTCGCGTGCGCGGCGTTCGACGCGATCGACTGCGCGGGGCTCGCGCGGGTGGACTTCTTCTACACGAGCTCCGGCGAGGTCCTGGTGAACGAGATCAACACCATGCCGGGGATGACGCCGACCTCGGGGTTCCCGATGATGTGGGCGGCCACCGGGCTTCCCCTGCCGCAGCTCATCGACCGGATCATCACGACCGCGCTGGCGAAGCGGTAACGGGTTTTCCGTGAGGCGTTAGGCCTGCTTGCTGGCAGGCCTGACGGCACGCCGGGGCTAACCCGGCGCGAGACAACGCACGGCGGCAGCGGAGGTCATTCCCCCCGTGCCGCCGTGCGTTCTGGCGCGGACGCGCGCCCGCGTTACTTACTTCTTCTTGGTCGACCTGGCGGCCGGCTTGGCTGGCGCCGCCGGCTTGCCACCGCCGTTGACCAGGGCCTTGAAGTCGGCACCGGGACGGAACTTGGGCACCGACTGGGCGGCCACGTGGATCTCGGCACCGGTTGCGGGGTTCCGCGCCGTACGAGCGGGGCGATCGCTCTTCTCGAAGACGCCGAAGCCCGTGATGGCGACCTTGTCGCCATCGGCCACTGCCGACTGAATGGTCTCAAGGACCGCGTTCAGCGCCTCGGTCGCGGACTTCTTGTCCCCCAGGCGACCTGAGAGCGCGTCGATCAGATCACGCTTGTTCATTATTCACTCCTGCGTTCCCCCACGGGAGGCCGCGCTTGTGGCTGCTCGCCTGGGCCACGACCCCTGACCAGCCCGAAATTAGGCGATCAGGCGCGCGTGCACAATAACCTTGCCGAATATTGCCCGGCGTGTCGGGGCTTTTCATCGGTCTTTTTTCGGCGCGCGCCCGATATTTCCGGAAATTTCCGGCTCGGAGGGGCGGGCGGGCGGCGAGCGCTCCTGCGCCCCGCCTGACCCTGGAGGCGCTTGATCAAAGGGCTTCTGAGCCCCGCCGGCGGGGCTCAGAAGCCCGGTTACAGCGTTGCCGGGAGGAAGGACGGGCGGCTGGCCTCGAAGGCGGAGATCGCGTCCTCGTGGCGGAGGGTCAGGCCGATGTCGTCCAGACCCTCCATGAGGCGCCAGCGGGTGTAGTCGTCGATCTGGAACGGCTCCACCAGGTCCTCCGCGAGGCCGCCGCCGGAGACGCGCACCTCACGCTTGTCGAGGTCCACGGTGACCTGGGCCGGCGGCTCGGCCTCGGCCGCGTCCTGGATGAGCGCCACGGCCTTCTCCGGCAGGACCACGGGGAGCAGGCCCGCCTTCGTGGAGTTGTTGCGGAAGATGTCGCCGAACCTGGGCGCGATCACGGCGCGGAAGCCGTAGTCGAGCAGCGCCCAGACCGCGTGCTCCCTGGACGAGCCGGTGCCGAAGTCCAAGCCGGCCACGAGGATCGTCGCGCCCTCGTAGCGCGGCTGGTTCAGGACGAAGGACGGGTCCTCGCGCCAGGCCGCGAACAGCCCGTCGCCGAACCCGTCGCGGGTGACCCGCTTGAGGTACACGGCCGGGATGATCTGGTCGGTGTCGACGTTGGTGCGCCGCAGCGGCACGGCCCGCCCGGTGTGCGTGACGAACGGTTCCATGATGGTCGCGGTCTCCTTACAGGTCGGCGGGGGCGGTCAGGCGGCCGGTGACGGCCGTGGCGGCGGCGACCGCCGGGGACACCAGGTGAGTGCGGCCGCCCTTGCCCTGGCGGCCCTCGAAGTTCCTGTTCGAGGTGGACGCGGAGCGCTCACCCGGCTGGAGCGTGTCCGGGTTCATGCCCAGGCACATCGAGCAGCCGGCGCTCCGCCACTCGGCCCCCGCCGCGGTGAACACCGCGTTGAGCCCCTCGGCCTCGGCCTGCGCGCGGACCTGCATCGAGCCGGGTACGACCAGCATGCGGACGCCGTCGGCGACCTTGCGGCCCTTGATGACGCCCGCGGCGACGCGCAGGTCCTCGATCCTGCCGTTCGTGCAGGAGCCGACGAACACCGTGTCGACCTTGATGTCCTTGAGCGGGGTGCCCGCGGTCAGGCCCATGTACGTGAGGGCGCGCTCGGTGCCGTTCGGGTCCTTGGTCTCCCCCGGTGCCGGGACGCTCGCGCCGAGCGGCAGCGCCTGGCCCGGGTTGGTGCCCCAGGTGACGTACGGGGTGAGCGTGGTCGCGTCGATGGTGACCTCGTGGTCGAAGACCGCGCCGTCGTCGGTGGGCAGCGACTTCCAGTACTCGACGGCCGCGTCCCAGTCGGCGCCCTGCGGGGCGTGCGGACGGCCCTTGAGGTACTCGAAGGTGGTCTCGTCCGGCGCGACGAGCCCGGCTCGCGCGCCCGCCTCGATGGACATGTTGCAGACGGTCATGCGGCCTTCCATGGACAGCGACCTGATCGCCTCGCCGCGGTACTCGACGATGTAGCCCTGGCCGCCGCCGGTGCCGATCTGGCCGATGATCGCGAGGATCAGGTCCTTGGCCGACACGCCCTCGGGCAGCGCGCCCTCGACGTTGATCGCCATGGTCTTGGGCTTGATCTGGGGCAGCGCCTGGGTGGCGAGTACATGCTCGACCTCGCTGGTGCCGATGCCGAAGGCGATCGCGCCGAACGCGCCGTGCGTCGAGGTGTGCGAGTCGCCGCAGACGATCGTCATGCCCGGCTGGGTGAGGCCGAGCTGCGGGCCGATCACGTGCACGATGCCCTGGCCGGCGTCGCCCATCGGGTGCAGCCGGACGCCGAACTCGGCGGCGTTCTTGCGCAGCGTCTCGAGCTGCGTGCGGGAGACCGGGTCGGACACCGGGGTGCCCGGGCCCTCGATCGGCGTTCCCGGGCCGATGCCGGGGGTCGTCGGGACGTTGTGGTCCTCGGTCGCGATCGTGAGGTCGGGCCGCCTTACCTTGCGTCCGGCCGCGCGCAGGCCGTCGAAGGCCTGGGCGCTGGTGACCTCGTGCACGAGGTGCAGGTCGATGAAGAGCAGGTCGGGCTCACCCTGCTGGCTGCGCACCACGTGGGCGTCCCAGATCTTCTCCGCGAGCGTGCGAGGCGCGCTGCTCATGCGGTCCATCTCCTTAGGCTGTGTCCTACGCGCTTCTTCGCGCGGAGCCGTCTCGACTTGCATCTCACGATTTGAGACGGCAGTATCAGTACATGAGCGATACTACCGTCCGTCATCTCCGCCCGCGGGCTTGGCCGACGATTAATCTCGGATTCTGAGACGGTAATATCAGAATATGGACAATGCTAGCGGTGTCGGCGTGCTCGACAAGGCTGTTTCCGTGCTGGCCGCCGTCGAGAGCGGCCCCGCCACGCTCGCGCAGCTCGTGGCCGCGACGGGGCTGGCGCGCCCGACTACCCACCGTATCGCGGTCGCCCTGGAGCATCACCGGCTGCTGGCCAGGGACGTGCAGGGCCGGTTCATCCTCGGCCCCCGGGTCGCCGAGCTCGCCTCGGCCGCCGGCGAGGACCGGCTGCTGGCGGTCTCTCAGCCCGTGCTGACCCAGCTGCGCGACGTGACCGGGGAAAGCGCGCAGCTGTACCGCAGGCAGGCCGACGTCCGCGTCTGCGTGGCCGCCGCCGAGCGGGCCAGCGGCCTGCGGGATACCGTGCCCATCGGCGCGGCGCTGCCGATGACCGCGGGCTCGGCCGCGCAGATCCTGCTCGCCTGGGAAGAGGGCGAGCGGATGCACCGGGGACTGCGCGGCGCCAAGTTCACCGCCACCACGCTGGCCGGCGTGCGCAGGCGCGGCTGGGCGGCGAGCGCCGCCGAGCGGGAACTCGGCGTGGCCTCCGTCTCCGCCCCCGTGCGCGGCACGGGCGGCAAGGTACTCGCCGCCATCTCGGTGTCCGGGCCGATCGAGCGGCTGACCCGGTCGCCGGGGCGGCTGCACGCCAACGCGGTCGTCACGGCAGGCGAGCGAATCAGCGAGCTTCTCCGCGCCGACTCCGCGCCCCACTCCTAGCGCCGGCGAGCCCTGCGCGTATTTGGGTCGGCTCCCCGGCGGACATGAACCCACCCGCGCGGCTCCAGGCCGGTGCGGCTCAGGCGGTGGTCGGCGCCGGGCGGGCGGCGCGCGGCGCCCGGACACCGCGCCCGGGCGGGCGGTCCGGTCGCGCGCGATGGGGCCGCAGGTCGGCCTGGTGCTGGTCGGTCCGGTGCTGATCGGTCCGGGGGCCGTCGAGGGACTGGTCGTGGCCGGCGCTTCCGTGCTGCTGCCCGCGGGCTTGGCCGCCCGGCCCGGGTCGCGGCGGTAGCTGCCCGCGGGAGCGCTTCAGCTCCGCGACGGCGCCGAGTGCGAGGATGACCGCCAGCACGACCATGACAAGGGTCAGGCTGAGGAGCGTGCGGCTATTGGAATCATCAAGGTGGACGGCGTAACCGAAGGAGAGGACGGCACCGGCCAGGCAGCTCAACGACGCGAGGGCCGCGTTCCGCGCCCCCGGGGTCCGGGCTGGCTCAGTCCGCCGCCGGGAAGGCTGGTGCGGCGGCCGGACGGCGGGCGGCTCGGCGGGGATGTCGGCGGTGAGCATGGCCAGGTCGGCGTAGGTCCGCGCGGTCAGCGCCTGGCCCGCCCGCGCGTCAAGCTCGTCTTTGGTCAGCCGGCCCGCCACGAACGCGGCCTTCAGCCGGTCGATCACGTGCTCGCGATCGGCGTGGCCCGCCCTTAGATGGCCGCGGCCCGCCGCGGCACCCTGTTCCGGTCCTGTGGTCACCAGCACCTCCAGCGACACAGTGTGGACAAAGCGTAGCGCGGCCGCTCCCCCGAAGGCCACCACGGAAGACCGGGCGGAGCGGTCAGGACGGCGGGCAGTGCGGAGGGGCCGCGGTCCCGAGCGGGGCGTTAGCACGGAGACTTTTCTTAGGACGGAGCATTTGCCGGCCCTGGCTTGTATTAGTTTCCGCGCTCGGAAAAGTTGAGCTTGCTGGTGGTGGGAATTTCACGGGTGGGGTTATTGGGGCCTGTGAGGTGACTTGTGGGGCGGGGCCGGGTGCTGGCGGGCGAATGGGCGGGGGCTGGTGGTGTTGCGGTTGGTGGGGTCGGCGGGATTGGAGGGTATCTACTCGTCACTGGGGGATGTCCTGGCTCGGGCGCAACAGTGGGATCAAAAACCAACAATCTTCACGAAACGGGTAAAAGTTACCGCATCCGAAGATCGTTACTCCTACCGCTTGCCCGCCTCTCGGTTTTAGCCTCGAATCAGGGCCAGAAGCGAGAGGAGTGCCACGAATATGAAAGTGGCTGTCGTGAAGGAGAGCGCGCCGGGCGAACGGCGCGTCGCCCTGGTCCCCGAGACCGTCCAGAAGCTTCGGCAGGGCGGGCTCGAGGTGCTGGTCGAGCGGGGGGCCGGAGATGGTGCGTGGTTTCCTGACGACACCTACGCGGCGGCCGGGGCGGACATTACCAACACCGACGACCTGTACGCGAACGCGGACGTGATCCTGACCGTGACGCGCCCGGAGCCGGGCAGGCTGCGGGCGGGGCAGGCGGTGATCGGCATGCTGGCGCCGCTGATCGACCCGCAGCTGGCCCGGGCGCTCGCCGAGCGCGGCGTCACCGCGATCTCGCTGGACGGGCTGCCGCGCACGCTGTCCCGGACCCAGAGGCATGGACGCGCTGAGCTCGCAGGCCAACGTCGCCGGGTACAAGGCGGCGCTCGTCGCCGCCGAGACCTACGGCCGGTTCTTCCCGCTGCTGATCACCGCGGCGGGCACGGCGCGGCCCGCGAAGCTGCTGGTGCTCGGCACCGGCGTGGCCGGGCTGCAGGCGATCGGCACCGCCCGGCGGCTCGGTGCGCAGGTCAGCGGCTACGACGTGCGGCCCGCGTCCAAGGGTGAGGTCGAGTCCCTCGGCGCGACGTTCCTCGAGCTCACCTCCGGGCTGAGCGCGGCGGGCGAGGGGGGCTACGCCCGCGAGCTGACCGCCGAGGAGCGCGACGCGCAGCAGGCCGAGCTCGCCGGGCACATCGCCCGGCAGGACGTGGTCATCACGACCGCCCAGGTTCCCGGGCGGCGTCCGCCGCTGCTCGTCACGGCGGAGGCGGTGGCCGCGATGGCGCCGGGCTCGGTCATCGTCGACATGGGGTCGAGCAAGCTCGGCGGCAACGTCGCCGGCTCGGTTCCCGGGCAGTCAACGGTCACGCCGAACGGCGTCACGATCGTCGGGGCGGAGAACCTGGCCGCCTCCGTGCCGACCGCCGCGTCCAACGCCTACTCCCGCAACATCAGCGCGCTGCTGCTGCACCTGGTCCCCGCCGGCGACGCCGGGGCCGGTGCTCCAAGGCCAGCGAGCTGAAGATCGACACCACCGACGAGATCCAGGCCGGGGTGGTCGTCGCGCACGGCGGCGAGGTAGTCCATCCCGCCGTGGCGAAACTGCTCGCCGCCGAACCCGCGAACCAAGGGAGCTAGCGATGTCGACCGCGCTGGTCACTGACCTCACCATCTTCGTGCTCGCGCTGCTCGTCGGCATCGAGGTCATCGGCAAGGTCCCGGCGACCCTGCACACCCCGCTGATGTCGGCGGCGAACTCGATCCACGGCATCGTCCTGGTCGGCGCGCTGCTGATCGGCGTCACCGCGCACAACGCCGTCGGCTACGTGCTCGCGTTCGTCGCCGCGTTCTTCGCCGCCGCCAACGTGGTCGGCGGGTACGCGGTGACCGGACGGATGCTGAAGATGTTCCGCCGCAAGGTACAGCCCCCGGCCGCGCAGCAGCCGGCGGGGCAGGTGTCCGCCGACGGGCAGGCCCAGGTCTCGGCGCAGTCCTCGCCCAACGGCCGGGCGTAGGGAAGGCGGCCATGGATACCTTCACCACGAACATCCAGCTTGTCTACGTCCTCGCGGCGGCCTGCTTCGTCGTCGGCCTGCACCTGATGAACTCCCCCGCGACCGCGCGGCGGGGCAACCAGGTGTCCACGGCGGGCATGGGCATCGCGGTGATCATCACGCTCGTGCTGCTCATCCACGACGGCTCCGTCACCGGCGTGGGGTGGACGGTGCTGATCGTCGGCGCGCTGCTCGGCTCGGTCGCCGGGCTCTACTCCGCGCGGACCGTCCAGATGACCGCGATGCCGCAGCTGGTGTCGATGTTCAACGCGGTCGGCGGCGGGGCGGCGGCGCTGGTCGCGGTCTACGAGTACATCCACGACGAGTCCCTGCCCGGCGGGGTGCTCGGCACCACATCGGTCTTCACCGTGCTTGACGTGATCATCGGCTCGGTGACCTTCACCGGGTCGTTGATCGCGGCGGGCAAGCTCCAGGGGATCATCACCGGGCAGCCGATCATCTTCCGCGGCGGGCGGGTGCTCAACGCGGCGCTCGCGGTGATCGCGCTGGGCACGGGCGCGTTCATGTTCACCACGGCGTCGCTGCCCGCGCTGCTCATCCTGGTGCTGGCCTCGCTGGCGTTCGGCGTGATGATGGTGCTGCCCATCGGCGGCGCCGACATGCCGGTGGTGATCTCGCTGCTCAACGCGTTCACCGGCACCGCGGTGGCGATGGCGGGCTTCGTCGTCGGCAACTGGGCGCTGATCGTGGCCGGGGCGCTGGTCGGCGCCTCCGGCGGCATCTTGACCAAGCTGATGGCCGACGCCATGAACCGCTCCCTCGCCAACATCATCATCGGCGGGTTCGGCACCGGGGACAGCGCCGTGGCCGCGGTGGTCGCCGGCGACGTCCAGGTCAAGTCGATCGCCGCCGACGACGCGGCGATCCAGCTCGCCTACGCGTCCAAGGTGATCATCGTGCCCGGTTACGGCCTGGCCGCCGCGCAGGCGCAGCACGGCGTCGCCGAGCTGGCGTCCGTGCTTGAGTCGCGCGGTATCGAGGTGTCCTACGCGATCCACCCGGTCGCCGGCCGGATGCCCGGTCACATGAACGTGCTGCTGGCCGAGGCCAACGTGCCGTACCCGCAGCTGAAGGAGATGGACGAGATCAACCCGGAGTTCGCCCGGGCGGACGTGGCGCTGGTGATCGGGGCGAACGACGTGACCAACCCGGCCGCCCGGCGGGCAGGCACGGCGATCTCCGGCATGCCGATCCTCGACGTCGACCAGGCCAAGTCGATCATCGTGATCAAGCGCTCCATGGCGTCCGGCTACGCCGGCATCGACAACGAGCTCTACGCCAACCCCAAGACCAGCATGTACTTCGCGGATGCGAAGAAGGCGCTGGCGGAGATGACAGCTGCCGTGAAGACGCTGGTGGCGTAGTGCAAAGGCCACGCGACCGTCGGGCGGAGCCCGACAGCCGGGGGTCCGGGGGTCGTCCCCCGGGCAAGCACAGTGCGGACGCGAAGAAGGCGCTGGCGGAGATGACCGCTGCCGTGAAGACGCTGGTGGCTTGATCGCTTGTGGCTTGATTACGTCGCCGGGACGACATCGGCGGTCTAAACGCGCGTCGGATAGCATTCGCCGTGGCTGGAGTTTCCGGTCGAGCAGCCTGGGAAGCACGTACGTCAGCCTGCGTGGCTGTCCCAGGAGACAACAGCATGCCTTTCGTCTACACAACAGACCTGTCTGAAGTACGCGCCCTGGCGGAAAAGCAGGCCAGGATGGCGGGCCTCCCGGACGACCGGGTGGTCGACTTCGTGATCGCGGTCAGCGAGGTCGCCGGGAACACTGTTCGGCATGCCAAGTCGCCGGGGACGATCGAGATCTGGACCGACGGGGACGAGATCGTCTGCGAGATCCGCGACAAGGGGGTCATCACCGACCCGCTCGCCGGCCGCAAGCCGCCGCTACCGGAAGCCAACGGAGGCCACGGCCTCTGGCTCGTCCACCAGGTCTGCGACCGGGTGGAGCTGCGCTCGGACGAGAACGGGACGGTCATCCGCATGCACATGTCCCTGCGTTAAGGCCGCGTTAGGGACGCGGTTTCGCGGGTAACAGAACAGCCTTGATGTGGTATGCGCCTGCCGCTGTAGCCTTAGGGCGAACCAACTCTTTACCACTTACTAATGCATAGGTGCGTGTTCATGGACGTTAGCGGAACCAGCGGGCGCATGGCCGATTACCTGCGCGATCACCGCGACAAGGTTGTCGGCCGCTGGAGCGAGCTAGTCGTCGGCGGCGTGCGCGGCCGGACCTCGCTCGACGAAGTGCAGCGCGAGCTTGGCGGCCTTTACTCCCTGATCGTCAGGGTGCTGTCCGGTGCGGACGATCACGCCGACGGGGAGCTGCGCGCGGCCCTGGACGAGCTCTCCCGCAGCCGGGCCAGGGACGGTTTCACGCCGAGCGAGACGGCGATCGCGGTATTCGCGCTCAAGGATGCCGTCTACGAGCACGTCGCCGACGCGGCCGACATGGTTCCCGAGTTCCTCGCGTTCTCCCGCGTGGTCGACGACCTCGGGCTGCGCACGTTCGAGGCGTACTCGGCCGCGCGCGAGCAGATCATCAACGATCAGTCCACCGCGATGATGGAGCTGTCCACGCCCGTCGTGCGGCTGTGGGACGGCATCATCGCCGTGCCGCTCGTCGGCACGCTCGACTCGGCGCGCACCCAGCTGGTGATGGAGAAGCTCCTCGACACGCTGGTGGCCAGCGGCGCCGACCACGCGGTGATCGACATCACCGGCGTGCCGACGGTGGACACGGAGGTGGCACAGCACCTGCTCAAGACCGTGAGCGCGGCCCGCCTGCTCGGCGCGGAGTGCATCATCTCCGGCATCCGGCCGCAGGTCGCGCAGACGATCGTGTCGCTCGGCATCGAGTTCGGTGATGTCTCCACCAAGGCGTCGCTCGCCGATGCGCTCGCGCTCGCCCTCACCAAGGCCGGGCTGAAAGTCGTGCCCGCGTAATGGAGCAAGTCCCCATCCTCAAGATCGGGCAGACGCTGTTCGTCTCCATCCAGATCGACCTGCAGGACGACAGTGTCCTGCGGCTTCAGGAAGACCTGGCGGACGAGCTATCCGTCACCGGGGCGCGCGGGGTGATCATCGACATCACCGCGGTCGAGATCGTCGACTCGTTCATCGGCCGGATGCTGACCATGATCGGATCGATATCGCGGCTGTTCGACGCCGAGACGGTCATCGTCGGCATGCGCCCGGCGGTGGCGATCACGCTAACCGAGCTCGGGCTGTCCCTGAAAGGGGTCCGCACCGCGCTCAACGCGGAGAAGGGCCTGGAGATCCTGAACGGGAAGTCCTGATGGACGAGCTGCCCATCCGCTCGGGAGATGACGTCGTCCGCGTCCGCCAGCAGGTGCGCGTCGCGGCGGCCGAGAACGGGCTGTCGCTGGTCGACCAGACCAAGCTCGTGACGGCCGCGAGCGAGCTCGCGCGGAACACCCTGGTGCACGGCGGCGGCGGCGCGGCGCGGATCGAAGTGGTCAAGTCTCCCAGCGGCCGGGCGGGCGTCAAGCTCTACTTCACCGACGAGGGGCCCGGTATCGCCGACATCGACCTCGCGCTTACGGACGGCTGGACGACCGGTGGAGGGCTCGGGCTCGGGCTGTCGGGGACGCGGCGGCTGGTCGATGAGTTCGAGCTGGACTCGAAGCCCGGTACCGGGACGAGCGTCGTGGTCGTCAAGTGGTCACGGTGAGCGGGCTGCTCGTCGCCCAGGCCCCGGGAGACCTGCGGTGGCTGCGGGTCGAGGATCCCAGCGCGGCCGCGGCCTGCCGCGGCGCCGCCCTTTCGCTGGCCGACCGGCTGCAGTTCCCGCAGGCCCGCACCGACCAGCTGACGCTCGCGGTGACGGAGGCCGCGTCCAACCTGGACAAGCACGCCGCGCAGGGGTCAATGCTGCTGCGCATCGCCAGGGACGACGGCAAGCCGGGGATCGAGATGGTGACCATCGACGCGGGGCCCGGGTTCGGTGACGCGGCCGCGGCGCTGCGCGACGGTCACTCCACGAGCGGGACCCTGGGCATCGGGCTCGGCGCCATCCGCCGTCTCGCCGACTTCTGCGACCTTTACTCGGTCCCCGGCCGGGGGACGGCGCTCGTGGCCAGGTTCTGGGCGGCGCCGCAGCCCGGCGCGGCCTCCTGGGCCGGGCTGGTCAGGCCGATCACCGGGGAGACCGAGTGCGGCGACGTATTCGGGGCCGTCGAGGCGGAGGGGCGGCTGACCGGCGTCCTGTGCGACGGGCTCGGCCACGGGCCGCTCGCCGCGAGCGCCGCCATGGAGGCGGTCGCGGCGGTGCTCGACGACCCCGCCGGGGAGCCCGCCGCGCTCGTCGAGCGCGCGCACCGGCGCATCGCGCACACGCGCGGCGGCGCCCTCGCCGTGGTCCAGGTGGCCGGCGAGGTCGTCCGGTTCGCGGGCCTCGGGAACGTCGCCGCGGTGATCCTGGCCGACGGCACCCGCCGGAGCATGCTCTCCGTGCCGGGGATCGCGGGCCATCAGGCGCGCACCATCCGCCAGTTTGAGTACACCGCGCCGCCCGGCGCGGCGATCGTCCTGCACTCCGACGGCATCAGCGGCCGCTGGGACCCCGCCGCCCTGCCCGGCCTGAACGCGCGTGACCCGCTGGTCGTGGCGGCCGCGCTGCTCGCCACGGCCGGGTCCCGGCGCGACGACGCGGGAGTGCTGGTGCTCAAGCCATGACCGACGAGCTCGCCCGGCTGCGCGTCCGGGACCTGGCCGGCGTTTTCGCCGCGCGCAGGCTCGGCCGCGAACTGGCCGCCGGGCTCGGCCTCGACCAGCAGGACCAGGTCCGCGTCGCGACCGCGCTCAGCGAGGTCAGCCGGAGCGCGGTCACCCTCGGGCAGACCGCCGTCATCGCGTTCGGCGCGGACGTGACCAGCCTCGTGCTCACCGTCACGGTCAACGGCGCACCGCCCGAGGAGGGCATCGTCGCGGCGGGCCGCCTGATGGACACCGTCACCACGGACGTGGACGTGGTAAGGCTGACGAAGCGGCGGCCGCTGGATCCCACGCTCGACACTAGCGCCGTCGCCGAACGGCTGGCGGCGATGCTCCCGGAGTCCTCACTGGAAGAATTGCGACGTAACAACCAGGACCTCATCGCGGCGCTTGAGGACGTCACGCGGCAGAAGGAGCAGCTCCTGCTGCTCAACGCCGAGCTGCAGGAGACCAACCGCGGCGTCATGGCCCTGTACAGCGAGCTTTCCGAGGAACTTGAGCAGACCAACCGCGGCGTCGTGGCGCTGTACCGGGAACTGGACGAGAAGTCCGAGCAGCTGCGCGTGGCGTCCGAGTCCAAGAACCGGTTCTGGGCCAACGTCAGCCATGAGCTGCGGACGCCGCTGAACTCGATCATCGGGCTGACCCGGCTGCTCGCCGATCCGTCGGGTGGCCTCGGCACCGAGCAGCTCTATCAGGTCGGGCTGATCAGGAGCACCGCGGACACGCTGGTCGCCCTGGTCAATGACCTCCTTGACGTCGCCAAGGCCGAATCCGGGCAGCTCCTCATCAACCCGGCCCAGGTCCGCCTGCCGGCGCTGCTGGCCACGCTGCGCGGGCTCACCGGGCCGATGGCCGAGGGCAAGCCGGTAGACGTCGTGGTCAGCGCCGACGAGGCGCCGGCCACGATACTGACCGACGAGATGGCGCTGACCGCCATCCTGCGTAACCTGCTGTCCAACGCGATCAAGTACACCGACAGCGGCGAGGTAAGGCTGACCGTGCGCACCGTTCCCGGGCGAGTCGAACTGCGGGTATCGGACACCGGCACCGGGATACCCCCCGGGCAGCTTGAGCGCGTGTTCGAGGAGTTCTACCAGGTGCCGGGGGCCAAGCGGGGCGGCACCGGCCTGGGGCTCCCCTACGCCAGGCGGCTCTCGGCGCTGCTCGGCGGTGAGCTGACGCTCACGAGCGAGGCCGGGCAAGGCACGACGGCGGTGCTCAGCCTCCCGCACGGGGCCCCGTCCGTCGGCACGGTCGTCGTCGCCGACGACGACGCGGCCTTCCGTCAGGTGGTGAAGGCGATGCTGACCGGCATCGCCGACCGGCTCATCGAGGCCGAGAACGGCGAGCAGGCCCTGTCCGCCGTTGCCGCGGAACGGGTTGACCTGGTGCTCGCCGACCTGGGGATGCCTGGCGTGGACGGGAACGCGCTGCTTGAGCGGCTGCCGGCCACCCTGCCGACGATCATCATCACCGGGCTCGACGTCCCGGCCCCGCCGGGCGCCGCGGCGCTGCTGCGCAAGGACGAGCTCACCAGGGAGCGGCTGGCCTTCGTTATCCGGCGGGTCGGGCCGGTGACCCGATGAGCGAGCTGGCCGGAAACCTGCTGCTGGTGGACGACGACGAAGCCAAGCGCTACGTGATCGCGACCTGGCTGCGACGGGCGGGCCACACCGTCACCGAGGCCCGCACGGGGCAGGAGGCGCTCACCAAGGTCGCGGCCGCCGAGCTGGTCCTGCTGGACGTGAACCTGCCCGACATGAGCGGCTTCGACGTCTGCCGGATGATCAAGTCGGATCCGCGGACGGCCGCCATCCCGGTGATCCAGGTGTCATCCACCGCCGTGGAGGTGGCCGACCGCGCTCATGGCCTGACCCAGGGAGCCGACGCCTACCTGGTGGAGCCCACCGAGCCCGCGGAGCTGCTCGCCACCGTGACGGCGGTTCTTCGGTACTCCCGGGCCCGGCAGCGCGCGGAGCGCACCGCGGCCATGCTGGCCGAGCTGGCCCGGGTGACGCTGAACATCAACGTCGCCGAGACCTTTGACGGCCTCGCGGCGACAGCGGTGTCCGGCGTCGTGGAGATCTTCTCCGCCGAGGTCATCCTGATCCTTGAGATGCCCGACGGGCAGAGCCGCCGGACTTCGGCCCGGCCCGGCCGGACCGGCACGGAGCGGCGCGGCGGGCCGCCCGGGCTGGCGGCCCGGGTCGCGGATCACGTGCTCAGCCCGGGGAAGGCGAGCGGGATCGCGGCGGTGCCCGCCGAGGACTGGCTGCGCCTCGTCCCCGACAGCACCCTGCGCCGCGAGGTCATCCTGGCCGCGGCCCGGACCAGGCCGGGCAAGGCGGCCGCGGCCATCGTCGTGGACGGCGCTGGCATCTCCGGCGATGAGGAAATGCACATCCTCAGCCAGCTCGCGCAGTCGGTCGCGATCGGCCTCGAGGCGCTGCGGTCATCCGCGGAAGACCACCTGGTGGCGATGACCCTGCAGCGGAGTTTCCTGCCCGTGTCCTTGCCCCCGGTACCCGGCATGGAGATGGCGGTGCGCTACCTGCCCGCCAGCGACCACGCCGAGGTCGGCGGCGACTTCTACGAGGCGCTGCCCTGGCGGGACGGCGTTCTGATCGCCATCGGCGACGTGCAGGGGCACTCGCTGAGCGCCGCGACCGTGATGGGGGAACTGCGGCACGCGCTGCGCGCCTTCGTCAGCGAGGGGCACCCGCCGCTGGCGATCACCGGCCTGGTCAACGAGGTGCTGCGGCGTTTCCACCCGGGCATCATCGCCACCTTGTGCCTGGTGCTCGCCGACCCGGCCACCGGCGAGCTCGCGATCGTCAACTGCGGGCACATGCCGCCGCTGCTGGCCGACGCGACCGGAGCGCGTTACGTCGGGGAGGGCGGGCTCATGCTCGGCCTCGCCCGTCACGAGCCGCACGTGGAGCAGGCCGTGCTGCCCGCCGGCGGTACCGTCCTGCTCTTCACCGACGGCCTGGTCGAGGACCGCGGGGTGCTGCTCGACGACAACCTGGAGAAGCTGCGCGCGGCCGGGGCCGGGGCCGCCGACAGTGACGTCGAGGCGTTCGCCAATCAGGTGATATCGCTGTTCGGCCCCAGCGAGGACGACGTGGCGATGATCGCGGTCCGCCGGACGGATTAGGCCGCGTCCAGGGCTTCCTGGAGGCTCGGGTAGACCGGCACGAGGCGGGCGACGCCGATCAGCTCGAGCACCCGCCGCACCGAGGTGGCCGACGATACCGCGAGCAGCATGCGGACGTCGCGCGCGGCGGCGCTCTCGTAAGCGTGCATGATGGCGTGCACGCCGGAAGAGTCGCAGAAGACCGTCGACATCATGTCCGCGACCACGACGCTCACGCCCGGCGCGAGGGCCGCGGTCAGCTGCTCGTAGACTTCTTCGGAGTTGGTGACGTCGATCTCGGGTGGCAGCACCGCGACGACCGGCGCCTTCTGCCCCGCCTGATCATCCATGCTCGGCCACTCCCGTCACTGCCAACACGCACTTGCGCCGTCAGGTTACCCCGTTCCTGCCCGCTGCCACGAGATGGCGCTCATGGTGGGCGTCGTGGGGTCAGCCGCACTCGTTCGGAACGATCCTGCTTTTTACCTCGTTACAGGCCGGCGACCGTCACCTGGGCGGGGTGCTCGACCGTGAAGCGGTGCCGGATCGCCGACGACTCCCCTGGCGGCAGGGTCAGCGTCCAGGTGAGCTCGCCCAGGTCATCGAAGCTCGCAGGGTCGGGCGTCGCCTCGCGCGGCCGCACCTTGATCTCCCCGTCCGTGGAGACGGGGATGTGGTCGTGCACGCTGACGGTGGCCTTGCGGTCGCGGTGGTTCTCCACCGTGATCTCGTAGGCGATGTCGATCGTCCTGGTGCTGCCGATGACGGCCTTGGTCGTGGTGCGGCGGCGCAGCTTGCGCTCGACCTTGATCTGGTCGTCGACGCCGAGCTGCACCTCGAACTCCTCGCCAGGGGCGACGGAGTCCAGGTGCGTCTCGCCGACGAACTGCGCGCCGTGGAAGATCCTGGCCTTGCCTGGCAGCAGCAGGAGCGGGCCGTTGGTGACCGTGGCGCGCAGGTAGGCCTCGGCCGCGAGCACGGGGACCGTGAGGTAGTCGAGCCGCGCGTCGGCTTCCGAGCTCGCGACCAGGGTCTTGTGCGGGTCGAGGTCGCTTGGCACGGCCAGCGGGCGGGCCACCGTGTAGGTAAGGCCGGCGCCCGACTCGCTCTGGCCGCGCTCGGCGGCGAGCACCTTCGCCGCCGGCCGCCGCATCGCCGAGGCCGCCACCCCACCGCCTGGCCCGGCGCCGCCTCCTCGCCGAACGCGTCCTCGGCCGGCGGCCCGGCGGCCATCGGCATGGCGGCGGCCGATGCCCTCCTCGCCCGCATCGGCCCCGGGCGCGGCGGCCTGCGGCAGGCTGATGTACCAGGGCGTCAGCTCGGGCAGCGTCTGCCGCAGCCCCTGCCGCGTGGTCGACAGGACCAGCGTCACCTCGGGCCAGTCCTCGCCGGTCCGCTGGGTGATCTCCGCGAGGTAGGAGACCTTGAGCTGTTCGCCGTCAAGCACCAGGTCGTACAGCGGCCGCCAGGAGGCGAGCTTGACGTGGTAGGTCAGCTCGATCTCCGCCTCGGTGGCCGCGGCCGCCTCGAGGAGGACGCAGACCTCGGCGAACACGGCGGGCGCGGCGGACTGCTCGGCGCCGGCGAGGCGCTCCACCGCCGCGTCGAGCTCACGCTGGGCGACGCGCTTGCGCGCGGCGATCTCGCGCCGCCGGGCGAGCGCGGTGGCGGTGGACGCCGACAGGTGGCCGGCCATCCCCGACAGCTCGTCGTCGCAGGCCCGCCCGGCGCCCAGCGCCCGGGCGAGCGCGGTCGCCGCCGCCTCGGACAGGTGGCCGAGGAAGCCGAGCCCGGCGCCTTCCGCCTCGTCGGCGTCGTCGAGCTCGTTGACCGCGTCGCGGCACCGCTCGACGTCCGCGCGCAGCCGGGCGAGCGACTCCCGCCGCGGCTCCGCGGCGACGCGGCGCTGCACCTCGACGTTGAGCAGCGTCAGGTCGTGGCCCCGGGCCGCGACCCGGACGGAGGACGCGTCCGCGGTCTGCGGAAGGCTGGCGACCACCAGGGGGTGAACCCCTTGCTGAACCGGCTTCACCCCGGCGCGCGTCACCCGCGCGCCGTCCGTGAAGACGGTGACGCCGGTGATCGGCGTATCGGCGTTCTCGTGCCCCGTGTTCGCGGTAGAGCCCGTGTTCGCCGAAGAGCCCGTGGTCCCCGTCGTGCCAGTGTCGGTCATGGTGACAGCCTTTCACCGGCGCGGCGCCACTCTCAACAAGAGCGGGCCCGGCGGCGTAAGTTGTGGATCATGTGCCGGCCAGCTGGCGGCACGGGAGATCTCATATGGCTTCCCCGGAGGACCTTCATGAGCGAGCGGACCAAGTACATCCTCGACGAGTCGCAGATCCCGGCCCAGTGGTACAACGTCATCCCGGACCTGCCCGCACCGCCGCCACCGCCGCTGCACCCGGGCACGGGGCAGCCGGTCGGGCCGGACGACCTGGCCCCGCTGTTCCCGATGGAACTCATTCGCCAGGAGGTCACCGGCGACCCGTACGTCGACATCCCCGGCGAGGTCATCGACGTCTACAAGCTCTGGCGCCCGACGCCGCTGTTCCGCGCCCGGCGGCTGGAGCGGCTGCTGAACACGCCCGGCCAGGATCTACTACAAGTACGAGGGCGTCTCCCCCGCCGGGTCGCACAAGCCGAACACCGCGGTGCCGCAGGCCTACTACAACTCGGTCGAGGGCACCAAGCGGCTCACCACCGAGACCGGGGCGGGCCAGTGGGGCAGCGCCCTGGCGTTCGCCTCGGCGCAGTACGACCTCGACTGCGAGGTCTGGATGGTCCGCGCGTCCTACGACCAGAAACCGCACCGGCGGACGATGATGCAGACCTGGGGCGCGACCGTGCACCCGTCGCCGTCGCGGGCCACCCAGGCGGGCCTGAAGGTGCTCGCCGACTCGCCTGATTCGCCCGGGTCGCTGGGAATCGCGATCTCGGAGGCGGTCGAGGCGGCGGCCGGGTCCGCCGAGACGCGGTACGCGCTCGGCTCGGTCCTGAACCACGTGCTCCTGCACCAGACGGTCATCGGGCAGGAGGCGCTGGAGCAGTTCGCCATGGCCGGCGAGGACGCCGGGCCCGACCTGATCGTGGGGTGCACCGGGGGCGGGTCGAACTTCGCCGGGCTGTTCTTCCCGTTCCTGCGGGAGAAGCTGGCCGGGCGGATGAACCCGGTGTTCCGCGCGGTCGAGCCTACTGCGTGCCCGTCGTTCACCCGGGGGATCTACGCGTACGACTTCGGCGACACGGCCGGGTTCACTCCCCTGCTGAAGATGCACACCCTCGGGCACGAGTTCATCCCCGACCCGGTGCACGCGGGCGGGCTGCGGTACCACGGGATGTCCCCGCTGCTCTCGCACATGTACGAGCTCGGGATGTTCGAGGCGGTCGCCAAGCCGCAGCGGGAGTGCTTCGCCGCCGCGATCACGTTCGCCCGGGCCGAGGGGATCATCCCCGCGCCCGAGCCGTCGCACGCCATCGCGGCCGTGGTCGAGGAGGCCAAGCGCTGCGCCGAGACCGGGGAGCCGAAGGTCATCCTGACCGCGCTGTGCGGGCACGGGCATTTCGACATGGTGGCGTACGAGCGGTACCTGGCGGGCGAGATGACCGACTTCGACCTGCCGCAGGACCGGATCGACGCCGCGCTGGCCGGCCTGCCGGCGATCCCGGGGGCTTAGCGTCGGCCAGCGTTTCCTGAAATATCCGGAATGTCGGGCGGGCCAGCGCCCGACATTCCGGAACCTGGGCTCGGGCTGCGGCGGCGGACCGTTGCCTCGCCGCGCCCGGGTGGCCATATCCGGCGCCGAGATAAGCCCCGCGTTACATCGACCATAATCGATGCAATACAATTTCCTGGTATTCGCCTGGCGGGCACACGCATTTGCATATGCAAATGCACGCGCTAACTGAAATGGCGCGCGCTAATTGACGGGAGAAGGGCCGGAGAGCGACGGGAATTCGTCCCCTGCTCGAAGGCGTAAGCCAGCGCGAGCAGGCGCGGCTCGCTCCACCGGGGGCCGAGGAGCGAGACCCCGACGGGCAGCCCGCAGACGTAGCCGAACGGCACGGTGATCGTCGGCCAGCCGGAAACCGCTCCCGGCCTGGACGTGCCGAACACCGAGTGGTCGCCGAGCACGTAGTCGGTCAGCCAGGCCGGGTTCGCGGTCAGCGAGAAGATCGCGTCCAGGCGGTGCTCCACGACCGGGGTCTCCACCGCCGTGCGGGCCAGGATGCTCGCCGCGCCGCGCAGTTCCAGGTAGACCGGGTCGGCCAGGTCACCGTTGGTCGCCTGCGCGGCCAGGAAGATCTCCTGCCCGAACTTGGCGAGGACCCGCGGGGCGTTCCGCTCGTTGAACTCGATGAGCTCGGCCAGCGACCCTGGCAGTTCCAGGTCGGATCCGCCCGCGTACGCGGACAGGTGCTTGAGGTAGGCGTTGATCCCGTGCTTGAACTCGTACTCAAGCGCGTCGAACTCGGGCTCGGTGACCTTTTCGATGTCGGGCAGGTCGACCGGGTCGACCACGGCGGCGCCGAGCGCGCGGAGGCAGCCCACCGCCTCGTCGAGCAGGGCCTCCGTCCGCGCGTCGGCGGACGTGGACGCGGTCCGCCAGATGCCGATCCTGGCGCCCTCCAGCGCCCCCCGGTCGAGGAACTCCGCGTAGTCGATGAAGCCGGGATGATCGATCGCGCTGTCCTCCGGGTCCGCGGCGGCAAGCACGGAGAGCAGCGCCGCCGCGTCCGCGACCGAGGCGGCCATCGGGCCCGCGGTGTCCTGCGCCAGCGAGATCGGCACGATGCCGCCGCGGCTGACCAGCCCGAGGGTCGGCTTGATGCCGACCACACCGCACGCGCTCGACGGGGAGACGATCGACCCGTCGGTCTCGGTGCCCACGGCCAGCGGCGCGAAGCCCGCCGACAGGCCGGCCGCCGAGCCCGAGCTCGACCCGGACGGGTTGCGGTCGAGCGCGTACGGGTTCGCGGTCTGGCCCCCGAGCGTGGACCAGCCGCTCGTCGAGCGGGTTGACCGGAAGTTCGCCCACTCGGACATGTTGGCCTTCGCCAGGATGATCGCGCCGGCCTCGCGCAGCCGGGAGACGATGAACGCGTCCGGCGGGCGGGCGGCGAGCAGCGCGGGCGAGCCCGCCGTCGCAGGCGCGCCCGCCACCTGCACGTTGTCTTTGACCAGGACGGGGATGCCCTCCAGGGGGCCGCGCGGCCGGCCGGCCCGCACGGCGGCGTCGCTCGCCGCCGCCTGGTCGAGGGCGTCCGGTGTCACCGCGATCACGGCGCCAAGCGCGGGATTCACCGTGGCGATGCGGTCCAGGCATCGCTTGGCCAGCCCGGTGGCGGTGAGGCCGCCGGCGGCCATTGCCCGCCGCAGCCCGGCCACCGAGGACGAGGTGATATCGATGCTCGTGCCAGGGATCTCGGGGGCTAGTTCCGATGAACTCTGGAAATCCGGCATGCGGGCAGGATAACGGTTCAATAGCGTTTCCGTAACCGTAAAAGTTCTGTACTAATTCGCGAGGAAAGCGCTAAATCCGTTGCGTGTTCTCGATCAGCCCACTAAGCCGCGCCGCGGCTGCCCGAACCTGGCCAAGCAGGCGTTGCTGCTGCGCGGCCGGCGCGCGAACGAGCGGTGACGGCACGGTGAGCGCGGCCACCGTGGAACGGCCGTCCGTCACCGCCGCCGACGCGGCCCAGACGCCCCGGTCGATCTCCTCCTCGCTCGTCTCCCAGCCCTGGACGGCGACCTTGGCGAGGGCCTCCGCCATCCCCGCGACGGCCGCCGGGTCTTTCTCTGCGTAGGGCGCGAGGTGCTCTTCCCGCTGCCGTTCCGACAGGCCGGCGAGCAGGATCCGGCCGCTCGCGCCGTGCAGCAGCGGCAGCGTCTGGCCGGGCTCGAACGTGGCGCGCAGGTGATGGCCGGACTCGACCCGGTGGACGCAGACCGGAAGGCGGGCGATCAGCCGGACGAAGATCACCGTCTCGCCGCACTCCGCCATCAGGTCGCGCATGACCGGGTCCGCGAGCTCGATAAGCGTCTCCGCGGCCTCGGCGGCGCGGGCCAGCGAGATGAACCGCGGCGACAGGTGGTACGCGCCGCGGTCGTCGCCGACCAGCAGCCCCGTATCGCGCAACAGGGCGATGTACCGGTACATGCTGGGCAGCGGGATCGCGGTGACTTCGGCTAGCTCCCGGGCCGTCAGCGTGTGCTGAAGCGGCGAGAAGGCCTGCAGGACGGCGAGAACCCGGCGTGCACCCTCGGCACCTGAGGCGGGCGCGGCCGGCGCTTGCTCCCGCGTCCCCCGCAGGGGCCGGGGAGCGGATTGAGTGGTCACTGGGACTCTTTCTCAGTCCTTCAGAATGTGAGTGTCGCGATACGATAACGAGTTGTCCGGGAGAGCGTCAAGCGATCTTCCTTGGCCGGCTACATCAGCCAGGAGACGTGGCCGACCAGCAGGGCGTAGCCGATGAAGGCCACCGCGTCGATCAGCGTGTGGGCGATGATCATCGGGGTCGCACGGCGCCAGCGCAGGAAGAGCGTGCCGAAGATGACCCCCATGATCGCGTTGCCCGCGAAGCCGCCGAAGCCCTGGTAAAGGTGGTACGAGCCGCGCAGCGTCGCGCTGATCGCGATGGCGGCCCAGGGGTTGACGCCGAGCTTGCGCAGCCGGGTCAGCAGGTACCCGGTGACCAGGACCTCTTCGTACAGGCCGTTCTGGAACGCGGACAGCAGGAGGATCGGGTAGCGCCACCAGACGTCCGGCTCGTTCTCCGCGACGACGTTCAGGGCGATGCCTGACTTGTACGCGATGAAGTACAGGCCGAGGCCGCTGCCGCCGATCAGCGCCGCCAGCCCGGCGCCGCGCAGGAAGTCACGCAGCGGCTGGGAGCGGTCCACCCCGATCGCCTTCAGGTCATCGGAGCGGGCGAGCAGGTAGAACGCGAGCACCACCGGGGCCAGGCCCGAGGCGATCGAGACCAGCTGCAGGGACAGGTCGAGCAGCGGGCGCCCGGGTGCCTGCGAGCCGTTCAGCGTCACCGACTGCGACGCCAGCGAGTGATGCGCGGTCAGCGAGCCGATGAGCGACACGAAGGCGGAAACGCCGCTCGCGCCGAGCGACACCGCGAAGAGGGCGAAGATCTCCCAGCGGAGCAGCACCCGCTCGCGCCGGGACAGCTCGGGGGCGTCGTCGGGCCGGGTAAGACCGAGCCGCGCCCCCGTTCGGAACGACCGGTCTTGATCGTCTGCCGAGAGCTCACGACCCGCAGCCTGGCGGGTCACAGCGCGCTCCGCGCAGCCGGGGGGTACGGGGGGTCGTCCCCCCGGGAGATACCGCTGGCTTGACCGGCCGATACGATGGCGGTTTTTGCCATCGGCCGGTCAGGCCAGCAGCGCGTCGAAATCGCCGTCCTGCGCGCCGCCGATCAGCGCCTCGATCTCGGCCTTGGTGTAGATCAGCGCGGGGCCGCTCGGGTCGGCGGCGTTGCGCACCGCGACCTGGCCGTCGGGCAGCCGGGCCATCTCCACGCCGCTCGCGGCGTCGCCCGCGAGCCGCCAGTGCAGGTCAGGCAGCTCGCCCGCGGGCATTCCGTTGTAGACCGCGTCGGCCATCGGAACTCAGATCTCCTTCAGCATCCCGGACAGGATCTCCCTGGTCCGGTCGGGTGACGTACCCGCGACCGAGAGGCGTTCCATCACCGCTGCGTAGCGCTCGACTTCTTCCGGCTTGTCAATGTAGTGCGCGCCGGTCAGGTACTCCATGTAGACCACGTCGGGCAGGTCCGTCTCCGGGAACCGCATGATGGTGAACGCGCCGCCCTCGGCCGCGTGCCCACCGTACCTGAACGGCATGACCTGAATGGTGATGTTGGGCTCGCCGACCAGGTCAATCAGCCGCTCGATCTGACCGACGTGCACGTCGCGGCCGCCCATCGGGCGGCGCAGCGCGGCCTCGTCCATGATCACCCAGTACCGGGGCGGGCTCTCCCTGGTCAGCAGCTTCTGGCGACCCATCCGGAGCGCCACCCGGCGCTCGACCTCGTCCGGGTCGAGGCCAGGGGCCCCCTGCAGGATGACGGCCCGCGCGTACTCCTCGGTCTGCAGCAGCCCCGGAACGAATTGAACCTCATAGACACGGATGAGCTGCGCGGCCTCTTCGAGTCCGACGAAGACGTGGAACCAGTCAGGGACCACATCCTGGAACTTCTGGTACCAGGGGGTCGCGTTGGCCTCCCTGGTCAGCTGGACAAGCTTCTCCCGCTCGGCCAGGTCGTCCACGCCGTAGAACTCAAGAAGGTCGGTGACGTCGCGTTCCTTGAAGGAAACGCGGCCAAGCTCCATCCGGCTGATCTTGGAACCGGAGGCCCGGATGTGATAGCCAGCGTCGTCACGCGTCACGCCGGCCGTCTCACGCAGGCGTCGCAACTGGGCTCCGAGCAGCATCCTGAGGACGGTCGGACCGCCAGCGGGAGCGGCGCCGCCGGGCGCACTAACACTCAACGCGGTCCCCTCCTAGGTCTACGACAAGCCAGTGTTCCCCATGCACCGGCACTTCCGCCACCCCTCCGCGGCACGTGCACGAGCCGTCTGCTCGAAGCCTCTGCACGGGCGATCGCATGTGCACGCGGTGCGATGACGCACAGATGATATCGCGCCCAGTGTCGGTACACGAGATTCTGGCAATACTTAGAACACGGGATACATTAGGACATCGCCCCCGCTGCCCGGCCCACCGGCGCTTCGCGCAGATCAGGGCTATGCTACGTCCGTCAGCGCGTCAAGATAGGGCAACCCAATGTTGAAGACATCCTCCGGCGGCCAGTCGGCCCTTGCGGATCTTGAGAAGAGGCTCACGGGCCGCGTCCCCGACGACGCCGAGGTCCCGGGCCCGGTGCGGAAGGCGGCCAGGTTCATGCTGGCCGGCGGCGCACTGACCGCCATCCTGGGCCTTTTCCTGATCATTGCCACGATCGCCGACAAGAACGCGCTCACGGACTCGAGCGGCAAGAAGCTCAGCAGCGGCGAGTTCACCAGCAACGTCGTCGGCACGATCATCACCTACGTGATCCTCATCGCGATCTGGGTGCTCATGGCCCGGCTGAACCGCGCCGGGTACAACTGGGCGCGGATCGTCGCCTCCGTCCTGGCCGCGATCTCGACGTACGACACCTACGCCCTCGTCAACTCGCTGACCGGCGGGGTAACCATCACCGTGGCGGGGATCATCTACATCGTCGGCCAGCTCGCCCTGTGGGTCGTCGGCATCATCGCGATCGCCATGGTGTGGCGGTCGGAGTCGAGCGCGTACTACAAGGCGCGCTCCGCGGCGCGCTAGCCCGCGTTCTCCGGCCAGGCCGTGTGAGTTTCTTTAGCTCGTGAGGCGGCTGTCTTTTGCGTGGCCATCGCGATAGCGGAACGCCGTGCCGCACTTCTGCGAAACAAGTGGTGAGCAATGGCCGTGATTGTTGATTCCTACTGATTTTTTAGCATTGTCGACGGATTCCGGACCCCCTCTGGACTATTTACTGCCGCTGACGTAAGCAGGGAGAGAAAGTCTGCGGCCTTACAGGGTCTAGACCTTATGGGAGGGGAGCCGGAGCCGTGGCACACGCATGGATGCCGGAAGCAAGGCGCATCCGGGCGGACACTGACGGAGGCCCCCTGATCGGCGGCGCGCCCCGTGCGGTCTGGCTGACCCTCGGCACCGCCCCTGGCGCGGTATCCGTTCAGTCGGCGGCGCAGCGGCTGATCGGCGACCGGCGACCGTGCCACCTCATCTGGGACCCGCTGAGCGGCGACGTCGCCCAGCTCATCTCCGTCCTGCGGGCCGGACGCGCGCTCGGCGCGGCCGATCACCTCGAATGGGCGCCCGGCCAAGTGAAGGCCCGCCCGGAGAACGTCAACGCGGAAGGCCGGGTATGCGTGCAGATCGGCGTGCTCGGCCACCCGGGCCATCCGTTTACCGGCGGCCCGCTCATCGGGGTTGAGGCGATCGTGAGCTGGCTCGACTCCTGGGGGGTGCCGCGCCGCTGGCCGGCAGGCCGGCCGGAGGGCTACCGCATCGAGAAGCCGGCCGCGGCGGCGATCATCGACCGGCGCAGCCGCGTGGACTGGGCGCGCGGCGGGCACTTCGGCGCGTCGCAGGTGCCCGGGTGCGACAACGCGGGGCCCGGGGCCATCGACGTCGACCGGATCACCGGCCCGCACGGCCTCCAGGTCCGCGCCCGCGGCCTGCCCGCCCCGCGCGCCGAGGCGGCCCTCCCCATCCCGGCGTAGCCGGGGCCGCCCGGCCCTTTCGCGTTCAGCTTTCCGCGTGTGGCGTTGGGCCGGCTGTAGCCGGCCCAACGCCACCCGGGGGCGAGCGGGACGGGCTGAAGACGGAGTTTGTCCCGAACGGAGTCGGCGTTCTTGTTGTCCGCCACGCCTTCGCTGGTGAGCCGGGGCCGGACTGGTGAAACACGCACTCGTTCGGGATAAGGCTTTTTGCCCTTACCCTTGGTGGAATGAACGACCGGCTAGTGTGGATCGACTGCGAGATGACGGGGCTCGACATCGAGCGAGACGCGTTGATTGAGATCGCGTGCGTGGTCACGGATTCCCAACTGACCCTGCTCGACGGCGGGATCGACCTAATCATCAAGCCGCCGGCCGAGGCGCTTGACCAGATGAGCGACGTGGTGCGGGACATGCACACCAAGTCGGGGCTGCTCGAGGACCTCGAGGGCGGGATGACGCTCGCGGAGGCGTCCGACGGGATCCTCGCCTACGTCAAGCACCACGTGCGGGAGCCGCGCAAGGTGCCGCTCTGCGGCAACTCGATCGCCACCGACCGCTGGTTCATCGCCCGCGACATGCCCGAGCTCGACAACTGGCTGCACTACCGGATGATCGACGTCTCGTCGGTAAAGGAGCTAGCGCGGCGCTGGTACCCGCGGGCCTACTTCGCCTCGCCGGACAAGCACGGCGGTCACCGGGCGCTCGCCGACATCATCGAGTCGGTGCGCGAGCTGCGCTACTACCGGGACGCCGTGTTCGTGCCGCAGCCGGGGCCCGACTCGGCGACGGCGCGGGAGATCGCGGCCCGGTACGCCAACCCGCGGCCGGGCGCCGAGAACGCGGAAACAGCGGCGGGATGATCTTCACGCGAGGATGAGCGCAGCACTCATCCGGCCCGATATACTCTTCTCAGCCTTCTGGTGAAGGCTCATGGTGGGTGTAGCTCAGCTGGCAGAGCGCCAGGTTGTGGTCCTGGATGTCGTGGGTTCAAGTCCCATCACTCACCCCATTGTTGTCGCAGGTATTAGGCCCTGGCCCGGAAACGGGCCGGGGCCTTTTGCTTTAGCGGTGCCCGGCTCTTTGGTACAGGGTGGTCAGCGCGGCTCGGGCGGTGCGGGTGACTGTGTGGGTACTACACTCGGGTGATATGTCACGTAACGGCGAGGGCCGGGCGGCGCCGGGCGGCGGATGGCTCGACGCGGAGCAGCAGCGGGCGTGGCTGGCCTATATACGGGTTCAGCTGCGCCTGGCCTACGAGATGAACCGCCAGCTCCTCGCCGACAGCGGCATGTCGCTGCCCGACTACGACGTGCTGACGGGGCTGAGCGTCGCCGACGGGGAGCGGATGCAGATCACCGTGCTCGCCGCCCAGATCGGCTGGGAGCGCAGCCGGGTATCCCACCACGTGCGCCGGATGAGCGCTAGGGGCCTCGTGACGTGCGACCTGTCCGCCGCCGACCGACGGGTCACCGAGGTGAGCCTGACCGACCGGGGACGGCAGGCGCTTTCGGAAGCGGCGCCCGGGCACGTTGACCTTGTCCGGCGGCTGTTCTTCGGCGGCCTGCCCGCCGACCTCGTGGGGCCGCTCAGCGAGGCGCTGGAGAGCGTGTACGCGAACATCATCAAGCAGGGTTCGCTCCCGCCGCCCGTCGACTGGCCCGGGGCCGGGGACTGACCAGGCGCCTTTAGCCGCCCTCTCGTTTGCCAATTACGTGATGTGTCACGTACGCTTCGTATTACGTGATGTGTCACGCATGCATGTTGGCGAGGAGTGCCAGAGCCGCTAACCGGAAGGAACTGCCATGCCCAACGCGATCGTGATGACCGGATACGGACCGCCCGACGTGCTGAAGTGGGCCGAGGTCCCGCTGCCGGAACCGGGCGAGGGACAGATCAGGATCAAGGTGAAGGCCGCCGGGATCAGCCCGACCGATCTCGTGCTGCGGGCCGGCTACCTCAAGGAGGCCATCCCGCTGCCCGCCGATGCCGTCCTGGGCTACGAGGCGGCGGGGACCGTCGACGCGACCGGGCCCGGCGTGACCGGCGCGTCCGCCGGCGACGACGTCACGGCCCTGCTGTTCGGCCTGGGCGGGTACGCCGAGTACGCAGTGGCGTCGATCTGGACCCGCAAGCCGGAGACCGTCTCGTGGATCGACGCCGCCGCGCTGCCCAGCTCGGCCGAGGCGGCCGTCGGTGTCCTGCGCCAGCTGAACGTCACCAGCGGCGAGACGCTGCTGCTGTTCGGCGGCGGCGGATCCGTGGGCATCATCGCCACCCAGCTGGCGGTCGGCCAAGGGATCAAGGTGATCAGCGCGGTGAGCGAGCACGACGAAGCGCTCGCCCGCGAGCTCGGCGCGACGCCGGTGCGGTACGGCGCGGGGATAGCCGACCGGGTCCGCGCGCTGGGTGCGGTGGACGCCGTGTTCGACGCGGCCGGCAAGGGCGTCCTGGCCGACGCGGTCGCGCTGGCGGGCGGACCGGAACGGGTCATCACCTTGTCCGACCCGGCCGCCGCCGACTTCGGCGTCCGGCTCTCCGAGCCCACACCCGACCGTGCCCCGGGGGCCCTTGACGAGACGATCGCCTTGCTGGCCGGTGGCCGGCTTCGCCTGCGCGCGCGCAAGTCGCTGCCCATGCGGCAGGCGGCCGAGGCTCACCGGCAGCTGGAAAGCGGCACCGTCCACGAGCGGATCATCCTCACCCTGCCAGGCTCCGCCGGGTAGCAGGGGCGGTGACATGATCCGCGGCTGGGCGTGAGTTAGCCGCGGAGGGTGTCGCTTGGGCCGACTCCGTAGGCCTTCCGGTAGTAGTAGGAAAAGCGGCTGGCGCTGGCAAAGCCCCAGCGGTAGGCGATCGCGGTCACGGTCTGGCGGCCGGGGTCGGCGGTGACGAGGTCACGGTGGGCGTGCTCGAGACGCACCCGGCGCAGGTAGTCCATCGGGGTCATGTCGAGGTGGCGCCGGAAGGCGACCTGGACCGCGCGGATCGTGACGTGGGCCGCGGCGGCGATGTCGGCGACGGCGATGTCGGCGTGGGCGTTCTCGTCGATGAACGCGATGGCGCGGCGCAGCGTGTCCGGGTGGGCGTCGTGGCGGTCTTCGATGGTGGGGTCGGTGAAGGCGTTGCTGGGAAAGGTGTGCAAGGCGACGGTGGCCAGGAGCCGGGCGGCGCTAGCGGCAAGCAGCGGCTGCGCCGCGGCGGGCGGCGGGCCGAGCGCGGTCTCGCGCACGTAGGCGTAGGTGCCCGTCCAGAGCCTGGCGGCCTGCGGGCTGACGGGCTCGTAGCCGGTGAGCCTGACCGGCTGCCGTCTTCGGCCGGGGGCGGAGTCGGCGACCTGGCTGAGCAGGCCAGGATCGATGACCGCGATGTCGATGTCCAGGTCCTCGAACCGCGCCGTGGAGGGGTGCTCTGGCTGGATGCAGAAGCCTACGTCTCCCGGGCCGTAGCGCCGCTCACTGCCGTCGGAGTAGTACGTGACCAGGCCGGAGCGGCTGTGGCCGATGGCCAGGACGCCGAACGGGTTGGCCCAGGCTTCGAAGCTGATGGCGAGCCTGAGGTGGTCAAGCCGGACCGAGGGCGTCAGCCAGGTCTGGTCCAGGCGGATCCCGCCGAGCGGCCCGCGGGAGTCGATCCGCAGGTTGCCGCCGTAACTGTCCCGCAGGAGGTGCTCAGCGACCTCGATGTCGGCTGTCTCGAACACCTCGCTCACCGCCGTGCCTCTCAGCTGCCCGCGGACCCTCCGCAGTCGGGTAGGGCACTCCGCTGCCGATTAGGCGAAACGCTACTCGTCAACCTCACGACGCCCAAGAGGCTGGATCACCGCAATCCGGGGGCGGGGGATCCGGTGCCCGTGACGTCGTCCGGCGGTTACGTCGTGCCGGCTGTTGCCGGACAGCAGCCGGAGTTCGCGGGCCCGCTGCACCGCCGAGGACCGGTCGGTGGCGCCGAGCTTGGCGTAAATCCGCCGGATGTGGGTGCTGACGGTGTTCAGCGAGACCGACAGCTGCTCGGCGATCTCATGCCGGGTGAGGTTAGTCGGCAGGTAGCGCAGGACACGCAGCTCGCTCGGGCTGAGCTCTTCGGCCAGGCCGGGAGCGGCGTGGCCGGGGCCACCCTCGCGCACGGCGTCGAGGACGCCGGCGACCAGCGCCGCGTGCGCGGTCCCGCGCGACTCGGTGAGCAGCTCCCACCCGCCCGTCATCGCGAACGGCAGGATCAGCCGGTCCGGTTCGGCGAGGTCAAGGGCCCGCTCGACGGCCGCCCGGGCCGCGCGGGCGTCCCCCAGGTCCCGCTGGGCGAGGGCGTCAAGCAGGTGGGCCTCGACCATGGTGAGGTAAGGCTTGGCCGGGACGCCGTCGCCGAGGACAGCCAGAAGCTCGCGGCGGGCCCCGGCGGGGTCGTGCTCGGCGAGGCGGATCACCGCGGCGGCGTTGCGGATCTCGCGGGCGGCGGCCTGCCGGTCGTCCAGCGCGGCCAGGGCGGCCCGCGCGCCCTCGATCTCCCCCAGGCGGGCCTGGGTGGCGATCGTCCACGCGATGACCCAGGAGGTCAGCGCGTGGACCCCGGCCATCCGCGCCTGCACCTGCCCGGCGGCGGCGAACTCGGCGAGCGCGTCGCGGTGCTGACCGCGCGCCGCCAAGAGGGCCGCGGAGTTGAGGTGGACGAGCAACCGGATGCCCGGCTCGCCATCGGACCGGGTGGCGCGCCGCGCGCGGTCAAGCCACCGCTCGCCGTGGTCGAACTCGCCCGTCCAGACGAGGATCCCGCCGAGCGTGGCCTGCGCCGGGGCGATGACCGGCTCGGCGTCCCAGCCGTGCTTGGCCGCCAGCGCGATGGCCTCCTCGCAGTGACCCCTGGCCAGGGCGAGGGACTGCCCGAGGGCGGTGTACCCCAGGTGGGCGAGGCAGGCCACCTCCAGGTACGGCCGGCCGATGTCGCGGGCGAGGGCGGCACCCTCCAGCAGGTGACGTTCGCTGTCGGCCAGCCGCAGCGACCACGCCTCGGTCACGCCGAGGTTCATGAGCGCGAGCGCCCGCAGGTCGCCGTTCAGTGCGATGTCAGCGCTTGACTCGCCGACGATGGCCGAGGGCAGGGCGTCCACCTGCTCAAACACGCCGTCGAAGTTGCCCCGCAGCCGGGCCGAGAGCAGGTTCAGGGCCACGATGGCCGTCTGCAGCCGGTACCGCCGGGCGGGCGCGGCCGTGGCGGCGTACGCGCGTGCCAGGCTGAGGTGCTCGGCCGCCCGGTCGAGGCGGAGCCGGTCGAGGTCGGCGATCGCGTGCACCAGGGCCAGGCCGGAAGGCTCCTCGCCGGTTTTGCGCGGGGAAGGCGCGCAGCAGCGCCGCCACGGTTCCCGCCTGGCCGTCCAGGGTGAGGCTGAGGGCGTGGTCGGTGAGCAGGCCGGCGGCCTCGGTCCAGTCCCCGGCCGCCTGCAGGTGGCGGATGGCGTCGGCGACCTCGCCGTGCCCGGCGAGCCAGTCGGCCGCGAGCCGGTGCAGGCCGGGGATGTCGGCGGCGGCGGTGCGGCGGAGCTCAAGCTGCAGCAGGCCGCGGAACAGGTGGTGGTAGCGGAACCAGGTGCGGCCAGGGTCGAGCGAGACGACGAAGGCGTTGGCGTCCTCCAGGTCAAGCAGGATCCGTTCCGACCCGGCCGAGCCGGCCAGCAGGTCGCCGAGCTCGCCGTTCACCCGGTCGAGCGGGGAGGTGCGCAGCAGCAGGCGCCGCACCTCGGGCGGCTGCCGGTCCAGCATCTCGGCCATCAGGTACTCGCCGACCGTCCGGTCACTGCCGGAGAACTCGGCCACGAACCGTTCCGGCTGCGGATGCCCGGCGAGCGACAGCACGGCCAGCCGCAGCCCGGCCGCCCAGCCTTCCGTCCGCTCGTGCAGCATGCTGACCGCCGGGCCGGGCAGCGTGATCCCGGCGACGGCGAGCAGCTCGCGCGTGTCGTCCTCAGTGAAGCGCAGCTGCGCGGCCCGGATCTCGGACAGCTCCCCGGCCAGCCGGAGCCGGTGCAGGCGCAGCGGGAGGTCATAGCGCGTGGCCACGACGGCGCGGGCATTCGGCGGAAGGCTCGTGAGCAGCTCCGTGAGCTGGCCGACGGCCTCGGCGGAGCCAAGCTCGTGCAGGTCGTCGATGATCAGCACGATGGGCGCGCCGGCCGCTGCCAGCTCGGACAGCACCCGGTCCGCCATGGCCTGGCCGTTGAACCCGGGCGCCGCGGGCGGTGACTCGGCGGCGCCCGCCGCGGCCCGGACCGCCGCGAGCAGGGCGACCCAGAACTGCCGCGCGTCCTGCTGCCCTGGCCGCACGGACATGAAGGCGATCAGCCGGTCCTTCCCCGGCTGGCCGGCGCCCTGCTTGTCGATCCAGGCCCGCAGCAGCGACGTCTTCCCGCTGCCCGCAGGTGCCGAGATGACGGTCACCCGCTTGCCGAGCGCGCGGTCAAGCGCGGCGACTAGGTCGTGCCGATCGATCAGCCCCGGTTGCACGCCACCCAGTCTCGCCTGCCGCCCGCCGCGCGGCAACGCGTGATCATCGCGACCGTAGTTCACCGGAATCTGGTGATGCCCGGTCACCTACCCGGTCGCGAACCTGAACACATGGTGGACCAAGCGACGGAGGCGAGCGGTATGAGCGAGCGCGTGGCGATCGTAGCGGGCGCGGGTGGCGAGCTTGGCCGGGCGACGGCGGAGAAGCTCGCCGCGGCGGGCTTTACGGTGGTCGGGGTCGACCGGAGCGAGGAGGGGCTGAAGGAACTGCCCGACGGCATCCGGCGCGAGACGGCCGACTCGGCCGACCCGGCCGCCGCCCGCGCCGTCGTGGACCGGATCGCTGCCGCGGTCGGCCCGCCCGAGGTGCTGGTGAACACCCTCGGCACGTACGCGCTGGGCGACGCCCTCACGACGACGCCAGACGACCTGCGGCTGATGATCGACGTCAACCTGGGCGCGGCGCTGTGGCTGACCCAGGCGGTCGTTCCGTACCTGCGGGCCCGCGGGTCGGGTTCGATCGTGCACGTGTCCGCCCGCCCGGGACTCGAGCCGACCGCCGGGATGGCCGCCTACGCCGTCAGCAAGGCGGCCCTCGTCCACCTCATCCGCGTGCTCGACCTGGAGCTGCGGCCGCTCGGCATCCGGGTGAACGCCGTCGCGCCGCAGCTGCTCGACACCGCCAAGAACCGTCCGTTCCTCACGCCGGAACTGCTGGCGCACGCGGTCGCGCCGGAAGCGATCGCCGACATCATCGGCTACCTCGTCAGCGACGCCGCCGCCCCGATGAGCGGTGCGGTCGTGCCCGCCTACGGCCCCTGAGCGGCAGTGAGGGCCATGGCCAGGTGGAGGTTCTGGGCCGAAGCGGGGCCGGGCCGCTATGACTCGCGCGCGTCGGCCGCGATGTTCTACGGACATCTACTCATGACTTCCTGGCGATGAGATATCCCTGCGTAGAAGCCCCTTCCTTCTCCGGGGGAACGCCGCCCCAGAAGACGGTGGCGAATCCGGCCTCAGTAGCCAAGCGCTCCACCTCGGCCGGAGGTAGCCAGTAGGTATCGAACTCGACGTCGAGGCCGGTGCTGCGGCCGACCCGGTGCAGGCTGCCGTCGCCAGCCTTGAACGCGCTGACCAGGTAGCCGCCCGGCTTGACCACCCGGGCCAGCTCGGCGAAGGCCGTCGGCCGGTCGGCGGGAGCCAGGAAGATCAGCGAGTACCAGCAGACGACGCCCGCCTGCGAGGCGTCAGCCAGTGGCAGGCGGCGCAGGTCGGCGACCTCGTAGCGGAACTCAGGCTGGTCCTGCCTGGCTACCTCGATCATCGCGGGCGACAGGTCGAGGCCACGCGGTGACAGTCCCTGGCCTGCCAGGTACCGGTCGAGCCGCCCGGTGCCGCAGCCGACGTCGGCCACCTCGGCGCCAAGCCCGGCCCCCCGGACCAGCTCGCAGAACAGGCCGAGTACGGCCCGGTCCTCCGGCATGTGGTCGATCGCGCCGGCCAGCCGCTCGCGGTAGAAGCCGGACAGGACGTCGTGGGCAGCGCGCAACTCATCGGTCTTCGGGTCCATGCCGGCACCCTAAGCCGCATCGCATCCTGCCCGCGGTCACTGGCGTGACCACGTCACCCGCCCGGCGGGGAACTTCAGGGGGAGCACCCGACGTTCGCAGGAGTAAGGGGGTCCGCTGGTTCACTAGAGCACGGGAAGGCGGGTGCCAGCAATGGGTCCGTACTCGTATCTTGAACGCCTCCTACTGGCCGTGAAGCGACCGAGCGAGGCTCTTCTCTCGCCCGTGGCAAGCCCGCAGCGCGAACCCGCGCTGCCGCCACAGTCACCGCGCGGGCGCGCGGCCTGATCGCGGGCTGATCAGGGTCAGCGGGCCGGGCGCCACATCGTGGTGACCGTGCGGCCGGAGGGCATGGTGATCTCGGCCCGTGGTTCGAAGCCGGCGTTCTGGTACCGCTCGTTGTTGACGGGGTTAGTTGACTCCAGGTAGGCGGCGGCGCCCAGGGCGTCGACGCGGGTGAGGGTCTCGGCGAGCAGGGCCATGCCGAGGCCCTTCCCGCGGTGGCTCGCGTGGGTGGCGAGGATGGTGAGGTGGAAGAACGGGCCGGCGGGGGAACGCCCCGGTCTCACCGCGTACCGCGCCATCGGCTGGCACTATGGGGTGGTGGTAACGCCGCTGCGCCCGGACTGGCTCACCTCACGGCCGATTGCCCACCGGGGCCTGCACGACCTCGCGGCCGGGCGGCCGGAGAACTCGCTCGCGGCGTTCGCGGCCGCGGCGGAGGCCGGCTATCCCTGCGAGCTGGACGTCCAGCTCACCGACAGCGGCGCGCTGATCGTGCTGCATGACACCGACCTCACCCGGGTGACGGGCGTGGCCCGGCCGAGCGCCACGCTGACCGCGGGCGACCTGCCGGGCACCCGGCTCTTCGGCGGGGACCAGCAGGTGCCCACGCTGGCGCAGGTGCTTGAGCGGGTGGACGAGCGGATCCCGCTGCTCATCGAGCTCAAGCGCGGTGCCGGCGCGGACCCGCGGGCCCTGGTGCGCGGCGTGCTGGAAAACCTCGGCCACCGGGGCGGCCAGTACGCGCTCTGCTCGTTCGACCCCGTCCTCGTGCGCTCCCTGCGGGCCGAGCGGGCCGGCTACCCGGTCGGCCAGATTTCCGGGCGGCTGAAGGGCGAGGGACCGCTGCGCCGGCTGGCGGGACGCACCATGGCGGGCAACTTCCTCACCCGTCCCGACTTCATCTCCTACGAGCTGGCTGGCCTGCCATCGCGAATCGTGGACTGGTGGCGCGGCCGCGGTGTCCCGGTTCTCACCTGGACGGTTAAGTCGGCCGCGGACGAGCGGAAGGCCAGGCAGTACGCGGACAACTTCATCTTCGACGGGCTGCCCGCGGGAAGCGGCCAGTGATGCCGGCCGACACCGGCGCGCGCGCCGCCACCCGCGTTCTCGCCATCTACAACCTCAGCGGGCGGCTGCGGTGCGAGCCGGCTTTAATGCACTCGCTCGGCGACTGGCTCGACCTGGGCCGGTTCGCGCACCACGTCGCGACGGCCGGCGACCTGCTGCCCCGGGTCACCGACCCGGTGGAGATTGACCCGGCGCGGTTTCGCTTCCTGGACCACCAGCCGAGGGTGCGCGTGCGCCGGATCGCCGCCGCGATCGCGACGACGCCGCGCCGGGACGGGCTGCTTTTCCTTGACCTCACCCTCGGTACGAACGAACGGGCGGAGGACGTCGCCGACTTCCTCTACGCGACCTGGCACCAGCGGCCGGCGATGCGCGTCGACGGCACTCCCCTGCTCGAGTGGCTGGCCACCCCGTTGAGTCACGTCGGAACGGAGGGAGGAAAGCCGCTGTCGTTCGGGCAAAATGTTCATCAGTGCGTCTTCGCGGGCGGGCGGTTCGCCCGGCGGCTGCTGCGGCACAACCGGAACCCGGACCGGGTCTCCCCCGACGTGATCACCGTCGTCTTCCGCGGCACGATCGCGGCGAACCGCGGCAGCCGGCTGGACATCCGGCGTCCGGCCGCGCTCAACAACCCCGGCGAGACCCTGGTCGCCCACGGCCGGGGCGTGTCGCTGATCACGGGCTGGACGGAGCCGGTGGAGAACGCGTTCGGCATCGCGGCGGCGGGCCTGGTCAACGCGGCGGGGGTGGTCAGCCGCGTCCGGCGGCAGTCGCTGGAAGCGCTCACGGTCAACGACGAGTCCACCGCCACCAAGGCGGCCGCGGTCCGGGACCTGATCACGGACCTGACCGAGCGGCTTAACCAGCTCAGGCTCGACCTCAGCTTCGGGATCGAGGCCTACGCCGACATGACCCTGATACCCGAGCTGCTGATCGAGAGCTACCACGCGTCGCTGCGCAATGTCGCCTCGCTGCGGGAGAGCCTGGCGAACACGTCGCGCATCGTCGACCGCGTGGCGGCGGTCATCGAGTCGCGGCACGCCACGCTGGAGGCTTCGGTCCAGGCCTACACCGAGCGGCGCGACAAGGTACTCGCCGCCCTGGTGGCGGTCTTCTCGCTGTTCGCGCTGCCGCCGACGTTGCTGCTCGCCTACTTCGGCACCAACTCCACGAACGTGGACGCGCGCTTCTCGATCTTCGACTTGCGCCACTACGGCGTCGCGTACCTGGTCGTCTGGTGCCCGTTCATCGCGCTCGCCATCGCGGCGCTCGTGCTGCGGTGGCGGATCCAGCCGCGCACGCGGGGCTGGGGCGGCCAGGGGCCGCACGACCCGCGCTGACCATGACCACCTGAACGGGTCTTCACGCTCGATAACGATCACCTGGGTGTCTGAGCTGCCTTGGCTGCCTTGGCTGTCTTGCTAAAAGCGATCGTGTCATTCATTATTGAATCATGCTTATCGCTGAGAGCGACTACCGCGGGTGGGACGCCGTCGAGATGGCGCGGCTCGTGCGCGAGCGGCAGGTCACCGCCGCGGACCTGGCCGAGACCGCGCTCACCAGAATCGACGACCTGCGCGCGCTGAACGCCGTGGCCGACCTCGCCGACGGCGCCCAGGCCGGGCCGGCTGGCGACCGCGCCCCGGCCGACGAGGGCGCGCTGGCCGGGGTCCCGTTCGCGGTCAAGGAGCTGCTCGCCTGGCCGGGCCTGCCGTGGACGATGGGATCGCGGCTCATGGCGACCAATCCCGCGCCGGGCCTGTCGCCGTACGCGGCCCGCATCAGGGACTGCGGGCTGAACGTGATCTGCTCCGCCACCAGTTCGGAATTCGGGCTGCTCGGCAGTACCGAGTCGGCACTGCGCGGGACGACGCTCAACCCGTGGCGCGACGGGCTGTCGGCGGGCGGGTCATCGGGCGGGTCGGCCGCGCTGGTCGCCGCCGGAATCCTGCCGATGGCCCATGGGGATGACGCCGGAGGGTCGCTCCGGGTCCCGGCCGGGCTGTGCGGGGTGTTCGGCTTTAAGCCGTCGAACCGGCGGTGCGCGCCTGGCCTGGCCCGATGCCCCAGGCTTCGCCTCCCTGGTCGTGGAGCACTGCATGAGCCGCAGCGTGCGCGACAGCGCCGTTTTCCTTGCGGCGACCGAACGCGCCGGTCCGGACGCTGTGTACGCGCCGGCCGGGGTGATCGAGGGCCCGAGCGCGACCAGGCTGCGGATCGCGATCCTGACGCCGACCCTGCTGGGACGCGAGCCGGACGAAGCAGTGGCGCGGGAACTGGACCGGGCCGCCAAGCTGTGCGAGAGCCTGGGCCACCACGTGGAGATCGCCGACCCACCGGACATCGACGGCCAGGCGCTCAGCGACGGGTTCTTCACCGCGGCCGCGCTGGCCATGGCGCAGATGACGCAGATGTCCGTGCAGGCGCTCGGCCGAGCGCCGGGGCCGGCCGAGCTCGAACCATTCACCCTTGAGCTCATCGACTGGGCGGCGACGCTTGGACAAGACGCGCCCGCCGACTGCGAACGCGCCCTTGCCCAAGGGGGTCGCGATTACCTGCGCCTGTTCGAGCGCTGCGACGTGGTGCTCAGCCCGACGCTGGCGCGCGTCGCGTGGCCGATCGGGCACCTGTCCCCCGCCGCGGGCAGGGAGTCGCTCATCCGGCGGACCGAGGAAGCGGTCGGGTACACGCCGATCCACAACGTCGCGGGGTGCCCGGCCATGACGGTTCCGCTCGGCCGTCACGACGGGCTGCCGGTCGGGATCCATTTCGCCGCCGCGCCGGGCGAAGACCGGCTGCTGCTTGCCCTCGCCTACGAGCTTGAGGCGGCGGCCCCCTGGTCCGCCGCCTCGCCGGAAACTGCCTGGCTCACCCGGCGGGCGTAATGGTCCAGGTACTCAAGCCCGCCGTCCGCGCGCGCATCCAGGACGCGGCGCTGCGCTGCTTCGCCACGGACGGCTACCCGGGCACGTCGATGGCCGCGGTCGCCGCCGCCGCCCGTACCGCCGCCGCCAACCTTTACCGGTATTACGGGTCCAAGCAGGAGCTGTTCAACGCGGTGGTCCCCCAGGACCTGGCGGACCGGCACGACACGCTGCTGGACACCCGGGTGGCGGCCCTCACCCAAGAAGCCCCGAATGCGCAGGCCGCCGCCGCCGAACTGCTCGGCTTCTGGCTCGACCACCGCCTAGCCATGGTCGTACTGCTCGACCGGGCCGACGGGACGCCCTTCGCCGACTACCCCGCCGCGTTCGTCCAGCGCCTTGTCAGGCACGCCGAGCAGGCACTGAACGGGCGGCCGTCACCCGCGCAGTATGAGATCCTCCAGCTCGTGTTCGACAACACCCGCAGGGCGATCGCGCGCATTCTCGCCACCGGGACGGACCGCGAGGAGACGGCAGCGCTGATCACCGCGTTCTGGAGCTACCAGCTCCCCGGGCTGAACGGACTCACGGCGTTCATCAACTCCGACCTCCGGTCAGGAAGCTCAGGCTCAGGTGCCGATCTCGTAGATCTCCCCCGGAGCACTTGAACTTGGAGTGCGGTCCGGGGTTTAGCGTCGGATCATGAGCATCGACCAGGTCACTGAACCGCTGACGGTCGGGCGGCTGGCGTCCTTGGCCGGGGTGCGCCCGGACACGATCCGCTATTACGAGCGGGCCGGGCTGCTGCCCGCCCCGCGGCGGACCGGCGGTGACCACCGCCGTTACGCGGCGACCGACATCGACCGGCTTCTCTTCATCCGCGGGGCGCAGCGCCTCGGGCTGCGGCTCGCCGAGATCCGGGAGCTGCAGGCGGTCCGCGACACCGGGGTGTGCGCCTGCGAGCCCGCCGAGGAAATGCTGCGCCGTCACGTCGCCGAGATCGACACCGAGATGGCCCGCCTGGCCCGGCTGCGCACCCAGATCAAGGGCATGCTCACCGCCATGCCCGGCCCCGAGTGCCCGGACCCGGTGCCGGGAACGTGGTGCCCGGCCGGCCTTCAGGCCCCGGACCGAGACCGGGAAGGAGGTGAGGCCGATGTGCCCGTGCTGTGACGACCCGTCCTGCGATGGTTCCTGCTGCGAAGAAGGATGCTGCTGAGCTGACCCGCCGGTTCCGCCCCAAGGCGCCAGGGCGGAGCCGCTCGGAAAAAGTTGCGGGCCGGCCCGTCGGAGTTTCTGGCGCCCGGGCGACTATGAGGGCGTGACGCACCCACAGGTGTGGCCCGACCCGGCGCTCGGGCTGCTTGAGCTGTATGACGACGCGCTGCCGCACGTCTACGGCTACCTGCTTGCCCGGTGCGGCGACACCTTCCTGGCCGAGGACCTCACGGCCGAGTCGTTCCTCGCCGCCGTGCAGGCGGTCCGCAGGCCCGGCGCGGCCGATCCCTCGATCCCGTGGCTGATCGGGGTCGCCCGGCACAAGCTGGCCGACCACTGGCGGCAGGTCGAGCGGGAGCAGCGCGGGCTGCACGGGCTGCGCGGGCTTGACCGGGATCCGCCCTGCACCCACGACCCGTGGGAGGCGGCCATTGACCGGATCAGGGCCCGCGACGTGCTCGACCGGCTCGGCGCGCACCACCGGGCCGCGCTCACGCTGCGCTACCTCGACGGGCTGTCGGTGCCCGAGGTGGCCCGGCACCTCAACCGCACCGTGCGCGCCACCGAGGCGCTGCTGGTGCGGGCCCGCGCCGCGTTCCGCCGCAGGTACGAGGGAGAGGAGGGCTCGCGATGACCGATCCGTTTGAGTCGCTGCGCGAGCCCGTCACGCCGGTCGATCCCGACGTCGGCTTCGCCGTGGCGCTGCGGAGGCGGCTGGAAAGGGCAGTCTTCGCAACTCAAGGAGGAACCATGCCACAGCAGCCGACCGCCGCGGTCCAGGTCGAGCGCGAGCCCGCCTGGGCGCCGGCGCTGACCCCCTACATCGTCGTGGCCGACGCCCGGCGCGCCATCGACTGGTACGTCGAGGTATTCGGCGCCCAGCGCCGCGGCGAGCCGCACGTCAACTCCGACGGCACGATCGGCCACGCCGAGGTCGGCCTCGGCGACGCCGTGCTGATGCTGTCCGAGCCTTCCGGGCTCTGGCCCAACGTGCCCGTGCGCGCGCCCGACGCCCCCGCGACGTTCAGCCACTCGCTGCACCTGGACGTCGACGACGTCGACGGGGCCACCGAACGGGCGCGGCGCGGCGGCGCCGCGGTTGAGCGGGAGCCCGCCGACCAGCGCTACGGCCGGGCCGCGGTGATCGTCGACCCGTTCGGGCACCGGTGGATGCTGTTGCGGCCGCCGGCCGGGGCCACCCGGTTCCGCCAGGGCGACGTCGCCAACGTGACGATGACGGCGCCGGACCCGGAGCGGGCCAAGGAGTTCTACACGGCCGTGCTGCAGGTGCCGTTCTCATCTGGCCACCCGGGCCTGTGGCGCACCGAGGAGACCAGGCCGCCGCTCGGCATCTTCCCGTCGCGCGGCGCCGAGCCGGAGGTGCAGCTCTCCTACCGCGTTGACGACGTCGCGGCCGCGGTCGAGCGGGTCCGGGCGGCCGGCGGTCACGCGAACGAGCCCGAGCGCAGGCCGTTCGGCCTGCTGGCTGACTGCGTCGACGACCAGGGCACGACGTTCAGGCTCTGGCAGCCGGCCGGCTGACGGGCGAGCGCGGCTTCGCGCGGCATCCGCGGCGGCTGGCCACTGGCTGGCGACGGGCGCGAGTTCGCTTTCCGTACCGCATGGTTCGCTTATCGGGTCGCCCGCCCGCCCGCGGGGTGCTGTCCTTAGACCGGATGGCTTCACCCCACCGAAGCGCCGTTCGCGCGGCCGGCCCGGACCCCTCGGCCGTGCGAACGGCGCGGTGCGGCGGCCGCGACACGGACAATGCTGAAGAGCCCCGGCGGGATGCCGGGGCTCTTCGCGTTCTCAGTCTTTATGCATTGACTCGCTCCTGGGCCGGCTCGTCCCCCGGGTGGGAGTGCTCAGGGAACGGGTCGCGCCTGCGCTGGTGCAGCGTCTTGTGCAGGTTCGCCAGGTACTCGTCCGTGTAACCCTTGGTGCCCTTCTGGTGCACGTGACGCAGATGCTCGATCAGGTCGGCTTCGGTGCCGTCCGCATTCGTGACTTGCGTGGACACTGTTCCCCCTTGTTCCGCCCAGCACTCCGGGGAGCATGGTTCCCGGGTGTTACGGCAGTTAATCAGCGGGGCTTTACAGGCCACTGAGGTGACCGGGGGCAGTGAGACCAAAAGTTCCAGGAATATGGAGGTTCCGAAGGGTGCGCCAATGCGCCGGTACACTGACCGCGTAGCGCGAGCGTGACGATCCGCGTTCCCGGTCCGGCGCCATCGCGCGCCGTCCTGCTCGCGGGGGCGGCGGGGTTCGCGGATTTTTGAACCTTGCGCCCGGTCTGGACCGTTGTTTATTGGGAAGCACAACCCGACTGGGAACAGACGGTAAGAGCGTTCGGTGGTGTGGCCGACGGTTGGTGGAGGGATACCCGATGAGTGACGAGGACCCCTGGAAGGGCTGGTACCAACCAGAGCAGCCTTCCGCCGGCTCGGCCGGGTCAGACCCGACGCATGACATGACCATCTCATCGCGGATGCCACCGACGCCCGGCGGCGGCCCGCCGGCGGCGGCCGAGGCGCCTGGCCGGACCAGCCGCCGCCAGTCTCCTCCTCCGGCGGGCCCGGCTCGCCCTACGGCGGCTACGGCAACGGTCCCGGCTACGCCGGCGATCCCGGGCGCGGCGGGGGCCAGGGCTACGGTGCGCCCTACGGGACCTCGACCTACGGCGGCGCGCCGACGCGCGGCGGCGGGCGGCGCTGGCGGTTCTGGGGTCAGCCGGGGCGGCGCGGACGACGGATCGCGCTGATCATCGGCGTCGTCGTGCTCGTGATCATCCTCGCGCTCGGCGGCACGTACTTCTGGGTCAACGGGAAGCTGAACCGCACGGTCGCGCTGCCCGCGTTCACCGGGACCTCGGCCGGGACGAACTGGCTGATCGCGGGCGACGACTCGCGCAACGGCATCAGCCGCACCCAGCAGGATGCGCTGCACCTCGGCTCGGTAGGCGCGGATGCCTCCGACTCGCTCATGCTGCTGCACATGGGCACCGGCAAGCCGGTGCTGATCAGCATCCCGCGTGACTCCTACGTCCCGATTCCCGGTCACGGGGAGAACAAGATCAACGCCGCGCTCGCCTTCGGCGGGCCGACGCTGCTGGTTCAGACGGTCGAGCAGGTCACCGGCCTACGCATCGACCATTACATGGGGATCGGTTTCGCGGGTCTCGCCGACGTCGTGAACACGGTCGGCGGCGTGCAGATGTGCGTCAAGACCGCGGTCCCGGCCGACCCAACCGGGGACTCGGGCTTCAAGGGCCTCGCGGCCGGCTGCCACAACCTCAGCGGCACACAGGCGATCGCCTTCGTCCGCGACCGGCACTCGTTCGCGACCTCAGACCTGCAGCGGATCCAGGACCAACGGGCATTTCTCTCGGCGCTGCTGTCGAAGGCGACGAGCCCGAGCGTGTACCTGAACCCGTTCACCGCGCTGCCGTTCGCCTCGACGGCCGCGAGCTCGATCTCGGTGGACAAGGGCGCGAGCCTCTACGACCTGGTCCAGGCGGCCTTCGCGCTGCGCGGCCCGCAGACGGGCACCGTGCCGATCGCGAACGCCAACGACCAGACCAGCGCCGGCGACGCGGTGCTGTGGGACAAGACCCAGGCGCTTGAACTTTTTAACGACTTGAAGGCGGGCAAGGCCGTCCCCGCCAGCCTGTTGAGCGGCACGAAGGTCGGCTGAGGACGTCAGGGAACGACGCCAAATGAGGCAGGCGATAACGCCTGCTCCTTTTTGGGCGGTTTGAGCAACGCCGTTTTGGTGTATGTGTACCTGTAAAGGTAGGTCTTGACATCGTGGCACGGCGGTGCTTGCGCGTCACGTACTGACTTAACCGGAGGTCTCATGAGCCAGGCACAGGTTGATGAGCAAACCAGCCTCGGCCTGTCGGCACGCGAGATTGAGGTCATGTCGTTGATCGCCGGCGGGCACACCAACGGGGAGATCGCAGCGCACCTGTTCCTCGCGGAAAAGACGGTCAAGAACCACGTCAGACGCATCTACTCCAAGCTCGGCGTGCACAACCGCCCCGCCGCCATCGCTCACTGGCTCTCGTCCCGCGCGACGCAGAGATCGTAACCGGTCACGGCAACTCCACTCCGTTACATGACACCGCTGTCCCCCTTCTGGGCGTGAGTGCCGCAAGGCCCGAACGCTGCTAGGCGGTGAGTGCTGCAAGGCCAGAAAATTTCAGCCCTGGGTGCCCCCAGCGCGCTAGATGCGCCTCTGGGTGCCACAAGGCTCGAATTTTCTGGCCTTGCGTGCCACGAGGCTCGTACCGCGATTCTCGCTTGGCGCGCGGCAAAGCCCGCATATCGCCCGTCGGGCGAAATTTCCGGCGTGGGGCGTGGGGCGTGGGCGTGGTGGCGTAGGTGCGGTCGAGTGGGTGCGGTGGCGTCGCGCGGCGGCGTGGGGCGACGGGGTTGGGGCACGCGAGTGGGCGCGGTCGAGTGGGCACGGGGCGGGCGCAGGGGCGGGTTGGGTGAGTGCCTTGGCGCTGGTGACCTGCGGTGACCGCGCCTGCGGGAGCGGTGACGGGCGGCGTACGCTGGAAGGCGACAGCCGTCCCCGAGGAAACGTTCAGGTTTCCCTCAGTAAAGTGAGCGAAGATAGTAATCATGAATTCGTCGATAACCGAAGCCGGGGCACCAGCCGATGCTCGGCTGCTCGTAGTCGAGGACGAGCCGAACATCCTTGAGCTTCTGTCGGCGTCCCTCCGGTACGCCGGGTTCGACGTGATCACCGCTTCGGCGGGCACCGAGGCGGTGCAGGCAGCCCAGCGGCACCGGCCCGACCTGATCGTGCTTGACGTGATGCTGCCCGACATGGACGGCTTCGACGTCATCAGGCGGCTGCGCGGCGGCGGCGCCCGGATTCCCGTGGTGTTCCTGACCGCGCGGGACGGGACGGACGACAAGATCCGCGGCCTTACGCTCGGCGGCGACGACTACGTCACCAAGCCGTTCTCGCTGGAAGAGGTCATCGCCAGGATCAAGGCGGTGCTGCGGCGGACCCGCGGAGACGGCGTGGAGCCGACGCCGCGGCTGAAGTTCGCCGACCTTGAGCTCGACGAGGAAAGCCACGAGGTCTGGCGGGGCGGTGCGCAGGTGCAGCTGTCGCCGACCGAGTTCAAGCTGCTGCGTTACTTCATGTCCAACGCCAACCGGGTGCTGTCGAAGATGCAGATCCTCGACCACGTGTGGGATTACGACTTCCGTGGCGACACGGGGATCGTGGAGTCCTACGTGTCGGTGCTGCGGCGGAAGATCGACACCAAGGAGCCACGGCTGATCCACACCCTGCGCGGCGTCGGGTACGTGCTGCGGCTCCCGGCGTCTTAATGGGGCGCGCCATGGGGAGGCGGACATGGCAGAGGAGACCGACTGGGTGGCCAGCTCGGAGGCTAAGTCGCGCCGCTGGTCCCCTTGGGGGGCGGCGCAACGGCTGTCTGACCGGACACCGCTGCGGACGAAGCTGATCACGGCGGTCCTCGCCCTGGTGATCATGGCGCTCGCGGCGATCAGCTTCACCAGCGTCTACGTGCTGCGCACCTACCTGACCACCTCGCACGACCCGCAGATCTCCGCGGTGTTCCGAGGCATTGAGAACTCGCCGGACACCGCGTTCCAGAACAAGTCCGCGAACATCGCCTACCCGGTCCAGGGCAACCCTTACGTCTACGCCGGCGTACAGGAAACCGGGTCACAGCTCAGCCCCGCGAGCGCCCCGTTCCTTGGCGGCGGGCAGATGCCGGGCTCCGGGCAGCAGTCGCTGCCTAACATCCCGAGTACCACGGCCTGGGCCAAAGCGAACAGCGGGCAGTTGCTGACCGTCGGCGCCCAGTCCGGTCTCGACTCATGGCGCGTCATCGCCGCGCCCATCACCATCGGCGATGTGACGGGCACGCTCGTCGTCGGCTACGACCTCGGCAACATCAACGCCGAGATCCAGCGGCTCACCACCGTTGACGTCATCGTGAGCGTGGCAATCATCGTCGTGCTCGCCGCCGTCGCTATCGGCGTTGTCCGGACGAACCTGCGGCCGCTCAACGACATCGAGCTCACCGCCGGGCAGATTGCCGCCGGGCATCTTGATCACCGGGTGCCTGAGGGGGATCCGCGGACCGAGATTGGGTCGCTTGGGCGGTCGCTTAACGCGATGCTCTCGCAGATCGAGCGGGCGTTTCACGCGCAGGGGAAGGCCGAGCAGGCCGCGCACCAGTCCGAGGAGCGGATGCGCCGGTTCGTTGCCGACGCCGCGCACGAGCTGCGCACGCCGCTGACCACGATCCGCGGGTTCGCCGCGCACTACCGGCAGCGCGGCGGTGCGAGCCGCGTGCGAGCGGAGCGGCACCACAGATCAACTGCGTCATTCCGAACGGATGCGGCTGGCCGCCTCCGTCCGGAATAACGAATCTCGTCAGCGCCGACTTGCCGCGGGGCGGGCTTGTCGCCCGAGGATCTGGACCATCTGATGGGCCGGGTGGAGTCCGAGGCGACGCGGATGGGGATGCTGGTCGAGGACCTGCTCACGCTGGCCCGGCTTGACCAGCAGCGGCCGCTCGCCAAGGCGCCGGTCGACCTGCTCACGCTCGCCGCGGACGCCGTGCAGGACGCGCGGATCGTCTCCCCGGGACGAGCGATCGACCTGGTTGTCGCGCCGGGCACCGCGTTCCTCGTCGAGGGGGACGAGCCCCGGCTGCGGCAGGTGATCGCCAACCTGGTGAACAACGCGATCACGCACACGCCGGCCGGGACGCCAGTCCGGGTGAAGATTGCCAGGGGCACCCTAGAGGCTCCGGCGGCCGCGGCCGCGCCTCCGCCGACTGGGACGAGCAGGACCGCTGGGATGCCGCCGCCGCCGCGTCGCGGGCGGCCCGGCGCGCAGGTGCCCGCCATCGTCCTTGACGTCGAGGATGACGGTCCCGGGATGACCGCCGAGCAGGCGCAGCGCGTCTTTGAGCGGTTCTACCGGGCGGACGCGGCGCGCAACCGGGCGTCCGGCGGGACCGGGCTCGGGCTGGCGATCGTGGACGGGCTCGTCTCCGCGCACGGCGGCACCGTCTCGGTGCGCACGGCGCCCGGGCAGGGCGCCGACTTCCAGGTCAAGCTGCCGCTCTCCCCCGACGCGCTGGGCATCGACGACGGCGACGACGACCTGCCCGCCTAGTACCCAGTTGTCCCCCGGCGGCCGCCGGGGTGTAATGGGGACAGGTGCCGATGGGGCCAAAGAATTCTAGAATTGACTGGGGAGAGCGATGACCGAGTCGGCGGCGGCAGGCAAGATCCAGGAGACGGACATCGGGCGTTACCGGTCCACCCGCGGCCTCGACTACGAGTCGGTGCCGTGGCGGCTGTGGGAGAAGTCCAAGAAGCTGTTCTGGGATCCCGCCGACATCGACTTCGCCCAGGACGCCGTCGACTGGCAGGAGATGTCGGAGGAGGAGCGGACGCTCGTCGCCTTGTCCGCCCGCGGCTTCATGGTCGGCGAGGAAGCCGTCACGCTCGACATCGTCCCCTTGCTGCGCTGCATGTCCGACCTGGGCCGGCTCGAGGACACGATGTACCTGTCCATGTTCGCCATGGAGGAGGCCAAGCACACCGAGATGTTCCGCCGCTGGTTCGACGCGGTCGGGATGGACCCGGCCTCGCTGGACGACCTGGTCCGCGCCCGGACGGCAGGCGCTCGGCAACCGGCCGGACGGGCGGCCGCGCACCGGCATCTTCGACGGGGCGCTCACCCGGGTGATGCGGCGGCTCGACACCGACCAGTCACCGCAGGCGATCCTGGACGCGTCGATCATCTACAACCAGCTCGTCGAGGGCGTGATGGCGATCGCCGGGTACCAGCACTGGGACGAGACGTTCAAGCGGCTCGGCAAGCTCCCCGGCCTCCAGGCGGGACTGAAGCTGACCCAGCGGGACGAGCGGCGGCACATCGCCTACGGCACCTACCTCGGGCGGCGCGTCCTCGCGGAGAACCCCGAGCTCTGGGAGTGGCTGGAGCAGCGCTGGGCGAAGCTCACCGCGGGCTTCAGCGGCGGCGGGTACGGCGCGACACCGGGCCGGAAAACACAGCGCGCCAGGCCAGCCCGCAGACGGCCGCACAGCGGGAGGACGCCGAAATCATGGAGCGGTACCGGCTGCTGAGCAAGCGCCGGCTCGAGGCGCTCGCCGTGGCCCGCACGATGAACGTCACCGAGGTGGACACGAGCGCGATCGAGGCGTTCGAGCCGGAAGAACTCCAGCACGCGTGAGCTCGGCGGCCGTCAGGCCTGCCCGTCGCCGGGACCGCCTCGACCGGGGCCTGCGCTGCGCCTTCGCGGGCCTTGGCCGGGCGGCGGGACGCGGGCGCCAGGGCGGCCGGCTTCCACGGGCCGTCGGCCATCAGCCGTCGCACGTACTCAAGCACGGCGTCGATGACCTTGTTCGCCTGCCGCCGGGTGCTCGCCGTGGCGACCTCCCGGGCGCCCTCGCCGATCAGCGACGTGAGGATGCTCGCGTACAGCCGCTCGAACGAGTTCTCCGACAGCTTGAGCAGGGTGTCGTTCTGCACGATCCACTCGCGCCCGCGGCGCCGCTGCATGACCTCGAAGCCGGGCGGGCTGTCGCCGTTGAAGAACAGCATGACCAGGTCCCGGCGCTCCCAGCTGCCCTCCAGGTAGGCCCGGGCCCCGACGGAGAACAGCTCGAACGGGTCCGTCTCGCCTGACCGCTTGGCCTGCGCGACCGCGCTGCTCGCCGCCTCCTCCTGCGCCGCCTGGTACTCCTGCCACAGCGCGACGAACAGCTCGCTCTTGCCGCCGAAGTGGTGGTACAGGCTGCCCACGCTCGACCCGGCCCGCCGCACCACCTCGGCGATGCTCGCGTCGGCGAAGCCCTGCTCGGCGAAGACCTCCCTGGCCGCGTCCAGCAGCGCGCGCTGCGTCCCCGCGGTGCGGGCCCACTGCCACGAGCCCGCAGCCTTGTCACGCGGCGGCCGCAGTGCTGGTTCCACGGACTCCCCTTCCGCCCCCACGGGCCGCTCCGCTCGGGCGGCGGCGGCATTTCAGAACTAGATTCTAAGAGTCTATACGGTTGGGGCTGTCGGCCCGGGGCGGGGCGGGCTTGGCAACGGGAGGCGAGGGCGGCCGCGTCACTGCGGCCGCCCTCGCTGCTGCGGGCCCGGCTAGTTCCCGAGGGCGGGCTCCCCGGTCTTCAGGCGGCGGAGTTCCTCGGCGACGCGCGCCTGGTGGGCCTGGTAGTCGGCGCGGGCGGTCGCCGGGCGCCAAGGGCCGTGCATCATGAAAATGAACGGGATGAAGACGACCACGCAGCCGATGCAGATGTAGAACCAGGTCTTCCAGCCGGAGGCGGTCTCCAGAGGGCTGCCGACGATGTGCGGGATGATGAGGCCGAACGGGACGCCGACCAGCCGGGTGGCGAAGCCGTACAGCGAGCTGCCGGTGGCGATCAGGCCGGGGTTGTAGGACTCCAGGGTCTCGGTGAAAGACGCGAACCACGGACCGTAGCAGCAGGCCAGGGAGGTCGACAGCAGGCTGAGGATCAGCGACATGCTGGTGAAGCTGACGCCGTGCTTGGCGTTCAGCAGCAGCACGATGGAGATGATCGTGCCGATCGAGCCGACGATCATGAACGGCTTGCGGACCATGAGCTTGTCCGACCAGAACCCGAACACCAGCAGGGCGACGATGTTGACGCCCCAGTAGATCTCCTGGATCCCGTTGAAGCTCGACAGGGAGAAGCCGAGGAACTCGGGCAGGTAGAACACGAAGTAGGCGATCGCGGTGAAGTAGATGACCAGGAACAGGTTGATCGCGATGGGGCTGAGGACCGTGTTGACGTGCAGCATCTGCCGCCACCGGTTCTTCGTCATGGCGCCCAGGTCCAGTCCCTCGGCCTTGGCCTCGACCAGGGCCCGCTCGCTCATCGCGGCCATCCGCTGGCTGCGCACCCCCGGCGACAGCTCTCGCAGGAGCAACAGGCAGATCACGAACATGACGATCGCCGCGTAACCGGAGAAGCGGTAGAGCTGCTGCCAGTTCGCGAACGTGACCCCCACCGCGGGCAGGTAGGCCTGGGCGACCGCGGACAGCACGAAGTAGCCCGCCACCGGGCCGAGGGTCCAGAAGCCCATCGCCAGGCCGCGCTGCAGCTGCGGGGAGAAGTCGCGGACGAGCGCGGGGGTGCCGACGAAGATCGCCCCGTCGGCGAAGTACAGGATGCAGGTGAAGATGGAGAACCAGGTCTTGCTGGGCGCGTCCGGCACCGCCCACACCGCGAACACCGCGTTGATGAGCAGGCCGACCACCACCATGTTGGCCCGGCCCCACTTGTCGCCGAAGCTGGTGATGTACGCCGCCACCCCGCCGCAGATCCCGGCCACCACGAGCAGGTCGGCGTAGTAGTTCAGCGTCATCCCGAAGTGCACGAACATCACCGGGGTGGCCGCCGTGCCCGCCGCCACCGTCCAGGTGAAGATGATGTTCGCCAGCACCACGATCGCCAGCAGGAAGATCCGGTAACCGCCCGTCGGATAGCCCACCAGCTCGCGCCGCCACAGCCGTATTTCGAATCCGCTGGTTTGCCGGGTCGCCGGAAGTGATTTAGTGCTCATTGGCTTCCTCCTCGCGCGCCAGTGCGCGTCGGTGTACTTCGCCTGCTTGACGACGTCGCGGGGCCCGGCCGGCCCGGCGGTACCGCGGCCCCTGCCACGGAAGAAAACAAATCTAGAATTAGATACTAGGATCGTGATCGTCACAAGAGACCATGTCAAGCCCTAGAACGGGACTATTTGATCAGTGAATAAGGGCATGGGAATGACCGCCCACCGCGGCTCTGAGCAGGCCCGGGGGCACGGGGCCGGACCGGCGAAGCCACGCACCCATTCGGAGGACAGGATCTCCTAATCTCCTGACAACGGGTGGTGGCCGCGCGGGGCGGGAGCCGGCTTAGGGCTGGCGCCAGGTGATTAGCGCGTCGAGGGCCTCGACCTGGGAGCCGCGGACGAGCAGCGGGTTGATCTCCAGGGCCTCGAGGCGGCGGCCGAGCCGCTGGGCGAGCTCGGCGACCGCGGTGATGGTGTCGGCGACGGCGTCGAGGTCAGCCTTCTCGGTGCCGCGCGGGCCGTCGAGCAGCCGGGCGCCGCGCAGCGACTTCAGCGCCTGCAGGACCTGGTCGCGGCCGGCGGGGAGCACGATGAGGGCGGTGTCGGCCAGGATCTCGACCCAGACGCCGCCCAGGCCGACGGCGAGGACCTGGCCCCAGGCGGGGTCGGTGACCACGCCGACGAGCAGCTCGGTGCCGCTCGTGCGCTGCGGCTGGACCAGCGCGCCGAGCCCGGCCGCGCCGGCCGCGCGGCCCGCCGCGGTCACGTCGGCGTAGGCGGCGCGGACCTGCTCCGCGCTCGTGAGCCCGACTTTGACCCCGCCGATGTCGCTCTTGTGCTCGATGCCGTCGGCGGCCAGCTTGACCACTACCGGGAAGCCCGTCGCCGCGGCGGCGTCCGCGGCCTGCTCCGGGCTGGTGACCAGGACGCCTGGCACGACGGGGATGCCGTGCGCGGCCAGGAACCTGGCCGCGCGGTGCTCCGACCACGAGGCGCCGGGGTCTTCCGGCAGGGCCAGCTCCGGCCGCTGCCCCGGCTGCGGCGCGGCCGCCTGCTCGACCGCAGCCCGGTGTTTGGCCGCCCGGTACGCCTGGGACCACCGGACGGCGTGCCCCAGGGCGGTCATGCCGTGGTGAATGCCGCCGAGGACGCCCGGGTAGCCGGTCTCGCCGGCGACGTCCCGGCCGAACGGGGTGATGTCGGTCAGCGTGTTGCCCATCACGATCACCGGCTTGGCGGTGTGCCGCAGCACCTCGCTGCTCTGCCGGAACATCTCGACGACCGGGGCCGGGTCGGGCGGCGCGCTGCGGGGCAGGTCGGAGACCAGCACCAGCGCGTCCAGGCCGGGGTCGTCCTGCACCGCGGCCAGCGCGTTGCGCATCAGGTCCCGGTTGATGAGGATGTAGCCGGTCACGTCCACCGGGTTGTGCACCGGGGCGAAGTCCGGCACCACCCGCCGCAGCCGCTCCACCGTCCCCGGGGCGAACTCGGGGATCTCGATGCCCTCGTCCTCGGCCCGGTCGGCGATGATCTCACTCGCCCCGCCGGAGGCGGTGACGAACCCGAACCGCCCGCCCGGCAGCGGCCCGGTCTCCGCCAGCAGGCCCGCGGTAATGATCAGGTCCTCCAGCGAACCGACCCGGATCACCCCGTTCTGCCGGAACACCGCCTCGACGACCGCGTCGTCGCCGACCAGCGACCCGGTGTGGGCCCGCGCGACCCGGGCACCCGCCTGGCTGCGGCCGACCTTGACCGCCACGACCGGCTTGCCCTTGGCGAGGGCCTCCCTGGCCAGCGCCAGGAACTCCGCCGGGCGCCGCACCGACTCGATGAACAGCGCGATCACCCGGGTGGCGTCGTCGTCGATCAGGTACCGCATGACGTCGGTCATCGACACCATCGACTCGTTGCCCATCGACACCAGCAGACTGACCCCGACGTTGCGGGACTGCGCGAACGTCAGCACCGAGCTGGCCAGCGCGCCGCTCTGCAGAACCACGCCGACCGGGCCGCGGAGCAGCGGCTTGTCGATCGGCAGGCCGTAGGGGGTGATGCCGGCCGCCGCGTTGATGTAGCCGTTGCCGTTCGGGCCCAGGATCGTCAGTCCCCGGCGCCGCGCCAGGTCCACCACTTGCCGCTCAAGCTCCGCCCCGTCCTCCCCCACCTCGGCGAACCCCGAGGTCAGCAGGACTGCCGACGGGATGCCGGCGTCGGCGACCTCGGCCAGCACGCTGAGCACGGCCGCGGTGGGGACCATGACGAACGCGAGGTCAACCGGGCCGGGCAGGTCCGCGACGCGCGCGTAGCTCGGCTGGCCGTGCACCGGGACGCCGCGCGGGTTCACCAGGTAGACCGGCCCGGCGAAGCCGTGGAGCTGCAGGTTGCCGAAGATGCTCCACGACCATCTCGACTTGTCGGTGGCCCCGATCAGGGCGACCGACCGAGGGTTGAACAGCTGCCTGACCTGCCCAGGGGTGCTGCCGGGCGACCGTGCCAGGCCCGGGGCGGACCCCGTGTCAGTCACCGATCTGACCCAGCTTCACGTGGCCCTTAAGCAGGTTCCGCGCGATCGTTCGGCGCTGGATCTCGTCGGTGCCCTCGAAGATCCGCAGCAGGCGGAGCTCGCGGTACCACCGCTCGATCGGCAGTTCCTTCGTGTAGCCCATCCCGCCGTGGATCTGCAGCACGCGGTCGACGACCTGGTTGGCCATGATCGCGCCGGACAGCTTGGCGATGGAGGCGGCGTGCCGGTTGTCGATGCCGTTCTGCAGCTGCCAGGCGGCGTGCAGGGTCAGCCACTTGACCGACTCGATCTCGACGTGCGAGTCGGCGATCTGCCACTGGATCGCCTGGTAGTCGGCGATCGGGTGGCCCATGGACATCCGGTTCTTGGCGTGCTCGATCGCCATGCCGAGCATCCGCTCCGCGGAGCCGATCGCCCCGGCGGGGATCATGTAGCGCCCGTTGCCGATCCACTGCATGGCGAGGTTGAAGCCGTGCCCGGGCTCACCGAGGATGTTCCGCTCCGGCACCCGGACGTCCTCGAACACCAGGGCGGCGGGGCCCCACTCGCCCATCGTGGGGATCGGGTCGGACTTCCAGCCCATGTCGCGGTCGACGAGGAAGCAGGTCACCCCGCCGTCGGCGCCCTTGTCGGGGTCGGTGACGGCGAAGACCATGACGAAGTCGGCCTCGTTGCCGTTGGTGATGAAGGTCTTCTCGCCGTTGATCACCCAGTCGCCGCCGTCCTTGACGGCCCTGGTCCGGATGTTGCGGGCATCCGAGCCCGCCCCCGGCTCGGTGATCGCGAAGCAGCTGCGGCGCTCCCCGTTGATCGTGGGGATGAGGTACTCCTGCTTCTGCTCCGCGGTGCCCGCGTAGAGGATGTTGTCGGCGGAGCCGCCGAACCGGAACGGGACGAAGGTGCGTCCGGTCTCCATCGCGACGATCGCGGACATGACCGGGCCGAGGGCGATGCCGCCGTACTCCTCCGGCGTGTTGATCCCCCACCAGCCGCCGGCCTTGGCCTTGAGCTGCAACTCCGTCAGCTGCCCGGGCTCGAGCGGCGGGAGGCCCTGCCGCTCGTTGCGCAGGACCTGCGGCTCGAGCGGCATGACCTGCTGCTGGATGAACTGGCGGATCGTGTCGCGGACGGCCCGCTCCTCCTCGGACAGCGAGAAGTCGATCATGAATGATTCCTTTCCTCTGCGGTGCCCCCGTGTTCTGGGGTACTTGCGCGAGCCACGAGGCGCTCAAGCGACCTCCTGAGCTCAAGGGCCGGCATGGCCTGCGGCCGTGCCTTCCTGACCGTGCTGGTCGCGCTTTCCAGCGTCGCGCCGCCGAGCAGCAGGTAGGCGATCGCGACGGCCGACGTGCGGGAAATGCCGGCCTGGCAGTAGACGCCGACCCGGGTGCCCGCCTTGGCGAGCGCGGCGATGTGCGCGGCGGCCTGAGCGATCAGCTCGTCCTGGTCCGGTTCAAGGTCGATGATCGGGAAGTGGTCGATGGGGACCGGCAGCCGGGGCGGCGTGGTCTCGCCGCGCAGGTCAACGAGCCGTTCGGCGCCGGCCGCGACCATGGCCATGGCCAAGCCGGCGTCGCCGAGCAGCACGTGCTCGTCGAGCGTGCTGACCCCCACGACCTGGTATTCCGCGGTCATGCGGTGGGCGCCGGGCGGAACTGCACGCGGCCCCGGTCGATCACCACGGTCCCGTCTTTCCTCGTGGTCTGGAACAGCGCGGTCTCGGTCTCTCCGTCAGCACTGGCTTCGGCCCGCCAGATCGACACGGTCAGCGGCTCGCCGGGCAGCACCGGGCGGCTGAACCGGCCGCCCATCGAGCGGAACCGGGCCGGATCGCCGTCGCAGAGCACGCGCAGCAGGGCCCGGCCGGTGACCCCGTAGGTGCACAGGCCGTGCAGGATCGGCTGGCTGAAGCCGCCCCGGGCGGCGAACTTCGGGTCCACGTGCAGCGGGTTGCGGTCACCGGACAGCCGGTAGATCAGCGCCTGCTCGGGCCTGGTCTCCCGCACGACCTGGTGGTCGGGGGCCCGGTCGGGCAGTTCCCACGGCTGGTCGGCCCCCGGCTGATCGGCACTGCGCGGGCCGCCGAAGCCGCCCTCGCCGCGGATGAAGGTGCCACCGCGCGACGTCACGAGCGTCTCCCCGGTGGCGACGTCGACGGCCACGTTCTCCGTCACCACGAGCGCCCCGGACCCCTTGTCGTAAATGCCGGTGACGGTCGCGGTGGTGCTGACCGTGCCGGCGACCGGGAGCGGGCGGTGCAGCTCGAAGTACTGCTCGGCGTGCACCAGCATGGCCCGGTCGAAGTCGCCGAGGCTCCGCCCGGTCCTGGCCTGCGCTATTAGCACGGCGTAGGTGGGCAGCACCTGCTGCTCGATGCCCTGGCAGTTCTCCGTGGTGAACTCAAGCTCCTGGAGCGGGTCGCCGAGGCCGGCCCCGACGCCGACCGCGTAGAGCAGGGCGTCCTTGCTGTCCCACGACCTCAGCTGAGGTTCGCTCGGCACTCCCACCAGGCTGTGGTCGAGCCCCATGGCCACCTCCGTCAGACGTATGCTCAGATAGAATCATGTTCTAGAAAGTATTCTCAGTACCCCAGGTGGGCATGTCAACCCTGCCCGGCGGCGCTTGACACGGGCCGGACCAGCGCCGACGATACTAGAACAATCTTCTAGGATTAACGTCCGCTGAGGGCGGGCCAGACGCGGCCGCGAGGGAGAGCGCACATGGGTGTCTTGGATGGCCGGGTCGCTATCGTGACGGGTGCGAGCCGCGGTATCGGGGCGGAGATCGCCCGCCGCTTCGGCCAGGCCGGCGCGGCCGTCGCGGTGGCGGCGCGGACGACGGAGGCGGGGATGTCACCGCTGCCGGGGACGATCGGCGAGACCGGGCAGCAGATCCGCGCCGCGGGCGGTACCGCGGTGGCGATCCCCACCGACCTGTCCAGGCCGGAGGACCGGGAGCGGCTGGTCGCGGAGGCCACCGCGCTGCTCGGGCCGCCCGACATCCTGGTCAGCAACGCGGCCGTCACCTACTTCACCCCGGTGCTCGACTTCACGCCGCGCCGCTACCAGCTGATGTTCGAGGTGCAGGTCGAGGCGCCGTTCCACCTGGCCCGGCTCGTCGTCCCCGGCATGCGGCAGGCCGGCCGCGGCTGGATCCTGAACATCTCTTCCGGCGCGGCCAGGCACCCGGCCTTCCCGCCGGGCCCGCGGGCCGGGCGGGGCGGGACCGTCTACGGCATGTGCAAGGCGGCCGTCGAGCGCTTCTCCACCGGCCTCGCGGCCGAGCTGTACGACGACAACATCGCGGTGAACGCGCTGTCGCCGAACCGGGTCGTCCCCACGCCGGGCACGATCTTCCACCACCTGACCACCGAGGACAGCCCGGACGCGGAGCCGCCGGCGGTGATGGCGGAGGCCGCGCTCCTGCTGTGCAGCGGCGCGCCGAAGTCGCTGACCGGGCGGATCACCTACTCGCAGGACCTGCTGAACGAGCTGCGCGGCACCGCGGGCGCCGCGCCCTCCGCTCGGTGACGGCGCTTTCTGACGGCGGCGCGTCAGCGGCGCCTGGGCGGCCGACTGCGTCGGGGCCGCCGGCCGGCTGGGTCCGGGTGGACTGCCACCTGCACACGGTCGCGTCCGGCGACTCCGTGCTGACGGTGGACGAACTCGCCGTCCGGGCGAAGCAGGCCGGGCTCGACGCGGTGTGCGTGACCGACCACAACGTCACCCACGCCGCGGTCGCCGCGGCCGAGCGGGACCTCGGCGTCCGCATCATCGTCGGCGAGGAGGTCAGGACCCCGGACGGCGACGTGATCGGGCTGTTCCTGACCGAGCGGATCCCCTACGTGCTGCCGCTCGCCGAGGTCATCGGCCGGATCAGGGGCCAGGGCGGCCTGGTCTACGTGCCGCACCCGTTCGACCAGGTCCGGTCCAGCCTGGGGCGGGTGCTGCCGGGGCTGTGCGAGGCGGGCGACGTGGACGTCATCGAGGTATTCAACGCCAAGATCGCCGACCCTTCGCTTAACGCGCGGGCGGCGGGTCTCGCCGCGGCGTTCTCGCTGCCGGGCGGCGCCGGGTCGGACGCGCACGACGCGCCCGGGGTGGGCGCGGCCTACCTGGACATGCCCGACTTCGACGGACCGACGAGCTTCCTCGCCGCGCTCGCCGACGCCCGGGTCACCGGCGAGTTCCGCGACCACGCCCCGCGCTACCCCCGGCGGCCGGCCCGCCAGCGGCGACATGGTCTCTTAGGGTATCGAGCCGGACATATCGTCTTTTGCCGCATCAAATCGGCACCGTCGATGGGTGCGGAAACGTGATTCGGGCTGTCCTTTGTGCCCGCCGGCGGGCACAAAGGACACCCGATCCCTGACGGGTACCCCGAGGGGGTATACCGGCAAGCCAACCCCGGGCAGCAATCCTGCCCCGGCCACCGCAACGTTCCCGTTCGGCCCAGGGCTGCGCCTGGGGCGGCCCGGCCTGGCGGTCTCCTAAGTCATCCGGCTCAATGAACCGTGATCACGAGGCCATGAACGGCGCAGGCCGGGTCAGTACTCGCCTTTGATCACGAAGAAGGAGCCGCGGATCACGCCGGCCAGCTTTGACTTCTGGCGCGCGAACTTGAAGCGTGAGGCCAGTTCCTCGGGGACTTCCATGCCTTCCGAGAGCTTGAACCCGACGGCGCGCTTCTCGCCGTCCTTGATGCCGTACATCACGTTGACGGCCAGGCCGGACTCGTAGAACACGTAAGCCATCCGAAGACCGCCGACCTCAAAGGAAGTCACCTCAAGCGGGCGGGCGGAGATGACCATGTCGCGCTCGTCGGCGAGGACGCGGTTACGTAGTCAAGCGTCTCCGGTGCTTCGCTGGCGGGGCGGACGGTGAAGACGTGATCGTACTTGTTCTTGTAGTAGCGTGCCTCGTTGGCCCGCAGCCCGGCCAGGGCCTCCGCGACCGGGGACGATTCCAAGCCGACGGTGGAGACGTGCTCGAAGTCGACGACGTATGCCATGCGCCCTCCCGGTGACGATCCGTAGAGGCAACGGTAGCGGACGGGCGACTCTGGTCACGCGCGCCTTGGTTTCTACCCCGCCCGCTGAAGGATTCCGCTGAAGGTTTCGGAGGACGCCGCAATGGGTCGAGGACGAGCCATGACGTTCATATTGACGTCAACATGATTGACTCCGATATCGAAGTCAACTATCATGACTCCGATATCGGAGTCGGGAGTGTGATGGCGTACACGGGGAAGGTCACCAGCGCCGAGTCGCTTGGGCGCATCTTGCAGCAGGCTCGACTGCTGTCCGGGCTGAGCCAACGGGAGCTTGCCCGCCGTCTGGGCACAACGCAGAAGTACATCTGGGAGCTTGAGGCCGGCAAGCCATCAATCCTGATGGACCGGCTCTTCGCGGCGATGCGGGAGACCGGCATGGAGCTCACGGCAACGATCACGCCGCGAGACGACCGTGGCTGACCTGGTCGTCGAGCTTTACGGGACACGGGCCGGGACGCTCCGGGGGACGTGGCGCTCCTTCGACTTCCTCCCAGATCCGGCCGCAGTCGTGGAGTTCGGCATCGACAGCCCCATCTTGTCGGCCGCGATCCCGCTCACGGTGGTGGGCGTGCGGTCACGCAAGGAGCGGCGGCAGAATTTCTTCCGGGAACTTCTCCCCGAAGGCCGGATGCTCACCCGCCTCGCGCAGCAGGCTGGCGTAGCCGAGCGAGACGTCATCGGACTGTTGCGCGCCTACGGCCGGGACGTCGCCGGAGCCCTCCAGATCTGGGACTCCGACGTCCCCGGCGAGCCGAAACAGCCAGCGCTAGAACGGCTGTCCGGCGCCGGGGTCGCCAGCATGCTGGAACACGTCCAGGACAACCCGCTTGGGAACAGGCCCGCGGGCGGCAAGACCTCGCTGGCCGGAGTCCAGGACAAGATCGTGCTCGCCCGGGCCGATGACTGTTGGAATCGAGTGGTCGACGGCTGGCCGTCTACCCACATCCTGAAGCCGGAGTCACGGGACTACCCGACCTCGATCTACGACGAGGAGTTCGGGCTCGCTTCGCCCGTTCCGCCGGGCTTGCCTCCTTCCCGACATGGATCGAAGAGTTCGAGGGTGTGCCTGCCGTAGTCATCGAGCGTTACGATCGGTCTGCAGAGGCCCCACAGGGGCGTATCCATCAGGAAGACTTCAACCAGGTCCTAGGTGCCACGGGCAACCAGAAATACCAAAAGTACGGCGGCAAGGTAAGCCTTAAGCGCATCGCCCGGGTGTTCTCCGCCCTTGGCGACAGCGAATCGCTGGAGCGCCTGTTCAAGCTCGTCGTGGTGTCTGTCGCCGTCGGCAACCTTGACATGCACGCCAAGAACCTCTCGCTACTCCACCGGCCCGACGGATCAATGACGCTCAGCCCTGCTTACGACGTCGTCCCGCAAGCACACCTGCCCAACGACGGGGAAGTTGCTCTCGCCGTCGACAGCGAGTACCACCACGCTGCCATCACCATGGCCAGGCGTGGCTGCGGGAGCGGTTTGCGCAGCGGGTGTTTGCGGATAATCCGGGTCCGGTCCAGCCTGATCCTGGCGTTGACTTCGATGAGGTGTGGGAGCGCTTCACCCGGCTTGCCGGGTTCTTTGCCCGCGCTGGCCGTGCGCGGAGCTTCGTGCTGTTTTTCGCGGCCAGCAGGTACTGGCGTCCGCCGCGGCTCGAGACGGACGCGGACGGCCGCGCCCGGGTCGTTCGCCCGCGCTACCGGCCGGAGGACTACACCGTTGACCCGAATTCGACGCGCTCGCTCCCGGCCAGCGGCGGAAGCTGGCCCTTCGAAGCCGAGTTGTCCGAACGAGACGGCGCGCTCTACTCGTGGACCGAGGTAGGCCGGTTCATCCGCGAAGGTCGTACCTGGGTGCGGATGACTATCCCGGGCGCGGAGTACTACATCGACGTCGAGAACGCGGACGACCGGATCGGGCGGATCGAGGCCGTCGATCCCCTTGTCGCCTACTGGCTCGCCCGCCGGAGTGACAAGCACCCCGTGGTCCTGGAGGACTGATGGGCTGCCTGGGGGTGCATTTCTCGGTCCCGGCCGACCAGGGCGGTCAACTGTGGGACGGCGACGAGGCGGCGCGTGCTTTCGTCGAGGAACTTGAGGACCGGTGGGATACCTATAACCTGCAGCAGACCGACAAGGCCTGGGATCCCATTCACCGCTGCCTGGCCGACGGAACACTGGCCTGGCCGGCGGCGACTGGCCGCTCAACGGCGCGGTCCTGGGCGGCGAGCCGATGTACCTCGCCAGCGACTACATCATCATGTTCCTCGACGACCAAGACGTCGCCGAGATCGCCGATGCACTCGACGAGGTGACCCAGCCATGGTTCCGTACCCGGTTCTTCGCCCTGCCAGGCCACGGCTACCAGGGCTCCACCGACGAGGCTGCCTTCGACTACACCTGGCACTGGTTCGAGCTCATGCGGGCCTTCTTCCGCAAGACAGCCGACGAAGGCCGACAGATAGTTTTCACCGCTGACCAGTGACTCCGCCGGAACCTGGTCCCTCGCTATTCGGGCTATTCGACCCGGATCCAGCTGAGCAGGTCATCCCGGCTGACCCGGTCCAAGAGGGCCGGATGGTCGGCGGCCATGTGCCCGCGGATCACCCCGACCACCTGGTCATCGCTGTCGCCCCGGGCGACGAACCCGCACTCGCATCGGATCAGCTTCACCCTCGCACCTCCACCCTGGCTGTTCGCCCAGCATAATGCCAGGATGTTGGCGTGACCTTGGCGTCCTCGCAGCTGGTGCGGATCCAGATCTGCGGGCTGCTTGTCGTCGAGCGTGACGGTCAGCGGCTGGATGCCCTGCTGCCCGGCCGCCAGGGCCGGCTGCTCTTCGCCTACCTGGTCGTAAACCGCCACCGCCAGGTGCCACGCGACGAGCTGGCCGAGGCGCTGTGGCGAGAACCCGACCCGGCCGCGGTCGATGCCCGGCTCAACCCGCTGCTGTCCAAGCTGCGCCGGGCCTTCGGGGCCGGCACCGTGGAGGGCCGTTCCACGCTGCGGCTGTGCCTGCCCAGCGCGTGGGTCGACCTGGAAGCCGCCGTCGAGGCCGTCCACCGGGCCGAGTCCTCGGTCGCCCAGCAGGACTGGGCGCGAGCGTGGGGGCCGGCGCTTACCGCGCTGTTCGTGGCCGAGCGCGGCTTCCTTCCCGGCGAGGACGCGCCGTGGATCGATGAGATCCGCCACCAGCTGACGGTGCTGCGCCTGCGCGCCCTGGAGTGCTACGCGGTAGCCGGGCTGGGCATCGGCGGAACCGAGCTCGCCGCCGCCGTCCGCGCGGGCCGGGAACTGATCCGCCTGGCCCCCTTGCGGGAAAGCGGTTACCGCTACCTCATGCAGGCCCTGGCCGCCCAGGACAACCTGGCCGAAGCCCTCGTGGCCTACGGCCAGCTCAGCGACTGCCTGCGCGACCAGCTCGGCGTCTCACCCAGCCCGGCCACCCGCGAGCTCTACCAACGCCTCCTCGCCGCCACCTGAACGTGGCGCGGCCCAGCCGCGGCGCGGCGGCAAGGTTTCGCCAACCTTGCGGCAACGTCGCGCCAATGGCGCCGTCGTAGAACCGTGCCAAGGAGCCCGAACGAAGGGGAGGTTCAGATGAAGACGGCACCAGGAACAGCGACAGCCAGGCCCGGGCCCGGCACCGGGGACCATGTGCTCGTGGACCCGCGATGGCTGGCAGCTCACCTCGATAACCCGCGGGTGCGGGTGGTCGAAGTCGACGTCAGCCCGGCTGCCTACGACGAGTGGCACATCGACGGCGCCGTGCTGTGGAACGTCTACGCCGACTTGAAGGACGCCGGCTACCGCACCGCGGGCACCGTCGCGCTGGAGCGGCTGGCGGCGCGTTCGGGGATCGGCCCGGACTCGACGGTGGTGTTCTACGGGTACGCGCCCGCCCTGGGCTTCTGGCTGATGAAGCTCTACGGGCATCGCGATGTGCGCATTCTCGACTGCTCCCGCGACAGCTGGCGGGCCGGAGGGCATCCGTGGAGCACCGCCACGAGCGAAGCGGCGGCCGGCCGCTTCCGCCTCGATGGCCAGGATTCCCGCCTCCGGGCGGATTACGCGGCCGTGCTTGACGCCATCGGCAACGCGGGCAGCACCATCGTCGACGTCCGCACCGCGGCGGAGTACCGGGGTGAGCGGTTCTGGCCATCCGGCGCCATGGAGCCAGGAGGCCGCGCCGGCCACGTGCCGTCAGCCGTCCACCAGCCCATCGACGGCCTCTACAACGAGGATGGGTCATTTCGCTCCGCCGGGCGGCTGCGCAGCGTCTTCTCCGCGGTTGACCTCGACGGCGGAGGCGAGCTGATCACCTACTGCACCATCGGGGGACGCGCCGCTACCGCTTGGTTCGTGCTCACCTGCCTGCTCGCGCGCGACCACGTCCGGGTCTACGACGGGTCGTGGGCCGAATGGGGCCGCATTCCGGCCGCTCCCGTCGAGCGCTGACGCTCTCGGCGGGAGCGGGGGCGGTCCGGGTCTCGGTTAGAGGTTGATGTGGTCCGATCGTGCTCGCCCGGGCCGGTAGCAGGTGGAACCGCGTAGTCGACGACTGGCCGTCGACCTACATCCTCAAGCCAGAGTCACGCGACTACCCGACCTCGCTACCGGTCACCGTGCTGACCAAGACCCTCACCGGGCTCGGCTTCCGGCAACTGGTCCTTGACCCATTCCGGCAAGAGATCCCTGACCCCTTCCGGCAAGTCCTTCGCGCCCTCCAGGAAGTCGGCCGGCAGGTCTTTGAACACCTCTTCGTAGTCGTAGGCGGACTCGGGCCTGCTGCGTACCCGTTCGTCGACGAATGCGGCGTCCTTGCCGACGAGGATCCGCCACGCACCCGATCGCACGCCATTAAGGATGATGGCGGCTGCCTCAGCCGCGCTGAGCGGCGCCTTGTCCTTCCCCTCTTTTTCCAGCCGGAGGAGGGTCCTGCGCGCTTCTTCTGGTGGCGCGTCCCGGTCTATCAGCTTGGCGGTGACCAGGAACTCCCTGGCCTCCTCGATCTGGTCGTCGCTCATGTCTTCTGGACCTGGCATGCCGTGGGCGCGGCGGGTGTTGGCCAGGATGTCGGTGCCCACCGACCCCGGCAACACGAGGGCGACCCGGACCTGGGGCGCGTTGGCGCGCAGGTCCTCGATGAGCGCCTCGGTGAACCCGCGCACCGCGAACTTCGCCGTGCTGTAGGCGTTGTTCGGCATCCCCGGGCCCAGTGAGGCCCACAAGCCGTTCAGGCTGCTGGTGTTGACCAGCACGCCGTCGCCGCTGGCGATCAGCAGCGGCAGGAACGCGCGGGCGCAGTAATACACGCCCTGCCAGTCGACCGCGAAGGTGCGCTCCCACTCCTGGCGGGAGGAGCTGACGAAACTGGAGCCCCCGCCGATGCCGGCGTTGCTGAACACCAGGTCCACGTGGTCGCTGGCGTGCTCCGCCAGCAGCTCATCGCGGAACCGCAGTACCTGCGCCTCGTCGGACACGTCGCAGGCGTGGCCGGTGACCAGCACGCCGTCTGGCGCGCCGGACCGCGCCATGTCAGCGGTCCGCGCGACAGCGTCGGCATGCCAGTCGCAGGCCGCGACCGAGCAGCCCGTCGCGGCTAGCAGGCGGACCAGCTCACGCCCCATGCCCGAGCCGCCGCCGGTCACCACCGCGAGCTTGCCGGAAAACGAGTCCACGGCCATCACCTCCCGTATCGGTCTGGTTCGGGATCAGACGGTGACGCGGCGCATGGTGGTGTAGCCGCCGGCCAGCAGGACCACCGCGAGCGCGGCGAGCAGGCCGGTCAGCCCGGCCGCGGTCAGAGTGGTGAAGAAGCGGCCGATCTCCGCCCAGGCGTGGGCCTGGGTGGCAGCTACCACTCCGGCTACCACGATGGTGACCTGCGTGGCGCCGAAGGCGAGCACGCCGAGCAGGTTCCAGCGGCGGTAGACCAGCCCGTACCACATACCGTAGATGTACATGAGGGTCAGCACGACGAACGAGGTGAGCCAGGTGAGGTACCACGGTCCGGGCAGGATGTAGGCCACCCGGAAGAAGTGCAGGCGCACTCCCCAGCCGCTGGTGGCCTGCTCGATGACCTGAAGGACGGCCAGTGCCAGCCCGTCGGCCGCGGCGAGGGCGACCGCCAGCAGCACCGTCCCGGCGTAGTAGGAGCGCCGGCTCACGCCGAGGGCGAACGCGAACGGCAGCGACCGGGAGATGCTCAGGATGCCCGCGATGAGGAAGAACAGGTAGATCGCGCCCAGCGCGCCGGTCGGGATCTGCGTGTTGTAGCCGCTTGCGCTGGCGGCGAGAGCCACCCACACGCCGAAAACGAATGCCAGGACCCCCCACGGCACTGCCGTGTAGCTAAGCCGGTCGGCCAGGTGGAAGCGGGCGACCTTGACCAGGATGCTCCAGTTCATGCCGTTGTCCTTTCCCGCGTGTGTGTCCCGGGCTGGCCGGCCGCGGTCGCGCTGGCGGCGTGCACTACGACCTGCTGCAAGGTCAGCGGCTCCAGGTGCAGGCGCAGCGCCCGTGCCCGGGCCCGGTCGGTGTCGTCCAGTGCCCCGGCCACCACCGCCGACTCCTGCGAGCCGATCCGCCGCCGGTCCCAGACCGTCCGCCCGGCGGTGAACTCCGCCACGGCGATCGCCGGGCCGCTGACGCTGGTGGCGCTGCCGCGCACCTCATCGGCGGCGGCGTCGAGCACGATCTTGCCGTGGTCGATGACCAGCACCCGCTCCATCAGCCCGGCGGCCTCGTCGATCAGATGGGTGGACAGCAGCACCGTGCGGGGATGCTCGGCGTAGTCGGCGAGCATCCGGTCGTAGAACAGCTGGCGGGCCACCGGGTCCAATCCCGCGTACGGCTCGTCGAACAGCGTCACCTCGGCCCGCGCAGCCAGGCCGATCACGATGCCCAGCGCCGACCGCATCCCGCGTGACAGCTTCATAACCCTCCGGTCAAGCGGCAGGCCGAAGTCGGCGGCCAGCGCGGAGGTCAGCACAGGGTCCCAGTCCGGGTAGAACCAGGAGGCCGCCCGCAACGCATGCCGGACCGTGAAGCCCCACGGAGGTCCGTACTCCGGGTAGCGCTGGTCCTCTCGCACGAACACCATCCGGTGCAGCATCGCGTCGCCGTCGACGGGGCTGGCCCCGAGGACCGAGACGTTGCCTGCCGAGGGGAACTCTTGCCCGGCGAGGATGCGCAGGAGCGTGGTCTTGCCCGCGCCGTTGCGGCCGAGCAGCCCGGTGACCGACCCAGGCTCGATGTCGAAGCTGACGGCATCGAGGGCGAGGGGGCCGCGGTAGCGGCGGGTCAGCCCGGCCACCGAGATCGCTGGCGTCATGGCCTAGTACCTTTCTGTGCGTAGCTGGACTGGCGGATCATGGCGACCGGCTCATCGGCGTCGATCCCGGCCAGGCCGGCCTCGGCGACCAGCGGCTCCACGTACCGTTCGGTGAACCGCTTGCGGCGTTCACCGAGCAGCCGCGCCCGGGCGCCGGCCGCCACGAACATCCCGACCCCGCGGCGCTTTTCCACCAGCCCGTCGTCGGTCAGCATGCCGATCCCCTTCGCCGCGGTGGCCGGGTTGATCCGGTAGTAGGCAGCAGCTCGTTGGTCGAGGGCACCCGTTCGCCTCAGGCAGGGTCCCGTCGCGATCTCGTAGCAGCCGCTCGGCGACCTGCGCGAACAGGGGAGCTCCTTCCTCGAGGCCTGCATCTCCCGCAACAGCCGGCTCCTTCCTTAGTTACATGGTTCATTACTTAAGTAATGTACCGTCGCACCCCGGCCGCGTCAACCACTGGTCCTCGCGGTCGGCACGGGGCGGGCGACGTAGCGGGGCCCTGGACGCGCAGGGCGCAGCGGTATCGCGCACGAGGCGCGCGAGCAGGCCGGCGTGAGCTGCGGCGGGGCTCCGTCTGGCCTGGCCGCGGGTTCGCGCGCTGGAGACCGAGAAGCAAGCGCTGTGGCATGCCGGTGCCGCCGGCCGGTCGCCGCCTGCCGGGGAAGCCATACCCACGCTGGCGGGCGGCGGCGGGATCTTGGCGACGGCGGCCACCGAGCCCGGCTCCGCGCACACGTGCGGCAACAGCCTCGACCCGGTGATCCACGTCCCGCACGGCTGCGCGTATGGTGACCTGGCGGCCTGCCGAGGGCGACGACCTGTCCTCACCCGGCTGCAGGACCTGATCAAGCTGACACCAGGCAACCTGATCACCCACCTGCGCAAGCTCCAGGACGCCGGATACGCAACGACACAGAGGAACGGCAGCGGCGTCACCGCCCGGACCTCGGTCACGGTCACCCACGCAGGCCGGGCCGCGCTGGAACACTACACAACCGTGCTGCGGAAACTACTCGACACCGCCACCGCCGGTAGCCCGACACTCCCCGGCCAGAACATGCCGACGAGATAGTGCAATGGTGCCCGGCCAGACGGCTCGGTTAGCCCGGAGAATCTTCGGGATAATGCTGGTTTTAATTTCTCGGGCAATGCCCGGCGGGCGCGCTGGGTTAGAGGTTGATGCGGTCGGCTAGGCGGGCGCGGTGGTAGGTGGCGTCGCCGAGGAACAGCTCGCTTGACTTGGCCCGCTTGAAGTACAGGTGGGCGTCGTGCTCCCAGGTGAAGCCGATGCCGCCGTGGATCTGGATGTTCTCGGCGGCCACGTGGAAGTACGTCTCCGAGGCGTACGCCTTGACCAGCGAGGCGACGACCGGGACCTCTTCCGAGTTCTCGGCCACGGCGGCGGCGGCGTAGTGACGGCGGAGCGCAGCGACTCGACCTCGAGCAGCAGGTCGGCCATCCGGTGCTTGAGCGCCTGGAAGCTGCCGATCGGGCGGCCGAACTGGTGGCGGACCTTCGAGTAGTCGACGGCCATGTCGAGCGCCCGCTGCGCGCCGCCGAGCTGCTCGGCTGCTAGGGCGATCGCGGCCACGTCAAGGACGCGGTCCATGACGGCGGCGGCGTCGCCGGCCGACCCGATCAGGCGGCCGGCCACGCCGTCGAACTCCAGCCGGGCCAGCTTGCGGGTCTCGTCAAGGGTCGGCAGCACGGTCCGGCCGAGCCCCGCCGCGTCTCCGTCCACGGCGAACAGCGACAGGCCGCCGTCGGCGACGGCGAGCACGAGGAGCAGCCCGGCCGTCCCGCCGTCGAGCACGAAGCTCTTGTGGCCGTGGAGCCGCCAGTCGTCGCCCGCCTTGGTGGCGGCCAGCCGGATCGTGCCCGGGTCCCAGGACCCCTCGTCCTCGGTGAACGCCAGCGTGGCGATGGTCTCGCCGGAGGCGATCGCTGGCAGCAGGTCGCGGCGGGCCCCCTCGTCGGCGCCGGCGAGCAGCGCCGTGGCGGCGAGCACGCCGCTGGCCAGGTAGGGGCCGCCGTAGAGGGCCGCGCCGAGCTCCTCAAGCACGATCGCCTGCTCGGCGAAGGTGAAGCCGCCGCCGCCGTACTCTTCTGGGATCGCCAGGCCAAGCAGTCCGAGCTGCGTCCCGACCTGGTCCCAGACGGCCCGGTCGATGCCGTCCCCGGTCTCCATGAGCTCGCGAACCTTCGTCAGCGGGGCCCGGTCCGCCAGGAAGCGGCGCACGGAGTCGCGCAGTTCGTCCTGCTCCGCGGTCACGCCAAGTGCCATTGACTTACTCCGTTCCTGATGAGCCGTCTGGCTCGGTGATGACGAGGACGTCGAGCGCCTCGACCTGGTCTCCGTTCACCCACAGCGGGTTGACCTCGAGCGCGCGCAGCGCGCCGCCGAGCGAGAGCGCGACCCGGCTCACCCCGGTGATCGCCTCGGCCAGCGCGTCCAGGTCGGCGGGCCGCGAGCCGCGCGCGCCCTGCAGCAGCGGCAGGCCGCGCAGCTCGCCGAGCATCCGCCTGACCTCGGCGGCGTCGACGGGGAGCACGCGCAGGCTGGTGTCGCCGCATGATCTCGACCCAGACGCCGCCCAGGCCGACGGCGAGCACCGGGCCGAAGGTCGCGTCCAGGGTCACGCCCACGAGCAGCTCGGTGCCGCCCGTCCGCATCGGCGTGACGAGCACGCCGTCGACGGCGGCGTTCTCGACGGCCGCGCCGGCCGCGCGCGACCTTCGGCGTAGGCCGCCCGGACCTCGGCTTCGGTGCCGAGGGCGAGGGCGACGCCGCCGATGTCGGACTTGTGGGTGATCTGCGCCGAGCAGATCTTCAGCGCGACCGGCAGCCCGACCTGGCGGGCGAGTTGCGCTGCCTGGTCGGCGGAGTGGGCCAGGCCGCCGGGGACCACCGGCACGCCGGCGGCGATGAGCAGCTCGCGGGCCTGCTGCTCGGGCCAGGGCCCGGTAATCGCCACGTCTCGTACGTCGCCGGCCGCGCCGTCGGTCGCTAGGGCGTGGCCGCGATTCTCCAGCCAGCGCAGCGCGTTGCTGATCGCGTTGATCCCCAGGTGCAGGCCGCCGAGCACGGTCAGGCCGCGCTCGGCAAGCAACTGCCTCGCGTAGGGGCCGAGGTCGTTGCAGGTGCTCCCGACCGGGATGACCGGGATCGGGGCGGACGCTATCCGCCGGGCCAGCCAGGCCACCCGCTCTTCGGTCGACGTGGCCAGGGCCTCGTCCGCCGGCCTGGTGTCCGGCAGGTTCGCGCCGGAGAACAAGATGAAGTCGAGGTTCGGGTCGTCGGCCGCGATGTCGAGCGCGTGATCGATCGCGGGCATCGAGTCCCGGCCGAGCACGTTGGCCAGCCCGTAGCCCGTCACGTCGAGCGGGTTGTGCGGGTTGGCGAACGGCGGGATGTACGCGGCGATGCCTTCCTCGGTCGCGGTGGTGAAGTCGGGGATCTGGATGCCGCAGGCGCTCGCCTGGTCCGCGATGATGTCGCACGCGCCGCCGGAGGCGGTGAGCACGCCCATCCGCCGGCCCTGGGGCCACCGGCTGTAGCCGAGCATGGCCCCGGTGGTGAGCAGGTCTTCCAGGGTGCCGACGCGGATGATGTTCATCTGCCGGAACGCCGCGTTGACCACCGCGTCGTCGCCGGCCACCGAGCCGGTGTGGGCCAGGGCGGCCTTCTGGCCCGCCGGGCTCGAGCCCACCTTCAGCGCGACGATCGGCTTACCCGCCTGGTCCGCCCGCTCCGCGGCCCGGGCGAACCTGGCCGGGTCGCCGATCTCCTCGAGGAACAGGCAGATCACCTTGGTGGCGTCGTCTTCCACCAGGTAGTCGATGTAAGTCGACGGTCTTCATGATCGACTCGTTGCCCATCGACGTCAGCGTGGTCAGCCCGATGCCGTGCAGCCGGGCGAAGTTCAGCACCACGCTCGCCAGGGCACCGCTCTGCAGCCCGACGCCCACCGGGCAGGCGAGCAGCGGCGGCTGCATGGTGAGCGCGTAGGGCGCGGCCCGGGTCTGGGCGTTGACGAAGCCGAGGCAGTTCGGGCCGAGGATCGTGATGTCGTGCGCGATGGCCCGCGCCACCAGCGACTCCTCAAGCTCCCGGCCCTCCTCGCCCACCTCCCGGTCGCCGGCCGCGAGGACCACCGCGTTCTTGACCCCCGCGGCCTGCATGTCGTCGAGCACGCTCTCCACCACCGGCACGCCGGTGGAGGATGAACGCGAGGTCCACCGGCTCGGGCAGGTCACGCAGGCTGGGCACGGCGGGCAGGCCGAACGCGCTCTTCGCCTTGGGGTGAACGGGGACGAGCTTGCCGTCGAAGCCGGTGATGGCGGAACTGGCGACGATCAGCCGCGCCCAGCCGGAGTTGTCGGAGGCGCCGACCATGGCCACGTCGCGCGGCGCGAAGAAATCCCGCAGCCGCGGCGGCGTGACCAGGTGGCGGGAGGCCAGGTAGCTGGCGGACATTGCGTGGATGCTCCTTCCGCTGAGGGTCAGCCGACGATCCGCGGCTCCTTGGGCAGGCCGAGGGCACGCTCGCCGATGATGTTCCGCTGGATCTCGCTGGTGCCCGAGTAGATGGTGCCGGCCCGGCTGCTGAGGAACACGCCCTGCCAGGAGGAGACCGGGTAGCCGTCGCCTTCCGGCCGCAGCAGGCCGTCCGCGCCCTCGATCGCCATCGCGATCTCACCGAGCTTCTTGTGGTACTCGCTCCAGAAGAGCTTGGCCACCGACGCCTCGGGGCCCGGCTGACGGCCCGCGGCGACCTGGGCGAGGGTGCGCAGGCCGCTGTAGCGCATCAGCTCCACTTGCGTGTAGGCCCAGGCGAGCCGCTGGCGGATCAGCGGGTCGTCGATCTTGCCGCGCTTGCGCGCGGTCTCCACGAGCTCCCAGAACTCCCGCTCGTAGCCGAGGTGCGCGACCGTGGCGCGGCCGCCGCGCTCGTGCCCGAGCGTGGTCATCGCCACCCGCCAGCCGTTGTTGACCCCGCCGATGACGTTGAACAGCGGCGCGCGCACCTGGTCGATGAAGTCCTCGCAGAACTCGGCGGCGCCGGACATCTGCCTGATCGGCCGGTAGGTCACGCCGGGATCGGTGAAGTCGATCAGGACATAGGAGAGGCCCGCGTGCTTTTCCGCGCGGATGTCGGTCCGGCACAGCAGGAACATCCGGTTGGCGCGCTGGGCGCCGGACGTCCAGACCTTCTGCCCGGTGATGACGATCTCATCGCCGGTGATGACGCCGCGGGTTTCCACCGCCGCCAGGTCGGAGCCGTGGTTCGGCTCGGAGAAGCCCTGGCAGTACACGTCCTCGCCGGAGATGATCCGCGGCAGGAAGTGGGCCCGCTGCTCGGGGGTGGCATGCACGATGATCGACGGCCCGACGAGGCTCTCGCCCATGCCGCGGTTCACCCGGGGCACGCCCGCCCGGTGGAATTCCTCGTTGAGCACGGCGATGCGCACGGCGTCCAGGCCCTGGCCGCCGAATTCTTCCGGCCACTGCGGGCAGATCAGCCGCTCGGCCTGGAGCTTGGCCGCCCACTCCGCGTAGGCGGGGCTGGCCATGGCCCGGGCCAGCTGGCCGCCGCGCCTGCCGCCCGCCGTCTGCACCATGTTCCAGTCGAAGAGCTCGGCGAGTCCTGGCGGCGTCTCCGCCGCGATCCAGTCCCGGAGCTCGGCGCGGAACTGCGCGATCTCCGGGCCGAGGTCGAGTTCCATGGAGGCCTCCCTCGCGTCAAATTTAGAATTTGATACTAGGATCTCGCTTTATTCTGCGATGTCAAGGGAGCAGGGCGCCAGCGGCGCGCGCGGGTTGCCCGGCCGAGGGAAATCATGGTGGGCGGGCGGGAGGAAGCCGATTCCGTTCGGGATAATCGGGGTGGGCGGCGGTCGGGGACGGCGGCCGGGCGCGGGCGGTGGCCGGGCGCTGCCCTTGGCGGGACGGGCCGACTTGACAGGCGAAGATCGCTACTGGAGGCTAATTCCAGAACAAGATTCTATTGACTCCTAATCTGCCGGGTGGCGGAAGGAATGGTGAGCTGGCATGGGACGACTGGACGGACGGGTAGCGATCGTCACCGGCGCCGGGCGCGGGATCGGCCGGTCAGTGGCCCTGCTGCTGGCCAGCGAGGGCGCCTCGGTGGTCGTCGCCGACCTGGGCGTGGCAGTCGACGGCTCCGGGCAGGACTCCGGCCCCGCCCACGACACGGTGGCCGCGATCGCCAAGGCCGGCGGCAAGGCGGTCGCCAACAGTTCGGACATCTCCGACCACGCCGCGGCGGAGGAGCTGATCGGCACCGCCATCGAGGAATTCGGCCGGCTGGACGTGCTGGTCAACGTGGCGGGCATCCTGCGGGACCGGATGATCTTCAACATGACCGAGCAGGAGTGGGACGACGTCATCCGGGTTCACCTGAAAGGGACGTTCAACACCACGAAGTTCGCGGCCGCGCACTGGCGGTCGCTGCGCGACGAGACCGCGCAGAACCGGATCATCAACTTCACCTCGGTGTCCGGGCTGCACGGCGCGCCCGGGCAGCCGAACTACGCGGCGGCGAAGATGGGCATCGTCGGGCTGACCTACTCTTCGGCGAACTCGCTGGCGAAGTACGGGGTCACGGTCAACGCGATCTCACCGGGCGCCTCCACCCGGATGACCGACTCGGTGCCCACCGAGCGGCGCCGGTCCAGGAACGCGAGCGCCGACGAGCGGTCGCCGGACAACGTGGCGCCGATCGTCGCCTACCTTGCCTCGGAGCGCTCCGGCTGGATCAACGGCCGGGTCATCCACTCGTCGGGCTACGAGGTCTCGCTGTACAACAACCCCGAGCCGGTCAGCCGGATCATCGGCACCGGGCCCTGGGACGCGGACGAGCTCAGCGACTACGTGGAGCGGGCGTTCGGCCCGGTCCTCGGCCGAAAGGCGTGATGCGGATGCCACCGAGAGGCAAGGCCGTGCCCGTCCCGACGCCGGAAACCCAGCCTTACTGGGACGGGGCGGCGGCGGGCGAGCTGCGGATCCAGCGGTGCGTGGACTGCGGCGAGGCGTACTTCTACCCGCGCCCGATCTGCCCGTCCTGCGGCTCGTTTCACGTGGAGTGGTTTACCGCGAGCGGCGACGCGACCCTGTACTCGTACGTCATCAACCACCGGCCCGCACCGGGCTTCGAGGAGGAGGCACCGTACGCCATCGCCGTCGTGCAGCTCGCCGAGGGGCCGCGGATGATGACCAGCCTGGTCGGCGTGCCCGCCACCCCCGAGGCCCTGGTGCTCGACATGCCGCTGCGGGTGACGTTCGAGCAGCGCGGTGACGTCTCGCTGCCGGTCTTCACGCCCGTTTCCGCCGAGGAGTCTTCATGAGCAACGCGGGCGTTATCATCGCGGGCGCGGCCGAGACCGATGAGATCGGGAGGCTGCCCAATAAGTCCACGCTGGGGCTGCACATCGAGGCGGCGCGCAACGCCGTGGCCGACGCGGGCCTGACCATGAAGGACATCGACGGGATCGCGACGGTTTCCGCACCGGGACCGGTTCAGGTCGCCCACGCGCTCGGCATCTATCCAGACTGGGTGGACGGGACCGGGGTCGGCGGGACCTCGTTCCTCCTGCACGTCCGGCACGCGGCCGCGGCGATCAAGGCGGGCTACGCCAAGACCGTGCTGATCACTCACGGCGAGTCGGGCCGGTCCCGGGTCGGCGCGCCGCCGTTCCGCGGCGACTCGTCCTCCCCCGCCGGCCAGTTCGAGGCGCCGTACGGCACGCTAGGCCCGACCACCACGTTCACCATCCCCATGCTCCGCTACATGAAGGAATACGGGCTCACCCACGAGCAGCTCGCCTACGTCGCCGTGGCGCAGCGGCAGTGGGCGGCCAAGAACCCGCGCGCGATGTTCCGCGACATCATCACGGTCGCGGACGTGCTCTCGTCGCGCATGGTCGCCTACCCGTTCCACCTGCTCGAGTGCTGCCTGGTCACCGACGGCGGCGGCGCGCTGGTCGTCACCTCGGCGGACCGCGCGGCCGACTTCCCCAAGCCGCCCGTGCACGTGCTCGGCACCGGGGAGGCGTCGGAGACTCCGATGATCTCGCAGATGCTTGACTTCACCGAGTCGCGGATGTTCCGGGAGGCCGGGCTTCGGGCGTTTGCCGAGGCGGGCATCGCCACCGCCGACGTCGACCACCTGATGATCTACGACGCGTTCGCGCACGTCCCGATCTACGGGCTTGAGGCGCTGGGCTTCGTCAAGAAGGGCGAGGCGGGGCCGTTCATTGCTGAGGGCAACACGGAGCCGGGCGGTTCACTGCCGCTGAACACCAACGGCGGCGGGCTCTCGTACACCCACACGGGGATGTACGGCATGTTCGCCATGCAGGAGGGCATCCGCCAGATCCGCGGCGAAGCCGCCGCCCAGCTCGACAACCCGCAGATCAGCGTGGTGGTCGGCAACGGCGGCATGTTCGCCACCAGCGGCGTGCTGGTCTTCGGCAAGAACCCGCGCTAGAGGTCGGCGAGCCAGGGATGCCCTGGGTGCACGCGAGCGAGTAGCCCGGATAGGGTCTCGCGCTGGGCCGGCGCCATGTACGGGACGGTCCCGTCGAAGTCTGCCTGGTCCTTCGGCCGGGCGTGCTTGGCCTTGAACAGCAGGACCAGTTCGGGCGCCAGGTACGGGATGCCCTCGCGGGTATGGCGAATGATCTCGCTGTAAGGAAACCGGATCGTCTCGTCCCGGCGGCAGATCCAGGTGTCACCGTCGTGCGGCTCGCGGAACACGTCGAGCAGGTAGTTGCCGGTGGCCGGATCGCGTAGCCATGTCTGGTGCACGGCGGCCAGCACGTCCGGTCCGGCGTCCGCCCAGATCCGGCCGCTGCCCACCCCGTCGAAGATGTAGCCGGGGAAGCGGTCGCGCACCGCGGTGAAGCCCGCGGCGGGAATCGCGATCTCGATGTCCCCGTGCTCGCGCGTCTGCCCGCCCCGGAACAAGTCGAGCGCCCAGCCTGCGGCCACGCACCAGGGGACGGCGATGCCGGACAGGTGGCGCGCAACGTCACCCGGGGACCAGCAGGATGACCACCGGGCGTCGAGGGCTTCGCTCTCAGCGGGCGAAAGCTCGATGCCGCCGCCAGGCAACTGCTCGTCCACCGGAGAAATCTATCAGTGCACCCGAAGACGGAGCCTTCGTCTAGTCCACACTGAGAGCCGGGAAATAACGGCTCAGGCGGCCCTTCGGGTCGCAGCGATTAGTTTCGGTGGTTTGATCGGTCGACAAGTAGCAAGTCGACAAGTAGCAAAGGGACCAGTCGGAGGTGCGGGGCGTGCGAAAGATCGTCGTGTACGAGTTGCTGTCGCTCGACGGGGTTGCCGAGGCCCCCGATAGTTTCTTCGCGGACTGGGACGAGGTGATGGACGCCAACCTTGCCGCCGTGATCGCGACGCAGGACGCGGTCATTCTGGGCCGCCGTAGCTACACCGAGTGGGCGCAGTTCTGGCCGGACAGCCATATCCAGCCGTTCGCGACATTCATCAACGGGGTTACCAAGCATGTCGCGACATCCACGCCCCTTGACCGGGACTGGGCCAATGCGAAGGCGCTCGACGGCGGGCTGGTCGAATTCGTCCGGGATCTCAAGCAGCAGCGCGGAGGCGACGTCGGCGTCCACGCCAGCATCTCGGTCGCGCAGGCGCTGCTCGCCGCCGACGTCGTCGACGAACTCAGGCTCGTGATAGCGCCGAGGATCGTCGGCGGCGGGCGACGACTCTTCGACGGCTTGCCTCCGATTCAGCTCGAATCGGTCCGAACCAAGATGTCACCGGCCGGCTATCTGCTCGTCGACTATCGCGTCACCCGTTAGAGCCTGGCGATGGGTGCCTGCAACTCGGTCACCCACTGCTGCTGGTCCTCCGCCACTTCCAGGTACACCTCCCGGAGCAAGCCGAGCGGCCGGTAGCCGTTGTCATCGATCCAGCGGGCAAGGGCCTCGCCGGTCGGCATGACCTCGTCCATCGGACCGTGATGCAGGATCGTGGCCGCCTGCTCGATCCCGGGCAGGTCGACGACGGCGAAGTCGTGCCCGCCCGGGTCCACGGTCACCGGGATCGCGGCGTGCACCAGTATCCCGTCAGGCGTTTCGTCGTAGTAGGCAACACCCGCGCCGGTAATCACCGCGCCGGCCGCGTTGACTCTTCCTTCTAGGTCGCTGAATAGCGGACCGACAACCGGGCCGATGGATTCAGGCTCGAAGTCGGGCGCGAGCGCGGTCAACTCCGCGACCCGCAGCGCGGGGACCTTCTTGATCTGTACATCACTGGCGGGCATGACACCTTCGCTTTCTATGCTGCGGATTCTCGCCTCGACCTGCCGCAGCCGCGTGCTGTCCGCGTCGATCTGCGACTGGAGTTCGGCGTGGCGGAGCCGGAGCATGCCGTACAGCTCACCGGTGTTGACCTTCTCGTCGAGAATCAGCCCGACCTGGGCGAGCGTGAAACCCAGGTCCTTCAGCGCGACGATCCGGTTCAGGCGGGAGAGCTGGCGCGCTTCGTACATGCGGTACCCGGTTACCGCGTCGACGTGCACGGGACGCAGCAGGCCGAGCCCGTCATAGTGACGAAGCATGCGCACCGACACCCGGCCGGCGTTGGCGAATTCTCCGATACCGAACATGTCTCTGGTCTATCCCCTGACACCGTGACAGGGTCAAGCCTCGGATCGGAAGCAGCGAAGATTGGGCCGGGCGCGGCCCAATCCCCTGTCACGTGCGCCGGTCTCTGTCGGGATCGCATGCTCTGGCCGGTACTACGGCGGGCAGCGCCGGTAACCCGCACGTCCGCAGCCACCTTCGCCACCCACCTGAGCCACCTCCTGCCGCCACCAGCCTTTCCGGTTTTCTCTGAGTAATGGGCGCACGTACGGGGGACGGCGCCCGTTCAGGGCGCCACGAACGCGCCGGCACCCAGTCGAGAAGTGGTTTTCGAAGCTGGTGGATCGTTAGACCCACCCGGCGACCCAATGCCGTGCGCTTAAGAGCTCCACCCTCCGCGCCTCGCCCGTTATGATCGGAAAATCCTGGCCCATTGCATTATTGTGTGAGTTTTGAGCGCTGTACGCACAATTCCATTCAGTTAAGGGGCGCGGAGTCCCCTGGTCGAGGGGCAGGCCTATGCGGCACGCGTGGCTGAAGTGAAGCGTGGCGGTCCCCGGGAGGCGAGCGCCGGTCAGCGCGCGGTCGGCCCGGTCCCGAACGGGCCGTTAACACGGAGACTTTTCTTAGGGCGGAGCATTGGCCGGCCCTGGCTTGTATTGGTTTCCGCGCTCGGGAAAGTTTCCGCGTTAAAGCGGCGGCGGTGCCCGGGGAGCGGGAATTTTCTTCGCAGAACGGGCGGGGCGCGGAAGCCGGGACGACTAAATCAACGGCATTGCGGTATACGCACGCAAAACTCACACAATCATGAAAGGCGAGGGCGAGAACCTCACGACATTGACTCCGCACCTAAGATTATTAGGTCCTGTTTACGGCAAATGCGACGCGCACTGTTCGGCGAGGCGGGAAAAGGGTCACCTAGGCTGCGAGGGCGCCCTAGGCGTTGGCATCGGCCCTAGGCGTTGGCGTTTCCGTTGGCGTTTCCGTTGGCGTTGCGGTTGGCGGGGCGGGTGCTCATGGTGGGGTTGGCGACGGCCGCGGTGGTCACGAAGCCGACCGGGCCGCGCAGGTCGTGGATCACGCACTGGCCGGCGGCCACGCCGCGGTCGCTGATGTGGGCCGACGGCTGGATGCCGACGTACTCCCCGGCTGGCTCGCGGCCCAGGTAGACCGTGTAGTCGGCGTTGATAAAGCTCAGCCCGCGGTCCGAGGAGTTCGACACCGGGCTCGAGAGGTCGGCGGCCATCGCCGCCCGCACCAGTGGCGTCAGTGGCTCGCCGGTGATCAGCGGGTGAGTGTCCCTGAGCCACAGGCCATCGCCCATCATCCCGCCCGGGGTGTCCTGGCCGCCGACCAGCCACATCTCCCACGGCGGGGTCCAGCGCTGGCCCGTGGCCGACAGCGCCGGCCCGAGTTGCGGCGGAGTCGGCGCATCCCAGGCGGGCGCGGAGCGGAAGTTGCGCCGGCTGCTCGGACCGGCGCAGCAGGACTACCCGGCCCTGGCCCACCGGTCCGTCGTCCTGCTCAATAGTGACGTCAAGCACCGCGATGCGCCTGCCCGTGCGCACCGGCCTGGTGCTGACCCTGACCGGCTTCAGTGGGGCGGAGCGGAACATGTCGACGGTCAGCCGGCTGCAAGCAAGTTCGGGATCGGCGGCGCGCGCCTGCTCGGCCGCGCGCGCCGTCAGGCCGCCGATGAGCCGCCCGTGCAGCACCTGGCCCCACGGGCTGGTCGCGAAGGACGCGGGCACCAGGGTGTCACCGTCGGCGCTGAAGAAACCTTCGGCGCTCGTCTCCGGCCCGGGCATCGCCCGGACGGCCGGGTCCTCGCCGCCGGATGACGGGTTAGTGCCACCGAGAGTCTCAGCGCTCACTGTCAGTCCTTCCTGCCAACACGACCATATGGTGAAATTTCCGGAATGTCGTGCGCGCCAGCGCGCGACATTCCGGAATACAGCCCGGATCACTTTAGGCACCCGTGGCGATGTCTGTCGCGATCTCCGCCGTGACGTCCGTCTCCTCAGCGGGCCCGGCACCGTCCCTCGCCAATACTAGAACCTTGCTCTAGAATGCGAGGCATGCGGATCGCATTTGGGGCCAGGCCAGCCAGGGGGCAGCGGCTGTCCGCGGCCGCCGGCGACTTCGCGGACTACGAGAAGGCCGGCGTCGAGCTGTTCACCGTCGCCGAGCTGTACGGGTTCGACGCGGTGAGCCGGCTCGGCTACATCGCCGCGCGCACCACCCGGGCGCACATCGCGTCCGGCATCCTGCAGCTGTACAGCCGCACGCCCACGCTGCTGGCGATGACCGCGGCCGGCCTCGACGACGTCTCCGACGGGCGGTTCGAGCTGGGCATCGGCACCTCGGGACCGCAGGTCATCGAGGGGTTCCACGGCGTGCCGTTCGATGCGCCGATCGGCCGGACCCGCGAGACCATCGAGATCTGCCGCCGGGTCTGGCGCCGCGAGCAGCCGCTGGAGTACCACGGCAAGTACTACACCGTGCCGCTTCCGCCGGATGAGGGCACCGGCCTCGGCAAGCCGCTGAAGATGATCGACCACCCGTTCCGTGACCGCATCCCGATCACGGTCGCGTCCATCGGGCCGCAGAACGTCACGCTCACCGCAGAGCTGGCCGAGGGCTGGGTGCCGCCGTTCTACGTGGCCGAGAAGGCCGCGGACGTGTGGGGCGAGTCGCTGCGCAAGGGCTTCGCCAAGCGCGACCCCGGGCTTGGCCAGCTCGACGTGCACGTCGGCGCCTCGGTGGCCATCGGCGACGACGTCGCGCACCTGCGCGAACTCGACCGGCCGCAGCGCGCCCTGTACATCGGCGGGATGGGCGCGCGCGGCCGCAACTTCTACAACGACCTGGCCGTCCGGTTCGGCTACCCGGACGCCGCGGCCCGGATCCAGGACCTCTACCTGGCGGGCAAGAAGCAGGAGGCCGAGGCCGCGGTGCCGGACGACCTGCTGGCCAAGACGTCGCTGATCGGCCCGGAGGGCTACGTGCTCGACCGGCTGAGCGCGCTCGCCGAGTCGGGGGTGACGACCCTGTCGGTCCGCCCGGTGGTCCAGGACCACGCGGGCAGGCTGCGGCTGATCGAGCAGGTGCGCGGGCTAATCGACCGGTTGTGAGCCCGACCGCCGGTATCCGGGCGACTCGCGGAGGGCCAGGGCAGGCGGGCTGGGGCGGGCACTCCGGAGGTTACGTTCCGCTGAGCGGGCGGGGCGGATCCGCCGGAAGCAGAGTCCGGCCAGGAAGAGGGCGAGGGCGAGGTAGATCGCGGTCTCGACCCACTGGAAGGCCCAGTAGCGGCTCGCGGGCTGGTAGGTCACCGTCTGCCGGAGGTGCAGGCTCTTGATGTAGTCGGTGCACGCCTGGGATGAGGGCGCTGATGGCGATGGCCCCCCGCAGGCCCGGGGCTGGCTCGCTGGAGGCGGCGTCGGCCGTCCGGGGTGACGAGCTGGCTGCGGAGATAACCCAGGCGCCGGGCAGGGCCGGGCTGCGCCGGTCCAGGCACAGATGCCCGTTGCAGGATCCCACTCCCATATTCGCGATCGATGCGGGGGTGAGCGCCGAGGTGGTCTGGACGGGCGGGATGAGGTGGGGCCGCACCCAGACGGGGAAGGCGATGATGACGGCGGTGTAGACGGCGAGGGTGACGGCCATCGCGGGCAGGGTGTGGCGGATGAGGAGCCCGGCGGTGACCCCGAGGGCGAACGCGAACGCCGCGTACCCGGCCGGCGCGATACCCGAGTGGAAGATGCCGGAGGTCGAGCCGGAATATCCCGGGTTCGCCTTGTCGGACGGGGCTGGACCACCAGGTCACCATGAGGCTGAACAGCTCGCCGGCGGCGATGGCGGCCACGCCGGCGACGCCGAGCTTGGCGGCCAGCCAGCGGGTGCGGGTGACGCCCTGGGTCCACGCCAGGCGGAAGGTGCCGGTCTCGAACTCGCGGGCGGCCAGCGGCGCCCCCCAGAACATCCCGATGAGGCCCGGGACGGCGAGGCCGAGGGTGCCCAGCGTTGGCCGCAGTTGAGGTAGCCCTGCGAGGGGAAGCCGTGCGTGACAGCGTGGTCGCGCAGTTGCCTGCCGCTGTGCAGATGGCGACGGCGGCATCGTAGGCGTGGGCGAGCTGGATCCCGGTCACCACCAGGACGACGGCGGCGACGGCCAGCACGCCGGCGGCCACCAGGGCCTGGGTGCGGAACCGGATCCAGGCGAAGCGGATCATGACGCGATCTCCAGTCCGGGCCGGTGGGCGCGCGCGGCGTCGCCCGGCTGGCTCATGTAGGCGAGGACCATGTCCTCCAGGCTGACCGGCCGGACGGTCCAGGCCGGGTCGAGGATCGGGTCTTCGGTGCGGACCAGCAGCGTGCTCTGCTTGCCGGTGTGGCTTTCCTCGATGACGTCCCAGCTCGCCGGGAGGGTGCGGGGGTCGCGGCGGGGTCCGGACAGGCGGTGGTGCGACGCCAGCAGTGCCTCGGTCTCGCCGGCTAGCCGCACCCGGGAGGCGGTGAGCACGATGAGGTAGTCGCAGACCCGCTCGATGTCGGTGATCAGGTGCGAGGACAGGACGACGCTGGTCCCGCTGCTCGGCGACGGTCTCCATAAGGTCCCGCAGGAACTCCCGCCGTGCGAGGGGGTCCAGGCTGGCGACCGGCTCGTCGAGCAGGAGCAGCTCGGGCCGCTTGGCGGCCGCCAGGGTGAGGGCGAGCTGGGCGCGCTGGCCGCCGGACAGCGACCCGGCCCGCTGCCGGAGGTCAAGGCCGAGCTGGCTGATGCGGCGCTCGGCGAGCTCGTCGTCCCAGCCGGGGTTGAGCCAGCCGCCCATCCGCAGGTGGCCAGCGACGGAGAGCCCCGCGTAGACCGGCGCGTCCTGGGCGACGAAGCCGACCCGGGCGAGTTGCGCCGGGGTGCCGGCCGGGCGCTCGCCCAGGACCCTGATCTTCCCGAGGTCGGGTCGAGCAGCCCGGCGGCCAGCTGCAGCAGGGTGGTCTTGCCCGCGCCGTTCGGCCCGACCAGCCCGGTGACCCGCCCGGCGGGGACCGTCACGGTGCAGTCGGCGAGCGCCCGGCGCCGCCCGTAGCGCTTGCCGAGGCCGCTGGCCTCGATGACAGCGTTCACGCGACTCCCTCCGTAAAGCAGTTGCGGGCGGCGATCCGGTAGATCGCCTCGATGTCGTCGGCCCCCAGGCCCGCCGACCGGGCCGAGCGCAGCAAGTCGGTCATCGCGGCGACGAATCGTCCCTGCGTGGCCGGGTCGATCCCCGGAAGCGACCGGATGACGAAGGTTCCCTGGCCCGGCCGGCCGCGCACCAGGCCCTCGCGCTCCAGGTCGCGGTAGGCCTTGAGCACCGTGTTGGGGTTGATCGCGAGCTTGGCGACGACCTGCTGGGCCGTCGGCAGCTGGTCGCCCGGCTCCAGGAGGCCGAGCCGAAGGGCGTCATGGACCTGCTGGACGAGCTGGAGGTAGGTGGCGACACCCGAGACGGTGTCGAGCTGGAACTCGATCATCATCCTCATTCCACTAATCGATTAGTTAAGGAGGGTATCGATCGTGGCCGCCAGGCGCAAGCCCGGCCAGGCAGAGGTCCCCGTCACCTGCGGGTAGCTGAGGACATACTCATTAAGTCGACTTCGCCTGGGCAAGCGAGAAAACTAGATCGTCGTACCTGTGTTCTATGCTTTCCACTAGATGGGGCTTGGCTCGAACGACACTGTGCCCCCCTGGGACGCTTGGTTCTTGCGGGACGCCACCGGAAGCCCAGGACTTTGACAAAAAGTAACGTCGCATAGCCGAACGTAACTCCCCCATACTGGAGACTGGGAGGTCTCATGCCGCGGGTTTCACTTGAACGACGCCGGACGGCGCCGTACCCAGCGCTGACCATCGCGAAGTGGTTCATCGCGTGGGCGGAGGCCGAGAGGGAAGAGCTCTCTAATCTCAAGCTGCAGAAGCTTCTCTACTATGCCCAGGGACATCATCTGGCCGAGCAGCACCGCCTGCTATTCCCCGACGAGATCCAGGCATGGTCGCACGGCCCCGTGGTCCCTGAGGTGTATCACGCATACAAGGGATGCGGGAGCGCTACCATCGAGTTGCCCGACAATGACCCGTTTACCTGGGATGACGTCGATTCTGAGACCGCCGAGGTGCTCAGCCGTGTATGGAACACCTACGGCGGCTACTCGGCCGGTCGCCTGAGGAACATGACGCACCAGGAGCCACCGTGGCGAGCGCACTTCAGGCCTGACGAGCGCAATATCGTCATCCCAGCCGACGAGATTGAGGGGTATTTCGCCGAGCGGAGCGGCAGGTCCTGACCCCCGTGGCCAAGGACAGCCGGGGCAAGCGCCCGAAGGGCTCCCGGGATTCCTACCCGGTCCCCGCCGCCCCGATCAACCATGACGAACAATCGCCCAAGTTCTGCCTGCACTTCCTCACGGCGGATTTCGACGTTCACGCACTCCATCCCGAGAAGCAGGCCGCCTTCGCCAAGACCCTACAAAAGCTCGCGTCGTCCCGGTGGATCGACCTTATGCTCGCGCCACGACACGGACAGGGCAGCGAACTGATCCCGGCCGGTGACATCAGGGCTCCCATCCCAGCCCGGTTCGAGGCCGAGCCAAAGTTCATGGTCTTCCGCTACCACGGGAAGCTGCCCATGGCGGGCGTGCGCGTGGATGACGTCTATCACGTGCTGTGGATCGAGCCGGAGTTCGGGCGCCTTTACGATCACGGCTAGTGGTGGCCTCGAGGGATGCGGGCGATGCTCGATGAACTGCTCCGGGAGCGTTAGCCGCCGGTGGCCTGAGCGCCGGCGTCCGCGGTGCCCGTCCCGTTAGCGGCCGCGGGCTCGTCCCGGCTGCGGACCAGGCGGGAGACCTCGGTGCGGAGGCGAACGAACTCGGGTAGCTCCTTGGTCTCTATCTGGTCCCTGGGCGCCGGCAGGGTGACCGGCAGGTCGGCGCGGACGCGGCCGGGTCCGGGGGTCAGCACGATGACGCGGTCGCCGAGGTAGACGCTCTCGTCGATGTCGTGGGTGACGACGAGGATGGTGATGTCGCGCTCGCGCCGCACCCGCAGCACCAGGTCTTCGAGGTCTTCCCTGGTCTGGGCGTCGACCGAGCCGAACGGCTCGTCCATGAGCAGCAGCACCGGGTCGCAGGCCAGGGCGCGGGCGATGGCGGTGCGCTGCTGCATGCCGCCCGACAGCTGCCACGGGTACTTGTCCCCGGCATCGGCCAGGCCGACAGAGGCGAGGGCGGCGTCGGCGACCCGGCGGCGCTCGGCCCGGCCATGGGTGGTGCGGCGCAGCGGCATCGCGACGTTGTCCCTGACGGTCAGCCAGGGGAACAGGGACCGGCCGTAGTCCTGCAGGACCACGGCGAGCCCGTCGGGCACGTCGTGGACGGGGACGCCGCGCAGCACGACCCGCCCGCTGGTGGGCGGGATCAGCCCGGCGACGCAGCGCAGCAGCGTGGACTTGCCGCAGCCGGAGGGCCCGACGATGCTGACGAGCTCGCCTTGCGCCACGGTGAGGCTCACCCCGGTGACGGCGGTGTGCGCGCCCGGGCCGCGTCCGTAGGTCCTGGTCAGGTCCGTTAGCTCGAGCACGTCATTCTCGTTCTCTATGGGGGGTGTGCCAGGACAGAACGAGCCGTTCGGTCCCGGAGAGCAGTTCGTTGAGCAGGTAGCCGAGGATGCCGAGCAAGACGATCGTCGACCACAGCAGGGTCATGTCGAAGGAGTTGGTCGCGTTGCTCATCTCGTAGCCGATGCCGTCGGTGCTACCGACCAGCTCGGCGAACACCATCAAGATAAGCGACAGCGACAGGCTGAGCCGGAACCCGGCGAACGCCTTGGGCAGCGTGGCCGGGACGATGAGCCACCGCAGCCGCTGCCACCGGGTCATCCGGAACGCCCGCGCGGTCTCCAGTTGCACCGGGTCCACGGACGCGGCCCCGTCGATCGTGTTCAGCAGGATCGGCCAGATCGTGCCGAACACGATCGTGGCGACCTCCATCTGGGTGCCGAGCTTGAACAGCACGATGAACACCGGGGCCATCGTCACCACCGGCAGCGCCCGGGCGAACTGCAGCAGCGGGTTCAGGTAGGCGGTCACGGCCGGGGACCGGCCCAGGGCGATCCCCAGCGGCACCGCGATCGCGCTGGCGATCACCAGGCCCGCGAAGACCCGGCCCAGGCTGGGCAGGATGTTCCCGGTCGCGTCGGCGGTGAGGAACAGGTGCGCGGCCGGCCCGGAGAACCACAGGTGGTACATCCGGGCCACGATCGCCGACGGCTCGGGGAAGAACGAGCTGTCCGCCGCCGACGTCCACAGCTGCCACCCGGCGATCCCCGCGACCAGGACGATCCAGCGCCATACCCAGCTCAGCCGCTTCCAGCTGATACGGCCCCTCGCTGGCGCTCGGAGTCCGCATTCGCGGACGCACTGTACTTACCGATTCGCTCGCAAGCTCGCTCATTCGGTCTCCCCCAGGCGCGCGTGGTGCCAGCGCAGCAGCCGTCGCTGCACTCCCGTCAGCAGCAGGTCAAGGACCAGGCCGAGGATCCCCGCCCACACGGTCGCCGCCAGGATGACGGTCAGGTCGTCCGCGCCGGTGCTCTCCTGCGAGATGTACGCGCCGATGCCGGGGCCGTTGATCGGGCCGGTGATGTAGCCCGTGGCGATGTCGAGGATCAGCGCGACCGACGAGGCGAGGCGGATGCCGGTCCCGATGAAGGGCGCCGCGGAAGGCAGCGACACCATCCACACCGTCTGCAGCCGGGAGAACCCGAACGCGCGGTGGGTCTCCTTCGCCACCGGGTCGACGTCGTCGATCCCCGCGATCGTGTTGTAGAGCACCGGCCAGATCGCACCGTAGACGATCAGCGTGGCCGACATCCGCAGCCCCGGTCCCAGCAGCAGGCTGACCAGCAAGATCAGCGCGACCGACGGGATCGGCCGCAGGAACTCCACGATCGCCTTGGTCGCCACCCGCACCCCGGGCAGGCTGCCGAGCAGCACGCCAATCGGGACCCCCACGGCCACCGTGATGGCCAGCCCGACCGCCCACGCCTCGACGGTCGCGCCCAGGTCCGCGAGGAACCGCCCGCTGCCCGCCAGCAGCACGGCCCGCCACAGTACCGAGGAAGTCAGCGGCAGCACCGAGCGGCTGATGATCCCCAGCCGGCCCGCCGCCTCCGCCAGCAGCAAGACCACCACGATCCCGGTCGCGCCGCGCGCCCACCGGCCGACCCAGGACGGACGACCGCCGCCGCCGGCAGAGCCGGCGGCGGCGGTCGGCGTCACAGAAGTGACAGAAGCCATCTGGACTAGGAGGACAGGATCAGCGAGGACACGTCCGACAGGCGCGGTGAGCCCGCCGCTCTTCATCAGCGTCGCGATGCTCTGCAGCGACGACGTGGTGAGCGAGCCCGGGTACATGCCAAGCGGCACGGTGGCCGCCGCCGCCGCCGTCATGGTGGTGTAACTGGGCAGCACGCTGCGGACCACGCTCGGGTTCGCGTTGGCGTACGCGTTGCCCTTCTCCAGCGCCTGCTGGAACGCCTTGGCCGCCGCCGGGTGCTGCTGCACCCAGCCCTGCGTCGTGATGTAGCCCGACATCGGGAAGTTGGCCGTCGGCCCGGTGCAGGTCGACGTCACCAGCTTGCCGCCCGCCGCCAGCGCCGCCGACAGGAACGGCTCCACCGCGCTGACGGCGTTCACCCGCCCCGCCTTCAGCGCCGCGACCATGTCCGGGAACGCGATCTCCACGTACTTCACCGACGAGGCGTTCACCCCGTCCGCCGAGAGCACCGCGCTCGTCGTCAGCGTCTGGATGTTCTGCGTCAGGTTGACCGCGATCGTCTTGCCCGCCAGGTCCGACGCCTTCGTGATGCCCGACGACGGCATCGCGACCACGCCGTAGTTGTTCGTCGTGCAGTCCACCGCCGGGGCCAGGAACTCGACCTTGAACGTCCCGTGCGCCTGCGCCTCAAGGAACGAGACGTAGTTCCCGCCCCCGATGATGTCGATGCTGCCGTGCAGCAGGTCGGGGATCGCCACCGTGCTCTGCGCGACCGACTTGACCGTCACGTTGAGCCCGGCGGCCGTGAAGAACCCTTCCTTGATCGCCACCTGCAGCCCGGCCGTGTCGAGCACCGGCAGCGATCCCACCGTGATGTTCGTCATCGCCGCGGGACTGCCGCTCGCCGAGGCGCTCGCGGAGGCGCTGGCCGAACCGCTAGCGGAGGTGCTGCTCGGGGCACTGGCCGAGCTGCTGCTTGAACTGCTGCAGGCGGTGACGAGAATTGCCGCCACGGCCACGCCAGCGGCGGCGATGGGTACGCGCCTCTCGCGGGTGAGTTTCATGGGACTCCTTTATGGTGAGGGGATGGCAGGAATAGCGCTCCTCGCGCGATGGCAGGGAGCGCTGTTACCTGGCCATTTACTTTTGTGTAACAGATGTAATGAAAGCCTTGGGGCGATCCGGCCTCACCCGTTGACGAGCGTGCTCGCCTGGAGCGAACCTTTTATCAAGCCTGCTTCCTGCATAAGGTTAGAGACTCGATTTAGCTGGACGGAGTCCAGCGAGGTGGGGAATTGCTCCAGCGTGATCGTGGCCGCCTGCACCGCCGTCAGTCCGGTGACGTACTTCAGCAGCGTCTTCTCCACCACCGCGCGGTCCGTGTCGGCAATCTCCTGGGCCTGGGATATTGCTTCCTGGAAGCGCTGAACGGCGCCCGGGTTCTGCTGCGCCCACGTACTGGTGGAGATGTAGCCAGACAGCGGAAGGTTGCTGTCCGGTCCGCTGCACATGTCAACGATGGGTATTGCCCCCGCCTTTTGCTCGGCCGTCGTCGCGAACGGCTCGACCGCGCTGATCGCGTCCACCTTGTGGGCCTCGAGCGCGGCGACCATCTTCGGGAACGGAATGGCGACGTAGCGCACCGAGGCGGCCTTCACGTCGTCGGACCCGAGGACCGAGTTGATCATCAACGTCTGAATGTTGTTGGTGAGGTTGACGGCGATGGTCTTACGCTGCAGGTCAGCTGGGGTCTGGATGCCCGAGGACGGCAGCGTCAGGACGACGAACGAGTCCGACGAGCAGGTCGCCGCCTCCGCCAGGATCCGGTACGGCGGATCGGCCGGGTCTTTGGCCGATGCCTCGATGAAGGAGACGTAGTTGCCGCCGCCGAGGACGTCGATCGTGCCCGCCTTCATTTCCGGGATGGCTACCGCGCTCGTCAGCACCTGCTTGATCGTGACGTTGAGGCCGTATTTCTGGAAGATGCCTTGGTCAGCGGCGATATACGCGCTCACGTCGTCAACGACAGGCAGGGCCCCGAGGGTGATGGAGGTCATCGACCCGGAGTAAGCCGACGACCCGCCGCTGCATGAACTCGTGAGTAGCGCGGCCGCCGCTACGGCCAAGGCACCACAAGACACTCGCCGCACTCGAGTGAACATGACCTTCCTATCGGTTGAGCAGGTAAGGCACGCGCGTGGTTCATTACTGACCACGGCATGCTCTCATGGCATCGCTGAGAAAGTGGCACATTCGGAGAAATTCCGACAATCATAACCTTATGCCCGATCGCCTAGTTTTTTAATTCGATAACCATTGATTTGATAGTGTTCAATTCAGTGGCGAGAGCGCCCCGTGGCTATAGTCGCTACCCTGATAGCTGGTGCAGAATGTGCTTACATTGACAGCATTGCTAGCTCTACAGTCAGGTGGGATTACCGGGAGGCGCAATGGCGACGCTAACGATCCGGGGGCTAGATCCGATAACGCATTCGCGGCTGCGGGTCGAGGCCGCCAGGCACGGCCGGTCCATGGAAGCCGAGGTCCGCGCCATTCTCCACGAGCGGCTGGTGCCGGGCAGCGGCGAGCGCGGCCTCGGCAGCCGCATCCGGGACCGCTTCCAGGGACTCGAGTGCGACCTGGAGCTTCCCGACCGCGACGGCGAACCGCCCGGCGCCGCGGAGTTCGGCGAGTGATCGTCCTCGACGCCAACGTCATCGCCGAACTGGCCCGCCCGGCGCCGGATCCCGGGGTGCTCTCCTGGCTTGACTCCGTCGAAGTCTCCGCCCTGGCCACGACCGCGATCACCGCGGCCGAGCTGCGCTACTGCGTCGAGCGGCTTCCCGACGGTCACCGCAAGCGGGAGCTGACCGGGGTGATCCGCGGCATCCTGGCCGAGGACTTCCGCGGCCGGGTCCTTCCCTTCGATGAAGGCGCCTCCGCCCGGTACGCGGAAATCGTCACCGGCCGCCAGCGCGCCGGCAGGCCCATCGGCGTGGCCACCGCGCAGGTCGCGGCCATCTGCCGCGACCGGGCCGCCACCCTGGCCACCGGCAACCCCGGCGAGTTCGAGGACACCGGGATCGAACTCATCGACCCCTGGACGCTCGGCTGATCTCGCGGTGACGGCCGGGTCGGCGGCGATCGCGGCCAACGCGTCGCGGTCACGCGTCAGCCAGCGGCAGGCCCGCCTCCCCCGTGGTTCAGTGGTTCGCCGGGGGAGGCAAGCCGCGGTCGTTCGGAAAAATGCCTGTCAGTCTTCCGTGGACGCCTCCGTCACCGCCCTGGTCTTGATCTCCTCGACCACGGCCGGATCGGCCAGCGTGGTGGTATCGCCGAGCTCGCGGTTATTCGCGACGTCCCGCAGCAGCCTGCGCATGATCTTCCCCGAGCGGGTCTTCGGCAGCTCGGGTGTGAAGACAACGTTGGCAGGCATCGCGATCCGCCCGATCCGCATGGCCACGTGCTCACGCAACTCCGTCAGCTTGCCTGGCGAGGCGTCGACGCCGGACTTCAGCGTGACGTAGCTGACGATGGCCTGGCCGGTCTGCGCGTCCGCCCGGCCGACCACCGCGGCCTCGGCCACGTCCGGGTGATCGACGAGGGCGCTTTCGACCTCGATGGTGGACAGCCGGTGACCGGAGACGTTCATGACGTCATCGACCCGGCCGAGCAGCCACAGGTCACCCTCGGAGTCGACCCGGGCGCCGTCGCCCGTGAAGTAGACGCCGTCGTAGCGGCTCCAGTAGGTCTCCCGGTAGCGCTCGTCGTCCTTGTACAGCCCGCGCAGCATCGCGGGCCACGGGCGCTTGAGCACCAGGTAGCCGCCGGCCCCGGGCGGGACCGACTCGCCGCGCTCGTTGTAGACGGCCGCCTGGACGCCGGGGAACGGCCGGGTGGCCGAGCCCGGCTTGAGCGTCGTGACGCCCGGCAGCGGCGCGATCATGATCATGCCGGTCTCGGTCTGCCACCAGGTATCGACCACCGGGGTATGGTCGCCGCCGATGTGCTTCCGGTACCAGATCCACGCCTCCGGGTTGATCGGCTCGCCGACCGAGCCGAGCAGGCGGAGCGAGGACAGGTCGTGCCGCTCCGCGTACTGCGGGCCCCACTTCATGTGCGTGCGGATCGCGGTGGGCGCGGTGTACAGGACGGTGACCCGGTACCGCTCGATGATCTCCCACCACCGGTCCCGCTCGGGGAAGTCGGGGACGCCCTCGTACAGGACGCTCGTGGTGCCGTTGGCGAGCGGCCCGAACACGATGTAGCTGTGCCCGGTGATCCAGCCGATGTCGGCGGCGCACCAGTAGACGGTCGCGGGTGTGATGTCGAAGATGTAGTGATGCGTGGTCGCCACGCCCGTGAGGTAGCCCGCGGTCGTGTGCACGATCCCCTTGGGCTTGCCCGTGGTGCCCGAGGAGTACAGCAGGAAGAGCAGGTCCTCGCTGTCCATGGGCTCGCACGGGCAGGCGGCGGGGTCGTCCGGCTGCCCGTCGACGACCGACGCCCAGGTGCGATCGCGGCCCGCGACCATCGCGGTGCCCTGGCCCGTGCGCTCGAGGACGATCACCGTCGTGACCTTCGGCGCGCGGCTGACCGCCTCGTCGGCGTTGGCCTTCAGCGGCACGGGGCGGCCCTTTCGCCAGCCCTGGTCCTGGGTGATGAGGACCTCGCACTCCATGTCGGCGAGCCGCCCGGCCAGGGCCTCGGCGGAGAAACCGCCGAACACGACGGTGAACGGCGCCCCGAGGCGCGCGCAGGCGAGCATCGCGATCGCCAGCTCCGGGACCATGCCCATGTAGATCCCGACCGGGGTGCCCTTGCGCACGCCGAGGTCCCGCAGGCCGGCGGCGAACCGGACGACTTCCCGCTGGAGATCGGCGAACGTGAGCGTCCGCCGGTCACCGGCCGGCTCGCCTTCCCAGTAGTACGCGACCTTGTCGCCGTGCCCGGCCGCGACGTGCCGGTCAACGCAGTTGTAGCAGACGTTGAGCGAGCCGCCGAGGTACCACTTGGCGTAGGGCAGCTCCCATTCGTACAAGGTCTCGAAGTCGCGGAACCAGCTGATCCGCGTGCGCGCCTCGCTCGTCCAGAACTCGTCGAAGTCACGCTCGTAGATCGACGCGTCCGCGTTCGCCGCCGCCGCGAACACCTCATCCGGCGGGAACCGCCGGTCCTCGGCGAGGGCCGTATCGATGTCGCGCGCGGGCGGGCTGTCCTCAGTCTCCGGCACGGCTGTCACGTCCCTGCGCTCAGGCGCCGACGGTCGCGGGAACCGGGACGGGGCCAAGCAGCGCGGGCCCGACCGGCAGCAGGATCCGGCCGGCGGTGCCGTTCGCGACGCCGGCGGCGGAGGCGTACCAGGCCGCGAGCGCGGTGATGACGCCAACGTAACCGCCGATGTGAACGACCGACGTGTTGCCCGCGAAGTTCCCGATGAACAGGATGATCTCGGTGATCTCCAGGGTCAGGAACACGACGAACACCGCGATGTTGAGCTGCGTGGACATGATGAGCATGTAGGTGTTGAATATCGCGAACGCGAGCAGGATCCAGCCGAGGTCGTGGTCCGCCGCCGAGGCGCTCTTCGCGCTCGGCGCCACGAACTGGACCCAGAGGAACAGGCCGATCCAGAACCCGCCGTACGTGGAGAACGCGGTGGCGCCGAAGACGTTCCGGTTCCGGAACTCCCACATGCCGGCCAGCAGCTGGATGGCGCCGCCGTAGGCCAGCGCGTACCCGAGCCATGCGCTACCGGTGGCGGCGGTCATCCAGTTGGCGTTGGCGGCGGACAGCAGGAAGGTGGTCAGCGCGAACGCCGCCAGCCCCAGCGGGGCCGGGTCGGCGACAGGGGCGGGGATAGAACGTACCTCTTCGGCCATGGGTTGCTCCGTTGCGTCGTTGCCCGATGTACTAAGCCGGAAAATACGGTGCTGGCCGCCACCGCCGGCTAGCCGTGCGATGAACGCCGCCGATAATGCGCGGAACGGGCGTGCCAGGGCGAGGAACGGTCGCGTCCCGCCGGCAAGCGGTCATGCGCGGAGCGGGTGCCGTTCCCGGCCGGGCCCAATCTCGGCGGTATCTCGCCGGGAAGCCGGCTACGCGGGTATTTCCCCCCGTATCCGGAGAAGTGCCGGCTGGTTTATAGTGCGGCGATGGCGGTCCTCATCATCCTGTTCGTTTCCGGCGTCGCGGCGTTGGGCTGCGCCGTCTTGTTCTGGAAGCGAAGCTCGCGCCGCGTCGGCGCACCGCCGCAACGGGCCACCTACGAGGTCCTGCACACGGCCAGCCAGGCCGTCTCCGTGCTGCGCGACGGCTTGACGGCGGCCACGGCGGTCAAGGCCGCGCCGAGCCTTGGCCACCTTCTCGGTACCCCGACGGTCGCCATCGCGAACCAGGCCGGCCTGCTCGCCTGCCATGGCTCTGACCAGCATGCCGAGGTGCTCGCCCGCCACTTGCGCGGCGTTTTGGCCTCCGGCCACTCGCAGTTGCTATCGGCCTCGGACCTTGACTGCGGACACGGCGGCGACTGCCTGATGCGGACCGGCGTTGCCGTGCCCATCGCCGTCGACGGGGCGGTCATCGGGGCGCTGGCCGCGCTGGGCCCGTCCGCCGACGCGGCCCTGATGCGGACCGCGACCGAGGTCGCGCGGTTCGTCTCCACCCACCTCGCCCTCGCCGAACTCGACGCCTCCCGCACCCGCACGGTCCAGGCCCAGCTGAACTTCCTGCGGGCTCAGATAAGCCCGCATTTCGTGTACAACGCGCTGACCGCGATCGAGTCGTTCGTCCGGTCCGATCCGGAGCGGGCGAGGGACCTTCTCGTCGGTTTCGCGGAGTTCATCCGCTGGTCCTTCCGTGAGCACAGCCAGTACGCCACCCTGGCCGAGGAACTGCGGTTTGTGGATACCTATCTAGAGCTCGAGCGCGCACGTTTCGGCGACCGCCTCGCGGTCAGCCTGCGAGTGGCCCCGGAGGTGCTTCCCGTGCGGGTACCGTCGCTAGTACTACAGCCGTTGGTGGAAAACGCGGTCAGGCACGGCCTTGAGCGGCTCACCGGAACCGCCCGGCTGCAGATCTCCGCGGAGGACGGCGGCCACGAGGCTATCGTCACGGTCGAGGATTACGGCGTCGGCGTTGATCCCGGGCAACTCGCGGACGTGCTCGCGGGGCGGACCGGCGGCCAGTCGGTGGGGCTGCGCAACGTCGACGAGCGGCTTCGCGCCACCTTCGGCAACGACCACGGGCTGACGATAGAGACCGGGGTCGGCGCGGGCACGAAGGTCACGATGCGCCTGCCCAAGTTCGCCCCCGCGGTGAGCGGCCAGTGATCCCTCTGCCGACCTCCCCGCCCGCCACCCGCGCGCGCACCGCATCGGCGCTGGTCATCGACGATGAGGCACCCGCCAGGGACGAGCTGAGCTACCTCCTGCGCACAGCGTTCTCGATCACGCCGGTGGATGCGGCGGAGAATTCAAGCGACGCGTTCCGCTACCTGCAGGAGCGTTCGTATGACGTCGTTTTCCTTGACGTCAGGATGCCCGCGCTCAACGGCATCGAGCTGGGCAATGTCCTTTGCCGGTTCGCCACTCCCCCGGCCATCGTTTTCGTTACGGCCTTTGAGGAGTACGCGGTTCGCGCCTTCGAGATCGGAGCGTGCGACTACCTGCTCAAGCCGGTGTCCCGGGCCCGCCTGGGCACCGCCCTCGGGCGTGCACTCAGGCGCTCGCCCGATCACCCGGACTCGCCGGACGACGACCCGTTCGCCACGATCCCGGTGGAGACCGCCGGGCGCACGAGGTTTGTGCCCCGCGAGCAGGTGCGCTGGGTAGAAGCCGAGGGGGATTACGTACGGCTGCACACAACCGACGGCAGCGCTTACCTGCTGCGCATGCCGATTTCTCACCTGGAGGAACGTTGGTCGGCCTACGGGTTCATCCGCATACACCGCGGCTTTCTCGTGCAGTTCAAGCACATCACCGAGTTCTCGGTGACTAATGGCCTTCATGCCGTGACGGTCGCTGGTCATTCCCTGCCGGTCAGCCGCCGTCACGTACGGGATGTCCGGGACCGGATCCTCCGGGCCGGAAGGCGGAACTTACCGTGCCCGCGCCCTGCCCCGCGCCCGGCCCTGGCGACCCCGCGCCCGGCCCTGGCGATCCCGCGCCCGGCAGGCAGCGCGTTGTCTGGCTGCCTGATCAGGTACCCGTCCAGCACGACGTTCCCGGACTGAGCGACCTGCGCGACGACACGAGTGCCGGCCGCCTGCTCGTCAGGTCGCTCGTGCGCGCGCAGCTCGGCCTGTCCCTCATGTGCCTGACGTTCGCGCTCACGCTGACCGCCTCGTTCCCGGTCATCGCGGCCATGGCGCCGGCGATCACCAGGATCACGGTGGCCGGCGTCCCGCTCACGCTGATCGTGCTCGGGTTCGCGTTCTACCCTGTCTTTCTCGCGGTTGGCTGGTTCTACAACCGTCACGCGCGGCAGCTCGAGGTCAGGTTCACCAGCCTGGTCGACCCGGTGAGCCGGCGGCCCGATGTCTGATGCGGCCGTCGGTGCCATCGCGTTCGTCACGCTGCTGACGATCATGGTCGGCGCGCGCGGCATCCGGGTGGCCCGGACACCCGACGACTTCATGGTCGCCGCCCGGCAGGTTCCGCCCGCACTCAACGCGGCGGCCATCTCGGGTGAGTACCTCTCGGCCGCGTCCTTCCTCGGCATTGCCGGGCTGGTCGTGGCGCAAGGCCTCGGCGCACTGTGGTACTCGGTTGGCTACACCGCCGGCTACCTGGTCCTGCTGCTGCTGGTAGCGGCGCCGCTGCGGCGTTTCGGCGCGTACACCATCCCCGACTTCGCCGTCGGCCGGCTGGGGTCCCGCGGCTTGCGCCAGACCGCGACCGCCCTCGTCCTGATCATCGGCTGGTTCTACCTGCTGCCGCAGATGAAGGGCGCCGGCATCACGCTGCAGTGGGTGCTCGGCACGCCGTACTGGGTGGGCGCGGCGACGCTCGGGGTGGTTGTGAGCTGCAACATCGCGATGGGCGGGATGAAGGGAATCACCTTCGTCCAGTGCTTTCAGTACTGGCTGAAGCTGTGCGCGATCGGCATTCCGGCGCTCGTGCTGCTGATCGCGGCCGGACACCATTCCAGTCCCAACCTGACCCCGGATCGCGCCCCGGTGTTCACCCACGCCACCGTCGTTGACATGACGCAGGCGACCGACTTCACCCTGACGCGCCCCGCCGACACCACGGTGACCGGTCTGCTCGATCAGCGCACGTACCGGGGCCAGGCCGTGCGGCTGCCCGCGGGCCGGCACGTCGCCGGCGCGGGCGCGCGGATCGGCTTCGCCGCCGGCGCGCCCGTCCCGGTCAGCCTGGCCATGGAACCGTCTTCGAGCGAGTCGTGGGATTCCCCGTTCCTGACTTCGACCACGAGCGGCGCGCACCCCCTGGCCGCGACGTACGGCGTCATCATCGCCACGTTCTTCGGCGCGATCGGGCTCCCGCACATCCTGGTCCGGTTCTACACCAACCCGGATGGCGAGGCGGCCAGGCGGACGACGCTGATCGTGGTCTTGCTGCTGAGTACCTTCTACCTGTTCCCGACCGTGCTCGCGGTGCTCACCCGATTGCATGCGCCCCAGCTCTACCTCTCCAGCGACTCGGACAGCATCGTCCTGGCCCTGCCAGCGCTGCTGCTGCCCGGGCTGCCCGGCGAGCTGCTGGCCGCGCTCGTCGCCGCGGGGGCGTTCGCCGCCTTCCTGTCCACCTCGTCCGGTCTGCTCGTCAGCGTGGCGGGCGCGCTGTCGCACGACTTCCTGAAGCGCGGGGTCACCACATTCCGCTGGTGCGCCATCACCGCGGGTGCGATCGCGACCATCGCCGCCCTGCTGATTGACCGCTTCTCGCTGGCCCTCCTCGTGGGCTGGGCCTTCGCCATCGCGGCGTCGTCGTTCTGCCCGCTGATGGTGCTCGGGATATGGTGGCGGCGGCTCACCAGGATCGGGGCCACGGCGGGCATCGCCATCGGCGGCGGATCCTGCCTGGCCGCCATCGTGGCGACGATGCTCGGCGCGGCGTCAAGCGGGTGGAACGCGGTGCTCCTGGGCCAGCCGGCGATCTGGACGGTCCCGCTGGCCTTCGGCGTGATGATCGTCGTCTCGTTGCTCACCCAGCGAACCATCCCCGCCAATGTCGGCCAGGTAATGCTGCGGATGCACCTGCCAGAAGCCCTCAGCAGGCAGGCCTACCGCACGGTGAGCCAGGCGTCGTGGCCCGCGCCGGACCGGCGGACACCCGGTTAGTCAGGCCGCCGACCGGCGGATGACCGCCATCGAGGCCAGCGCGATCGCCGCGAGGACAATGGCGCAGGCGAGGATGGCGCGGAAGTCACCGAACGCCTGCGCGCCGAATCCGACGCCGATGACGGGGATCGTCAGGCCGACGTAGCAGAACACGAAGAACGTAGAGATGACCTGGCCGCGGGCCTCCGCCGGGGCGACCCGGTTGGCCGTGGCCAGGCTGCCCATGAAGACGGCGCCGACCGACACGCCGCTGACCACCGTGCTGGCCAGGAACAGCGGCATCGAGGCGGCGGAGAGCCCGGCCACGATCAGGGCCAGCGCCGCCAGGAACACCCCGAGCCCGGCCAGCGTCACCGGCAGGCTCGGCAGCCGGGACCCGGCCAGCTGAGTGCAGGCGGCCACCGCGAACGCCAGGAAGACCACGGCCCCCGCCACCGCGTGGCTCGTATCGTGCAGCACGCCGCTGAGGAACGTCGGCACCAGCGAGCTGAACAGCCCGAGCAGGGAGAACGCGGCAAATCCGGCGCACCCGGCGGCGATGAACTCGGCCCGGCCCGCCTCCGGGATGCCGAGGCCGCGGAACTTCAGGGACAGCGCGGAGCGCTGAGTCACTGTCTCGGGCACGACAAGCAGGCCGAGCCCGGCGATCGCCACCAGCCCGAGCTGGACCGCGAACGGCAGCACGGTCGGGTGGGGGGCGTACTGCGCCAGCAGCCCGGCGAGCAGCGGGCCAAGGCCGAGGCCGCCCATGTTGGCCGTGGTCGCGACCAGCGACGCGCGTCGCCCCGACCCGGGGCGGGCCGTCTCGGTCAGCGCGGCGGTGGCCGTGCCGGTCATCAGTCCGGCGGACAGGCCCGACAGCACCCGGCCGAGGAACAGCCAGCCGACATTCGGCGCGAGGATGAACGTCACCGCGCTGACGATGCTCAGCACGACAGCGACGGCCAGCACCGGGCGCCGGCCGACCTGGTCGGATGAGCGCCCGGCGCCCAGCAGCGCGGCGAGCACCCCCGCCGCGTACACGGCGAAGATCAGCGTGATGACGCTGGTCGAGAAGTGCCACTCCCCCTGGTAGATCACGTACAGCGGAGTCGGCAAGGTGGTGCCGAGCATCGTGACCGCGAACGCGTAAGCGATCACCCAGAACGCGGCAGGCCGCGATAGCCGCCAGGTCGGTTCCCGGTCGGCCACCGACTGATCGAGGCAGTCCACGCACGGCCGGTCAACCGTGCCGCCGGCAGCAGCCCTCGTGCTCATCCCGCGCTCCCCCCACGTCGGCGCGCCATGTGCGATCCGTATTCAACAATAGGCTCGCGGTTACGGGGCGGATCAGCGCGGGGTTGCCGGGGCCGAGCGTAACACGTTGACCGACCGGCCGGTCAACAAGATTTCGCGGGCGGTTGCCCGCGCCCGCCCGGCCGCCGCGCGGGCGATGCCGGCCGACAGGCCGGTGTGCCGGGCGGGGTCCAGGAGGCGGTCGATGGTCGCGGGGGCGAGGTGGGCGGTGACCCGCGGATCGCGCTTGAGCGCGTCGGCGAACGTGACGCCGTCGGCACGGGCGGCTTGGTAGATGACCTCATGAGCGGTTTGCCTGCCGATGGCCCGGCCCAGTTCGAGCATGACCTCTTCTGAGCTGATCATGCCGCCGGACAGGGCGAGGTTGGCGCGCATCCGGGCCGGGTCCACGTCCAGCCCGGCCAGGATCACCTCGAGCCGGGCGAGCAGGTCGCCGGTCAGCACGCAGGCACGCTCCAGGGCGTCATCGAGCATCGCCGAGTGCGCGCCGTCGACTTCGTGGTCGTGCACCATGCCTTCCAGGGCCAGCGGCACCAGGGTCCGGAGCTGCGCGCCGATCGTGATGCAGTCGTCCGATAGCTGCGGGTTGCGCTTATGCGGCATCGTGGAGCTGCCGACCGTACCCGGCGGCACCGGCTCGCTTGCCTCGGCCAGCTCGGTGCTCATCAGCTGGTAGACCTCGTGGGCGATCCGCGTTCCAGTCGCGCCGAGCAGGCCGAGCAGGCACACGTACTCGGCGAAGCTGTCGGCGACCGCGCGGGACGGCACCGCCATCGGGGCCAGTCCCAGCCGGGCCGCGACGGCATCCTGCACCCGGGGGCCGGCCTCGCCGAGCGACGCGAACGTGCCGGCCGCGCCGCCGGTCATCGCGGTGAACACCCTCCCCTCCGCCGCTCTCAGCCGCGTGACGTGCCAGGCCGAGCTCGTCGATCCACCCGGCCGGCTTGAAACCGAAGGTGATCGGGACGGCGTGCTGGCCGTGCGTGCGGCCCGCCGCCAGCATGCCCGCGGTGCGCTCGGCCAGGTCCGCGGCGGCGGTGAGCACCCCGGCCAGCAGCCGCAGGATCCGGTAGTGGGCCTCCCGCAAGACCAGGACGTCACCCGTCTGCGTGATGTTCTGCGTGGTCGCGCCCCAGTGCACCCAGCCGCCGTGCTCGCCGGCGGCCGCGCTCAGCTCGGTGACCAAGGCCATCAGCGGGTGGCTGGATTCGGCGATGCCGCGCTCGATGCGCGCGATGTCCAGGACCGCCAGCGTGGCGACCGACTCGATGGCCTCCGCCGCCGCGGCCGGAATGACCCCGCACTCCGCTTCGGCCACCGCCAGGGCGGCCTCTACGTCTAGCCAGCACTGCCAGCGGTGCTCCTTAGCGAACAGCACCCGTACGTCGGGATCCGGGACCCGGGCATCGGTAAAACGATCAGTCACCCGCCCAACCAACCACCAGTCCCCGGCCGCCGGCAAGGAGGCGAACCAGCCTGCCCTCGTGGGTTATCGCTCCACCGCCCGGCCGATGGCCCTGAACAATTGTGATCGGAATTCGTTCGCCTGCATCGTGTACGTCATCGCGGTAATGCCCTCGTCTCCCCGTGGCCAGCAGGTCCGCCGGTGTGGCCGGCCTGGCTGACACCACTCTGCGCCGGGCCCGTTGCATTCGAGTTGCAGTCGCGTGCGATCGCTGCCGGACGGCGTGTGCCGACACCTTGACAACCTCGGCCACTCCCACGCCGCGCTCGGCCAGCACAGCGCCCGCGCGGTGTGGCGGCAAGCGCTGGAACTCTACCGGCGTCAAGGCCGCGCGGAGGATGCCGAACGCGTCCAACGGCAGCTCATCAGCGCCTGACCGCTGGCGGTCACCCCGCCCCCGTTCGGAATGATGATGAGGATCATCCCGAACGGGGGCGTGGTGGCACTCGCCGCTCACCATGACGAGATATGTCGTATTTTTAGAAGATCTTGTCATCACTTGTGAGAGATTTGGCGAAAAATACATCTTTACTCAAGTAAATCCTCAGATTATCCTCGAATAACACCGCTAAGCGACGCGAAGCACGGAAGGTTAGACCGGTTTGCGCCAGTTACCAACAGGAACCGGCATACGGGGGGCAGCCAGAAGCAGGCAGCCATCAACATACTCAGGAGCCCGCATGCTACGACGATGGTGTATTCCCCTGGCCATTCTGGCCCTTGCTCTCAGCTCTGCGCTTGCGGCCGGGAGCGCGTCCGCCGCCACCGCCACCGCCCAGAGTCATCCGACGGCGGTCCGGTCCGGCGGCATCAGGCTGCACGCCGGCCTCAGCAACGCGGCAGAAAGCACGAACTGGTCCGGGTACGCCGCCACCAGCGGCACCTACACGAGCGTGTCGGCCAGTTGGGTGCAGCCGGCCGGCACCTGCACGTCCGCCACCAGGTACTCCAGCTTCTGGGTCGGCCTGGACGGATACAACAGCAGCAGCGTCGAGCAGACCGGCACGGACACGGACTGCGTGGGCGGCAAACCGCAGTACTACGGCTGGTACGAGATGTATCCCGCCGGCTCGTTCAGCTTCGGCGACACGGTCAAGGCTGGCGACGACATCACGGCATCGGTCGTTTACGAGGGCAGCAACGAGTTCAAGCTCACGCTGGCCGACACTACGCAGAACTGGAGCGTCAGCACTACGCAGACCCTGGCCGGCGCGGCCCGTTCCTCCGCCGAGGTCATCATCGAGGCACCGTGTTGCACCGGCAGCGGCGGGATTCTCCCGCTGGCCGACTTCGGCACCGTGAACCTCTCTAGTTCCGTGGTCGACGGAAGCCCCATTGGTGACCTCAGTCCCACGCAGATCATCATGGTGGACAGCCGCGGCCTGGATAAGGACACCGTCTCGTCGCTGAGCAGTGCCGAGAACTTCAGCGCCACCTGGGAACGCGCCAGCTAGCTGGCGCCTGGGCCCAGTATTCCGGCTCGTTCCGCGGCGAAGGCCCGGCGCCCCCGAGGCGCCGGGCCTTTCGCCGTCAGCGGGAACCGGCGCGGACTCGGCAGCGTCCAATCCCTGGGCAACATCGAACCCGTATGCAGGAGGAGAGATGCGACGGCTAACGGCCGGACTTGCGATCATGGCGCTCGCGGTAACAGGGTGCGCGACGACAACCGCCAGCAGCAGCGGCGGGAAAGCACCCGCCGCCGCGACCAGTCAGAGCCCCGCGACTGGGACTAGCGGCACGGCAACCGCCGGGATCAGGCCCGGCGGCTCGTCCGGCAGCGGTTCCTCGGGGCTCGCCCAGTGGGTGGTAAACGGAACCTTCGAAACTGAAGCCGGGCACGTACAGCCCCTTTCCGGGGTGGTCACCTTCCGCGACAGCACCACCGGACACACCGTGAACGTCACGGTCGGCGCGTCCGGGAAGTTCAGCCTGGGCCTCGTCGCCGGCACCTACACCGCCACCGGTCAAACCGAGCACAGCGACTCGCCCTGCTCGGCACCGGTAACCGTAAACGTGCGAGCCGGGCAGCTAACGCGGGTGGCGCTCGTCTGCAAAGCCTCCTAACTGGCTGCGGCAGACGACTGTGGTCGCCGCCGCCGCGGACGCCGTGTCCCCCAGCCGCCATCGGCTCGCGGAGGCGCGCCGCCCCCGGTGCTGACCATTCTCCGGCAGAGAGCCGAGCACTGGCTCCAGAGTGTCTCGCTGACTTCTGAGGGACACCTGAAGGGGAGCCGCTGAGATTCGTTCCCCCGGGTCCGCCTTTACGATTCGCAGGGCTGGCCGATCCCTGCTAACATCTCGTTCGTTGCCAACGAGCGCCGCTAGCTCAATTGGCAGAGCAGCGGACTCTTAATCCGCGGGTTCGGGGTTCAAGTCCCTGGCGGCGCACCCGGTCTGACCTGGGGTTTTACTACCCCAGGTCTTTTTTATGTGTCCGTTTTGTCCACTTGGTTGCTCCGTGGTTGCTCGCGCGCACGGACCCAGCAATCCGGGTCTTGTCAAAAACGGCCCATCCTGCGCCTCACGCGGGGACAATCACCCTGGATCGGCGCCGCCACGTCCGGCCGACGCCGCCCCGGGCTCACTAGACCAATGGTCTAGTCCTCCCACCCGGGTGCCGGAGCGTACCCGATTTCTCCTACACCGATGTTGTCACGCTCAGTGAAACCTCCGCTCGAATATTGAGTTACGTTGTCTGAGCTGGGGTTACGCGGCGTGGTGGTATTCGTTGACCACTCCTGCGACTACGGGTTTTCGGCGCACGGATCCCAGGTCGGCCACGTCCGGGACAGGCTGCGCCTCCCTGTCCGGGGGCCGATGCCGCCGGGACTGATGCGGCCGGTGGCCGTTGTGATGCCTCACGTACTCGCGGAGCACCCGAGCAAGGTGGCGTTCGCCGACGATCAAGATCCGGTCGAGCAACTCGCGGCGGAGGGTCCCGTTGACGCGCTCGCAGATGGCGTTCCTCCTCGGGGTCTTCGGCAAGGTGGCCGGCAGGCGCGGCGTGGCTCAGGACTGGGTGGCGGTGGTAAGGGTGGTGAGGGTTCCGGTGGCCGTTCGCCGTCCGCGGATATCCCGCACAGCGGTCATCAGCGCTTCCTGGTCCCTGGCGGCGCTGACCACCATGCCCTGGTGGTCGAACAGCGGCGAGGTCAGCCGGTAGTGGAACTGCTGGCGGCTGTCGCTGCGATCGCCGTGGCATCCTGCCGCGCGGGCCGCTTCGGCCATGGCCAGCGCCTGCAGCGGGCCGTGAGTGAGCAGCCCCGGGTAGCCTTCCACCTGCCTCGCGTAGTCGCGATCGTAGTGGATGCGGTGCGCGTTGTACGTCAGCGCCGAGAAGCGGAAGAGCAAGGTCGGGGAGACCTCGATCGACCCAGTCGCCGTCGGCGGGCGGGGCTGCCGGACCGTCCTGCGGGGGAGCCGGCAGCTGGCCGGCAGAGGATGCGGCTTCTCGGTAAACGATGTCCTGCTGCTCGTCGATGACGACCTGGCCGCGTTGCAGGATCTGGTGTTCCACCACGATGAACGTCAGCGGCCCGGACCTGCCCTGTTTCTCCTGGACGGACAGCACGCGGCTGCGTTTGGTGGCGCGGCTCACCGCACCTGAGCGGCCCGCTGGTGCGGACGCGGCCGCCGGCCCACATCCGGCGTCTGCCTGGTGCCGGGAAAGCGGCAATCGTCCCGCGCAGCGGGTGCCCATCCGGGCCGAGCTCGGCTTGGGCGGGCCGGTCGAGCAGGTAGACCCAGTGCCAGAGCAGCGGCAGTCCCTCGTCTTGCGCGAGGTCCGGTACCGGCACGCCAAGCAGCCCGCCGAGCGCATGAGCGGGCTCCGGCAGCAGCATTTCCGTGCGCTCGACGAAGTTGTTCATCCCCGCGGCTCCTTCCCCAGGGACAGCAGCCGACCGACGGAGGCCTCACGCCGGTGATGGTACGGCCCACTGCCTGCGAGCGGCTGTTCAAATATGCCTGCGAACCGGGGCAAGCCGTGGAGCTAGTGAGCATTCTGGGGCGTGGATTACGCTAAACATCTCGGGTCCCGGCCTCGTAGGTTAGGAGCGGACGGTTGGTGCGCCGATGTCGGGTTCCGTATGGGCTACTCAAAGGGGATCGTGGAGGCGTCGGATGACGGTGCAGGCGGAGCGGAGCAGGAAGTCTTCAGCTTCCAGGCGGAGGCGGTGCAGATCCTGGACCTGATGGTCCATTCTCTGTACAGCAATAAGGAGATCTTCCTGCGCGAGCTGATCTCGAATGCCTCGGACGCGATCGACCGGCTGCGGCTGGAACTGCTGTCGCGATTCGGAGCTTCCCGAGGCGGAGGGGCCGCTGCGGATCCGGGTCAGCTACGACAAGGACGCGGGCACGATCACCATCGCCGACAACGGCATCGGCATGAGCCGGGACGAGGTGATCGCGAACATCGGCACGATCGCCAAGTCCGGGACCCGGGAGTTCCTGCGGTCGCTGACCGGCGACCAGCGCAAGGACGCGGCCATGATCGGCCAGTTCGGGGTGGGCTTCTACTCGTCGTTCATCGTCGCCGAGCGGGTGGTGCTGACCACCCGGCGGGCGGGCCTGGAGCCGGGCGAGGGGGTGCGCTGGGAATCGGACGGCAAGGGCGAGTACACGCTGGAGACGATCGAGCGGCCCGACCGGGGCACCACGATCGTGCTGCACCTGCGCGAGGGCGAGGACGACCTGCTGAACGGGTGGCGGCTGCGGTCGATCATCGAGAAGTACTCCGACCACATCAGCGTGCCGATCCTGATGCCGGGCGAGCCCGAAGACAAGGCCGAGGAGGAAGAGGGCAAGCCGAAGCCGGACGTCACCGTCAACCGGGCATCGGCGCTGTGGACCCGCCCGAAGAGCGAGCTCACCGACAAGGACTACAGCGACTTCTACCAGCACATCGCGGGCGAGTTCACCGATCCGCTCGCCTGGGTGCACACCAAGATCGAGGGGACCTACGAGTACACGCTGCTGCTGTTCATCCCGTCCCGCGCGCCGTATGACCTGTGGGTGGCAGAAGCCCGCCGCGGGGTGCGGCTGCATGTGCAGCGGGTGTTCATCATGGAGGACACCGGGCAGATCCTGCCGAAGTACCTGCGGTTCATCCGCGGCGTCATCGACTCCTCCGACCTGCCGCTGAACGTCTCCCGGGAGATCCTGCAGGGCAGCCGCGCGGTGGACAACATCCGCGTCAACGCGGTGAAGAAGGTGCTGCGGCGGCTCGCCGAACTCGCCGAGAACGAGCCGGAGAAGTACGCCACGTTCTGGAAGGAGTTCGGCATGACCCTCAAGGAGGGCATCGCCGACGACTACTCCAACCGGGACGAGATCGCCAAGCTGCTGCGGTTCACCTCCACCAAGTCCGCCACCGACGACCCGGACACCTCGCTGGCCGACTACGTCGCGCGGATGAAGGAGGGCCAGGAGGACATCTACTACCTGCTGGCACCGTCGCTGGCCGCGGCCAAGTCCAGCCCGCACCTGGAGGCATTCCGCACCAAGGGCGTGGAGGTGCTGCTGCTCGGCGAGGGCGTGGACAACTGGGTGGTGTCCAGCCTGCGCGAGTTCGACGGCAAGAAGCTGCAGTCCGTCGCCCAGGGCGACGGCGACCTGGGCGCGCTGGCGGACGAGGAGGAAAAGCAGGCCAAGGAGCAGGCCGACGCCGAGTACGCGGAGCTGCTCGGCAAGCTGAAGGCCTACCTGGCCGGGCAGGCCTGGGACGTGCGGCTGTCCACCCGGCTCACCACCTCGCCGGCCTGCATCGTCAGCAACGAGCCCGAGATCGACGTCAACCTCATGCAGCGGCTGCGCGGAACCGGGCTGCCGCGCCAGGCGGTGCTCGAGCTCAACCCGAAGCACCCGCTCATCCAGCGGCTCAACCGCAGCCAGGACGGCAAGCACATCGGCGAGTGGGCGCAGGTCCTGTTCAACCAGGCGGTGCTCACCCTCGGCGCCCGGATCGAGGACCCCACCACGTTCGTCGCAGCGGCTGAACAGCCTGCTCACGGCCCTCACCGAAGAGGAAGCCGCCGGAACCGGCGGAAAACGACGCCGGCGACGAACCCGCCGCGCGCAGAGCGACCAGGCAGCCGCCGAGCACAGCCGGCGAGAAGACGGCGCGGACCCCGAGGAGGCAGACTGAGCGCAACCCCGCCAGGGCGGCTGCTGGCGGTCAGCGACCTGCACGTCACGTTCCCGGAAAACCGGGAATTCGTCGCGAACCTCCCGCCGGGCACCTCGCGCGACTGGCTGCTGGTCGCCGGGGACGTGGCGGAAAAGGCCGCGGACATCGAGTGGGCGCTGCGCACGCTCAGGGCCCGCTTCGCGACCGTGGTCTGGGTTCCCGGCAACCATGAACTGTGGACGCTCAGCACGGATCCGGTCCAGCTGCGCGGCGAGGCCCGGTACCAGTACCTGGTGTCGATGTGCCGCCGGATCGGCGTGATCACGCCGGAGGACCCGTTCCCGGTATGGCGGGGCGCTGGCGGGCCGGTGATGATCGTGCCGCTGTTCGTGCTGTACGACTACTCGTTCCGCCCGGACGGCACCACCACCAAGGCGGAGGCCCTCGCTCTGGCGTACGAGACAGGCATCGTGTGCTCCGACGAGGCCGTGCTGCACCCCGACCCTTATCCGAGCCGGGACGCGTGGTGCCACGCGCGCGTCGAGGTGACCGAGCGACGGCTGGCAGCACTGCCGCCGGGCATCCCACCGTGCTGGTCAGCCACTTCCCGCTGACCCGCGAGCCAACGCGAGTCCTGAAATACCCGGAGTTCGCCCAGTGGTGCGGCACCGAACGCACAGCCGACTGGCACCTGCGGTTCGGCGCCCAGGCCGTCGTCTACGGCCACCTGCACATCCCCGGCACCACCTGGCAGGACGGCGTCCGGTTCGAGGAAGTGTCGTTCGGCTATCCCGGAAGAACTCGACCTTAATCCGGAACGGCCACGCACCCTGCGGCAGATTCTCCCGCACAGATCGACAGATCATGCAGCGGTAACGACGACCGCGGTCACCAGGAACCCTTGATCGGCAAGCCAGCGACCGCTCATCTGAGTTAGCGGTACACCATTGACAAGCGGACCCTGCACGAGCAGGCGCGAGGTGAACGTGCCCCCGCGCGGATCGATGACGATGTCCGCCGACTCGAAGCCGAGCCAGCACCGGGCCAGCGGAAACCACGTCTTGTAGACAGATTCCTTCGCGCAGAAAAGCAATCGATCCCAGCAGATGCCGGGCATGCTGGCGTCGGCGAGTTCACCAAGCCGGACACGCTCCTCGGTCAAGAGCGATCAACTCGAGCATGCCATCGGTCCGGAAGGGCCTCGTTAGGCTCCGCATCCACTCCCAGCGATACGATATCCCTGGTCAAGGCCACCGCAGCGGCGCGGTACCCGGCGCAGTGCGTAATGCTGCCGGTTACCCCGTCCGGCCATTGCGGGGCGCCGCCGGGCCCGGGCAGCACGGCGACCGGCGGCCTGCCCAGTCGGGCCAGGGCTGCCCGGGCACAGGCGCGCGCGGTGGCGAATTCCCTCCGCCGGCTTTCCGTCGGCTCGCGCGATGAAAGCGCATTCTTGCGGAAAGAGTGCGGCAGCGGCATCGTCCCCGAATGACTCAGCGACCGCAACCTGTGAAGGCAGAATCCGCTCTATCACCTGACCATCCTAAGTGGCCGTTCTTCTGCAGCAATGTCAAATTCGAATCCGGCCACTTTTACTACAGCGCTGCCGCCATCGCTGCGCACGACGCCCGCTGAGAAAGATTAGCGATGCAGCGGCGGCTGCGGCGGCTGACGATTCAAATAGCAGCGACTAAGTTGAGGCCCATCATCGGAATGTGTTCAACTGCCGATTATACACTGGTTGGACGGAATGTCGGTGGTCGGCAACCGTCAGCGAATCATGAAATTCGCGGCAGATCCGCAGCGCACGGCTGCTGAAATGTACCGCTTGCTGATGGTCACCAAGCTGGATGAGGTGCCAGCCGATCGCATAAAGGGCGCGGGCCTCTCCTCGCGGGTCCCCGACGGCATGGTAGAGCCGCAGCGCTTGCCTTGCCTGGACCATCGCTTCCAGGATGCGATCCTGCGCCTGCAGGACATAGGCGCGGCGGAGACCCGCCAGCGCACGAAGCCGCCCGTCGCCGAGCTGCCTGGCCAGATTCGATGGCCTCATCCAGATGATGACCGGCGCTGACGACATCGCCCAGCAGGAACCTCAGCCAGCCAAGATGCTGGTGGGCCGTCGCCAGTCCGGCGAGATCACCCAGCCTGGCGGCGACCGCCAGCGCGGATTCCTGGGCCGCCGCGAGCCTTTGCCAGCACGCTTTGTCCTGGAAATACCACCCGGCGACCCAGGGCAGCTCCCAGGCGTACGGAGCGTAGCCGCTTTCGGCGGCCTGGCCGATCATGGCAAGCAGGACATGCTGCTCGTTCTCAAACCATTCAGCCGCCTGCGCGGGACCTCCGATTTCCTCGAGCATGACACCTGGCTGTGGCCGGGTCCACGCGACCTCGGTGTGGTAGGGGTGAAGGAAACCCGATGCCACGCTGGCGGTGTGCAGGTAGTGGTCGAGCACGCGGTGCACCGCGGCATGCCGGTCGGCTTCGCTCTCGCGGGTCATAGCTTCCTCCACGGCGTAGGAGCGCAGCAGATCATGACAGATGTAGCGACCGGGAACGTACTCCGTGAGCAGATGCTCATCGCACAACTCCGCCAGCGCCAGGTAGCGCCTGCCCTCGCGGCAGCCCCGCGAGGCTGGCTGCCGCCGAAACCGTGATATCGGGCCCAGGGTGAATTCCCAGCAGGCGGAACATCCGCGATGCGCTGTCCCCCAGCTTTGCCCGCGACCAGGAGAAAACCATCCGGACGCTGGTGGCCGACTCCCCCGTCTCCAGTACGTCCAGCCGCCTCCGCGCGTCCCGCATCTCGGCCGCGAGCGGAGCCAGCGGCAGGCCGGGGCGCGCGACGGCGCGGGCGGCGACGTCGCACAGGGCCAGCGGCAGGCCACCGCACAGCGCGATCAGTTCGCTGACCGCCACGGGCTCGGCCATCGCCCGCTCGGCACCCAGGTTCAAGGCCAGCAGGTCGTGCGATTCGGCCTCTGTCAGCACGCCAGGCGTGATCAGGTGCGCGCCCTCCGCGGCCGCCAGGCCGGTGAGCCGGTTCCTGCTGGTGACCAGCACCAGGCATCCCGGCGATCCCGGCAGCAACGGACGGACCTGTTCCGCGTCCTGAGCGTTGTCCAGCACGATCAGCATGCGCCGGCCGGCCAGCAGACTGCGGTACAGGGCGGCCTGCCCGTCGGTGTCCGGGGGGATCCGCGCGGGCGGCACGCCGAGCGCGGTCAGGAAACCGCGCACTGCGTCGGTCGGCGTGACCGGCGTGCCAGACGGGCCGGAACCACGCAGGTTCACGAACAACTGCCCATCAGGGAACCGGTCGGCGACCTGATGCGCCCAGTACACAGCCAGCGCGGTCTTCCCGATCCCGGCCATCCCGGTCAGCGCGGCGATGACCACGCCGCTCGTTTCCCTGAGGTCCCGTTCCACCAGCGCGGAGAGCACGGCCAGCTCGCCAGCGGCGGCCAGTGAAGCATCGCGGTGCAGCGGGAAGCTGCCTCGGCACCACGTGCGCAGTGGCGGGAAGCGCTGGCGGCGGGCAGGCGCCCGCCCTCGGTTCCCCGCGCGGATGTCCTGCCGCAGCACTCGCACGTAGGCCTCGGCGAGCTCTTCGCCCGGATACAGCCCTAGCTCCCGGTCGAGGCGCGACCGCACGTCTTCGTAGACACGGATGGCGGCCGCCTGCTGTCCGGAACCTGCCAGCGCGATCATCAGGCGGGCATGCGCCGGTTCGTTGAGCGGCTCAGCATCGGCAAGCGCCTGCAGTCGTGGCAGCACCCGGTCGTACTGACCCAGCGCGCAGGCGACCTCCGCATAGCGCAACAGCACGCCGGCTAGCTCCTGCCTCAGCGCGGTGATGCCCGGGTGGCCGCAAAGTACGTCCACGTCGGCGAGCGGCTCACCGCGCCACAGGCCCACCGCATGCTCATAGCACTCGACGGCGGTCACATCGTCACCGCCTGCCCGCGCCGCGGCGGCACGTGCGGCAAGGTCCCTGAAGACCAGCAGATCCACTTCCTTGCGTGAAAGGCTCAGCCGGTAGGCGCCCCTGACCGAATCGATCACTCCCTCATTGCCCCCGAAGCGATTATGAGAGTTCAGGAGCCTGCGGATCCTGCTCACATGTGCCTGTACGAGACCTACGGCGGTGCGGGGCGGCGAATCTCCCCACAGCACGTCGATGATCGTGTCCCGGCGCACCAGTACGCCCGGGTCCATCAGGAGCAGCGCGAGCACCGCGCGCCGCGCGGGAGGCCCAAGGGACAGCGGTGTCCCGTCCTCCCAGGCCTCGAGCGGCCCAAGCACCGACAGCCACAGTCCCGCACCGCGTCCGGACGAGTGCGACGCGCGAGCGAATCCGGAGTCGTCGAGCGGAGGCCGCAGTGACGGCACCGCGACTGGGGCGTCGGCCGCGGGTAGCGCGGCGGCACGGGCCAGGCCGGCGGTCTGGTCAGGGTCAAGGCCGAGAGCGCTGGCCAGCGCGGCCAGCGAATTCGGTCGCGGCCAACGTCGGCGAGATTGCTCGAAGTCGCGCAGCGCGGCGACGCTGAGTCCTGCCTTTGCCGCCAGTTCCCGCTGGGTTAGCCCTGCCTCCCGACGGTACGTACGTACCAAGGATCCGAACTGGGAAGGCCGGACCGTCGCCGTACTCCGACCCCATAGGCCCCGTCCCATCACGCTTAGAACACGCGGTATCTTGACGACCTTCAGAAAGAGTGACACATACCATGCTGAATCGTAACAATATTGCGAGATAGCGGCAGTCGTGGTAGCAGCTGAGACTCCATGCTGGCGCTGTGGCCGTGCCGAGTGCGCACGCTGGAACATGACCGGCTACGCGGCAGGTAGCAGTGGCCGACGCCAAGCTGCACGCTCGACCGTCCGGCACGCATCGCCAGGCCCCGGCACGCTCATGAAGCAGGGTAAACAGGCGCGGACTCTGCTGGCAGGTACGGCAGTCCGGCGTCAGCGGACCGCCAGCGACCGTCTGGTTGGGTCAACTAGCGACAGCGTCGTTCGACCGGATCACGCGAAGGAGAGTGCCGTGGAACAGCCAGGTGATCGCGCGTCCCAGCAAATCGCAGGCAACACGGCGTCCTCCCGTCCGGGCGCCCGCGACCCGGCCACACAGACTAGCAGATGTCATCAGCCGCGGTGGTGGCCGTTCCCGTGCTCTCACTTCGCCCGGCCGACTCACCGCGGCTCAACGGTGAGGACAAGGCGCACATCGCGCGGCTCGCCGAGACGGAGACACCGCTTCCGCCGATCCTGGTGGACCGGCGCACCATGCGGGTGATCGACGGGATGCACCGCCTGATGGCCGCGTCCTTGCAGGGACGGGAGACCATCGACGTCATATTCTTCGACGGGAGCGAGGCGGACGTCTTCCTGCGGGCGGTCCAGGAGAACGTCGCCCACGGCCTGCCGCTGTCCCAGGCCGATCGCCGCGCCGCGGCGGAGCGGATCGTCACGTCGCATCCGCACATGTCCGACCGGGCGATCGGCCATTCGGTCGGCCTGGCGGCCAAGACCGTGGCGGCCATCAGGAAAAGTTCAAGCGAAGAAATACCGCAGTCAAACGCGCGGATCGGCCGGGACGGCAGAGTCCGCCCGCTGGACAGCGGCGCAGGCCGACGGCGGGCCGCGGAACTCCTGACGCAGCAGCCGGACGCATCGCTGCGCGACGTGGCCCGCGCCGCGGGCATATCCCCGGCGACGGTTCTCGACGTGCGCAAGCGCCTGGAACGCGGCGAGTCACCCGTGCCGGAAAAGCCCGCCGCGAGCGCTGCCCGCAAGGGCTGCCGGCGGTAACGGCGCCGAGGCATGACGCGAGCGAGCGATGGCGCCTCCGCCCAGGCCATCCGTTTCAGTTCGCGGGCAGCGGCACCGCCAGACCCGGCCGCCGCGGTGGAGAAGCTGCTGCGCGACCCGTCGCTGCGCAACAACGAGCGCGGCAAGGGAATGCTGCGGCTGCTGCACGTCAACGCGGTCGGCGCGGAGCAGTTGCCGGACGTGGCCGCGACCGTGCCCCCGCACTGCGTCGCCATCGTCGTGCAGCTCGCCCGCCAGTACGCGAAGATGTGGCAGGACTTCGCCCAGGAACTGGACGGGCGGGCGCGGATCATCGACCCGTCGGCGGCTTCCCGGTAAACTTCCGGCCGGGTCTGACGCTGGCCGGCATCGTTACCACTATGTCGGCTGACCCTGGAAGCAATCGCGGCGCATCGCTCCTCGAGGGCGCGCCTGAGCGCGTCACCCATGCCAGCCCGGAGACAAGGCCGCGGCGTCTTTAACGGCTTGCTCGTCGCCGGTCAGAACGCTTGTCAGGAACCCGGCTAGGTGCTCGAACGAGTCGGCGCAGAAGAGCACCGGCTGATATTTTTCCACCTGGTATTCCTGATGGACCATGACGGCGAGGTCAAGCGGCTTGATTTCCGCCTCGCGGAACTGGTCGATCTCCCCGCAAGAGGACAGCAGGCTGGCACCAAGCACTCGGACTTCGCCGTCTTCGCGTACCAGTCCGTACTCCATCGTGAACCAGAAGATTCGCGAGACGATACTCAGGGCCTCCCGGCTCTGGAACCGACCGGCAGTCTGTCCGAAAAGCCGGTACAGCGACGCCAGTCGGCTGTTGGCGAGCGCGCTGCCGTGGCCGATGATCTCATGGATCATGTCTGGTTCCGGAGAGAACCTGGGCAGGGAGTTGTGCCGGATGTACTGGGTCGCCTGGAAGCGGGGTTCCGCTAGAGATTGATAGAACTGCCGCATGTCGACCAGACCGGCCGCCGGAGTGAATCGGAAACCCGACAGCCGCTGGAGGCGCACCGACACCTCGTTGAGCTGGGGCAGTCGCAGCATGGGCAGATCTAGCGAACTGGCACCGCGCAAGAATTCACCACACGCGTTCCGCTGGTGCTTCTCACGCAATTCTGAGCCGATAAGCTGCCACAGCTCATGCTCGTCCTTAGTGTATTCTACGTCTGGAATGGGCTGCCCAGGCACATATCCAAGAGCAATCTGGGCGATCCTGTTGCGGTGCTCCTGGTATGCTGGGTCGTCAAATCCAGGATGTTCCTTGGCGAATATCACGCATGCGCTGCTCCCATCGCCTTTAATGACTGGCGAGTAGAGCGTCGCTTCCTGAGGCATAATCATATCCTTCCTGGGCGGGCCGGTCCTAGCCTTGCGCCGACCCTAACGGCGGCGAGCCCGGTAGCGCCAGCCGCTTGACGAGCGTCAGGGTCATTGCTGGCCACCAGTAGGACTCGGTAGATTACGGCTTAACAAAGGTTCTTCCAGATCCATAGCTTCCGGCATTCCAAGCTTTGGCTGGAGTCAAGTCACCGTCATTCTCGGAGGGCCATTCATGAATGAATTGACACAGCGCCTGACCGTCAGCCAGCCAGTTGTCATGGGCGGCATGGAGCCTACCGTCGAAGAACTCCGCGAGCGGACCGGCGAGATGGGGTACGTGCTGGTGAAGTTCACAGAGACGCGGGGCGGCACCGAACTCGGATTCCCGCTGGATCGCGCTGCCTCCGATACCAGCGCGGCCGACTTCGATAAGGGCACGGGAACGGTCCACGTGGAGGGCCACCTGATCCTGAACGACGATCCTGTCCGCTGCATCGCCGACATCGATCTGTCGACGCTCAAGGGAACCGGTCGTCTCGCTCTTGAAGAAAAAGCCGAAGTAGCGGCCAATTGACGTGTGTTCAGCCGCGTGTCCTGCGGAAAGCAGATCTTCAGGCACGCGGCTGAACGCTTCCGCGGCTACAGCCCATTGTCCACGTCAGCGCCTATCGGCTCGTCTCGCGACTGAGGGCTGGCTTCGCTCTCCTCCGCCACGCGTCCGATCAAGGAAATCAGCGGTCCCGTCGCCATCGTCGTGATCAAGGCCATGAGGACGAGGATCGTAAAGAGCCGCTGCTGGATGATGCCCGCGCTCAGTCCCACGTTGAGCGCTATGAGCTCGGTCAGCCCCCTGGTATTGACCAATGCGGCGATCATCGCGGACTGCTGGAGATTAAGGCTGCTCAGGCGCGCTCCCACGTAGGCAGGCCCGACCTTTCCGAACATGGCGACCGCAACGATGACTGCCAGCAAGACGAAGTCACTGCCGTCGAGCGCACCGATGTTCATGGTTAGTCCCGTGACAACGAAGAAGAGCGGCAGCAGCAGGCCGCCCGCTCGCTCCAGAGTCCGTAGTACGTCGGCATCCGGCGCACCGTCCGGGCCTGGCATCGTCAATCCGGCGAGAAAGGCGCCGAACACGGGATGCAAGCCGAGTGACCCGGTGACCCAGGCGCTTCCGACCGCAAGTACCAGCGCGAGCGGCACCTGGTTCGACAGCACGGTCGCGGGTCGCCGGATCCACCAGCGCAACACGGGCCGAACCGCCCCGAGCATCAGGGCCACGAAACCGGCAAGCAGCAGAACCGTCACGGGCCAAGGCCTGCTCTCAGCAGCTCTTGTGCCGGTGAGCGCCACTGCAAGCAGCAGCCACGCGGTAACGTCCATAATCCCGGCCGCCCCGGTCGCGATCGTACCGACCGCGGTGCCCGCAAGCCCGCGCTCCCTGACGATCGAGGCCAGCACTGGAAGCGCCGTAATGGATGTGGCCACGCCCATGAAGACCACGAACGACCGGCCGTCGGCCGGCGCCTGGCCGATGGCGGTGAACGCCTGACGCCCCGCTATAGCCAAGCCCGAGCCGAGCCCGAGCGGCACGAGCAGTGCGCCTGCCGCTACTACCAACGGCGCTGCAAGGCGTCCGCCGCGCAGCGGCCTGAAGTCGATCTCATAGCCCACTGTGAACATGAAAATCACGACAGCGACCTGCGAGATGACAGATATGTAAGGAACGGCGGCATGAGTGAAAAGGCGTCTCGTCGGATCTCCAGGCAGTCGTCCGAGCAGGCTAGGGCCGAGCAAGATACCAGCAAGTATCTGTCCGATCACCGTTGGCTGACCGCATCGGCGCGCGAGCGCGCCGCAGCCAAGCCGCCGCGACGACAATCGCGATATCGCCGGTCACATCAGTTGTGATGGCATCTAGATTCATGACACCCTGCGCTGTTTCACCGATTTCAACTGCGAGTTCCCCAGAAAGTGGGAGGGGACCATGCCGAATCGAATGTGGCCGTCACTGCCGGGCCATCCGAAATGTAATATCTCTTCATCCGGTCGGCATCCCTGATAAGAAAATCCCGGTCTTCTCCGCTCCCCGCGGCGATCTTCTCAAGCCAGTCATAGACTTCCGCCGCGCCAACGTTGTACCGAAGGTGCACGCGAGCGAGGATATGGAACAGATCCTGCCATACCGCCGCGTTAATGAATGGCGCTAGTGCCGCATAGCTCGAGACCAGGTTCGGCGGAAGCTCGGGACGGTTTATTATAAGTGGCTCGCCAGCGGGCTCAAGTTCGGCGGCAACCGCTTCCTCGGGCTTAGTTGTATGACTGAAGTCAAGGACTAGGTGAACTCGGAGCGCGGAGCCGGTAACCCCACCCGAGTGCACCCTGCGCGCGTCAAGATACCATATTTCGCCGCGGCGCATGTGGAAGCAAGAATTGTCCTCAGTATTTCTTGCCTCGGCGGCATCCGTTATCAGCGGGACATGGATCCTCGTAAAGCCATATTTATGTTCGAGGTAGTCTCTGTGCGGCAGTATGATGGCCCCATTGCTGGCACGGAAAAGACGCGCACTCTTGATGCATGAAACGTCAAAGTAGGATGGAGATAAGATCGTTCAGACCGCGGAGTTCCCGCACGGATTCGAGAGGTCGCGCAGATTCTTCGTGCTCGTTCACCTCTTCACCTGGACGATCGCCAGGATTGACCCACAACGGAGCCGTCGCCCATCCGCCCACAGAATACTCCACATAAGCGGACGTGTACCCGTGAGGCTCAAGCGACAGGGCGTCCGCAGCTGCCGCCTCAATTACATGCGACGGAATCAAACCGATGGAATATGCATACATAGCACCCGCTCCAAGGTCCACCAGAGACTTACTAGAACGCATACACGCGCACATCTGCCTGGCTTGCATCATAGGGCCACTAGAGAATTGTGCGAAAGAATCAAGGGACCCATGTAATAATGTTGGGCGCAGCGTTCAACTGATGCCGCTCCACAGTTAAACATTTGGCCTTCGCGACAGCAATTATCACCGTCGCTATTTGCTCCCTACGGCCTGCCGCACCGCCCCGTCGAGCTTCCGCTTTGCCCCTTCCCAGCGTTCCTGGCGTCCGCTCAGCACCGCGCGAAGACGCAGAAGATCCGATCTCAGCGCATCGATCCGCGCCCCGGCCGTCAGCTTCCCAGGTCCCCCGCCGTACCCAGCGCTCCTTACCGCGGTAGCGGGCATAAGCCAGTCCGCGGCCGTGGCGACGCCTTCGCCAAGCGTCTCCGCAGCCACCACGGACAACGGCTCCTGCCGCGCCAGCGCCGCGCTGACCATCCTTCCCACCTGATGGTGCGCCTTCCGGAAGACAACACCGCGCCGTACAAGAATCTCGGCAAGGTATGTGGCAGTGGTATGCCCGGCTTGGGCGCGTTCCAGCATCCGTCGTTCGACTGGTTCGGCACCCTCCACGATAAGACGGAACAGGTCTACCGCCTCCATCGTGTTCCGCAGCCCGCTCCACAGATGCGCGACCCCCTCTGTCCCGACAGCGATGGCATTGGTATAGGGCGCCGTCGACATCGCCGATGCGGCGCCCGCGAAGCTTCCCAGGCAGCCAGCGGCCTTCCCCTGCACGTGCTCAAGCAGGAAAGGGTTCCGCTTCTGCGGCATCATCGAACTGGAGCCGACCAGGTTATCCGGCATGCGCAGCAGCCCAAACTCTTCTGTCGACCACAGGGCGAAATCATGCCCGGCGCGGGTAAGTGCAACTCCGAGGATCGTCGACGCCGACAGTATCTGGAGCACGAAATCACGGGACGCGACCGCGTCTATCGAGTTCGCCGCCGGCCCGGCGAAGCCGAGGAGGTTCGTCGTGCGCGCTGTGCTGATGGGCATCGAGGTGCCGCCCACCGCGCCCGCACCGAGCGGATTGATCTCCAGTTCCTCGCCCGCGAAGAGCAAGTTTTCGATGGCCCGGGTAACGGAGCAGGCAACGGCGGCCAGATAGTGGCCATAGGTAACGGGGACGGCGGCCTGCCCATGGGTGTAGGCGGGCATGACCGTATCCCGATAGCGTTCAGCGCCGGCGAGCAATGCGTCGCACAGTCGCATCCCCGCGGTAATGAGCGCAGCGTACGGCCCCCGCGCGCGCATCTTCACCATAGTGGCGTTAAAGTGCGTTCCTTGACCTTCCGGTATGGACGATGCCGCCGATCTGGTCGCCCAGTATTTCGCTCAGATAAGATTCGTACGCGAGATAGAGACCTCGCGGCATAGGCCTTTCCCGCAAGGCAGCGAAGTCCGACGAGCGCAGCGCTTCTATGTGCTGGAGGATCGCGCGTACCCGGCTGGCGTCCGCTAGCCCTTCTGCTGCGAGCATGATCAGGTGAGCCCGGTCTATCTCACTGATCATAAGCAGTTCTTCGCCAAGTTCGTCGGTGCCACCGCCTTTGTACCTGCCGTAGACGATTTGCTGGGCCTCATCGGCAAGGGCCGTGTTCAGGCGCCCGGTGTCAACACCGTATTTATGCCGCGTACCCAATTGATGACTCCAGGGGTCTAAAGGCTGCTTATCCGCTAACGGTAGCGATGAGACCACCAGCGCGAATCCTGTCGCAACTCCAGGACAGCGGCACCGGGCGTCGGCGCCGGGATGAGTCACGGTTCCTGTGACCCGGCTGTCACCTGCGGAGCCGTATACCTGATGTCTGGCTGGGACGCCATGCCAGCGGGGCTGCGGCGTCTCACCTGTATCCGTCGGAACAAGAGGAGTGTCCATCTTGGCTGCGCTGATTGCGCTCCATGAAGTGACGAAACGGTATGGGACGGGCGGCCTGTCCGCTCTCGAGCGGGTGAGCCTTCAGGTTGCCGAGGGGGAGGCGGTAGCCGTCATGGGGCCTTCAGGAAGCGGGAAATCCACACTGCTGAACCTCTTGGGCGGGCTGGACAAGCCTACGAGCGGGACCGTTACCGTGGCCGGCCAGCGGATCGACACGCTCAGCGAGACGGGGGCGGCCCGGTACCGGCGCCGCCAGGTCGGGATCATCTTCCAGTTCTTCAACCTGCTCGATGAGCTCACCGTGGCTGACAATGTGTTGTTGCCCGCGCACCTCGCCGGGGTCGGACGGAGGAAGGCGAAGGCTCGTGCGGGTGAACTGCTTGGCCAGCTCGGCGTCGACCGCTACCGGAACACCTATCCGGGACGGCTGTCGGGGGGTGAACGGCAGCGGGTGGCTATCGCTCGGGCGTTGATCAACGATCCGGCGGTGCTGCTGGCCGATGAGCCGACCGGCGCGGTGGACACCGCCAGCGGCAAAGAGATCGCCCAGTTGCTTCTAGACCTGAACACTGCCGGGCAGACGCTCGTGCTGGTCACCCACACCCCCGAGCTGGCCGACCGGTACACCCGACGGGTGGTGTGGTTGGTGGACGGCCGGACAGCAAGCGACAGCGCGCCCGCCGGGGCGTCGCCCCCGCCAGCGGCCGACCGGGCGCGGGGGCACGGCCGTGACCGGCGGGGCGGTACTGAAGGCGGCCGCGGGCGGGGTGACCCGTCGCCGGGTGCAGGCCGCGGTGGTCTTCCTCGTGGTGACGGCGGCCGCCGCAGCCTGCCTGCTCGGCCTCACCCTCGCCACCAGCTCCAACGAGGCGTTCCTGACAGCGTTCACGGCGAGCCACGAGCCCGACCTCGCGGTGCGGGTCAGCTCGGCCAAGGTGACCGGCGCCGAGCTTGCCAAGAGTCGCCACCTGCCTGGAGTGACCAACGCGGCCGGTCCCGACCCAGAGACCACCATCCAGCTCAGCATCGTCGGCGGCGGGAGCTCAGCACAGCCGCTGACTGTGGTGGGCCGGTCGTCGCCGACAGCCCCGATGGACGATACCGAACAGAATTGCGGGCCGTTGGGCCACCCGCCTCGGTGAGATTGACCTGGCTCCCTATTCCCCTTCCGGGGGATCGATCGGTCAAGTGGCCACCGTAACGAGTGTCCCGAGCAAGCCGGGACTCACCATCGTCGGAACCGCCTCCTCAGTCGTGCAAAATCTGGAGGACGGCTGGGTTACCCCCGGCGAGATCACCGCTCTGGAAAAGGCCGGGCGCTCCCGTGCAAGAGCAGATGCTCTACACCTTCAGCCACGCCTCCACCCCCGCGCAGATCAACGCAGACCTGTCTGAGCTCAAGGCGGCCCTCCCAAGCGGTGCGATCGTCGGCTATACCTCCTGGCTGAACACCGATTACCTGCGTGCCGCGGAGAATAGTGGGTCCACACCTTTCGTGGTGGCTTACGCCTGCATGGGACTCCTGCTTGCAGTGGTAATCATCGGCAGTGTCGTCGCAGCCGCAGCGGCGGTCAGCTATCGGCGGATCGGCCTGTTGAAGAGTATCGGCTTCACCCCGGCGCAAATCGTCGCGTCGTACCTCGCTCAACTTGGCGCGCCGGCGCTGGCCGGAGCCGTTGCCGGGACCGTGCTTGGCAACCGTGTGGGTGCTCCCCCTTATCGGCTCCGGACCTTTCAATATCACCGTAACCGTTCCTGCGTGGATCAACATCACGGTGCCGGCCGGGCTGCTGGCGCTAACCGGGGTGGCGGTGCTAGTACCCGCGCTGCGGGCGGGGCGAATGTCCGTGGTGGCGGCGATCGCCGCAGGCCAGGCTCCTCGCACCGGGCATGGATATGCCGCTCACCGCCTAGTGGGCAAGATGTCCCTCCCCCGCCCGGTGGCAATCGGCCTGGCTGCCCCGTTCGCCCGCCCGGCCCGGTCGGTCGTCACGTTGGTCACTGTTGCCATTGGGATGACCGCGGTTGTGATCGCCGTCGGCCTCAACGCTTCGATGGCTCACCTCGTGACCAGCGTCGGCGCGGCAGACACGGATACCGCCCTCGTTCTGCGACTGACGCTGCTCGTGGCGTTTCTCGCCGGGATCGGCGTGTTCACCTCGGTGCTAACCGTTGCCAGGGAACGAGAGCACGACCTAGGGGTGTTCAAGGCACTCGGAGCGACGCCGCGGCAGATCATCGTCATGGTCGCCTGCTGGGCCGTTGTCCCGGCCATCGCGGCCGCAGCCATCGCCGTGCCAGCCGGCGTCGCCCTGGAAGGCTCAATCGCGGGAGCAGTCGTCAGCGTACAGGCGGATCGGCTGGCGAACATCGTCGTGCCTGGAGCGGCTCGTAGCGCCAATCAGCCTCACCAGCCGCCTGCCGTCCGGGACGGCCCGGCGAAGTGCTGAAAGGAGGGGGAAGTGGAGCGAGACCGCGCGCCGGGAACCCCCTCCAGGGTGCTCATCGTTTCCTCTTTTCTGGTACTGCCGCCAACGCCGGTCAGGTCTACACCGCCGAGGAACTCGCCCTGCTCGTCATGGCCGGGCTGGCCATCGCCCTAGCTGGCGCGCTCGGTCCCGCCGCCTGGGCCGCCGTATCCCGGACCACGGCTGCCCTGCACGCTGAATGAGAGCACAGCGTGCGCCGTTCAACTGCGGTAATGCACAGCTTAAACATTAGAGGCTAAGGAAGGATGGTGAGAATTTCGTTTCCTATCTGTATGATAAGGGTGGATGATATCGGCACATCACTAGCCAGTACCGTGGGAATATTGGCAATACTTTCTAGCCGTTTCTAGCTGTTCCTGTTCTCGAAGGGCACAGGGGTAACAATGTTACTCACCGGCCATCCCGGCCGCATGCGCGTGTTGTCGCAGTTTCCACCCCTGGGAGGGCGAGATGTCACGGGCTGCCTACCAAAACGAGGCGGAAGTTACAATATACGGCAGTAGCGTCCGGCGCGGGATGTCGCGGTCCTGTGCACGGCATATTGAATGGCTTATCCGATGGCTGGATTCCGGTATCAACGGTGGCTGAGACGCAGTCCGAGTTGGTGCCGCTATCCCACGCTCAGCGCAGACTGTGGTTTCTGTACCGGCTAGCGGGGCCTAGCCCCGTGTACAATCTTCCGCTGGCTATTCGGCTGTCAGGAACGCTGGACCGCCAGGCGCTCGACGCCGCGTTGCGGGATGCCCTGGAGCGCCATGCCGCGCTGCGGACGGTGTGCCGCGAGATGGAAGGGCAGCCGTATCAAGAGCTCCTGCGTGGCGAGCGCGCCCGCCTGACGCTACGGCGGGAACAGGCCGTCGAAGCGAGCCTGTCGATCACCCTGACAGACGCCGCCCGCCAAGAATTCGACCTCGCACGCGAACTGCCGGTGCGAGCATCTCTGTTCACGCTGTCCCCAGACGGCCACGTGCTCCTCGTGGTGCTGCATCGCATCGCTGCCGATGAGTGGTCGCTGCGCCCGCTGGCCCGGGATCTGGCGGTGGCTTTCACCGCCCGGCATACCGGCCGGGAACTATCCGTGGCCACCGCTGCCGCCCACGCGCGACGAGGCAGACCACCAGGGTGCCTTTCCCGCCCAGGTAGCGTACTGGAAGTCGGCCCTCGCGGACTTGCCAGCGGAGCTGCCACTGCCGGCCGACCGGCCTCGCCCGCCGGTCACCACGTACCAGGGCGGCTCGGTTCCGCTCCGGCTGGATGCGGATCTGCACGTCCGGCTGCTTGACCTCGGCCGGGAAAGCGACGCCGACCTATTCATGGTGCTCCAGGCTGGGTTTACGGCGCTGTTGACCAGGCTCGGCGCCGGAGCGGACATCCCGGTCGGCACGCGGATCGCGGGACGGCGGGATGGCGAGCTGGACGATGCGGTGGGATGCTTCGCGAACACCCTGGTGCTGCGGACCGATACCTCGGGGGATCCCGGCTTCCTTACGCTGCTTGGTCGAGTCAGGAAAGTGAACAGGGAAGCGCGCGCGCACCAGAACGTACCGTTTGAGTACCTGGTGGACATGCTCAGCCCGCCGCGGTCGATGGCGCGGCATCCGCTGTTCCAGGTGACGCTGGCGGTTGAGGACAGCGGCCAGGAGGGGCCGCAATTCGCCGGCCTGACCGCCGAGCCGGTGCCGGTTGACCTGGCCACAGCCACCGTGGACCTGAGCTTCAGCCTCACAAGCCACGCCGCTGCGGACGGCACCCCGCCGGCGTATCCGGTGATCTCATTTACGCTGCGGACCTGTTCAGGCGGGACACCGCCGCGATGATCGCGGCACGCTTCGCCCGGCTGCTGACGGCGGCTACCGCCGACCCCGAGTTGCCCGTGGGTCAGCTGGAAATTCTTTCTTCCGATGAACGGAGGGGGCTGCTCGCAGCGGGCACGGGCGCTGTAACAGAGGTCGTCGGAGCGGGCGTGGCCGGGTTGTTCGCGGCGACGGCAGCGGATAGTCCCGACGCGGTGGCCTTGGTGCACCACGGCTCGGCACTGACTTATCAGGAACTGGCGCGCACGGTCCTGGCGGCTCGCCCGGTGCCTGCGCCGCCAGGGCGTCGGGCCAGATGTCCTGGTCGGGCTCTGCGTCGAGCCGGGCATGGAGATGATCACGGGACTGCTTGGGATCCTGGCAGCGGGCGGCGCCTATGTGCCGGTGGACCCTGGCTATCCCGCCGAACGGATCGCCTTTATGCTTGAGGACTGCGATCCTCCGCTCGTCCTGACCGTGGGACAGTTGCGGCATCGCCTGCCTGCTGGCGACTGGGCGGTGATCAGCCTCGATGAGGACTGGGCGGCCATGCCAGGCGCCCAGGACGACACCCCGCTGCCCGTGACGCACCCCGCCAGCCTTGCCTATGTCGTCTACACCTCAGGGTCCACCGGCATCCCGAAGGGCGTCGCGGTCACGCACCGCAATGTGGTGAACCTGATATCTGACCGGTACTGGCGCAACGGGAACCATCAGCGGGTACTGCTTCACTCACCATATTCATTCGATGCCTCAACCTATGAGCTGTGGGTGCCCTTGCTCTCCGGGGGGCGGGTGGTAATAGCGGCCGACACCTGGGTCGATGCCAGCGGCCTTGATAGCGTGATCGCCAAGAACGATGTCACCGTCGCTTATTTCACCACCGCGCTGCTCGAGGTGATGGCGCAAGAGGCGACGGGCGTGCTGGGACAGCTTCGGGAAATCTGGGCCGGCGGGGATGTGCTGTCGCCGACCGCTTTGCAGCGCGTTCTGGATGAC
>CAWKKG010000051.1:0-244859 GCA_963850115.1 uncultured Actinomycetota bacterium
CTGTTCAATGAACTGGAAGCGTGCCCTCCACAACTACATCGTTGGGTTCGTCCAGCGAGAAGCCACGTGGCGGGAACTGACGACCCGTTCGGAGGCGAACGGGATCGCCGAAGCCGGCGGCGCGAACGGGACCGGGCAGCAGGCCGGAGATCCGCTCATGTCGGCCCAGTGGGTTTCCGCCCGGCTAGGGCTGGCCGGGGATGAGGGCTTCGGGTTCGGGCTTGAGCGCTTCCTCGACGGGATCGCCGTCCTGATCGACAGCCTCGGCCACTCGTAGCGGGCAGCCAGTGCGTTACTCGGCGCGAAACTTTCGGCTAGCGGCGCTTTTCAGCCTGTTCAGTCGGCACGGGCAGCTGGTGGTATCGGGTCATGAAAATCGCCCGCCTCACCACCGATGACGAGAACCGCTCACGCTGGGACGAGACCGAGATCTCCGTGCAGGCGGACGGCCCAGGCGGCACGGCACCGCTGCCGGCCTTGGCCGTCGCCTTCGGAACGATCCCGCCCGGCCTCGTGACCGACTGGCACCCGTCGGCCATCCGAGGGCTCGTCGTTACCCTCAGCGGAGAAGTCGAGCATGAAGCCGCGGACGGTACCCGCCGCCGCTTCGGCCCCGGCGGCATCTTCCTCGCCGAGGACACCGCAGGCACCGGGCACCGAACCCGCTCGCACGGCACCGAGCCCTGCACCGGACTCATCATTGCCCTCGCCCTCTGACGGTCAGGCGGGTGCCTTACGATCGGATCTCAGTAGCGTGGGCCTTCGCTGACGGCTGGACATCCTGGCAGCTAACCAGCTCGGCGCGGCGCTGTTTGCACCGGTTCTCACCAGCCCGACCCGGCCGGCCGCCAACGCCCGGTTCCTGTTCCTCGATCCCGCCGCCCGCGAGTTCTACGCTGACTGAGAGCGGCAGGCCCAGGACGTGGTCACCATAATTCGATTATAGTTTCACATTTACGTTTTTCTATTTGTTTGATGTGTGGCCTAATGATCTGATTTGATCGTATTAATCACTTCGGGGGCAACGCGGCAGAGGTGCGCCAGGGGCAGGAACGGGGACTTCGCAGGGCCTGGTGCTGCCGTCGTGTCTTCGGTCTCGCGTTCTCCCGTGTCGGAATCGGAACGTCAAAGGAGACCCATGCGTTTCAAGCGAACGCTGGCCGTGGCCGCCGCCACGGTCGGCACCCTTGCCGCGGTCGGACTGCCGGCCGCATCAGCCCACGCGGCCGGCACGGTCACGTCGGTGACGCTGCCGATTAATCAATTCTCGCATATGCTCGTGGACTCGGCCCGCCAGCACCTTTTCATCTCGGGCAGCGGCGGGGATTTCACGCAGGGTAGTGGAACCACTTCCACTGGAATTATGGTAACGGATTACTCCGGGCAAGAAATTACCTTCATTCCTGACACCGGCGGTGCTTCCGCAATGTCTATTTCCAGTGACGGCAGCACGATATATGCGGTACAGGGCAGCTACGTAGATGTCATCAATGCCAACACGCTCACCTATTCCACGCGTTACTTCCTGGGGTCCGGCGTCTCGGCAACTTCCGCCGTGTACGCCGGCGGCAAGATCTGGTTCAGCTACCAGCCGACCTTCCCCAGCACCGACAGCGACGGCGCAATCGAGAGCGGGATCGGCTCGATTGACCCGAGTGTCATCCCGACGACCTTCCCCGCGAATGGCGCTGGTGACAGTAAACGGCCCGGGCGTCAGTGCGGCGACCGTTACCTTCAACGCTACGAACGACCCTGCCGGGACCTGGGGAGGCGCTCCGCTGCTGGCGGTTTCATCGAGCGGGGAACTAGTGGCGGCTGGGACGCAAGACCCTAGTATAGAAGAGCCGTTCGAGTTGGCCGGCGATGACGTTTCCTCGGGGGTAGCCGCCGTGGTCGTGCCTCCAGTGCAAGTCGCAACTGGCGTGAACGTCGAGGACATGCAGATCACCCCGGATGGCAAGGACGTGGTGGTTGCCAGCGGTTCCCCCTACGCTCAGCAGGTTTTCCAGCTCTCCGACATGTCGCTCGTCAGCCAGTATCCAACGGCCGAGTGGCCTGTCTCGGTATCCATCACCGCCAATGGCACCGTTGTCGCCGGCGCGGGAGGCGTCAGCAACGGTGCTTATGTGTATGCGCCAGGTGGCAGCACCCCGCTTAATACATATAGCTTCGGGACGAACACCGTCCACAGTGCCGAGATTACCCCTGACGGAAGCGACCTATTCGCGATCACTAGTACCACTAACTCGCTGTATCAAGTGATGCTGAACATCATCCCTGACCCCGCGCAGACCGCGTCGACGCTCAGCGTGTGCACGAGGGCGACCGAGCGGAAGCCGCGGTCGATCACGCTGACCGGGACCCTCGGAGGTCCCGCGCCCTATGTCGGCGGGCAGACACTAACGGTGACCCGGGTTGACTCGGCGGACCCGAACGGCGTCGCACTCCCCGACGTCACCACGAACGCCGACGGGACCTACACAATCACCGATGACCATCTACCCAAGGTGAAGGGGAACTCAGAAACCATCACCTACCAGGCGTCCTACGCGGGCAATGCATACCTGACGTCGTCCAGCGCAAGCGCCGCCGTGGCGGTGACGAACAGCTAGTACGGAACGCGAGCAGGGCCGACCGCGCCGTGCGGTCGGCCCTTCGCCCTTCGGCGCGATGAGCCGCCGGGCCGTCGGGTGGTGAGACGAGCATCCGCCTGCTGACCTCGCCGAGGCTGTCGGCCAGGGCGGAGAGCTGCTCACGGGTCAGGACGATCGTCGGCAGCAGGCTCAGTTACGGTGCGTCGTCCGTGGGTCGGTCGTAGCTGCGGCGGGCTCATGTCGAGATCGTCGATCGTTCCGTGGTCTTGCGGACCGCCAAACAGGTCGGTGTCGCGCTCGGCCGCAGGCTCCGGACCATACCGATGGAGTCGTGGCTCATCCTCAGGCGGCGATAAATGCGACATTGAGATTCAATCCCGGCCCGTTTGCTCAGAGTCAGCTCTGAGTAAACCGTAAGTGTATTACGGCGCCGATGCTACGGCGACGGGATTTCCCAAAATGTCATACCGTAAGCGGTGTAAAGGCCTAACGTAGTAAATTCCTGGATTTGGTGATTTTGGGGGACGGTTCTCGTGACGCCGCGGCAGGTCGGAAGCTACCGCATCGACCGCCTCCTCGGTGTTGGCGGAATGGGCGAGGTATACCTGGCCTACGACACGGATCGTGACCGGTATGTTGCCCTTAAACTGCTGCCCGAGGCGTTGTCGGGTGACGAAGAGTACCTGCGGCGATTCCAGCGTGAGTCGCACATTGCCGCGCGACTCCGGGAACCGCACGTCATCCCCATTCACGACTACGGCGAGATCGATGGTCAGCTATTCATTGACATGCGCCTAGTCGACGGCGTTGACATCGGCGCGTTGCTCAAGACGGACGGCCCCATCGCGCCTGAGCGGGCCGTGCACCTTCTCGGCCAGGTCGCCCAGGCCCTGGATGCCGCCCACGCGGACCACCTCGTCCACCGCGATATCAAGCCTTCGAACATCCTGGTCACGGAGAGCGACTTCGTTTACGTGGTCGACTTCGGCATAGCCCGGGCGATCGGGGCCCGGCAGACACCGCTGACGATCACCGGGGCCACGATCGGAACGCTGCATTACATGGCCCCGGAGCGGTTCGCCGACCAGGCGATCGACGGCCGGGCCGACGTCTACTCCCTGGCCTGCGTGCTGCACGAGTGCCTGACCGGCGCGCCCCCCTTCGACGGCAAGGACCTGCCCGCCCTCATCTACGCCCACCTGTACTCCAGCCCGCCGCGGGCCAGTGGCCTGGCCGAGGGCGTGCCGACGGCCCTGGACGCGGTGATCGCCCGCGGCATGGCCAAGGACCCCGCCGGGCGCTTCCCGAGGGCTGGCCTGCTGGCAGCGGCGGCCCGCGAGGCCTTGCTGACCGGGGAGCCGGTCCCGGCGATGACGCAGTTGCCGGCTCCCGGATGGAGCGAGACGTCGGCTCCCGCGTGGGAGATCGGCGTCACCGCCTGGCAAAGCGTGGCGCCCCCGCCGGAGCCGGAACCACCGTCGGCCCCTGAACCGGAACCGCCGCCGGCCTGAACCGCTGCCGGACCCGGCCCCTGAACCGGAGCCAGCGGTCAGCCGCCTCGGCAGCCCTGTGCCTGACAGCCCGACGCATACGGTGGCGACCGACGGCGTTGACGCCTGGGGCCCCCCGCTGCTCCCCGAGAAAATGCTGCACGGCACGAGCATCGATCCGGTCAGCCACCTACCGCCGGACGAGGTAGTCGGCAGCCAGGGGGACAGCTCCGCGCGCGGGCCCGGCGCCTGGCGCGTTGCCGCGATCCTGGTCGGGGTCGCGGTGCTGGCCGCTGCGGTCACGCTCCTCGTCACCGCTTCCACCAGGTCAAACACCGGTGAATCGGCCGCGGCGACCAGCGCCGGGCGAAGCGCCTCGCCCAGCCTCGCCGTTCCCACCGTCGCGGAGAAGATAATGGTCGGGGGGACGCCCAGCTACGTCCAGGTCGCGCCGAACGGGCAGTGCGCGTACGTCGCCAATCCGTTTACGCACGTGATCACCGTGCTCAATACGGCCACCGATCAGGTGTCAGGGGTCATCAAGATCCCCCAGGGGCCACCGCAGTTCGTCTCGTTCTCGCCGGACAGCCGGACCGCTTACGTCAGCGTCTACACCACCGGGAAGAACCTGGTGCATCTCGTCGTGTTCATCGACACGGCGACCAAGAAGGTCACGGCCACCGTGCCGGTGAACAATCGTACGCCGGGCCCCTCGACGACGAGCCCGGACGGGCGGTACCTCTATGTGCCGAACCACAACATGTCGATGACCGGCTCCAACGTGAACGTCATGGACGTGATCGACACCACGACCAAGAAGCTGACCAGTACGATCGCCGTCCCGCCGAACCCGCACTGGGTCGTATTCGCGAAGAGCGGACTTGTTTACTACGTCACCGACCACATGTCCACCACGGTCACGGTGCTCAATGCCGCCAACAACCAAAAGGTCACAGAGATCCAGGTGGGGGAGACCCCGCACAGCATAGCCATCTCGCCCGACGGTAGCCGTCTGGCGATCACGAGCTTCAGCGGCAACGAGGTCTTCGTGGTCAACACCGCGAACGACAAGCAAGTCGCGACGATCCCGGTCGGGAGGAACCCGCTGGAAATCGCGTACTCGCCTGACGGCCGCTACATCTACACGGCCGACAACGAGGACAACGAGGTCACGGTGATCGACGCCGCCGCCAACCGCGTCATCGGCAAGGTCTCGGCCGGGAAGGCGCCAACCAGTATCTCGGTGCTGCCCAACGGGCGCCAGGCTTACGTCAGCGACGAGAGCGACGGCACCGTCGAAGTCCTGAACCTTCCGGAGTGAGGCCGGGTCGGTTACACCGTGCGATGAGTGGCCGGGTGGCGGTGGCCCGTAGGCGCGCCGCTTCCTTGGTGTCAGAGCCGGCGACCATGCCGGCTCTGACACCGAAGCGGTGGCCTCCTTAGCTGTTGTCGACCTCTGCGCCGTCGAAGGTCATGTACGTGCCGTCGACCTTGGTTAGCACGAGCGTGTGCACCCCGGCCGTCAGGCCTTCCGCCGACCAGGTCACGACGTCCGAATGACGCTGGCCGTCACTGGGCACGGTGTCGACGCTGACGGGAGCTCCTCCGTCCAGCGCCGCCGAGAATTGGCCCTGGTCGGTGCTCAGCTCCCCGTACACCTTGATGCCGGTGCCCACGAACGTGTACGTGATCGTCGAGCCGTTGTCCGTCGCGTAGTGGACGTCGTCACGGACCTTCGTCTCATGGGGATGGGCCTCTCGATCACCGGGGGAATTGTAAAGAATGTTAATAGATAGGCTTCTTTACAATAAAGCGGCTTTTTGGTGAGTTGTCAATGATTCTGTGCAGGACAGCACTCACCTGCCTGCCCCTGCTCCGCGCCCGGCCTGACCCGGTCGGCCGGCACCCAGAACGACCTATTGACAGCGGTTACATAGCTATCTAGCGTCCGCAGCAGAGAGGGCATGTAACCGCTGACATTAGGACACCTGGGTGCGCCGGGCTGACAACCCTGGCCTGTGCGCTGGTATCCCCGGTGCCTGGACTGAGCGGCATGCCGTTGCAGCAGTACGCCTGCAACACCACCCGGCCCGGGCATTCAGCCTGGGCCGGAAGTAAGCCGGGAAGCTGGAGTGGGCGGCTGTCGGAGGAAGAGCTAGAGCCAAAGGAGACCATGATGAGACACCTGCCCGTTCTGCGGCTGCCTGCGCTCGCGCGCGGTTGGCCCCGCCCGTCCCGTCCCCGTCCTAGAGTCCGTGTGGCCATTGGGGTGGCGGCGTTGTTTACCCTGGCGCTGACGGGCGCGAACGCCGCGCACTCCGCGGCCCGCGCCGCCACCGAGGGCCCCTACGGCGGGACCGCGGCGGCGGTGCCCGGCACCGTGTACGCGGAGAACTACGACACCGGCGGGCAGGGCACGGCCTACAACGTCACCTCGGTCAACGGCTCCGCCAACAGCTACCGGTCCGACGGGGTTGACCTGGAGGCCACCACCGACACCGGCGGCCCCGCCAACGACCTGGGCTGGACCGCGACCGGGCAGTGGTTCAAGTACACCGTCAACGTCACCACGGCCGGCAGCTACACCGTCGGCTTGCGGCTGGCCGCCCCCACCGCGGTGACCGACGGCCTGCACATCGCCAACAGCGCCGGGACGAACCTGAGCGGGAACGTGAACGTCCCGGCCACCGGCGGCTGGCAGACCTGGGTCACCGTGGTCGCGACCGTCACCCTGCCTGCGGGCACCCAGACCCTGACCGTGGACCAAGACAACGGCGGCTGGAACATCAACTTCCTCGCCTTCGGCCTGAACACCTCGGGCGGCGGGATCCGCCCCCGCCCGGCGAGGCCCCGTACGGCGGGACCGCGGCGGCGGTGCCCGGCACCGTGCAGGCGGAGAATTACGACACCGGCGGGCAGGGCACGGCCTACAACGTCACCTCGATCAACGGCTCCGCCAACAGCTACCGGTCCGACGGGGTTGACCTGGAGGCCACCACCGACACCGGCGGCGGCTACGACCTGGGCTGGACCGCAGCCGGGCAGTGGTTCAAGTACACCGTCAACGTCGCCACGGCGGGCACCTATACCGTCGGGCTGCGGCTGGCCGCGCCCACCGCGGTCACCGACGCGCTGCACATCGCCAACAGCTCGGGACGAACCTGAGCGGCAACGTGACCGCCCCGGCGACCGGCGGCTACCAGACCTGGACCACCGTCTCGGTCACCGTCACCCTTCCCGCGGGCACCCAGACCCTGACCGTGGACCAGGACAACGCCGGCTGGAACATCAACTACCTGGCCTTCTCTTCCTCTTCGGGATCGGGCGGCGGCAGTGGCTTCGGCGGCTTCCCCGCGGCGTTCTGGGGCAACACGGCCAGCATCCCGACCACGTCCAACGGCATCGAGTTCGACTTCATCAACGCCACCAACGGCGCGTACCCCGACAGTGAGGTCTACTGGGACGTCAACGGCGTCGAGGAGTCGATCGCCCAGTCGCCGTACTACTCGATGGCCTCGTGCAACTCCTGCCGGGTCTACTTCTACCTCGGCTCGCCCAGCAGCTCGTACAACGACTTCATCGAGCTGAACTCAAGCGGCACCACGATCAACGCCGACACCTCGCGGGTCGACGCGTTCGGCTTGCCGCTGGCGATCCACCTGCACAACTCCAACGGCACCGACACGGTGGTGGGCGAGAACGACTCGGTCTTCGCGGAGAGCAGGACCGCCCTGTTCACGCAGTTCGAGAACTACGTGCCCGCGGCCTTCAAGCAACTCGCCACCGTGAACGCGCCCTACAACATCCCGTCGCCCACCGATGTCGCGGCCTTCCAGCCGGGCGGAGCGGACGCGAGCTACATGACCTCGTACGCGGCCTCGCTGGGAGACACCGAGACCACGCAGCAGGTCTTCGGGTGCCAGGGCGGGGGAAGCCCGGCCCTCAACGGCAACGCGGCCCTGTGCGCGGGGCTGAACCGCTGCGTGGCGCAGTTCTCGACGACGGTGCAGAACACGCCGTCCGACTACTACCAGAACGCCCCGTGCAACTACTACTCCGCGTTCTGGCACTCGGTCGCTGTCAACGGCCTTGCGTACGGCTTCGCCTACGACGATGACAACGGCCAGTCCTCCGATTTCAACAGCACCGACGCACAATACGTGCAAGTAGCCGTCGGCTTTTAACCCAGGTCTTCGGGAACTGCCCTGCGGCCGTCGGCGGTTGAATCCGCCGTGCGGCACCGCTGCGGTCGGCAGGCTCCCGGGGACGGCCGGCTCAATGCCGGTGCTCCCGCCGCTCCACCCGGCGCGGCGGGAGCACCGGGGTACTGCGGAACAGCACGCCGAAGCCGCCCCGAGCAGTCGTGGTGCGGAGCTCGCGGCCGCGCTGACAATGCCGCGGCTTTGATGGCGGCCCGCCGCGGACTGTAGGGTCGGAGAATGGCGCCGCGTGACTGGGTGGAATGGCACCGGGACTACGACGACCCAGGCTCCCTGCTGTCGCGGCGGGGGGAACTCGTGCGGGGGCACCTGCGCGCCGAGCTCGAACGTGCGCCCGCCGGGGACGTCCGCCTGGTCAGCCTGTGCGCCGGGCAGGGCCGGGACGTGATCGGCGTGCTGACCGGGCATCCGCGCCGAGACGACGTGCGCGCCCGGCTGGTCGAGCTGGACGGGCGCAACGTCGCGCTCGCACGGCAGGCGGCGCAGGCGGCTGGGCTGCACGGCGTCGAGGTGCTGCAGGCCGACGCCGGGATCACCGATGCCTGCGCCGGCGCGGTACCCGCCCAGATAGTGGTGGCATGCGGCATCTTCGGCAACATCACCGACCGCGACATCCAGGCCACGGTGGCCGCCCTGCCCAGCCTGTGCGCGCCCGGTGCGCTGGTCCTGTGGACCAGGCACCGCCGTCCGCCCGACCTGACTCCCGCGATCCGGTCCTGGTTCGGGGAGGCGGGCTTCCGCGAGGAGGCGTTCGACACCAGCCACGACGGCTTCATGTCGGTGGGAGCGCACCGGCTTGCGGGCGAGCCCGCCGCGCTGGCGCTGGGCCAGCGACTGTTCACCTTCCCGGGCGGAACTGAGCTGGGCCCCAGTTAGGCCACGTTGTCGCCATGGCCGACGCGCTCTGAGGCACGCGGGTACCGTGCGGCTCCGGTGATGAGCGCGGCGAGGATGCCGGTCCGGCAGCGCGACTCCTCTCCCTGGCCAAAATAGTTACGGAAAGGGCTTAAGACGTAAACTCACAGTTGTCACCAAAACGGTCGGTACGGAGAGGGAAGCTGTGACCGATGAAGGCGTGCTGACTGCCGACGAGATCGCGCGGGTGGCGGGCGTGGCGCGGGGCACCGTTTCGGAATGGCGCCGTCGCCATGCGGGCTTCCCCGCTTCAGTCAGCGGGACGGGGCGTGGCCCGGTCTTTAACCGGGCCGAGGTTGAGGCGTGGCTGGCGGGCGTCGGCCGGTGGGAACTCGCCCCGGGCGGCCGACTCTGGCGGGAGGTGAACCACGCCGCGCGCGGTACGTCCCTGGGCAAGATCGTCGCGGCCGTCGCGGCGGCTGTCACGCCGCACGCCGACGGGCAGGCTCCAGAACGAGATCTACCCGCTAGCCTGGCGTGGGTGGCAGAGCGCGCGGTCGATGAGGCCGGCGCTGTCGCGGTACTCGGCGATCTGATCGACCGGTACTCCGTCGCGTCGGGCCGTTACGTCACTCCCGCTCGGATCGCCGAGTTCATGGTTAGTCTCGCCGAGATCGGCGAGGGCGCCACCGTGCTCGACCCGGCGAGCGGCACCGGCGAACTGCTCGCCGCGGCGCTCGCCCGGGGAGCTGGGCGGGTTCTTGCCCAGGACGCAAGCGCTGAAGCGGTCGCGCTCGCCAAGACCCGCCTGCTGCCCGGCGAAACGCAGCGCGCCGAGGTCGCCGCGGGCGAGTCGCTGCGCGCGGACGCCTTCGCCGGCGTCGAGGCGGATGCCGTGCTCTGCCGCCCCCTGCTCCTAGCCGACGGGTCCGAAACGGAGCTGTCCTGGGCGGTGCACGCGCTCGCGCACCTGAAGCCGGGCGGCCAAGCCGTCCTGCTGCTGCCGTCGTCGGCCGCCACCAGCCCGGCAGGCGCGCGGGTCCGTGCCGACCTGCTGCGCGAGGGATCGCTGCGCGCGGTCATCGAACTCCCGCTCTTCGCTGATTGGCCATCCGCCGGCCTGCCGCACCTGTGGCTCCTGCGACGGCCCGGCGGCGGGGCCGACCCGGACCTGCGGGCGCTGTTCGCCGAACCTAGGCCTGACCTCCGGGTGGGCCTGGACGAGGCCGTCTCCTCGACAGCCGTCGAGGCGATGTCGACCGCCCAGTGGCGGGCGTTCACCCGCACCGTGGAGCGCGCGTGGGAGCACATGAACGACCCAGGGAGACACACAGTCGCATCCGGGGGCGGCAGGAACGCGCACTACTGCGTCACGTGGGTGTCCGACCTGCTGGACGACACCATTCTCGATGCGTCGGAGCGGCTCGGCGAGACGTTCGCGATCACTCCCAGCCGGGTTAAGGCCCACTTCTCCGCGTTGGCCCGCGTGCGGGACGCGGAACATGCCGCGGCCAGACGCCGCAACGGCTCACCCGAGCCGAGAAATCCCGCCCGCTCCTTCTCGCATGCGCGGCTCTCCGTCTCCCTGATGCCGATGGACGTCGACGGCATCACCAAGACCCTGAAGCACTTCGAATGGCTGGACGCTCCCGACGCCAGGAAGCCCGAGGCCAGGCAACCGCCGACGGTCTGGCCCCCGAAGGCCGCTCAGCCAGTCGACCCATGGCCTACAGCCACCGTCCCGGAGCTGGCAAGGCTGGGCATGCTCCGCTACCGCCCCGCGGGAAGCGCACACGCCGAACTCCTCCGCGCCGGCGACGTCCTAGTCCCGGCCACGCTGACGGAGAACGCTATGGCCACGGTCGTGGACAAGGAGCAAGAGGGCGACCCCGCAGGGCCCCGCGCGCACCTGATCCGCCCAAACCCGGCCCGCCTTGACCCGTGGTTCCTCGCCGGCTTCCTGGCCGCCGCCGCCACCCGGCAGCAGGCCACGGGAACGTCCGCGTCCCGCATCGATGTCCGCCAGCTTGAGGTCTCTTTGCTCCCCCTCGAAGACCAAGAGCGCTACGCCGTGGCTTTCCGCAGACTCCGCTACCTCGAGACCGCCGCCGCGAGCCTCACGAACAAGATCGCCAACCTGACAAGCAACCTCACTACTGGCCTCACCCTCGGTGAGATCCGCCTAGAAGCCGAGACAACCTCCTAGACCCGGCAGCCCTGGTCGGCTGGCGTTGGTGCCCGGTTTCCTCGACAAGCTGCGGCGATTCCCATGACGGCAATGCGCGTGCGTATCAAGGATGTTCCCTTCTACACAGAACAGCGAAAAAAACCGACAGAAATAAGGTAGCAAGCCGATCACATCACGAAAAGACTAGAAACAGAGCAGAAAAGTCTTAGGCTTGGCGACGTGTGATCGTGCCCTACTGCCTTGTGCGGGGCACCCGTGAGCCGCCCGTGTTCCTCGGCGTGTTCGGCGCTCGCCTTGCCAGCGGATCTATCGGAGCGAACCCGGCGAGCAGCCGGATACCGCGGTGCGCCACCGCTAGGCGTCGCCGTACCGGTCCGCCTTCTCCGGAAGTAGCAGTGCCATGCTTCGGCCCCCGCGCGGCCGTGGCTCCTGCTCTGGGACTTGCACTTGAATCACCAGAATCCGGTGGCGGCCGGTCACCCCCTGACTCGCGAAGCTGGCAAGGGTTACACAACCGAGAAAAGCCCTCATCGTGACAAGGAGACAGTGGCAGCGTGACAAGGCGAAGAATGCTAAGGGTGGGCAGTGGCCGGGTCACGGCGGTGATAGCCGCCGTGACAGCGGTGGTCGCTGCGGGAGCGACCGCGGCCCTAGCTCAGACCGGGCCGGGGGAAGCACCCGGGCAGTGGTCGATGGCCGGGCAGAACATCAATGACACCCATTACCAGGCCGCGGAGCACGAGATCTCCGCGGCCAACGTCGGCCGGCTGGCGCCGCGGTGGACGCTGACCACGGCCGGCGCGATTTCCGCCACCCCGACCGTGGACAACGGCGCGGTTTACGTCCCGGACTACGGCGGCAAGCTGTGGGCGGTCGCGACGGGCAGCGGGAAGGTGCTGTGGTCGCAGGATATCTCCAGCTACACCGGGGTGGCGGGTGACGTATCCCGGACCAGCCCGGCCGTCTACGGCAATGAGCTGATCCTCGGCGACGGCTGGATCCTCAGTTCCGGCGCGGCCGGCACGTCCGGCGCCCGCGTGTTCGCCGTCGACCGCTTCACCGGCAAGCCGCTGTGGTCGACGCAGGTGGACACCGACCCGAACGCCCAGATCACCGGTTCCCCGGTGGTCTACGACGGCGTCGCGTACGTGGGCATCTCCTCCAAGGGGGAGGGGAACACCCAGGACACGTTCCGCGGGGCGGTCATCGCGCTGAACGCGACGACCGGCAGGCTGCTGTGGAAGACCTACACGGTGCCGTCGAACAACGGCGGCGGCGACTCCAACAAGCCCGGCTACTACAGTGGCAACGCGGTGTGGGAATCCTCCTTCGCCGTGGACCCGCGGCGAGGGCTGCTGTACATAGACACCGGGAACAACTACAGCGTGCCCGACGGGGTCTGCACCACGCCGCAGCAGACCGGGTGCACCCCGCCCGCCGCTGATGACTACGTGGACTCGATCCTGGCCCTCAAGCTCAGTAACGGCACGATCGCCTGGGCCGACCGCACGCTGAGACCGACCTGTGGACGATTCCCCAGCCGATCGGGCCGGACTTCGACTTCGGCGCCGGGCCCAACCTGTTCACCACCACCAACCCGGCCACCGGCCGCGCGGAGCAGCTGGTCGGCGCCGGCGCGAAGAGCGGCGTCTACTGGGCGGTCGACCCCGCTACCGGCAAGGTCGCCTGGCAGACCACAATCGGCCCGACGGACGTCGTGACCAACGCCGGCATCGAGTACGGCACGGCCACCGACGGGCGGCGCATCTACGCGGCCGAGGCTGACACCGCCGGCCTTCCCTACACCCTGGGCGGGTCCGGCCCGTACGCCGGGAAGACCGTCACCGGCGGCTCCTGGGCCGCCATGGACCCGGCCACCGGCAAGATCCTGTGGCAGACCCCCGACCCGGCAGGCGCCGTCGACGCCGGCTTCGTCAGCGCCGCCAACGGCGTCGTCTACGGCGGATCGATGGCCACCGCCGGCACCAACATGTACGCCCTGGACGCCGCGACCGGGAAGATCTTGTGGAGCTTCGCCAGCGGCGGCTCGGTGACCGGCGGTGCCGCGATCGTCGACGGCAGCATCTACTGGGGCTCCGGGTACTGCGGCACGCTATGCCTCGGCGGCACCACCCCGGTGCTCAACAACAACAAGGTATACGCGTTCGACCTTGGATGACGTCTTCCCATGCCGGCCGCTGGCGCCGTTCGACGAACGGCGCCAGCGGCCAGCCCGAACAGGAAGCAAGAGCGCGTCATCCCCGATCAGTCCCGTCCGCGTTGTCCCGGTACGGGCGAATCTCACCGCGATCCGGTGACGACCTCTTACCTAGCTGGCAGCCCGGACACCCGGGCGACCGGCCAACGGAACTGCAGTTCTCGCCTGATTACTCTGGCCCCCAACTCTCAGGAGACTCAGTCATGCCTCGGCACTACCGCAAGACTTTCCTCGGCCTCGGCACGATCGTCTTGGCCGGCGCCTTCACGGCATCCGCGATTCCCGCCTTCGCCTCCTCCTTCCCCGTAACCGACGCGCGCATAGTCGCTCACTTCGACTTCACGGCAGGACAGCAGCCGGAGAACATCACCCTGGAGCCCAACGGGGACGCAGATGTGACGTTCGCCTACGCCCATCAGGTGGCCAGGGTCACCCCGCAGGGCAAGATCACCATCCTCGCCACGCTGCCCGCGGCCACCTCCGGCACGACCGCCGTCTCTGGCATCGTCCGGACTTCCGACGGAACCCTGTACGTGAACTACATCGATATCGGCGGCACGCAATCGGGAATCTGGCGGATCAACAGGAACGGCAGCGCCGAACAGGTGTCGGCCCTGCCTGACGCGGGGTTCCTCAATGGCCTCGCGCTCGACCCCGGCACCGGGGCGCTATTCACCGTCGACTCTTACAGTGGCACTGTGTGGAAGGTGTGGCCGCGAACCGGGAAAGCCATCGTCTGGGCCAGCGGCCAGGACCTCCAGCCCACAGCACCCGGCGGCTTCGGCGTGAACGGCCTCAAGGTCCACGACGGATCAGTGTGGGTGAGCAACAGCTCCCAGGGGACGCTGCTGCGTATCCCGATGCTGCCCGACGGCACTGCGGGTCCGACCGTGGTGGCCGCCACCGGGCTGGCCAGCATCGACGACTTCTCCTTCACGGGCCACGGCGACACCCTGCTGGCGGCGCAGCCCGGGCTCAACCAGGTCGACCTCATTACCCCCGGCGGCGCCTCGCGGGCCGTCCTCACCGCGGCGGACGGCCTCTCCGGCCCATCCTCGGTCGCTGTGTCCGGCCGCACCGTGTACGTGACAAGCGCCGCCTACGCCACCGGCGTGGACCCGAACCTGCTGACGGCCCACCTCGGCGGCTGAGCCGACCCCAAGCAGCCTGTCCAGGCTGTGCGCCCGAAGCTAGTGGCCGTCGCGGTGAGCGGCGATCACCCGGTTCCGGTGATTCGCGGTCCTTGGTGGGCTTCTGGATCCCGAGCAGGTCCAGGCCGAGCGCCTCGATCTCGGCCAGCACGCCGAACAGCGCCGACTGGTCCAGCAGGCCGCTTAGCGCGGTGTGGGCGCCGGTTCCATGACGCCATGGCCAGGGGCGGGCGGGTGACCCCGCATCACCGGGATCGGGTGGCTGCCGGGTAGCTTTCGATCATTTCCTGGCAAGGATCACTTTGGTATCGCCCGGCCAGTCCCAGAAAACGCCCTCGGGGGATCGCGCCCGCAGCACCCCCGCACCTCGGTCGCGAATGCTTCGACACGGTCACCGAATAGGTGCGGCGCTGACCAGGACATGGAGAAATAGCCGGACAGTACGCTTTCGGCATCCCTGACCAGGTCAGGGATGCCAGGGGCGAAAATCACCCGCGGCCCGCCAAAGCGGGTGCGGGCAATGGCGTCTTCGTCGGCACTGCGGGTTCGTACCCGCGCGGCGCCGTGGCCCGCTCGCCTGATTGACCCGAGATACTTTTCCACCAGCGACCGGATCTCTGCATGCGGTATCGGGGGCGGCCCAGGGCTCGGCGGAATGGTCCGCCCATCGGCCTTGTGCATGATCAGGACCAGGGCGCCGCCCGGCTCCAGCATGTCATACACCGCCTCGGCCACACGAACCTCGTCCGTCCACCAGAAAGACTGGCCGAAGGTGACCACTCGATATGTCCCCGGCGCCGCGCCGGGAAGGTCCTCGGCCAGGGCCTGGACCCAGGTTATGTTCGCGATGCCGCGCTCCTCCGCGGCCCGGCGACCCTCGGCAATCATCTCCGCATCGGGGTCTAGGCCGACAGCTTCCTCGAACAGGTGGGCGAGGCGCACGGTGAGGATGCCGGGCCCGCAACCAGCGTCCAGGAGCCTTCCGCTGCCATCCAGGCCAAGTTCCTCAGCCAGAAGAGCCTCAAGTTCCGGCGAGTAGGCGGGCCTGCCGTAGCGGTAGTGGACAGCCGCACCGTCGTAGATCGCAGGGTCGTATCGCACGATCCGACCGTACTAGTGGTGCAGCGAAGCCGCGCGAACCTATGCGCCCGGGGTGATAACCGCCCGGGCCAGGATGGCGTGCGGGTGGCGCCGACGGCCTCAGCCATCGCGGACTGTGGCAAGTCACAAAAATCTGCTCGGAAAATTGGGCTCTGACCCTGTAACCTGAGGGCGGAGGCCGAGGGGCGCTGCGACGGGCGATTCGCCCGCCACGCTCGGCCCCGCGCGCGGGCGGTCCGTGGACCGCCGCCGGTCACCAAGGGCGCCTTCCGGGAACGGGAGGAGGCAAAAAGCCGTGACCAGCACAGGAGCATCGTTGCGGGCAACCATGAACCGCGGCGCAGCCGTTGCCGTCACCGAGAGTGATTCGCGTTGCCGGTTTGAGGTTATCTGCGAGGTTGAGCCGCCGACTCGTCCGGATCTGACGCGGGTCCGGCACCAGATCGGTGTCCTCAGCCATGTGGCTGACTCGTTCCTGATTCCCGACAACCACATCGGGCGGGCGACGGTGTCGAGTGTGGCGGTAGCCCACGAGGTGCAGGCGATGGGTGCTCGCGGGATTGCGTGCCTGAATTCTCGGGACCGGAACCTGCTGGGGTTTCGCCGGGATCTGCTGACGGCGGCGGCGTACGGCGTCGACTCGTTCCTGTACGTCTACGGTGACAAGCCCAGTGCCGGCGGTCGTACCAGTGAACTGACCGTGCAGGCGATGATCGACGAGACTCGGGCCGTCGCCGAGGATCCGATGTTCAGCGGGCTTGCGCCGTTCCGGGCCGGAGTGACAAGCGGCTTGCGGGCGGTCCCGGCCTGGAAGGCCACGGCAGATTTCGTGTTCGCGCAAGTCAGCTACTCGTTGGAGAGCCTGCTGCGGTGGCGCGAGAGCGTGCAGGTGTCTGGGCCGGTCTACGCCGGGGTAATGGTGCTGGCGAGCGCGGCCATGGCCAGGAACCTGGCGGGGACGATCCCCGATATCGACATTCCAGAGGACTTGGTCACCGCAGTTGAGCGTGACCGCGATGCCGGGGTGGAGGCCGCTTGCCGGCAGGTGCTGGCGATCCGTGACAGCGGTGCTTTCAACGGTGTGCATCTGGTATCTGTGGGCCGCTACCGTCAGGTCGCGGCCTTGCTGGAAACCGAACTTCGACCGCCCCGGGAATCTTGGAGGCTCTGATTCCTTGCCGGATGCAGGGTCACGGCGGGCCTACCGGCGGAACGCGGCTCGGGTTGCGGCGGCGGTGGAGCTGAAGTACTCGGGTGGATAGACGAAGCCCCACTCCCGGAACCTCAGGCCGTCGGTGACGGCGCGTCGGTAGCCGAAGCAGACGAGGTAGAGCGTCCTGACGTACATGACCGCCCCGAGCCGGTCGAGTTCGTCGTCCGTCGGCTCGACGTGTCGGCGGTAGGCGTTGACAGCAGCGTCGATGCACTCCTGGTTCGGCCGACGTGGGTTCCACGAACCCGTGCCCCAGATCAGGTAGGCAAAGTCGGCGAGGCGCGGTCCGCGCCCGGACGCCTTCCAGTTGATCGCGACCGGCCCCTGTTGGCTCAGGACGGCGTGATCGGGGGCGTGGAGAAGGTTTCCGTGGAGCAGCCCCTCGGGAAGGCCGTGACCGTCGTCAGCCGAGCGCACCTTGTCGCGGAGCCGCTCGAATCGCTCGCGATCGGAGGCTGTGACCTTAGTATCCACGGCGTTGAGAAACGACAGGGCGGCCAGCAGGTCCTGACGGGGGGTGCCCTCACGGCTGGGGTCCTCGCCGCTCGCTCCGCCCGGGCGGCTGACGGAATCGTCGTACGGCAGCGCGTGCAGCCGTCCGAGCAGCTCACCCATCATGGCGAACTTCTCCGCGCCGTCGGGGAGCCGAGCGCCTTCGACGAACCGCGTCACCAGGACCGCGCTGCCGTCGAAGTCAGATACCGCGTCGTCCGCCGCCAGGCGCTCCGCGGGATATTCCTGGCGCTCCAGGAACCTGAGGACCGCGGCGTCGCCCTCGGCACCAGCCCTGGGGCGGGCGGGCGGAAAGACCCGTGCCACCCATGGGCTGCCGTCATTGCGGTCGATGCGGAACACGTAGGTCTTGTGCACACTGAGCCTCGTCGCCGCGACCGGGTCAATGCCGTAGCGATCCCGGAGATGAGCGAGCAGCCGCTCGGCAACAGGCTCGTGGTGCATCCGCGCACCGAGCCCCTCGAGATCTGTCAGCGCTTCCGTGTAGCGCTGACCGGTATCCGCGGCGTGGTGCCGGACAACCTTCTTGAAGCTGGCGTCCCTGGTCACGGCAAGCCTCCCCTTGACACCCTCGTCCCCCAGCGACGCGGTGCAGGAAGATGGCCTGTGACATTGACGACCGAGAGGGCGAATCCCCTTCGCCGATGGAACCCCGGCTGGGGCGGATGCTCCACAGCTCGGCGACCGGTCGCCGCCGTAAAGTAACTCTTCCTGAGGCGCCTGGTCTTCGTCAAGCGGCTTCACCCGCGAGATGACTGCGGGAAGGGTCGGCAGTGAGGCGCGGCGCCAGCCTCCGGGACGCCGCCGAATCGGCGCGCGAGCCATGGGGTGCTGGCCGCGGAGCGACCGGCGTGTACCTGCGCGAGGAGGTGGCGCGGCTGAACCGCCCTCGCCTCGACCGGCACTGCGGCTCCATAATGGCTGGCCAGATCTGGTGGGCACGTTTTTTTCAGCTTTAAGCAAGTTTCTTGCTGGATCATAGTCGGATATTTCGCTACAGTTGTCGCATGGCTGACGTCTCCACGGGCAGGCAGCTCTCCGCCGTCAAACAGGCCCTGCTCGCCCAGCGCCTGCGCGGCCGGGAGGCAGTGGCGACGATCCAGGCGCGGGCGGGCGGGGTCGCGCCGCCGCTGTCCTTCGCGCAGGAGCGGCTGTGGTTCATGGAACAGCTGGTCCCGGGCTCGGCGGCGCACACGATCCCGGTGGCGCTGCGGCTGCGCGGAGCGCTCGACGCGGGCGCGCTTGGGCTTGCGCTGGGCGACGTGGCCGACCGGCATGAGGCGCTGCGCATGTGTTATCCGGCCGGGGAGGACGGGCGCCCCGAGGTCCGGGTGCGCGAGGCGGACGGATCGCGGCTGCCGCTGCGCGTCCTGTCGGCCGGGTCGGCCGACGCGGCGCAGGACCTCGTCGACGCGGTGATCGCAGAACCCTTCGACCTCGCGACCGGCCCGGTCGCCCGGGCGGCGCTGGCGCGGCTGGCCGACGACGATCACGTGCTCGCGCTGGCCGTGCACCACATCGCCTGCGACGGCTGGTCGGTCGACATCCTGCCTGGCCGACCTGTTCGCGCTCTACGAAGCCCGGCGCGGCGGGCGGCCGCCGGGGCTGGCCGAGCTGCCCGTCCAGTACGGCGACTACGCGATCAGGCAACGGGACGGGCTGTCCGGCGCCGCCGACGGCGACTTCGCCTACTGGAAGCGCCGGCTCGCCGCGCTGCCGACGCTCGATCTGGTCACCGACCGGCCGCGCCCGGCCGAGCAGACCTACGACGGGGCGGCGCACGGCTTCCGCCTCGACGCGGCCCTGACGCGGTCCGTGCGCGACCTCGCCCGGCGGTGCGACGCGACCCCGTACATGGTGCTGCTGGCCGGATTCCAGGTGCTGCTCGGGCGCTACGCCGGGCAGCGACGACTTCGCCGTCGGCTCCCCGGTCGCGGGCCGCCCGCTGCCGGAACTTGAGCCGCTCGTCGGCTGCTTCGTCAATCTGCTGACGATGCGGGCCGACCTGTCCGGCCGCCCGTCCTTCGCCGCGCTGCTCGGCCGGGTCCGCGAGGCGGCGGCCGACGCCTACGACCACCAGGGACTCCCGTTCGAGCAGCTGGTCCAGCGGCTCGACCCGCCGCGGGACGTCTCCCGCCCGCCGCTGTTCCAGGTGCTGTTCGCGATGCAGAACTACCAGCGCGGGGCGCTGCAAGCCGCGCCCGCGGAGCTGGCGGTCGAGGGCTTCGCGCTGCAGGCGTGGGCGACCCGCTTCGATCTCGAGCTGTACATCACCGAGGACGACGCGGGAATGGGCGGGTTGCTCATCGTACAACGCCGACCTGTTCGAGCCCGCGACCGTCGCCCGGCTCGCGGCGCACTTCACCGCCCTGCTCACGCGGCTGCTGGCCGACCCGGACGGCGTGCGTCGACGACGCGGAGATCCTCGGCCGGCCGAACGCGCCGAGCTCATGACGGGCTTCAACGACACGGCCGCCGAGTTCCCCTCCGAGATGACCCTCCACGGGCTGGTGGAGGCGCAGGCCCGCGCGCAGCCCGGACGCGGTCGCCGTCGCGTTCGAGGGCGCGCGGCTGACCTACCGCGAGCTGAACGCGCGGGCCGACGCGGTCGCGCATCGCCTGTGCGGGCTCGGCGTCGGACCGGAGACGCTGGTCGCGGTCTGCGCCGAGCGCTCGCTGGAGCTGCCGGTCGCGCTGCTCGGCGTCCTCAAGGCCGGCGCGGCCTATCTGCCGCTGGATCCGGAGTACCCGGCCGACCGGCTCGCCTACATGCTCGCGGACGCGGCGCGCGCCGGTCGTGCTCGCGCAGGAAAGCCTGCGCGGCGGCTGCCGCCGACGCCGCGACGGTGCTCGCGCTCGACGACCAGGCCGGCTGGCCGGCGCGCGCCCGGCCGGATGGCGGGCGCGGCGGGCGACCTCGCGTACGTGATCTACACCTCCGGTTCGACCGGGCGGCCGAAGGGCGTGCGTCGAACACCCACGCGCGATCGTCAACCGGCTGCGACTGGATGCAGGCGCCGCTACCGGCTCGACGCCGGACGACGTCGTGCTGCAGAAGACCCCGGCCAGCTTCGACGTGTCGGTGTGGGAGTTCTTCTGGCCGCTGCTGGCCGGCGCGCGGCTGGTGCTGGCGCGGCCCGGCGGGCACAGGGACGCCGCGTATCTGCGGCGACCTGATCCGGGCGCAGGGGGTCACCACCGCGCACTTCGTGCCGTCCATGCTCGGCGTCGTTCCTGGCCGAGGAGGGCGCCGCGGCAGCAGACGCCGACCGATGCCGGGTGCTGCGCCGGATCATCTGCAGCGGCGAGGCGCTGCCCGGCCGAGCTGGCGGCCCGCTGCCTGCGACCGCTGCCGCGGCGCGAGCTGCACAACCTCTACGGCCCGACCGAGGCGGCGATCGACGTCACGGCCTGGCAGTGCACCCGACGGCACTGGCCGGCCGGCGCGGGTGCCGATCGGCGGCCCGATCGCCGAACACCGGCGTGCTACGTCCTCGACCGCGCTGCGGCCGGTGCCGGTCGGCGTGCCCGGCGAGCTGTACCTCGGCGGCGTCGGGCTGGCCCGCGGCTACCTGCGACCGCCCGGCGCTGACCGCCGAGCGGTTCGTGCCCGACCCGTTCGGCGCCGCCGGGCGCGCGGCTGTACCGCACCGGCGACCTGGCGCGCTGGCGCCCGGACGGCACCGCTCGAGTTCCTCGGCCGCGATCGACCACCAGGTCAAGATGCGCGGCCTCCGGATCGAGCTCGGCGAGATCGAGGCGGCGCTGCGCGAGCAGCCCGGCGTCGCCGACGCCGCGGCGTGGTGCGCGAGGACGTCCCGGGCGACCGGCGGCTCGTCGCCTACGTCGTCGGCGACGCGCGAGCCCATGCGCCGGCGCTGCGCGCGGCGCTCAAGCGGCGGCTGCCCGACTACATGGTCCCGTCGGCGTTCATCGCGCTCGACGCGCTTCCGCTGCTCGCCCAACGGCAAGCTCGACCGGCGCGCGCTGCCGGCCCCGCAGCGCGGCCGCGACGAGACCGCGCAGTACACCGCGCCGCAGCCCGGATCGAGGCGACGGTGCGGCGATCTGGGCCGAGGTGCTGCGGGTCGAGCGGATCGGCGTCGACGACGACTTCTTCGACCTCGGCGGCCACTCGCTGCTGGCCGCGCAGGTGATCGCCAGGCTGCGCAAGGCGGCCAGGCGCGGGCCGTCTCGGTGCTCGACCTGTTCAAGAACCCGACGGTCCGTGCCCTGGCCGCGCTGCTCGACGTCCCGGACGGCCGAGCGCGGTCCGGCGGAACTCGTGCACGAGCTCACCAAGCCGGTGCCGGCGCAGGCCGGCGCGACCCTGTCGCTGGTCTGCATCCCGTACGGCGGGGGCAGCGCGGTCGTGTACCAGCCGCTGGCGAACGCGCTGCCGGCCGGGTACCGGCTGTTCGCGCTGGCGATCCCCGGGCACGACGTCGGGCTGGACGAGGACGCCCTGCCCTTCGACGAGCTGGCCGGACGCTGCGTCGCCGAGGTGCTCGCGAAGGTCGACGGCCCGATCGCCGTGTACGGGCACTGCGGTGTCGGCTCGGCTCTCGCGGTGGAGGTCGCCAGGCGACTCGAGGCTGCCGGGCGGCGCCTTGAGGCGGTTTACATCGGGGCGATCTTCCCCTTCGCCAGGCCGCGCAGCCGCGTGCTCGGCGCGCTCTCTGGCCTCGCCCGCATGGAGCGGCTGCGCTCCGATCAGGGCTACGCCAACTGGCTGGTCTCCATGGGCGTTGACATGAGCGACCTCGAGCCGGAGCAGGCGCGGCACATCGTCCGCAACATGCGCAAGGACTCGCAGAGCGCCGAGGACTACTACACCGGGCTGCTGCACAGCGGCGTGGACCGCCTCCGCGCGCCGGTCGTCACCGTCGCCGGGGACCGCGACCCGACCACCGACTTCTACCAGGAGCGGTACCGCGAGTGGCACTTTCTGACCGACACCGCGGCCGTGTTCGTGCTGGACGAGGCGGGGCACTTCTTCCTCAGGTACCGGGCAGAAGAACTGGCCGCGATCATCACCGGGGCGCCGCCCGCGCTCGACGAGCCCGAGCCGCTGAGCCGGGCCGCCCGCGGCGAGGACGCCGGCTGGTGGCTGCACGGCGTCTCGCGCTCGGCCGCGAGGATCGTGCCGACCGGGCCGGCCCCGAGCATGCGCAGGTTCCTCGCCGTCGCCTCGGGACAGCTCGTCTCGATCACTGGCTCGGCCCTGACCGAGTTCGCCGTGCCGCTGTGGATCTACCTGCACACCGGCTCGCTCTTCCGGTTCGCGCTGGTCGCCGTCTGCGGCCTGGTGCCCGGCCTGCTGGCCGCGCCGCTGGCCGGAGCCGTCGTCGACCGGTCTAACCGGCGCCGGATCATGATGCTCGGCGACACCGCGGCCGGCGGGACCCAGCTCGTGCTCGGCGTCTTGCTGTGGACGGGCCATCTGCAGATCTGGGAGATCTACCCACTGCTGGTGAGTCTGTCCACCGCGCTCACATTCCAGCGGCTGGCGTACAACTCGTCGGTCGCCCAGCTCGTGCCGAAGCACTACCTGGGCCACGCCAACGGTGTCGTGCAGATGGTCGGCGGAGTGGCGCAGATCCTGGTGCCGCTGTTCGCGGTCGGGCTGCTGGCCGCGATCGGCCTGAGCGGCATCCTGGTGATCGACGTGGTCAGCTACGCCGTCGCGGTGGGCGTGGTGCTGTTCGTGCGGTTCCCGGCGACGATGGCCTTGCGGCGGCGCGAGACGCTGCTCGCGGAGATCGGGCACGGCTTCCGGTACTCGTGGGGGCAACCGGGCCTCCGCGCGATGCTGCTCTTCTTCGCCGCGCTCAACGTGTTTCTCTCGCCGATGTTCCTGCTGATCTCCCCGCTGGTGCTCTCGTTGGCCGGCCTGTCCCGGGTGGGTGAGGTGTCGCTGGTCGCCGGGGTGGGCGTGACCCTGGGCGGCCTGGCGATGGCCTTCTGGGGCGGGCCGCCGCGACGGCGCATGCGCGGGATGCTGCTGTGCACGCTCGCACTCGCGGCGTTCTGCCTGTTGACCGGGCTGCGGCCGTCACTGTGGACGATCGGTGCCGGGGCGTTCGGCATGGCGCTGTGGCTGACGCTGGTTAACGGCATCTACACCACGATCGTGCAGGTGAAGGTGGCCCAGCGGTTCCACGGCCGGGTCTTCGCCGTCAACACCCTGATCGCCTGGTCGACGCTTCCGATCGGCTGGGGCCTGGTCGCCCCGTACGGCGCCAGGCTGTTCAATCCGCTCATGGTGCGCGGCGGTGCCCTGTCCGGCACGTTCGGCCGGGTTCTCGGCGTGGGGCCCGGGCGCGGGATCGGGCTGATGTACCTGCTGTTCGCCGTCGCGATGGCACTGCTGGTGCTGATCGCGCTGCGCACGCCCGTGCTCGCCCGGTTCGATGAGCAGGTGCCCGACGCGGCGCCCGACGACCTGATCGGATTCGAGGCGCGCCAACGGCGCGCGTCAGCGGCTGAACCCGAGCGCCGCGCTGACCAGTTGGTCCCTTATCGAGAATCTGCGTGAAAACGTAAGATCTTTTCTAGTAATTGACAATTCTAATAACCCTTCTGAGCCGTTGCCGCCCTTGGCATGGCCGGCGACGATGTTCTGCGCCGAAACTCCGGCCAGCGAAGGCGGATCCGTGCGCATCGGCCGGGCTGACGGCCTCCCGCGCTTCCTTCCGTTCTGCGATCGCAACTCCTCTCAGCGCAGCTGTATTGATGTTGCCGGGATGATGTCGCATGATTACCTTCTTATCGTCGAGTTCTTGCGTTAATGCATAGATATCTGCCAGTATTTCGTTTGTGACCGTGCCGGAGCTGTTGCTGCCATGAGACGACGCCGCGGCTGCTCGCCGCTCGCGCCGCGGTCGAGCCCGACCGGACCGCGCTCATCGTCGACGGGGTCGACTCGCTCACGTTCGGCGCCTGGCACGCACGTTCCAATGCCGTCGCGCACGCGATCCTGCGGCGCGGGCTGCCGCCGGGCGGCCGGGTCGGACTGCTGTTCGACGCCCGCGGCTGGGTCGACTACGCGGTCTGCTTCGCCGCCGTGCACAAGGCAGGCGGGGTAGCGGTGCCGCTGCCGCGCACCCAGCCCGCAGCCGAGCTCGCCCGGCTGCTGGCCGACTGCGGCGCCAGCGGCCTCATCCACGACGGCACTGTGGTCAACGACGGCACCACCGCGGCACCGTCAGCTAGCGCGCTGCCGGCCGGCGCGCTGCCGCCCGGCGCGTGGGCCGCGGCCGCGGCCGAACTCGCCGCCGCGGATCCCGGCCCCGATCCTGGCCCGGTCGACGTCGAGGTCGGCCCGACGGATGTGGCGCAGATCCTCTACACCTCCGGCACCACCGGCCGCCCGAAGGGCGTCGCCGCCACCCACGCCAACCTGACCTACGGCTGCGGACGGCGTCGGCGGCCGTTCGCGCACTCGCGCCACCTCGTGCACGCCTTCCCGATCGGGACCAACGCCGGCCAGGTGATGCTGCTCAACGCGCTCGACGCGCAACCGGCGGTGGTCAGCCCGGCGCGGTTCACCCCGGCCCGCTTCGCCCGCACGATCGAGCGGTACGCGGCCGGCACCGTCTTCCTTGTCCCGGCGATGGCGGTCGAGCTGCTTAACGCCCCGGCCATCCAGGAGCACGACCTGAGCAGCGTCGTGCTGCTCGGCTCGGCGGCGGCCCCGCTGCCCGGCGCGGTCGCGGCGCGGCTGGCGAAGGCATTCCCGAACGCGACGATCGCGAACTACTACACCTCGACCGAGGCCGCCCCCGCCCAGACCGTGATGCTCTACGACCCCGCGCACCCGGGCAGCGTCGGCCGCGCCATCGACGGCGGCGGCGTACGCATCGCCGCGGCCGGGTCCGGCGAGCCGGCCGGGCCCGGTGAGGTGGGGGAGGTGTGGCTGCGCTCCCCGGCGACCCCGAGGGCCTACTTCGGCGACGCCGAGGCGAGCGGCGAGGTGTTCAAGGCCGGCTGGATCCGGATGGGCGACCTCGGCCGCCTCGACGCGGACGGCTATCTCTACCTGGTTGACCGCGCCGGGGACACGGTCAAGTCGGGCGGGTTCAAGGTCTCCACGCTCCGGGTCGAGGAGGCCATCTATGAGCACCCCGACATCATCGAGGCCGCGGTGGTGGGCGTGCCGCACCCGGTGCTCGGCACGGAGCTGGCGGCGGTCGTGGTGACGCACGGGCCGGTGCCGCCGGAAAGGCTGCGGAGGTTCCTGCTCGACCGGCTCGCGCCGCACGAGGTGCCGGCCCGCGTCGTGCAGGCGGCCTCGCTGCCGCGCAACGCCGGCGGCAAGGTGGACAAGCGGACGCTGCTCGGGGAGCTGACATGACACAGGCGTCGTACCTGCAACACGGGATGTGGATGGCGGACCGGGAGTCCGGCGCCGTCGCGTATCACATGCCGCTGATCCTGCACCTGGGGGACGAGGTCGACGCCGGCGCGCTGTCGGTCGCCTGCGCCGCCCTCGTCGACCGCCACGCCCTGCTGGCGACCGCGCTGGCGGACCGCGGGGGCGCTGCCAGCCTGGTCCCGGCCGAGACCGCGCCCGGCCTGCGGATCGCGGGGGCAGACGAGCGGATCGAGGACGAGATCGCCCGGGCCTTCGACCTCGATCGCGGGCCGCTCATCCGGTTCACGCTCTTCGGCGGCGACCTCGTGGTCACCGCGCACCACAGCGTCTTCGACGGACATTCCAAAGACGTGCTGGTCCGCGACCTCGGCGCCCTGCGCGAGGGGACCAGGCTGGGGCCGCTGCCGCCGAACGGCTACGCGCAGCACGCCGAGGCCGAGCGCTGGCGGGTCGAGCGCGCTCTCCCCGAGGCGCGTGCGTTCTGGCAGCCGCGCTGGAGCGAGCCGGGGCCGGTGATCGTCCGCGACGCGGTGCTCGGCTCGCGCCGGGCCGGAGCCGGCGCGGTCACCGAGTCCGCGCTGCCGAAGGCTGATGTCGCCGGTCTGACCACGTTCGAGGCGACGATGGCGGCGCTGCACGCCCTGCTGTTCGCGTACGGCAACGGCCGGGTGGTCACGGCGATCGACCTGTCCACCCGGACGCCGGAGACCGCCGACCTGATCGGGCCGTTCGTCAACGAGCTGCCGCTCACCTCCGAACCCTCGGGCGATCTCGCCTTCCGGCAGTTCGGACTCGGGCTGCGGGCCGAGCTGCGGGAGCTGTACCGGTTCCGCGAGGTGCCGCTCGCCCGCGCGGTCGCCCGGGTCAGGCCGTACGCCGCGCTGGCGCCGGTCGGCGTCAGCTACCGCAAGCGCGCCGACCGCCCGCGTGATGACGTCGAGTGGCTGGTCTTCAACGGCGCCGTCCGCGGCGACCTGCAACTGCAGCTGGTGGACACCGGTGACGAGCTGGTCAGCAGTCTCCGGTACTCGGCGCAGGCGGCGCCCGTCGCCCCGCGACTGGTCGACGACCTCGCGCACGTCCTGCTGGCCGTGACGCAGAACCCCGATGAACGGCTCGCCGACCTGCTCACGCTGGAGCGCGCGAAGCACGTCGAGGCCCCGCAGGCCGGCCCGCCGGGCGGTGTGAGGCCCGCCGAGCTAGCCGCCGAGCCCGCCGGCGAGCTGGTCGAGGCGGTCCGCGAGATCTGGCAGCAGGTACTGGGGATCGAGCGGATTGAGCTGCACGACGACCTGTTCGAGCTGGGCGGTCACTCGCTGACGATCACCCGGATCATCGCCCTCATGCAGGAGCGGCTCGGCGTCGACGTGCAGCTTGACGACCTGTTCGACAACCCGACGATCGTCGGAGCGCTCGATGCCGCCCGCCTCCGCTGAGACCGTCCCGGCGCCCGGCCTGCTGCCCGCGCTGCCCGACGACGAGCTCGCGCTGCTCCTGCTCATCCGCCACTTCGAACTCCAGTTGCTCGACCTGTACGGCCGGGGCGAGCTGAACGGCACCACGCACACCTGCCTGGGCCAGGAGTACATACCGGTCGCGGTCAGCGGCCTGCTGCGCGACGGCGACTTCGTCCTCTCCAACCACCGCGGCCACGGTCACTACCTCGCGCGGTACCGCGATCCGCACGGGCTGCTGGCCGAGATCATGGGGCGGGACGGCGCGATCTGCGAGGGCGTCGGCGGCAGCCAGCACATCCGGCGCGAGGGATACCTCTCGACCGGGATCCAGGGGGAGAGCCTGCCGGTCGCGGCGGGGATCGCGCTGCACCTCAAACGCACCCGCCCCGGCGCCGTCGCCTGCGTCTACATCGGCGACGGCACCTGGGGCGAGGGGGCAGTGTACGAAGCGCTGAACCTCGCGTCGCTGTGGCGCCTGCCGCTGCTCGTCGTGGTCGAAAACAACGGGATCGCCCAGTCGACGCCGACCTCGCGCCAGCTCGCGGGGACAATCGCCGGGCGCGCCGCGGCCTTCGGCCTGCGCCACCTCGGCCTCGGCTCGCTCGACGTGACCGCGATCCGCGCCGCCCTCGCTCCCGCGCTCGACCTGGTCCGGCTGGGCGAGCCCCTGGTCGTGGAGTTCGCCGCGCACCGGCTCGGCCCGCACAGCAAGGGCGACGACACCCGCTCGGCAGCGGAGATCGAGCACGCCCGCGCGCACGACTGGTACCGGCTCTACGCCGGCGAGCACCCGCAGCAGTTCGCGCAGGTCGACGCCGCCCAGCGTGAACGCGTGCGCGCTGTCGTCGCCGAGGTGTCCGCCCGGCCGCCGTCGACCTGGACCGGCTCATGAGGGTCGCCGAGAACCTCAACGCCGCCCTGCACGCCGTGCTCGCCGCCGATCCCGGCGCGCACCTGCTCGGCGAGGACATCGCGGACCCCTACGGAGGCGCCTTCAAGATCACCCGCGGGCTCTCTGAGCGCTACCCGGACCGCGTGCTGACCACTCCGATCAGCGAGGCCGGGATCACGGGCGTCGCCTGCGGCCTCGCCCTGTGCGGCGACGCGGCGATCGTGGAGATGATGTTCGGGGACTTCGTCGCGCTGGCCTTCGACCCGCTCGCCAACCTCGCCGCCAAATCGGTGTCCATGTACGGCGCGCGTCGGCCGGTGCGTCTGGTGGTGCGCTGTCCGAGCGGCGGCGGCCGTGGCTACGGCCCCACCCACAGCCAGAGCCTGATGAAGCACTTCCTCGGCGTGCCCGGGCTCTCGGTCTACGAGCTCTCGCCGTTCCACGATTGCCTGGAGGTCTTCGAGGAGATGCTGGCGCTCGGCGAACCGTGCCTGTTCGTCGAGGACAAGGTGACCTACACCCGCCCGATGTTCCCCGACGTCGCGCCGTTCCGCCTCGACCGCGACGGCGGCGTGGCGCGCGTCTTCCTCGACGAGCGGCCCGACTGCGTGATCATCGCGCCCGGCGGCATGGCCCACCGGGCGGTGGAGGCGATGCGCTCGCTGCTCGTCGATGAGGAGATCAGCAGCATGCTGATGGTCCCGTCCCGGCTCTACCCGGTCGCGGTCGAGGCGGCCGCGGTGGAGCGGACCGGCACCGAGGTCGTCTTCGTGGCGGAGGAGAGCACCGGCGGCGGCACCTGGGGGGCCGAGGTGGCGCACCGGCTGCACGCCGGGCTGTGGGGCCGACTGCGGCGGCCGGTGACGCTCATCCACGCGCTCGAAAGCGTCATCCCCGCCGCCGCCCACCTCGAACGCGAGGTGCTGCCTGAGGCGTCGACGATCCACCGGCAGGTCTTGGAGGCGCTGCATGGGTGACATCCTGGTCCCGAAGCTGAGCAACAACGACACCGAGTACGTCCTGGTCGAGTGGGCCGTCGAGGACGGCAAGCCGGTCCGCTCGGGCGATCCCGTCGCCACCCTCGAGACGTCCAAGGCGGCCGAGGAACTGGTCGCGGAGGCGGACGGGTACGTCAGGCACCTGATCGAGGCCGGCGCGCTCGTGGCGCCGGGGCAGCCGATCGCGACCCTGTCGTCCGGACGGCCGCAACCGCCGCCGGACCCGGCCGAGCCGGCCAAGGTCTCCTCGCCCGACGCGGCCGACGTCATCATCACCGCCCCCGCGCAGGCGCTGCTCGACGAGCTCGGCATCCCTCGCGCCCGCGCCTACGAGCTCGGGATCAAGGTGGTGCGCACGAGCCGACGTGGAAGCGCTCGCCGACGCGCCGGGCACCCAGCCGCTGTCCAGGGTCCAGCAGGCCGTCGGCCGCGCGGTGAGCACGTCCCACTCCACCATCCCGGCCGCCTACACGGCCGTGAAGATGGACGTCGGCCGCGCGCTCGCCCACGCGGCCGAGCTCACCAAGCAGGTCAAGCGGCCGATCGGCCTGGCCGAGATCTTCGTCGCGGCCGTGGGCGGCCTGCACGAGCGCTTCCCGCTCTTCTTCGCCGCCATCGACGGCGACCGCGCCCGTCTCTCCGCCGCCGCGCACGTCGGCGTCACCGTCGACCTCGGCAACGGGCTCTACGTCCCGGTCGTCCGCGACGCCGCGCATCTCGGCATGAAGGAACTCGCCACCCGGCTGATGGAGTTCCGCGTGGCCGCCCTGGAGGCCAGGTTCCGACCCCAGGACCTCGACGGCGCGAACATCGCGATCACCCTGCATACCGATCCTGACGTCTGCCTCGCCATCCCGTTCGTCTTCCCCGGCCAGGTCTGCGCCCTCGCCGTGACCGCTCCGCAGCCCGAACTCGTCCTCGACGAGGCCGGCACCGTCGCCTCGCGCACCGTGGCGAACATCGGCATCGCCTACGACCACCGGCTAATCAACGGACGGGACGCCGCCGCGTTCCTCAACGCTCTGAAGGGGGACCTGCCGTGACCGACCTGCCGCTGCGCGAGTGGCTGGCGCGCACGATCGCGCAGTGCTGCGACGGCGCGATCTCGGCCGAGGAGATCCTCGCCGCCGACTGCACGCTGGCGGCCATGGGCGTCGACTCGCTCGCCCTGGTGCGGTTCATCGACGCCGTCGAGAGCGAACTGGAGGTCTTCGTCGAGCTGGACGGCGACCTGTGGATGCGCGACCTTGACTCGATCGCCGGTTACGTCAGCGGCCTGCTGGCCCCGACGTCGGGCGGGTGAACCGGTGGATACCGAGCTGACGGAGAGCGCCGCGACGCGCGAGCTGACCGCCGCCGTCCTTCGCATCTGGTGCGAGGTCCTAGGCACCGACGCGGTCGACCCGCGGGCCAGCCTTTTCCAACTTGGCGGCCACTCCCTGCTGGCCGCGCGGATCATCGCCCGGGTGCGCGCCGAACTGCGCACCGACGTGCCGTTCGGCGGCTTCTTCGAGGACCCGACCGTCGCCGGGACGGCCGCGCTCGTCGCCCGGTGCCGCGCCGAGGACGGCCCGGCCGCGGGCACCGGGGCCGAAACCGGGGCCGAAACCACAGTCGCGGCCCTCGCCGCGCCCGACCCGGCCCGCTCGGCCGCACTCTGCTCGGCCCAGGAACGGCTCTGGTTCCTGCACCGGCTCAACCCCGCCGACGTCTCGTACCACCTGCCGGTCACGTTGCGGATCCACGGCACCCTGGACGTCGAACTCCTCGACCGGGTGCTGACCGAGCTCACCGACCGGCACGACATGCTGCGCAGCACCTTCGCCGAGCGCGACGGCCGACCGGTCCAGACGATCGGCGCGCGCGGACCCGGACTCGAACGGATCGACCTGTCCGGCCGGCCGGACCCGGAACGCGCCCGGGCGCTCGTGGCCGAGCGCGCCGACCGTCCCTTCGACCTCGAACACGGCCCGGTGCTGCGGCTCACCCTCATCCGGCTCGCCGCCGACGACCACGTGCTCGGCCTCGTGCTGCACCACATCGCCGGCGACGGCTGGTCGCTCGAGGTACTGCTCGCTGAGCTCTCCGAGCTCTACGCGGCGTACGCGGCGGGCGAACCCTCGCCCCTGCCGCCGCTCGAACTCGGCTACCTCGACCACGTCCGCCAGGCCGAGCGCCGCGACGACGCCGCGACGCTCGCCTACTGGACCGAGCAGCTGGCCGGCGCGCCGGCGCTGGACCTGCCGACCGACCATCCCCGCCCGCCCGTGCGTTCCGGCCGAGGCGAACGGCTCACCTTCTCCCTGCCGTCCGACCTCATCGGCCGGCTCGAAGCGCTGGCGCGCGCCGAGCGCGGCACGATGTTCATGGTGCTGCTCGCCGCGTTCCAGACGCTGCTCGCCCGCTACAGCGGCCAGCGGGACGTCTGCGTCGGCACCCCGGTCCTCGGCCGCGAGGACCCGCGGGCCGAGCGGGTGATCGGCTACTTCGCCGCCACGGTCGTGCTGCGCGGCGACCTCGGCGACGACCCGACGTTCCGCGACTTCCTGCGCGCCACCCGGCGCACCGTGCTGCGCGGGATCATGCGGCAGAACGTCGGGCTGGAGCGGATCGTCGCCGCCCTGCGCACCGAGCGGGACCGCAGCCGCACCCCGCTCTTTCAGGCGATGTTCATGCTGCTGCGCCAGCCCGACCTCAAGCCGCGGCTCGGCGAACTTGACGCGGAGATCTTCGACCAAGGACTGAGCGGCGCGAAGACCGACTTCGGCATCGACGTCTACCTGAGCCCGGACGGCGCCAACGGGGTGTGCTCCTACGACGCGGACCTGTTTGACCGGACGACGATCGAGCGGATGATCGCCAGCTTCCGCGTCCTGCTCGAAGACATCGCGGCGCACCCCGACGCTCGGATTAGCGAGCTGGCGCTCCTCGACGCGAACGAGCGCGCGCGGTTCGTGGCCCAGTGGAACGACACGGCGGCCGACCGGCTCGCCCTCCCCGCCGCGGCGCCCACGGCGCGGGAGGGCGGCGGCGAGCCGCGCACCCCGGCAGAGCGCCGGGTCGCACAGGTCTTCGCCGATGTGCTCGGGTGCGGACCGGTCGGCGTCGACGACGACTTCTTCGCGCTCGGCGGCCATTCGCTGCTGGCCGCGAAGGCGGTCGTCCGCCTCGGTGGCCTGCCGATCGGCGAACTGTTCGACCACCCGACGGTCGGCGATCTCGCCACCGTGTTGGAGCAGCACGTGCTGGAGCGGCACGCGGGAGAGCACGCCGCCGCGGCGCCGGGCCGGACCGGCGGCGCGGCGCCGGTCTCTCCCGCGCAGCAGCGCCTGTGGTTCCTGCACCGCCTCGAACCGGAGAGCGCCGCCTACAACCTTTTCAACGTCTGGCGGCTGCGCGGCCCGCTCGCCCCCGACGCCCTGCGCGCCGCGATCGGCGACCTCGCCGCCCGCCACGAGATCCTGCGGACCCGCTACCCGGACGACGACGGCAGGCCGGCGGTCACCGTGGAGCCGTTCGGCTCCCTCGGGCTGGAGGAGATCGAGGTTCATGGCGCCAAGGACGAGGTCGAAAGGCTGGTCGCGGCGCGGGTCAACGCGCCCTTCGACCTGACCGCCGCGCCGCCCGTGCGCGTCTGCCTAATCCGGCTGGCGGAGGATGACCACGTCCTCTGCCTCGTCTTGCACCACATCGCGGGCGACGGCTGGTCGCTCAACGTCCTGCGAGCCGACCTGGCGGCGCTCTACGCCGCCCGACGGCACGGCACCGTCGCGGTGCTGGCCGAACCCCTCGTCCAGTACGCCGAAATCGGACCGGAGTACTGGAACCGCGACCGGGACGCGGCCCTGGAGTACTGGCGCGCGCAGCTGGCCGAGCCGACGGTCCTGGACCTGCCGACCGACCGCCCCCGGCCGCGGCGGTCGGCGCACCGGGGCGACATGCACTCGTTCAAGCTCCCAGAGGAGGCCGCGCGCGGCCTGGAGGCAGTCGGACGGCAGTACGGGGCGACGCTCTTCATGGTGCTGCTCACCGCCTACCAGGTGCTGCTGTCCCGGCACAGCGGACAAGACGACATCCTGGTCGGCGCGCCCGTAGCCGGGCGCGACCGGGTCGAGTTCGAACCCGTGGTCGGCTACTTCACCAGGACCGTGGTGCTGCGCGCCGAGGTCACCGCGGACCTGCCGTTCGACGAACTGCTGCTGCGCACCCGGCGCGCCGTCCTGGACGCGCTCGACCACCAGGACGTCCCGTTCGAGGACCTGCTCGCCGCGCTCGGCGTCGAACGCGACCCTGCCCGCACGCCGCTGTTCCAGACGATGGCGATCTTGCACAGCCAGGACGAGGACGCGGCCGGCGACACCTTCGCCGACCTCGGCTTCGCGTTCTTCGACGCTGGATTCCGGCAGGCGAAGTTCGACCTCATGCTCGAGGCCTGGCGCGACGAGGACGGGCTCTCCCTCCTGCTCGACTTCGACGCGGAGCTCTTCGACGCGTCGACGGTCGCCACGCTCGCGCAGCGGTTCGTCGTGCTCCTCGGCGCGATCGTCGCGCAGCCGGGCCGCCCGGTCGCGGACCTGCCGGTCCTCACCGCCGCCGATCAGCGATTCCTCGACGCGCACGCGCACGCTCCCGCCGATCAGGGCCCGCTGGTGCCAGAGCTGATCGCCCGCACCGCGGATCGCAGCCCGGACGCGGTCGCCGTCAGCTGCGGTGACGAGACGCTCAGCTACGCGCAGCTGCGCGAACGGGCCGACGCGCTCGCGCGCCGCCTCGCCGGACACGACGTCGTCGGCGTCTGTCTCAACCGGTCCACGGACATGGTCGTCGCCCTGCTCGCGGCCTGGCGCTCGGGTGCCGCCTACCTGCCCCTCGACCCGGAGTACCCGGCGGAGCGCCGCGAATTCATGATCGCGGACAGCGGTGCGTCCACGGTTGTCACAGAAACTGTGGTCACAGGCGCCTCCACCCAGGCAGCGGCTCAACCTTCCTCTACCGAACGACCGCGGCACTCTGCTCCCGCCGACACCTTCGAGCCTGTGGCCGGGCAGGCTCCCGCGTACGTCATGTACACCTCAGGCTCGACCGGCGTACCGAAAGGCGTGACGGTCACGCACGCCAACCTGGCGGCGCGGGTGCGCTGGATGGTCGACGCGTACGAACTCGGCCCCGACGACCGGATCGTGCAGTTCGCCTCGCTGAGCTTCGACGCGCACGCTGAGGAGATCTTCCCGGCGCTCGTCGCCGGCGCCCGGATCGTCCTGCTTCCCGATGGCGGAGCGTCCCTGCCGGACTTCCTGGCGGTCTCGCCCGACGTCACCGTGCTCGACCTGCCGACGGCCTACTGGCACCAGCTGGTCGACCTGATCGACGAGATCGCGTGGCCAGAAGCGCTGCGCCTGGTCATCCTCGGCGGGCAGCAAGCGAGCGGGGCCGCGGTCGACCGCTGGCGCGAGCGGTTCGGCCGCCGGGTGCGGCTGGTCAACACGTACGGGCCGACCGAGGCAACGATCATCGCCACCACCGCCGACCTCGCCGGCGGCGACGTGCGCCCCCCGATCGGCAGGCCGATCGGCGCGACGGGCGCCCAGGTGCTCGACCGCGCCGGGCGCCGCGTTCCGCCGGGCGTCGTCGGTGAACTGGCGATCGGCGGCGCCGGCGTGGCCGCGGGCTACCGGGCCCGGCCCGCGCTGACCGCGGAACGCTTCGTTCCCGACCCCCAGGGCGAACCGGGCGCGCGCCGCTATCTCACCGGCGACCTGGTGCGCTGGCGCGGCGACGGCGACCTGGAGTTCCTTGGCCGCCTCGACGACCAGGTGAAGGTGCGCGGGTTCCGGGTGGAGCCGGGCGAGGTCGAGACCGCGATCCTCGGCCATCCCGCGACTCAGCGAAGCGGCGGTCATCGCGCGCGGCGACGCCCTCGTCGCCTATGTCGTCGGCAGCGTCTCGGGCGACGAGCTGCGCCGGCACCTGGCGGAGGCACTCCCAGCGCACCTGGTGCCCGACGTCGTCGTCCACGTCGACCGGCTGCCGCTCACCGCCGCGGGCAAGGTCGACCGCGCGGCCCTCGCCGGCATCGCGCCGCAACCCGCGCCCCCCGAGACCGGCGAGGTCCGCGAGGACGAGGGCCCGCTCTCCGATGCGGAACAGCTCGTCGCCGACGTGTGGGCGGAAGTGCTCGGGCTGGAGCGGCTGCGCGCCGGCGACCACTTCTTCCGCCTCGGCGGGCACTCACTGAACGCCCTGCGCGTGATCGCCCGGGTGCGCGCCGCCACCCTGGTGAACGTGCCCGTCCGCACGCTCTTCGACCATCCCGTGCTCCGGGACTTCGCCGCGGCCGTCGAGGAGCTCCTCGTGGCCGAGCTCGACGCACTCACCGACGAGGAGGCGCAGCGCCTGCTCGCGACGACGGAGGACTCATGAACGACACGCTGGTCGTGCTGAACGACGAGGAACAGTACTCGATCTGGCCGACGGGCCGGCCGGTCCCGGCCTGCTGGCGGCCCGAGGGCTTCGTCGGCACCCGCGAGGCCTGCCTCGCGCACATCGACGCCGCCTGGACCGACATGCGCCCGCGCAGCGTGCGGGAGGCGATGAGAACCAGGAGCCAGGAATGACACACAGCGAACCCGGCCGCCCTCCGGTGCCGTCGGCCGCGCCATGACCGATGGCCTGGGCGCCATGGTGCTGGCGAGTGGCGAAGGACGGCGGTTGCGCCCGCTGACCGCGGACGTCCCCAAGCCCATGCTGCCCGTTCTTGGCCAGACCCTGCTGGACCGGGCACTCGACAAGGTTGCCGCAACGCGGCCGCACCGCATCGTGGTGGCCTTGCACCACCGGGCGGATGTCGTCGCCGACCATCTCAGGTCGGGCCCGCACCCGGTGTCGGTGAAGGTCGAGGAGCGGCTTACCGGGCCCGCCGGCGCGGTGCGGTCGTACGGCGCCGACCCGGACCTGAAGGTGCTGCTCGTCGTCTCCGGTGACCTGCTGTTCGACCACGATCTGGGCGGCCTCGTGGATCACCACCTGGAGACGGCGGCCGAGATGACGTTCGCGACCCGCCGGGTGAACCGCGCGAGCCGTTTCGGAGTGCTCGAGGTGGACGCGGGCGGGCGGGTCACCCGGGCCAGGGAGAAGCCCCGGGTGCCCGACGACGAGGAGCACGTGGTCAGCGCCGGCATCTACTGCCTGAGCCCGCGCGCCGTAGCCGCCATCCCGGCGGGCACGACGTTCGATTTCGCGGAACACCTGACGCCGCTGCTAATGCGGCAGGGGGCACGGGTGCAGACCTATGACCTGCGCGGCTACTGGAGCGACGTGGGGACGCCGGCGGCACTGCGCGAAGCCAACCTGGCCGCACTCCGGGGCCTGCTCGCCACCGGGAAGCGTGGCGGCCGCCTTATCAATGCCAGCGGGGCAGGACTTACGTGAGCGACCGGGCGACGGTCGGCGAGGACGTAACCTTCCGCGGTCACAACGCCCTGCTGGGACCGGTCACGATCGGCGCCGGCGCGACCGTCATGGACTCCGTGGTCATGGGCGGAGCGGTGATATCTCCCGGGTCGGCGATCTGCGGAGCGCTGGCCTGGAGCCCCGAGCCGGAAGGAGTTCATCCGCGATGAAGGTGCTGGTGCTCGCGTCCCTGTACGCCCCGATGACGGGCGGGGCCGAGACGTACATACGGCTGCTAGCCGAAGGGCTCGCCGCGCAGGGGCACAAGGTCGCCGTCATCACCGACGGGAGCCGGCTTCCCCGCGAGCAGGCGCGCGAGACGCTGGGCGGCGTGGAGCTGATCCGGCTCAGCGACTTCGCCGGCGAGCTCGACCGTGAGGACAAGGTGCGCTGGCGCCGGATGCAGTACGCCGTGCTTGAGGAGATCGCCGACCGGCTGCCCTGGGTGCCCGACCTGCTGCACGTCAACAGCCACGAGACCTTGGTGCTCGGGTCCATGATCGCGCTTGAGTACGACGTTCCCCTGGTCGCCTCGCTCCACGAGCAGAAGCCCGACCTGCTGGCCTTCGGCCGCGGCCGGTGCAAGCTGGCCTACAGCACCCTGCCCGTCGATGCCTACCTGGCGGGCAGCGCCTTCTACCACCGGCGGGCGGTCGCCTTCGGTGCCCCCGAGGACCGCCTGACCCTGATCTACCACGGCGTGGAACTGCCGGACTTGTCACCGCAGGCGCGCGAGCGTGGCCGTCGGCGCTTCGGTGTCGCCGAGGGCGTCCCGCTGGTCGTTTGCGCGGCGCGGCTTGACCCTCGTAAGGGGCAAGATGACCTCGTCCAAGCGTTCGCTCGGGTCCGCGAGCAGGTACCGGAGGCCAGGCTGCTCCTGGCGGGGCGGGTGGCAGACTTCCCGTACGCCCAGCGGGTCCGTGCGTTGATCGAGGAACACGGGCTCGCGGGGGCCGTGGATGTCATCGAGGACCTGACCGACGTCGACATGCCCGACGTGATGGCGGCCGCGGACGTCGTCACGCAGCCCTCGCTTGAGGAGGGCCTTGGCCTAGCCGCGATCGAGGCGATGAGCTGGAGCCGACCCGTCGTGGCCTGCGACGTGGTGGGGCTTGAGGAGATCTTCACCCATGAGGTGGACGGCCTGCTGACGCCGGCCAAGGACCCGGAGCGGCTCAGCGAGGCGTTGCTCCGGCTGCTGCTCGACCCCGGCCTGGCGGCGCGCCTCGGCGCGGCGGCCCGCCAGACCGTGATCAAGCGGTTCAGCCAGGCCGCGATGGTGCGCGAGACGCTGCGGGTCTACGAGACGGTGCGGGCGCGCCGAAGGGCTCCCGTCGTGACACACGAAGGAAGGACGCCATGAATCCTGCCACGCAAACGGTTTCCGATCTGTTTGACGCTGAGCTGAAGGCAACCGGCCAGCTCCCGGTCGAGGTCCACTGCCACGGGTTCGGGCCGGTCGACTTCTCCGACCTCGACGCCCTCGACCTGGACCGCCTGGAGGCGGCCGCCGTCGCCGAGGGTGTCTGCGTCATTCCCACCCTTTACCTCCATCGCGACTGCCTCGATGCCTTCGAGGCGATGGTGGGCGCGTACGCGGCTCGCCGGGCCGACGGGGAACTGCGGCGCATCGTGGGCATCGCGCTGGAAGGACCGCTGCTGGCCAGCCACGGCGGCACCCCCGCCGCCACGGTGTGGCTGCCGACCCGGCGGGAGTGGGAGCGCCTCGCGGCATGCGGCCAGAAGGGCCTCGTCTACACCGTCATGTCACCGGACGCGTTCGCCGCCGGATCGGGTCTTGAGGGGGAGATCGACGCCAGCGCCCCCCGCTTCGAGGACTTTGTCCCGTTGCTGGTCGGTTCGGGCGTCCGGCCCGCGCTCGGGCACTTCAGCCGCAAGGACCCCAGCCGCAGCGCGGCCTCCGTGGAGCAGATCATTGACCTGGCATGGCAGTCCGGCTGGAACCGGTCGGGCTTGCCCGTGGTGACCGACCACCTGTTCAACGACATGCCGCTCGTCATCCGGCACGCCTTCCGCACCCGCCGGGCCCGGGCCGAACGGGACGAGACTGTCGCGAGCTACCGGCTCGAGGAATGGACGATGGACCGGGCCGATGAGATCCTCGGGCCGGTCCCCGCGGCGATCATGCGCAACGCCGCGGCCGGCCGGATCGCTGCCTGCATCAATTTTGACGGCGAGCACGTCGACTCCGACATCGCCAAGCGGGCGATCGAGCTCATGGGCACCGAGAACACGATGATCATGACCGACCGCTGCGACTCGGCGCGACTCGGCAGGCAGCGTCTCCACCACGAGGCGGACAACACCCTGTGGTACCAGCAGGACGGCGTCGTCGCCGCGGGCTCCCAGCCGCTGTCGCGCCAGGTCACCAACGCCCGCGAGCACGGATTCCGCGACAACGAGATCTGGCAGCTGGTCGCGGGAACCGCGCACCGGGTGTTCGGGCTCCCGTGCGCTGGCACGCCGGGTCGTCCCTCATGACGCCGATGGGCCGAGCGCGGATCGCAGATGGATACCCGTAGCCGGTCGCTCCCGGTTGAGGTGCAGCATCACCTCAACGCCAAGCTCTACGCAGCGCTGCCACTGTGCGTCGTGCTCGGCCACAAGGCTCAGCGGTGGTTCCAGCATCGGTTCGTCCAGTTGTGCGGGTACCAGTTTGAGTCCCAGCCCAAGACGCGTGTTTTCGATTTCTGTGATGCCTTCGCGTACACGGAGCTACTACGCCCTCAGCGCATCGAGCGAGCCGCGGGCGAGCAACTCGCCTTGACGGAATTCCTGCTCACTTCGATCGATGCGGGCAAGTATCCGATCGTCATGGTGGATAACACCATGCTGACCGGGACCGTGCCCGCCATCAGGGAGTTCCTCGTCTACGGTTACAGCGACGCCGGCCAGACGTTGCACATCGTGGGTTTCGGTGCGGATACGCGATTCTCCGCGCTGACGTTCACGGCAAGTAACTTCGAAGCCGCCTTCGTCTCCGGGCTCGCGCGGATGCGCGACGAATCGCGGACCGCCCTGTTCAAGTCGTCGGCTAACGACAGCCAGGTCACGCACGTCATCCAGATTCTTTCGGCGCCCCTGGCCGATGAAAGCGCCAGCCCAGCCCGGATCCGCGGGCAGGTTACGGCTTACCTCGACGGCACCCGCCCCGCGGACTTTGACCTGCACGCCGGCTGGTGGTGGTACTCCCGGGCGAGCGATGTATCCCGTGACGCACCCGTGATCTTCGGTATCGATACGTACGATTACCTGATCGAGCACCTTCAGTCACACGCGGGGAGACAGGGGTGGCACGACTACCCGATGTTCCACACGCACTTTGAGCACAAGCGGCTGGTGCTGCGCCGGCTGCGGGTCTTGTCGCCGGCCGGCCGCGAGGACCCGCCGGTGAAATCCTACGAACGGCTCGTGACTGAGGTTGACCGAGCCCGCCTGCAGGTGCTGATGAGCGAGCGGCGGGGAAAGCCGCTGCCCCATGACCTGGTCGAGCGGTTCGAGGGCTTTCGGGCCGCGGAGACCGAGATCTTGACGGCATGGCTTGAGCAATGAAGCCGTTTCCGCCGCCGGCCGCGCTAGCTCGCGACCGCCGAGCGCTAGCTCGCTCATGGCGGGCGGACGAGGCCGGCGTTGTAGGCGGCGATGACGAGCTGGGCGCGGTCCCGCGCACCGAGCTTCATGAGCAGGCGGCCGACGTGGGTCTTCGCGGTGGACAGGCTGACATGCAGTCGGGCCGCGATCTCGGTGTTGGAAAGGCCGAGCCCGACCAGGGTCAGGATCTCGCGTTCCCGTTCGGTTATCTCGTCAGCCACGGCTGCCGGGGGCGGCTGGGGCTCGGGGCGCTTGGCGAACTCCTCGATGAGCCGTCGGGTGATGGCTGGGGCGAGCAGTGCGTCGCCGGCCGCGACGACCCGGATCGCGGCCAGCAGGTCGGCTGGCCGGGTGTCCTTGAGCAGGAAGCCGCTGGCGCCGGCGCGCAGCGCGGCGAAGACGTACTCGTCGAGGTCGAAGGTGGTCAGGATCAGCACGCGGACGGCCGAGGTAGCCGGGTCGGCGATGATCTGCCTGGTCGCTTCGATTCCGTCAGTGCCGGGCATCCGGATGTCCATCAAGACGATGTCGGGTTTTTCGCGCCGGGCGATCTCGACGGCCTCGGTGCCGGTCGCCGCCTCGCCGACCGCGGTCAGGTCGGATGCGGTGTCGACGAGGATGCGGAAGCTCCCGCGGACGAGCGCCTGGTCGTTGGCGACCAGCACGCGGATCGTCATGTCCCGGTGCCCATGGCGGCCGTGCCCGCGAGCGGGAACCGGGCGGTGACCCGGAAGCCGCGTCCCGGCAGTGGCGCGGCCCGGACCTTCCCGCCGTACATCGCGGCCCGCTCCCGCATTCCGATGATGCCGTTGCCGGCGACAGGAAGCTCGCCGCCGCTGGTCGCGGTTGAGCCGCCGCACAGCGCGGTCCTGGAGGCCGCCCGCAGTGCTTCCCGTAGCAATGGCGGGGTGGCCACGTGACCGCCGCGACCGCGCGGGAGGCGCGCCCGCCCCGGGACCCGTCCCGCTTGCCCCTGCTCGCCGTCCGCATCGTGTGGATGGAGGTCAGGCACAGCGCCTTCGTCTGGGCTATCCCGCTGCTAGCCGTCCTGTTCATTTACGATCCGTTCCGGACGGCCTCCCACTATCCCGCCCTATGGACCTTGCGGGCCTCGGTCGTGCTGGACAAGCTCTGGCCCCTCTTCGTGCCCTTCGCCGCCGGCATTTCCGCCTGGGCCGGGTCGCGGGAGGGCCGTCACAATGTCGGTGACCTGCTGGCGGCGACCGCCCGACCGGCGTGGATGCGGCAGCTGTGCTCGCTGGCGGGCACGCTGGCCTGGGTGCTAGCCGCGTTCCTGCGCCGGCGTGGTCGTGCTGTATGTGCACATCGCGCCAGGCGGCGACCTGGGGCGGGCCGCCGGTCTGGCCGGTCGCGGCCGGCGCCGTGTCGCTGACCGCGGTCTGCGCCCTCGCGTTCACCCTCGGGGCGCTGTTCCCCGGCCGGTTCACCGCCCCGATCGTCGCCGTGGGCATCTCGATGCTCACGGTGGCCGTGTTCAGCCGGACCGTCAGCAGGGCGGCACCTCGGTCTTCGCACTGTCGCCGGACGGCATCGTCCCGGGAAACGACGCGGGCGTCTTCTACCCCGTCCCGCCGGACGTCTCGATCGTCCAGGTCATGTTCTTCGCCGGGTGCACGCTCGGGGCGGTCGGCCTGCTCGGGTTGTCCCCGCGCACCGGCGGCGCCGGCTGGCGCGGCGCCCTCGATCTCGCCAGCGGGGGAGGAGCGCGGCTGCGCGCCGTCGCGACCGCCGTCTTCGCGGCCGGCATCGCCCTGGCCGTCGCCGGGTTCGGGCTGGCCGCGACGGCCAGGGTGTCGTCGGTCACGGGGGGGATCGAGGTCCTTGCCCTGCACGACAGTGCCTCCGACAAGCCGATCGCGTACACCCCGGTCTGCGCGGATGCTTCCGGCGGCTTCCTGGTCTGCCTGCACCCGGCCTACAGGAGCTACCTGAGCCAGGCCCTGGACTCGTTCGGCCCGGTCATGGCCGAGGTCTCCGGGCTGCCGGGTGCGCCGGTCCGCGCCGTTGAGGTCCCGGGCCTGGCGGTGCCGTCGGTCGTGCAGCAGGCCTTCCGGGACGGCATAGTGACCGGCAGCCCGCCGGTGTACGAGTTCTCCATGGACGGTGCGATCGATCAGGTGCCGGACCCGGCCCAGTTCCGGGACGGTTTCCGGCAGGACATCGTGCACGCGGTGATCGTCGGCCCGGTCGGCCAGCTGACCGCGAGCGGCGTGTCATCTGGAATGTGGGCACCCCGGCGCAGCAGGCCGTGGAGGACGGGCTGCTCCAGGCGATCGGCTCGCAGCCCTACCCCGCGTGCAACCCTTACGTGCAGCAGTGCGCGCAGCAGCCGCAGGTCGCGGCCGCCGCCGCCAGGTTCGCGGCGCTGCCCGCCGCCACGCGGCACGCCTGGCTGGCCGCCAACCTGGCCGCGCTGAAGGCCGGCCACATCACCCTGGCGCGGATCCCGTGAGCCTGGAACCAGTGCAGGCCGCCTCCTGGCCCGGCGGAGCCGGGGAGTGACGCGATGACCGTCACTGGCATCCAGAAACCGCCTCCGGCGGCAGCCCCGGCCGTGCGGCCGGTGTCTTCGGCGGCCCGTCTCGCCTGGCTGCACCTGCGCAGCCGGCGCGCCCCGGCGGCCCTGGTGGCGCTGCTCACTTGCGGCGTGGCCCTGTGGGCCTCCCTCCACTACCACTGGGGGCTCGGTACCCGCAACGCCGCCGATGAGCTGCCGATGATCCTCCAGGGCTGCGCCGCGGGGATCATCGCGGTGACGACGCACAGCCCGTTCGGCGAGCCGGAGCGGGCGACCGGCTGGCGGCTGCCGTTCCTGCGGACCGGCTTGGTTCTCGCGCTGTGCGGGGCCGCTATCGGGTTGTTCGCCCTCGGCGCGGCGGTCGCGTACAGTCCGCAGTCCGGCGTCCACCTGGCCGCGGCATCCTCGCGGTCGCGCGGAACGTCCTGGGCATGACCGGGATCGGGCTAGTCTGCTGCCTGGTGACCGGCGCGCTGATCGCCTGGACCGGCCCGCTCGCCTTCGCGGCCGTCTCCCAGTTCGCGCTGATCGCGAATTACTCATGGCCGCTCACCTGGGCCGGCCCGGCCGCCGCGAAGACCGGGGCGGCTGGATCGCCGCCATGGCCGTCTTCGCCATCGGCCTGGCCGCGTTCACCATCAAGGGTCCCCGCGTCCGCCCGTCGGGTGAGTTACGTGGGTGGCTGCTCAGGCGTCTGTCCTGATGGACACGTGGCTTGGCAAATCGCTTCCGTCTGCCGGGCAACTCGCCAGGAAGTTGAATGCCTCCTCCGATCGTGACCCGGGCTCCGCCATGTAGGCGAAAATCTCCAGGCCGGGATCCCCGTCGACCGCGAGTCGCTCGTACCGCAGCGTGAGGTCACCCGCGACGGGGTGGTGGAAATGCTTCTCTGCCTTGCGATGCAGCCGCACGTCATGGGTCGCCCACAACGCGGCGAACTCCTCGCATCGCGTCGAGAGTTCGCCGACGAGGTCAGCGAGGTCGCGGTCGAACGGATCGCGCCCGGCTTGCGTTCGCAGGGCAGCGACGCATTCTTTCGCGGCCCGGTTCCAGTCGGCGAAGAAGTCCCTGGCGCGCGGGTCGAGGTAGGTGAAGCGGGCCATGTTCGCGGGCGCGCGGGATTCGAACACCGGGGCATAGAACGCTCGCCCGAGATGGTTCGCGGCGAGTATGTCCTGGCGGCTGTTGACGACGAACGCGGCGGCGCCGGTCATCGCGTCGATCATCCACTCAACGCTGGGGCGGACAGCCCGCTTGGCGGGGCTACGGCGCCTGCCGGCGGCCCGGTCTCTCGAGGCGCGAGCCAGGTCGAAGAGGTGCGCCCGCTCGGCCTCGTCCAGGCGGAGCGCGCCCGCGACCGCTTCGAGGACACTCTCGGAAACGCCCGCCAGGCTGCCGCGCTCCATCCGGTTGTAGTAGTCGACGCTGACCCCGGCCAGGGTCGCGACCTCCTCGCGCCGGAGTCCAGGGACCTGCCGCGCTCCGTAGGCGGTGAGGCCGACCTCCCCGGGAGTGATCTTCGCCCGCCGCGAGGTGAGGAAGTCCCGTACCTCGGTCTTTGTGTCCACGACTCCGAGACTAAACCGCGGCCGAGGCCACGGGGGTGCCCTGTCAGTACCTGGACAAGCTCGTCCTCTCACCCCGCCAGGGAACCGTGCTTCCCTGATGTCGACCACAGCACAGGAGGCTGAAAATGAAGATCACCAGGAACGGGCTCGAAACGATGGCTGGTCCCGGCGACTGGTTCGCCGGAAACGTCTACATCGATGTCGTCAGCATGCCGTCGCCGCCCTCGCGGGTGATGGGCGGAGTCGTCCACTTCGCGCCGGGAGCCCGCACGGCGTGGCACACCCACCCTGTCGGCCAGACGGTCTACGTCACCGAGGGGGTCGGCCTGTGCCAGCGTGAGGGAGGACCGGTCGAGGAAGTACGGCCGGGTGACCGCGTCTACTTTGAGCCGGGCGAGAATCACTGGCACGGCGCCGCGCCTACGCGCTTCAACACGCAGATCGCCTACCAGGAGTCCGACGACTCCGGCAGCCACACCACGTGGGGACGGCACGTCACTCAGGAGGAGTATCCGGGCTAGGTCCGCGGTCAACGTTCGTGTGTTTGGATCGTCAGGCCTCCAGGGCGGCGATGCCGCGAGGTTACGTGCGTGCCGGGTCGGGCCTGAGCACGTCGGCTAGGTCGCGGCGGTTGGAGCGGGGAGCCTCACGGCGGGGGCGGCCGATCCGGAAGACCGCGACCGGGACCGGGACTCCGGCCGTGGCGGCGACCTGGGGAGCGGTCTCCGGCCGGTCCACCGCGACCGAGATCGGGTGGTAGGCGAACCCGGCCGCGTTGATCGCGACCCAGCTGCGCAGCAGCCGCCGGCCGGCGTCGGCCAGCACCGGCGGGGTCAGGTCGGCGGCGCCGAGTACCGCCACGGCCTGCGCTTGGGCGAGCAGCCGGATATCGCGAGCGGCCGCGACGTGGGCTAGCGGTGCGGGCAGGCGTCCCAGCCGCAGCGCTACCCGCAGTCCGGTCCATTCCAGCCGGGACAGCGGGAGCCCGGCCGGTGTCATGCCCGCCGGAGCATCGGGGTCGGCGCTGATCCAGCGGTCGAGGTCGGCCACGAACCGGCGGTCATTCCAGGACAGCACGCTGGCCTTCCGGACCAGCCGGGCCATCTGGCCCGGGGGGACGAGCGCGCAGCCGAGAGCGGTCAGCCTGGTCCGCAGTTCGTCTGGCAGCGGCGTCCGGTCATACGGCTGGCGGTTGGTGTGCCGGTCAGCGGCTGGCCCGGCTAGCGGATCGGCCGGCCGGTCGGCGTCAGCCTCACGGAACCGCACGCTTCCGACGTAAAGGTCGGTCCCGTTACGGCTGAACACCGGCGTGAAGCCGGCGCATCAGGCCGTGCCGCTGCGCGGCCAGGTTCATCGTTTCGAGGAAGGCGCCCATGGCCAGGTAGGCGTCCCGGTCGTCTGGGTCGAAGGGCAGGTAGTCCAGGTGGTCGTAGTGGAGTTCGTAGCCGCCGTCGGCCCGCGGCGTGATGCGCCAGGGCTGGGCGTTGTGCGCGGATGGCGCGCGTAGCGACTCGGTCAGCACTGCCTGCACGTTCATGCCGGTTCCTTCGTCAGATAGACGTTCTTGATCGTGCCGGGTCCGCGGAACGGCCCCTCGCCATGCGAGAAGACCCGGACCTGGAGGTCGGCGGCTGCGGGGTCCTCGGAGAGCGCCTCGGCGAAATCCCGCGACACCCGGGTCAGGTGGGCCAGCACGCCGTCGCGGCACCTGGCCGCGAGCCTGGCCGCGCCGCCGGCGCCGAGGTCAGCTCCCGGCCGCAGCTCGATGTTGACGACCGGGCGGGACTCCAGGCCGGGCAGTTCCGCTAGGGAGAGGCTGAACCGCTCGATCTCGGCGGCCATCGGGTTGCCGGCGTAGAGGCCGTATTCCACGTCCTGGGGGTAGAGGTTGGCCCCCATGTAGGAGATCGTGCTGTCCTTCCGGCCGAACACGAGCAGCAAAGGCAAGCTCATCCGCTCGTGACCGGCGCGGCAGCCTGCCCAGCGCCCCGGGTCCCGCGCGATGAGCGCCTCGACCCGGCGGGCCGGCAGCAGCATGCCCTCGTCGCCGACGTTATAGCGCAGTTTGGGCTGCAGGCAGGTGCTCGGGTTGATCGTGCACACGATCTCGCCCTGGCCGTTGACCTCCAGGTAGGTCTCGAGCGGGTTGTAGTGGAAGATCATCGGCAGCCGCTGCTCCGCGGGTCCGAGCAGTTCGCGGCGCAGTTCGCGGTCGGCAGCCAGCTGCTTGCGGAGCCAGACGGTGAAGTTTGTTTCTGCCGCTATGCCGATCGTGAGGTCGCTAGCGCCGTAGCCAGATCGCACCTGTTCGAAGCGCTCCTCCAGGTAGTCCCGCAGTGCCTCGGTCATGCCCTCGCCCCCGACCATTGCCCGCAGCCGGTACCGCTCCCAGTCGAAGCCGGCGGCGTCCAGCCGGTCCCGCAGGTGCTTGAGGAAGGGTGGATAAGCCGTGACGATGTAGTCATAATCCGGTCCGAAATGCACCAGCGTGTCGGTGATCTTCTCCAGGTCCGGGCCGGTGTTCTTGACCATGGCGATCCGGCTCAGCGCGTTGCCGGTTGTGGTCCCGGTCGCCCAGGCCCCCATCGAGTACGCGTTGATCACGAATAGCTTCTCGCCCGGGAAGGCAAGGCTCACGTAGCCCGCTACGTTGCGGTAGATCGCCTTGAGCTCCTGGGGGCCGCGCACCCAGTTATACGGTCGGCCGGTTGAACCAGACGACTCGTCCACGATGACGCCCGGCCGGTACATCCGGCCATCGGGGCACCGGCTGGCCTCGTCGTAGCAGCCCGCGTAATTCTGCTTCGACGTCTCAGGGAAGTCCACCAGGCCGCGGGCCTTCACCGGTCCGTTCTCGAGCAGGAGCCCGCTCCTGAGCAGCAGGTCGCGGTACGCGGGGATGGCGACGCTGCCGAGGCGGCACGCCAGCAGGGCGTGGCGGGCGGCGATCCGGTCGAAGGCCGGGTGATAGCTGCGGGCCATCACCCGCCACAGCGCCGGGCGCAGCGATGCGGCGTGATAAATGCTGGTCAGCGTGCCGGAATAGGCCCGCAGGCGGGTCCGGCGCCAGCGGTCCCGCAGTGTCAGCCCGGCCAGCCGAGGTGAGCTCGTCATGTCATCGAGCCTCCCGGGGCCCGCGCCCTGGCGAATGAGTACTGCTACTCAATCTCACCGATTATTACTACCTAGTAGCTTTTAATGTCACCCACCGGTCACGCGGCGTGCGAGTCGCACCCTGACCCGCCACCCCCCGGTTTGGGGGCGCGGGCGCTCACCCGCTTGAGGCCGGGGCGACGACGATCTTGTCGACGTTGGGCGCGTAATAGGTTGGGTTTCCGATGGTGACGGTGTTGCTGCCCGCATCGAGCCGGGCGGTCACCTCCACCGTGTCGAACTGGTCCCAGCTGTAGGTATTGCGCGCGTACGTCGTGACCGACGAACCCGCCGACGTGGTGAGGGTGAAGGCACGGTCGATGAGGTTGGTGTTGTAGTTGCCCGAGCTCTCGCCGTCGGCGTCGGCGTAACTGACCATGATGCGGTAGGTGCCGGCGGACGGCACGGTCACCCCGGTGAAGGTCAGGGTGTTGGCCGCGCCGTTGCCGATCCAGCCGACGTACTGGCCTCCGTCGGCGTAAGAGTCCGACTCCACCTGCGCCGTGCCGGACAGCACGTTCTGCGCGGCCGACGCCGCGTAGGTGGTCGCGTGCCCGCTCGCCGCTGTCACGGACAGCCCGCCCAGGATCCCGGTGCCCGTGTACGTCACCGGGTTGATCCCCGCGTGCAGGTACACGATGCCGGGGGAGACCCCGGCCCCGTCGACGGTCAGCGCACTGGGTTGTCCGGAAGCACCGTGCCCGCCGATCGATCCAGCCCCGGTGCCGGCCGGGGTGACCCGGTAGAACCCGTCGGTGCCCGCGTCCACCGCGAACGAGGCGGAGCCGCCTGGGCCAAGCGCGACGTCCTGGGCGGCCAGGCACCCGGGGCCGTCGCACGGCACGGTGGACGCCCGGCCGGACAGGTCCGCGGTGGCGGCCGGGTACGTGGTGCCGGGCCCGGTCACGCCTGGTACCGCGCCAGGCGCGTCCGTCAGCTGGATGTCGTCCATCGTGACCTGGCCCTTCGCGGTGCCGATCGACGGGTCGGACACGCCGAAGGCGATGGTGTGCGTCCCCGCGGCAAGGTTCAGGTACACGTCCTCGTGCGACCGGAACAGCCAGTTCAGCGTCGGCGGGTAGTCGATGAACGACCAGGCGCCGGAGTCGACCCGCAGGATCTGCTGCGAGATCGTGCCGGTCTGGTTCCCGTAGTACACGGACATCAGGTACCGCCCGGTGGACGGGGACGCTGACGGTGAAGGCCACCCGGCTATCCGGCTGGTCGATGGAACCGACGTCCTTGCCGCCCGCGGTGGCGTAGCCGTTGTAGTTGGACTGAGATCCCTGGCTGTAGACGGTGGCGTCGGTCAGCGCCGCGTCCGCCGCGAGGTAGGTCTGGGTCACCGCAGGCGGCGACGCGGTCACGGACGCCGTCGAGGCGGGCGTGACGATCACCTGGTAGGCGTCGCTCGGGTTCAGTCCGCCCAGCGGCACCGTGACGGTCCCGTTCACCACGCGGTAGTCGGTCTCCGCCACGTCCAGGGGCGTGTACGCGGATCCGTCGTACCCGGTCCAGCCGATGGACTGCACGGACACGTGCACCGCCTGGCCGAACACGGCCGGGTCGATCCCGGTCACCTTCACCGAGTCCGTGCCGCCGGATGGGTCGGCGAGCAGGACTCGGGCCTGGCGTTTCGCGGTGTCGAGCGCGGACAAGCCCTGCAGGGTGTCGAGCACGTCAGGCTGCGGCGGCGTCACGGCCACGGTGTGGCCGGTGAGCTGGCCGTACCAGTACATGAGCCACCACTGCCCGTTCGGCTCGTCGTTGCGGACGGCCGTATCGGAGTAGTTATCGGCGATGTCCCAGAACGGCAGGTCGGAGTAGACCTTCGCGTCCTCGAACTCGGCGAGCAGTTGCACCATCTCACCGGGCACGGACAGCTGGTACCGGTCCGCGTACTCGTCGATGTCGACCGGGATCGGCGCGATGCCGCCGCGACGTTCGAGCGCGAGGAAGCTGGCGTAGTCGGAGGGGAACGACTCCTCCGTGCTGGGCTCGAGCACGTGCCAGGTGACGACGTCCGGCAGCACGTCGTGGGCCTTGGCGTAGCTGAGGAAGTCGCTCATCACGGTCGCGTTGTACACGGAGGTATTGGGGCCGGCGATAAGCGCGCCCGGGTCGTCGGCGCGTATCCGCTGGAAGACCGTGGTCCAGTCCTCTTCGAACTGGGTCATCTCGGTGCCGAAATCGGAGTTTGACGGATTGAGCGAGTACCAGATCCCGTCCGGCTCGTTGAACGGTACGAAGACATACCGGCTGGCGTCCTGGCTGTTCCGGACGCCGTCCACGATCGTGTCGACGACGGACAGGTAGCTGCTGATGCCGACGTTTTGGTAGGGCCATTGCGAGTAGTAGTCCTGCATGTAGTCGAGCAGCCACTTGCCGCCCATGCCGAAGAACTCGGGGGCGACCTGGTCCGTGTGCCCGGATGGATGCTGCGCCCCGCCAGCGGGCCCGGCCGCGATCGTCTTGACGTGCAGCGGGCTTAGCAGGTCCGATCCCGGGACACCGTTCTCGGACAGCCCGTAGAGCGCGCCACTGGCGCCGCCGAGCACCGGGCCGGTAGAAGAGGCGAGGTTGACGGTGAGGGTTCCGCCGCTGGCCGCGGCGGCGGCCGGATGCGAGACGAGGGCGGCCATCGCGGCCGCGACTGCCATGGCGGACGCCGCCGCCACTGCCCGGTGGAACAGCACGACCGATCCCTCCGTTGGGTCGCCGGTCTCCTATCCGCGGGTGACGGCCCCGGGCCACTTTTACGTGACCGCCGCACACCCAGGTTGATTGTGATCGTTCACATGACCCTCGTCAAGTGCAGGTTTGAGGACCTGTGGGGAAATGCGTGGCATTAAAAACCGTCTCGCTCAGGCTTGCTGTTAGCGCTCACATTCGTCTCAGTCAAGTCTTGACATTTGAGATTGCGGGAATTTGGTTGAGGTTGTCACGCTTTATTGCCTCGTGCGATGCGGGTGAGCCTGAATGAACGATGGTGCTTTCCGGCGTTTCCGCATGGTCGCCGCTAGCGCGGCCACCCTGCTCCTCGTCTCCCTGGGACTTCCGCAGCTAGCCCAGCCGGCGACCGCGGCGGCTAGCGTGTCGGCCCCCGCCGTGTCGGCGACCGCCGCGTCCGCCAGCGCCACGACAGCGGCGAGGCCGTCCGGCACCGACGCGTCCTGCCCGGCCGCCACCCCCGGTGCCGCGGCCGACGCCACGGTCGGCGCACCCACGCTGGCCCGGGCGATACCCGGCAGTGCGTCCGCGACCGTCGTGTGGTGCCCGCCGAGGACCGGCGCGAGCCAGGTCACCAGCTACACCGTGACGGCTTCGCCGGGCGGCCAGCAGGTCACGGCGGACGTGCCGAACGACTGGGCGATCGTCGACGGGCTCACTGACGGTACCCCCTACACGTTCACGGTCACCGCGAACACGAAAGCCGCCAGCGGCACGCAGGCCGACACCACGAGCGCGGCAACGCCGGAACCGGTCCCCGAGCCAAAGGACATCCTGAAGACCGCGCCCCAGACCGTCAGCTACGACCAGTACTCCATGCTGATCGGCGGCAAGCGCGTGTACGTCACGGCCGGCGAGTTCGACCCGTGGCGCACCCCGAGCCCGAGCCTGTGGCTCGATGACCTGCAGAAGATGAAGGCCGACGGCTACAACGCCGTCACCGTCTACTTCGACTGGGACTACAACTCGCCCGCTCCCGGCGAATATGACTTCAGCGGGGTGCGGGACTACAACGAGTTCCTCAACATGGCACAGGAAGCCGGGCTGTACGTGATCGCCCGCCCGGGCCCGTACATCAACGCGGAGACCGACGGCGGCGGCATCCCGTCGTGGGTCCTCACCGCGCAAAACGGCTACCGCAGCGACGTCCAGCCGTACCTGTCCGCCGCGCTGCAGTGGCTGTCGCAGATCGACCCGATCATCGCCGCGCATCAGGTCACCAAGGGCGGCGACGTCATCGCCTACCAGGTGGAGAACGAGTACGCCGCTCAGGGCACGTCCGCCGACCAGTACATGGCCGACCTCGAGCAGCAGGCCACGTCCGACGGCATTGACGTGCCATTCACGTTCAACCAGTGCTGCGGCGCGCAGACGTACACCTCCGGGCTTGGCGCGGTGAACATCAGCGGCACCGACAACTACCCGCTGGGCTTCGACTGCGCGAACCCGGAGAACTTCGGCCAGCCGCAGTCCGGCTACCCGGTCTACGAGAACGAGCCCGTCTACCTGCCCGAGTACCAGGGTGGCTCGTTCGACGGCTGGGGCGGCGCCGGCTACGACGACTGCTACAACATGACCGGCCCTGACTTCGAGAACGTCTACTACAAGGACAACATCATCCAGGGCTCGACCATGCAGAGCTACTACATGGGCGTCGGCGGCACGAACTGGGGCTGGCTGCCCGCGCCCCAGGTCTACACCTCATACGACTACGGGGCGGCGATCCGCGAGACCGGGGAGATCGGAACCCCGGCCGACCCCAATGACATCGCGGGCTCCAAGTACGGCGAGAACAAGCTCATCAACGACCTCGAGACCTCGGTTGCCCCGCTGACGCAGACGGTGCCGGCCCAGGCGCCGGCGGCGGACAACCCGGCCATCACCACGCTCGACCGGGTCAACCCGAGCAGCGGCACCCAGTTCGTCTACGTCCGCCAGTCCGACGCCACGTCGACGGCTACCGCCAGCACCCACATCGCCCTCAGCCTGACCCCCGCCACCAGCTTCACCTACGACGACGCGTCCAGCGCCCTGACCTACACCGGAACCTGGACCCACGCGAACACCGGCAACAGCAACTACACCATCGGCGACTACGACAGCACCGAGTCATGGAGCACGCAGGCCGGCGCCACCATGTCCGTCACGTTCACGGGGACGGCCGTGCAGTGGATCGGGCCCAAGAACACCAATGGCGGCATCGCCGACGTGTCCGTCGACGGCACTCAGGTTGCGACCGTCGACACCTACGACTCCGCCGGCAAGGAGTTCCAGCAGATCCTCTACAGCACGAGCGGCCTGGCGAGCGGCCCGCACACGCTCACGATCGCGGTGACCGGGACCAAGGACGCGGCCGCGAGCGCGGACACGGTCGTCGTCGACGCTATCAACGTGCCCACCGCCGCCGAGCTCGCCGGCTACTTCCCGCAGGTCCCGCAGTCCGGCACGATCACGCTCGACGGGCGCGACTCGCGGCTGCTCGTCGCCAACTACGACTTCGGCGGCCAGCACCTGGTCTACTCGACCTCCGAGCTCATGACCCAGGCGACCATCGGCTCCCGCACCGCCCAGTCCAAGGACATGGCGCTCCTGTACGACCCGGCGGGCACCGACGGCGAGACCGTGCTCCACTACGCCAGCCAGCCGGCCGTGGACGTCCTGTCCGGCACGGTGCCGAGCACCTGGGATCCTGCCAGCGGCGACCTGAGACTCGACTACGTCCATGACGGGCTCGCCGAGGTGGAGATCACCGGCGGCGGGACCACGCCGCTGCTGCTCCTCATCGCGGACACGAACACCGCCGAGGACTTCTGGCCGGAGGCGACGGCCGACGGCACCGTGCTCGTCGAAGGCGGCTACCTCGTCCGGACGGCCAGCGTGACCGGCGACACCCTGGCGCTCACCGGCGACACGGCGAAGGCAGGAAGCCTGACGGTATGGGCACCGGCCACGGTCCGTTCGGTGACGTGGAATGGAGCGCCGGTGCGCACGAAGGTGAGCCCCGACGGGTCCCTGGCCGGCGCCATCGCCGGACCCGCCCCAGTCACCCTGCCGCAGCTGACCAACTGGAAGTTCGCGAGCGAGGCGCCCGAGGCGCAGCCCGGGTTCGACGACAGCGGCTGGACGCTGGCCGACCACCCGGTGTCCACCGCCAGTTCCCCGTCAGCGCCGGTGCTGTACGCGTCGGACTACGGGTACGACCACGGGTTCGTGTGGTACCGCGGGCACTTCACCGCGACCGGGTCGGAGACCGGCGTGACGCTGACCGCCGACGGCATCTCGCCCACCGGCGCGTATTCGGTGTGGCTGAACGGCGCTTTCCTGGGGTCGGGCACGGCCGCGGGCGCGCAGACCCAGACGTTCACGTTCCCGGCCGGCGCGGTGAAGGCCGGCGCGGACAACGTGATCGCGGTGCTCGTGGAGAACACCGGCAACCCGGAGGGGCCGTCCGGGGAGAAGGTGGGACTGTACAACGCCGTGCTGGCCGGGTCGTCGGCTCCCATCTCGTGGCGCCTGATGGGCTCGCCCGGGGGATCTACCCTGCAGGATCCCGTGCGCGGAGTCATGAACGAGGCGGGGCTCTTCGGCTCCGACAACGGCTGGGACCTGCCCGGTTACCCGGACGGGAACTGGCAGGACGTGACGCTGCCGGACAGCTGGTCGTCTCTGGGCGTCCCGGCGGGCATCGGCTGGTACCGGACCGACTTCTCCCTGCACCTGCCGGCTAACAGCTACGTCCCGGTCGACGTGCAGGTCGGGGGACCGGGGCCGGGCGCGGGAACGGCCGACTACCGGGCGTTCATCTACGTCAACGGCTGGCTGATCGGGCGGTACGTGAACAATGCCGGGCCGCAGCACCAGTTCTACGTGCCTGCCGGGATACTCAACGAGCACGGGGCCAACACCCTCGCGATCGCGGTCTGGGGGCTTGACCAGGCGGGCGGCGGGCTTGACGCCGTGTCGCTCGTGGCGGCGGGGAACCAGGCGGGCGGCGTCCCGGTCGCACCGGTCTCCAGCCCCGGCTACAACCCCGCGGTGTACGGGGCGCCCGCCGCGCTCTCGCCCACGCTGGCCGCGGTGCCGTCGACCGCACTGGCGACATCGTCCTTCACGGTGACCGACACGCTGCGCGATCCCGGGAGCGCGCCGCTGCGCTCCGCGTCCCTGTCGCTGACCGCGCCGTCGTCCGGGTGGACCGTCTCGCCGTCCGGCCCGGTTTCCGCGGGGACGGTCGCCCCCGGGCAGTCGGCGACGGCGACCTTTAAGGTGACCCCGCCGTCGTCCGGGCTGTCGGCGGGGGAGAGCAGCCTGCTGGCCTCGGCTGCCTACGACGGCTCGCGGACGCTCATCAGTACGGCGACGGTGAACGTGCCGGCAGCCTCGCTGGCGGCCACGTTCAACAACGCGGCCGTGACGGATGACTCGGATCCCGGTCCCTCACCGGGGTTCACCGGGTTTGACGGCGAGGGCACGTCGTTCTCGGCGCAGGGCCTCGCCGCCGACGGCATCACGCCGGGTGCTTCCGTCAACGCCGGCGGGCTTACCTTCACCTGGCCTGACGCGGCCTCCGCGCAGCCGGACAACACGATGGCGCAGGGGCAGACGATCGCCATCTCGGGGTCGGGCTCCGAGCTGGGCTTCCTGGCCGCGGCGAACAATTCCGCTGAGTCCGGCACCGGAACGATCTACTACACCGACGGCACCACGCAGACGTTCACCCTTGATGTCGGGAACTTCTGGTACGCGTCCGGGCAGAACGGGAACCCGGCTAACACGCAGGTAGCGTCGGTGAACTACGCCAACTATCCCACTGGGTCGTCCGGTCACACGGTGTACTTGTTCGAGCAGAACGTGGCCTTGCAGGCCGGCCGGACGGTCGAGGCCGTGACCCTGCCCAGCCTGGGCAGCGTCGCGGGCTACAACCCCGCACTGCACGTCTTCGCCATGGCGGTCGGAACCTAGCGGGCATCACCGCCCGGGTCGAACGACGTCGGGTCAATGTCCGGTCAGCTCGGCGACGACGGGAGCGAGCGCATCAGCGGCGTTGGCGCCGACAACGAAGTAGGAGAAGCCGCCCTCCTCCCGCCGCCTCAAGATCTCCTCGGTGGCCGCCGCCGGGTCGCTCGGGAGTATAGGAGCGAGTCCGCCGCGCGTAGCGCGGCCGGGTCCGTGTCGGGGGGTGTCATGAACGGGGCGACGGCGTCGCCGACCACCGGCACGTGGAGCGCGAGTTCCACGTCGCGGATCCAGGGCATGCGCAGCGGAGAGGCATACACCCACGTTCCCACCCGCAGGTCGGCGCCTGTCGGCGTCCTTTTTGCGCAGGACCATGGTGAGGCCCTCTTCCTCCGCGACCGTCACGACGGGCGCCGCGCCCGCGGGGACTGCCGCATCGGGGGTCGAGGTGAACACGTACTCACCGGGGTGAAGCTCCGGGCTCATGCTGCTGAGCAGTGCCGTCAGTTGGGTCTCTCCAGCCAACTTCCTGCTCCTTGCTGACGTGACGCCTTCGCTCCCGGGTTCAGGCGGTGCGGGCGTCGTACGTCGCGCGGTTGGCGAGCACGTCGTCCATGTGCATCTCGGACCAGGTCTTGAGGCCGCGCATCAGCTGATGCAGTGACAGGCCGAGGTCGGTCAGCTCGTAGGAGACCGTGACCGGCACGGTCGGCGTGACGGTGCGGGTGACCAGGCCGTCGCGCTCCAGGGAGCGCAGCGTCTGGGTGAGCATCTTCTGGCTGACGCCCGCCAGCAGGCGGGACAACTCCGAGTAGCGCATCGACCGGGGCTCGCCCGCGCAGCCGGCGCCCCGCTGATGCGAGCCGTCGCTGCCCAGCGCGGCCAGGATCAGCGTGACCCACTTGTCGGAGATCCGGTCGAGCAGCTTGCGGCTGGGGCACGCCGCCAGGAAGGCGTCATATTCCGCCTTGGCCTGCGCCCTTTGCTGGGCCGCCGTCGTCGTTGCCATCGACCGCTCCTCTAACCCGTGGGTGCCTTACACACTCTGAAGTGCCTACTTCCCCTTAGGAAGCTACACACCAATAATCATGCAATGAACCGCTAGGCACCACTACCAAACTCAACGCGAAAGGCAGGGGATCAGCATGCTCGCCACCTCGCTTCCCGGCGGCACCTGGGCGCTGGGCGACCTGGCCGTCACCCGCTTCGGCTACGGCGCGATGCAGCTCGCGGGCCCCGGGGTCATGGGGCCGCCCGCCGACCGCGACGGCGCCCTCGCCGTCCTGCGCGCGGCCGCCGGCCTCGGCATCACCCATATCGACACCAGCGGCGCCTACGGTCCGCGCGTCACCAACCAGCTGATCCGCCAAGCGCTGCACCCGTACCCCGGGGCGCTGCACATCGTGACCAAGGTCGGCGCGACCCGGGACTCCGGCGGCGGCTGGCCCCCGGCGCGTGACCCGGAGAGCCTGCGCCGCTCCGTCAGCGAGAACCTTGAGGACCTCGGCCTTGAGGTGCTCGACGTGGTCAACCTCCGGCTCGGCAACGCACCGGGACCCCAGCCCGGCTCGCTCGCCGAGCCGTTCGAGACGCTCGCCCAGCTCCAGCAGCAGGGACTGATCCGGCACCTCGGCGTGAGCAACGCGACGGCGGAACAGGTCGCCGAGGCTCGCTCGATCGCGCCCATCGTGTGCGTGCAGAACATGTACAACCTCGCCTACCGCCACGACGACAAGCTGATCGACGAGCTCGCCGAACAGGGCATCGCCTACGTCCCCTTCTTCCCGCTCGGCGGCTTCAGCCCGCTGCAGTCCTCGGCGCTCTCGGCCGTAGCCGCCCGGCTGGACGCGACGCCCATGTCGGTCGCCCTGGCCTGGCTGCGGCAACGGTCGCCGAACATCCTGCTCATCCCCGGCACCTCCTCGGTCGGCGCACCTGCGCGAGAACGTCGCCGGCGCGGGACTCTCGCTCTCCGACGAGGAACTCGCCGAGCTCGACCAGATCGGCCACTAGGCGGGGGCGGCAGATCGTTGGCCAATGATCGGTTCACACCCCGTCGAAGAAGCTGAGCAGCAAGCCGGCGACCTCTTCTGGCCGCTCTTCGGCGACATAGTGCCCGCAGCCCGCGATGACCTCCTGGCGCACGTTGGACGCACCGTGGCGCAGGTTCTCCGCAACCGCGGCCCCGAAGGCCCGCTCGCCGCCGACCGCCATGACCGGCAGGTCGAGTGGCCGGGACAGGTGCTTGGCGTTGTGCTCGATCTGGCGGCTGGTACCGCGGTAGCGGGCGAAGGCTGAGGCCATGGCGCCCGGGCGGGCGTAGCAGCGGACGTACTCGTCAACCGCCGCCGGCGTCGGCACCCCGGGAGTCGCGGAGAACGCGCGGAAGAACCAGTCGAGGTAGGCGCGCTCCCTTCCGGCGACCATGCGCTCCGGAAGGTCCGGTATCTGGTGAAAGCCGGCGAACCAGGTACTGCTGCGGCCTGGCCCGGTCTCGGTCCACGGGCCGGCGGGCATCGCCTCAAGCACGGCCAGGCGGCGTACCTCGTCTGGATGGGCCGCCGCGAACGCGAACGCGGTCGACCCGCCCCAGTCCTGCCCGGCGAGCAGCACCGGGCCAAGGCCAAGCTCGGCGACGAGCCCGTGCACGTCGTCGGCGCCAGTGGGGACATCGTTGGGCCGCGTCCCCGGATCAGAGTCCCCGAGTCCGCGTAGGTCCAAGGCGATGACGGTGTGGCGCTCGGCCAGCCTCGGCATGACATCTCGCCACGCGTACCAGGTGTTCGGGAACCCGTGCAGCAGAACGACCGGCGTCCCGGAACCGCCGATCACGTAATGCATTCGCGCGTCATTCACCAGCCGCCGTTCACTGGTAAAACCGGGCGGCGGCGCCGCCGGCGGCGCGAAGCCAGGCGTGGCGGGCTCGTACGCGGCCGGCTGTTCCTCGCGCATCGGTCGCCAGCGGCCAGCCCGCATAGGCGCGGCGGGATCGACGACGAGCTCGCGGGCCCGGGCCTTGAACTCCCGCGTGTGCGCCTTGGCCGAATGCTCGTCGAGCGCATCCTGGGACGCCCAGATCTCATACCCAAGCACCCGCGTGTCGTCTTCAGGATCAAGCCCTACCTCAAAGCGCACCACCCCGCGATCTTCCTGGCGCGTCGCGTCGACCAGCCGGTCGAGAGCCTCGCGCATCTCCCGCTGGGCGCCCGGCCTGATGGTCAGCTCCACGACGAGCAGCACCTGCGCAGCAGCCGACTCGGTCACGGTGATCCCTTTCCTTAGCAATTTCATTACGATGCCCTATCATAATATAATGAACCACCCGCAGGCGAAGGCCGGACGGCCGAGGGACCCGGCCCTGGACCAGGCGATCGTGACCGCCGCGGCCCGGCAGCTCGGCGAGCTCGGGTACGCCCGAATGTCGCTCGAATCGGTGGCGGCCGCCGCGGGCACCACCGTGCCCAGCCTCCGGCGCCGGTACCGGGACAAGGCGGAGCTGGCCGCCGCGGTGATCGTCTCACTACGGGTCGAGGAACCGCCCGCCAGCGCCCCGACCCCCCGCGCCCACGCCCTGGCGATCCTGGAGAACTTCCACAGCCAACCTGCGGGCCATCCCCGCACTGGCCATCCTCGGCTCGCTGCTCGCCGAAGAAGAACGCCACCCCGAACTGCTTCACCTTTTCAAGTCCCGCATCGTCGAGCCGCGACGGGCGCTGCTCCGGCAGGCACTCGCGGCCGGCGACCTCCCAGGCTCCGCCGACCTCGACGCGCTCACCAGCATGCTCATCGGCTCGTTCTACGGCCGCTACGTCACCATCGCCGGCATCCCCGACAACTGGCCGGACCGCGTGCTAAGCGCCATCTGGCCGCCCGATAGCTCAGCGTGACTCCACGCCGCGCAGCACGGTGGCGAGGAAGTTGTCGAGGATCTCGGCGCGCGCGGCCTTCGGCTGGTCGTGGCTGGTGATCAGCATCGCGTACAGCCCGAGCATGAAGAACTGCGCGGTCCGCAGCGCGTCGGCGCCGGGGTAGACCTCGCCGCGCTCCCGCGCGAGCTCGACGGCGTGGACCACGAGCGTCATCGCGGGGTACTCCGACCACTGGTCGGCACCGGGCAGCAGCTCGGGCCGCCGGGACGAGAAGTGGAGCCCGAGCATCTCACGGAACAGCACCTTCCCCACCCGGCGCTCCATGACCGTCATGAGCCTGACCACCTCGGCGAGCGCCCCGGCGAGGTCGTGCGGCGCGGCGAGGAACCTCGAGAGCCGGCCCGCGAGCCTGGCCTCCTCGAGGCGCTCAAGCTCGGCGAGGACGTGCTCCTTCGTCGGGAAGTGAAAGTAGAACGTGCCGCGCGCGACCCCCGCCTCCGTGGCGATGACGCCGACGTCGGCCGCGGCCATGCCGGCGCGCTTGAACTCGGCGATCGCCGCCGCGTACACGCGCTGGCGGGTCTCCTGCCGCTGTACCTCCCGCCCGTTGGGTTCTCTTTCCGCGTCGCCATCGCTCCCCGCATCCGTCTCTGTCACTGACATTAGTCAATGACAATTCTCAATGAGGCATTGCCCTCGATCTAGCAGTGGTCTATAAATCAGTTAACTGAATGATCTTCCCTAATAGCGGGAGGCAAGTTCGTGACCACCGACGCCCCGTACTGGGACCCGTACGATTCTCGCTTCGCGGCCGACCCCTGGCCACTCTTCCGGCGGATACGCGAGGAAGCCCCGCTCTACTACAACGAGACCCACGACTTCTACGCCCTGAGCCGCTTCGCGGACGTCGAGCGGGCACTGGCGGACACCGGCACGTTCTCCTCCTCCCGCGGCTCCATCCTCGAGCTGATCAAGATGAACGCGGAGATGCCGCCAGGCACCCTGATCTTCGAGGATCCGCCTGTCCACAACATTCACCGCCAACTGGTGGCCCGGGTGTTCTCGCCGCGCCGGGTGGCCGACCTCGAGCCGAAGATCCGCGAGTTCTGCGCCCGCTGCCTCGACCCGCTGGTCGGCCAGCCGCGGTTCGACCTGATCGAGGCGCTCAGCCTGGAGATGCCGATGCGGGTCATCGGCATGCTGATCGGCATCCCCGAGGCCGGCCAGGTCGCCTTCCGCGACCAGGCCAACGCGAAGATCGCCGGCGGGGAAGGGGGCAAGGCCGACTTCAGCGGCGAGGTCGTCATGTCGCACGAGGCGCTCGGCGACTACATCGACTGGCGGGTCAAGAACCCCTCCGACGACATCATGACCGAGCTGCTCAACGCGGAGTTCGAGGACGAGAACGGCGTGACCCGCACGCTGACGAGGGACGAGGTCCTGATGTACGTCACGGTCGTCGCCGGGCGCGGGCAACGAGACGACCGGCCGGCTGATCGGCTGGCTGGCCTCCACCCTCGCCAGGCATCCCGGCCAGCTCGCCGAGCTGGCCGCCGACCCGGCGCTGATCCCGGGCGCGGTCGAGGAGGTGCTGCGCCTCGAGCCGCCCGGCCCCGCTCTCGGCCGCTACGTCACGCGGGACGTGGAGCTGTACGGGCGGACGGTTCCCGCTGGCAGCGCCATGATGATGCTGCTCGGAGCCGCCAACCGGGACCCGGAACGCTTCGACCGCCCGGACGAGTTCGACATCCGCCGGAAGAAGGGCCTGCACCTGACCTTCATCCTCGGCCCGCATTACTGCCTGGGCGCGGCCCTGGCCCGGCTGGAAGGACGCGTCGCGCTCGAGGAGATCCTCCGCCGCTGGCCGTCCTGGGACGTCGACTGGGACGAGGCGAAACTGCAGCACACGTCGTCGGTGCGCGGCTGGGAGCGGCTACCGCTCCTGGTCGGCTGAGCCGCCGACACCATCAACCGGGAAACGAGGTAAGTGAGCATGCCGGGAAGAGTCGAGGGCAAGGTCGCCTTCATCACCGGCGCGGGCCGCGGGCAGGGCCGCAGCCACGCGGTACGGCTCGCCGGGGAGGGCGCCGACATCATCGCGGTCGACATCTGCCACGACGTCGACGGCGCGCTGCCCATGTCGACGCCGGAGGACCTCGCCGAGACGGTGAAGCTGGTGGAGGCACTGGACCGGCGGATCGTCGCCAGGCAGGCGGACGTGCGCGACTTCGACGCGCTCAAGGCGGCGGTCGACGCCGGCGTCGAGGAACTCGGCCGCCTGGACATCGTCCTGGCCAACGCGGGCATCGCGAGCGCCGGCGGCCCGGTCGAGACGATGGCCCCGGATAGCTGGAAGAACACCATCGACATCAACCTGACCGGCCTCTGGCACACCGCCCGGGCCGCCGTCCCGCACTTGATCGCGGGCGGCCAGGGCGGATCGGTCGTGCTCACCAGCTCCGTCGCCGGCCTGCGGGCGATGCCGGGCATGAGCGGCTACGTGTCCGCCAAGCACGGCGTGATCGGCCTGATGCGGACACTCGCGGTCGAACTCGGCCAGCACCGCATCCGGGTGAACTCCGTCCTGCCGACCAACGTGAACACGCCGATGTTCATGAACGAGGGCGCGTTCAAGCTGTTCCGGCCGGACATGGAAAACCCGGGACCGGAGGACGTGGCCGCGGTGATCGCGCAGTTCATGCACGTCCTGCCGGTCGGCTGGGTCGAGCCCGAGGACATCAGCAACGCGATCCTCTTCCTGGTCTCCGACGAGGCCCGCTACATCACCGGCGTGGCCCTGCCCGTCGACGCGGGCGCACTGATCAAGTAGGCACTCGCCCCGCCGCTCCGCCCCCTCCGGATGGACCAAGGCGAAGGTGCCGTGGCGGCAGACGCCAGCTGAGACGGCACCGCCTCGAGCTCCCGAGGGCGCGATGGCGGTCGGCTCAGCGCCGGCCGCCAGTAGTTAAAGGAACAGCAGTTGTACCGTTAAGTTGACCGACCCGGCTCCGCCCGTGGGTTTCGTCCGTACGTGGCCTATCGGCTGGATTGACGCTGCGTAGTTGCTCATGAGCCGCGGGTCCTCCTGGTGCGGGCAGTGGAGTAGCGTCAATCGGCGCAGTCGTCGCGTTGTTGTACGGGCTAAGAAGCAGGTTGTGCTGTGGTCCTGGTTGGTCAGCGGACGTCGTGAGCGTTTCGCGCGCTGGTGTTGTCGGCGGCGCGGGTGGCGGCCCAGCTGGCCAGCAGCTTGAGACCGTCGGCGGTGGGGGTGCCCGGGTCGGCGGTGTAGAGGTTGAGGCGCAGGCCGGGTTCGGAGGGAAGTTCCATGGCCTCGAAGTTGAGGTCGAGCTCGCCGACGGCGGGATGGCGGAGCCGCTTGCGGCCGCTGCGGTGGAACTTGACGTTGTGCGAGGCCCAGTGCTGGCGGAACAGCTCGCTCTGGGTGGAGAGCTCGCCGATCAGGGTGATGAGGGCCTTGTCGTGGGGGTTGCGTCCGGCTTCGAGCCGGAGCATGGCGGCGGCGTCGGCGGCCATGCGGTCGTAGTCGACGAAGAACTCCCGGGCGGCCGGGTCGAGGTAGATGAACCTGGTGGTGTTGGCGGCGCGCTTGGCGGTCGGGCCGGCGACGGCGGAGTCCAGGACCGGCGAGTAGAGCGCGCGGGCGAGCGGGTTCACGGCGAGGATGTCGTGGCGGGCATTGCGGACCCAGGCGGGTGCTTCGGTGACCGCGTCGAGGACCTGCTGGATGACCGGGCGGACCGTGGCCGGGCCGGGCCGGGCCCGGCGCATTGCGGCCGGGCGGGCGGAGCGGGCAAGCGACTGCAGGTGCTCGCGCTCGGCGTCGTCGAGCTGCAGTGCGTTCGCGATACCGTCGAGGACCGCCTCGGAGGCGCTGGCGAGGTCGCCGCGTTCCATCCGGATGTAGTAGTCGATGCTGACTCCGGCGAGCAGTGCGACCTCTTCCCGGCGCAGGCCCTTGACCCGGCGGCTGCCGCCGTAGGCGGGCAGGCCGGCCTGGCTGGGGGTGATGCGGGCCCGCCGGGAGGCGAGGAACTCGCGGACCTGTGCTCGGTTGTCCATAACTCCACGGTAGGTGACCGTGAGGCCGCCTGGGAGGTACCGCCGTTACCCGGAAGAGCAGGCACTCCCGCGGGCGCGCGCACCCGCGTTGACTGTTCTCGTGAGCACAGCCATTGGAGCACAAGCAGCAGGGGCGTTTGGCCTTCGTCGGGGCGGGTATCCACGCCTGACGCTCACTTCTGACCGCCTCAACGACGAGAAGGACACGAGATGGACAAGAACCCCAGGACCGACACGGTGAAGACCCCGTCGGCGAACTTCACCGGCGACGTGTGGCTGAACCCGGTGTTCGGCGGGGACGGCACCTCGAAGCTCACCTGCGGCCTGGTCCGGTTCACCCCGGGCGCGCGCACCAACTGGCACAGCCACGTCAGCGGGCAGCTGCTGGTCTGCACGGACGGCACCGGGCTGGTCGGCACCCGCGACGGCAAGACCGTGGTGCTGCGCGCCGGCGAGAGCGTGTGGACCCCGGCGGGGGAGGAGCACTTCCACGGCGGCACCGCCACGAACATGATGTGCCATTACGCGATCCTCGACGCCGCCGGCGACGGCGAGGCCACGACCTGGCTCGAGCCGGTCACCGACGAGCAGTACCTGGCCGCGCACCGAACGGCGGGGGTGTAGCCGATGGCGATCAGCGCTGCCGCGAAGGCCAACCACGACCAGCTGTTCGGCGACCGGGTCTCCGCTCTGGCGCAGACCGACCCCGAGCTGATCGAGTACTTCGACAACTTCGCGTTCGGCGAGGTGCCCGCCGACGCCGCGCGGCTGGATGCGACGCTCGACCTGCACACCCGGCTCATGGTGCAGCTGGCCGCGATCCTGGCCGCCGGCGGCTCGCCGAGTTCCGTGTCATGGGCGCCGCGGCGGTGGCCAGCGGCGGGGTGAGCCCGGTCGAGCTGAAGGAGATCGTCTACCAGTCCGTCGCCTACACCGGCCTGGCCCGCGCGTTCGACTACCTGCACGCGGTCAACGACATCCTCGCCGAGGCCGGGGTCGAGCTGCCGCTGCCGGGCCAGTCGGCGTCCACCCCGCAGACGCGCCTGGAGCACGGCAAGTCGGTTCAGGGCCGTATCGTCGGCGGCGACGCGGTGGCCGCCCGCCTTACCGCCACCCCGGCAGACGAGGCGCACTTCCAGCGTTACCTGACCGCCAACTGCTTCGGCGACACGGTCGGGCGCGGCGGCATCAGCCTGGAGGTGCGCGAGCTGCTGACGTTCGCGATGCTTGTCGCCCTGGGCGGGGCCGACGCCCAGGTGCGCGGGCACGTGAGCGGGAACCTGCGGGTCGGCAACACCCGCGCGAGGCTGCTCGCTGTGCTGACCGTGCTGGTGCCTTTCATCGGCTACCCCCGCACCCTCAACGGCCTCGCCGCACTCAACGACATCACCGCCAGCTGAACACGAGCAACGAGGAGCACGACATGGAATACCGACTGCTGGGCCGGACCGGGGTATCGGTGAGCCCGCTGTGCCTGGGCACGATGATGTTCGGGCCGTGGGGCAACGACGACCGCGCCGATGCGGTCCGCGTCATTCACCGCGCACTCGATGCCGGGATCAACTTCGTCGACACCGCTGACGTGTACTCCGGGGGCGTGTCGGAGGAGATCACCGGCGAGGCCCTGCGGGGGCGCCGCGACGATGTCCTGCTGGCGACCAAGTTCTTCATGCCGATGGACGACCGGCCCAACCAGAGCGGCGGATCCCGCAAGTGGATCATGCGGGAGGCCGAGAACTCGCTGCGGCGCCTGAAGACGGACTACATCGACCTGTACCAGGTGCACCGCCCGAGCGCGACGACGGACGTCGAGGAGACCCTCGGCGCGCTGACCGACCTCGTGCGCCAGGGCAAGGTCCGCTACATCGGGTCGTCCTCGTACGCGGCCAGCCAGATCGTCGAGGCGCAGTGGGTGTCCCGCGAGCGGAACCTGGCCCGGTTCGTCACCGAGCAGCCCCCGTACTCGATCCTGGTCCGCGGCATCGAGCAGGACGTCCTCCCGACGGCGCTGCGCCACGGCATGGGAACCCTGGTGTACAGCCCGCTGTCCGGCGGCTGGCTGACCGGCCGGTGGCGCAAGGGCGCCCCCGGCACGCCCACGTCGGCCGCGCGCCCGGGGGCCCGCTTCGACATGAGCACACCGGCGAACCAGCGCAAGCTGGACATCGTCGAAGAGCTCGCGCAGCTCGCCGAGAAATCGGGCATGACGATGATCGAGCTCGCACTCGCCTGGGCGATCAGCCACCCGGCCGTCACCTCGGCCATCATCGGCCCGAGGACCCTCGAGCAGCTCGAGTCACAGCTCCCGGCGGCAGACGTCACGCTCGGCACCGAGATCCTGGACCGCATCGACGAGCTCGTGGCGCCGGGCGTCACGCTGAACCCGGACGACAACAGCTACGGCGCGGCCGAACTGACGCCGCAGGCCCGCCGGCGCTAACCCAAATTCTGGAGGCTTGACCACCATGACCAGCGACAGCACACAGCGTCGGCCGCGGCCAGGTTCTCTTCCAGGCGCTCCAGCTTCCGGGTGCCGGGGATGGGCACGATCCACGGTCGCTGGGCCAGCAGCCAGGCGAGCGCGACCTGGGCCGGCGTCGCGCCGTGCCGCTGAGCGATCTGGCCGAGCAGGTCCACGATGGGGGCACGTGCGGGTCGACTCGGTGCTGGTAGAGCAGATCGATCCGGTCGGTGTCCAGGCGCTTGAGCGATGCCTCGGTCGCCTGCCTGATGTGCTCCGGCCGGCTGTTCAGCCCGCCGCGGCGGGGCCGACGACGCTGCCGACGATCTTCGGCCCGTAGATGTCGTACTTGGCGTGGTAGGCCGCGTCGATGTCGCCCTGCGCCGGGTTGCCCGCGTCCAGCAGCTGGAAACTCACGTCCCGTTCGGTACCGCCGGCCCGGACCCGGCCGTCGCCGGCCCGACCGCGCGCCGGAACCATGCGTTCTGCGGCCCGTAGGCGGAGCGGATGTAGAGGTCTGAGCCGGACCGGACACCCCAGATGGTCACGTAGGGCCGCAGGGTCCCGTCTGGCCGCCGTGAGGCGACCTCCACCTCGGTGGAGCGGCCGATCCGGCGCAGTTCCTCGTCGGTCCAGGTGCTGCTCATGTCCTTCTCCTTTTCCGTGAGTAGTCGCGAGGGCACCGTACCCAGCTCCCGCGCGTTGGCGGTCATCGCCAGCCGCTCCGTCCGGTGCTACGGGGTGACGAGGACCTTCAGGGCCTTGCGCGTGTCCATGGACGTGTAGCCGGCGGCGATCTCGTTCAGGGGGACGGTCTCGTCGAAGACCCGGCCGGGGTTGATCCGGCCTTCGAGGACATGGGGCAGTGCCTGCTCGATGTAGGCCCGGACCGGGGCGGGGCCGCCGGTAAGGGTGGCGTTCTTGCCGAACAGGGAGCCGAAGCCGACCGGCGCGTCCTCGTACTGCGGTACGCCGACCCGGGAGATGACGCCGCCGGGCCGGACGATGCCGTAGGCCTGCTCGTAGGCGGGCATCAGGCCGACGGCCTCGATCACTACGTGCGAGCCCTCGCCGCGGGTGAGCTCCATGACCTTCGCGATGCCCGCGTCGCCGCGCTCGGCGACGATGTCGGTCGCGCCCCACTCGGCGCCCAGGGCGGTGCGGGCGGGGTGGCGGCCCATCAGGATGATCCGCTCGGCGCCCAGCTGCCGCGAGGCCAGGACGGCTGACAGCCCGACGGCGCCGTCGCCGATCACGGTGACGGTCTTGCCCGGCTCTACCCGGCCCATGTGGGCGCCGTGCCAGCCGGTCAGGTACACGTCCGACAGCGTCAGCAGCGACGGGACCAGGTCGCTGTCCTCGGTCATGCCCGGCACGGCGATGAGGCTGCCGTCGGCCAGCGGGATACGGGCGAGCTCGGCCTGCAGCCCGCCGTTCTCCGGAGTGCCGTACCAGCCGCCGTGCACGCACGCGGTCTGGAAACCCTCACGGCAGAACACGCAGGTGTTGTCCTGGAAGGCGAAGGTGGCGATCACGAAGTCGCCCTTCTTCACCCGGGTGACCGCGGCGCCGGTCTCCTCAACCACGCCGACCAGCTCGTGTCCCATCGGCGTGCCCTCTGCCGTGTGCGGCAGCGAGTGATAGGGATGAAGGTCCGATCCGCAGACGCAGGCGCGAACCACCCGGACGATTGCGTCCGTCGGCTGCTTGATCACCGGGTCGGGGATGGTCTCAACGCGGACGTCTCCGGCCCCGTACATTAGTGTCGCTCTCATATCCAGTCCTAGTAGCCGTGCTCTTAGGAGCCGCCCGCCAGTTCAGCGAGCCTCCCCCGTCACTTCCAGTAAATGAACTCCGGCGGCGGAGAGGGAGAGTCTGCTATTCGGGGTACTGGCATTACTCCCCAGGAGCCCAGCCTTTCTAGAACGTCGTGACACCGCGCGTACGGCCAGCCATCCGCGACGCCGAGCCAGACCCGGGTGACGAGGGCGACGGCAACGCCGAGCATGCCTCCTGAATTGGCAGGTCAGAGCGGGAATCCGGGTAACAGCGGTCTGCGTAACCGCTCCCGCCGGCCCCGGCCGTGACCTTTTCCGCGCCCGAGTACCTCGAGCGGATCGAGCCCTGGCTCGGCGAGATCGTCCGCGCCCAGCTCGACACCGCTCCCGCCCACCCGGGCCCCGTCCCCTCTTCCCCGGCCGGTCGACCGCACGGCCCGTCGCACCCCAGACCTTGACCCGCAGGCTCCGCCAGCACGGGATCGAGCCCCTGCAAGCCCGCAACACCGCGCTCGCCGCATGGGCATCCCACCTGCCCCCCGCGGTTCTGGCGAGCCTGCTCGGCGTCCACATCCAGACCGCCGTCAACTGGGCCAGCCGCACCCGCCGCGACTGGACCTCCTATCTCGCCGAACGGATAAGCAGCCCCGCGCCAGGGAAAGCCGCACCATCCGAATAAGTGCTCCCCGCCAGTACTCGCACCTCTTCGCGACGGCTCGCTGCTGGCTGTTGGTTTCGGTTCGGTCTCGGGCGCACGCTGGCAGGCCAGGGCGAGGCTGGTCATCGTCGTGATCGCCATCGCGGCGATGCCGATCAGCGCGGCCGTGGTAAAGGCGCCCTCGTTCGGGAAGAGACGGCCGGTGCCGGTGCCGGCGGCGAGGACGAGGCCGCCGATGGCGCTGCCAAGGGAGTACGCGACGCTGCGCACGACGTAGTTGAAGCTCATGGCGCTAGACGTTTCGCTCTTGGGGGTGACGGCCAGGATGACGCCGGGCATCGCGGCTGAGAAGCTGCCCACACCGAGGCCCAGCAGGCCCATTGCGATGAACAGTTCAGCCAGGTTCGACCTGGCTGACGCGAAGAGGACGAACCCGCCACCGATCACGACGGCGCTGCCGGCCAAGAGAAAGGGGGCGTCGATCTGTTTGCGCAGCCGCGGGGTGAGCTTGCCACCCACGAACCCCAGCACAGAGAACGGGACGAGGACCAGCCCGGCGACGAAGGTGGTCAGCCCGAAGCCGTAGCCGGCGCTGTGCGGCGTCTGCGCGTAGCGGGTGATGAGGGTGAGGAGGAGGTACATGCCGATCCCGCTGACGAACATCGCGATGTTCGCGCCGGCCACCGCCGGGTGCCGTACCGCCCGGACATCCACCAGGGGCGTCTTGGTGCGCAGCGAATAGACGGTCCACACGCAGAGCAACAGCACCGCCACGATGGCGAGGACCACCGCTACGGCGAGGTGATGGCTCCACAGGCTCGTCTCGCTGGCGAGAAACAAGACGAGGAACAGCCCGCCCGCCAGCAGCAGCGCGCCTGGCATGTCCAGGTGGGGGGAACGGCCTTCGGGGGCTGCGGGGAGGGAGCGCCAGGCGGTCAGGAGCGCGATGGCGGTGACGAGCAGACCGAGCCCGTAGGCGGCGCGCACCCCGTCGATCTCGGTGAGCAGGGCGGCGAGGGGGTAACCGACGCCGACCCCGATGATCGAGACGACCGAGATCACGGCGATGGTGGATGCGCTGCGCTCCTCGGGGAGATGGTCGCGGGCCACGCCCATCATCAGCGCCGTCAGACCGAGCCCGACGCCTTGGGCGGCTCTGCCAATGAGCAGACAGGCGAACGATAGCGGCAGCACAGTCAGCGCACTGCCGGCGACGACGACCGCCAGCGTGCCGAGAATCGTGGCTCGCCGGTGCGGGCCGGCCCCGAGCCGGCCGAGGATGGGCGTCGCGAGGGCACCGGAAAGCAGCGCGATGGTCAGCGTCCACTGCGCGTTGTCGAGCGAGACGTGGAACGTGGTCGCGACGCTGGTGATGAGCGGTGTCCCTAGGCTGGCGACCACCGCCACGACCAGCGCGATGAACATCAGGGCAGGGACCAGCAGCCGCCCCTCGGAGGACTCCCGAGTAGTGCTCATCGGTCGCCCCCGGTCACTGCTTCGCGCCTTCTCGGTCTCGGCGGTCGAGTGCTGCGAGATGTTCCAGCGCCGGAAGGGCGGCCATCAGCGCCTCGAACTCCTCCTCGGGGAGTTGGTCGATCAACCGGGTAAACGCCTGAACGCCCCTCCGGCGCCGCGTCCGAACGTAAGACGCGCCGGCCTCGGTGAGCCACACCAGCGTGACCCGCTTATCGGACGGGTCGCCTCTCCGCTCGACCAGCCCGGATTCCTCCAACACCCGGACCAGGACGGTCATCGCGGGCTGGGTGACCCCCTCAATCGCGGCCAGGTCTGTGATCCGCCGTGGGCCGGTCCGGTCCAGAGTGGCCAGGGTGGCAGCGGACGTGATGGTCAGGTCGCGTGGAGCACGCCGCACGGCCCTAGTAGCGAGTCCGTAGAGGGCTGTCCCGATTGCAGTGGAAGCACTACCAGCCTGACGATCCCGGCGGCGAGTAGCGTCTTGACGGCCCATGCCCGGAGCATACAACATTTATATGAACTATTTATGTATCTTCCCGGCCGATGGACGCTGGTGGCGCCGCGCCCATCCTGGCGGGCGCCGGTGCGGCGCTCATCCTGCCGGGGGGCACCGTCCTCGATGCGGTGCCGGTAAGCGGCGAACCCAGCCCGGGCAAGACGACGAATGCGCACAAGCCGCGCTTGCTGTTCTCGCTCCCCATTTGAGCACTACACGAGCAGCGGGCGGGGTACCTGAGCACTGGCTGCTTCACGGTCACCGGCCGTCACGAAGCGGAGCGCATGGCTGGCATGCCCGCCACCATCCTGGCCGACCTGCCCAGCCGCGGAGCTGAGCGTCTTCGCCGGCGCCCTACCTTCGGAGATGGCCCGGCGCGGGTTGCGGGCGCCGAGCCGCCGAAGCGGCGGTGAATTCGGCGTTCAAGGCGGTGGCCCGCGTCCCGGCTCAGCGCGCTGGGGCGTGGACAGGGAACGCAGCACGCCGGGGACTAGGCGCTCTCGCGGAAGACCGCGTGGTCCAGGTGCATGCGCAGCTCTTCCCTGTTCGTCAGCATGACGTTGGCATGGCCGTCACGGAGGCTGACGATCAGGGACGCGGACGCGCCGGGGCCGCTGCCCTTCTCGAAGGCGAACCCGGCCGACGTGACGACACGCCAGCCGAGTCCTGGCCGCCCGGCCTGCGGCCGTAGCGCGTCGGCGGCGAGATCGTCGGGGAGCAGGGAGGACCAGCCGGCGCCGAACGCGACGAGGTCGGCGGCGGTCGTCCACAGTCCGGCGGCGGCCGGCAGCGCGGCGACCTCGTCGAGGTCGGGCACGAACGTGCCGCCGGGTCCCGGCTCGTAGCCGGTCACCGCGTCCGGGTCCTCATGCGGCCAGCTGGCCGGGAACGTCGAGCTGGTCATGCCGAGCGGGCGAAGGACGAGCCGGGCGGCGGCGGCAGCGTAACCCGAGCCGGTGACATCGGCGATGAGCTGCCCCAGCGCCGCGTACCCGCCGCCGTGGCGCCCTGGCCTGGCCACGCTGCCGCGCGGGCCGCTGCACGGCAGCACCGGGCCGCCGTACAGCGAGGTCAGGGCGGGGACGGTGTCGGCGTACCCGTTGCCCGGGGCGGGATCGTCCACGCCGCCGGAGTAGCTGAGCAGCTCCCGGACGGTGACGGCGTCGTCGGCGAGCCGGACGCTGCGCAAGTGATCGTTGGCGGCGTCGTCGAGCCCTATCCGGTCTTCGGCGACGAGCCGCAGGACGGCGGTGGCGGTGACAAGCCGGGTGACGCCGTACACGGGGAACCGGTGATCGGGGCGCATTGGCTCGGCCCGGGCCAGGTCTGCCCGGCCCCCTGCGATGACCCAGTTAGCCCCGTCTGGCGTCCTGCCTGCCAGCACGACCCCAGGCAACGCCCGCCCCTGCAGCCCCATCGCCACCAGCTGGGCCGTGGCCGGGACGACGCCGGAGCTGATAGTGGGCGGTTCCGCCGTCCGCGCGTCGGTGACCTGAATCTCCTCCGATTAGCCGCCGACCCGGAAGCCGCTCAGCCGGTGCGGCGGGCCGGGCTCCGCGCTGGCCTCCAGCCGCAGGCCGCGGCCCGGGCCCGGGCACGCAGCGGCTCGTCCTGGAAGACGACGAGCTCTTCGCGCAGGCGATACGCGATGTGCGGCTCGACGATCTTGCGGGCGGTGACCTGGCGGAGGTAGTCGTCGGTGAAGTGCTCGCGCAGTTCGTCGGCCGACGGCGGCGCCCACTCCCGCCCGTCGGCGCCGCCGAACCGGGAGATCACCCACTGCAGGTGCGTCAGCGCGGGATGCCCGGGGTGGGCCAGCCGGGTCTCGATGAGCTGCTTGAGCGCGGTCCAGCTCGGCTGTCCGTGCTCGCGGGCGATGGCGAGCTGGGCGTCGTGGGAGATGCCGAACTCGCCGGCCGCTCAGGCGGCGCCTGGCCTCCAGCTTCAGGTAGCGAAGGCTCGGCTGGCCGGGAAGCGGGCGTGGCTGATCAGACATGGCAGTCCTTCCTCAGGCCCGGGGATCCGCGGCATCGGGCGGGAAAGACCACGAAGATCAGTCATGGGGGTCATCGCCATGTGCAGCCGGTGAGCTTGAAGCTCTGCCCGCGGATCCAGGGGCGGCCGGAACCACCGCTTCCGCCGACAGTACACCGGTATCCAGCCGCGATGGCGCCGCCAGAAGGCAGCACGCCAGCTCGGCATCAGGCACGCCTTCCTCGCCCGCCAGGTCCGCCAGCTCAAGGCCGTCGTCGCCACCGAGCTCCTGCGCAGCGGACTAGACGAGCGGCTCACGCTGACCGCTTACGGCCCGGCCCTTCACCCGCGACGTGGCTCCCGCCTTGGAATTGACTCGCGCCATCCCGGAGCCAGGTCACCAGACGCATACCGAGACCACGCCAGCGTCATCTGGGACTTCAGGGACGAGGTCGTCGCCGGGCTGGAGGACGAGTGGCGCATGAGCCGCAGCGAGATCCTGGCCTGGCTCGCACCCGACGGAAGGCGTGAGCACGGCGAGTTCCGGCGTCATGCCTGACAGCCGCCCGACGGCCAGCGAGACCTCGCCCCCGGCCGCCTGGAAAGCAGGCGGCCGGGATTTTACCGAATCCCAGCAGTAACAGCCGTGTAGGGATTCACCGAAGATGACGGTCTAGGCCCGGTGTACCTGTCGGTCGGACTGTCGTCTTTGCCGGGATGCGGGCCGTGGTAGCTGTCGGTTCCTTCACGGTTGCGCGGGTGCTGGTTGCGCTGGGACGGTGCGGTCGGTTTCTGCGGCCCGGCGGCGCCAGCCCGCCTGCAGGCGGTGCCCGGCGGCATCGCCGTTCCCCGCTTCGGCGAGCCGGTCATGAAGGTCCGCGACGCGGTCGTGCGCCCGCGCGGACGACTCACGGGCCAGCGCCGCACGCCACGCCGCCTCCCCGGCCCGCTCACGGGCGTCTTGCAGCATCTGCGCCGCCAGGAGCAGCATCCCCGCGCCAGCCTGGCGGGCCTGCGTGCCCCGTCGAGAAACCCGTGTCCGCGTTCGCCCCACCCGCGCGGGCACGCGCCGACTCGGCTTGCTGCCGCGCCTGCTCCGCAGCGATCAGCCTGCTGCCAGCAGTGCCCGCGCACATGATCAGTGTCGCACCCGTAGGCACCCCGCAGCCAGGGGGACCACCCGGCATCCCCGCGGGCAAGATCCGGGCAACAGCCACCGACAAGTTGGCGCGCAGCCGACACGCGCACCGACAAGTAGACGGCCGAACTGACATCTCGACCGGTTCCTGACAACTGGAGGCGGGCTGCTCGATCGTCCTCGCGGCCCTGGTGATCGCGCGGGCGATCAACATCCTCTAACCCGCCTCGGCGCGTTTCATGCTGTGTCTTACCGCCCGAGCGCCCTTCCCGCTGAAGAACTCGAGGAGCCGCGGGTGGTAAAAGGAGTACCGGCCTTCGACCCGGCGCAGCAGCGACAACTGGACGGCGTAGTCGAGCAGGTCGGTCATCTCCTTTTCGCTTCGTCCGGAGTCGCGCTCGTAGGCGGCGGTGATGGCCCGGCCCGGGTCCGTGCTGAAAGGTCGGTGGACCAGGTGAACGCGAGGCCGAGACCGAATCCGATGCCGGTGGCGACTAATACCCAGGCCGGCCCGGCCTGCAGATGGAGCGGCGACCGGGCGGGGAAGTCCATGAACCGGAGCAGCCAGTGGAACGCGGACGCGGCCGCAGCGGAGCGCAGGTGCGCGGAGCCGAGGCTGGCCAGTAGCTGGTAGCCGCAGGCCCAGGGCAGCGCCACGAGCGCGAAAAGGCCTGCCGTCCAGAAGCCGACCGACAAGTCGGGCAGCCTGAGCCACCAGGCCGGCCGAGTTTTCCGGTTGTCGGTCGGCAGGTCAACGGCGACCTCTGCGGACTTGGCGGTCCGCGCTACCTTGGCTGCGGCCCCGGTCAGGTACCGGACCAGGAGGACGAGCAGGAATGCCGCGACATAGAACCGATACTGGTGGCGGTGCCGGCCGTCATCTGGCCCTGCCGCACGATCCGCTCGACCAGGGCGAAAGCCGTGAGCTGCACCAGGCTGGCCACGGCCACCGCCACGGCCAGCCGGGCCGCCAGTGCAGGTGCGGCCGCGCGCAAGGCCGGGCGCGACCAGCTCACCTCGGCTTTACTCTCGGTCACCTCGAGGTCGAGCCGCTTCTTCGTCTCGCTGATCAGGACGGCGACGCCCGCGCCGCCTAGCACCGCGGCCACTAGCCCGGTCCGCGGGCCGATCAGCCAGACCGCCACGCCGGCGCTGAGCGCGCCCGCCAGCATGGCGGCCACCGTGTGCCGTCCCGTAACCCGTGGATGCCGGTTCTCGTCGTGAAGCAGCCGCTGAGGCGGGACGAACCCGTAGAACGACGTGACCTTGGCCTTGGCGAACACCTTGGCCACGTAGCGCAGGCAGCGGAGGACCGACGCCGGCTTGATCGAACCCGTTTCCCGCTCGATCAGCACCAGCCGGACGACTTCCGCGAGGATGGTGTCGTCCCAGTGCTTGGTCTGGCGCAGCTCGATGATCGCCTTCGGCTCGCAACCGGAAAAGGCCCGCAGCCCGGCCTTGAGGAACAGCGGCGTGTTCAGCGCTTTCGCGAGGTCGTCGTCTTCCGCCGCAGCCTGGCGGAGACCCTGGGCCTGAGGACCCGCGCGCTGCAGCTGGGCATCGACCTCGGCCGCGGTCAACGGGCTGATCCGCACGACGGCAACTGCTCGGCGGAGTCGCCGAGGGCGTCGTAGGCGTCCGAGCGGGCAGTCATGGCCAGGTGGCACATCTCGTAGCGGCGCAGGAATTCCTCGGTGGCGCGAAATGCCCGGAGCTGACCTTTCCGCGTCGGGATCTGGTCGAGTCCGTCGAGGAAAAGGTAAAGGTCGTTGTTCTGGAGCATGAGCTCAGCGTTTTCCCCGGTCACTGCCCGGGCGGCGAGCGTGTCCAGCACCCATTTCTCCAGGCTGGTGCCGTCCGGCCATTCTTCCATGTCCAGCCAGACGGGAACCTGCGCCGTGCTGCCCTGGCTGCGCTCGACCGACTGCCGTGCGATCGTCCTCATCAGCGTCGACTTGCCGCCGCCGGGTTCGCCGACTATCAGCACGCGGCCATTCAGGGACTGGTCGACGTAACGAGGCAGCTGCCGCAACGTCATCTCCGCGGTCCCCGCGGTGACCCGCGAGAACCGCTTCTACTCGCCCGCTCCGGCAAGGCCACGCTCACCCGGAGGTCAAGCTTGCCGATACCAGCCTCATCGAGGACCACGCTGGACATTTCACGCAGGCTGACCTCGGCCTGGTTGATGAGCCGCCTGCGAATATGGTCAGCAAGGGCGGGGCCTCCTCGGCGCTGCTCACGCAGCCGCAGGAGGAAAGTCGCCGCGAGGACAACGGCCAGGCCGACTAGCACCACGCTGGTACGGCTGAAGAATCCTTTCACCTGATTCGAGGCCAGGTTGCCCTCGATCCCGACGGCGATCTCGACCAGAATCCCTACGGCGATAGGCACCCAGATGCCGAGATCCCGCTTGTTCATCTGGGCAGATTAACCAGCACAGTACGATATGTCGATCGAATGTAGGAATTCAGTTATCGAATGCCTGCTCTGAGGATTTCTGTCTGATGCTGAGTTACGCGGCTCGCGCGGTGACCAGCCAGGCCGCACCGGGCATGAGGGACGCCGCCGGGGGTCGCGTAGGGGGCGACGTCGTCCCTGGACCTGCCTGGTTAGCGCGTCGGCCTGGGTCCGCGCTCAGGCCGTCGAGCAGCCCGGTGGCACTCGGGGAGGAGCGCTCGTACTCGACCACGTCGGCCACGTCGCGGCCGATCAGCATCGGCTCGTCCACCTTGGCGCCTCGGCTGGACCGAATCCGGCCGCGGCCAGCAGCGCGCCCGTCGCGGCGGGGTCGGCCAGCGAGAAGGCGGCGGCCTGTCCCTGACTCCTGGCTGCAGGCCGAGGGTCACCGCGGCCTCGGCGAACCCGGTGGCGAAGAACGGGTTCTCGGCGCGCGAGCGCCAGCACAGGAAGGCCAGCCTGCCGCCGGGCCGCAGCGCCTTCCTCAGGTTGGCGAACGCCGCCGCCGGGTCCTCGAAGAACATGACGCCGAAGTTGCTCAGCACGACGTCGAACGGGCCCGCCGGGAACTCGTGCACCTGGGCGTCGGCCGCCTTGAAGCGGGCGTTGGCCACCCCGGCCTTGGTGGCGAGCCGCCGCGCCTCTTCGACCTGGATCCGGGACAGGTCGGCGCCCAGGGCGTACCCGTGGCCGGCGGCCCGGGCCGCCAGGATCGTGACGTCACCGCAGCCGCACCCGATGTCGAGGACGCGGTCCCCCGTCCTCGATGCGCGCGGCGGCGAGGAGCCGGGCGGTCATCGGGGCCCGCATTCGCTCGTGCCGTTCCCGCTGCTCGATGAAGTGCCGTCCGCTGGGGCCGTTCCAGGCCTCGGACTGTTCCGCGTTCACCGCCATGAGGACACGCTACAGTGGCCGTCCCCATGGCTGGCTAGCGTCCGTGGCGCATACGTTGGAGGCGGCGGCTTCGGCGGGAGAAAGGCTGACCTGGTGGATCAGCGGTGGACGGCCAGGGGGATGGCGTCCGCGGTGCGGTCGGGCACCCGGACGGCGACCGAGCTCACCGAGTACGCGCTGGCCGGGGTGGCGGCGCTCGACCCGGAGCTGCACTTCATCGACTCGCTGGCCGCGGAGGCGGCGCTGGTCGCGGCCCGGCGGGTCGACGCGTCCCCGCCGGAGCAGCGCGGGGCGCTGGCCGGGGTGCCGTTCCTAGCCAAGGCGCGGACCCTGCCGGCGAGCCCGGTGCTCCGCAGGCTGGCCGCGGCCGGCGCGGTCCTGCTCGGCTCCTCTACCCGGCCCGACCCGGCGGCGGTGTGCCAGGCCTGGGGCTGGAACGGCCGCGATCACACCCGCAACCCCTGGGACACCGCCTTGTCCTCGGGCGGTTCGTCCGCGGGCGCGGCGGCATCGGTCGCCGCCGGGGTGGTGCCGCTGGCCACCGGGGGCGACTCGGCCGGCTGCTGCGGATCCCGGCCGCGTTCTGCGGGGTCACCACCGTGAAGGGAACCTACGGGCGGATACCGCGGGCCTTTGGCCGGACCCCGGCGCCGCTGACCGTCTCCGGCGTCATCGGCGCCGACCTCGCCGACGTCGTCCTGGCCACCAGCATCGCCAGCGGCACCGACCCGGCCGAGCCGACGGCCCTGCCGCACTGGCCGGTCCCGGCCCCGCCCGGCCGCGCGCTCACCGTCGGCTTCTCCGCCGACCTGGGCTACGTCCCCACCGACCCGGCGGTCGCGGAGGTTGTCCTCGCCCGCCTGCGCGACCTGGCCAGGGCCGGGACGATCAGGCTGGCCGAGGCGGCGGTCCGGCTCGCCGACCCGAAGCAGGCCTGGCTGCCGCTGGCCGCGCTGAACAGTGGCGGGCACCCGGACCCGGCCGAACTGGAGCACGCCTACCAGCTGCGCCGCCGCAACGACGCCGAGCTCGGCCAGCTGTTCAGCGGCATCGACGTGCTGGTGACGCCGACTACGCCGGAGACCGCGTTCCCGGTCGGCGACTACGAGGCCAACCTGCCCGCCTGCCACCTGCGCTGGGCCTTCAACGTCTCCGGGCACCCCGCCGTCAGCGTCCCGGCGGGCCTGCTCGACGGCCTGCCCGTCGGCCTGCAGGCGGTGGCCACGCCGCACCGGGACGACCTGGCCGTCTGGCCCGCGTCGCTGGCCGCGGTTAGCCTCCCCGACCCGCCGGTGTACTGGCCCTAAGCGCGTCACGCCGCTATCCGTCCCCTCCTGGGTGGCCGGCGGAGCATCCGCGCGGCGGAAGAGCTGGATCGACCCGAGCGGCGTGAACCCGGCGGTTAGCAGGGCCCGGACGCTGACCGCGTTCCCGGGCGAGACGGTGGCCAGGGCGAGCTGGCCAGCAGGGACCTCGGCCAGCGCGTCCCGCGCCAGCTCCGCGGCCCGGCCACCGCCGCGGCGGTCAGGTTCGAGCTCGATGCTCAGCTCAGTGAGCCCGGCGATTCCCCTGCTGATGACGGCAAGGGCCGAGCGACGCGGATCGGGGTAACCCAGGACGCGCGGGTGATCCCTGAGTCCGGCCGCGAACCGGGCCCGCGGGTGCCCCGCGAGGTCAGGCCGGTCCGCTAGGGCTGGGACGGTGCCCAGCCCGCCCGCGCCGCGGGCGGCCATCAGGACGTCCAGGCTTGTAGGGATTCGCTGAAGATGTCGGTTCAGGCCGGGATACCTGTCGGTGGAGCGACTGTCTTCCTCTGGGGGAGGACTGCGATAGTTGTCGGTTTCTCTCCGAAGGCAGTCGGCGTGAACACTCCTGCAGCGGGGTCGGAGGAGGGCACCCGGACTTCCTCCCGCATGCTCTTGACCTCCTGGGGAGCAGAGCTCGTAACAGTGCATCGCTGGGCCGCTTGCCGGGCGTGCCGGCAGCCGGGCGGCGGCCCGCCGAGGTGCTCGGCTGGGTGGCCGGTGCACGGCCGCGTGCTTGGATCCGGCGAGCACGTCCCGGGTGCTGAGCTTCGCCTGCGGGTGACCAGCTTGCCAGGCCTGGCGTGAAGGCGACTTACCCGTTAAAGTTGAGTAACCCGAGTTACTCAGAAATCTGGGAGGGCCGATGGACCAGGCGGAAAGAGACCACCTCCAGCACGATCTCGAGAACGAGGCGAGCGAGCTCTTCCCCGGCTGGATACGCCGGGTCGAGTTGCTGCAGCACGACGACGCGCCGATGATCGAGCCAGGGCAGCTGATGCCAAGGCTCGTCTTCAAAGATCCCGCCGGCCGCCTGCAAGATCCGCATCCTGATCCCCGCAAGGCGGCCAAGGCGTTCAAGCTGGCGGTGGGCCCCGGGCTCAACCGGTTCCGGGACAACCTGTCGCGGAGGCGGCCCGAGATCCGGTATTTCGAGCTGGTGGAAGAAGACGACGGCGGCCAGAGGACGGGCGGCGGCGTCCGGTTCGTCGAAGACGGCCGCGAGGCCTCCGATGGCGAGTTCACCCACGTGATGGTCCGGCTCAAGGCTGCCGAGCTGGACATCGTGGACACGCTGATCGCCGCGGGCATCGCGGGCAACCGCGCGGAGGCCATCCGCTGGGCCCTGACCCGTGTCCGCGAGCGCCCCGCTTACGAACAGCTGCGGGAGCACACCCGCGACATCGAGCGGCTCAAGAGCGAGTTCTAACGCAGGCCCCGTCCTGCTGGCAGGTGTCAGGGAGAGCCGGTCGTGGCCCGCTGCCGGCTGGCCGGGGGCGGTGCGCCCGGGTCGGCTGCGGGCGGTTTCAGGTAGTCGCGGGCCTGCTGGCATAGCTGCTCGCCGAGCAGGGTCAGGATTCCGGTGCCCGGCGGCCGGGGGCTGCGGTTGACCAGGGGGCTGCCGCATGCGCGCTCGGTCGGGGGTGGTAACCGTCGGTTTTCCACGGACTGTCACGGACGAGGCCGTGTCGACGGGATGTTCCGGCTCAACGTACGTAGCCGAGACGGCTTGCGTGGTTCCGTGACGTGTGCGGCGGAGCAGGCGAGCGCGCTGAGCTGGAGCGGCGGAGCGGCGGTCGCCTGCGGTATGGCCGGTAGGGTCGGTTCGTGAGTGACTCGCGCAAGTGGCTTGTCCATGGTGAGCGGCTGGTGGATGACACGCCGTATGTCCGGGTCAGCTTGGCGGATGTTGAGATTCCCGGTCATACGCGGTTCACGCAGTACGTGTTCCGGATGCGCCGTGTCGCGGTCACCGTGGTGCTTGATGACGCTGGCGAGCGGGTGCTGCTGGTGCGCCGTCACCGGTTCATCGTGGATCGGTGGGTGTGGGAGCTGCCGGGCGGTTATGTCGATGATGGCGAGGATCCTGCGGCAGCGGCGGCGCGCGAGGTGGAGGAGGAGACCGGCTGGCGGCCCCGGGGTGTGGAGTTCGTCTTGTCATGCCAGCCCCTGATCGGTAACGCTGACTACCCTCAGGATCTGTACCTCGCGGCAGGGGCGGAGCTTTCCGGGGAACCCGAGGCTGACGAGACGGCTGAGGTCCGGTGGGTGACGTTGGTGGACGCGCAGGCGATGATCGCGTCCGGGGAGATTGCGGGCGCGATGACGGTCATCGGCGTCCAGCATGCCCTGCTGCGGCGGGCAGCCGCTCGCTGACTTCGGCTGTGAAGTCGCGGGCAGCCGGGACGGCGGCGCGCTGCTCTGAAGGTCAGGTGAGTCCGTCTTGGCCTTGGGGAGCATCACGTAGGTGTCGAGAGCGTCCTGGGGCAGTTCGTCGTCCTCGGTGAAGTTCTTGCGGTAGGGCGCGTGCCACGGAAGTCTCGGTCGCCGCCGGGGTGAGGGGAGTAGACGTTATAGTCGACGAACTTGGCGGGGTGGTCCAGGTTGCCGACCACCCGGTAAATGCGAGCTCGCCAGCACCAGTGCTGGTGCGTGGCGACTCGCTGACGGTTGGTTGTCGCGCTCTGCCCGCATGCGGTCTTGGTCCGGGCGCGCGGGCAGCTGACGCTGAGTTCGCTCAACCGCGGAGGCCTGTCAGGGCGGCGCCGGAGTGCACGGACGCGCTGGCGGTCGGAGGGTCGGCCGGGGCGGGCGGGTCTTGCGGGTGCGGGGGGCGGGGTGCTCGGTGCGGCGGAACGCCAGCCAGAGCACGGCGAGCACCGCGGCGAACGCCGGCAGCCAGGCCAGCCGCTCGGCGATCCAGGCGGGACCGGTGGGAGCGGTCAGCAGCCCGGGCATGAGGCCTGCCAGCAGGCCGGCGGAGGTGACAGCGATGAACGCCGTCTGGTGCCAGAGGAACAGGGTCATCGCGGACAGGTTGGCGGTTGCCACGGCGGCCCATGCCAGGGGGCGACGCATCCAGCGCGCTAGCCGGTCGCGGGCGAGCAGCGCAAGCCCGCACTGGGCGATCCCGAAGGTGACCGCGGCGAGGGTCGGCGGGTTCAGGTTCGAGATGCGGGCACCGTTGACGCCGACCATGCTGGCCGGGTATCCAGCCAGGATAATGAGCGCGGCGGTGGCGGCGGCGCCCCCGGCGAGCATCAGGGCCGGTCCCCGGCGGCCGTGCAGCTTCCCCAGCGCCCAGGCGACGCCGAACAGGTAGGGGACGAACCACCCGGCTGGCAGGTTGACCCAGCCGAGCCAGCCCGGGCCGTGCAGAGCGAACCGCGCCAGGTCGACGGCGGCCACCACTCCCGCGGGCAGGAGCGCTGCCCGCGCCCCGAACCGGCTGGCGATGCACATGGCGGCGGGGGTCAGCGCGGTGAGCACCGCGTAGACGCCGAGGAACCACAGCGGGTCAACTACGAGCGTCAGCAGCGTGTGGATGATGCCGAGCGGAACCCCGGCGATCCACAGGGCGGCCGTGACCGGCGCCCAGACGGCGAGGAGGACGCCGACAGGACGCCCAAGGCGGCCCAGCCGCTGGCGCAGCCAGGTTAGGTAGCCGCCACGGTAGCCCCGGGCCGCCGAGTAGCCGCCGACCAGGAAGAACACCGCGAGCGTCTGGAAGATCCAGGAGACCGGGGCCAGGGCCGGCATGGATGCCAGCGGGCTGGCGTCACCCAGCGCGGGCGTGCCGCCCGCCGAGCCGGACACCAGGGCGGTGACCAGCCAGTGGCCGCCGATGACCCCGGCGATGGCCAGCGCGCGCAGGGCGTCGACAGCGCGGTCCCGCTGCGGCGGGGTGGACGCATCGACGTGCGCGGCGAACCGCTTGACGCTGCTCCAGGAGGTCTTGGCCGGGCAGGTCATGACGTCACCGCCGCGGGGTTGCCCAGCGCGATCTCGGCGAGGTTGCGGAGGGAGACGGAGCCCGGGTCAAGGTAGTCGCTGTGGCCGCCGGAGCCCGCAGCGAAGATGTGCGCGCCGAACCCGGGCGACACCGGGTCGGCGCCGAAGCCGAGGCCAAGCACCTGGACGTGCGGCACGTTCCTGATCCAGTCGCTGCTGCCGCGCCCGGCCCACACCCGAGCGGTGGTGTGCAGCGCCGCGACGGAGGACGCGTCCATGCCGGGGCTGCCGAACACGGCGATGTCGGTGACCGGCAGGTTAGGGGCGGCGAGCCCGCAGACGACGGTCCCGTAGCTGTGGCACAGCAGCGCGACCTGGTCCCCGTGCCGGGCGATGGCGGTCACGAACGGCCGCAGGGCCTGCGCGCCGGCCGCGGCGTCGCCAGAGGTAGCAACCGCGATGCTGATCGTGGCCGGTGGCTGGTAGCCGAGCCAGGCGATGATGGCCAGGCGCGCACCAGGCTGGAGCCGGCCCGCCTCGGCGGCGAGGTCCGCGGCTCCTCCGCCAGGTGAGGCCGACCCGCGGGAGTAGAACGAGCTGAGGGTGGTGTCGGAGCCCGGCACCAGGATCGCCACCCGCGACGCCGTGGCAAGGTTGCCGAGCACGACGCCGACCTCGCCTGCAGGGCTGTAGAACAGCACCTGCTTGGTCTCTAGGGTCCGCAGGGCGCTGGCTAGCTGGATGTTCCCCGCCTGCCGGGCCGCGCGGGCGTCCCGGGCGATCGCCCGGTCGTTTGCCTGGTACCGCGCGGTGAGGGCCTTGCTGGTCAGGGCCTTGCCGGTGAGGGCCGGGAGCGGAAGGGGTGCGGCCTGGGCCGTGGCCGGGAATGCCGCTGCGGTCACGCCGAACAAGGCGGCGGCCGTAGCCGATGCCGCGGCGAGGCGTCGGAACTTCATGGTGGTCCCTTTCTGCTTCGGGCGCGGCCGTCGTGGGTTCCGCGGTGGCACGCCGAAAAGGAAGCTACGGACGCGAGGGCCTAGCCGGCGTCGGCCTGGGGAGCCGATCGCGGGGCTGCCTCCGGGGTATGCGAGCGGCGGTACCGCCGGGCAGCCGGGTGTGCGGGCGGGTCGTGGCGGTGCGCCGCCCCCTACCGGGGTACGGGGTCGGGGGATACTCGCCAGGAGTGACGCGGGTGCCGTGTGTCGCGCCTACGCTGGGGGCTATGGACGCAAGCGGCGCACGGAGGGCCGTGGCGGTGTTTGTGACCGACACGACTAACCCGCCGGCGCCGCGCCATCACCGTCTGCAATTCAGGCAGTTCGACCTCGTGGTGGTTGCCGACGCGTTCACCGCGTTCGTCTGCTTCGCGATCGCGAGCAGCTACCTGCAGTCACACAGCCGCCATCACATCGGTTTCTTCACCGCCGTCCTGGTCGCCGCCGCGACCAGCGCTCCGCTGCTGCTTCGCACCCGCTTTCCGCTGATCTCCTGGGCCGCCGCCGCGCTGACCATCGTCGGCACGACCGTGCTGATCCGGCCGCACCTGCTGGTGACCGACACCTACCTGCCGACCAGCGTGCTGGTTTACGGACTGTGCCTGTACTCGGTGACGGTGCGCTGCAAGGTGCGGATCGTGGCCGCCGCGGCCATCGTCACGGTCGTGGGGGCGGGATTCATCGACTGGGGCGCGTTCGCGGCGGCGTTCTTCCTCACGGCGATCCCGCTGGTGCTCGGCGCCGCCATGGTCACGTACCGCAACAGCGAGCGCCGGGTCGCGGAGCAAGAGCGCAGGCTGGAGGAGCAAGAGCGCAGGCACTCCAGTGAGCGGGCGCTGCTCGAAGAACGCCAGCGCATCGCCCGGGAACTGCATGACGTGGTGGCTCATCACATGTCGGTGATCGCGATCCAGGCGGAGGCGGCCCCGTACAAGACGCCGGCTCCGCCGCCTGAGCTGGTGGAGTCCTTCGCCGGCATCCGGACGAGCGCGCTGACGGGGCTGGCGGAGCTGCGCCGCGTGCTGGGCGTGCTGCGCACCGACCGGCCGGATACCGGCCCGCAGCCTAGCCTGGCTGACCTGGGCGGCCTGCTGGACTCGGCGCGCGGCGGCGGGCTCACGGTGACCGTGACCACGGACGGGGATCCCGCCCTGGTGCCCGAGGGCGTGGACCTGTCGGCGTACCGCATCGTGCAGGAAGCGCTCAGCAACGCGATGCGGCACGCGCCCGGGTCGCACGTGGCGGTGGGCGTGACCTATCGCGCCAGGAACCTGGAACTCGACATCCGCAACGACGCGGGCCGCGGCAGCCACGCAGGCCGGGCCGGAGAGACGGGAGAAAATGGCGGAATGGACAAGGTGGGCAGCGGGCACGGCCTCATCGGCATGCGGGAACGCACGGCCATGCTGGGCGGGACGCTGAGCGCGGCCCCGGCCAGGGACGGCGGCTTCCGGGTGTTCGCGGTCCTGCCGCTGAGCACCGGTGACGACGGGGACGGCGTGTGACCATCCGGGTGGTGGTCGCCGACGACCAGGGAATGGTGCGCTCGGGCTTTTCCACGCTGCTCAACGCGCAGCCCGACATCGAGGTGATCGGCGAGGCGGTCAACGGCCAGGAGGCCGTCACCGCGGCAACGGAGCTACGGCCCGACGTGATCTTGATGGACGTCCGCATGCCGGTGCTCGACGGCCTGCAGGCCACCCGGCGGATCACGGTGATGGACGATCCGCCCCGGATCCTCATCCTCACCACCTTCGACCTCGACGACTACGTCTTCGAGGCGCTGCGCGCCGGGGCAAGCGGCTTCCTGCTCAAGGACGCCTCGGCGGGCGAGCTGGCCGCGGCGGTGCGCGTGGTGGCGGTCGGCGACGGCCTGCTCGCGCCCGCGGTGACCCGCCGGCTGATATCGGAGTTCGCCCGGATGGGCGGCCCGCGCCTGCCGTCGCCCAGGAAGCTCAAGGAGCTGACCGACCGGGAGACTGAGGTGCTGGCGCTGGTCGCCCGCGGGATGACCAACGCGGAGATCGCCGGTCAGCTCGTGGTCGCGGAGCAGACGGTCAAGACGCACGTCAGCCGGGTGCTGACGAAGCTCAGGCTGCACGACCGCGCGCAGGCTGTGGTGTTCGCCTACGAGAGCGGCCTTGTCCGCGCGGGCGATTGACGAGGTGGCCGGCCAGCGAGCAAGCCAGCCCGACCGCCGGGGACGTGACGTCGCCTTCGCCGTTGCCGCCTGCGCCGTGCTCGCCTGGTACAACAACGTGGCAGGGCGCATGTCCTGGCACCGGCGCTGGTACCCGGCGGTCAATGGCTGCGCCGCGGCGGCGGCGCTGACGGCCGCGGCAGCCAGCGGGCTAAGCGCGGACGACCTCGGGCTGCGGCGGGACCGGCTGGCCGCCGGGCTGCGGCTCGGCGCGGCGGCCGGGGCACCGGTTGCCGCCGCGTTCGCGCTCGCCCCGCTCACCCCTGCCCGTCGGCTGCTGCGTGACAAGCGGGTCGCCGGGCTGACCGGGCGGCAGCTCGCCTACCAGGTACTGGTGCGCATTCCCGTTGGCACGGTGTGCTGGGAAGAGGCCGCGTTCCGCGCGGTGCTGCCCGCGGCACTGCACCGGGTGCTGCCCAGGTCGGCCGCAATCGTAGTGACCAGCGCGATGTTCGGCGTCTGGCACATCCGGCCAACTGCCGACGCGCTGCGCGAAAACCAGCTCGCCACCGGGCGTGCCGCCAGGATCGCGGCGGTCGGCGGTGTGGTGGCCAGTACCTCGGCGGCGGGAGCGCTGCTGTCCTGCTTGCGGGGCCGCTCCGGCAGCCTGGCCGCGCCCGTGGTGCTGCACCTGACGGTGAACTGCGCCGGACCACTGGCCAGCGCCGTGAACGCGCGCCTGGAAAGCCGCTTCGAGGAACGGGAACCACGCGACCGTTCTGGATTATGGGAGCCCTGCCGCCTATCAGCTTCTGCAAACCGAGGTCGACGGTGCTTCAGAACGGCTGTGCCGTTCCGAAGGGTGCCGGGGACACTGCGCTCGGAGTTCACCAAGATCAGCTCGGTGCGGTCCACCTGGCTCACGCTGGCCGCGTTCGTCGTGGGCGGGCTGATCATCGCCATTGCGGCCACGGCGAGCAACCGGCAGGACGCCGGCCAGGCGTCCTTCGCCCCGACCGCCGCCAGCCTCGCGGGTACCGTCTACTTTGGCGAGCTGGTCATCGTGGTGACCGGGGCCCTGGTGATCACCTCGGAGTACGGCACGCGCATGATGGGCACCTCGCTGACCGCGATGCCCCGTCGCGGCGTGCTCTACGCCGCCAAGGCCATCGTGCTGGGCTGCGTCACGCTGGTCGTCGCACTGGTCACGTCGTTTGCCTCGTTCTTCGCCGGCCAGGCGGCCCTGGCATCCACGCACGCGGGTGCGAGCATCACCAGCCCGGGGCGCTGCGCGCGGTGCTGCTGACCGCGCTTTTCGTGACCTGCTGCGCGCTGCTGGGATTCGGCCTGGGAGCCGTCATCCGGCACACCGCAGGCGCGATCGCCGTACTATTCGGGTTCTCTTCATAGTCCCGATTATCGCGAATGTTCTCCCGAAGAGCGCCCAGAGGGACGCCCTGCGCTGGCTGCCCGACAATTCGCTCCTGAACCAGATCGTCGCGGCGAAGCCCGCCGGTACCGCTGACCTGTTCGGCCCGTACGGGGAGCTGGCGGTCTTCGCCGGCTACGCGGTAATCGCCGTGGCCGCCGGCGCCCTGTTGTTCCTCCGCCGCGTCGCCTGATAAGCCGGCATGCTTCCCTCTCCGCTGAGCCAGCATCGGCACGGCAGCCGGCTCTCCTGACGGAGACGGCAAGGGCCTGCACGGCATGCGCGAACGGGTAGCGGTCTACGACGGCACGCTGCAGGCAGGCCCGGCGTCCTCCGGAGGCGGCTGGCGAGTCACGGCGCACCTGCCCGCGCCCGAGGCCATGGCGGCCGCCTTGTGACTACCGTGCTCATCGCCGACGACCACTCGCTGCAGCGCCTGGGCTTCCGGATGCTGCTGGAAAGCCAGGACGACATGACGGTGGCCGGCGAGGCCACCAATGGCGCCGAGGCAGTACGCCTTGCCGCCGGGCTGCAACCGGACGTCGTGCTGATGGACGTCCGCATGCCCGGCCTGGACGGCATCGAGGCAACCCGCCGCATCACAGCCGCGGGCGGGCGGACGCGAGTGCTGATCCTGACCACCTTCGACCTCGACGAGTACGCGTTCGCGGGGTTGCGCGCCGGCGCCAGCGGCTTCCTGGTCAAGGACGCGCAGCCCGCCGATCTCCTGGCCGGGATCCGAGCCGTGGCCTGCGGCGACGCCGTGGTCGCGCCCGCGCTGACCCGGCGGCTGATCGAGAAGTACGCGGACCTGCTGCCCTCCCGGGCCGACGGCGATACCGCCGTCCCGGACCCTCGGCTGGCCGACCTGACCGGGCGTGAACGCGAGGTGCTCCAGGCCATCGCCGGCGGCTGGACCAACGGCGAGATCGCGCAGCGGCTGAACCTGGCCGAGTCCACGGTAAAGACGCACGTCGGCCGCGTCCTAGCCAAGATCGGCGCCCGCGACCGCGTCCAGGCGGTCATCTTCGCCTACGACACGCGCCTGGTGCGCCCCGCCTAAGGCCGGTGAGCACCCTCCCGGGCCGGGAGAAGCGAGATGATCTCGGCGGTGCTGCCGGTCTGCCCGAGGGCGGGGAACACGCGGTCAATGCTGTTCCTGTGTCCCTCGGGGGTGGGGTCGGTGGTCGCGTCGGCTGCGATCGTGACGTGATAGCCGCGGTCGTAAGCGTCGCGCGCGGTCGACTCGACGCCGAAGCTGGTCGCGACGCCAGCGATGACGACCTGGGTCACGCCGAGCGCCCGGAGCGTCGCGTCGAGGCCGGTGGTGGCGAACGCGCTCCAGCTGCGCTTGGTGACCTGGAGGTCGCCGGGCTCGGCGCCGAGTCCTGGCGCCAGTTCTGTGAGCTCCGGCGGCCAGTCGCCGCCGCCCTGGCCGTACTGGGTGCGGCCAGCCGGGTTGCCTGCATGGCGGACGAGGACGACAGGCAGTCCGCGCTGGCGGAACGCGGCCGCCAGTTCCGCGGCGCGGCCGATGACGTCCTCGGCCGGGTGCGCCATCGGGTGGCTGCCGATGGTCCCCTTTTGCAGGTCGACGACCACGAGGGCGGTGCGGGGGTCCAGCGTGCTGACGGTCATGTCGCCTTCCTGTGGTTTGTGGGTCCCTGGGCTGCGCGGCACCTAGGGCGTGACTTCCCGCCGCCCGCCGAGCCGCTCCCACGAGGCATCGGTCATCCAGGTGTACTCGAGGTAGTGGCCGAGCAGGTCCCGGGTGTCGAGGAACAAGAACTTGAGGTCGCTGCCGCTCGCTCCCTCGATCACGACCGGATAGGGCTGCTCGTCCACCCGGCGGCGGAAGTCGTCCCAGTCGGGCACCCGCGCGCAGCTGTGATGGAACCTCGGCTGGTCGTCATACGGGAGCATCGTGGCGAACATGGGGACCGCCTCGGCGATCGGCTCGATGAACTCGTACTGGAGGTCACCGACCCAGATGAAGGCCAGCTTGATGTTGTGCGGCCTCGTGCCGACAGCGGTCAGCACCTCGGTCGTGGCCTCGAACTGGACCACGCTCCGCACGTCCGCGCGCGCGGTGACCCGAGCGACGGCCTTGCCGATGTCCCGCGTGACGTACGCGTTCTGGTAATGCTGGCCCTCAAGCATGCCGGTCTCCTCGCCTGCTCTTGCTGGTGAACGGCACGTCAGCGCGCCATGTAACCACCGTCGATGTAAAGCTCTGACCCGGTGACGAACGCGGCCTCGTCGCTGGCCAGGTAGGCGACGCCGGCCGCGACCTCTTCCGGGCGGCCGAGCCGCCCCATCGGGGTGGCGTCCAGGATCGCCTGGTGGAACCTGGTTGACCTGGACGGCTCGCACCCGGGGGCAGGATGCAGCAGGGGCGTGTCGATGAAGCCCGGGTGCACCGAGTTCACCCGGACGCCCCGCTTTGCCCAGCGCAGCGCCGCGGTCTTGGTCAGGATGCGGACGGCGCCCTTGGCGGCGTGATACGCCGGGGACGTCCCGAAGCCGCCGCTGGCCCCGAAGATCGAGCTGATGTTGATGACGGAAGCGTGGCCGGACTCGAGCAGGGCGGGCGCGGCCCACTTCAGCCCGAGGAACACCCCGGTCTGCATGACGGCGATGCTCTGGTCCCAGCTCGCCAGGCTCGTCTCCTCGACCGGTTCCGGTTCGCCGCGCACGCCAGCGTTGTTGACCAGGACGTCCAGCCGGCCGAGCTGCCCGACGGCTCCCTCGACCGCCCGCTGCCATTCCTGCTCGGACGCGACGTCCAGGTGCAGGTAGGCGGCCTCCCGGCCGAGGGCGCCGAGCCCGCCGGCCACCGCCTTGCCGCCCTCGTCGTCGACGTCGGTGATCATCACCGCGGCCCCCTCGGCCGCGAGCCGCTCCGCGGTTGCCTTCCCGATTCCGCTCGCCGCGCCGGTGATCAGGGCGACTCTGCCCGCTAGACGCTCCATTCCGGTTCCCCTCCCTGGTTGCCCAGAGCCGACCGCAACTGACCTCTTTTCAGTAGACTAGCGGTCTACCTTCCAGATCGTAAGTCTTAGTTCTGGCCTTTGAGTCTGCTGCGCTTACAATCGAGTCATGCCAGCAAGCCTTCGCCAGGAGCACCGTGACGCGACCCGGCGCCGCATCGTTGCCGCTGCCAGGAAAGTGTTCGTCAAGAAGGGCTACGCGAAGGCCACGATCGACGAGATCATCGTCGCCGCCGGGGTGAGCCGGGCGACCCTGTACCTGCACTTCGATTCGAAGTTCGCGTTGCTCACCGCCGCCACGGAGAAGTTGCGGGCGGAGGCCATCGACGGCGCGCGCCAGCTCTCGGACGTCTTGATCACGGGCGACCGGACGGAACTCCGGGGATGGGTCGAGTGGGCGCTCCACTGGTACGCGCGCAACCGGCCGATGGCGCTGGCCGGCGAAGAAGCCGCACTGAGCGAGGACAAGCAGACGGACCTGGAGCGGATCGCCCTGGACTGCCTGGAGCCCTGGGTGGAGATGTGGCCGCCTGAGCGGCGGGCGGAAGCCAGGATGCGGTTCGAGCTGTGCCGCGTGCAGATGCGCACCTACATGTGGGGCAAGTCGCACACGCTGTTCCCCGACCAGGAATTCCCGGTGGACCTGTTCACCGAGATCTGGTGGGCCACGCTCAAGGCGCCGCAGCCGCCGCCGGGCGGCTGACCTTCTACGTTTAACATCCAGCCCCCCACCACCCAGGAGGGCGAGTCCACGGGAACGGGGGCCGAGGGTGTCCCGGCCGGGGAAGCTGAGCCCGCCGGCCCGGCGGAGCTAGCCACCGAGCGGAAGACCGCGTCCAGTCCCTTCACCTGCTTGGCGCTGGAAAGCACCGCCGCCTTGATGGCCACCTTGGGCTGCTGTCACTGTTACGGTGCGTGAGTTTCGTTTGCGGGCCGGGCCGCTGCTGGGGGCTGCCAGCCGTAGACGGGGGCGAGGGTGCGGAGGGTGGCTCCCTGCGCGAGCTTGCCGGCCAGCCAGGACAACGTGTCGCGGGCGGCGACGGCGGGAGGCGACGCCCAGGTTGTCATGGTGGCGGCGCGGCGAGACCAGCGGACGACGTCGGTGGTACGCGGCAGCCTGTCCGCGGTGTAGCGGCCAAGCAGGGCGGCTACCGAGTCGGGTTGGGCTCCCGCGGTCAGCCGGGTGAGGACTGCGGCGTCTTCGAGTGCCTGGCACGCGCCCTGGCCGAGGTTGGGCGTCATGGGATGGGCAGCGTCGCCAAGCAACACGGTCCGGCCGCGATGGAAGGACGGCAGCGGCGCGGTCAGTTCCGCCACGTCACGGCGGATCACGTCCTGCGGCCTGGCGGTCGCGAGCAGCGCCGGGATCGGCTCGTGCCAGGTGCCGAAGAGCCTGACCAACTCGGCCAGCTCGTCCGTGGCGCGGGTGCCGGGGCTGGCGAGTGCGGTGGCGTAGCAGTAGACGCGCCGGTCGGACAACGGCATGATGCCGAAGACGGTGCCGCGCCCCCAGCTTTCCCCCATGGGAACCGGTCCGTCCACCGGGCGGGTGAGCAGCTGCCAGGCGGTGACCCCCGAGTACCGGAGCTCCGGCTGACCGGGGAATAGTGCGGCGCGGGTCGCGGAGCGGATTCCGTCGGCGGCCACGATGAGGTCGGCCTCCAGCTCGCCCGCCGTGGTGGACACGCGAGCCGCCGTGCCTCCTCCGGGTTCCACCGACGTCACCTCGGTTCCCAGGGACAGCACCCCGCCGGGAACGCGGGCCGCCAGCGCGTCGATCACTGCCGCCCGGGGCACCAGGATGACCGGGTCACCGAACCTGTCCGCGACCATCTGCCCGGTGGTACTGCGCATCAGCCACCGGCCGCTGGAGTGGCGGATGCCGAGTTCCTGGGGAACCGCCAGCGCCCGCAGCGCGTTCCCGGCACCGATCACATCCAGCGCGCGCAGCCCGTTAGGCCCCAGCGCCAGGCCAGCCCCGACCGGCTCAAGCGAGGTGGCCCGCTCGCAGGCGGTGACACCCCAGCCGGCCGAGCACAGTCCCGCGGCCGCCGCTAGACCGCCGACCCCGGCGCCGATCACCACCGCATGCGCTCGCGCCATTGTCACGTCCCGTCCGGCTCGCCGCGTCTGCTACGGTCCACACTACATAGCGGCCGGCGGCCGGTCTCTACGAGTCGGCACGCCGCCGGATATCGCTAGCACCCTCAACCCAGACGGGCGACATCACCACAGGACAACCGCGATCACGCTGGGAGCGGCGTGCAAATAGGTGGACGGCGAGTTACCGGCGGCCGAGGGCCGGGACGATCTGCGGCAGGTCGACCGTGGTGCGGATGCCAGGCGGCGCGGCGCACACGTACGGAACGGCGTTGACGGGGCGGTTAGCCGTGTAGCCGGGGGTCATCTCGCCCATCCGCCCGGCCGGGATCGCGAAGCGGATGTCCACGTCGAGCGGAGCGTCACCGTCGACCCGGACCTGCCAGCCGTCCCACCCGGGCACCGTCCAGGCCGGGTCAAGTGCTTCCGTGCAGTACCAGGTCGCGGTGAAGGTCATCAGCGGACGGCCGGCGTGCGCCCCGGTGATGATCATCCGCTGGCCGGCCACCGTCCCCGCGTCCAGGGTGCCGGCCGCGATGGTGAGCTTCTCCGGCGTCACCGCCACCTCACCGGTCGCGCTGACCGAGTCGAGCGGCAGGCCGACCGCCTCGGCCACCAGGCGCATCGACGGCCCGAACGAGTAGGCGCCGAAGGCGAACCGCTCCGGCGGGAACTCGTCCACCGGGTGGCCGAAGCCCATGAGGTTGAACAGCAGGTCCGGTGAGTCCCGGCTGGACAGGTCGGCGTACTCGTTGATCGTCAGGGCGTCGAGGCGGCGCTGGATGGACGCCAGCACCAGGGGCATCGCCTCGCTGATGAATCCGGGGCTCGAGCCGGTGCTGTGAATGGAGGCGCCGCCCTCGGCGCACGCCCGCTCGACCCGTTCCCTGTCAGCGGGCGGCATGCTGCCCGGGTGCAGGAATTCCCCCCGCGTCGTGACGATGTTCGTGCCGGCGGCGAGGATGCGGCACACCTGGTCAAGGTCGCAGGAGGCGGGCATGTACAGCACGCAGTCCGCGCCGAGCGCGAGGATCTCGTCGACGTCGGAGGTGGCCGCCAGCCCGGTCGGCGGCAGGCCGCACAGGTCGCCCGCGTCCCGGCCGGACTTGGCGGCCGAGGTGACGTACACGCCGGCCAGCTCAAGCCCGGGGTGCTCGATGACCTGGCGGAGCGAGCGGCTGCCGATGTTGCCGGTCGCCCACTGCACGACGCGAAGTCCGGTCATGATTCTTCTCCTCGTCGGGACTGCCAGTCAGTACAGGCCGCCGTCGACGCGGATCAGCGACCCGGTCGTGTAGCTCGAGGCGGGGGAGGCAAGGTAGAGCGCGGTGGTCACCACCTCCGCGGGCTCGCCCGCGCGCCCGGCCGCGTTCTTCCAGGTCCGCTTGCTCTCCTCCGGCCAGTGCTTCGAGATGTCGGTGAGGAACGGCCCGGCCGACAGGGTGTTGACCCGGACCCTGGGCGCGAACTCCCGGGCGAAGACGGTGGTGAGCGCGTTGAGGGCCGCCTTGGCGCCCGCGTAGGGCCCGTAGCGGGGGGCCGGGAACAGGGCGCCGCTTGAGGAGACGTTGATGATCGAGCCGCCGTCCCCGTCGTACATCCGCTGGCCGATCAGCGCGGTCAGCCGGAACGGGCCCTTGAAGTTCACCCCGATCACCTTGTCGAACAGCTCCTCGGACGTCTCCGCCGACGACGGCGCCAGCGGTGACATGCCCGCGTTGTTGACCAGGATGTCCACCCGGCCGAAGTGCTCGTAGGCGCGGTCGGCGAGCTCGTCGCACTCGTCCCAGTGGCCAACGTGGCAGGCGACCGGCAGCGCCCGCCGCCCGGTCGCCTCGACCTCCTCGGCCAGCGCCTTGCAGTTGTCCAGCTTGCGGCTGGCGATGACCACGTCGGCGCCCGCGGCGGCGAAGGCAAGCACCATCTCCCGGCCGAGCCCGCGGCTGCCGCCGGTGACCAGGGCGACCTTCCCGGTCAGGTCGAACAGGGCCGCGGGGCCTGCGCCATTGGCGTCGCGTCACAGTCCGTGCTCCTCGAGGATGGCCGCGTACCGGGCCGCGGCCTCGGCCCGGCGGGTGGGGATGTGCTCGGTGGGGAACAGGCCAGGGGCCGGCTGGTACCCGCGCAGCATGCCCTTGGCGACGGCGACCTTGTGCACCTCGGTCGGCCCGTCGGCCAGCGCGAGCTGCGGCGCGTAGGCCCACCAGGGGCCAAGCGGCGTCTCCTGGGTCGTCCCGAGCGACCCGTGCAGCTGCACCGCCCGCTGCAGGATGTCGTGCAGCACCTGGGCCAGCGCCACCTTGCACATGGCGATATGGGTGCGCGCGGCGCCGTGCGGCTGGTTGTCGATGATCCACGCGGTCTGCAGCACGAGCAGGCGGAACTGCTGGAGCTGGATGGCCGAGTCGGCGATGAACCCCTGGACGAACTCGTGCTCGGCCAGCACCTTGCCCTGGGTGCGGCGCGACAGCGCGCGCTCGCACATCATGTCGAAGGCGCGCTGGCACTTGCCCACCACCCGCATGGCGTGGTGCACGCGGCCGCCGCCCAGCCGCGACTGGGCGACCTTGAAGCCCTCACCCGGCGCCCCCAGCATGGCGTCGAGCGGCACCCGGACCTGGTTGTAGCGGATGTAGCCCTCGGTGCCCTCGTCCAGGTCGTCGCGCTCGTTCATGGTCGCGACGTTGCGGATGATCTCCACCCCGGGCGCCTCGGCCGGGACGATGAACATCGACATCCGCTCGTGCGGCCGGGCGTCGGGGTCGGTGACCACCATGACGATGAGGAACGAGGCGTAGCGGGCGTGGGACGAGAACCATTTCTCGCCCTCGATCACCCACTCGTCACCGTCCCTGGTCGCCTTGCACACGAACTCCTTGGGGTCGGAGCCCCCCTGCGGCTCGGTCATCGAGAAGGTGGACACGATGTTCCCCTCGAGCAGCGGCTGGAGGTAACGCGCCTTCTGCTCGTCGGTCCCGTACATCGCGAGGATCTCGGCGTTGCCGGTGTCGGGGGCGGCCGTGCCGAACACCGTCGGCGCCCAGGCCGAGCGGCCGAGGATCTCGTTCATCAGCGCCAGCTTGAGCTGGCCGTAGCCCTGGCCGCCCAGCTCGGGCCCGAGGTGGCAGGCCCACAGGCCCTGCTCCTTGACCTTCTCCCGCAGCGGGGCGAGGATGGCGCGCGATGCCTTGTTGTGCACGTCGAAGGGGTCACCCGGGCGCGGGAACAGCAGGTCAAGTGGCTCGCACTCGTCGCGCACGAACGCGGCCGTCCAGTCGAGCTTCTCCTGGAACTCGGGCTCGGTGAAGAACTCCCACATGTGCCGCTCCTGCCGCAGATATCCGTTGAATAGTATTACTGAATACTAGAAGATAGTTGTTTAGCTGACCAGGGTACCGAGGTGAGGGCACATGGCCGCCAGCCAGGCTGACGAGAGACTGCTGGCTCAGCTGCGAGACCGGGTGGGGCAGCGGGTGACCGACTGGCGGCCAGGCGCGCGGGTCCTCGGCGTGTCCCCGCTGACCGGCGGCACCTCCAGCCTGACCTTCCTGGTCGACCTGGCCGGCGTCGCCGCGGGGGAGACCCCGGTGGTGCTCAAGGTGGCGCCGCCCGGGCTCGCCCCGGTCCGCAACCGTGACGTGCTGCGCCAGGCCAGGCTGCAGAAGGCGGTCCAGGGGGCCGGGCGGCCGCTGGCGCCCGACGTGCTCTTCTCCGACCCGGGCGACCCGCCGGAGATCCCGCCGTTCATGGCGATGAACCTGGTCCCGGGGGAGTGCGTGGAGCCGGTGCTGAGCGATGACGCCGAGCGGCCCGCGGCGGGCCAGGTGCGGGCCCGGTACTTCGACGCCGTGCGGGTGCTGGCCCAGCTGCACGGGATCGCGCCGGCCGAGGTGGGACTGGGTGACGAGCCCGCCGTCGGGCTCGCCGACGAGGTGGACCGGTGGACCCGCGCGTTCGCCACGCTGCCCAGCGACATGGCCGGCGACTACGAGCGGGCCGCCAAGGCGCTGCGGGCGAGCATGCCCGCGCCGCTGGCGCCGGCGGTCAACCACGGCGACTTCCGGCTCGGGAACACCCTGTGCGCAGGGTGACCGGATCAACGCGGTCATCGACTGGGAGATCTGGTCGGTGGGCGACCCGCGCATCGACCTGGCCTGGCTGACCTTCTTCACCGACGACGCCGGGCACCCCGCCGTCGCGCCGGGGACGGTCGCGGGCACCCCGGCGGGCCGCGAGGTCGTCCGCGCTTACGAGGAAGCGCTCGGCCGGCCGGTGCCCGAACTCGGCTGGTTCGACGCGCTCACCCGGTACAAGGAGGCCGGCGTCACCGGGCTGCTGCTCAAGCGCGCGCTGAAGCTCGGCCGGCCGGTGAAGGAATCGATGGCGCGGATGCAGCCGGAACTGCCCCGGCTGGTCCAGGACGCCATCCGCATCGTGAGCGGCTGACGGTCGCCCGACTCGCAAGCAAAGAGCCATCAGAAAATTCACAGGATTCCCGAACGAAAGGGGGCGACTCCGGTGCATCCACGGGTCTCGGTCAGCGGGCTGTGCTTTCCCGGGCTGTCCGCCACCGACGCCATCGAGGCCATCGCCGGCCTCGGCGTCACCAGCGCGTCGGTCACCGGGGCCAAGGCCCGCGCGTCCGGGGCCGGCGCGGTCGTCGCGGCCGGCCGCCGGAACGGGGTCAAGATCGTCACGACGACCGGCGCGCTCGGCCTCGACCTGTCGTCCGGGCAGGCGTCCGCCGCGTCGCTGCGGCGCGCGGAACAGGACATCGACCTGGCGGCGGCGGTCGGCGCGGCGGTGATGTACGGGCTCGTCGGCCCGCGCACCGCCGACCGCTGGGATGCCTGCGCGGACGCCTACGTGAACGCGGTCGGCGAACTCGTCGGCTACGCGGCGGACCGCGGGGTGACCCTCGCCATCGAGCCGACCAGCTGGCTGTACGCCGACCTGACGTTCATTCACACGTTCCACGACGCGCTGCTGGTCGCTCCCCGGGCCGGCATGGGGATCTGCCTGGACGCGTTCCACGTCTGGACCGAGGCCGGGCTGCGCGAGGAGATCGCCGAGCACGCCGGGCTGATCGCCCACGTGCAGCTGAGTGACATGACGCCTGGATCCCGGTCGCTGCCGTGCCGGGCCGTCCCCGGTGACGGGAACGTCCCGCTGGCGGCCGTCGTCCAGTGGCTGCTCGACGCCGGGTACCCGGGGGTATTCGACTGCGAGCTCAACGGGCCCGCCATCGACGCCATCGGCCACCACGCGGCCGCCGCGCGGGCCGCCCGCTGGCTGGACAAGCTGCTGGAGGAACTGGGGGCGTGACCGCGCGGGCGTCCGGCCCCGGTGGCGGGCCTCAGGTTCAGATGAGGTCCAGCCGGCCGCGGCGGACGACATCGATCAGCAGTCCCGGGTCGACCCCGCGCTCGGCCGCCTGCTCCAGGCAGACGGCGACGTCCTTCTTCATGAACGGGCCGATCCGGGCGGCGAACGAGGCCATGTCGGCCCCGACCGCGGCGCGAAGGCTCACCTGGCTGCCCCCGCTCATGTGGTTGAGCGCGCTCAGCATCTCCCCGGGAGCCACCCCGAGCTCCTCGCCCAGCCAGATCGCCTCCGCCAGCACCTGCGTGTTGGCGGCGAACAGGAAGTTATTCACCAGCTTGACCGCCAGCGCGGTGCCGAGTTCGCCGGTCTCGATGACCGGGTCGGCGTACGCGCCGACCGCCTCGGCCGCCCGCGCCCGGGCCGCGGGCAGGCCGCCGAGCAGCACCGTCAGGCGGCCGGCGGCGATCTCGCCAGGGCCGCCGCTGACCGGCGCGTCCACCACGTGGATGGCGGGAAAACGGTCAGCAAGCGACCGGAGCACCGACGCCCGGCCGGTCACGTGGGAGGCGAGCACTGCCCCGTCTGGCAGGCCGGCGGCCAGCGGGTCCGCGATCTCGGTGAGCTGCTCGTCGCTGAACACGCACAGCAGCAGCACGTCGGCCCCGGCCGCGGCCTCCGCCAGCTCGGTGGTGGGCCGGACGCCAAGCCGCGCCAGGGCGGCCTTGGTCTCCGCCCGGCGCGCGAACACCACGAGGTCATGCCCGGCGGCGGCGAGCCGCTCGACCATCGGCAGGCCCATGCGCCCGGCCCCGACAAACCCGACCCGCGAGGAACCCATCGCCGCCTCCTGCCGCCGCCTGCCAACCATAGTAGATTATTTAGTTATACGATTTAGCTCAAGTAGCAGAATGGCTGGAGGTCACATGTCCGACGCCGCGGGCGCATCCGCCCCCTTCGAATCGGCGCCGCGCCCGCCCGAGGGCGACTGGCTGGGGACGCCCTACCTGCGGTTCGAGCGTCACCCGCCGTTCGCTCACCTCACCGTCGACCGCCCGGAGGCCAGGAACGCGCTGACGCAGGCCATGTACTTCGGCATCCGCTACGCGGTCCGCCGGGTGGACGCGGACCCGGAGCTGGCGGGCCTGCTGATCACCGGCGCCGGCGACGTCTTCATTCCCGGCGGCGACCTGGGCAAGCAGGCCGTCGACAAGTGGGCGGACTTCAACGCGGCGCCGGGCGCGTTCGACGTGCTGCCGTTCGACGTCCTGCGGCAGAGCGTCAAGCCGGTCGTCTCCGCCGTCAACGGGATCTGCCAGGGCGGCGGCCTGCTGATCGCGATGTGCTCGGACCTGGCGGTGGTGAGCGAGCGCGCCACCTTCCGGGTACCCGAACTGCTGCGCGGCATCTCCGACACCTACTACGCGCAGCTGCTCGTGCGCCTCATCGGGCCGGTGCGCACCCGTGACCTCATGTTCACCGGCCGGCGCCTCACCGCCGCCGAGGCGCTCGACTGGGGCCTGGTGAGCCGGGTCGTCCCGCACGACGAGCTGATCAAGACGTCGACCGAGGCGCTGGTCCAGATCGTGCAGACCGCGCCCGAGGCCCGCCGCGACATCAAGCGGGTGCTGGACCAGTACGTCGGGCTGCACGACCGGATCGCGTTCTTCGACAGCCTGCAGCGCCCCGAGTCCAGGGAGGGATTCGCCGCCTTCATCGAGAAGCGGTCGCCGAGCTGGGTGCCGGAGGCGCTGCGCCGCGACACCCGGGGCTGACCTGCCGCCGGCCGCCTGCTAGTAATCCCTTACTAGATAAATTAGATTACTGATATCTGTGAATCAGCCAGTGGATCGCGAGGAGCCATGACCACAGCCGTCATCGTCGACATCATCCGCACCCCCTCGGGGAAGGGCAAGCCCGGCGGCGCCCTGTCCGGCGTGCACCCGGCCGCCCTGCTCGCGCAGACGCTGACCGCCCTGGTCGAGCGCAACGGCCTGGACACCGCGCTCGTCGACGACGTGATCGCCGGCTGCGTCGGGCAGATCGGGGACCAGTCGCTGAACATCGCGCGCACCGCGCTGCTGACGGCGGGCTTCCCGGAGAGCGTGCCGGGGACGACCGTCGACCGGCAGTGCGGGTCCAGCCAGCAGGCGGCGCACTTCGCGGCCCAGGGCGTCATCGCCGGCGCCTACGACATCGTCATCGCCTGCGGGGTGGAATCGATGAGCCGGGTGCCAATCGGGACGTCGAGGGCGGGCCGCAACCCGGTCGAGCCGCTCGCCGCCCGCTATCCCCAGGGCCTGGCCAACCAGGGGATCGGCGCGGAGCTGATCGCCGCCCGCTGGAAGCTCGACCGCGAGGCGCTCGACGCGTACTCGGCCCGGTCCCACGACCGCGCCGCCACGGCGGCCGCGACGGGCGGGTTCGACAATGAGATCATTTCCGTCAACCTCCCCGACGGCGGCACGCACACGACCGACGAGACCGTGCGGCCTGGCACCACCGCCGAGGGGCTGGCCGGACTCAAGCCCGCGTACTACACCCCCGCCTACGCAGAGCGCTTCCCCGAGATCGCCTGGCATGTCACCGCCGGCAGTTCCTCGCCGCTCACCGACGGCGCGTCCGCGGCGCTGATCATGAGCGAGGAGAAGGCGGCCGACGCTCGGCCTGCGGCCCCGGGCCAGGTTCCACGCCTTCGCGGTGTCGGGCAGCGACCCGCTGCTGATGCTGACCGGGGTCATCCCGGCCACCGAGAAGGTGCTGCGGCGCAGCGGCCTGTCCATCGACGCCATCGACGCTTACGAGGTCAACGAGGCCTTCGCGCCGGTCCCGCTGGCCTGGGCGCAGGAATTCGGCGCGGACCCCGGCAAGCTCAACCCGCGCGGGGGCGCGATCGCCCTGGGCCACCCGCTCGGCGGGTCCGGTACCAAGCTGATGGCCACGCTGCTGAACTACCTCGAGGCCACCGGCGGCCGCTACGGCCTGCAGACCATGTGCGAGGGCGGCGGAATGGCCAACGCCACGATTATCGAGCGGCTCTGACCGTGCCCGCGGCCGGCGCCGAACGACACCGGGCCGCGTGACCGCGGACGAGGGGATGGGGCATGTCAGCGGTACGCGGGCTGGAACCAGGGAAGCGGACGGCGCTGATCGTCAACGAGATGCAGAACGCCATCGCCAACCCGGCCTACATCGACACGCCGCTCGCCGGGCAGGTGGCCGCGCGCGGCATCGTCGCGCGGATCAACCTGCTGACGGCGGCGTTCCGCGCGGCCGGCGCGCCGGTTATCTTCTGCACGATTGCCGCCCGCACGCCCGACTGGGACGGCTTCGTGGTCAACTGCGCCCTCGCGGCGCGGATCAAGCGGACGGGCAAGCTCGTCGCGGGCACCGCTGACGCCGCCATCCATGACGACCTGGTCGTCGGGCCGTCCGACATCGTGAGCCAGCGCGCGCACGGCATGGCCCCGTTCACCGGCACCACCCTTGACGCCACCCTGCGCGGCTATGACATCGACACGGTGGTGCTCAGCGGGGTCTCCACCAACATCGCGCTGCCCGGCGCGGCGACCGAGGCGGTCGCGCTCGGCTACAACGTCGTGCTGGCCGAGGACTGCGCGGCGGGCGCCACCCCGGAGACCCACCAGCTGCAGATCACCATGCACCTGCCGCTGCTGGCGACCATCACCGACGCGGAGTCCGTTAGCGCATCGCTGCCGGGAATTCAGCTACGGGCAGCGCAATAGATATATTTAGTTATACGATTCACGGCAAGCTTACGGGAGGGCGCATGCGGGCAGCTCGGTGCGAGGAGTACGGCGGTCCAGGCAACGTTGTCGTCCGCGACATCCCGGCCCCGGTGGTCACTCCCGGTCACGTGGTCGTGGACGTGGCGGCGGCCGCGGTGAACTTCCCCGACCTCCTCTTCATCGCCAACCGCTACCAGGTACCCGCGCCGCTCCCGTTCACCCCGGGCAGCGAGTTCGCGGGCCGGGTGGCGGCCGTGGGCGCGGGAGTAACCGGGCTGGCGGCAGGGGATCTCGTCTACGGCTCGACCTTCACCGGCGCGATGGCAGAAAAGGTACTGGTCAAGGCGAGCGCGGTCGCGCCGGTCCCGCCCGGCCTGTCGCTGGTCGAGGCGGCGGCGTTCCGCGTCACCTACCTAACCGCCTACCACGCGCTCGTCACCGCGGGCGGGCTGCGACCTGGGCAGTGGGTCGTGGTCCTCGGCGCCGCGGGAGGCGTCGGCTCGGCCTCTGTGGACGTCGCCGTCCGGCTCGGCGCCCGCGTCATCGCGGCCGCCTCCTCGCCCGAGCGGCTCGCGGTCTGCGAGAAGCTGGGCGCCGAGGCGGGCATTGACTACGCCAGCGAAGACCTCAAGCAGCGGATCAGGGAGATCACCGGGGACGGGGCCGACGTCGTGGTCGACCCGGTCGGCGATCGCTGGGCCGAGCCGGCGTTGCGGGCGATCCGGTGGGGCGGGCGGTTCGTGACGGTGGGGTACGCCGGCGGGGACATTCCCCGCATCCCGCTCAACGTCGTCCTGCTCAAGAACATCACCGTCCGGGGACTCGAACTGCGAACGTGGACCGAGCGGCTGACCGAGGAGACGGCAAACGCCATGGAGGCGCTGACGCAACTGGTCGCGCAGGGCATGCGGCCCGCCGTCTCGGAAGTGCACGAGCTTGATGACGTCGCCGCCGCGCTCCAGCGGGTCTTCGACCGGGTCCCTACGGGCAAGGTCGTCATTCGCGTCGCGCCGTGACGGCCGGCCCTTTCAGCAGGAGGACAGGAATGGCAGAGCCAGTAGTGGTCGAGCGGCGTGGTTACGCTCAGGTCATCACGATCAACCGGCCCGAGGTGAGGAACGCGCTCGACGGCGCGGCGGCGCGGGCCCTGGCCGCGGCCGTCGACGAGCTTGACGCCGCTGACGACCTGCGGGTCGGCGTGCTGACCGGGGCGGGCGGCACCTTCTGCGCGGGGATGGACCTCAAGGCGTACCTGCGCGGGGACAAGCCCAACATCGAGGGCCGGGGCTTCGGCGGCATCACGACGACGCCGCCGCGCAAGCCGCTCATCGCCGCGGTCGAGGGCTATGCGCTGGCCGGCGGGTTCGAGCTGATGCTGGCGTGTGACCTGGTCGTGGCGGGGGAGGGCAGCAAGTTCGGCGTGCCTGAGGTCAAGCGCGCCCTGGTGGCGGGCGGCGGCGCCGCGTTTCTCCTGCCCAGGCGCATTCCCTATGCGGCGGCGATGGAGTTGCTGCTGACGGGGGAACCGATCACGGCCGACCGGGCCGCGGCGCTCGGGCTCGTCAACCGGCTCGTCCCGGACGGCGGCGCGCTCGACAGCGCCCTGCGGCTCGCCGAGGTAATCGCCGCCAACGGGCCGCTTGCCGTGGCCGTCACCAAGCAGATCGCCCGGGCGCAGGGCGACTGGACGCTGTCGGAAGGCTGGCAGCGGCAGGCGGAACTGTACAAGCCGGTCTTCGAGTCCCAGGATGCCAGGGAGGGCGCGGCCGCCTTCGCGGAGAAGCGGGCACCCGTATGGCGCGGTATGTGACTAGAATCAGTCAACTGATATAGTTATATAATGCTTGCAGGTTCATCAGGTCAGGAGTGCAGCGAAATGGCTGTGAAGTTTCGTGCCGGGCAGCAACTGGTCAGCGCCGTCGACGGTACCGCCGTGATCATTATCCGCGCACCCGCGCAGGAGTGCACGCTGACCTGCGGCGGCGTGGCGATGGCGAGTGCCGACGCGCCGGCCGCCAGCGCGCGGCCTGACCCGTCGCTCATGGGCGGCACGCAGATCGGCAAGCGCTACGTCGACGAGGCCGACACCATCCAGGTGCTGTGCACCAAGGCGGGCGAGGGCACGCTGGCGCTCGACGGCACGCCGCTGGTGATCCAGGCGGCCAAGCCCCTGCCGGCCTCCGACTGAGCGAGGATTCCCCGTGCGCCTGACGCTGCTGCTTGACATGGCCGCCGACGGGTTCGGTGACCGCGTGCTCGCCGGGCGCAAGTCCGGCGGCATGACCGCCGCCCAGCTCGCCGGGCGGTCTCATTCCGGGGCCGCGCTGGTGCGCGAGCGCGGCGCGGAGGCCGTCGTCTACCTGGACGTGAACGGTCCCGCCTTCCCGGTCGCGCTGTTCGCGGCCGCGCGGGCCGGGGTGCCGCTTGTCCCGCTCAACTACCGGCTGGGCCAGCGGCAGCTTGACGCCCTGCTCGCCCGGCACCCGAAGGCCCTCGGGATCGCCGGCCCCGGTGCGCTTGCCCCGCTCCAGCGGGCCGGGATCGACGCGCTGACCACCGACGCCTGGCTGGCCCAGACGGCCGGCGACCGCGGTAAGGCGGACGACGACAAGGTCGGCGAGGACGCGCCCGCTGTCATCATCTACACCAGCGGCACCACGTCGGAGCCCAAGGGGGTGCTGCTGCGCCACCAGAACCTGGTCTCCTACGTGCTGGGCTCGGTCGAGTTCGGCTCGGCCGGCGACGAGGAAGCGGCGCTGGTCAGCGTTCCGCCGTATCACATCGCGGCCGTCGCGAACGTGATCACCAATCTCTACGCCGGGCGCCGCACCTTGGTGCTCGAGTCTTTCACCCCTGGTCAGTGGCTTCGCGTGGTGCGGGAGGAAGAGGTCACGAGCGCGATGGTGGTCCCGACGATGCTCGCCAGGATCATCGACTGCGACGAGGACCGTTCCGTGCCGTCGCTGCGAGCGCTTTCCTATGGCGGCGCCCCGATGCCGGCCGCGCTCATCGAGCGGGCGCTGCGGGAGTGGGCGCACGTCGGCTTCGTTAACGCGTACGGGCTCACTGAGACCAGTTCGACCGTCGCGCTGCTCGGGCCGGAGGATCATCGCGCCGCGCTGGAGTCCACGGACCCGGCCGTGCGGGCGCGCCTGTCCTCGGTCGGCAAGCCGCTGCCCGGTATCGAACTCGAGATCCGCGGTCCCGGCGGCGAGGTCCTCGGGGCCCGCCAGGCCGGCCGGATCTGCGTGCGCGGCGACCAGGTGTCCGCCGAGTACGCGGGCCTGGGGCACGCCGTCGACCCAAGCGGCTTCTTCGACACCAGGGACGACGGTTACCTCGACGAGGACGGGTACCTGTTCATCAGCGGGCGCGCCGACGACACGATCATCCGGGGGGCGGAGAACGTCGCCCCCGCGGAGATCGAGGACGTCCTGATGAGGCACCCGGCGGTGCTTGACGCGGTGGTGTTCGGCGTGCCCGACCAGGAGTGGGGGCAGCGCATCGAGGCGGCCGTCGTGCCCCGCCCCGCGGCCGTCATCGACCCAGCCGAGCTGCGCGAGTTCACCATGCGGGCGCTCCGCTCGAGCAAGACCCCGGACCGTTTCTGGTTCCTGGACGCCCTGCCCCGCACCGAGACCGGCAAGCTGCAGCGCCGCCTGCTGCCCGACCTGATCTCGCAGGCCCAGCCCGGCGAGTCCGCCGCCGCGCCGTCCTAACTCGCTGAGCTGGCCACCGAGCGAGGCACTGCTCGCCAAGCTCGGCTTCTAGCCCGGCTGGGCGTTGACGGTCACGACCGGGGCGGGGTAACTTGTTGGTACTCCAGTGTCACTTCCGATACTGGAGGTTCAGTCGCAGCAGTCTCGGTGGATCGGCAGGAGCTGGCATGACCCAGGAATTCGTTGTCTCCGGTGATAGTCACGTGATTGAGCCGATGGACCTGTTCACCGAACGGCTCCCGAAGAACCTGCGGGACAAGGCGCTCACGCAGACCGAGTTCGAGCTTGAGGAGCCGCTGGTGCCGGGCGGGCACACGGTGTTCCGGACCGTGCACGCGCCCGGCTACGAGGGCTGGACGGTGTCCCGGTACCGGCAGAACACCGGTCCGACGCCGGACTGGTACCCGGACCAGATCCTGCGCGACATGGACCGCGACGGCGTCGACGCGACGGTGCTGTTCTCGAACTTCGCGCTGTTCGCGACCTACACCGACGATCATGAGGTGGCCCTGGCCCACGCCCGCGTCTACAACGACTGGGTGGCGGAGACGTACCGGCCGTACGCGGACCGGATGCGCCCGATGGCCGCGATCCCGACGACCGACATCGGGGACGCGGTCAAGGAGATCGAGCGGTGCGTGGGGCTGGGCTTGCGGGGCCTGTTCCTGCCCGAGCACCCGCAGCCGCTGCCGTACCACGCGGACGAGTACGAGCCGCTGTGGGCCTGCGCGGAGGCGAACGGCCTGCCGATCTTCTTCCACCTCGCGGCCGGCGGGGCGAACACCAAGACGGGGAACTCGATCACCGGCGACGCGGTCAAGGGCATCCTCACCGCGATGGCGATGGGCAAGGACAAGGAGCTGACCAACGCCACCCTGGCCGCCCGCACGATGGGCGGGGGCAACTCAAGCGGCGCGGTCCCGATGCGGATCATCTCCGAGCTGATCGCCTCCGGTGCCTGCGACCGGCACCCGAACCTGATGTGGAACGTGATCGAGTACAACGCCGGCTGGCTGGCCCACTTCATGTCCATGATGGACAAGGGGTGGCGCACCGGGACCGGGCAGGACCCGGACTGGTGGATGGGGTTCCTGCAGGAAGGCAAGCCCTGGGAGGAGCAGGACCTGTTCGGCCAGCTGTTCCTGATCAACGAGCGCTGGCCCTATGACCTCAAGCCAAGCGAGTACGTGAAGCGCAACATCCGCGTCCAGTTCGCCGACGACCGGATGGCCGTGCAGGCCCGCCACATCACCGGCGTGGACACCATCTACTGGGGCAACGACTACCCGCACGCCGAAGGCACCTTCCTCGGCAGCCAGGCCGTCATATCCGAGCAGATGTTCGATGTCCCGGCCGAGGACCGCGCCAAGATGCTCGGCGGCACCCTCGCCAAGATCGTCGGCTTCGACGCGTCGAAGAAGTTCGCCCCCGTCGCCCCGAGCGGCCAGCCCGCCTCCGTCTGAGTGACCACCATGACTCATGCCGTTCTGCTGCCCCCGTACTTCGCCCACGGCGGAGGCCAGCACAATCGCGTCATCAGCGCGATGTACGACCGGTTGCTGGCCACCGCGGTCGTGCCGCACCGTTTCGACTTCTCCTCCGTGGAGGAGCACGCGGCCCAGGCGGACACAGTGGCGCAGATCGAGGCGTGCGACGGCCCCGTCCTTCTGATCGGCTACTCGTTCGGTGCGGCGGTGGCCGCCGCGATCACCCACCCGGCCGTCGTGGGCTGGGCGTTGATCGCGCCGGCGTTGGTTGTTCCGCAATTCGTCTCGCCGGCGTCGCCGCTGCGCCCCCCGGCGCAACCGCCGGTCGCCACCGATCCCCGCCCGAAGCTGGTCGTGATCGCCGAAAGAGACGCGTGGTTCGGGGCCGACGTGATCGATCCGCTCGTCGCGGGGTGGGATGCCTGCGAGCGGCAGACCGTGCCGTCGGCCGATCACTTCTTCGCCGCGACCACCGGCGACGTGGTCGGCCGGGCGGTCACCTGGGCCGTCGCTCATGCGGCGAGCAGGCCCACGGTGAGGCGATGACCGCTCGATAGCACCGCCGAGCCCGAGCCCGGGTTCGGGCAGGCGGGCCTCACTCCAGCAGCGACACCAGGCGCTCGTAGTGCTCCGCGGCCGCGCCGTACAGCATCTCGTTCACCTTCGCGCGCCTCAGGTACAAGTGCAGGTCGTGTTCCCAGGTGAAACCGATGCCGCCGTGGGCCTGCAGGGCCTCCCCGGCCAGCGCGGCGACGCCCTCCCCGGTGAACGCCTTCGCGACGCTCGACGCCACGGTCGCGTCGGCAACGCCGGCGTCGAGCGCCATGGCCGCGTAGTACGTCGCCGCGCGGGCTCCCTTGAGCGTGGCCAGCATGTCGGCCACCTTGTGCTTCACGGACTGAAAGCTGCCGAGCGGGCGCCCGAACTGCTCGCGCACCTTCACGTAGCCGACGGTCATGTCGAGCAGCCGCTCGCCCACCCCGAGGGAGTCGGCCGCGATGAGCACCGCGCACGCGTCCGTCAGCCACTGGATCTCCGCCTCGTCCGCGGTGACCACGTCGGCGGCCCCGACGCGCACGCCGTCCAGCGCCACGTCATACCAGCGGCGGGTCTCATCGAGCGTCCGCCGGGCCTCGACGGAGGCGCGGGCCCGGTCGACAAGCACCAGGCGCCTGCCCTTGTCGCTGGCGGCCATTACCACCAGCCAGTCGGCCGCCGCCGCGGCCTGGACCGCCGTAGCGCGGCCGTTCAGCACGAGTTCGTCCCCGTCGTAGGAGCCGGCCACCGAGCCGTGGCAGGCCCAGCTTGCCTTAAGGTCACCCCCGGCGAGCGCGCGCACCAGCTCCGGACGGCCCCTCCGGCCGAGGGCAACCGCGATCAGCGCGCTGTCGAGGAACGCCCCGGGGGCGGCCGCGCGGCCGAGCTCCTCGGCCACCAGGCACAGTTCGACCAGCCCCTGGCCCGCGCCGTCGTCCTCCTCGGGCACGGCGAGGCCGATCCACCCCAGCTCCGCCCCGCGCTGCCATAGCTTGTCGTCCACGTCCCGGCCAGCGCCGGCCAGCGAGCGGACCAGCTGCGGAGGGCAGTTCACGGCGAGCATGCCGCGGGACACCTCGCGCAGGGCGGCCTGTTCCTCCGTGAGCTCGAAGTCCACGTGGGCTCCCTCTTCCAGTAAGAAGTTCGAATTAGTCTAGGCGTGGCGCGCGATCTCAACGGCGAGGAGCTCGCTCAGCGAGTCGGCGGGGGGCGCGGGCAGTTCGACCGCGCGCTCCCTGGTCGGGAGCAGCACGACGGCGGTGCCCGGCGTGGTCTGCTCGCCGTGCTGGTTCCAGCAGCCGACCTCGAGATGGACCTCGTTGCGGCCGTCGGCCTGGACCTTGCCGGTCACCTTGCCGCGGACCCACGTGGTGTCGCCGAGGTAGTTGAACTTGCGGTGCTGGCAGCGGAGCCGCCACAGCCACCCGTCGTCGCCCATCCAGTCGGTCAGCGCGTGCGTGAGCCAGGTCTCGCGCATCGCACCGTAGTCGTAGCTCATCGGGATGCCGAGCTCCTGGGCCCGGGCGGGGTCCCAGTGCAGCCGCTGGACGGTGTCCGGGATGTTGCGCGCGTTCGGCGGGTACAGGCCGGGCGCCTTCCTGCGGACCTTGCGCGCGATGCCGAACGCGCCGGGCGGCGTCAGTTGCATGCCCCAGCCGAGGTGCCAGACCACGAGGTCGGTGACCACGAGCGGGCCCTTGACCCGCGGCTGGATCTCCTCGCCCACCTCGACGTCCTCGAAGTACCTGGTCTGCGGGCCGCGGCGGGCCTCGGCGTCGTAGGCGGCGTCGATCTCGGCGAGCTGGTCGTCGGTGTACGGGTCCAAGCTGACCGGCTGCCGGTCTCCCGACCGGTCCCTGGAAGTGTGCCGCTCCGCGTTGATCCAGGTGCCGCGCTGGATGGTGACGACCTGGCCGTGGCCGTTGGCGTACAGGAAGTCGTGCGTCACGTGCGCGGTGCGCCCGCCGAAGCGGCTCGGCTTGTCCTCCACGCCGACCTGCGCGCGAACGACGTGGCAGCGGTCACCCGCGACCAGCGGACGGTAGTACTCGAACTCCATCGCGGCCTGGTAGGAGCCGAGGCCCGCGAACGGGTCACCCTTGAGCAGCTCCCGCTGCCGCGGGGTCAGCGGCGGCGCCGCGTTCTCGCCCATGCAGTAGGTGAAGTTCGGCGGCGCGATAAGGCCGCCCCAACGGGTGTTCTTGCCGTAGCCGGGGTCGCAGTAGAGCGGGTTGTCGTCGCCGTACCCGAAGGCGAAGTGCCGGGTCGCGTCGGCGCTCACCTCGGTGATGTGCGCGGGGTTGATTCGCAGCGGGACGCCGATCCGCTTGCGCGAGCGCTCGAACGACTCGTCGGTAAGGACGCCGTACCCGGCCCGGTCAGCGGTCATGAGGCTCTCCTGTCGTCGTGGTGCCTTGGCCGTCGAAGTAGTGCTCGCGCACCAGGGCGCGGCTGATCTTGAGCGAGGGCGTCCGCGGCAGCTGGTCGACGACCTTGATCGTGACCGGCCGCTGGTACCTGGTCAGCCTGCCCGCGAGGTACCGCATGAGCTCTTCCTCCGTGGCGGGGCAGACGAGCGTCACCGCCGCGGCGGGCACCTGGCCCAGCCTCGGGTCGGGCAGGCCGACGGCCGATGCCTCATCGACGGCCGGGTGCGCGAGCAGCGCCTCCTCGATCACGCTGGGCGGGATCTTGAAGCCGCCCCGGTTGATGGCGTCGTCTGCCCGCCCGCGGATGAACAGGAACCCGTCGTCGTCGACCGTGGCGAGGTCGGTGGTCCGCAGCCAGGCGCCCTCCTCCGCGGGCAGCTGGCCGCCGCGGGCCTCGAGCAGGCCGGCCTGCCCGGCCGCGAGGACGTCGCCCGTTTCCTGGTCAACGACGCGCAGCTCGATGCCGTGGTGAGCGCGCCCGACGCTGCCGCGCTTGCGCGGCCCCCACTGCTTCTTGTCCTTCAGCGTCCACCCGGCGATCGCGCCGGCGAACTCGGTCGCGCCGTAGGTGCCGAGCACGGGGATGCCGTAACGGTCCTCGAACTCTTCCGCCAGTTCCGGTGGCAGCGGCGCGGTACCGGACCCGACGGCGCGGACGCTTGCGAACGTCTCGGGGGAGACCTCCGCCTGCAGCACCATCCGCAGTGCGGTGGGCGCGAGCCGGACGTAGCCGGGGCGGTGCCGCCTGACCAGTTCCGCCCAGGCGCCGACCTCGAACTTCTCCAGGAGGGCCACGCTGCGGCCCTCGACCACGTGCGCGACCGCGAAGTAAAGGCCGCTGATGTGGGCGAGGGACGCCCACAGGATGTCTGTCCGCCGGCGCAGGCGGGGTTCATGCGCCTCGTCGAAGACCAGGCCGGCCGCACCAAACGCGGCGGTCATCCGGTCGTAGGTCAGCTCCACCCGCTTCGGCCGTCCGGTCGTGCCGCTCGTCATCATCAGCACGGCGACGTCCCCGGGATCCTGCAGCGCCGGGCTCGGTGACCATGGAACTGGCTGCGCCGCCAGGGCCCGGTCGGTCCCGGTCCGCAGCGCGAGCGCGCCGGCCGTCTTCGACGAGGCGAGGACGGCGTCGCGGGCCCAGTCCTCGTCCTCGGCCACGACCACGTCGGGTGCCAGCTCGACGATGTCCCGCTCCAGGCCGATGTCACCGAGGTGCGGGCTCAGCGTCACCACCTCGCGCCCGGTGCCGATGGTGGCGATCAGCGCCGCGAGCGGTCCGGGCCGGTTGCGCAGGATGATCCCCACCCGCATGGCCCGAGGGTGCTCGGCGAGCAGCGACTGGAGGTCGGTGACCGCGTCCGAGTAGAACGACCAGGGAAGCGTCATGCCGTCGAATGACAGCGCGGCCGCGCTCGGATCCAGCGCCACCATCTGGCGGATCCGGCGCGACAGCAACGAGTCGGACACCCGCGAGCCGTTGTCGATCATCCGTCCAGTCCTCCAGGCCGCTGGGTCGTTGTCTCAGGTCTGGCCACCGGCCCGCCATGAGATCATAAGGTGCATTCATATTACTAAATCAGAATGAATGTCGTCTACGGAGCCGGGTGCCGGGAGCGGCATGCGCCTGATCGGCCGACCGCCGGGCCGAGGGCGCTGGTCTGCTGCCTGGTTGTATAATTTAGCTAACTCTTATACCGTATAAATATGAATGCGCTCAAGCATCGGAAGGCTGCGGGTGAATTACGCGCGGGTGTCGAGCGGCCACGTAGGCCAGATCGTCCGTGCGCCCAAGACGTCCGAGCTCATCGCCGCCGAGTTGCGACGCCAGATCGTGCGGGGCTTGGTGAAGCCGGGGGAGAAGCTGCCGCCGGAGACCGAGCTGATGGCGCAGTTCGGCGTCTCCCGGCCGACGATCCGCGAGGCATTCCGGATCCTGGAGACGGAGCGGCTCATCGTCGTCCGGCCCGGGAGCCGCGGCGGGGCGCAGGTGGTGGCGCCCGACGTGACGGTGGCGGCTCGCTACTTCGGCCTGCTCCTCCAGCTTCAGGGCACGACGATCGACGACGTGTACGAGGCTAGGAAGGTGGCCGAGCCGGTATGCGCCGGCCTGCTCGCCCTCCGCCGGACGGAGCGCGACATCGCCGACCTGGCCGGGGTGGTCGCCGAGATCGAGCTGGCGATAGCGGACCGCTCGGTTCCCGACCCGGTCTTGTGGTCACGCCTTACCCACCGCTTCCATGAGCTGATCATGCAGCGGTCGGGGAACAAGACGCTCGCCCTGCAGAGCGCGGTGCTGCATGACATCGTCGCGACGCATACCGAACTGCGGGTGTCGAGGAATTTCGACGCGGCGGAGTCGCCCGGGCGCTTCCGGCGGGCGGTGAAGTCGTACAAGAAGCTGGTCGCGCTGGTCGAGGAGCGCGACGCTGACGGCGCCGAGCAGCTGTGGCGCAGCCACATGGAGTCGGCCGCGGAGTTCCTGCTTAAAGACGATCTCCGCGACAAGCCGGTCGTGGAGTTGTTCGCATAAGGACGCAGTGCGCGGACCGCGCGTTACGCCCAGTCGGCGAGGTCGAGGACGGAATGGGCCAGGGTGAGCCCGGCCGGGATCGGCACCTGGTGCCGTGACGACAGCAGCGCGAGCGTTCGCCGCGCGATGCGCCAGGTCCCGCCGTCCTCGCTCAGCCGGTCGCGGAACAGCACCTCCGCCCTGTTGATGTGCCCGGGCTTGTCCTTCTCGGTCCACCGGATCCACCCGTAGCAGGCCGCCCAGATGCCGTTGGCGTCCGCACGGGCGACGTGGTTGGTGATCACGTGCAGGGTCCAGGCGTACTCGTCGTGGAGCGGGATGAAGTTCCCAAGCCAGTCGTCCACGCCGTCGAAGCTGCCGTGCGGGTAGTCGGCCCGCACGTCGGGAGTGAACAGGGTGCGGAAGTAGTCCCAGTCCCTGGCGTCGATCGCGAGGGCGTACCCGTTCTGCAGCCGGATGGCTTCCATGGCTACCTTGCTCAGGTCGCGGGCCCGTGTCGCGTCCGCCATGGGTCAGCGCGCCGTGCCCTCGCTGAGGATGGCGGCGCCGACCGGCCCGTACGCGCTCCGCGCGGACAGCAGGTAGTGCTGGGTGACGGCGCGCACGTCCCGGAGCCGGCGCTGCAACGGGCAGGACTCGAACAGCCCGGTAGTGCCGGAGACGGTGTAGCAGCCCTCGACGACGGACGCGGCCACCGACGCGGCCCGGGCCAGGCGCGCGCGCCGGATGACCATGGCCGCGCTGTCGGGCGGGCCCAGCGGCACGCTCGCCTGGTCGTCGCGGGCGACCTGGTGCAGCAGCGTCCGTGCCATGTACAGGTCGCTGGCGAGCTGGCCGACCATGTACTGCGCCACGGGATCGGCGGCCAGCTTGCTCGGCGAGGTGGCCGGCATCTTGTTCCTGGCGATGTCGGTGATGTCGTCGAGCGCGGCCTGGGCGATGCCGATGGCGACGGCGGCGAACTCGGTGCCGAACCGGGCCAGGAGCGGCCGCTGGTCGAGCGGGTGCCGCGCGAGCTTCGGCAGTTCCGCGAAGTTCCCGGTCCACTCTTCTGGGATGAACAGGTCGTTGACCACGATGTCGTTGCTCGCGGTGCCCTTGAGCCCGCTCACGTGCCAGACGTCCTCGATCTGGACCTTGCTGGCGGGGACGACGCCGAGCCGCGTCGCCGGGGGGCCGCCCGCTGTCGCCTCGGCGCCGTCGAGGACGCCGTGGATGCCGATGTAGTCGGCGTTGTTGGAGCCGCTCGCGAACGACCAGCGTCCGCTGAACCGGTAGCCGCCCTTGTCGCGCACCGCGCGGCCGGTCGCGTTGATCACGCCGGAGTGGATGACATCAGGGCCGCCCGCGAAGATCTTGTCGTAGGTATCCGGGGGCAGGTAGGCGTAAAAACTCGGCCCTTCAGAGCCGACCGCCGCAACCCACGCGACCGAGGCGTCGGCGCTCGCGAGCTCCTCGATCACGGTCAGGCCTTCGTCCGGCCACATCTCGTCACCGCCGTGCGAACGGGGCACGTACCTGCGGAAGACGCCCGCCGACCGCAGCTTCTCCGCGAGGTCACGCGGCACGGCCCGCGCCTGCTCGATTTCCTCGGCGCGCGCGTGGATGTCCGGCAGCAGCGCTCGCACGTTGTCAAGCACCGTTGTCTGCTCGGTTGCTGTGGTTTCGCTCATTTTCTTCCCTCATCGTCCGCAGGCAGAAAATATTCAACATGGGCCGAAAATATCGTGGCCCGTTGCCCGTGTCACCGTCATCGTTCTGCTGTGCGGGACGGCTGTGTCCGACACAAAACTGACTGGTCGGTAGCGTCCATCACCGGACGCCGACTCAGCCTTTCCCGTGTCGATGCATTGCGGTCCGCAGCTCACGGTTCCTATTATGTACTGACCAGTCAGTGAAGACCGGAGGTGACCAGGTAGTGGCTGCGCTTCAGTACCGCGTTGGCCCGTCCGCTGTCCAGGGCGGCAACGTCCATCCGCTCGAGAGGGCGGACCCGGGGACAGGACCGGATGCCGGGAAAGAGGAGGACAGCCAGGCGAGCACGGTGGTCGGCCGGCTCGAGGCCATTCTCGCCTCGTTCGACGGCTGCGACCACGCCCTGGGCCTGAGCGAGATCAGCCACCGGGTCGGCCTGCCCAAGTCGACCGTGCACCGGCTGGCTAACCAGCTGTGCGCCGTGGGCTGGCTGGAGCGGAACAGCGGCGGGTACCGGGTCGGCCTGAAGCTGCTCGAGCTCGGCAGCGTCGCCCTGCAGCGGACCGGCCTTCGCGAGGTCGCGTTCAAGCACCTCCACTCGCTCGCCCTGCGCACCGGCCTCGCCGTCCACCTGGGCATACTCGACCACGGGGAGGTGGTGTACCTCGACCGGGTCATGACGACCCGGGTCGTGCTGCCCACCCGGGTGGGCGGCCGGGAGCCCGCCTACTGCACGGCGCTCGGCAAGGCCATGCTGGCGTTCGAGGACCCGGCCAGGCTGGCGCCCGTGCTGGGGGATGTAATGGCGAGCATGCGGCGCCGCACCGAGTTCACCATCATCGAGCCGCGCGCGCTGCAGGGCGCCCTGGACAACATCCGGCAGACCGGCGTCGCCTACGACAGGGAAGAGGCCTATCCGGGCGTGGGGTGCGTCGCGTCCCCCATCCGCAGCGGGGACCGGGTGATCGGCGCCGTCTCGGTGACCGGGCCGATCGCGCGGATGCGGGCGCACTCGCTGGTCCACGAGGTACGGAACACCGCCCTCGCCATCTGGTCGCAGGACGTGGTGCCGCTCCGCAGGCCGCTGGCGAGCGCGCGCTAGTCACGCACCCGTTCGGACTTCCCGGTCTGTCGATCTTGACCTTGGCCTCACTTGCGCTTGGCCAGGCCGACCGCGATCTCGATGAGCTGGTCTTCCTGGCCGCCGACGAGCTTGCGGCGGCCGGCCTCGATGAGGATCTCGGCGCCGGACACGCCGTACTTCTTCGCCTGGATCTCCGCGTGCCGGAGGAAGCTGGAGTACACGCCGGCGTAGCCCATGGTGAGCGAGAGCCGGTCGAGCGCGGGCGGGTTGCTCGCAAGCACCGGGGCGACGGTCTCCTCGGCGGCGTCGATGATCTTGAGGGTGTCGATGCCGGTCTTGATCCCGAGCCGCTCGGTGACGGCGGCGAACGCCTCGACCGGGGTGTTGCCCGCGCCGGCGCCGAAACGGCGGGTGGAGCCGTCGATCTGCTTGGCCCCCGCCCGGGCGGCCAGGACGGAGTTGGCCACGCCGAGCCCGAGGTTCTCGTGGCCGTGGAAGCCGACCTGCGCGTCGTCGCCGAGCTCGGCGACCAGCGCGGCGATCCGGTCGCTGACCCCGTCCATGATCAGCGAGCCGGCCGAGTCGACCACGTAGACGCACTGGGCGCCCGCGTCGGCCATGATCCGCGCCTGCTTCGCGAGGACCTCCGGCGGCTGGCTGTGCGCCATCATCAGGAAGCCGACCGTCTCAAGGCCGATGCTGCGGGCCACCTTGAAGTGCTGGATGGAGATGTCCGCCTCGGTGCAGTGGGTGGCGATCCGGCAGACCGAGGCGCCGTTGTCGGCCGCCTGGCGGATGTCTTCGGTGATGCCAAGGCCGGGCAGCATCAGGAAGGCGATCTTGGCCTGCTTCGCGGTCGCCACGGCGGTGGAGATCAGGTCCTGGTCGGGCACGGCGCTGAAGCCGTAGTTGAACGACGAGCCGCCGAGGCCGTCGCCGTGCGTCACCTCGATGACCGGCACGCCTGCCTCGTCGAGGGCGGCGACGATGTTGCGCACGTTCTCGACGGTGAACTGGTGCCTGATCGCGTGCGAGCCGTCGCGCAGCGAGGAGTCGGTGACGCGGACGTCGAGGTCTGCGCTGTATGACATGAAAGGGATCTCCTGTCTTAGCGCGCTCGGCGAGGATCCGCTTGGCGAACCCTTCCCCGACCCGGGTGGCGGCGGCGGTCATGATGTCGAGGTTGCCCGAGTACGGCGGCAGGAAGTCGCCCGCCCCCTCCACCTCGACGAAGACGGCGACCCGGGCCCGCCCTCCGCTCATCGGCGTGGGGTCGTCGAACTGCGGCTCGGTCCGCAGCCGGTAGCCGGGCACGTAGGCGGCGACGTCGGCCGCGATCTGCTTGATCGAGGCGGCGATGGCGTCCCGGTCGGCGTCGGCCGGGATCGCGCAGAAGATCGTGTCCTGCATCAGCATCGGCGGCTCGGCCGGGTTGAGGATGATGATCGCCTTGCCGCGCTGCGCGCCGCCGATCGTCTCCACCCCGCGGGCGGTGGTCTTGGTGAACTCGTCGATGTTGGCCCGGGTGCCCGGCCCGGCCGACGGCGACGCCACGCTCGCGACGATCTCCGCGTACTCCACCGGGACGACCCGGGAGACCGCGTAGACCATCGGGATGGTCGCCTGCCCGCCGCAGGTGATCAGGCTGACGTTGGGCGCGCTGGTGTGCTCGCCGAGGTTGACCGCGGGCACCACGGCCGGGCCGATCGCGGCCGGGGTGAGGTCGACCGCCTGGATGCCGAGCTCCTTGTACCGGGGCGCGTTCTCCCGGTGCACGTAGGCGGAGGTGGCCTCGAAGACCAGGTCAGGCCGCTCGTTGGCGAGCAGCCAGTCCACGCCCTCGGCGGTGGCGGTCAGGCCGTGGTCGGCCGCCCGCTTCAGCCCGGGGCTCTCCGGGTCGACGCCGATCATCCAGCGCGGCTCGATGACGTCGGAGCGGAGCAGCTTGTACATGAGGTCGGTGCCGATGTTGCCCGACCCGACGATCGCGGCGGTGGCCTTGGTCACTGTGTCATCCCTAGTCAAACCCGTGTTAAGTGAACAGAGCGGTCACGGTGCCGAGCCCGGCGAACTCGGCGCGGAACGTGGTGCCCGGGCGGGCGTCGATCGCCCGGGTGCAGGACCCGGGGAGGATGAGGTGCCCGGCCTCGAGCTTCACCCCGAAGTCGGCCACCTTCCGCGCCAGCCAGGCGACGCAGGCGGTCGGGTTGCCGAGCACGGCGCTGGTGTTGCCGCGGGCGATCTCCTCGTCCGTCCTCGCGTAGAGCACGGCGTCGATGTCGCTCAGGTCGACGCCGGCCGCCGCCAGCTCGGCGGGCGTCTTGCGCTCGGCGCCGAGGATCACCCCGGCCGAGGAGGCGTTGTCGGCGATCGTGTCGGCCAGCTTGATGCGCCAGTCGGTGATCCGGCTGTCGATCAGCTCCAGGCTCGGCACGATGTACTCGGTCGCGGCCAGCACGTCGGCCTCGGTGCAGTCCGCGCCGGGCAGGGCGGACCCGAGCACGTAGCCGATCTCGACCTCGATCCGCGGGTAGCAGTACCGGCCGGCCGGGATCGGCGCGTCCTGGCCGAGGACCATCGAGTCGAGCAGGTGACCGTAGTCGGGCTCGTCGACGCCCATCATCTGCTGCATGACCGGGGAGGACAGGCCGACCTTGTGGCCGCGCACCCGGGCGCCCGCCGCGAGCTTGCGCCGGATGTTGGCGAGCTGGATCTCGTAGGCGTCCACCACGTCGATGCCGGGGAACGTCTCGGTCAGCGGGCCGATCGGCGCCAGGTCCCGCTCCGCCGCCCAGAGCAGCTCGGCCGCCGTCGTGCGCTGGGTGCTATCGAGCATCGGTGTCCGTCTCATTGGTCGCGGTGTTGGGCGGCCTCAATTTAGCCCGCGGGCCAGCGGCAGGGAAATGGCTGTTTCCCGCTGAGCGGGACGTCCCGGTCATTGGAACGCGGCTCTTTGCCTGCATACCCGCCCTGGCTAGGCTGGCGGGACTTACCTAACTGCATGGAGGCATCCAGTGCCGGAAAGCCCTGTGTCCGCAAGCCCTGTGTCAGGGAATTCCGCGCCCGGAATCTCTGATCACCAGTGGGACGAGATCTTCGACGTGGTCGTGGTCGGCAGCGGCGGGGGAGCGCTGACCTCGGCCCTGCTCGCCGCCCGCGGCGGCGCCAGCACCGTGGTCGTGGAGAAGGACGAGTTCTTCGGCGGCACGACCGCCGTGTCCGGCGGCGACATGTGGATACCGAACAACCGCTTCGTCAAGGACCGGGACAGCCGCGAAGACGCGCTCGCGTACATCCGGCGGCTGTCGGACGGCCGGGCCGCCGACCCCGAGCTGCAAGAGGTCTACGTCGACACCGCCCCGGAGATGTTCGAGTACCTGCTCGAGACCACCGGGTACGACTCCGAGCCGCACATTCAGCTCGACGACTACTACTCGGTGATCGGCGACCGCATCCCCGGCGTCCGGCACTTCCCGCGCACCTGCGCGGTCAAGCCCTACCCGGCCGGCGCCGAGCTCGGCGAGGAACTCGCGCGGAAGATCGCCTCCGGCCCGTGGATCCCGCCGCAGGAGGTCAGCTTCCCCGAGCAGCGGCGCGGCCAGGTCGGGGCCGAGGAACTGGCCACGCGCCAGCGCGAGGTCTGGCGGGCCAAGGGCGGCGGGCTGATCGCCCCGCTGCTCAAGGGCGTGATCGACGCCGGCGGCGAGGTGCGCGCGTCCACCCCCGCGGTCGAGCTGGTCACCGACGACGCGGGCGCGGTGGTCGGCGTGGTCGTCGAGGGCCCGGACGGCCCGCGCCGGATCGGCGCCCGCCGGGGCGTCGTGCTGGCCTGCGGCGGCTTCGACCACAACCCCGAGATGGTCAAGACGTTCATCGGGTACGAGGTCAAGCCGGTGACGCCCGGCGCCGAACACCGGTGACGGGCACCAGATGGCGATGGCGGTCGGGGCCAAGCTCGGCTCGATGAACACCTTCTTCGGCTACGGCGTCATCTACGAGCCGTGGGACAAGGGCCGTGACGGCAAGCCGGTGCCGCAGATGATGATGGGCCTCGGGGCCGGGGTCGATCATCGTCAACCAGCACGGCAACCGCTTCATGCACGGCGGTTACACCTACAACGACTTCCCGCACCCGTTCGGGTTCTTCGACCAGCGCAACCCGGGGTTCACCAACCAGCCTCCGGGCTGGGTCATCTTCGGCAACGACATCGTCGAGCAGGGCATCATCGGGTCCAAGCCGGGCATCGCGATGAGCCTGACCGGCCCCAACGGCGAGGAAGCGCCCGACTGGCTCAAGCTCGCGGGCTCGATCCGCGAGCTGGCGGAGCAGATCGGCATCGACCCGGACGCGCTCGAGGCGACCGTCGAGCGGTACAACACCTACGCCGAGAAGGGCGAGGACCCGGACTGGGGCGACCCCGGGCAGACGCACGTGCTGACCGGGCCGGACACGGTGAACCGCAAGCCGATCACCGGCCCGGTCTTCGGCGCCATCCAGCAGTGGCCGGGCACCCTCGGCACCAACGGCGGCCTGCGCGTCGACAAGCACGCGCGGGTGCTCGGCTACCGGACGCCGGTCATCGACGGGCTCTACGCGGCGGGCAACACCGCCGCCTCGGTGCTCGGCGCGATCTACGGCGGCGGCGGCAGCTGCATCGGCCCCAGCGTCACGTTCGGCTACATCGCCGGCCGCCACCTGGCCGGCAAGCCGTCGCGTGACATCGGGAAGGTGGTCGGAGGCCAGTGACCGACGTGCTGTCGTTCGAGGAGACCAGCCGCTTCCTCGACACCCCGAAGGGGAAGCTGCACTACCACGTGGCGGGCGACGGGCCGCCGCTGCTGCTGCTGCACGGGTCGGGGCCGGGCGTCAGCGGCTGGGCGAACTTCCGCGGCAACCTGCCGGTCTTCGCCCGCGAGTACACCACCTACGTGCTCGACTTCCCCGGGTTCGGCAAGAGCTACTCGCCCGACGCCAACCCGCTCGCGGTGGGGCCGGCCGGGGTGCTCGACTTCCTCGACGGGATGGGGCTCGGCCCGCTGCCGATCATCGGCAACTCGATGGGCGGCAACGTCGCCGCGCGGATCGCGGCCGAGCACCCCGAGCGGGTCAGCCGGCTGCTGTGCATCGGCGGGGTGGGCCTGTCGCTGCTCAGCCCGTCGCCCCCGGAGGGCATCAAGCTGCTGGTGGAGTTCGTCGAGAACCCGACCAGGGAGCGGCTCGTCCAGTGGATGGAGTCGATGGTCTACGACACCGCCATCCTGACCGAGGAGTTCGTCGAGCTGCGCTGGGAGTCGGCGACCGACCCGTCCGCCCCGACCGACATCAAGAAGCTGTACAACCGGGCGATGCTGGAGGGGATGCGGAAGGGCCGCGCGTTCGGCGCCGCCGACGCCGTGGCGATGCTGACCAAGATCAAGGCGCCGACGCTGGTCATGTTCGGCCGCGACGACCGGGTGACCCCGATGGACGGCTCGCTGGCCGCCATGCGGCTGATCCCCAAGTGCGAGCTGCACGTGTTCTACGACTGCGGGCACTGGGCGATGATCGAGCGCAAGGACGAGTTCGAGAGCACCGTGCTCGCGTTCCTGGCGCGCGACAAGTAGTTTCGGAAGTGTAACGGACCGTCTGTACAGACTCGCTAAAGAACGGTCCGTGCTCGCGCCCCAGGTTCACGCTTCACCGCCGGTGCGAACCCCGCCCGCATCTGGCTGTGGCACATCGGGCCGTCGTCCGAACCGTTACGCGCGCGATAGTGCGGTCAGCGCCGTAAACGGCGCACCCAGCCGAAGTCGTACCAGACGGTCTTGAGGCTGGTCACCGGCGTGCCCCAGGTCTCGATGTAGGTGACGCCCTCGGGGCCCGCCGTCATCGTGTACGGGGTGCCCGCCCGGCTGGTGAAGAAGCAGCCCGGCTTCACGATCACGAACTCGCCCTCGGCCGGGTCGCCGAACTCGATCTTGTACTCGCCCTTGAAGACGATGATCGTCTCGTCGATGTTGTGCAGGTGGCGCGGCACGGTGAAGTTCGGCACCACCTTCAGCGGGTTGCGGTAGAACGTCATGAACTGGATCGGCTTGGTGCTGACCCACATGTTCTCCGCGAACGTCGCGTCGAAGTCGACCGGCGCGTCCTTCAGCAGGCCGCCGTCCTCCCAGTAGTAGGTCGGGCTTTCCTGCTGGCCCGCCAGCGACATGGGGATCCAGTCGGTGTCGGTCAGCAGGCTGTCTACAGAAAATGGCATAGGGTCAATATAGGAGCCGTGACCTTTTCTGTCACTATCGCCGTTCTGTTATTCGGGACGCAGAATCGCAGGTCAGGACCCGTCCCGCCTAGTGGAACGCGCGTATTGACCAGCGCCGCCGGCTGGACAACCATGGGCACGTGCCTATTTCCTTTTTCGATCTCCTCGCCGACGAAGGCTGGGAGCCGCTCGACTTCTTTCAGGGCGACCCGACGTTCTATTGGAATGACGGCGGATTCATCGCGAATGCGCCGGTCGACATCGCCGCCACCCTGGACGGCGCGATCTGGCGGTCGACCAACGTCGAGCCCGCGTTCCGGTGGCAGGGACGGCGCATCCGCCCGGACTTCACCGTGCCCAAGCGGCACGTGAACCACCCGCAGCTGATGATCGTCGTCGGCGGGCAGCTCACCGTCGAGTACGGCGCCAACGGCGAGGAGACCAGGCAGCTCGGCCCGGGCGAGTTCTGGACCGGCGACGCCAAGGTGCCGTTCACGATCACCTCCGGCCCCGACGGGCGTGACCTACCTCGAATGCTGGGACCTGCAGCCGCTGGGCCTCATCGAGACCACCTGGTACGACGACGGCCACTGGAAGCGCCGCGAATCCGGGTCGAAGAAGTTCCCCCAGCCTTAACCACCAGTCGCTAGGAGAATCACAAGTGCCAGTTCTTTCGCTCGGCTACCTCAGGCTGGACTCGACCGACCTCGACGCGTGGAAGACCTTCGCCGGGGACTTCCTCGGGCTGATGCCGGTGCACGCCGACGGCGACGAGTCGCTGCGCTACCGGATGGACCACTACCCGCCCCGCCTCGTCGTCTCGCCCGGCGCCGAGAGCCGGGCCACCGCCATCGGCTTCGAGGTGCTGAACGAGCGGGACCTGAGGCGCACCGTGGCCGCCGTGGAGGACGCCGGGATCAAGGTGACCGAGGGGTCGGACGCCGAGGCCGACGAGCGGCGGGTCACCGGCTTCGCGCGGTTCGACGACCCCGGCGGCAACCCGATCGAGCTGTTCTACGGCCCGATCCTGGACCACAAGCCGGTCGTGCTGCCCACGGTGAGCTCGTTCGTGACCGGCGACATGGGCATGGGCCACGTCATCGTCACCGGCGAGGACGGCAAGGCGCTGAAGGACTTCTACATCGACGTGCTCGGCTTCTACGAGCGCAACACGATGGGCGGCCGGGAGCGCACGGTCTGGTTCATGAGCTCCAACGACCGGCACCACACGCTCGGCGTCACCTCGGCCCCCGGGCGCGGCCGGCTGATCCACCTGATGGTCGAGGCGGCGACCTTCGACGACGTCGGGCTGGCGCTTGACCGGCGGGAGAAGTACGGCATCCCGCTGATGATGAGCCTGGGCAAGCACACCAACGACGAGATGACGTCCTTCTACGTCTACTCGCCGGAGCTGTACGCGATCGAGTTCGGCTACGGCGGCCTGAAGGTGGACGGCGAGCAGCCGACCTACGAGATCACGTCCGGCGAGCACTGGGGGCACAAGTTCTTCCCCCCGCCAGCACCGCCCGGCGCGCCGACCCCGCCCGCCCAGTAGCCGGAGGTTTGCGATGACTGACCTGAGCGGTCTCGGCCTCCCCGCCCTCGACTGGGGCGAGGTGTTCCACATGGGCATCCGGGTGGCGGACCTGGAGGCGGCCCAGCAGGAGCTGACCGAGGCGATCGGGGTGCGCTGGACAACGCCGGCGACGATCCCGATGAAGGCCTGGGCGCCCGGCCAGGGCTCCGTCAGCTACGACCTGACGATCTCGTTCACCACCGAGGGGCCGGTGCACATCGAGCTGCTGTACGGGTCGCCCGGCAGCTACTACGACGTGAGCAACGGCGGCGCCGGGCTGCACCACATCGGCGTCTGGGTCGACGACGTCACCAAGGTCAACCAGGAACTGGTCGGCCAGGGGTACACCGTCGAACTGGCGGGCGCGTCGCCGGAGGAGGGCTACGGCGCCTTCACCTACGTCCGCTCGCCCGGGCGGGGTGCTGTTCGAGCCGGAGTCGGGGCTGCACGGCTCCAAGGAGCGATTCGAACGGTGGTATGCCGGTGGAAGCCTCTTCTAACGCCTTCCGCGAAGCCATGTCGTCGTTCCCGAGCGGGGCGACGATCGTCACCACCAGCGACTCCGACGGCCGCTGGTGGGGCTTCACGGCGAGCTCGTTCTGCTCGGTGTCGATGGACCCGCCGCTGGTGCTCACCTGCCTGGCCAACAGCGCCCAGTGCTTCCCGGCGTTCGCCGAGGCGGCCCGGTGGAACATCCACGTGCTGCAGCACCGGCACGCCGACCTGGCGATGCGCTTCGCCACCCGCGGCGCGGCCAAGTTCGACGGGGCGGGCTTCCAGCCCGACGCGGACGGCCTGCCGTTCCTCGCTGGGGTCAGCATCTCGCTGCGCTGCGCCACCTACTCCAAGGTCGACGGCGGCGACCACCTGGTGCTGATCGGCCGGGTCGAGGAGGTCGACATGGGCGAGGAGATGCCGTTCGTCTACTTCCGCCGCAAGTTCCACGCGCTGCCGCTCACCGACGACAAGGCGGCGGCCACCGCGGCCGGCGCCCGCCCGCAGCTCCCGGTGGTGATCGAGCTGGACCTCGGCTGGATGTAGCCCGCCAGGCGGCCCAGCTCAGCGGTACGTGATCTCCGGCGGGTTCAGGTGGCTGTGGTCGTTAAACGCGATGAGCGAGGTCCCCCTCCGCCCGGTGACCAGCGTCGTGACGCCGGTGTTCACGCACACCCGGTTCAGCCTGATCCACTGCTCGACCCCCGCGCCGAGCAGGCTCGCCGCTATCCAGCCGATGACGCCCCCGCTGGTGACGACCAGGGTCGTCGCGCCTCGCGGCTGCCCCGCGGCGGCCATCCGCAGCGCCGACTCCGTCCGCGCGGCGAAGGCCGCGAAGGTCTCCCCGGCCACGGGAGTCGCCGTCGGTGCCCGCCCAGCGGCGCATCCCTTCCTCCAGCGCGTCCTGGAACGCCCCCCGATCCCGCGGCTCCTGCCCAGCGGGCTCGCGGCGACCAGCCCGCTGAGCTCGAATTCGTCCCACCGCGCGTCGACGGAGGCTTCCAGGGCCCAGCCCGCCTGCTTAGCCAGGACGGCCGCCGTGTCCCGCTGCCGTCGCAACGAGCCGGAGACGACCGCCGCCGGCCTGATGCCCCGGGCCGCGAGGGCATCACCGAGACAGCGCGCCTGCCGCTCTCCCGCCGCGGAGAGAACATCGTAGTCAGCGCTCCCGAACGAAGCCTGCCCGTGCCGCACCAAGAGGATTACTCCCACGCCACAGCATTGTGCCGCACGTTATGCGGTATACCGCCACGGCTCCTGGACGTAGGTCCGGCCCGTCGGGGTCGTCCAGACGTGCCAGCCCGGTCGCGGCTGCACCCCACCTGGCCGAGTGCAACCAATCGGCGGTGGTCGATTCCGGTGACTTTTGCGGCTTATTGCGGCACGCTGGAAGTCATGACCCGCATGCTGGCGATGCTGCTCGTCGTAGTGGCGGTCTCTTGCGGGGTCGCAGGATGCGCCGTGCGCCGTCCATCAGTCCCCGCCGGAGCGCGCCCCGGCTTCCCCAACTGGCGAGTCGACGCCGTCGGTTTTCTCTACCGTCATGGAGATGCCAGTGGGCGGGCCGAACCCGGAAGCGGCGATCCCCAACCCCGGCGCCGGCGCCGGCAATCCACTGCTCGCCCGCGCCCTGCTGCCGCAGTCCGCACCGGGCGGCGAAATGGCGCTCCTCCTGCCGCCGGCCGTGGTTGTCTTGCCGGACCGCGACCTCCACTCGCTCTTCATCGGGCTGCGGCAATTCGCCAGCCCGGTTGCGGGACCGCGGGCCTGTGGCGAATGGACGGCCGGGCTGTCAAGCGCGGTGCTGAGCGACTTCAACCTGCCCGGCGTGCAACTGGGCATTGAAAAGAGCACGCAGCCGCCCGACGGCCAGCCGATGTTCTCGGAGACGATCGTCACCGCCCCGCGGCCGTGCTTGGTGCACTAGCCGACCCGCCGCTGCCCGCAGCGTGCCGCGACATCACGACGCCGCCCTATCCGGGCGGCGTCAGGCCAGGTGCCGTCACCGCTCCTGATGCCGAAGGCGCGCGGATCTTCGAGATCACCGGCACTGGCGAGTTCCCCGTCTGGCAGTGGGCGGAGGTGATCCAGGGCAAGGGCTTCCTGCTGGAGATCCGCATCCCGAACCAGTCCGGCGATCCCGAACCGGGAACGGCACTGCCAGCGATCGCCGCGAACGCCTACCGCCGCGCAGCCGCAATCCTCACCCCATAAGGATCAGGGGACAGCCGGAACATTCGCCGCCACCCTCACCGTCAACGAGCTCCACCCCGCCCCGTGCGAGCCGAGTTCGCAGCTCTACCGCCAGCTCCTCTGGCTCAACGGCGCGGGAGAAATCAGCCGTCTAACTCGGTGATCATTCTTGAGTCCCGGACGAGGGCGGTTCCCTCCTTAACAAATAAACGGCTTCATTGCCTGTACTGACCAGTTGGTCTACATTCGTAGCCATGGAACGCGCCTGGCTGCCCGCGATCTCCTGTGTGTTCGCGCCGTCCCTCGACACCCCGGCCCACATCCAGCTGGCCGAGCGGCTGGGCTACCGGCGGGCGTGGTGTTACGACTCGCCCGCCCTGTACGCCGACCCGTGGATGGTCCTGGCCCTGGCGGCCGGGCGAACCGCCGGCATCGGCCTCGGGCCCGCGTCGCTGGTGCCCAGCCTGCGCCATCCCGTGGTCACCGCCGCCGCCCTGGCGACACTGGCCGCGCTGGCGCCGGGCCGGGTGAGCGCCGCCTTCGGCACCGGCCTGACCGGCCGCATGCTGCTGGGGGAGCGGCCGCTGGGCTGGGCCGCGGTCGAGGAGTACGTGCGGACGGTCCGCGCCCTGCTGCGTGGCGAAGAGGCGAGCTGGAACGGGAACCTGGTGCGGCTGTCGCCGCCCGCCGGGTTCACGGCCGCGCTCCCCGCCGACGTCACCGTGCTGGTCGCGGCGGACGGTCCCCGAGGGCGGGCCGTCGCCGCCCGGCTCGGCGATGGCCTGCTCACGACCCGCGTGCCGCGCGAGCCGGCCGGCGAGGGCGGGCGGCAGGTGCTGCTGGCCTTTGGCACCGTCCTCGACGACGGCGAGGACCCGGCCGGCCCCCGGGCGATCGCGGCCGCCGGCCCCGCCCTGGCCGCCGCGTACCACGCTATCTACGAGTCGAAGGGCGCCGACGGGGTGGATAAGCTCCCCGGCGGCCGCGAGTGGCGGGCGGCGGTCGAAGCGATCGAGGCGCCCCGGCGTCACCTCGCGGTCCACGCGGGGCATCTGGTGGCGCTCAGCCAGCACGACGAGGCGCTGCTCGCCCGCGCCGCGCCGCTGCTGAACAGCTGGACCATGACCGGCACGCGGGCGGGCATCGGCGCCCGGCTGCAGGCGCTGGCGCTGGCCGGGGTCACCGAGGTCGCCTATCAGCCGATGGGCCCGGACATTCCCCGCGAGCTGGCCGCGTTCGCCCAGGCGGCCGGCCTCTCCGGCCCTGAGCCTCCCGTGAAGACCGGAGCCCCCCCGTGAAGAAAGGTAGGGCGGCATGACGACCCTGGTCCGGCTCGCGAAGCGGGCCCGCGGCAGCGGCCTCGACGAGTTCCAGCGCCAGGCGGAGCAAGCCAGCGACTGGTCCAGCGCCGCGCCGCCCGGCCTGCGCCGCGCGACCCAGGCGCTGACGCTGCCCGGCGCCTACCGCCGCGGCGAGCCTGCCTGCGACGTGATCGATGAGCTTGAGTTCGACGACGAGGCGAGCGCCGTCCGGTGCCTGGCGGATCCCGGCTTCCGCCGCTCGCTGGCCGGCCCCCTGCTCGACCCGGATTCGGTCGCCTGCCTGGTCGTCGAGGAGTACGTGGCCAAGCCCGGTCAGGCACCCGCGTCCTGCGTGAAGAACTACGAGCTGGTGACCAAAAGGCCGGGCCTGGACCGGGCGGAGTTCGACCGCTACTGGGCCCAGGTGCACGGGCCGCTGGCGGCAAGCATTCCCACGATCCGGCGCTACGTGCAGGCGCACCTGTCGCCGGGCACGCGGGACGCGGGGACGGCGCCCTACGACGGCCTGGCGATCACCTGGTTCGACGACGTCGCCGCGATGCGGGCCGGCGCCGCCACCGGGGCCTACGCCAGGACCCGGGCGGACGAGCGGAACTTCCTGGCCGGCGAGCTCCCGTTCGTGATCACCACCGAGCGGGTGACTTTCCCGCCGGGCTGACGCGCCTGGCCGGACGGAGCCGGCCGCATCCGTTCGGGATAAAGGGCCTGTCATCATGAACTCTTACGGCGGTCACCCGACCCGGCGGGCAAATCCGGCCAGGTGAGGGCTGGCGCGGCCGTGTGCTGGGCTGTTAGCTTGTTCTGACCGGACAGTACAAAGTGGTAAGGAGGCCACCAGTGGCGAAGCGGTGGGTGCGGCGGCCGGAAGGCTCGACGTGGGGCGACTGGGGCGAGGACGACGAGCTCGGCCGGATCAACCTCATCACGTCGGAGAAGGTGCTTGAGGGCGTCCGCGAGGTGCAGAGCGGGCAAGAGCTTCTGCCTGAGCCTGCCCCTCGACTTTCCCGGCGGCTCCTCGCTGAACCAGCGCCGGTACCCGCCGATCATCAGGCCGACCGAGGACCTGGCGCACAAGCCGGACACGTTCTACAACGTGGTCGCCAAGGACTCGATCGCGCCTGAGTACATTGACGTCTGGTCGGATGACATGGTGACCCTCTGGACCCAGTACTCGACGCAGTGGGACGCGCTCGTGCACCAGGGCGCGCTGTTCGACGCGGACGGGGACGGGGTCGCGGAGCCGCTGTACTACAACGGGTTCAAGCCGCACGTGGACATCATCGGGCCCCAGGAGGACGCCAAGGGCGACGGGAGCGGCAGCGTGGCGTTCGCCCGTCACCTCGGCCTCGAGCACATGGCCGCGCACGGCGTCCAGGGCCGCGCGGTGCTGATCGACGTGGCCCACCACCTGAACCAAACCGACGAGTGGACCGCGGTCCCGATGAAGACCATCCGGGAGATCATGGCGGCCGACAAGGTCGAGGTCAGGCCGGGCGACATGGTCGTCATCCACACCGGGTTCACGCAGCGGATCCTCGAGTGGGACAAGCATCCAGACGAGGCGCGGATCCAGGCGATGTACCCGTACCTCGACGGCGAGGACCCCGAGGTGCTCAAGTGGATCACCGACTCCCAGATGTCGGCGCTGATCGCCGACAATTACGCGGTCGAGGGCTGGCCGGCGCCGAACCCCGAGCCACATACCCTGATCCCTGTGCATAACCTGTGCCTGTTCAAGCTGGGCATCCCGCTCGGCGAGATGTGGTACACCCAGGAGCTGGCGACCTGGCTGCGGGCGAACGGCCGGAACAGCTTCCTGCTGACCGCGCCGCCGCTCCGGCTGCCCGGCACCGCGGGCGGCCCGCTGAACCCGATCGCGACCGTTTGACTCGTGAAGTGGTGAGCGCGGCGTGGGCCCGGCGGACGAGCCGCTGGCAAGACTGGCCGGCCGCGGCGCTCGCCGACCGCAAGCGCCGCCAGGGGACCACGGTCAGCGTGGTGATCCCGGCGCGCAACGAGGAACGCACGGTCGGCGAGGTTGTCGCCGGGATCGCCCGGCTCAAGGCGGCCACGGGGCTGGTCGACGAGCTTGTCGTCATGGATTCCGACTCCACCGACGGGACGGCCGCGGCGGCGGCCTCGGCCGGCGCCACGGTGTACCGGGCCAGGGAGGTAGCACCCGAACTCGGCGGTTTCGCTGGCAAGGGCGAGGCGCTGTGGAAGTCGCTCCTGGTGACGACGGGTGACCTGCTGGTCTTCGTCGACGCCGACCTCACGCACTGGGGCCCGCACTTCGTGACCGGCCTGACCGGGCCGCTGCTCGCCGATGAGCGCGTGCTGCTCGCGAAGGGCTTCTACGAGCGGCTGTACGCCGGCGGTGACGGCTCAGTCACGGCCGACGGCGGGCGGGTGACCGAACTGGTGGCCCGCCCGCTGCTCAGCCTGTGGTGGCCGGAGCTGACCGGCGTCGTCCAGCCGCTTGCCGGGGAGTGGGCCATCCGGCGCGACCTGCTCGCGTCGCTGCCCGTCCCGGTCGGTTACGGCATCGAGCTCGCGGTGCTCCTTGACACCGCCAGGGAGCACGGCCTTGACGCGATCGCCCAGGTTGACCTGGGGCGCCGCGGCCACAAGCACCAGGCGAGCCACGACCTCGCGCTGATGGCGGCTGAGCTGATGGCGGTGGCGGACCGGCGGCGACGGTCGTCAGAGCCGGGTCAGGTACGGCCTGCCGCGCCCCGCCCCGAGCTGCGGCAGTTCACCCGGGACGGCGGCGAGATGCGGCAGCGGTCCCGGCCCGTCCCGGTGGACGAACGGCCGCCGGCGCGGACGCTCGACACCGGGAGGCTGACGCTCCCTTGCCCGGTGGCGCCGGGGCCCTTCCCGTGCGAATGGCCGGCTGCGCAAGGGCACCCATGAGCGAGGAGAACGTACCGCGGCATCGCCGGCCTGGGCCGCTGCGGCTGGGAAACACCGAGTTCGCGCCCGACCGCACCCTCGTCATGGCGATCGTCAACCGCACGCCGGACTCGTTCTACCGTCCCGGGCTGACCTGGGACTTCAAGGTCGCGATCGACCACGTCGCTGAGGTGGTCGAGCAGGGAGCGGACCTCGTCGACGTGGGCGGCGTTCCCGCTAAGCCCGGCGAGGCCATCCCGGTCACCGAGGAGCTGCGGCGCGTCGTCGGCTTCATCGCGGCCGTCCGCGCGGCCTACCCGGGCCTGGTGATCAGTGTCGACACATGGCGGCACGAGGTCGGCGCGGCGGCGTGCGAGGCAGGCGCCGACCTGCTGAACGACACGTGGGGCGGCTGGGACCCCCGGCTCGCGGAGGTGGCGGCGCAGTACCGCGCGGGCCTGGTCTGCGCTCACGCCGGCGGCCTGCCGCCGCGTACGAGGCCGTTCCGGGTGTCGTATCCCGACGTGATGGCGGACGTCCTCGACCGCACGCTCGCGCTCGCGGAGCGGGCGGTCCGCGCCGGGGTGGACCCGGCGCGCGTCATCATCGACCCGGCCCACGACTTCGGCAAGAACACGTGGCACTCGCTTGAGCTCACCCGGCGGCTCGGTGAGATGACCGCGACCGGCTGGCCGGTGCTGCTCTCCGCGTCCCGCAAAGACTTTGTTGGCGAGACCCTCGGCCTGCCGTCCGAGGAACGGCTGCCGGGTACGCTCGCGGCCACGAGCGTGGGGGCCTGGCTCGGCGCGCGGGTCTTCCGCGCCCATGACGTGCGGCAAACCCGTAAGGCGCTCGACCTGGTTGGCGCGCTGCGCGGGCAGAGGCCGGCGGCTGACCGGGCGGCGGCGGAGTAATCTACTATCCGATGGTCAGCTATCCATGGAAAGGCCGGCGTGGCTCCGCACGACGACAGGGACCCGATCCTCGAGGCGTTTCACCTCTGGATCGCTAACGGCTGGGAGGACTGCGCGCTCGGGGTCACCGCGGTCACCTCGCTCATGCGCGTCCACCAGGTGCTGGCGAAGCGGGCCGACCAGGTGCTCGCGCCGATCGATCTGACCTTCTCCCGGTACGAGCTACTGATACGGCTGTACTTCCATGACGGCGGGTCGCAGCCGCTGAGCCAGCTCGGCAAGCAGTTGCAGATCCACCAGACGAGCATCACCAGCCTTGTCGACAAGCTGGAGGCCCAGGGCCTCATCAGGCGCACGCCCCACCCGACCGACCGGCGCAGCACGATCGCGCAGATCACGCCCGCCGGGCGCGCCCTGACCAGCAAGGCGATCGAGCTGCTGAACGCCGAGCTCTACCGGGACCTCGGCCTGACGGGAGACGAGGCGCGGCTGCTCATCGGCCTGCTCATGAAGATGCGCCTTTCCTGGAACGACATTGAGAACCTGGCGGGCTGGGAGCCGTTCGAGGTCGAAGGGAACCTGCCGCCCGCCGACTCGCGGTAGCAAGATCGGCCGCGCGGGCCGCTACCCGATGAACTCCAGCGGCCGCCGACGCGAGAAGTGAACCATACTGACCGGTCAGTTGAATTCTGAACCCTGACGGCGCCGAAAGGAAGCTCAGCGACCATGTGGCCAGCTTGTGATCGCATGTTATTGTACTGGTCAGTAAGTACAGGAAGATCTCCCTCGGAATGCGAGAGTCGATGCCGGAGCGGATCGAGGTGCCGGACGAGTTCCCCGCCGTCGGGGATGTCAGCGGCAAGCGCGTCGTCCTCACCGGGGCCGGCCGGGGGCTCGGGGAACTCATCGCCCACGCGCTTTCCCGTGGCGGCGCCAAGGTGGCGCTGGTCGCGCGCACCCAAGGGGACCTGGCCGACGTGGCCGGCGCTGTCGGCGGGCCGACGCTGCAGTTCGCGGGGGACGTGCGCGACCCCGGGTTCAACGACGCGGTCGCCGACCAGACCGTGGCGGCATGGGGCGGGGTGGACGTCTGGATCGGCAACGCCGGCATCTCGCCCGTGGTCGCGGGGCCGCTCGAAACCGATCCCGAGGTCTGGCGCGAGGTCATCGACGTCAACCTGACCGGGGCCTTCTTCGGGGCCCGGGCCGCGGCCCGGGTGATGCGCCCGGGCGGGCGGATCATCTTCACCGGCTCGGTGCTGGGAGAACGGCCGTCCAGGGGCCTCTCCGCCTACAGCGCGTCCAAGGCGGGGCTGGTGGGGATGGCCAAGGCGCTCGCGCTCGACCTCGCACCGCGCCGGATCACCGTGAACGTGGTGGCGCCGGGCTGGTTCGAGTCGCCGCTGGCCGACCCCTGGATGCGCCGGGACGGACTGTCCAGGGCCGTGCTCGGCCACACGGCGCTGAACCGCTGGGGGCGTCCGGCCGAGCTGGCCGGGGCGTTCCAGTACCTGGCCTCGGACGCCGCCGAATTCGTGACCGGAACCGTACTCAACGTCGACGGGGGTTACCTTCTCGCTTGACCGAGGCGTCCGGCAAGGAACTCGGGCCTGAGGGAACCCGCGCCAGAAGGGAAACTCTGATGGAAACCGCGCGGCGGGTCATCGCCATTCTCGGCGCCGGGGGCACGCTCGGCGCCGCCCTGTCCCGGACGCTGGCGGCCGAGCCGGACACCGACCTCGTGCTGAGCGACCTCAGCGAGGAAGCGCTGGCCGAGGCGGGCAGCGCGCTGTCCGCGAGCGCTGGGGGAGTGGCCGCCGTGCGCGCCGACGTCAGCGACTTCGACCAGGTGGAGCGGGTCGTCAAGCACGCGGTGGACCGTTTCGGCCGCCTTGACGTGCTGATCAGCAATGCCGGGGTGTTGTCGCCCAACGGCCGGATCCACAACCTCGGCGCCGAGGACTGGGAGCGGGCTTTCCGCATCAACGTGCTCGGCCCGGTCAACGGCATCCGGGCGGCGGTGCCGGTGATGCGGGCCCAGCGGTCCGGGTCGATCATCCTCACCGCCTCGGTGGCCGGGATGACCGCGTGGAGCCACTCCTCTCCCTACTGCGTCACCAAGGCCGGCGTCATCCAGCTGGCCAAGGTGGCCGCGGTCGAGTACGCCCGCGACGGCATCCGCGTCAACTGCGTCTGCCCGGGGACCTTCCTGTCGGCGATGCACGCCGGCCTGCCCGCCGAGGCGGTCGACGCCATCGCCGCGAAGCACCCGCTCGGCCTCGGCTCGGCCGACGACCTCGTCGGCGCCTACTCCTACCTGGCGAGCGACGCGTCCCGGTGGACGACGGGGGCGGCGATCGTGGTCGACGGCGGCTACGCCGCCCCGTGACCGACGGCTTGACATCGCCGCACCACCGGCGACTACTCGGCGACGTAGCCGCCGTCGACCGGCAGCGCCACCCCGGTCACGTAGGACGAGTCGTCGCTGGCCAGGAACACGGCGGCGGCGGCGATCTCGCGCGGGCTGCCGTAGCGGGCCATCGGGACCGGCATCTTCCTGTCCGGCACCGGCGCCGAGTTGTCGGCCGGGGCGCCTCCGCGGCCGGTGTAGATCATGCCGGGGCAGATGCAGTTGACCCGGATGTTGTCCTCGGCCAAGTCGAGCGCCGCCCCCATCGTCAGCGCGACCACCCCGCCCTTGGTGCCGCCGTACGCGGCGACGCCCTTGCGGCCGACCAGTCCGGTGGCCGACGCCGTGTTGATGATCGAGCCGCCGCCCGCGGCGCGCAGGGCGGGGACGGCGTACTTGATGCCGAGGAACACGCCGCGCAGGTTTACCGCGACCAGGCGGTCAAACAGGTCGTCATCGGTCTCGTCGAGCGGGTGGTGCGGGGCGTTGAAGCCGGCGTTGTTGAACACCACGTCCAGCCGGCCGAACGTTTCCACCGCCGCCGCGAACATGGCCCTGACGTCCTGCGACTTGGAGACGTCGGTGCGCACCGCGAGCGCGTCCTTGCCGATCTCCGCCGCCGCGTCTTCCTCATGGCCGCTGACGTCGGCGCAGACGACCTTGGCGCCCTCCTCGGCGAACAGCAGGGCCGATGCCCGCCCCATCCCAGATCCCGCGCCGGTGACGACGGCGACCTTGCCGTCAAGCTTTCCCATGTGGTCTCCGCTTCCGGTTGTCGATCTCGCAGCACTCACACCTTGACTCCGCCGCTGGGCGGGGTCAATACTTTTTGTGCCAACCGGTCGGTAAAATAATGCTGGCCGTCGCGACGAAGGGACGCCGATTGAGCGAGCCGAGGATCCCGCCGAGGCCGTCGGCCGAGTGGGACGAGGACGTACGCGACGCGCTGTCGGCCCTGCGGCCACCGGGGAGCGCCCGCCGGGCACCTGAGCCGGGGCGGGAGCGCCCGTCCTCCAACATCCTAGGCATCTTCTCCTGGCATCCGGCGCTGGCCAAGGCCTTCTTCGCCTTCAACAGCCACCTGTTCCACTCCACGCTGTCGGCCCGGGACCGGGAACTGGTCACCGTGCGGGCCGCCTGGCTGCGCCGCGGCGAGTACGAATGGGCGCAGCACGTCCGCATGGCCAAGACCGCGGGCATGTCGGACGAGGAGGTCGACGCGATCTCGGCCGGCCCGGGGCGCCCGTCTGGGGCCCGCGTGACGCGGCCCTGCTCAGGTCGGTCGACGAGATCGTGGCCGACCGCTACGTCAGCGACGAGACCTGGAAGCGGCTGGGCGAGCACCTCGACCGCAGGCAGCTAATGGACCTGGTATTCACCGTCGGCGCCTACGACCTGCTGGCGATGGCGATGAACACCTTCGGCCTCCAGCTCGACCCGGGGCTTGCGGGATTCCCGCCTGACCGGTCATAGTGGACCGACCGGTCAATCTTTTGTCATAGGGGACTGAAATTGGCAGCACCAGCCGGGGACTCCCCGCACAGCGCGGACGTGGTCATCGTCGGCGCCGGCATCCTTGGCATCAACCAGCTCTACCGGGCCGTCCAGGCGGGCTGCTCGGTCCAGCTGCTTGAGCAGGGCGGGGGCGTCGGCGGCACCTGGTACTGGAACCGCTACCCGGGATGCCGGTTCGACTCCGAGAGCTACACCTACGGCTACCTGTTCTCGGCGGAACTGTGGCAGGAGTGGGACTGGTCGGAGGAGTTCGCCCCGCAGCCGGAGACCGAGCGGTACCTCAACTACGTGGTCGACAAGTTCGACCTGCGCCGCCACATCCGGCTGAACAGCAAGGTCACCGCGGCCGGGTGGGACGCGGACGCTGCCTCGTGGACGACCAGGACCGAGGACGGGTTCGAGGTCCGCTCGCGGTACCTGATCGCCACCACCGGCGTGCTGTCGGTGCCGCAGTACCCGGACGTGCCGGGCCGCGAGGACTTCCGGGGGCAGGCCTACCACCCGGTGCGCTGGCCGAAGGAGCCGGTGGACTTCCGGGGGAAGCGCGTCGCCGTCGTCGGCACCGGCTCGACCGGCGTGCAGGTCGGCCCCGCGATCGCGGACGAGGTCGCCTCGCTGACGATGTACCAGCGCAGCGCCACCTGGGCCACGCCGCTGAACAACCACCCGATCTCGGCCGGGCAGCAGGCCTACCTGAAGGCGAACTACGCGCCGATCAAGGCCGAGCTCGATGCCTCGGTCGGCGGCTTCCTGCACAAGCCCGCGGGCAAGAAATGGCATGAGGACACTTCCGAGGAGCGCGAGGCGTTCTTCGAGAGCGTCTGGAACAGCCCCGGCTTCGCCAAGATCTCCGCGAACTACGAGGACCTGCTGTTCAACCGGGAGGCCAACGCGGACTGGTGCGCCTTCATGGCCGGCAAGATCCGCTCGATCGTCAAGGACCCGGCTACCGCTGAGAAGCTGATCCCCGACGACCACCTCTACGTCGGCCTGCGCCCGCCCTACGTTACGGGCTACTACGAGATGTACAACAAGCCCAACGTGGAGCTGGTCTCGCTCCGCGAGACCCCCATCGTCAAGGTCACCGAGACCGGGATCGAGACGTCGGACGGGCTGCGCGAGTTCGACATCATCATCTGGGCGACCGGCTTCGACTTCGGCACCGGCGCCATGCTGCGGATGGGCATTGTCGGCGAAGGCGGGCTGACGCTCGGCGACTACTGGGCAGACGGGCCGGTCACCTACCTCGGCATCATGGCCCACGGGTTCCCCAACCTCTTCTTCCCTGGCGGCCCGCACGGCGCGGCCGGGAACAACCCGCGCTACGGCGAACTCCAGGTCAGCTTCACCCAGGACCTCATCGACCACGCCCGCGAGCACGGGTTCCGCCGCACCGAGGTCCCCAAGGAAGCCGAGCAGGCCTGGATGGACATGATCGTGCAGCTCGAGGCCTACTCGCCGTTCGCGAAGCGGGGCCAGTACTACGGCGCCAACACGCCCGGCAAGGCGAAGGCGTACCTGCTTAACCCGGGCGGCCGGCCGAAGCTCGACGAGTTCATGGCCAAGGCGATCGAAAGCGGTTACCGGGGCTTCCTCAGCTAAGGAGTGGTTTGTATGAGTGGTCTTCGGCTAGACGGGCGGGTCGCGGCGGTGACCGGCGCCGGGCGGGGCATCGGCCGTGCCTACGCGCTGCTGCTTGGCGAGCTTGGCGCGAAGGTCGTGGTGAACGACCTGGGCGCGTCCACCCTCGGCACCGGCGGCGACGCCGGCCCGGCCGACGAGGTGGTCAAGCAGATCGAGGCGGCCGGGGGAGCGGCGGTCGCCAACTACGCCGACGTGTCCACCGTGGAGGGGGGCAAGTCGGTCATCGACACGGCCGTTGAGCACTTCGGCGACATCGACATCGTGGTGAACAACGCGGGGAACATGGTGTGGGGGTCGCTGCCTGAGGCGACGATCGACACCATCGAGGCGCACTGGGCGGTGCACGTCCGCGGGTCGTTCAACACCTTGCATGCGGCCTGGCCGTACTTCCTGGAGAAGAACTACGGCCGGGCCATCCTCACCACCTCGATCGGCATGTTCGGGCTGACGGACAACATCGGCTACGCGATCGCGAAGGCGTCCATGATCGGCATGGCCAAGAGCCTGACAGTCGGTCGGGAAGACGCCAACATCAACATCAACTGCATCGCGCCCAACGCGATGACCCGAATATCCGGACGCACCGAGGAAGAGCAGGCACAGGCCGCCCGGGCAGCCGAATCGGTCCCAGCGATGGACCCGGTCAACGTCGCCCCGATGGTCGCCTACCTGGCCCACGAGTCCTGCCAGGTCAGCGGCGAGACCTACCTGGCGGGCGGCGGCCGCTTCGCGCGCCTGTTCGTCGGGGTCACCGAGGGCTACCTGCAACCCGGCCTGACCGGCGCCACGATCGACGACGTGGCGGCGAACTGGGCGGCGATCAACGACGAGTCCGGCTACTACGTGCCGAGCGACCTGATGGACTGTGTGGGCCACTACATGTCCCACCTGCGCGGGTAGGCACCGTGACCGGCATCCTTACCGGGAAGACGGCCCTGGTCACCGGTGCCTCGTCGGGGATCGGCCGGAGCACCGCCCTGGCCCTCGCGGAGGCGGGTGCCAGCGTAGCGCTCGTCGCCCGCCGGGCCGAGCGCCTGAAGGACCTGGTGGCCCAGGTCGAGGCCGGCGGCGGGAAGGCGCTCGCCCGCCCGGCCGATGTCACCAGCGAGGCGGACGCCACCGGGGCGGTCGAAGACGCGGTCGGTCACTTCGGCGGCCTCGACATCTTGGTCAACGCGGCCGGCATGACCCAGGTGGGCAAGGTCGAGAACGGCAACCTGGACGACTGGCGGTACGTGCTTGAGCTCAACTTCTGGGCCAGCCTCTACACGTCACGGGCGGCGATCCCGGCGCTCAAGGCCGGCGGCGGCGACATCGTCAACATCTCCTCCACCGCGGGCCGCCGGGCCGTCGGGGCGACCTTCGGGCCCTACGCGGCGAGCAAGTTCGCGCTGACCGCGTTCAACGAGTCGCTCCGGGCGGAGGTGACCCTGGCCGGCATCCGGGTCTGCATCATCGAGCCGGGCGCGACCGCCACCGAGATCCACGAGCACATCAAGGACGAGAAGGTGCGCGAGTTCACCCGGCTGCACGTGGAGAAGGACGGCGCGATGCAGCCGGAGGACGTCGCCGCCGCCATCGTCTTCACCGTCAGCCTGCCGCCCCGGGTGAACATCTCGCAGCTGGTAATCCGGCCGTCCGTCGACGCCCGGGTGCTCTGACCCCCCGCAAGCGAACGACAAGATCAGGAGCAACGACGTGGACATCGACAGCCTCGACTACACCGACCCGTCGCTCACGTCCGATCCTTACCAGCTGCTCGACTACCTGGCCGCGCACCGGCCGGTCTACCGCGAGCCGCATCACGGGGTCGTGCTGGTGACCGGGCACGAGGAGGCGATCGCGGTGCTGCGCGCCCCCGACGTGTTCTCCTCCGCCACCATCGTGGCCGGCCCGGACCCGATGTCGCTGTTCCCGGAACGGCCGGAGGGCGACGACATCACCGACTACGTCAACGCCCACCGCCAGTACCTGCCGCAGAACGACCAGATCGTCTCCTCCGACCCGCCCAGCCACACCGCCCAGCGGGCGCTGCTGATGGGGCTGATCACGCCCAAGCGGCTCAAGGAGAACGAGGAGTTCATCTGGCGCCTCACCGACCGCCAGCTGGATGAGATGCTGCCCCGCGGCACGGCCGAGATCATGGCCGACTACGCCCAGCCGTACACCCTGCTCGTCATCGCCGACCTCCTTGGAGTGCCCGAGGAAGACCACCCGATGCTGCTCGGCCGCCGCACCGGGAACCGGATGACGCTGGGCGAGCGCAAGCCCGCGGCGCCGGAAGGCGAGGGGGACTCGCACGGGGATGACGGCGGGCGCGCCGGTGGTCGCACGGGCGGGCACAACTCGCTCGAGGTCTTTTACGACTACTTCTCGGCGCGGGTCGCCGAGCGCCGCCGGCAGCCGCTGGGCGACGTGCTCACCGGCATGGCCCAGGCGCTGTTCCCCGACGGCACCGTCCCCGAGCCGATCGAGGTCGCCCGCATCGCGTCCAACCTGTTCGCGGCCGGGCAGGAGACCACCGTGCGGCTGATCGGCACCGCCCTGCGGCGGATCGCCGACGAGCCCGAGACCCAGGCGCTGCTGCGCGCCAACCGCGACCTGGTTCCCCGGTTCATCGAGGAGACGCTGCGCACCGAGGGCCCGATCCTCGGCGAGTACCGGCTAGCGGTCAAGGCGACCGAGCTGGGCGGGGTGCCCATCCCGGCGGGCACCGCGGTCCTGCTGGCCAACGGCGCCGCCAACCGCGACCCGCGGCAGTTCGAGTGCCCGGCCGAGTTCCGGGTGAACCGAGAGAACGTGCGCCGCCACATCGCCTTCGGCCACGGCATCCACACCTGCCCGGGAGCCCCGCTGGCCCGCTCAGAGGCGCGCATCACGGTCGAGCGGCTGCTCGACCGGACGACCGACATCCGGATCAACGAGGAGGCGCACGGCCCCGTGGGCAACCGCCGCTACGACTACATGAAGACCTACATGTTCCGCGGCCTCACCAGCCTCCACCTCGACTTCACCGTGCGAGGCTGAGTCAATGGCCGCCACCGCCCACCGCGAGATTCGCGTCGACCGCAGCCTGTGCATGGGCTCGGGGCAGTGCTGCTGGTACGCCCCCAACACATTCGACCAGGACGAGGAGACGATCGCCATCGTGATCGACCCCCAGGGTGACCCCGCCGAGACGATCCAGACGGCCGTCGACTCCTGCCCGACCCAGGCGATCTCCGTCGTCGACGGCGCCGACAGCACGGGGGATAAAGAGCAGTGAGAGAGGAACGGGGCCGGGCTAGATCTGGTTCCCGCCCGTACTCCGTTTCCCCGCTCGCCTCCCTCGGTCCGGGGGCAGGGGGGCGCGCTTCGACTCGCGCTCCGCCGCGCTTCTACACGCCCGCGCCGCGCCGGCCGCAGCGGCTTGTCGGAGTCGGCGGCCAGCTCCGGCGGTATCTGCTGCCCGGCCGCCAGCGCGCGGCGGACCGTCAGGTAGTCGCGCGGGGAGTTCACCGCGTGCACCGCCAGCAGCAGGCCGGCCAGGTAGTACAGCACCGAGAACCGCTCCTGGCCGGGATCGCCGCGCAGCACCGTCTGGTCGTACCCGGCCGAGAGCCCGGCGATCTGCAGCTTGAGGCTGCCCTGGTCGGACCAGAACCACGGCACCGCGTCGTAGGGCGCCGGAACTCCGGCCAGGGTAGCCGCGGCGACCTTCGCGTGGTCGAGCGCGTGCCCGTAAGACTCGAACCGGACGAGGGCGCCGTCCGCGGCCGCCGGATGCGGGGTGACCGCGCAGTCGCCGGCCGCGACGATCGCCGGGTCGCTGGTCCGTGCGCAGGCATCGACCACGATGCCGCCGTCGCAGGCCAGCCCGAGCTGCTCCGCCAGCTCGGTGCGGGGCTCGGCGCCGATGCCGATGATCACCAGGTCGGCCGGGACGAAGCCGCCGTCCGACAGGAAGGCCCCCGTGACCGCCCCGCCCGTATCGGCCGGAGCCGAGTTGGCTGGGCCCGTGTTGGCTGGCCCCGGGTTGGCTGGCACAGTGCCCTCAAACCGCGACACCGCCGTGCTGAGCAGGACCTGGACGCCGCGGCGCCGGTGCGCGGCGGCGTAGAAGTCGGACACGGCCGGCGATACCACCCGCCCGATGAGCCGGTCGGCCGCCTCCACCACCGTCACCGCCTTACCGCGAGCGGTGGCGGCCGCCGCCGCCTCGAGCCCGATGAAGCCGCCGCCGACGACAAGCACCCGCCGGGCCGCCGTGAGCCGTTCGCGCAGGCCGATCGCGTGCCCCACGTCGCGCAGGTAGCAGATCCCGGCCAGGGACGTCCCGGGCACCGGCAGCGGCCGCGGCCGCGCTCCGGTGGCCAGCGCGAGGCGGCCGAACTCGAGGCGGTCCCCGGCCTCGGTCACCGCCACCCCCGGGCGGCCGGGCGCCGCCGCGCGCACGTGGGTGACCCGCCGCCCGGCGAGCACGGTGATCCGTTCGCGCTCATAGTGTTCCGCCGAGCGGAACTGGAGCGTTGCCGCGTCGGCGTCGCCCGACAAGAATGCCTTGGAAAGCGGCGGCCGCTGGTAGGGGGCGTACGGCTCATCGCCCGCGATGGTGACCGCCGCCTGCCAGCCGAGCTCGCGCAGCGAGATGGCCAGCTGCATCGCGGCCTGGCCGCCGCCCACGATGAGCACGCCGTCGGGCCCAGGCGACCCGGCCGACGTGCTGCTCGACTGCGTGCTCGGCATCGCCCGCCCAACCTCCATACTTGAAGTTTTTGTTCTGAACGGTCAGTCTTATCTTTGAGCGCCTTGATGTCAACGCGCCGGTTCTAAACAGTTGACTGAAACACCTCAAAGGCGCATTCTTATGACCAACCGGTCAGTACAGATATTTGATGACAGGGATGACAGCCTGGCCGAGCTGAGGAGTTGGTTAAAGGTGACTGATATCCGGCAGGTGCTTTCCCGGGAGCGCACCCGCAATATCGCGGGTGCGGCCGTGGTCGCGGCCATCGTTGCGGTCATCATCCAGCAGTCGTGGAGCGGGCTGCCCGTCACGGGAAGCAGCATCCTCGGGTTTCTCATCACCGGGGTGGCGCTCGGCTCCATCTACGGCGTCGCCGCCCAGGGCCTGGTCGTCACCTACGCGACGTCGGGCGTGTTCAACTTCGCCCAGGGCGCCATCGGCATGTTCCTGGCGTACGTGTACTGGGAGTTCCGGGTCGACATCGGGCTGCCGACCATCGTCGGCATCTTGCTGACGGTGCTGGTCGCCGCCCCCCTGATGGGAGTGCTCATCGAGCGGGGGATCATGCGGTTCGTCACCGACTCGCCGATCGTCGCCCAGCTGGTGGTGACGATCGGCTTGATGCTCGGCCTGATGGGCGTCGCGGCATCGGTCTGGAACCCCAACAGCACCACGCAACGCGTCATTCCCACGTTCTTCGGCACCAGCGGGTTCAACATCGGCAGCACGTTCCTGCCGTACTACCGGGTCGTCACGATCGCGACCGGCATCGCCATCGGGCTGGTGCTCCGCTTCCTGCTTTACCACACGCGCCTGGGCATCACGATGCGCGCGGTGGTCGACAACCGGGAACTGACCGTCCTCAACGGGGCGCGGCCGGCGTCCGCCACCATGACGGCGTGGGCGCTCGGCTCGTCGATGGCGGCGCTGGCCGGCATCTTCCTGTCCGAGGAACTGAGCGCGCTCGACCCCTCCACGCTCACGCTGTTCATCGTTGACGCGTTCGCCGCGGCCATCATCGCCCGGCTGCGCAGCCTGCCCATGGCCTACGTGGGCGGACTGATCATCGGCCTGACGCTGTCCTTCCAGGAGAACTTCCTGAGCTGGACCGGCCGGTGGACGTCGGCCCCGCAGGCCATCCCCGCCGCCCTGCTGTTCATCGCGGTGCTGTTCGTCAAGGACGCGCGGATCAAGGGCAGGTCCAAGCCGCGGCAGACGGCCGACCGGATCCCGTCGACCCGCAACGCCCTGCTTGGCTTCGCCGCCCTGATCGTCATCTGCGTGATCTGCGCCGGCACCCTCAGCCGGCCGAACCTGCGCGAGGTCACGCTCATCGTGCTGACCGCGTTCGTGATGCTGTCGCTGGTGCCGCTGACCGGCTGGGCCAACCAGATCAGCCTGGCGCAGATCACCCTGGTCGGCTGCGGCGCGTTCGCCATGGTGGAGTGGGGCTTCAACGGCAACGTGCTCGGCCTGCTCGTCGCGGCCGCGTTCGCCGTGCCGATCGGCATGATCATGGCCGGCCCGGCGATCCGGCTGCAGGGCATCTACCTGGCCCTGGCGACGATGGCGTTCGCCCGCCTGGCCGAGTTCCTGTTCTTCGACCAGCCGGCCGTGTTCGGCAACGGCAACCGGCAGGTGCCCAGCCTGTCGGTGTTCGGCCTGCAGGTGGAGAACCCGTTCCACTTCCTCGGCATCTCATTCGCCCAGGACGCGGGCTTCCTGATCTTCGCGGCGATCCTGTTCAGCATCGTCGGCCTGATCGTGATCGCCGTGCAGCGGCGCGCGTTCGGTCGCCGGCTGGTCGCGCTGCGGGACAGCCCCGACGCCGCCTCGATGCTCGGCATGAGCCTCACGCTGACGAAGCTGGGCGTGTTCATGTTCTCGGCGGCGATCGCCGGGCTGGCCGGAGGCCTGTTCGCGATCTACTACAGCTCGGTCGGCACCAGCGACTTCCAGCTCACCGTGGGCCTGCCCTACCTGCTGCTGGCGGTCGTGGGCGGGGTGTCGGTGGTCGGCGGCACGGTGGTCGGCGGGATCCTGCTGGTGCAGTTCGCCTGGTTCAACCAGGCGTTCCCCGATAACACCTTCCTGACCTGGTTCAGCAACGTAGGCCCGGGCCTGATGGGCATCGGTATCGGCCAGAACCCGGAAGGCCTCTGGGAGCACAACGTCCAGAACATCGTCAAGCTGCGCAACCGGATCACGGGCAGCAAGCCCGCCGCGGCGCAGGCCGGCGACAAGCCGACGCTGACCCAGGTGCGCGAGCTGACCCGGCTGCCCTCGCCCGCGCCGCGCGCCAACGCCGACCGTCCCCCGGTCGAGCTGCGTGATATCAGCGTCCGCTTCGGCGGGCTCCTCGCAGTCAACAAGGTCAGCCTCGACCTGCACGACGGGCAGATCATCGGCCTCATCGGGCCCAACGGGGCCGGCAAGACGACGCTGTTCAACGTCGCCACCGGCATGCAGGAGCCGAACCAGGGCCGCATCTTCGTCGACGGCAGGGACGTGACTGGTGCCCGGCCGCACCAGTTCGCGCGGCTGGGCCTGGCCCGCACCTTCCAGCGGCTGGAGGTGTTCGGGTCGCTCACCGTGCGGGACAACATCCGGGTGGCGGCGGAACTGCACCGCAGGCGGTGGGCCCGTACCGGAGCCGGGCGGCCCGACGTCATCACCGAGACGATCATCGAGCACCTGGGACTGCAGGCAGTGGCGTCGACCCGGGCGGAACTGCTGCCGACCGGGACCGCCCGGCTGGTCGAGGTGGCCCGCGCCCTGGCGACCCAGCCGCGGGTGCTGCTGCTTGACGAGCCGTCCTCGGGACTGTCGGCATCGGAGACCGAGACATTCGCCACGCTGCTGCGCGGGCTGGCTTCGACCGGCATCGCCATCCTCGTGGTCGAGCACGACATGGGGTTCATCATGAACCTCTGCCACCACATCGTGGTCCTCGACGCCGGCCAGGTCATCGCGACCGGCACGCCCGCCGAGGTCCAGGCGGACCCGAAGGTGCTGGAGGCCTACCTCGGCACCGGCGCGGAGGAAGCGGCGCGGCCCGCGGCCGACGGCGCCCCCGCCCGCCCGATGGCCGTGGTCACCGAGCCGGCCCGCCCCGCCAAGCCGGGTCCGCAGTCCGACGCGCCGGCAGCCATCCAGCTCGACGGCGTCTCCGCCGGGTACGGCGGCATCGATGTGCTGCAGGACATCAGCCTCACCGTTCGCGCGGGCGAGGTGTGCGCGGTGCTCGGGCCGAACGGGGCGGGCAAGTCGACCGCCCTCAAGGTGATGTCCGGGCAGCTGACGCCGACCAAGGGCACGGCCTCCGTCAACGGCCGCCCGATCGCCGGCGTCCCCACCGAGCGCCTGGTCCGCGGCGGGCTGTGCGTGGTCCCCGAGGGCCGGGGCATCTTCCCCAACCTCACCGTCACCGAGAACCTGAAGATGGCCAGCTTCGCCGGGGCCAGCTACAGCGACATCCTGGAGAGGTCTTTCGCGCAGTTCCCGCGGCTGGCGGAGCGCCGGGGCCAGCTGGCCGGGAAGCTGTCCGGCGGCGAGCAGCAGATGGTCTCGATGGCCCGCGCGCTGGCGGTGAACCCGTCCATCCTGCTGGTCGACGAGCTCTCCATGGGGCTGGCGCCGAAGGTGGTGGAGGAACTGTACGAGGTGCTCGCGGGCATCGCCCGGCAGGGCCTGACCATCCTGGTGGTGGAGCAGTTCGCCGCGGAGGTGCTCAAGGTCGCCGATTCCGGTGCCCTGCTCATCAACGGTCGGATCACTTACCACGGCGCCCCCGACGTCGTGGGCGACATGGTCAGCTCGGCCTACCTCGGCGGCGAGCACGCGGCACCCGCTCCCGCTCCGCAGCGGGTACTGGAAGGACAGTGAGCGAACAGCTGGGGACCATCCGCCTGCCCGCGCGCGACATCGTCGTCCCGTCCACGGTGAGCAGCGAGGCCCGGGCGGTGATGGCGAATCCGCCCGCCGAGAGGGTCGAGTCTCCGGCCCTGGACGACCCGGAGGCGTGGCGGGCGATGATCGCCGCCCATGATGGCGCCATCGCGGCGATGATGGCACGGGCGTGCCCGCGCCGCGGTCACGGTGGGACGCGGGACCTGGCGGGCGGCGGTCGCGTCTACGAGATCACCCCGCTGGCCTCGGCGACGGCGACGAGCGGGTGTACCTCGACATCCACGGCGGCGCGTTCATCGCACGGCGGCGGCGAACTCTGCCGGCACGATGGCCGCCGGCACCGCGGTACTGATGGCCGCCGGGTGTGGGCCGACGACTACCGAATGCAAACCGATCACACTTTCCCGGCTGCGCTCGACGACTGCCTGGCCGCGACCGGTGCGCTGCAGACACGAGAGGGCACAGGAACGGATCGTGGTCAGCGACGACTGGCGGGCGGCACCGTCGGCCGACGGCGGCTCCGCCGGGGAGACGGGCTCGCTGTCGTTCGACGTCCGCGTGGCGCACCAGGCGCGGATTTACGACTACCTGCTTGGCGGCAAGGACAATTTCGCCGCCGACCGCGTCGCCGCCGAGGCAATGCTCAAGATCTACCCGGACACGGGCTCCTCCGCCCGCGCCAACCGGGCGTTTCTCGGGCGCGCCGTCCCGCTACCTCGCCGGTGAGGCGGGAAGGTCCAGCAGCAGTTCCAGTGGCGCACCAACGGAGAGGTCGAGCGGTTCTTTGCGGGTACGGACCTGGTCGAGCCCGGTCTGGTACGGGTCGATGACTGGCGCCAGGAAAACGGCGCGGACGGCCCCAGCCAGTCGGCCATGTGGGCCGCGGTCGGACGCGAAGTGGTACCGCGCGCCTGCACACGGAAGCGTTTCATCCTAATTCCCACTCCGGCGTGTTGATGCGCTGCGGACAGCTTCCGTTGTTAGAGTCTGATGCAGTCTGGTTTCACCGCGGTTTTAGTCATCAACCACAGTTTCGCCTGACGGGCGACCAAGAATCGGCTCGTATCGACGGAGGTCAGCGTAGTGCAACGCGACGCCCGCGCCTGGCTCGGTCTCGTCGGGCATCATGGGTGACGGTATCCAGATCGCAGTCGTGCGCCCGCGAAACTTTCGCGATGGCGCCACCATCGGTGAGTATTTTCGCCAGGAAATTCCGGTCATCATCAACCTGGAAGACATGGATAATGCGGAAGCCGAACGCATCATAGATTTCGCCTCAGGTCTTATCCTCGGTCTCTGCGGCGACATCGAACGCCTTTCCCGGCGTACATTCTTGATCATGCCTGCCGGCGCGACCATTCTCACCACACATAATGCTTTGACCGAGGAAGGTTTCTTTAACCAGGCATTACCGTGGATCAGCGGGCTGCTGCTGGTCATGACGTACCTGACCAGGCTGACGAGCACCTGCTTGACGGAGTCCCGCTGCCTGGCGTCGCAGAGCACGACGGGCACGTCCGGTCCCAGGGCCAGCGCGATCCTGATGTCTTCCGGCTGGAACCGCGGAGCGTCGTCGAAGCAGTTGACGGCGATGACGAAGGGCGTTCCGTTCCGCTCGAAATAGTCGACTGAGGCGAAACAGTCGGCGACGCGCCGGGTATCGGTCAGCACCACGGCGCCAAGCGCGCCGACGGACAACTCGTCCCACATGAACCAGAAACGCTCCTGCCCGGGCGTGCCGAACAGGTAGAGCACCAGCTCCGAGGGGAAGCTGATCCGGCCGAAGTCCATGGCCACGGTGGTGGTGGTCTTGGCGCTCACCCCCCGGGTATCGTCAATCCCCACGCTGCGGTCGCTCAGCGGTTCTTCCGTGCGCAGCGGCCTGATCTCGCTGATCGAGCCGACGAAGGTGGTCTTCCCCACGCCGAAGCCGCCGGCGACGAGGAACTTGGCGGTCGTCGGCACGCTTGCGTCGTCGCCAGGGGTATAAGAGCGATTGAAGTCCATCGAGCACCATCCTCAGTAGGCGCTGGTCAGTATGCGGTTTCCGCTGGGCTGGAATGACGCGCAGCAGTCCCTCGTCGATGAGGTCGCCGAGCAGGACGCGCACCACCCCGACGGGGAGGTCGGTCTCCGAGGCCAGGTCGACGACGGGCTTGGGCTGGTGGCAGAGTTCCAGGATCCGGCGCTGCTCAGGTCCCGGCCGGAAATGCGGCTGCGGCCACTCCCCGGTCGCCATCACGGCGTCGATCAGTCCGACGTGGACCGCGCCGGTCGGCGCGGTCCGCCCTTGTGTGACCGCGTACGGCCGTACGACCGGGACGGCATCCCAGTCGAGGTAGCGCTCCCCGCGCCCGTCATGCCCCGTGCCCGCCACGCGAGGTCACTCCAGGCCTATCTCATCGGCGTTGAACCGCGGCTCCGCCGCGAGGTACTTGCCCATGCGACGGACCAGGATCGCCATCTCGTAGGCGACGACGCCAACATTGGGGTCGGCCGACGTCAGCACGGCGAGGCACGTCCCCCGCCCGGCCGCGATGACGAAGAGGAACGCGTTTTCCATTTCGATTATGGTCTGGCGAACCTGGCCGCCGCGGAAGTGCTGGCCGGTCCCCCTGGCGAGGCTCTGCACCCCCGCGGCCACGGCTGACAGGTGCTCACTGTCCTCGCGCGTCAAGCCGCGAGACGCCGCCACCACCAAGCCGTCCCTGGACAAGACGAGCGCCTGCTCGACGGGCTCAACCTGCTCGACGAGGTTGTCGAGCAGCCAGCTGAGCTGCCCGGTTGTATCGGTCTGGGCCATCGCCGGTCCTTCCTACCAGTCAGTTCCGTGAGGTGACGCGTCCTGCGGGTCGTCGAGGTCGTCCACCCGGCCGCGCTTCCACCCCTGCTGCATCTGCGCCATCATGTCCCTGGTCGCCTCCGGCGCCCGGTCATCGACGCCGGTCGCCTCGCGTGCCCCCTGATCCCCGTCCGCCTGGCGGCCAGCGCGCAACTGCGGTGCCATGCTGGCCTGCGGAACCCGGATGGGCATCCCGAGATGGCTCCCGGACGACGGCGGCCCGGGGGCCACGGCCCGCGGCGACCCGGCCCTTGAGTCGGCACTAGGCGCCGGCGGGGCTCCGCTACCGGTGCCCTGGACTCCATCTCCCACGGCGCTCGCGGCGCGGTCCGCGGTGGCGGGACGTTCTCCGGCTCGGCGCGACGGGGGTTGCCGACCGCGTCCGCGATACGGCCCGTCGGGGCCGTTCGCAGCCGGTGCCGTCCGGTCCCGACGAATGACGACGCTGCCCCGGGGTCCGGGTTCTGGGGAGAGTGCCCGCGGGCGGCCGTCCCGTCGGCGGACCGGGCGGGCTCCAGCGCGGCGAACGGCTCCGGTCCGGCGTCGGGGACCACCCAGCCGTCCTCCGTGGCCGGCGCCATGTCGTCGTCCCGCACGACCACGCCGAATGGCAGGCGGACAATCGCCGTGGTGCCGCCGTACGCGGATTCGCGCAGCGACACCATGATGCGGTGCCGTGTCGCCAGCTGGCTGACGATGAAGAGCCCGAGCTGATCGCTGTTGGCGAGGTCGAACTCGGGTGGGCTGGCAAGGCGCCGGTTGATCGCGTCGCGGTCGGCGTCGCTCAGCCCAAGGCCGCGGTCCTCGATCTCGGCGACGAGGCCCGTGCCCACGCGGTCGGCCCTGACCTCGATCCGCGTGTTAGGCGGGGAGAACACCGCGGCGTTCTCCACGAGTTCGGCCAGAAGGTGAATCATGTCGCTGACCGCGCTGCCCGCGACCAGGTCACGCGAGTCGCTGACCACGTCGACCCGGACGTAATCCTCCACCTCGGCGACCGCCGCGCGCAGCACGTCGACGACGGGCACCGGCTCGCGCCGCCCGCGGTCGGGAGTGGAGCCAGACAGGATGATCAGGCCCTCGGCGTGCCTGCGCATCCGGGTGGTCAGGTGGTCAAGGCGGAAGAGCTCGGCGAGCGCGCCGGGATCGCTGGTCTTGCGCTCCATCGAGTCGAGCATCTTCAGCTGCCGGTACAGCAGCGACTGATTCCGCATGGAGATGTTCAGGAAGACCTGGTTGACGCCCTTGCGCAGCCTCGCCTGGTCAACCGCCGCCGCGACCGCGGCCCCTTGCACCGTCGCGAACGACTCGGCGATCGTGGAGACCTCGCTGATGGAGCTCGCGTCGGGCGGCGGGGACTCGGCGAGCACGTTCACGTCCTCGCCCCGCCGGAGCAGCCCGACGACCCGCGGCAGCCGTTCCTCCGCCATGTCCCGGACGGAGGTGTTAAGCCGGGTCAGGTCCTTGGTGACCTTGCGGCCGAACCAGATCAGGAGGAAGACGGAGGCCACGACCGCGGCCAGCCCGATACCGCCGACGATGACGGCCTCGGTGACCTGCCCGTCGCTTTGCGACGCGCTCAGCCCCGACAGCGTCGCGGCGTTCGCCGCCTCGGTTTTCTGCGTGGCCGCGAGGTAGGCTCCGGTGGCCGAGTTCCAGGCGGTCGCGGTCACCGGGACCCGATCTCCCGAGCTGGCCAGGATCTGCGTCTCCATGGCCTGGAACTGCCGGTAAGGCGGCGAGTCGTTGACGTAGTTGGCGTAGAGCCCGGGGGTCACCAGCGCCTGGGTCTCGGCCAGGAGCTGGTGCCGTTCCGCCGCGCTGGCGGCGAACAGCTGCCGGATGGCCGGGGTCAGCTGGCCGCCGCTGCTCAGCGCGCCGTTGATGAGCGCGGCCTCCCGGCCGGCCATCTCCAGGGCGTACGCCCCGTCGACGGCGCCGACCGAGATGGCCACCAGCGAGGTGCTGCCTCGCTGGTGGGCGTCGGTGAGGAAGTAGTGGAACTCGGCGTCGATGATTCCGCTGTACGCCTGGAAGGCGGCCGACGGGGTCATCGCGCCGGAATCCACGGACCCGCGGATCGCGTCGATCCCGCCCAGATCCGTGATCAGCGCGTTCAGCACGGGGCTGTTCGACCCCTGCCCGGCCAAGAGCGCGGCCTTGGCCGGGGGAACCGCCTTGTCCACCAGCGCTCGCGCGCTGAGCAAGGGCGCCCGGGACGATCGCCGGCCGCTCAGCAGCCACAGGTAGGTGTCCTGACGCTCCTGGGGCAACTCGGCGATCAGGAGGTACACGCCGGCGTTGGTGGCCGTGGTGTTCGAGCTGTAATCCGCGTCCGTGAGCGCGGCCCCGACCGTGATGCTCGCCGCGAATCCCCAGAGTGCCAGCAGGGACACGAGGGGCACCGCGAGCATGGCGATCAGGAACAGCCTGATGGGCCGCGACCGGACGCGACGTCGGAAGATCGTCATTGAGCCTCACATGAACAAGCAGGGGATGCCGCTGGTGCCCGCCAGTGCGATGCCGGGTCATCTGGCGGGCCTGCCAGGAGGCCTCGCACGTGCCAGGGGCCGCCGATTAACAGAGGTGGTTACGTAGCGCGACAATAACACTGACCGCCCAGTACAAACTGGATTTCACCGAAAAGTTCGGCAACAAGCCGATATCGGTAGGCATATTCAAGAGATCACATTGAACCGATCGGTCAGTAAAACGAGATCGCGACTTCAGACCCGGACGAGCGCCTCCGCCGCGCGCTCGATGGACAGCCGGTCGGGCAGCCACAGCTGCTCCAGGTTCGGCGCGTACGGTGAGGGGGTAGGGGGCGGCGCGACCCTCATGACCGGCGCGTCCAGCGTCCAGAACCCCTCGTACACGGCCAGCGCGGCGATCTCCGCGCCGATGCCGAAGTCCGTGACCCCCTCGTGCGCGATAAGCAGCCGGTTAGTCTTCGACAAGGACGCGAGAATCGTCTCCTTGTCGAGCGGCGCCACCGTCCGCAGGTCGATCACCTCGGCGCTGATCCCGCGCGGCGCGAGCGCCTCGGCGGCCGCTAGCGCCTCGTGGACCATCCGCGAGACGCTCACGACGGTCACGTCCGTGCCTTCCCTGACGACCTTCGCCTTGCCGAGGGGCAGCAGGTAGTCGGCCGGCGGCTTGGGGCCCTTCATGCCGTACATCTGGCGGTTCTCGATGAACACGACCGGGTTCGGGTCGCGGATCGCGGATCGCAGCAGGCCGTAGGTGTCCGCCGGGGTCGACGGCATCACCACCGTCAGGCCGGGGACGTGCGCGAGCAGCGCTTCCAGGGACTGGGAGTGCTGGCTGCCCGAGGACCGGCCGCCGCCGAACTGCGTCCGGATCACAAGGCCCATGCGCGCCTTGCCGCCGGTCATGAAGCGCAGCTTGGCCGCCTGGTTGAGGATCTGGTCGAAGCAGACGCCGAGGAAGTCCAGGTACATCAGCTCGACGACCGGCGTCATGCCCGCCATCGCGCCGCCCACCGCGAGCCCCATGACCGCGGTCTCGGAGATCGGCGTGTCGCGCAGCCGGTCGGGCCACCTGGCGTACAGGCCGCGGGTGAGGGCGAACACGTTGCCGCCCTTGCCGACGTCGACCCCGGCCACGAAGACCTCGGGGCTGGCCTCTAGTTCGCCCTCGAGCGCCAGTCGCACCGCGTCCATCGTCCGGAAGATCTCGCCGTCCGGGGCGGGCACCCACTCAGGCTCGGCCACGTTCGGCCGCGGCGCGTACACGGACGCGCGGAGCACGCTCGCGTCCGGCCGCGGCGCCCGCCGCGCGGCCTCCACGGCGGCCTCGATCCTGGCCCGCACCTGTGCCTCGACCCAGTCGAGCTTGTCCCCGTCGACGCCGCGGCCGAGCAGCCGCGCGCGGGTGATGACCAGGGGGTCGCGCCGCTGCCACTCCGACAGCTCGTCCTTGCTGCGGTACTTTTCCGGGTCGCCTTCGTAGTGCCCGTGCCAGCGGTAGGTGGCGGCCTCCACGAACACCGGGCCGGCGCCTTCGCGGACGCGCCGCACGACATCGGTCATGACCGCGGCGACCGCCTCCACGTCGTTGCCGTCGACGGAGACGTACTCAAGCCCGTACCCGGCGGCCCGGGCGGCCATCGGCACCGGGTGCTGGTCGGCGATCGGCGAGAACTCCGCGTACCCGTTGTTCTCGCAGAAGAACACGATCGGCAGCCGCCACAGCGCCGCCAGGTTGGCCGCCTCGTGGAAGGCGCCCTGCGCGACCGCGCCGTCTCCGAAGAACGACACCACCACGCCATAGTCCTTTTTTCCCGGCCCGCCCGGCCGCCGCCCCGTCCCCGCAGTTGCGCGGCGAGCGCCGCGCCCCCGGCGATCGGCACGCCCGCGGCGACGATCCCGTTGGCGCCGAAGATGCCCAGGTCGGGGTCGGCGATGTGCATCGATCCGCCGAGGCCCCGGTTTGTCCCGGTGGCCCGGGCGAGCAGTTCGGCCATCATGGGCTCAGGGGGGAGGCCCTTGGCGAGGCAGTGGCCGTGCCCGCGGTGGTTGGAGGTGATCACGTCCGTGGTGGCCAGCGGCCAGCAGGCGCCGACCGCGGACGCCTCCTGGCCGATCGACAGGTGCACGAAGCCCGGCACCTCGCCGTCGCGGTATAGGTCGGACACCCGTTCCTCGAACACCCGGATCAGGGTCATCCGCCCGAAGGCCTCTAGCAGGCTGTCCGTCGACAGCTCATTGTCCGGCACTGCTTACCTTTCCGCCTGGCTGTCGATCTGGCGAAGCTCGCGCTTGAGCACCTTGCCCGACGGGTTCCGCGGCAGCGCGTCCATGAACACGACCTGCTTCGGCGTCTTGAAGCCGGCGAGCCGCGACCGGCAGTGCGCGATGAGCGCCTCCGGCGTGACAGCGCCCGCCTGGCCAGGCTTCAAGACGATGAACGCGCGCGGGACCTCGCCCCAGCGTGCGTCCGGCATGCCCACCACGGCGGCCTCCAGGACCGCCTCGTGCTCGTAGAGGGCGCGTTCGACCTCGGACGTCGCGACATTCTCCCCGCCCGAGACGATCATGTCCTTCTTGCGGTCGTCGATGTAGAGGTAGCCGTCCTTGTCGAGGTGCCCGATGTCCCCGGTCCGGAACCAGCCGTCCGGGGTGAAGGCGGCCGCGGTGGCCTCCTCGTTTTTCCAGTAGCCGGACACCACCTTGGGGCCGCGCAGCAGCACCTCGCCGGGGACCCCCGGCTCGACTGGCGCGTCATCGGGGCCGGCGATCCGCACGTCGAGGTTGACCACGGGCTTGCCGACCGAGCCGATCTTCGACAGCGTGTGCGCCTGGTCGTTGAACGTGTCGCCGGAGACGGTCTCGGTCAGCCCGTACGCGTCGGCGAACCGCGCGTTGGGGAAGGCCGCGAGCAGCCGCTCGATGAGCAGCACCGGCATCTTCTCCCCGCCTCCGGTGATGAAGCGGATGCTCGCTGTGCTGAAGCCGGCCAGCCCGGGCGACTGCGCGATCGCGTTCAATATCGCGTTGACCATCGCCGGGGCCAGCCACACGTTGGTCGGCCGCTCCCGCTCGATGGTGTCGAGCAGGTCAGGCACGTCGAAGCGCGGCAGGATCACCAGGCTGCCGCCGACCCACCAGGTGCCGATGCCCGGCAGGTCGAACGCCCCCACGTGGTACATCGGCCCGGCCATCGCCGTGCGGTCCGCCGCGCTGATGCCGAACTCGGCGACGTGCCCGATCGTCTTCCAGTAGAAGTTCCCGTACGTGATCGGCACGCCCTTCGGGTGCGCGGTCGTCCCCGAGCTGTACATGAGGCGGTGCAGGTCCGCCTCGCCGACATCGGCAGGAGGAACGGCGGCGCCGCGGTGCGCGCCCAGGAAGGACTCGTACCGGGTGGCGCCCGGAACGGGAGCCTCCTCGTCCGCGCCGACCACCACCACCGTCCACGGGGTCGGCAGCCGCCCGCTGATCCCGGCGACCGGCGCGGCGAAGCCGGGCTCGGTCACGATCGCGACCGCGCCGGCATGCCGGATGATGTACTCCAGTTCGGGCTCGGCGAGCCGCACGTTCAGCGGGAGGAACGCCGCGCCGACGCGGTTGACCGCGAGTGCGCTCTCCAGGAACTCCGGACGGTTGCCCATGAGCAGCGCGACGATGTCGCCCTTGCCGACGCCGGCCTCAAGGAAGGCGGCGGCCAGCGCGTTCACCCGGTCGAGCAGCTGCGAGTGGGTGAGCCGGCCCGCGCGGGAGATCACCGCGTCCTCATGCGGGGCGCGGTCCGCGTTACGGTCGAGGGACCGGGCGAGGTTGTACATGACCATCTCCTTCGACGTCTGCTCGGGATCGAGCGTCACAGCAGCGAATAGCCGCCGTCAACGGTGATCGTGGTGCCGGTGATGTACGCCGACGCCGCTGATGCCAGGAACAGGTAGACGCCGGGCAGGTCGGCCGCGGTACCCCAGCGGCCGAGGGCGGTGTGCGCCGCGATGTCCCGCTCGCGGCGCTCGTCGCGCTGCCAGAAGGCGCCGAGACCGGTCTCGAACCAGCCGAGCGCCACGGCGTTGACCGTGATCTGCCGTGGACCGAGCTCCTGCGCCAGCGACCTGACCAGGGCGTGGATGCCGCCTTTGGAGGCCGAGTAGGCCGCGAGGCGGGCATGCGGCCGGTCGCCGAGCACGGACCCGGTGACGATGATGCGGCTGCCCGCGCCCATCCGGGCCGCGGCGGCCCGCGCGCCGAGGAACGTCCCGGTCAGGTTGACGTCGATGACCTCACGCCACGCGGCGGGGGAGAGCTTCGTGATGTCCGGATCCTCACGCGACACCCCCGCGTTGGCGATCCACACGTCTACACCGCCGAAGCGCTCGGTCATCCGCTCGGCGACGGTGTCGTTGAACAGGTCGTCACGCACGTCGCCGGCGCACACGAGGTGGTCGCCGGCGAGCTGGCCGGCCACGCCCTCCAGGGCGGGCTTCGAGCGCGCGACCAGGGCGAGCCGGGCGCCGGCGGCGTCGAAGGCGGCGGCGAGCACGCTGCCGAGCCCTCGCCCGGCGCCGGTGATCACCACGCGCCGCCCGGTGACGTCGGCGTGCCCGGGTGCACGCTCCTGACGGCTAGGCTTGTCGTCCTTCACGGTCGTCAGCAGCCGAGCTCGCGGGCGATCACGAGGCGCTGGATCTCGTTCGTTCCCTCGCCGATCTCGAGGACCTTCGCGTCGCAGTAGAACCGGGCGACGTCGCTGTCCAGCATGTAGCCGGCCCCGCCGAAGATCTGCACCGCCTCGCTGACCACGGTGGTGGCGACCTGGCTCGCCTTCAGCTTGGCCATGGCGGCCTCCTTCTTGAACGGCCTGCCCGCGTCGCGCAGCGAGGCGGCGTAGTAGGTCAGCCACCTGGCGGCCTCGATCTCCGTCGCCATGTCGGCCAGCTTGAACTGAATCGCCTGGAAGCTCGCGATCGGAGTACCGAACGCCTCGTGCTGCTTCGCGTAGGCCAGGGCCATCCGCATCGCTCCCCCGGCGGTGCCGAGGGAAAGCGCGGCGACGGAGATCCGCCCGACTTCCAGGGCGCTAAGGAACTGGCCGAGCCCGCCGCCGGGCTCGCCGACGACCTGGCTGTCCGGCACCCAGACGTCGTCGAAGAACAGGTCCCGCGTGTCCGCGCCCTTCCACCCGATGCCGCGCAGCTTCGGCCCGAGCGTGTAGCCCTTGGTTCCCTGCTCGACGATGAAGCTGCCGTAGCGGGGCTTGCCGTCACCGTCCTCGCCGGTGCGGGCGAGGACGGTGACGCCGAAGCTCATGTCGGTGCCCGCGTTGGTAATGAAAGCCTTCTGCCCGTTGAGTACCCATCCGCCGGATACCCGCTCCGCCCTGGTCCGCAGCGCGCGGACGTCCGAGCCCGCCCCCGGCTCGGTCAGCCCGAAGGCGCCGAGCCTGCGGCCCTCGGCCAGCGGCCGCAGCCACTGCTCGCGCTGCTGGTCGTTACCGAACAGGAGCAGCGGCAGGCTGCCGATGGTGGAGTGCGCCTGCCACGCCGTCGCCACCGAAGGGTCAACCGTCGCCAGGGCCTCGAGCAGCGCCACGAAACCCACCGTGGAGGAGCCGATCCCGCCCCACTTCTCGGGAACCAGGGTGCCGAGCAGCCCGAGTTCGCCCAGCCCGCGCAGCACCTCGGTGGGACAGCGCTCCTCGTGCCACGCGCGGGCCGCGACGGCCGCGATCTCACGCTCCGCGTAGGTGCGGCCCAGGTCAAGCAGTTCGCCCTCGAACTCGCTGAGTGTGAAGTCCATGGCCCTCTCGCCCTTGCCGTTCTACACTGACTGGTCAGTACATAATAGGAATAGCAAGGTGACCACCGCAATGAGCAACCTGGAGGGACCCGATGAACGGCCACGATGACGCGGCACCCGTCCGGCTTGCGCCGCACCCGGCCGACGAGCGGCTCGCGGTCCTGCGCGTTGACCGGCCGCCGGTAAATGCGTTCGACCAGCGGATGTGGGACCTGCTTGACGCCGCGACGGCTTCCCTGCACGGCGACACCTTGTACCGAGCGGTCGTGATTACCGGCGGCCCGAGGCACTTCGCGGCGGGGGCCGACGTGAAGGGGCTGCTTGAGCTCACGCCCGAGCAGTTCGACGCGCGGAACCGGGTGCTCCAGCGTGCCTTCCACGCGCTCGCGACGGCACCGCAGATCACGATCGCCGCGGTCGGCGGTTACGCCCTCGGCGGCGGCTGTGAGCTGGCGCTCGCCGCCGACTTCCGGTTCGCCGGGCGCTCCGCCGTGTTCGGCCTGCCGGAGGTCACGCTGGGCATCATGCCGGGCTCCGGCGGGACGCAGCGGCTCCCGCGGCTCGTGGGGCCGGGGCGGGCTAAGGAACTGATCCTGTCCGGCCGCACGGTCGCCGCGGACGAGGCCCTGGCGATCGGTCTGGTGGACCGCGTGATCGAGGACGACGAGCTGCTTGACGCGGCCGTCACCGAAGCGCTCGGGTACGCGCGGGGGCCACTGGCCCTCCGCTACGCGAAGCGCGCGGTCGACGCGGCCCTTGATCTCCCCGTCGAGGCGGGGCTCGCGCTTGAGGCCGACCTGATCACTAGGTGCTTCGCGAGCGAGGACGGGCGGCGAGGGCTGCGCGGCTTCATCGACGACGGGCCAAGAAGGGCGACGTTCCTCGGCCGGTTACCGCGCCCGAGCAGCCTTCTTGAATATACTGACCAGTCGGTAGTATAATCATCACTGACGGTAGCGGCCCGAGCGCGAACGGGATTTTGATGCCCTGGCAGACTCCGACCTCGCTGGCCATGGCTCTTTGCTGGGAGCGCCTTCCGAGACCGACCCGTCGGAACAGGTTATTTTTATGGTCAACGGACGCTCCCGACTAGATGAGGCTGCACGATGCCGCAAACCAGGATGAAGGACAAGCAGGGCAAGAGTGCCAAGTGGCAGGCACGCCGCCACGAGATCGTGGACACGTCAGCGAAGGTGTTCGCCCAGCGCGGCTACCACGCGACGAGCACGACCGAGCTCTGCGAGGCGAACGGCATCGGCAAGGGAGCCCTCTACTACTACATCGGCTCCAAGGAGCAGTTGCTCGCCGCTATCCACGACCGGGTCATGGACGAGGTCATGCTGGGCGCGGACCGGGTGAGCCTGGCGGGCGGTACGCCGACGGAGCAGCTGGCGATGCTCGGCGAAGAGCTCCTTGACGTCATCTTCCGGTTCCCGGACCACGTCTGGGTGTTCCTGCACGATTTCCCGGCGCTGACCGGCAAGAACGCCGAGATGTTCCGGCAGCGGCGGCGCGCTTACGAGCGGCGGGTCGAGGCCGTCTTCCAGCAGGGCATCGAGTCCGGCGACTTCCGGCCGCTCGACACCCGGCTCGCGGTCATCGCGTGGCTGGGCATGCACAACTACACCTACCTCTCGCTGCGGGCCGGCGGCCATTTCTCGGTCAAGGAAGTGGCGAAGTCTTTCGCTGACATCTTCACCTGGGGCATCGCGACCCGCGAGTAGCGACCTGGGGGCGTGCGCGCTCCCGCCGGCCGACGCGCCATCGTGCCCTAGGTGATGGCCGCTATCTCGTCGACGAGTCCCCAGCGCAGCGCCGCCGGGGCCGGGAGCCGGTCGCCGGTGAGCATCAGCCACGCCGCGCGCCAGCGGCCGATGCGGCGCGGCACGCTGACCGACCCGCCGGCGCCGGGCACGAGGCCCATGTACACCTCGGGAAGCGCGAAGAAGGCGTCCGGCGCGGCGGTGACGTGCCCGGCGTACGCCGTCATCTCGGTGCCCGCGCCGATGCACGCGCCGTGCGCCAGCACGCTGACCTTGGCCGCGATCCGGTCGATGACCCGCCATGGCGCCCGGGACAGCCGCACCAGGTAGGCCGCCACAAGGTCATCCGCCGTGCCGAACTCGTCGAGGTCCCCGCCGCTGCAGAAGGCCGGTCCCGCGCCGCTCAGCTCCACGGACTCGACGGTGTGGTCAGCCTCGCCGACGAGCAGGGCGTCGAGCAGTGCCTCCCGCAGCCGCGGGCTGAACGCGTTGCGCCGCGCGGGGTCGTTGAGCACGAGCGACAGCCGTCCGCCGTCCCGGCTGACCAGCACCGGCTGCGCCGCCGGCTCGCGGTGACGCGGGGCGCCGCGCTCGTCGAGCCAGCGCGCGAACTCCGGCCCGCCGAGCAGCAGGGAGTACGCCGCGGCCTCGGCCGCCAGGCCGCCGGCGGTGCCGAGGACGGCCGTCTGCCGCAGCAGTTGCCCGCAGGTGATCGCGGCCCGCGGTGCTCGCTCGACGGCCGCCCGCAGCCGCCCGAGCGCGCGCTCGGCATCCGGTGCGCCGGGAATGTCGCCGGCCGGCACGATCTCCCGCATCTCCTCGCCTGCTGCCGTCTCCCCGGTCAGGGTGAGAGTCGCGGCGCTGACGAGCGGTTTCAAGGCGGGGGACCACGGTCCGGCGAGCAAGCCGGCGGTGACCGGCAGCGCGTCCGCGACCAGGCGGGCGGCGCCGCGGATCAGGCTGGGCGGCGCGTCCCGCCACTGGTCGAGCTCCAGCACGACGAGCGGGTTGCCTGGCCTCCCGTCGGGCGGCAGGTCAAGCTCAAGGCGCCCCGCCAATTCGGCGAGCTCGGCGGGCGGGCAAGCGGTCATCGTCCGTAGTGTGCCACGGTGACCAGCCGGGCCGCGCGCCGGCGGCCGCTAATCGCGGGCGTAGGCGAACTCGCCGCCGATGAACGTCGCGGCGACCAGGTCGGGGCTGAGGGTCAGCAGCATCTCACGGGGACCGGCGCGCAGCAGCGTGAGGTCGGCCGGGCTGCCCGGGAGCCACCTGCCGCTGAACGGCCGGGGCGGCGGGCTCGCCGAGGAACAGCGCGAGTGCCCGGGCGGGGGAGACCGACTCATCCGGGCGGAACGGAGCCGCGCGGCGGACGGCGGCGCGCATCACCCGCCAGGGGTCCTCGCTGCCGAACGGGGCGTCGCTGCCCGCCGCGACGCTCACCCCCGCCTCGATGAGCGAACGTAGCCGCCATAGGTCCGGCCGGTCCTCCGGCGGGACATCGGTCGCGTACTGCTCGCCCCGTTCGGCGACGAAGTGCGGCTGCGTTACGACGGTCAGCCCGTGAAGACCCGGCAGGGAATCGGATCCGATGACCGCGCCGTGCTCGATCCGGTCGCCGGGCCGCCGTCCGGCGAGGTCGAGTGCGGCGAGGGTGAGCACGAGCTGGACGCGGGTCACGCAGTGCACCCCGACCGGCCGCCCGGCGGCGTGCGCGCCGCGGATCTGGCCGGCGAGCTCGTCAAGTGAGGGCAGGGTCATGTCGTCGAGCAAGATCTTGACCGGCCCGATGGTGACCGTCTCCGGCGGGTGCACCCCCGGCGGCGCCATGCAGCACAGCCGCTGCGTGATCGGGGATTCCGCCAGGGACGCGAGGTCATGGGCGGTCAGCCCGGGGGTCGCGTCGGTAAAGCCGGTGATGCCAAGCGACGCTGCCTTCCTGCTCACCGCGCCCAGGTCGGCGGCCAGGCCGGGGACCCGGGCGGCGAGCCAGCGGTCCATCCGCCACAGCCGCCCTGTCGGGCGGCCGGCGTCGTCACGTTCCACCCCGGCGAGTGCGCACTGGTCGAGGCCGAGCTTGCCAGCGGCGAGCGAGTTGACGGTCCACAGCGCGCCCGTGCGGTGCTGCACTCGCACCGGGCGGTGGGGGAGGAGCCTGTCCAGGGCGTCGCGGTCCAGTGACCCGGCGACCGACTCGTGGTAGCCGACAGCGCGCAGCCAGGCGCCCGGCGGCAGGTCCGCGTCCGCCGCGCGCAGCCGCGCGGCGAGTTCAGCGCCGTTCCTGACCCGCGGCGGGCCGGCGTTGACGCTGGCCGCCGCGGCGGCCAGCGCCCGCAGGTGGACGTGGTGGTCGTGCAGTCCCGGCAGCAGGACGCCGCCGTTCGCCTCCATGACCTCCTCGCCGGGGTCCGGCCGCAGCGCCGGCCCGCACTCAGCGATCAGGCCGCCGGCCAGCCGCACGTCGGAGCGCGGGAGGCTGGCCAGTGCCGCCTCGGCGGTCCGGTGGGCACCGGGCGGCCACGCGCACGCGTCGCGGATCAGCACGGCGCGGGCCGGGCGGCGAGCCAGGCGAGCACCGGGCCGGTGTCCGCCCCGCGGTCCGCGGCGCGCCCGGCCGCGGGCGGGGCAGGGCGGCGGGGCGGCCGCACGGCCTGCTCGCGGCGTGACCGAGGGCACCTGACGATGCCGCCGGGCAGGACCTCGTGCGGGCCGTGGCCCGGCGCGATCCCCGGTCCGGCGGCGGCGAAGGCGGCAGCGACGTCTCGCATGGACAGGTCGATCAGCTCGCCGCCGCCGGCCGCCAGCGACAACGCGACGGCGAGCGCCCCGCAGGCGCCGGCCAGCGGGTCAGCGATCGCGTCAGCGCAAAAGACCGGCTCCGGTGACGACTCGCCCGGAGCCCAGCCGACCAGGCCGCCCGCCACCGCGGCGTCGTCACCGAACGCCACCCGCTCGGGGAAGCCGCGCCCGTAGCCGGTGATGCTGAGCCAGACCCGACCTGGCCGGTGGCGGATCATGTCGGGAGCCAGCCCCAGGGCCGCCAGCGCGCGCGGCCTGGACGCCTCGATCACCACGTCCGCGGCTTCGAGCAGGGCCGCCAGGGCGGCGCGCCCCGCACCCGTGCCGAAGTCAACGGACACGCTGCGGTGCCCGGCGTGCAGCCAGTCGAAGAACTCCGGGTTGCCGCGGCGCGCGCCGTCCGGCCGGGCCGTCGACTCCACCTTGATGACCTGCGCGCCGGCCAGGCCGAGCAGCCGCGCGCAGAGCGGGCCCGCCCACATCGACGACAGGTCGGCGACCACCGCCCCGGCCAGGCCCGCGCCGGGCAGTGGCGCGGCGATGCGCGTGGCCCGCCCCGGCGTCCATCCCGCGGCTCCGGTAAGCGCGCCGTTCCCGGCCAGGGGCGGCGCCGGCGCGGTAGCAGGCAAGGCGGAGGCGGCGGGCAAGGCCGCGGCGGGAACGCCGGCCAGCTGCGCCGCCGCGGCGAAGTCCTCCGCCGGCGTGCCCAGCGCCACCGCGGTGAGCGCGGCGCGCGCGCCTTCCCGGTTCGCGGTCCCGCTCAGGGCGGCCGTGTCCCGGCCGAGCACGCCGGCGATAGCGGGTACCGCCGCGATGTCGTCCGGCCGGCTGAGCGTGACCGCGCACCAGCCGTCCGCCGCGCGCAGCAGGAAGCTTGCTCCCCCGGCGGAAACCCGGCCGCCGCGGGTGAGGCCCGCGAACCCGGCCCGGCCTGCGATCAGCTCCGCCGGGTCGGCGTCCACCGGGGTGCCGGTTTTTCCCGTCACCCGGCTGAACTCCGCCATGACCTGGCCAAGCATCGCCAGGGCGGGCGCGGGTGAAGCCACCGGTATGCCGTCTGGCATCCCGGTAAGCGCCATCGCGCCGGACGCCGCCCAGCTCAGTACCGCGCAAGTGTCACGCATGACTCATTATCGGCCCGGCCGGGCCGAATCGTTGACCGGGCAGGTGATGCCAGCGGCGGACGGTCATCGGTGCGATCATGGGCGCATGACGGCATGGGGGGACGTTGAGCGGGCGGAGCCGGAGTTCGCGCGACGGGTGCGGGCGCTGTTTGACGCTCACCGGCACAAGACAATTGCCACCGTGCGAGCCGACGGGGCACCGCGGATCTCCGGGATCGAGGCGGCCTTCGAGGACGGCGAGCTGGTCTTCGGCTCGATGCCGAAGGCGCGCAAGAGCGCGGATCTGCTCCGGGACCCGCGCTTCGCGCTGCACAGCGCGACGGTTGACCCGGTCGAGGGCGCGGAGGCGCAGTGGCCGGGCGAGGCGAAGATCTCCGGCCGGGCGCTGGCGGCCGGGCCGGTCACCGAGGGACCGGAGGGCGACCGTTTCCGCGCCGACATCGCCGAGGTCGTGCTCACCCGCCTCAACGAGGAGGCGACGCTGCTGGTCGTCGAGTGGTGGACGCCGGCCAACGGGCTGCGGAGGGTCGAGCGCGAGTGAGGGTCTTAACGGCGCGCCGTGACCTGCCACCGGCCGGTCAGCTCGTCTCCGTCCGCGGTGAGCAGCTCACCCGTCAGGTTGACCACCGGGCAGACGTGGTTGGGGACGACGCGGACGAGGTCACCGACCCGCAACGGCGCGGTGAGGCCGTGGACGACGGCATGCTCCTCGCTGATCATGACGATCGTCGCCTCGGGTGCCTCGAGGATCAGCCCGAATCCTTTCAACCAGGCTGGCCGGTCGCTGGACAGCGCCTTGGACCCGCAGTCCAGCACCGCCTCGCCCGGGCGCGGGGCGGACACGACGCGGGCCGCGACCACGAGGGCGACGTCCTGCTCGGCCAGGCCGGCCAGCGCCATCTGCTGCCGGTCGCCGAACACGTACGTCCCCGGCCGCACCTCGGTCAGCGGCGCGGCCACCCCGGCCTCCGCCGTGGGCGTGGACCCGCCGCTGAGCACCGGTGCCTTATCCGTCAGCCCCGCGAGCGCGGCGCCCGCGGCCGCGAGCGCGGCCCGCTCATCCGCGGCGGCCGCGGCGACGACGGCTGGGTCTGGCTTACCGTATGCGTGCCCTGGGTGGGTGAACGCGCCGGTCACGTCGAGGCCGAGCGCCCGGCACGCGGTCGCGAGCGCGGTTACCTGGGCGACCGGTATCCCCGACCGGTGCTGCCCGGAATCCACCTCGATAAGGACTCCCGCCCCGGGGACGGCCGCGGCGAGCGCCTTGGCAGCCGCGGCGCTGTCCACGCCCACCAGCAACTGAGTCCGCTCATGGAGCGCGGCGAGTCGCGCGGGCCGGTTAGCGGAGCCCGCCCACAGCGGGTAGGCGATGAACACGCTCGGGCAGCCGTCCGCGACGAACGCCTCCGCCTCCGCGAGCGTCGCCACGGTCAGCCCGACGGCGCCGTGCGCCACCTGCCGCCGCCCGATCTCCAGGCACTTGTGTGTCTTGGCGTGCGGCCGCAGCGCCGCTCCGGCAGCCGTGGCCGCGGCCTGCAGCCGGTCAAGATTCCGTTCTAGCCGCGTCGTGTCGACTACTACCGCCGGCGTCTCAATGTCCCACTGCACTGCCCCAGTATCCCGCGCCGCGGCCGGCGGTCTGGCCGCGGGCCGCTGACCCGGCTAACGGGTTGAAATGTCGGCGATGTCGGCGTTACCCGTGGCCTGCGCCGAGGAGGCGGGCGTCCCGGACGCGGGCACCGGGGCCGCGTCGGCCGGCTCTATAGCCGAGTTCGCGTCGCCGGCCGTCGGCCGGTGCCTGGAACCCGGAAGGCAGGCAGCTCACCGGCGACTTCTCGTCCTCGCCGAGGATCAGGCAGCTGTGGCTGAGGATCGAGGCGCCGGCGATGACCACGGCCAGCGCCAGCGCCTCGCCCGCCAGGTCAAGGACGCCGGTCTTGATGTGCTCGCTGAACAGGAACACGCCGAGCAAGCCCGCGGACAGCGGGTCAAGGACGGTGAAGCCCGGCTGCGAGGCGGCCAGCGGTCCCGCCGCCAGCGCGTGCGACGCCAGCAGCATGGTCGCCGCCCCGACCGCGAGCAGCACGTAAAGCGACCAGTTAGCGAAGACCGCGCCGATTCCGTCGTTGATGTGCGAGCTGAGCTCCTTGATGACCGCGGCGACGAAGCCCCAGGAGATGCCGGTGGCCGAGCCGAGCAGGGCGGCCCTTCTCGACCGGGACGCGACCGAACGCCCGGCCGGGCCGAACGCCATGGCCAGCAGCAGGAGGACCAGGCCGAGGGTAATCAGGCCGGCGAGCAGCCAGGCGGGCGCCGGCGCGTGCAGCCGCCCGCCTGAAGGCGACGCAAGACCCAGGAACACCGCGATCCCCGCGGACATGGCGGCCGCGGCCAGCCAGTCCCGGCGGCGCACCCGCACCCGGCCGGCGCCCGCGATGGCCATGTAGCCGAAGACCAGGAGCAGCTCAATGGCGAGGATGGGCTGAACCAGGGCCAGGGGGCCGAAGTGCAGCGCGGTCAGCTGGAACAGGAAGCCGCCGATCATGCTGCCCACGCCAAGCAGCCAGACCGGCTGCCGGGCGAGACGGAAGACGAGCCAGATGTCGAAGCCCGTCGTCTCGCTGTTCCTGGCGCCGATCCGCTGACATATGGATGCCGTGGCCGTGCAGAAGCCCGCGAGCACGGCAAAGAAGATCGCCTCTGTCATCAATTACGGGAACACCCCCAACCCCACGGTAATTCCGAGCAGACCCTAAGGTTCCGCAGATGTTGACCGGTTGCCAGCCTGCCGACCTTCCACGCTACCTTGAGTCACTGACAATCCCTGGAGGTGCGCAATGGACGTCGGCATCAGGCAGCGGCGAGCGGCGGCTACCCGCGATCAGCTGATCGCCGCCGGCCTGTCGCTGGCGGAGCGCACGGGACTGGCCGGCATGAGCGTCAACCAGATCGTCGCCGAGGCGGGCGTGGCCAAGGGAACCTTCTTCCACCACTTCCGCGACCGCTCGGAATTCCTTGTGGTCTTGCACAACGAGTTCCACGATCGCGTATTCGCGGAGATCGAGCGGGCCGTGGCCGGGATGCCGCCGGGACGTGACCGGCTGATCGCGGCGGCGTACGCCTACCTGGACGAGTGCCTGCGCCACCGCGGCATCCGGGCCCTGCTGCTCGAGGCGCGCGCCGATCACGCGATCCTCGCCGCGATCGCCGCCCGCAACCGGCTGGTCGTCCAGCGCGCCAGCAGCCCGTGGTCGCCGAAGCGGGTAACCGCGCAGACCCGGTCGCCCCGCTGGTAACCGACACCGGCCACGACCGGGCCGCCTACCTGCTCACCCCGGCGGGCCTGGCCGCCGCCCCGTGACCCGCCCAACCGGGAACCGGCGGGATAAGGAGCCGGACGTGGGTATCGGTGAATCTTCTGGCCAGGACAGCACCATCGTGGTGTGGTGCTTGCGGATGGCGTGTCCGGGGGGAAGGTCGCTGGCGGGTGTGCTAGCCGGGTGGACGGTCAGGACCGGGCCGGGTCCGTGGCGGTGTTCCCGGTCCCAAACCCGGAGGTGGTCGGCCAGCTGTTCGGCCAGTTCCGCGCCGCGCGGGCCGTGCCCGTAAGCGCCGACTTCGAAGACCGTGCGCTCGTCATCGACCGGGCGCACCTTGGCCAGGTAGGCGAGGCTGCCGCCGTCGGCCAGCGCGGGAGTGCCCTCTTTCAGGTGCGGGTCGGCCAGGCCCCGGTCAACGGCGTCCTGGCTAACCGTGAGCAGGCACTGGCCCGGGACGGTGATCAGCCAGAGGTCCAGGCCGGACATGGGCTCACCCACTCGGCCGGTGACGCCGGACCAGGCTTCTGAGCGTTCGGCCGCGAGCACCCCGGCCAGCGCCGCACCGTCCACGTCGATAGGCTCGTCGCTCGACAGGCTCGCGCCGGCCTCGTCCACCGGGACCGACCACGTGCGGTGCTTCCCCGCCCCCTGCATCGGCACGAACGCGCACGGATAGCGGCTACGGCTCACCAGGTGCCCGTCCTGGCGGTCCAGCGCCCACGACCTGGTCAGCCACCGGGTCAGCAGCGGGAGCACAAGTCGGCCGTGCGGGGCGAGCTGTGCGGTCCAGGTCGGCGGGATGTCCCAGGCCTGCACGGCGACAATGATCTTGTCGAACGGGCCGCACCCGGGCGCGCCGTCTTCCCCGTCCCTGCAGACCGTGCGCACGTCGCCGTACCCGGCCCGGTCCAGGCACGCCCGGGCGCGGCTGACCACGTCCGGGTCAATGTCCAGCGTGGTCACCGACCCGTCCGGGCCGACAAGCTCCCGCAGCAGCGCCGCCTGGTAGCCGCCGCTACCGATCTCCAGCACCGACTCGCCGGGGCGCACGTCAAGCTGGGTGAGCATGAGCGCAATGGCGCCCGGCGCCGACACCGGGCTGAGGCTCGCGCTGCGCTCATTGGTCTTGATGACGACCGGGGTATTCTCATACGCCGTGGCCAGCGGCACGCCGGGCGTGAACAGGTGCCGCGGCACGGCCCGCAGCGCGGTCACCGCGGGTCCTTGCAGCTCCTCCGCCAGCTGCAGGGGCCGCCACCGCGCCGCGTCCGCGACGATCTGATCGACCATGGTGTCGCGCAGCACATCGGCTTCCCCGCGCGTCCCGGCTAGCATCCGCAGCCGCCCCGCCGGCCACCGGCTCACGTTCAGTCACTCCTGCCGTCCCTTCCCATGTGCTCAACCATGTGGCTGCAGCCGCGTTGAGGTCGAGGGTATGAGCTGTTGCCGGATTAGTAAGTCACAGTTCCTTCTGGCCAGTGCTGGTGACTGCGGCGGCGCGGAGTGGCCGGAACTCGTTGGGAGGATCGTATGCGCGTTCCCTGTAATGTCGCAGGGTCTGGCTACTATAGGAAGTAAGTTCTAGTCGGCGGAGGCGGGATGGGCAGGCGGCTGCGGGAGATCGAGAAGCCGTTCGTGGCTGCGGGCCCGGCGGGTGCGCGGGTGCGGACCCGGCTGAGGGTTTCCCCGGGCGACGCTGTGGTGCTGGCTGCGGTGGGGTCTCACCTGGGGTCTTTGGCTTCTGCGGACCTGGCGGCCCGCTGCGCCGAGGGCCGCCTGGACGCGAAGGGCCGGGCGGCGTCGCGTGCGGCGCGGAAGCGGGCGCTGACGGCGGGGGCGTCGTCGCGGTGGGCGGGGGCGATCACGCGTACCTCCGAGGATTCCTGGCAGCTCGCGGACCGGAACCTGCGGGCGGAGCGTGCCAGCCTGCGGTCCCGGGCTGCGGCCATCGGGTCCCGCCTGAACGTCCCGGCCGGACCAGGCAGGGTCGCCTGCGGGGATATGCCACCCGGGCCGAGCGGTTCGCCAAGCAGCAGCGACTGCAGGCCCTGCGGGTGCGCCAGGCCGGCGCGGAGAAGCGGATCGCGGCCGGGCGGGTGAGCGTGTGCCGGGGCGGGCGCCGTCTCGCGAGGGCCCGCCACGGCCTCCCCGTCGCGGGGAAGACGGTGGGGCAGTGGCGGCGCGAATGGGACGCCGCGCGCTGGTTCCTGACCGCCGACGGGGAAGCTTCGAAGCGGATGGGAAACGAAACCGTCCGCTGGCACCCGGACGAGGGCTGGCTGGAAGTGAAGCTGCCCGCCCCGCTGGCGCACCTGGCGAACGCCCGGCACGGCCGGTACCGCCTCGAATGCCCCGTCCGCTTTCCGTACCGCGGCGACGAGGTCGCAGCCCAGACGGCCGGCGGCGCGGTCAGGTACGACATCTCCTACCACCCCGGCCGGGACCGCTGGTACCTGGACGCGTCCTGGCGGGCCCCCGGCCTGTCAGGCGCCGGCACTAGAGGAACTCCGCGCCGCCCCGGTGCTGGCAGTGGATCTGAACCAGGGCCACCTCGACGCATGGACAGTGAGCCCCGACGGTAACCCCGCAGGGCCCCCGGCCACTGTCCCGCTGGAACTGGCCGGGCTGCCGGCCTCTCAGCGTGACGGCCGCCTGCGCGCCGCCGTCACCACCCTCATCGCCCTGGCCCGCGAGAACGGCTGCAAGGCGATCGCGGTCGAGAACCTGGACTTCGCCGAGGCCCGCGCCCAGGGCCGCGAGCACGCCGGGCGCCGCCCGTCCCGGGGCGCCCGGGGCCGCCGGCACCGGGCCATCACTGCGGGCCTGCCCACCGCCCGCTTCAGAGACCGCCTCACCCAGATGACCGCCAACGCCGGGCTGCACGTGATCGCGGTGGACCCGGCCTACACCTCCCGCTGGTCGGCCGAGCACTGGCTCGCCCCGCTGCGGGACCGAGAGCAGGTGACGACCGGGCACCACGCGGCCGCGGTCGTCATCGGAAGACGCGCGCACGGCCACAAGGCGCGGCGACGGAAAGGCGTGACCGGGCCTGACCAGAGGATCAGGACCCGGAGAGCTGCCCCCCGAGCACCCCACGCCGGACACGCGACCAGGAACGACGGAACCCCCGGGGCCAGGCGGCAGCCGCCACGGCGGCGTAACACCGCCCCGGCCAGCAGGGGACACCCGCCCGACCAGGCAGCCGAAGACCGTCCGCGGCCGCCCGCCGAGCCGGTACTCACTACCGCTCGGTGAACAGGAACGGTGTGGACGCGGGCGCACAAGACGTCGCGCAGGTGCCGCTCAAGCGGGTTGTGCCTGGTGAGGCCGTTGTTGCCGACGAGCGCGACCGCTTGGGAGACCGCGTCGACGGCGGCCCGGGTGCCGGTGAGCTTCACCGCGGGTGCCTGCGCGGTGGCGGCCGTGTCCCCGTCGTCGACCCGTGCGGCCATCGCGTCGACCAGTGCGACCGCGGTACTGAGCGACGCGTCGATCTCGCCGACCGCCGCCTGGAAGCGCGGCAGGGTGGCGAGCGGCCGCCCGAGAGACGCCGGGGACCGTTCGGTGAGAAAGGAGGCCAGCCAGTCGCGGGCCGCGGCCGCGACACCCAGGTAAAGGGACGTCAGGCCGAGTGAGTTCCACGCCATGAACAGGGGTCCGCCGCCTGACCCGGCGGTCAGGACGGCCGGCGTGTCCGCGAAGAGCACGTCGTCGCTGCGGCTAGCGCGCAGGCCGAGGTGGTCCCAGGTGCGCTCGATGCTGATGCCCGGCGAGTCGGAGCGGACCAGGAACCCGCGTGCCTCCTGCGTGTCGCCGACCCGGGCCCAGACCACCATCCAGCGCAGTCCTTCGGCGCCGGTGGAGAAGGTCTTGTGCCCGGCGAGCGACCACCGGCCGCCGTCCGGGCTCGCACCGTCGCGGGCAGGCCGCCGCGGGCCGGGGTGCCGAGTTCCGGCTCAACCCGCAGCGCGTTGATCAGCACGGGCCGGCGGGCCGCCTCGGCGACCGCCGTCGCGTAAACGTCGTCCGGCCACGTCGGCTCGATGCCCTGCAGTGCGTGCGCGAACATCGTCATCGCGGTGATCAGCGCGGCCGACGGGTCCCCCTGGCCCAGCGCTCGCAGGATGACGGCCGTCTCGGCGAGCCCGGCGCCCCGGCCGTCGTAGCGTCGATGCACGGTCGCGGTGAGCAGCCCGGCATCATGGATGGCGGCGATGCTGTCGGCGGGGAACGACGCGGTGCGGTCGTAGTGCTCGGCCCGCCCGGCGAGCGCCTTGGTGATCTGTGCCAGGTCAGGCACCACGGCCTCCGGCCTCGGTGGTTGAGCGCCGGACGGCCCTCGTGAGATGGTGAGTCTCAGATATATCGATTATCTCGACCGTCATAGTAGATATTATGCCGGTCCGGATGAGCGCGGCCACCGGCTGACCGATCGGCCATGGACGGGTGGCGCTGGACGTGCGAGGCTGACTTGCCGCCGGTGACGAGGAGCACAGGAAGCGCACGGCCGGCATCGTGGCGGCCTTCTATATCGAAGGGACGAGACGCGGAGACGCGTCATGCCCAACGCTTTGACGGCGCGAGCCACGGGCCGCGGTCTACTACAAGGCCTGTAGCGCGTCCCTGCAGGCCGAAGGCCCGACGCCAGCAGTACCTCTAGGCACGGGTCGCTTCCGGCGAGGCGGGCATCACCCGGGCGGCGACGTCCCGCGTTCGAGCCGTCGCGAGGAAGAAAGAGCTGTGGGCGACTTGAGGAGGTCGGCGCGGGTTGTCCCGAGGGCGCGCTAGCGCGCGGACATCGGGTCGATCGCCGACCTCGTGGGGACGGCGGCCAGGTGATGGCGCTCGCCGAGGCCGGCCTAGCCGCGGCCTGCGGCCCCCGTCGGCTTGTCATGGCCGCTGGCCTCGGCGGCTCCGTCCGCCGCCGTCGCGTAGAGCGAGAGGCGGCACGGTAGACCCGGGCGAGCGCCAGCTCGCCGTCGGCCGCGACTGCAGCCTCTCCGCCGCGCTGGGTCGCCGGTCGACTCAGGCTCTCGCGCCGCGCCGCCAGAAACCGGGGGCCCCGGCCGGCGGACTGGGTGAGGATCGACCTCGTGAATGCTTCGCTGAGGACTGACCTGCGCGACGTGCTCCTCGACGGCACGCCCTACCGCATCGCGATCCCGGTGGAGTGGAACGGGACCCTGCTCCTCGACCTGGACTTCGTTGGCCCGTCCGGCGCGCCGGACGGCTCTGTCCACCGATGGCTGCTCGGCCGCGGGTACGCGGTCGCCGGCACGGCGCGCGTCATGAATACGGTGAGCGCCTCCGTCTGGGCGCACCGGCTGCTTCAGGTCCTGCACGTCGTGCGGAGGGCCTGCGGCCGCCCGGCCCGGGTCATCGCCTACGGGCAATCGGGCGGCGGCGCGACCGCTCGGGCCCTCGCCCAGGAGATGCCGTACAGCGTCGACGGCGCGGTCGCCATGTCAACCCCCGGCAGCGGCCAGGTCTCGCTGCTGAACCAGGCGCTCGACGCCACGTTCGCGGCGAAGGTACTGCTCGCGCCGGGCAATGACGGGCTCGTCCTGGTCGGTCTGCCGGCGGACCGCGCCCGCCTGGAGGCAACGTGGCGGCGCGTCCTCGCTGCCGCCCAGGACACCGAGAAAGGGCGCGCCCGCATCGCGCTCGCCGCCGCGCTGGCGCAGTTGCCGGACTGGGGCCTTGACCCGAGCGCCCGCCGTCCGCCTGACCAGTGGGACGTCGCGGCCATCCAGGAGGGCTTCTACCGTGAGCTTGCTTACCTCGCGGCGGGGGCGCACCGGGCGGTGCTGCGACATGCCGTCGAGTCGTTGGCGGGCAACCCGTCGTGGAACACCGGGGTCGACTACGGCGAGCTCTTCGCGGCGGCCGCGGGAGCCGCGCGCCGCGCCGTCGCCGCCCTGTACGCCGGGGCAGGCCTTGACCTCGCCGCGGATCTCGCGCGGATTAACGCCTCGCCGCGGATAGCGGCCGATCCCGCGGGCGTCGACTACGCCCGCGAGAGCAGCTGCGGCGACCGGTTCGCCAAGCCGCTGCTTTACATGACCACGACCGGTGACCCGCTGTCGCCGGTGTCCAACTCGCGGCCCCTGGAGACCGCCGCCCGCGCCGCCGGGGCAAGCGAGCAGCTCCGCATGCTTTACGTGCAGGCTCCCGGCCACTGCACTTTCACGGTCGCGGAGATCGGGGTGGCGCTGGCAACGGTGACCGAGCGGATCGAGGCGGGCCGCTGGCCCGCGGTCAGCCCGGAAGCGATGAGCCTGCGCGCGGGCCCGATCGACCCCAGCGGCACGCGGTTTGTCGACTACGACCCGGGCGCAGGCTACCGCCCGTTCTTCGCGTACTCCGAGTACCCGGCTGGGTGATCACGGCACGGCGGTCAGTGCGGGAGCGCGGCGTGCCGCTCAAGGAACCGCAGGACATCGTCGGGGTCTTGCAGCGGGAGCGGGTAGATGACCAGGCGGCTCACCCCGAGTTCCGCGTACCGGCGGGCGGCGCTCGCATCCACCGTCACCGGGTTCAGCTGGAGGTAGGTGATCTCCAGGCGGCCGAGCCGCGCCGGGCGCGCGACCTCGGCGGCGGCCCGCTCGAGCCCGTCGAGGCAGCGGACAAGGTCGTCGAGGGTGCCGTTGCCGAACCAGCCGTGCCCGCGGGCGACCGCCCGGCGGAAGGCGGCGGGGCTGTGCCCGCCGATCACGATCCGCGGTCCGCCCGCCTGGACGGGCCGGGGGTGCGCGTCGACCTTGTCGAACGAGACGTGCCGGCCGTGGAAGGCAGGGGCTTCGCTCGTCCAGAGCGCCGTCATCGCGTCGAGGTACTCGTCGGTCCGCCCGCCGCGTTCCGACATCGGCACGCCCACCGCGGTCATCTCCGGTTCCAGGTAGCCCGCGCCGACGCCGAGCAGCAGCCTTCCCCCGCTCAGCACGTCCAGGCTGGCGACCTGCTTGGCGAGGACCACCGGGTTGCGCTGGGGCAGGATTATGACCGCCGTGCCCAGCTCCATCGTCTCGGTGCAGGCGGCCACGTAGCTCAGGTGCACCAGCGGGTCAAGGACCGGGTCCCTCGGGTCCATCGGCGAGGCGGGCGTGCGGGGGCTGGGCAGCACGACGTGCTCTCCCGCCCACCAGGACGTATAGCCCAGCTCTTCGGCCCGCCGGGCTATCCGGCGGGTCACTGCCGGGCTCAGGGTGGCCTTCGCGTTCAGGCCCTGCACGCCTAGTTCCACCGGTTCCTCCTCATGTGCCTGGTCGCTTGGCCGCGAGCCAATCCTGGGTCAGCCCTCGCACTCCGGTCCAAGACCTGATGTCATAGCGTCTTGCTATGGACGCCCACCTCCGTGATCTTCGATACTTCGTTGCCGTGGCCGAGGAGCTCAGCTTCACCAGGGCCGCAGCGAGGCTCTTTATCGCCCAGCCCACGCTGAGCAGGCAGATCCGGCTGCTGGAGGCCGCGCTGCGGGTGAGGCTCTTCGAGCGCGACCATCGCACGGTCCGGCTGACCGGGGCGGGCGAAATCCTGCTGACCCGGGCCCGGCTGCTCCTGGGCCAGTGGGACGAAATCAAGGGCGCGGTGGCGGAAGCGGCCGCCGCCGCGGACATGACGCTGCGGGTCGGGTTCCACACGAGGATCGGCCGCGGGCTCATCCCCGCGGTTACCGCGCGAATGGCGCAGCTCCTGCCAGGCTGGAAGCTGACCTTCCGTCAGGTCTCCTGGCGGGACCCCACCGCGGGGCTGGCCGACGCGACGGTAGACGTCGCGATCTCCTGGCTTCCGGTCCCGGACACCGGGCAGCTTTCCTGGCAGGTGGTCGCGACCGAGGACCGGTGGGTGGCGCTGCCGGCAGGCCACCGCCTCGCCGAAAAGGCCGCGGTTACGCTGGATGACCTGTCCGCCGAGCCGTTTATTGCCTTGCCGGCTACCGCGGGACCGCTGCGGCAGTTCTGGCTGGCGGCCGAGGAGCGCCGGTCACCGCCGCGGATCGCCGTCGAGGCCGAGACGGCGGAGGAGTCGTTCGAGGCTGTCGCCTCGGGACTAGGCGTCGCGCTGCTGGCAGCGGGCAATGCAGAGCTTTACCAGCGCAACGACGTGACCTGCCGCCCCGTGACCGGCCTGTCCCCGAGCCAGCTAGCCGTGCTCTGGCGGACCGACGATGGCCGCAAGGCCATCCGGGTGTTCAGTGGCATCTTCTGCCAGTGCGTCCGGGCCGGCGGCTCGCCGGCCGCTGAGCGTGTGAAGCCTCCGCCAGCAGAGCCCATTCTCGGGAGCGACCAGGCGCTACCTCACGGCGGGCATTTGGAACGGCCGCCATGACAGTTCGGAGCGCCTACCCTGGCGGCAGCCGGTACCGGGAGAGTGAAGGAGCCGCCGCGTGACCAAGCTCAGCCTCACGTTCGCCTGCGAGAGCTACGACCGCATCCGCGCGCTGCAGGACGGGCGGGTCCGGCCGGAGGGCATCGACCTGAACGTCGTCGCCCTGCCGGTGGAGGAGACGTTCTACCGGCAGGCGCGGTACCGCGAGTTCGACGTCAGCGAGATGAGCTTGTCGTCCTACCTGCTGACGCTCGACCTGGACGAGCTGCCGTTCGTGGCGCTGCCCGTGTTCCCGTCGCGGATGTTCCGGCACCAGTCCATCTACGTGAACAGGGACAGCGGCATCAGGGAACCCGCCGACCTGATCGGTAAGCGGGTCGGCGTCCCCGAGTACCAGCTGACGGCCGTCGTGTGGCAGCGCGGCATCCTCGCCGAGCACCATGGCGTCCCGGTGGAGTCCGTGCACTACTTCACCGGGGGCATGGAGCAGGCTGGGCGGGTGGAGAAGCTGACGCTGAACCTCCCGGCCGAGGTCAGCGTGACCCCGATCGCCCCGGATCAGACGCTGTCCGCGCTGCTCGCCGCCGGCGAGCTTGACGCGGTCTACTCGGCGGGGGAGCCGCTGGGGTTCGGCGCGCTGCCGCAGCTCGGACGGCTGTTCGAGGATTTCCAGTCGGCCGAGATCGACTACTACAGGAAGACCGGCATCTTCCCGATCATGCACGTCATCGCGGTCAAGCGGGCGCTGTTCGAGCAGCACCCCTGGACCGCCCGCTCGCTGACGAAAGCCTTCGGTGCCGCGCTGGACATCGCCTACGCGGACCTGGCCCAGCGGAACGCGCTTAAGGTCATGCTGCCCTGGCTCGCCAAGCACCTGGAAGAGACGACAAGCGTGCTCGGCCCCCGTTACTGGGACTACGGGCTGGACGCTAACCGTCACGTCCTCGAGACGTTCTCCCGCTACTCGCACCAGCAGGGACTCGCTGCCAGGCCCCGCCGCGCCGAGGAGATCGTCCTCGCCCAGGCGAGCGACGCGTTCCTGCTCTGACAACCCGCCGGCGCCGGGATCATCCTGCCCGTCGCCGTCGGGCTCCGCTGGCCCTTCCGCCGAGGGATGAAGGAGGGAGGCGTAGCCTCGTAGAAGCTAGCCGGAGCGTTCGTCACCGAGGAGGTCGCCTCCGTGCAGTACAGCAGGCAGGAAATCGTTGACTTGCTGCGAAAGGCAGGACTCCGGGAGGTAGCCGACAAGGCCGCGGCGGAACTGCCCGACCCGGTTGACCTCGCGGACGCCGAGCAGTGGGGGGCTGCCCACGGTGTCACCAGGGACATGCTCATCAGCCAGTTTGGCGGCAGCCCGTGACCCAGGTCGAGACGACCTCGAGTGCGCCGTTGCCGACGGCGTCGCCGAATATGTCGTAGGCCTGCTCAAACTCGTCAGGATTTGCGAATTCTAGGCCAAGCGGCGGTAATGCCGAGGCCTTTCGCGCATTGTTGCCGAGCCGCGAGTCTGTCCGGCCCGGGCAGTTCCGGTCATAACTAGCACACGCGACAATCCGGAGAATTCCCCGCCAGCCGTCACGCCGCTATGCGTTCATGCTCGCGCTCGGCTATGTGAATTCGGGATGAATGGCACCGGCATGGTAATCGTGCCTATTAATGGCGGCGGATTGTCGTAGGCTTTCCTCCACGTGGAGGCGTCGTTGTGCGAATGCTCGTCAAGGTAGCGGCGATAATGGCCGTCGTAATGCTGGTGTCCACCGGGTGCCATACCCAGCTGACGTCGCGGCGGCTCTTGGCGTCAGTCCCTGCCCCGGCAAGCCCGCTGGTCGGCGTCTACGAACCGGGAGCGCCCGGCAGCTGGTCACAGATCACGCAGTTCGTCGGCGCGACCCGCGTGCAGCCCGGGATCGTCGAGTACTACTCGACGTGGAACGAGCCGTTCAAGTCCTCATTCGCGCGGACGGCCTGGGGCCACGATGCCTACGTGCTCGTCCAATTGCAGCCAAACGGGGTGACGCTCGCCTCCATCGCCGCGGGCCGCTCGGACGCCTACCTGCGCTCCTACGCCGACGCGGTCATCGCGTTCGGCCACCCGGTGATCCTGTCCTTCGGGCACGAAATGAACGGCACCTGGTACTCCTGGGGCGAGGGCCGCACGTCACCCGCGACCTTCGTGGCCGCCTGGCGTCACGTCGTGCGGGTCTTCCGCGCCGCGGGAGCAGGCAACGTCACCTGGCTGTGGACGGTCAACTCCACCGAGGGCGCGTCGAGCGCGCTGCGTCAGTGGTGGCCGGGCGCGGCGTGGGTCGACTGGACCGGCGTCGACGGCTACTACTACCAGCCCACCGACACCTTCGGCTCGCTACTGGGCTCGACCGTCACGGACATCCGCGCGTTCAGCAACGCGCCGCTGTTGATCGCCGAGACCGCCGTGGGCACCACCGCCAACCGGGAGAGCCAGATCGACGGGCTGTTCGCCGGCGTCCGCGACGAGCGCCTGGCCGGATTGGTGTGGTTCGACGAAGCTCAGCACGCCGGGCTGTATCACCAGGACTGGCGGCTGGAAGACGACGCGGGTGCCCGCACCGCGTTCACCAGGGCGGCGGCGACGTACCTGGACGCAGCGCCGAAGGAACAAAGTCCCTGACCCGCGGGCCCGGCGCCCCTGAACGCCGTCGGCCCGGCAGCAGATCCGCCCGTTGGAACGGCGATGTCGGCCTGGCGGAGCGCGGGCCGGTGAGGCCGGGTGGTAGATATGTGGGCATGGCAAAAGTGGAGGCTTCCGCCGAGCGCACGATCGACGCTCCCGCAGAGCAGGTATACGGACATCTCGCCGACATGCACCAGCACCCGCGTTTCCTGCCGCCGGCGTTCTCTGACTTCAAGGTAGAAGAAGGCGGCGTCGGAGCGGGCACCGTCACCCGCTTCGCGGTCACCGCGGGCGGGCGGACCCGCAATTACCTGATGCGGATCGCTGAGCCGGAGCCGGGCCGCACGCTGGTGGAGTCCGACGCCAACTCGAGTCTCGTTACGACGTTCCACGTCGAGCCGCAGGGCGACAAGTCGCTGGTCCGCATCTCGACGAGCTGGGACGGCGCGTCGGGTATCGGCGGCTTCTTCGAGCGCACGTTCGCGCCGAGGGCCCTGCACCGGATGTTCCTCGACGAACTTGAGCGCCTCAACGCCTACGCCATCGACCAGCGGTCCGCGTAAGCCGATCATGTCGTCACACTCAGTGGAACAGCCCGCTGGAGCGCAGCCGCTGACCGTGCTCGAGGCACTGCACTCGACCCCCTCGCGCCGGTACCTTTCCGCCGAACCGATTCCCGATGACGTCCTGTGGGAGGTCCTCGACGCGGCGATCCGCGGCCCGTCCGGTGGCAATTCCCAGCACTGGGGCTGGGTCGTGGTCACCGACCAGGAGGTCAAGGACCGCGTCGCGGCCTGGTACCGGGACAACTGGGAGGCCGCGTACGGCTCGCGCCGCGAGGAGATCCTCAGCGCCCCGCCATCACCAGGGGGGCTGACCCCGCGCGGATTCCTCGGGGCTGAGCACCTTGCGCACCACATCCACGAGGCCCCGGTCTGGGTGTTCCCCGTGCTGCGCGGCGCGGCCGACGCGACCAGCCCGCGCGTCGGCTCGTCCATCTACGGCGCGGTGCAGCAGCTCTGCCTCGCCGCCCGTGCTTACGGCATCGGCACCTCGCTGACCACGCTCTACGGCGGCCACGAAGAGGAGCTGCGCGAGTTGCTCGGCCTGCCGCCGGATGCCCTGACCATGGCGCTCATTCCGATGGGATACCCCGCGAAGGGCCGCTGGGCGGAGCCGAGGCGCCGGCCGGTCGAGGAGGTCGTGCACTGGGACCGCTGGGGCGCGAAGCGTTCTCGCCCCGAGTAGGCGGGCGCTGGCATCCTCAGCCCTGGTCGTCACTCATGAGCGCGCAGGAAGCGGGTCACGGCCGCGGTGAACTCCGCCGGGCGGGCGGCGTGGACGAGGTGCCCCACTGGAATGGTCACTAGCTCGCAGTCCGGGATCAGCCGGGCCATATCCGCGAACTGGCCCTGGTCGACGTGGCTGGCTCCCCCGCCCGCGATGAGCAGCGCGGGGGCCCGGACGTCGCGGAGCGAATCCCGCCAAGAGCCGACCTGCGGCTCGGTGAACTCGTTGCTCAGCGCCATGGCGGCCCAGTCGAACGGCAGCGGGCCATCAGGGCGGGTGAGGACCCGCCGTCCCCGCGGCCACGGCGGGGCGGGCTCCTCGAGGACCAGCCGGGTGACGCGGTCGGGGCTCCGCGCCGCGTACAGGTAAGCGGGCGGTGCGCCGACCGAGTGCCCGACGAGGGTCACCCGGCCTAGGCGAAGCGCGTCGAGGAACGCCGCCAGGTCGGCGGTGAGTTGCTCGATCGTGTACGCGCCCGGCCAGTCACTGGCTCCGTGCCCACGCAGGTCGAGCGCGTACACGCGATACTCAGGGGCGAGTGCCTCCGCGACGGGCGCCCAGTCCGCCGACGTCTCGCCGAGCGCGTGCACCAGCACCACCGGCGGCGCTTCCGCGGGTCCCCAGGCCCGGTAGGCGAGGCCCACCCCGCCAGCTTGTACACGTCCTCGAAGCCCTGGTCGGGTGTCTGTCACGTGGCCGACGGTACGCCCGCGCCGCGCCGCGTGGCCAGCGACTCCGCTCAGGGCAGCGGCGGCAGGTTCAGCCCGGCGACCGTGGCGCCGGGCCTCGCGCTTCCGCCGGTTACCCGTCCTGGCCGGACTTGTACCTGCTCACCGCGGCGGTACCCAGCGCGAGCTTCGCGTTCCCGCTCTCGATCGCCGCGCTGGCAGCACCGATGTCCGCGACGGCGTCGTTCAGGTTCCCGGCCGTGTACTGGCTCATCCCGTGGTCGGCGTCGGCGCCCGCGCCCGCGTAGTCGCCGGCCGCCGCGGCGAGGTTGACGCGTAGCCCGGGGACGCAGGCCGGCCCCGGGCTCGCCCGGACGCCCTGGGCGTCGGACCGGATGGCGGCGGCGGCGGACCGGACCCCCAGCACGTCGCCGGCCGATGCGCCCCCGCCGCCGACGTCGCCCGCGAAGGCCTGGGCCGCGGTCGCGAAGGAGCCAAGGTCCCCGCTGAATGCGCCGATCTGCTGGACCGCGCCGCCGGTGACCCAGGCCCGCACCTGGGCGGCACAACTGGCCGGAGCGGCGGCCGAGCGCGCTGCCGTCACCGGCGACTGGGCGGCCGAGGCGACACCGGCGACGCAGATCACGCCGCCGACCGTGGCGAGGGCGGTGAAGGCCTGGTGCCGGGCGACCCATGACTTGGCGGGGGCCCGGCGCGACCCCGGCCCGGGCTGGAGGAGTACCGGCAGCGGGCCGTAACCGGGCTCGCTCGTGGCCGCCCCGGGCTGCCACGAAGGCACCCGCGGCTCTGGCTGCGGGTAGTAACCGAGCCGCTCGTGATCGGCTTCCGGTTCGTGCCACGGCGGCTGCCGGGTGCTCCCTTGCGGGTACCCGGCCGACGTGTCGTAATCCCCCCACTGCTTCATCTGGCCCCCTCCTGCCATGAGCAGCCCCAAGGCGCGAACCGCGCCTCACGTGACTGGTGACGCGCCGCGGCCGCGCGCAGAGCACGAGAGATCCCTCCTTGTTGCGAATCCGTTACGGAGAGTCCCCGGCGGGAGGGGAGGAGGCAGCCTTGACCTCGCCCGGTCTCTGCTGGTCGGCCGGCCCGGCCGCGATGACTCGCCTGGGCGGCGTCAGGCGCCCGGGTTTCCCTTGAGGATGAACGAGTTCCACTCATCGAACAGGCTGAAGATCTGCCGGTAGCGGTCCGCGGACCCCGGGCTGCTCGCCGCGACCCCGTTCAGCAGCACGTTGACCACCGCGACGGGCGCGACGAGCGAGTTCTGCGGGCCGATCCCTGAGACCCGGGCGGACAGCGTCACGTCCACCGTGCCGAGGGGCGAGATCGGGGAGTCGGTGATGCCCACGATCGTGACGTCTCGCCTGCGGGCGGCGTTCAGGATCTGGAGGGTCTGGGACGCGTAGGGCGGGAAGGAGATCACCACGAGGACGTCGTCCGCGGTCATCTCCAGGATGTCCGCCGACGCGTCGTCCGTGCTCAGCATCCTGACGTTGCCGCGCAGCCGGTTGAGCGTGTGGGCGGCGTAAGCGGCGAGCGCCCGCGAGGAAAGGCCGCCGGTGAAGAAGACCCGCGGCGCGGCGGTGAGCAGGCCGACCGCCTTCTCTATCGTCACGCCGTCGAGGTCGGCGATGGTGTGCCGCAGGTTCTCCAGGTCGCGCCGGAGCGAGGCGGCGGCCGTGCTGTCGCCCAGGTGCGCCACCGCGCTCTCGTCGCCGCTCCCCTCGTCCGCCCCGCGGAACCGGGACCTGACGAGCACGCGGACCCGCTCTTGCAATTCCGGGTACCCGTCGAGGCCGAGCCGGTACGCGAACCGCACGATGGTCGACGACGCGATGCCCAGGCGGGCGGCCAGCTTGTCGACGGTGGCGAAGGCGACGAACTCGGGATTCTCGACGATTGCCTCGGCGATCCGCTTCTGCGACTGAGTCAGATCGGCGTAATTACGCTGGAGCTCCGTCATCACGTCGAGATTGTCACTCACGTCGGCGGCCTTTCACGGTGTGCTTGCACGCTTCATTGTCATGCAGGATGGGCGGCTCCCCGCTGTCCTTACCGACCAACTCATACCACGGGAGGGCGCTGTTCGCCGTGCCGCGGCGCGCGGCGGCCCACCGGAAGCGGCTTCTCCCGCTCAGGCGAGCTGCCCGGTCACGGCGTATCGTGGTGCGCTCATGCGACGGCTTCTTCTTCCGCGACAGGGTGATGACCACGTCAGCTTTCCTCTACGCCGGCACCTACAGCACGGCGGGCGCCGCCGGCCAGCCCGGCCACCCGGCGGGCATTCACGTGCTGCGCCTTGACTCAGTCAGCGGGCTGCTCCAGCCGGCCAGCGTGACGGCCACCCTGGAGCCGAGCTGGCTGGCGGCGTCTCCGGACGGTCGCTTCCTGTACGCGGTGAACGAGGTCAGCGAGTTCGCTGGGCGCCCGGGCGGCGGCGTCAGCGCCTTCGCCGTCGACTCGGTCACCGGGGGGCTGGTCCAGTTGAACAGCCAGCCGACGACCGGGCGCCTGCCGTGTCACTGCGTGACCGACGCCGGCGGCCGGGTGCTGCTCGTGGCCGGCTACCTCGACGGCACGGTGGAGCTCTTCCCGATCGCGGCGGACGGCCGCCTCGCTCCGGCCGTGACCGTGCGCCGGCACGCTGGGTCAAGCGTCCACCCGCGCCGCCAGGCGGGACCGCACGCGCACTCGGTCACCCTCGACCCGGCCGGCCGGTTCCTCCTGGTCGCCGACCTGGGCACCGACCGGGTCGCGGTGTACGAGCTTGACGCCGCCCAGCGCACGCTGACCGCCTGCCCGGAGCGCGATGCCCGGGTCGAGCCCGGCTCCGGACCGCGTCACCTGGCGTTCCACCCGGCCGGCCGGTTCGTCTACCTGGTCAACGAGATGGCCGCGACCGTCACCGCGTTCGGCTACGACGAAGCGGCCGGCGCTCTGCGCGAGCTGCAGACCGTCTCCGCCCTGCCGGAGGGCTTTACCGGTTTCCGCGCCGCGGCCGAGATCGCCGTGCACCCCGCCGGACGGTTCCTGTACGTGACCAACCGGAGCGACGGCTCCAGCCACGAGCCGGCGGAGCGCGGCGAGGACACGATCGCCTGGTTCGAGATCGACCCCGGCACCGGCCGCCTGACCCCGCGGGGCCGGGTGCCCAGCGGCGGCGACACGCCCCGCACCCTCACCATCAGCCCAGACGGGAGCCGGCTCTATGTCGCGAACCAGAGCGCCGGCAACCTGACGACCTTCCTGATCGACGAGGAGACGGGCGCGCCGACCGCCGCCGGGCAGGTCACGCCGGTGGCCGGCCCGGTAAGCCTGCTCATCGCCGGCTAGCCCGCCGTCCGTGGTCACCCATGTGACCGGCCGGATAACAGCAACAAGCGGCCGCACCGCCATGGCCCTTGTTCCCCGCGGCGTGAGCACGCGCGATCGCCCGCCGATCCGCGCCTTGCCGCCCCGGCTACGGCGGGTCCGCTTCGATAAAGTTCCGCTTTCGTAATGGGCCGTAATCTTCTCCGCTCTATGCAGCGAATATCGATGATTCAGTATATTTCCTCGTCTTTGACCTGCACATTGCAATTGCAACGTGCAGGTGCACTGTGCGGGAAGACTGGTAATCTGTGCCTGTCGATGTGCCGCAAGTTCCTGAAGTTAACGAGGAGGCCAAAAAACGATGCCCGCCAGCAACGGAATGCCAGCCAACCAACTGTCGGTGGCCTGGCAAAAGAGCAGGTGGAGCAACCCGAGCGGGAACTGCGTCGAGGTAGCGGCGCTCCCGGACGGCGAGATTGCCGTGCGCAACTCGCGTCACCCGTCCGGCCCCGCCCTCATCTACACCCGCGCCGAAATCAGCGCGTTCCTGGCCGGGGTGAAGGACGGCGAGTTTGACAGCCTGACGTAAGGCGGGCACGGGGAGCGCATCCTGCCTGGAATGGGAAAGCCGGGGCCGGGCGGTTAGGTATAAAGTGGGTACTGCCGTGTTGCCAATACGCGGGAATGGCGTGCGGCATGATGCCTAGGCTGCCCGGCCTTTCGGTGGTCGCGTCGTGCACCGGCTCTATCGACATCGGAGCGTGAAAAAGACCGTGGTGCCGGGCGATGGGGAGCTAGGTTCCGGCCAGGAGGAACCCGCGGCTGAAGCGACCGTGCTGCGCATGCTGCTCGGCGCTCAGTTGCGCCGGCTGCGCGAGACCGCCGGCATCTCGGCGGAGAAGGCCGGCTACGAGATCCGGGCGTCACGGTCCAAGATCAGCCGGATGGAGACGGGGCGGGTGGGGTTGAAGCCCCGCGACGTGGAGGACCTGCTCACCCTGTACGGCGTGACCAGCGAGCCGCAGCGGGACAAGGTCGTCGCCCTGGCCAGGCGGTCAAGGTCGCCGGAGTGGTGGACGAAGTACCACGACATCCTGCCCGACTGGTTTGAGACGTACCTCGGCCTCGAGTCCGCCGCCACCTCGATCCGCAGCTTCGAGATGCAGTTCGTGCCCGGTCTGTTCCAGACCGAGGACTATGCGCGGGCCGTCACGAACCTCGGCCACCAGACGGCGCCGGCGGACGCGATCGAGCGCCGGGTCGGCCTGCGCCTCAAGCGCCAGGAACTGCTCGCCAGGGCGCAGCCGCCCCCGCCGAGGATCTGGTCGGTGATCGACGAGGCGGTGCTGCGCAGGCCCGTGGGCGGCGCCGCGGTGATGCGCGCCCAGCTCGTCCGCCTTCTCGAGGCAGCGCGGTGGCCGCGGGTGACGCTGCAGGTAGTCCCGTTCGCCAGGGGCGGTCACGCCGCGGCGAGCGGGTCGTTCTCGATCCTGCGCTTCGAGGAGCGTGACCTGCCTGACGTGGTCTACATCGAGCAGCTCACCAGCGCCGTCTACCTGGACCAGCGCCCGGATATCGAGCACTACCTGGAGGTCGTCGACCAGCTCAGCGGCGAGGCGCTGACCCCGGTCGAAACGGCCCGCTTCATCGAACAGATAGCCCGGGAGACATGACAGGAAAGGCCCCGCGATGACCACCGACGAGACAGCGGCACGGAACGACAGCACCGCAGGCAAGGGCGCGCCGCTGGCCTTCGACACCAGCGTGGCGCACCAGGCGCGGATGTACGACTACATACTCGGCGGCAAGGACAACTACGCCGCCGACCGGGCGGCCGCCGAAGCCTGGGTCAAGACCGACCCGGACGCGGCCTTCTCCGCCAAGGAGAACCGGCGGTTCCTCGGCCGGGCGGTGCGCTACCTGGCGGAGGAGGCGGGGATCCGGCAGTTCCTCGACATCGGGACCGGCATCCCGACGGCGGGCAACACGCACGAGGTCGCGCAGGCGGTCGCGCCGGACGCGCGCGTCATCTACGTGGACTACGACCCGATCGTGCTCGCTCACGCGCGGACCCTGCTCAACAGCAGCGAGGCTGGGGGCACGGAGTACCTCGACGCGGACCTGCGGGACACGGCCAGGATCCTGGATCGGGCGCGCCAGTTCCTCGACTTCTCGAGGCCGGTGGCGGTCACGCTGGTGGCGATCCTGCACGCCATCCCGGACGCCGACGACCCGCGCGCGATCGTGGGAACGCTGCTCGACGCCGTGCCTCCCGGCAGCTACCTCACCGTCTCCCACCTGGGGTCCGACCTGCTCAGCAAGGAGAAGCGAGAGGGCATCGAGGGCCTTTCCGGCCGGGTAATGCAACAGCGGATGACTATGCGCGACCGGGAGCAGGTGGCGCGGTTCTTCGCAGGCACCGACCTGGTTGAGCCGGGACTCGTCCGGGTCGAGCAGTGGCGGCCGGAGCCGGGTGCCGACGGCACGGTCAAGTCGTCCATGTGGGGCGCCGTCGGCCGCAAGCGCTGATTCGGCTCGCGGGCGACCGCTCGCGGGTCAAGCTTCCTCGTCGAGCAGGTGCCCGGCGTAAGTCAGGGCGAAGTCGCGGAACGTGGCCGCCGGGGCGGTCAGCGGGCGGTCGGCGGGCCAGACAATGCCGACCGTTCGCGCCGCCCGCGGCGTGGTGACGCGGACCGGGACGACGGACGGGTCGGCGAGCGACCACGCCGTGGCCGGGAGCAGCGACACGCCGAGGCCGGCGCCGACCAGGCCGCGGGCCGTGTCCGCCTCCTCGCCCTCGAACGCGATCCTCGGCTCGAAGCCCGCCTGCTGGCACATGGCGTCGGTGATCGCCCGCAGCCCGAAGCCGTGTTCCATCACGATGAAGTCCTCCGCCGCGGCCGCGGCCAGCGGCACGCCGTCCCGCCGGGCGGCGAGGCGGTGCCCGACGGGGACGAACAGGTCGATCCGCTGCTCGGCGAGTGCCCGGGCGTGCACGTCGGGGCCCGTCGGCAGCGGCGCCGTCAGGCACAGGTCGATCTCGCCGTCCCGCAGCCGCGCGAGCACCCGTTGCCCGCCGCCCTGAACGAGCGCGAAGCGGACGGCCGGGTACGAGACGCGAAAGTCACGCACCAGCCGCGGCACGATCTCGACGCCCAGCGTATGCAGGAAGCCCAGCGCGACCCGGCCGCGCGCCGGGTCGGCGTCGCCCGTCAGGCGCTCAAGCGAGGCGCTCAGTGTCAGCAGCACCCGTTCCGAGGCCTCCAGCAGGTACCGGCCGTGACGGGTCAGCTTGACAGAGCGGCCGGGGCGGGCGAAGAGCGGAATGCCGAGCTCGGCCTCGAGCCGGGCGATCGACCTCGACAGCGTCGGCTGCGGTATGCCGAGCGAGTCCGCGGCCCGGGTCATGTGCTCTTCGCGGGCCACGGCGACGAACTGGCGGAGCAGCGGCACCAGGGCGTCGAGCGCGGCGTCCGCGCGGTCAGCCCGCTCGTCATGCATATATGCATTGTTACACAGGCAATCATGTATTGGACGTATCAATGTTCCGCGGCCTAGCGTCGGGTCATGGCCCTCACGCTGGAGACGACAGAGCGACTTCATTACGGCGACATCGCGATGCGGCGCGTGCGGCTCGGGCTTTTCGCGGCGGGGCTCGCCACCTTCGCCCTGCTGTACGTGCCGCAGCCGCTGCTGCCCTTGCTGTCCCAGGCATTCGGCGCGAGCCCCGCGGCGGCCAGCCTCGCGATGTCCGCGGGGACGTTCGCGCTGGCCGTCGCGATCATCCCGGTGAGCTCGCTGTCGGAGGTCCGCGGCCGGCGCGAGGTGATGATCGTGTCGGTCCTCGCCGCGGCGCTGCTCGGCCTGATCGCGCCGCTGTCGCCGAGCCTGCCCGTGCTGATCGGCGTCCGCGTGCTCCAGGGCTTCGCCCTCGCCGGGGTGCCCGCGACCGCGATGGCCTACCTGGCCGAGGAGGTCGACCGCGCGGACCTCGGCCGCGCCATGGGCCTGTACATCGCGGGCAACGCCATCGGCGGGCTCAGCGGGCGGGTCATCGCCGGGGTCCTGGCCGAGCACGGCGGCTGGCGGGTCGCGACCGCCGGGGTGTCCGCGCTGGCGCTTGCCTGCGCGGTGGCGTTCGCGCTGCTGCTCCCGCGGTCACGCTTCTTCGCGCCGTCGGCGCCGCGGCTCCGCGCGCTGCTCGCCACGCTCGCCCGCAACCTGGCGGACACGGGCCTGCTGCGGCTCTACCTCATCGGCTTCGCGCTGATGGGCGCGTTCGTCACGGTTTACAACTACCTGACGTTCCGGCTGAGCGGCGCGCCCTTCGGCCTGTCCACCAGCGTGATCGGCGCCCTGTTCACGGTCTACCTCGCGGGCACCTGGTCCTCGGCGCAGGCGGGGCGGCTCGCGGACCGGGCGGGGCGCCACGTCGTGCTCACCGCCGGCGTGGCCGTGACCATCGCCGGCGTGGCGCTGACCCTGCCGGCCGCGCTGGCCTGCGTCGTGGCCGGGCTCGTGGTGCTGACGGCGGGATTCTTCGCGGCGCACTCGGTGGCCAGCGGGTGGGTCGGCGGCCGGGCGCCGGTCGCGCCCGCGCAGGCCTCGGCCCTGTACTTGTGCCTGTACTACGTGGGCAGCAGCGTCGCCGGGTCGGCCGGCGGCGTCTTCTACTCCCGCGGCGGCTGGCCGCTCACCGTCGCGTTCGCTCTGGGCCTGCTCGCGGTGGCGCTGGCCAGCGCCGTCTCCCTCAGGCGGTGACGACGGCCCGCCGGCCTCCTCCCGCCGGAGCTATCGCCGGCTACTCCCCGCGGAGTAGGGCCGCCGCCGCCCGCATCCCCGCCGGCCAGGGATAACTCGCTTCCGGCGGACGACGACACCGCCGCGGTCACCAGGCAGCATCGGTGACCATGACAACGACACTCTTCGCAGCGCCCAGCCGGGCGAGCCGGGGCCGGCCCGGCGTGGCGCTGCTCGTCATCGCCACCGCTCAGCTCATGGTCGTGCTCGACGCGACCGTCGTGTACGTGGCCCTGCCGAGCATTCAGCGCGGCCTCGGATTCTCCACTTCCAGCCTGGAGTGGGTGATCACCGCGTACGCCCTGACGTTCGGCGGCCTGCTGCTGCTCGGCGGGCGGGCCGGCGACCTGCTCGGCCGTCGCCGGATGTTCGTCGCCGGGCTGCTGCTGTTCTCCGCCGCCTCGCTCGCCGGCGGGCTCGCGACCTCGCCCGCCTGGCTGCTCGCCGCCCGCGCGGTGCAGGGCGTCGGCGGCGCGGTCGTCGCGCCCACCGCGCTGGCGCTGATCGCGACCACGTTCCCTGAAGGGCCGCGGCGCAGCCGGGCCATGGGCGTGTACGCCTCGATGAGCGGCGTGGGCGGCGCGCTCGGGCTGGTCGCCGGCGGGCTAATCGTCACCTACGCGTCCTGGAACTGGGTACTGTTCGTCAACGTGCCGATCGGCATCGCCGTTGCTCTCGCCGCCCCGTGGAGCCTCGGTGAGACGCCGCGCCGCCCGGGCGGATTCGACCTGCCGGGCGCCATCACCGGAACCGGCGGGCATCGCCGCGGTCGTCTACGGCCTGTCCAACGCCGTGACGACGGCGGGCGGCGGCTCGCACTGGGGCGACGCCAAGGTGGTGGCCTCGCTGGCCGCCGGCGTCGCGCTGCTCGTCGCGTTCGCGGTCATCGAGGCACGCGGCGGGCACCCGCTGCTGCCGCCGCGCGTGCTGCGCGACCGGGACCGTCTCGGCGCGAACCTGATCATGCTGGGCGTGGGCACCGCGAACTTCGGCGTGTTCTTCTTCCTCACGCTGTTCGTCCAGGACCTGCTCGGCTACTCCCCGCTGCGCGAAGGAGTGGCGTTCCTGCCGCTCACGGGCGCCCTCCTGGTCGGTGCCGCGGTCGCCACCCGGCTGATTGGCCGCATCGGCGCCAGGCCGCTCCTGGTCGCCGGGGCGGCCGCGAGCGCCGGCGGCATGTACTGGCTGTCGGGCGTCACCGAGCACAGCAGCTACGCCGCCGGGCTGCTCGGCCCGTCCCTCGTCGCCGGCTTCGGCCTCGGCCTGCTGTTCGTCCCGCTGCCGATGGTCGCGCTCGCGCGGGTCGCCGAGTCCGACTCGGGCGTGGCGTCAAGCCTGGTCAACACCGGCCGGCAGGTGGGCGGCGCCCTCGGGCTCGCGGTGCTCGGCACCGTGGCCTGGACGGTGACCGCCAACAGCGCCCGCTCCCGCGCCGCCGGAGTCACCGCGGCCACGGCCTATGACCACGCGCTGGCGGCCGGCCTTGACCGCGCCTTCCTGGTCGCCGCCGGACTCGCGGTCCTCATCCTGGTGACCGCCGTCGTCGCGATCCGTGGCCGGTCGGCCGTGACGGCCATGCCGAGCGCCCAGGTTCTCGACCAGCAAGCTCAGAGCTGACCATGGTTGGGCGGCAGCGCGTCATTGAGCAGGTAGTTCCCTATGTGGTGGTATTTCCACGAGGCGGGGTCGTGGCTCGCGTGGGTGCGCGCGTTCCGCCAGTGCCTGGACAGGTCGTACCGCTCGTCGGTTGCGCTCGCGCCGGCGAGCGAGAAGATCTCCGTGGTCACCTCGGCCGCGACCGCGCTCGCGAACGCCTTCGCCCGCGCGACCGCCAGCGAGCCGCGCGCCGCGGCGTGCTCGTCGGCGGGTACCCGGCCGACGGACTCCTGGACGGCGGCGGCCTGGGCCAGGAGTGCCTCGGCGGCGCTGACCTTCGTGGCCAGCTCGCCGAAGCGGTGGATCGTGTGCGGGTCGGAGCTCGCGGTGCCGGCGAGCCCCGCCCTGGCCGCCTCGAAGAACGGCCGTGCCTTCTCGCGCACGAACCAGCCGGCGTCACGGAGCGCGCCGCCGGCGATGCCCACCTGGATCGCGGCGTGCACGAGCTGGGTGCGGGCGCCGAACTGCTGCGGCGCCGCGAAAGCAGCCGCGTAGGGCACTACCAGCGCGGGGTCAACCGGGACGTCCGCGAAGACGGCGGACCCGCTGACCGTGGCCCGCTGGCCCATCACGTTCCAGTCCGTGCCGAGCGTCACTCCCGGTGCGTTTCCGCGGACGAAGGCGAGCGCGAGCCGCCCGGTCTCGTCCAGGGCGGTGACGCCGAGCCAGCGGGCGGTCAGCGACCCCGTGGTGTAGTACTTGGTGCCGGCGAGCCGCAGGTTGCCGCTCGCGTCCAGGAACAGCCGCGTCTTGAGGTCCTGCGCGTGCTGTCCGCCGCGCTCGGCCTGCGCGTTGCCGATCCGGCCGCCGTTCAGCACCTCGCCGAACAGCCGCTTCCGCTGCTCCTGGGTGCCGAGCACGGCGAGGACGTCGGTGAACAGGAAGTGCGCCTGCGGGACCTGCGCGATCGCCGGGTCGACCGCCGCGATCACGCGGATCACCTCCGCGAGCGCGGACGCGCCGAGCTCCGGCCCGCCGTGCGCGCGCGGGACGGTGATCGCCAGCAGCCCGCTCGCGTCAAGCGCCGCCAGCTCGCTGACGGGCACGTTCCCGGACCGGTCGCGCTCGATCACCCCGCCCGCGATCGACCCGGCGTATTCGCTGGCCGCCGCGACGGCTTCCGCGGCTGTCCAGATCGCCATGGGTACCTCCGTAAATCCAGGCTGCCGCGCCTCGGCCAAGTTGTCAATAATTACGACCAATTTAGTGGTATTTAGGCCGAATCGAGGATTTCCCGCACCCGACCGGCCGTTACTTGCGACCCACGCCCGCCACTATCAGCTGCTGGTAGGGCGTCAGGTCCGCCGGGGTCGGCGTCCTGACGCCACAAGGCGCACGGCACGATTCCCGGGGGAACCAGCTGCATGTCACCGAAGAACTGCCCGATCTGGTCGCTGCTGCGCCACATGCCGCGGCCGAACGCCTCCAGCATGACCGCCTCAAGCGCGGCGGAGTCCGGGTCGCCCAGGGTGCGGAAGTGCGAGACGAACAGGCAGCTTCCCGCCGGGGTGGCGGCGCACATCGCGCGGATGGCCCCGAGCGGGTCCTCCTCGTCGAGCAGGTGGTGCAGGACCGCGCTCGCGATGACCGCGACCGGCCGGCCGAAGTCGATCAGGCCGCGGACCACTGGGTCGGACAGGATCTGCGCGGGCTGGCGGATATCGGCCCTGACCACCACGGTCTGGTCGTCCTCGGCGAGCATGGCCCGGCCGTGCGCCAAAACGATCGGGTCGTTGTCCACGTAGACAACCCTGGCGCCCGGGTCGGCGCGCTGCGCCACCTGGTGCACGTTGTCGGCGGTCGGCAACCCGGACCCGAGGTCGATGAACTGGCTGATGCCAAGCTGGCCGGCGATGTAGGTCACCGCGCGGACCAGGCAGGCCCGGTTATCGAGGGCGATTTGCACCGCACCGGGGAACTTCTTGACGAAGATCTCCCCGATCTCGCGGTCGACCGGGTAGTTGTCTTTCCCGCCGAGCAGGTAGTCGTACGTCCGGGCGATGCTCGGGACCTCCGGGTTGAACGTCGGCTTCGCCTCCATGGCGGGGTCCCCCTGCGGTCTCGGCCGGGTCGCTGTCCGGGCTTACGTTACGTGACTCCGCCGCTTCTCGCGGGAGCGGCTCCTCAGTTTGCCTCCTGGCTCCCTGGAGGACAAGCCCCGCCCGCAGGATGCCGGTGGCGACGCGGCCGCCCGCGGCCGTCACGGTCAGCGGCCGTCACCTGGCTCCGGTGATTTGCGGTCCCTGGTGAGCTTCCGGATCTCGAGCAGGTCGAGGCCGAGCGCCTCGATCTCGGCCAGCACGCCGAACAGCGCCGACCGGTCAAGCAGGCCGGTGAGCACGGTGTGGGCGCCGCGGTGCTCCGGCGCTAGCGCCGGGAACGCCGACAGCACGGTGGCGCCCAGGTGCCCGTTAATCCTGATCATGTACGGGGCGGGTGCCGGATCCATGACGTCATGATCAGGGACGGGCAGGTGACCGCGCATCACCGGGATCCGGTGGCCGCCGGCCTAGCGCGGGCGGCGGGCGGCCAGCAGCCGCAGTTCCCTGGCCCGCCGCACGGCCGAAGACCGGTCACGGACCTGGAGCTTGGCGTAAATGCTGCGCAGGTGCGTGCTGACGGTGTTCAGCGAGACGGACAGCTCGCCGGCGATCTCGGGCCTGGACAGGTTCGTCGGCAGGTACCGCAGCACCCTGAGCTCGCCCGGGCTGAGCTCATTTCCCGCCGGGAACGAGGACCGCTCCGCCGCGGGCGGCGATGCGCCGTGCAGGACATCCAGGATGTCGGCGCGCAGCGCGGCGTGCGCGGTCTGGTGCCGGGGCAGCGCCTCCAGCAGCCCGGCTGAGCCGGTCATCGCGAACGGCAGGACCAGCCGGTCGGACTCCGCCAGGGCAAGCGCCCGTTCCGCCGCCTGGTTCGCCGCGCGCTGGTCACCAAGCTCACGATGGGCGAGCCCGGCGAGCAGGTGCGCCTCAACGACCGTGACGTAACCGAGGACCGGTGCCCTGCCGTCCAGCACATCGGCCACCGCGGCCACAGCCCCGGCCGGATCGCCTTCCGCGAGGCAGATCACCGCGCGGGCATTACGTATCTCGCCGGCGCGGGCCCGCTCCTCCTCCAGCGTCGCGAGCGCGGCGCGGGCCTCGCCGGGCAGCCCGAGGCGGGCTTGCGTGGCGAGCCGCCAGCCGGTCATCTGGCTCGCCAGCGCCTGCGATCCCGCCAGCTGCGATGCCAGGGCCTCGGCCGCGCCGAACTCCTTGAGCGCCGCGTGGCGGCGGCCGCGGCCGGCGTGCAGCATCCCGGCCGTCTGGTGCAGCAGCAGCCTGACGTCCGGCCCGGTGTCTGTCTGCAGCGCCCGTTCGGTGCGCCGCAGCCACTGCTCGCCCTCGTCGAACTCGCCGAGCAGCGCCATCGTGCCGGCCAGCGTCATCAGCGCGGGCGCGATCACCGGTTCCGTGCCCCAGCCGTACCGTTCGGCGAGCGCGACCGCCTCGCGGCAGCGCCGCTGGGTCGTGGCGAACGCGTCGACCTTCGGCCGGTCCGCGTCATGGAAGATTTGCGCGAAACCGAGTTGCGCGAGGCAGCCGACTTCCAGGTACGGCCGGCCGATCTCCCGGGCCAGGACGGCGCCCTCCCGGAGGTGGCGTTCAGCGTCCGGCAGCCCCAGGGACCACGCCTCGGCGGTCCCCAGGTTCATCAGCGCCACCGTCCGCAGGTCGCTGTCCAGGGCGATGTCCTCAACGGACGGCCCGGTCACCGGGGAGGCCAGGAACCTGGCCTGCTTGACAACGCCGTCCAGGTCACCGCGACGCCGCGCCAGCGACAGCCGCAGCGACGCGATCGAAACCCCGAGGCGGCGCCGGCGCTCCGGCGGCGTCGTCTCGGCGTACGTCTCGGCGACCGCCAGGTGGGCGGCCGCCTCGTCCAGCCGTCCCTGGGCAAGGTCGCCCATCGCCCGGACCAAAGCCAGCTCGGGGTGGTCCTCGCCGCGGGGGAAGGCCCGCAGCAGCGCCTGCATGGTCTCCGCTTGCCCGTCGAGGGTCAGGCTGAACGAGTGATCGGCGAGCAGCCGGGCCGCCTCCGGCCAGTCGCCGGCCGCCTGGGTGTGCCGGATGGCCTCGGCCACCTGGCCGTGCCGGGTGAACCATCCGGCGGCCCGCCGGTGCAGCGCAGGTATTTCCGCGGGCAGCGTGCGGCGCAGTTCCAGCCGGAGAAGATCGGCGAACAGGTGGTGATAGCGGAACCAGGTGCGACCGGGGTCGAGCGCCTCGACGAACGCGTTGGCGTCCTCGAGGTCAAGCAGGATCTGCTCCGCGCCCGGGCGGCCTGCCAGCAGGTCAGCCAGTTCGCCGTTGATCCGGTCGAGCAGGGAGGTGCGCAGCAGCAGATCCTGGACGTCGGGCGGCTGGCGTTCAAGCATTTCGGCGATCAGGTACTCGGCGACGGTGCGGTTGCTGCCGGAGAACTCGGCGACGAACCGCTCCGGGTCGGGGTGGCCGACCAGGGAGAGCGCCGCGAGCCGCAGGCCCGCGGCCCATCCCTCGGTCCGCTGGTGCAGCAGCGCCGCCCCGGCGTCCGATAGCGCGATGCCCGCGGCGTCGAGCAGCTCGCGGGTTTCGCGCTCCGAGAAGCGCAGGTCCGCCGCGCGGATCTCGGCCAGCTCGCCCGCCAGGCGCAGCCGGTGCAGCCGCAGCCGCACGTCGTGCCGCGCGGTCAGGATCGCGTGCACGCTCGGGGGAAGGTTGGTGAGCAGCCGGGTGAGCTCGGCGGGCGCCTCCGGCGAGCGCAGCTCGTGGAGGTCGTCGATGACCAGCGTGACGCCGCCATCAGCGTCAGCGAGCTCCGACAGCACCCGGTCGACCATCGCCGGGGCGTTGAAGTCGGGTGTCGCCGCCGGCAGCTCCGCGCCGCCGTTCGCACCGGTGGCGTGCCGGACCGCGCGGAGCACCGCCAGCCAGAACTGCTGGGCGTCGTGCTGGCCGCGCTGCACCTGCACGAGGGCGAGCCGGCCCGGCCGGCCGGCTGGCCGGCCCAGGCGCGCACCAGCGACGTCTTCCCGCTGCCGGCCGGGGCCGAGATGACCGTCACCCTGCTTGCCGCCGCGCGATCCAGGGCAGCGACAAGGTCACCTCGGTCAATCAGCCGGGGAGCTGCTGGAGGCACCGTCAAAAGCCCGCCTTGATCTTCACGCCCGACACCTGGCTCCGGTCACATAGCCCAGCACCTTCCCCTCAGTACCAGGCGAGCGCGCGTACTGTCAACGGCGCCCCGCGGCTGAGGGGTCGTCACCGGATCCCGGCGAAATCACCGGGATCCGGTGACGACCTCTCACGTTGCTAGCGGCAAGCCTGGGCACGTCCAGAAAGCTGTCACGTCGCCAGGAGACGTGCTCCGACACCCAGGGAGGTACCGTGACATCACCAGCTTCCGGCGGCGGCAAGCGCCCCCTCGGCCTGGCTCTCATAGTCATCGCCACCGCCCAGCTCATGGTCGTGCTGGACGCGACCATCGTGAACGTTGCCCTCCCGCACATCCAGCAGGCACTCGGCTTCTCCGGCAGCGGCCTGGAATGGGTGGTGAACGCGTACGCGGTCACCTTCGGCGGGCTGCTCCTGCTCGGCGGCCGGGCCGGCGACATCCTCGGCCGGCGGCGGGTGTTCGTCGCCGGGCTGCTGCTGTTCTCGGCGGCGTCGCTGGTCGGCGGGTTCGCCACCAGCCAGTGGTGGCTGCTCACCGCGAGGGCGGTACAGGGCGTCGGCGGCGCGGTGATCGCGCCGACCGCGCTGGCGCTGATCACCACCAACTTTCCCGAAGGCGGGGAGCGCAACCGGGCGTTCAGCGTCTACGCGGCGATGGCCGGCGCCGGCAGCGCGGTGGGCCTGCTGCTCGGCGGCATACTGACCACCTACGCGTCGTGGCGGTGGGTGCTGTTCGTCAACGTTCCCATCGGGCTCGTGGTGGCATTCGCGGCGCCGCGGGTGCTGAACGAGTCGCCCCGCCGGCCTGGCCGGGTCGACGTGGCCGGCGCGGTCACCGGCACCGGCGGCGTCGCGCTGCTCGTCTACGGCCTGTCCAAGGCCGCCACCGGGCAGGACGGGGTGTCGCACTGGGGTGACGCGCAGGTGCTGGCATCGCTGACGGCGGCGGTGGTCCTGCTCGTCTCGTTCGTGCTGATCGAGGTGCGCAGCCCGCACCCGCTGCTGCCGATGCGGGTCCTGGCCGACCGTAACCGGTCGGGCACCTACCTGATCATGCTGTGCGTGTCCACCGGGCTCTTCGGGCTGTTCTTCTTCCTCACCCTCTTCATCCAGACCGTCCTGGGATACAGCGCGATCCGGTCGGGCGTCGCCTACCTGCCGTTCGCGGTCGGGGTCGTGCTCGGCTCCGCGGTGGCCTCTCCGCTGGTGCCGCGGACCGGCCCGCGGCCGCTGATCATGGCCGGCGCCGCCATGGTCGCGGGCGGGATGTTCTGGTTTTCCCGGCTGACCGAGCACGCCGGCTACGCCAGCGACCTGCTCGGCCCGCAGATCGTGAGCTCGCTCGGGCTCGGCCTGGTGTTCGTCCCGCTGTCCCTGGTCTCGCTGCACAATGTGGCCGAGCAGGACTCAGGTGTCGCCTCGAGCCTGCTCAACACCGCCCAGCAGGTCGGCGGCGCGATCGGGCTCGCCGTGCTCGGCACCGTCGCCTGGACCACCGTCGCGGACAGCCTCAGGACGGGGCTCGCGCACGCGGGGGTCGCCGTGAAGCCGGGCGCGACCCCGCCCGCGTCCATCTACAACCAAGCCCTGACGGACGGCTTTTCCCGTGCGTTCCTGGTTGCCGCGGGGATCGGGCTGCTCGCCCTGATCATCGCGATCGTCACCATCAGGATTAGCCGCCAGGAACTGGCCGGTACCGGGCCAGAACCGCAAGCCGCCCCCCAGACGCCCGCGGCCCCGCGGTCCGTGACTCAGCCGCCCGCGACGCCACTGCCCGCCGACGCCACCGCCCGCCGCACCACCGGCCGGGACCGTACAGCTGCATGAGGACCGAGCCGCCCTGGCCGCGGCGGTCCGTCCGTGCCGGTTCTGCTAGCCCCAACCGAAAGGGAGACCCATCATGAGTGCAGAGCAGCGACAGGCCCTCGAAGCGGTCCTGCGACAGAATTCCTTCCCCGCCGACACCGACATCAACGAGCAGCGGCGACTGCTCAAGGAACTGGTAGCGGGGCAGCCGTTGCCCCCCGAGCTGACCGTGACCGCGGCCACGCTCGGCGGCGTCCCGGTCGCCGAGATCACCATCGCCGGAATCGAGCCCCGCCATGTCGTCTTGTACTTCCACGGCGGCGTGTACGTGCTCGGGGACGCCTTTCAGGCCGCCGACCTGGCCTCGCAGGTCGGCCGGCGGACCAGTGCCAAGGTCTTCTCCGTCGACTACCGGCTCGCACCCGAGCACCCGTTCCCGGCCGCGGTCGACGACGCCCTCGCGGCCTACGAGGCGCTCCTGCGCGACGGCACGGCCCCGGCGGACATTGTCTTCGCGGGGGAGTCGGCCGGCGGCGGGCTCGCCGTCGCCACCCTGGTCAACGCGCGCGATCACGGGCTGCCGCTGCCCGCCGCGGCGTTCGTGATGTCGCCGTACGCCGATCTCACCCTGGCCGGAGCGACGCTGGACACCAAGGGTGCGGCCGACCCGCTGCTCAGCCGGGAGAGCCTCGCCTCCAGGGTCCCCGACTACACGGCGGGGCAAGACCCCGCCCTCGGCCTTATCAGCCCGATATTCGCCGACCTGACCGGGCTGCCGCCCCTGATTATCCAGGCCGGAACCCACGAGGTACTCCTCGACGACGCGATCCGCCTCGCGCGGCAGGCCGCCACCGCCGACGTCGACGTCACCCTCGACATCACCGCCGGGGTACCGCACGTCTTCCAGACCTTTTACCCGATGATTGACGAGGCGGGGGCCGCACTGGACCGAGCCGGACAGCTCCTGTCGGCGCATCTCGCCAGCGCGGTACGCGTCACCGGATAGCGGGACCCGCCGGGCGCGCCGTCCCCCGCCACGGGGTCATGGCGTGGCGGCCGGTGAAAGCAGGCTCTCGTTCGGGATAAAAAGATCTAGATCATCCCGAACGAGAGCGGGTTACCCGGGCCGGCCCCGGTGTCCCGCCCGGGCATGATGGGACGTTACTGGTGGCTGCCACCGTAGTACTCCGAAGGAGTCGCCCCATGGTGACCAAGACGCCTGCCCAAACCGGCCGCAAAAGCGCCGGCCGTAGCAGCGCCGGGCGGATAGTGCCGCTGTTCCGCCCGTACCGGGCCCAGGTGGCCTTCGTCATTGTCCTCATCGTCGTGACCTCGACGATCGGCATCGCCAACCCGCTGCTGATCCAGGCGGTATTCAACAAGGCCCTGTTCGTCCCCGGTGGCCCCAAGCTGCACCTGCTCTACGTGCTGGTGGGCATCATGGCCGCGGTGCCGGTCGTCAACGGCGCCATCGGCATCCTGCAGGTCTACGAGACCACCCGGGTCGGGCAGCAAGTCATGCGGGACCTGCGCAACCGGCTCTACGCGCACCTGGAGACGCTCCCGCTCTCCTTCTTCACGAATACCAAGACCGGCGAGATCCAGTCCCGGCTGCAAAACGACGTGGGCGGCGTCGAGACGGTCGTCACCACCACCGCCTCGACGATCCTGGCCAACGTCGTCACCTTCGTCTCCAGCATCGTCGCCATGATCATCATCAGCTGGCAGCTGACGATCGTGGCGGTCATCACCGTGCCGGCGTTCTTCTGGCTGACCAAGGCGGTCGGCGAGCGGCGCCGCCAGGTGTCGCGGTCGACCCAGGAGTCGCTGGCGGCGATGAGCGCCATCACCGAGGAGACCCTGTCGGTATCCGGGGTGCTGCTGGCCAAGGTCTTCGGCAACCAGGGCCGCGACGTTGGCCGCTACCAGCGGGAGAACCAGCGCCTGGTTGGCCTTGAGGTCCGCCAGCAAATGATCGGCCAGGGCTTCTACGCGGTCGTGCAGTCATTCCTGTCGATCACCCCGGCCCTGATCTACCTCGTCGCGGGCCTGCTCATCGCGAACCACCACGGTGTCTCGGCCGGGACGATCGTGGCCTTCACCACGCTCCAGACCCGCCTGTACTTCCCGATCGGGCAGCTGCTTCAGGTCTCGGTGGAGCTGCGGTCGTCGCTGGCCCTGTTCGACCGGGTCTTCGAGTACCTCGACGTGGTGCCCGACATCGTTGACGCCCCCGACGCCGTCGACCTCCCGGTTACCGAGGCCGGTGGCCGGGTGGCCCTGCGGGACGTCTACTTCCGCTACTCGGGCGTCCCGGCGGACGCCCTGGCGGACGTCAGCCTCGGAGCGGATCCCGGCCACCTGGTGGCCCTGGTAGGCCCAAGCGGAGCCGGCAAGACCACCATCAGCTACCTGATCCCGCGCCTGTACGACGTCACGGGCGGCGCGGTCGAGGTTAACGGGCTCGACGTACGGCACGTCCGCCAGGCCTCGCTGGCCGCCGCCATCGGCTTCGTGACCCAGGAGAGTTACCTCTTCCACGACACCATCCTGGCCAACATCCACTACGGGCGTCCCGGCGCGTCGCGGGAGGAGGTGGAGGAGGCGGCGCGGGCGGCGTACATCCACGACCGGATCATGGAATTCCCCGATGGCTATGACACCGTGGTCGGCGAGCGCGGGTACCGGCTGTCTGGCGGGGAGAAGCAGCGCCTGGCCATCGCCCGCGTCCTGCTGCACGACCCGCGCATCCTGATCCTGGACGAGGCGACCTCGGCGCTGGACACCGCCAGCGAGCGGGAGGTGCAGAAGGCGCTGGACGCCCTGATGGGGTCGCGGACGACCATTGCCATCGCTCACCGGCTGTCCACCATCGTCAACGCGGACACCATCTACGTCATCGACCGGGGCCAGGTCACGGAGTCTGGCTCGCACCGCGACCTGCTGCGCCAGGGCGGGCTGTACGCGACGCTGTACCAGGAACAGTTCGAAGGCGGGAAGGTCCAGTGGCGGTGCCCCGACGGCGACGTCATGGCGGACGGAACGGTACGGCCGCGCGAGCCGCAGCCTGGCGCCGACCTAGCCCCGGACGCGGTCGGCGCCCAAATGTCGGAGGCGGCTCCTATCGTGGTGGGCGTGAACCGGACCGACCGGCTGTACGCCCTCGTCGAGGAACTGCGGGCCGTCTCGCCGCGGCCGCGCACCGCGCGCTGGCTCGCTGGCCGGTTCGAGGTCAGTGCCCGCACGATCGAGCGGGACATCAGCGCGCTGCAGCAGTCCGGCGTGCCGGTGTGGGCCGAGCCCGGGCGGGCCTGGCGGCTACTGCCTCGACAAGGAGCGCACCCTGCCGCCGGTCAACTTCACCCCCGGTGAGGCCATGGCGCTGGCGGTCGCGCTGCGGCACGTGGCGGGGACCCCGTTTGGCCAGGACGGCGCGGCGGCGCTGCGCAAGGTGCTGTCCGCGATGCGCAAAGACGACGCCGAGGCCGCCCGCGACCTGGTGGCGCGGGTGTACCTGGTCGGCGCGGCCGACCCGCCGCCGGTACCCGCCGTGATCACGGACGCGCTCGCGGCCGGGCGGGTGCTGCGGATCGGCTACGCCGACCGGCACGGCCTCGTCACCCGCCGGGACGTCGAGCCGCTCGGCTACGTCGGCATGGCCGAGCGCTGGTACCTGCTGGCCTGGTGCCGGCTGCGCGAGGCGGTCCGCGCGTTCCGCACCGACCGGATCGCCGCGGTGACCATCACCGCGCAGGTACCGGAACCGCGCCCGCTGCGCCGCGAGGACCTGGACATTCCCCCGGACAAGCTGCTCCGCCTCGCCCTGGACTGACTGCCGGGGCCGTGCCGTCGCGGACGCGGCCCCGGCAGTCGACTGATCACGCCCCCGGCGGCATGGTGAACACCTCGAACCGGTTGCCCGCCGGGTCAAGCAGGTGGGCGAACGTGACCCCGCCCGGGGTCACCTCCGGGTCCCGCTGCACACGGCCCCCGGCCGCCTGGACCCGCCGGCAGGCCTCGCCCACGTCTTCGACCAGCACGCCGAACACGGCGTAGCCGGGCTGCTCGCCGGTGTCCATCAGGCCGCCCGCGTGCAGCCCGGGCCCGTCGCCGGCCGTGACCATCTGAAATCCCTCGGGGTCGCCGTCGCCGGACCCGACCGTCCAGCCGAAGACGTCGCCGTAGAACTTCTCCGCCCCCGCCGGGTCGGCCGTGCCGATCTCGAACCACGCGATGCCGTTGTACCCTGCCATGCCAGCCTCCTAGTGCTTGCCGCGGGACCGTTCCCGTGACCACCACTCTTCCTGGCCGCGGCGACACCCCCCTGTCGGCGTTTCCGCCAGCGTCAGCGCCAGGCGAAGACCGGCTGCTCGTAGTGGGCGACGCGGCGGACTTCGGCGCGGCAGGCGATGCGGCAGAACTGGTGCACGATCGCGGCGGTAGGGGCGTGCAGGTAGCCGCCGAGCAGCGGCAGCTGGATCACCGGGGCGCTGGACTCGGGGATAGAGGTGAACCTGGGCTCCACGTCGAGGTCGGCGAGGGGTACCTCATGCAGCGAGGCGACCTCCGCCTCGCTGCCCGCCAGCTGCCCCACCGACCCGGCCCAGCAGACCACGGGCGTCATGACGTACCCGGAGCGGGTCACGAAGTCGTCCAGCAGCCCGAGGACCGAGTCCGGGGCGAGCCGGAGTCCCACTTCCTCGGCCAGTTCGCGCAGCGCGCCGTCGATCGGCGTCTCGCCGTCGTCCCGGCGCCCGCCGGGCAGCGCCCACTGCCCGGGGTGCGCGCGCAGCCCGGCCGCGCGGCGGGTCAGCAGCAGGCACGGGAGCCCGTGGCGCACGACGACGCAAACCGCCACCGCGGCCTGTTTCAGGTCGGCCCGGTCCCTGGTCACACGCGGGAAACCCCTCATCCGGGCGGCGATCGTGTCCCTGTCGATCAGATTGCTGGCGGTTCCCACCAATTGAGGATAGGGCCTGCGGCCGGGAGCCGGTCAGGCCCGCGCATTGTCCCGGCCCGGGTTGGCAGGGGTGCCAGCCTTTGCGACCCAGTTGGCGCATACTGGTTGGCATGCCAGACGACTGGGGGGAGGACGACGCGACGCGCCGGGCGAAGGCCGCACTGATTACCACGACGGTGCCGAACGCGGCGCGCGTCGCGGACTACCTGTACGGCGGCCAGAACAACTTCGAGGCCGACCGGAGGGCCGCGCGTGCCCTGGCCGCGACGGCGCCGGCGATAATCGACATCGCACCCGCCGTGCGCGGGTTCCAGCAGCGCGTGCTCCGCTACCTGGTCGCCGGCGCGGGCGTCACGCAGTTCCTCGACATCGGCACCAGCCTGCCCCTGGTGGGCAACACCCACGAGGTCACCCAGTCCCTCGTGCCCGAGTCCCGCATCGCGTACGTGGACAACGACCCGATGGTGCTGTCCCACGCCCGGGCGCTGATGAAGTCCGCGCCAGGCGGCGCCGTCGGCTACGTCGACGCGGAGGTCCGCGACCCGGCCGCGATCCTGGCCGGCGCCCAGGAGACCCTGGACCTGGCCCGGCCGGTAGCGATCTTGCTGCTGTTCACCCTCGCCTTCGTCTGGGACGCGACGGAGGCGGCCGCGGTGGTGGCCGCGCTGATGGCGGCCGTCCCGTCCGGCAGCCACCTCGCGATCTACCACCTGGCGAGCGACCTCGACCCGGACATGGAAGAGGCGGCGAGGCAGTGGAACAAGCTGATGCCCGCGCAGCCCATCACGCTCCGCTCCCGCCAGGAGGTCGCCGCCCTCGTAGGCGGCGGCCTCGCCCCCGTACCGCCCGGCCTTGTTCCCGTCACGGAGTGGCGCCCGACGCCGGCCGACCCGATCTTCGAGCGTCCCGTCCCCGTTTACGGCGTGGTCGCCCGCAAGCCCTAGCCCCTCTCCGCCGGCTCCCGGGCCTGGCGGTACTCGCGGGCCGCGGCCGCGACGCGGGCGGCCGCGCCCGGCACGCCGCACCAGTGCGTGTGCAGGTAGGAGGCGTGCACCCGGCCCTGGACGAAACCCTCGGTGACCGGGCCGCCCGACTGCCGCCAGTGCCACGCGCCCGCCGCCGCGGCCTGGTCGCCCGTGCTTCGGTGACCCGTGCCCCGGTCGCCCGGGTCGGCGAGCCTGATCGCCGTGCGGTGGAACTCGTGGCCGTGAACCCGGGTCCCGGCCAGCGCGAGCGGCGACGTGGCGGCCGCGACGGCGTCCCGGTAGCCGAGCGTGAGCCTGCCGGTCATGACGGCGTCGGCGTCCAGCACCCCGCACATCGGGTGCCCGTCGAGCGAGCGGGCCAGGTAGAGCAGGCCCGCGCACTCGGCGATGACGGGCGCGCCCGCCCGCGCGAGGGCCGCGACCTCTGCCCGCAGCCCGGCGTTGGCCGACAGTTCGGCGACGTGCTCCTCGGGGAAGCCGCCGCCGATGACCAGGCCGTCCACGTCGCCGGGCAGCTTCTCGTCCCGCAGCGGGTCGAACGCCACCACGTCGGCGCCCGCGGCCGTGAGCAGCTCGGGGTGCTCGGCGTAGCCGAAGGTGAACGCCGGCCCGCCGGCGATGGCGACGCGGGGGCGGGGGAGAGGATGCCGCGGCCGTTCGGAAGCGGGCTCTTCGTCTTGGCCTTCGCCGCGCCGCCGGGCAGCGGTCCCGCGGCGCGGGCGAGCCGCAGCACCGCTTCCAGGTCGACGCCGGCGGCGACCAGGCCGCTCATGGCGGCGACCGCGTCAAGCGCCGGGCCGCCGAGTTCCGCGGCGGGGATGAGCCCGAGGTGACGCGACGGCACGGTGAGCTGGTCGCGCCGGCGCAGCACGCCGAGCACGGGGACGCCCGCGGCGTCGGCCGCCGCGCGCAGCAGCTCCTCGTGACGCGGCGAGCCGGCCTTGTTGAAGATCACCCCGCCGATGCGCGTGCCGGGGTCCCAGGTCGTGAACCCGTGCAGCAGGGCGGCGGCCGACGCGCTGACGCCGCTCGCGTCGACCACGAGCACGACCGGCGCGGCGAGCAGCCGCGCGACGTGCGCCGTCGACGCGAAGCCCGCGGGCCCGGACGCCCCGTGAGGGTCGGCGACCCCGTCGAACAGGCCCATCACGCCCTCGATGACCGCGATGTCCGCGGGTTCCGGGGTACGCGCCCCCCGGGTGAACAGGGGCGCGACCTGGTCCTCGCCGACCAGCCACGGGTCGAGGTTGCGGCCTGGCCTGCCCGCGGCGAGCGCGTGGTAGCCCGGGTCGATGTAGTCGGGCCCGACCTTGTGCGGCGAGACCTTCAGGCCGCGCTCGCGCAGCGCGCCGAGCAGGCCGGTCGCGACCGTCGTCTTGCCGTGCCCGCTGCCCGGCGCCGCGATGACGACGCGGGGGACGGTCACGGTGCGACTCCGTTCACCATTCGATTCCGCGCTGGCCCTTCTGGCCGGCGTCCATCGGGTGCTTGACCTTCGTCATCTCCACGACGAGGTCGGCGGCGCCGATGAGGTCCTGGTGCGCGTCGCGGCCGGTGATCACGACGTGCTGGTGGCCGGGGCGTCCCGCCAGGGTGGTCACGACGTCGGCAACGTCGATCCAGCCCCACTTCATCGGGTAGGTGAACTCGTCGAGCACGTACAGGCCGAACCGCTCGGCGGCGAGGTCGCGCTTGATCTGCGCCCAGCCCTCGCGGGCGTTCGCGGCGTGGTCCTCCGGGTCGCCGCGCTGGATCCAGGACCAGCCCTCGCCCATCTTGTGCCAGGCCACCTCGCCGCCCTCGCCGGTCTGCTCGTGCAGCCGGCCGAGCGCGCGGAACGCGGCCTCCTCGCCGACCCGCCACTTGGCGCTCTTCACGAACTGGTAGACCCCGATGCTCCAGCCCTGGTTCCAGCCGCGCAGCGCCATGCCGAACGCGGCGGTGGACTTCCCCTTCATCGCGCCGGTGTGCACGATGAGCAGCGGCCGGTTCCTCCGCTGCCTGGTGGTCAGCCCGTCCTCGGGCACCGTCGGCGGTACTCCCTGCGGCATGCTCAGGCCACCTTCCTGTGGAGCCGGTCGGCCCGCCAGCCGCGGACCGATTCGGCGAGCCGTTCGGCGGACAACCCCGGCCGGCCGCCCCCGCCGGGAGCTCCCTGGCCGCCCGCGCCCGCGCCGGGGCCGCCCGCGGACAGGTCGCCGAGGTTCAGGTACTCGGCGCCGAGCGCCTGCGCCAGGCCGGCCGCGAGGCCAAGCCTGACCGGCCCGGACTCGCAGTCGACGACCACCGCCGCGACGCCGTCCCGGCGCAGGCCCGCCGCGGCCGCCGCGGGCTCGCCGCCCGCCGTGTGGCGTCCGTCGGTCACCACGACGAGCAGCGGGCGGCGCCGCGGGTCGCGGAGCCGCTCGCGGCGCAGCGTGGCGTGCGCCTCGGCGAGCCCGGCGGCCAGCGGGGTCCGGCCGCCGGCCGGCATGGCCTCGAGCCTGCGCGCCGCCGCGTCCACCGAGGAGGTGGGCGGCAGCAGCAGCTCCGCGCCCGCGCCGCGGAAGCAGACCAGCCCGACCTTGTCCCGCCGCTGGTAGGCGTCGAGCAGCAGGGACAGCACGGCGCCCTTGACCGCCTCCATCCGGCGCCGCGCGGCCATCGACCCGCTGGCGTCCACCGCGAACAGGACCAGGTTGGACTCGCGCCCCTCGCGGCGGTGCTCGCGCAGGTCGGCCCGCTCGAGCACGAGGCCGGGACCCGAGCGCCCGCGGCGCCGCTGGTGCGGCGCACTGGCGGTGAGGGTCGCGGTCAGGTGCACGTCAAGCGTCCGCGACGCGGGCAGCGGCGGGCGCGCGCCCACGCTCCGGCCGGCGTCCGTCGCCGCGCGCGACCGGCGGCCAGCGGCGCCCTGCCCCTTGCCCGGCACCTCGAGCCGCCGCGCGCGGAACGTCGCGCCGCCCGGCGCGACCGACTCGCGTCCCGCCGCTGGCGGCGGCCCCGCCGGCTCGTCCCGGCGGCCGCCGTCGCCGTCGGGCGGCCCGCCGTCCCCGCCGCCGTCGCCGTCGTCCGGCCTGCCGGGTCCGGGGGCGCCGCCCGGCGGCGGGTCAGGCTCCGGCTCATCGTCCGGGCCGCCGAGCGCGTCATCGAGTTGCTGCTCGTCGAGGCCGGGCGCGTCGAACGGGTTGCGCCGCCGCCGGTGCGGCAGCGCCAGCAGGGAGGCGACCCGGATGTCCTCGCGGCTGACTTCCAGCCCGCCGCGCCAGGCGGCGTGCGCGGCGGCGGCCCTGGCGATCACGATGTCCGCCCGCAGCCCGTCCACGTCGAAGCTGGCGCAGACCCCGGCGATCCGCTCGAGGGCCGGGTCGTCGAGCACGACGGCGGGCAGCCGCTGCCGGGCGGCGGCAATGGCGGCGGCGAGCGAGGCCTCGGCCGCGGCGAACCGCGCGCAGAACGCCGCGGGGTCGCCGTCGAAGGACAGGCGGCGGCGCACGACCTCGGCCCGGCTCGCCTGGTCGCGCGGCGCGGACGCCTCCACGGTCAGCCCGAACCGGTCGAGCAGCTGCGGCCGCAGCTCGCCTTCCTCCGGGTTCATGGTCCCGACCAGCAGGAACCGTGCGTCGTGGCGCACCGACACGCCGTCGCGCTCCACGTAGTTCGTGCCCAGGGCCGCCGCGTCGAGCAGCAGGTCCACCAGGTGGTCGTGCAGCAGGTTGACCTCGTCCACGTACAGGACGCCCCGGTGCGCCGCGGCGAGCAGGCCCGGCTGGAAGGACGTGACGCCCTCGGTGAGCGCCCGCCCGAGGTCAAGCGACCCGGTGAGCCGGTCCTCGGTCGCGCCGACCGGCAGTTCCACCAGCCGGGCCGGGCGCTGCGCCGCGCCGTCCGCCGGGTGCGGCCCGTCCGGGCATCCAGGGTCGGGCCGGGCCGGCGAGCAGGAGAACCGGCAGCCCGCCACGACGTCCACCGGCGGGAGCACCGCGGTCAGCGCGCGCACCGCGGTCGACTTCGCGGTTCCCTTCTCCCCGCGGACGAGCACGCCGCCGATCGCCGGCGAGATGGCATTGAGGATCAGCGCGAGCCGCATGTCGTCCATCGCGACGACCGCACTAAACGGAAACTGGGTCAACAGCCCACACCTTCACCCGGCGGGTATCCGCGCCCGCCGCCAGCGACGACCACCGGGCAATGACCCGACGGCACGGACGCCGATGGCCTGGCTTCCCTGCGCGCTCGAGAGCACGCTACGGGTCACAGTGGCGGGACCGTCCCGGATTCGCACCGGAGTTCCTCGGCGGCCGTTCGCCGGTAATCCTCTCACAGCGGTGCGGCACACTGTAAGGCGTGTCTTCCCAGATCGTGACCGTGGCCGGCATCGGGGCCGACGGCTGGCCCGGCCTGTCCCCGCTGACCACGGACGCGATCGAGCGGGCCGAAGTGATCGTCGGCGCACCCAGGCACCTCGCACTGCTTCCGGCGGGATCCCCCGTCGAAGGGCGGCGGATCCCGTTGCCCAGCCCGCTGCTCCCGGCGCTGCCCGGGCTGATCGCCGCCCACGCGGACGCCCGGGCTCGTGGTCCTGGCCAGCGGCGACCCGATGTTCTTCGGCATCGGCTCCACCCTGGCCCGGCTGCTGGGCCCGGCCCGGCTGCGCGTCCTGCCGCACCCGTCGTCGGTGTCGCTCGCCGCCGCGCGGCTCGGCTGGCCGCTCGACGACCTGGACGTGGTGAGCCTGGTCGGGCGGCCGTGCGAGCTGCTGCACCCGCTGCTTCAGCCGGGACGCCGGGTGCTCGCGCTCACCGCCCGGGAGACGGCCGCGGCCGACGTCCGCGCGCTGCTCGGCGCGCGCGGATTCGGCGCGAGCCCGGTCACGGTGCTCGCCGACCTCGGCGGCGACGAGGAGCGCGTGACAGCGGTGGGCGAGCCCGGCGAGGGCGACGGACCGCACAGCCGCCTGGCCGTCGTCGCGATCGAGTGCCGCCTCGACCCCGCCGCCGCGCCCTTGCCCCGGGTGCCCGGGCTGCCGGATGACGCGTTCGAGCACGACGGGCAGCTCACCAAGCGGGAACTGCGCGCCCTCGCGCTCGCCGCGCTCGCCCCCGTCCCTGGCCAGTTGCTGTGGGACGTGGGCGCGGGCTCCGGCAGCATCGGCATCGAGTGGATGCGCGTGCACCCCGCCAGCCGCGCCATCGCCGTCGAGCCGCGGGACGACCGCCGCGCGCGGATCGCCCGCAACGCGGCGGCGCTCGGCGTGCCGGGGCTGCGGGTCGTGGCCGGCGCCGCGCCGCTGGCCCTCGCCGGCCTCGATGCCCCGGACGCGGTCTTCATCGGCGGCGGCGTCACCACCCCGGGCGTGCTTGACGCCTGCTGGGACGCCATCGCTCCCGGCGGCAGGCTCGTCGCGAACGCGGTCACTTTGGAGGGGCAGGCCGTCCTCGCGGACTGGCGGCACCGCCTCGGCGGTACGCTCACCAGGATCGGCGTGGAGCGGGCCGACGGTCTCGGCACCCTCACGACCTGGCGCCCGGCGCTGCCGGTGGTCCAGTGGTCCATGCACAAGAAGGAGAGCCCGTGACCGTCCACTTCGTCGGCGCCGGCCCAGGCGCCGCGGACCTGATCACCGTCCGCGCCCAGCGCCTGCTCGAGAAGTGCCTGGTCTGCCTGTACGCGGGCAGCCTCGTCCCCGCCGAAGTACTCGCGCACTGCCCGCCGGGCGCCGCCCTGACCGACACGGCCGACCTCACCCTGGACGAGATCGTCGCGGCCATGACGGAAGCGGACGCGAAGGGACTCGACGTCGTCCGGCTGTGCTCCGGCGACCCGGCCGTCTTCAGCGCGGTCGCCGAGCAGGCCAGGCGGCTCGACCAGGCGGGCATCGCCTACGACATCACCCCGGGTGTTCCGGCGTTCGCCGCCGCCGCGGCGGCCCTGCGCCGGGAACTGACCGTGCCCGAGGTCGGCCAGACGGTCATCCTCACCAGGATCGCGCACCGGGCCACCCCGATGCCGCCGGGCGAGGACCTCGCCAGCCTCGGCGCCGCCGGCGCGACCCTGGTGCTGCACCTGGCCGTGCAGCGGGTCGAGCAGGTGGCCGCGGAGCTCCTGCCGCACTACGGCGCCGGCTGCCCGGCCGCCGTTGTCGCCTACGCCAGCCAGGAGCGGGAGCTCATCCTGCGCGGAACCCTCGGCGACATCGCGGAGCAGGTCCTCGCGGCCGGGGTGAAGCGCACCGCGGTCATCATCGTCGGCCGGGTACTGGCCGCCGAGGGATTCCGCGACAGCCACCTGTACTCCGCCGCCCGCGACCGCTCCGCAGTTAAGGAGTGAACTGCTGAGATCCTGGGCCAAGCCGAGCTCTCAGGCCAATTTTGACCATCCGCACCCCGGCCAAGAACGGCCGGAGGCTCCCCCCCGCCCCGGCATGCCCGGGGCGAGGTCCCCGCAAAAAGACCGAGGGTCATACGGGGCGGATATCGCCCCTGGTGTCACTCAATCGTGTTACCGGCTGATAGATCCCGCCGTCAAATGCTGACAAAGTGCGACAAAACTTCGGGCTCGACGGTGGTTTCTCCCGGATGACCCGCGATCACACCCGGTTTGCGCGGATGACCTGCGATCTCACGGCACCGTTCACCGCGGAGCACCCGTTACTCGGTACCCGCGGAGTTCCTGCGGACCAGGTAGGTGTCCATGATCCAGCCGTGCTGCTCCCGCAGCCGGGCGCGGGTGTCGGTGATCTCCGCCGCGACGTCGGTGAGGGGGCCGGAGATCAGGACCTCGTCCGGCGTGCTGAGGTAGGCCCCCCAGTAGACCTCCAGGCCCGGCTCGCCGAACCCGGCCGCGGTGAACCCGCGGTCCAGCATGACCACGGCGCTGTCCAGGCCGTCGGGCAGCCCGGGCTGGGGGAGCTCAGCGAGCCGCCGCGCCGGGGTGATGTGGATCGGCTCGCCGACCCGGTTCAGCGGGATCCGGTGCGCGGCGGCGAGCGCCTGCACGCTGGTCACCCCGGGTATCACCGTGCAGGTGAAGTCCACGGTACCGAGCGCGAGCACCTGGTCCACGATCCGCAGCATCGAGTCGTACACCGAGGGGTCGCCCCACACGAGGAACGCCCCGACCCCGTCCGTCCCGAGTTCGGCCTCGATCGCGGCCGCGATCAGCTCCGCCCGCGCCGCGTGCCAGTCGCGCACCGCCCCCTGGTACCCGTCGGCGTCCAGCGTCCCCGACCGGTCGCGGGCCGGCTCGGGAATGTCCACGACCCGGTACCCGTCCCCGGTGACGTGCCGCCGCAGGATCTCCTCCCGCGCCGCGTTGAGCCCCGACTTGTCGTCGCCCTTGTCCATGCGGAAGAACACGTCGGCCCGGTTGAGCGCCCGCACGGCCTGGACGGTGACCTGATCGGGATGCCCGGGCCCCATGCCAATGAGAAGCAGTTCACGCACGCCCCCCAGTCTCCCGCATCCCGCCCGCCACCCGAACGCCGCCACCCGAACGCCGCCGCAGGCAAGCGTCGCCAGGAACCCAGGGTCGCCCAGGGCCGAACGGAGCCGGGAAATCCCCGACACAGCTCGGAAGCCCGGTCATCATCCGGTCCGAGGGAAAACCCGCCCACGCGCCCAGCCGCCAAATCAGGACATATGTGGATATCGGGAAAGATTGGGTGTCCTTAGGCCCCGGATATGGGCGCTAAGGACACCCAATGATTGAACCGAGCGGTTCCTTTGCCTCGCCCGCTCGTTCGCTCGCCCCCTGGCGCGGCTTACCACACGGTTTCTCGCGCCAAGGCCCGGATAACAGCAAGAAGCGCAGAGTGCCAACGTTGCGCGCGCAGCGCGTGTGCGGCGGGCATCCACGGCAAGGCGCGACTGGCGGGTTAGCCTGTCCCGGTGCGCATCCTCATCCTGGGCGGGACCGGCGAGGCCAGGGAACTGGCCGCCGCGCTGGTGGCGGCCGGGACCGATGTGGTCTCCTCGCTGGCCGGCCGGGTACGCCAGCCGCGCCTGCCCGACGGCCCGGTGCGCGTCGGCGGGTTCGGCGGAGTCGACGGACTGGCCGCGTTCCTGCGGGCTGAGGGGATTACCCGGGTAATCGACGCGACGCACCCGTTCGCCGGCACGATCACCGCGAACGCCGCCCTGGCCGCGGCCGAAGCGGGCGTGCCGCTGCTCGTCCTGCGCCGTCCCGGCTGGGAGGCCGACCCGGACTGGGAGAGCGTCGCCGACATCCGGGCGGCGGCCGAGACCGTGCGGGCCTGGCCCGGCGAAGGCGTCTTCCTCACCACCGGCCGCCGCGACCTGGCTACGTTCGCCGCCGATGACCGGCACGAGTTCCTCGTCCGGGCGGTTGACCCGCCCGAAGGCCCCGTGCCGCCGCGCATGACGCTGATCCTGGACCGCGGCCCGTACACAGTTGGGCGCGAGTCCGCGCTCATGCGCGAGCACGGGATCGGCCTGCTGGTGACGAAGAACAGCGGCGGCCCCATGACCGCCGCGAAGCTCACGGCCGCCCGAGACCTTGGAGTGCAGGTCGTCATGGTGACCCGCCCGCCACTACCGCCGGGCAGCACGGTCGCGGCGACAGTTCCCGAGGCCTTGCGCTGGCTCGGCGCCGGCGAATAGGCCGAACCTCAGCCCCGCTCGCTTCCCGTATGCCATTGGGCCGGCCGCAGCCGGCTCCTGCACCGAGCCGGTCAGCCGGGGTAGCGGCGCGGGGTGATCACCCGCGCGGCGCCGGAGGCGTCGCGCACCACCCGGGACTGGCTTGAGCCGACGATGACCAGGCAGCGCATGTCGACCTGCGCGGGGTCGAACTCGCCCAGGGTGGTCACGGTGACCGTTTGCTCATCGGTGCCGACGGCGCGGCCGATCACGACCGGCGTCCCGGCGTCGCGGTGGGCGAGCAGCAGGTCGCGCGCGTCGGCCAGTTGCTGCCGCCGCGACCGCGACGCGGGGTTGTAGATCGCGATCGCGAAGTCGCCCTCCGCCGCCGCCCGCAGCCGCCGGGCGATGACGTCCCACGGCTTGAGCCGGTCCGACAGCGAAAGCATCACGTAGTCGTGGCCGAGCGGTGCCCCGGCCAGGCTCGCGACGGCCTGCGCGGCGGTGATCCCGGGCACGACGGCGACCGGCACCCCGCCGAAGCGCGGATCCGCCGCGGCCGCCTCAAGCACCACAGAAGCCATCGCGAACACTCCCGGGTCACCCGAGGAAACGACGGCGACCCGGCGCCCGCGCAGCGCCAGGTCCAGTGCGAACTCCGCGCGCTGCGCCTCGACCCGGTTGTCACTGCCGTGCCGCCGCTGCCGCGGATTGGGCGGCACACGGTCCACGTACGGGGCGTAGCCGACGATGTCGTCGGCGGCGGCGAGCACCGCCTGCGCCTGCGGGGTCAGCCAGTCGCGCCCGCCGGGGCCGAGCCCGACGACGTCGACCCGCCCGGCCCCGGAAGCCGGCCCAGTCCCGGCGGCGGGAACGGCCCCGGCGGCGGGAACGGTCTCGGGCTGCGCCGAGGCTTCAACCGCGCCGGCCGCCTCCGCTCCCGGGATAATGACCAGCGACATGTACGGCACGGTCGACGGGTCGACGTCCGCCGCCCGCTCGATGACCTGCCGGGGTCCCGACGAGGCGCGCTCGACGTAGTACGCCTGCTCAAGGCGGCCCGCGTCCTTCAGTGCCGCCCGCACGCCAGGGTAGCTGCGGCCGATCTTCATCACCGCCGCCGCCCCGGTGCCGCGCAGCCGCTCGGTGAGCTCCCCGGGCCCGAGCGTGCCGGGCAGCACGGTCAGCACGTCGTCGCCCTCGACCAGGGGCACGCCAAGGGCGGCGGACGCGGCGCTCACCGACGTGACGCCGGGCACGATCTCGGTCCGGTACCGGCCGCTGATCCGCTTGTGCATGTGCATGTAGCTGCTGTAGAAGAGCGGGTCGCCCTCGGCGAGCAGCACCACGTCGCGGCCCGCGGCCAGGTGCGCCATCAGCCGGCTGCCGGCCGTCGCGTAGAACTCCTCCATCGCGCCCGCGTACCCGCCCGGGTGGTCCGTGGCTTCCGTCGTGACCGGGTAAACCAGCGGCTCCTCGACCTGGTCGCCGCGCAGGTACGGCTCGGCGATGGACCGCGCCACCGATCGCCCGTGCCGCGCGCAGTGGTACGCCACCACGTCCGCCGCGCCGATCAGCCGCGCGGCCTTCACCGTGACAAGCTCCGGGTCGCCGGGCCCGAGCCCCACCCCGTACAGCACGCCGCCGTCCATTACTCGTCCTCGCTCGCCACGGCGTTCACCGCGGCGACGGTCATCGCGCTGCCGCCGCGCCGCCCGTGCACCACCAGGTACTCAAGGCCGGACTCGGCGAGCGCGGCCTTCGACTCCGCCGCCCCGACGAAGCCGACCGGGATGCCGAGCACCGCGGCAGGCCGCCCGGCGCCCGCGCCCACCAGCTCAAGCAGCCGGAACAGCGCCGTGGGGGCGTTGCCGATCGCCACCACGGCGCCGTCCAGCCGGGGCCCCCACTGGTCGAGGGCGGCCGCCGACCTCGTCGTCCCGAGCCGGGCGGCGAGCGACGGCACCGCCGGGTCGCTCAGCGTGCAGACGACCTCGTTGCCCGCCGGCAGCCGCCGCCTGGTGATGCCCGCGGCGACCATGTGCGCGTCGCACAGCACCGGCGCGCCGTCGAGCAGCGCGGCCCGGGCGGCCCGCACCACGCCGTCGCTGTAGCCGACGTCGGCGGGCAGGTCGGTCATCCCGCAGGCGTGGATCATCCGCACGACGACCCGCGCCACGTCAGCGGGGAAGCGCGCGAGGTCGGCCTCGGCCCTGATGGTGGCGAACGACCGGCGGTAGATCTCCCCGCCGTCGCGCACGTAGTCAAACTCCGGCAACCTGGTATCCCTCGCTCGTGGCGGTCACGTCGATCTCGGTGGCGGCGGGCCGCCCGCAGTGCCGCTCGCAGCCGCTGACGTGCACGACCCGTCCCGGCCAGCGTCCCGCGAACCCGGCCGCGTCGGCTTGCACGTCCGCGAGGGCGCTCGCGCACCCCGGCCGCCCCGCGCACGCGGTCACCCGCAGCCAGGGCGACCCCTCGTCCGTCCCGAACCCGAGCCCGGCCGCCTCGCGCAGCACCCCGGGCGCGTCGGCCAGGTGCGGCAGCACGACGCTGCGCCACGGGGTGATCCGCGCCGCCCGCTCCCCGGCCCGACTCGCGACCCACGTCAGCTGCGCCGCGGTCAGCCGCCCGAGCGGAGCGATCAGCACGGCGGAAGCACCAGGATCATCCCGAACGGAGCCGGCTGACTCCATCCCGCCATGCGTCTCGTGCCGCGTCGACGAGGCCAACGGGCCGTGCGGCTGTGTGCGGCGCTCCGCGCTGCCTGGTGTCGCCGCCTCGGCGCCGGGCTGCGGCCAGCCCGAGCCGGGCCGCCACCGCGGCCCGGACCCGGTCCGCGCCGTCTGGCAGGTCGGCGATCCGCCAGGCGGTGCTCGCCGTGACCGGCCCGCAGGTCGAGGAACGCCTCGGCGCAGGCGAGCATCACGTCCACGACCGCGGCACGCAGGTCGTCGGGAACGCCGTCGCCGTGCCAGTTCCCGTGCCCGCGGTCGCCCCGGGAAGCGGCCCAGGAAAAGCCCGTTGACGACCGCGCTGCGTGAACCGTCGCACCTCGTCCCCGTGAACCGTCGCGACCACGTCGGCGCCGAGCCCGGCCACGTCGCCGCGCCCGTCGTCGACCGCGAACAGGAACCGCCCGGACAACTCCGCGAGCCGCGGCCGCGCGCAGAGCGCCGCGTCCAGGGCGCGGACGATCCGGTCAGGTCGGATCCACGGTCCAGCCCGGCGAGCGGCGAGGCGAGCACGTTCCGTACCCGGTCATGACTGAGCGACGGCAGCAGCCCCGCCTCGGTGAGCTCGCTGGTCAGCGAGCCGGCGGCGTCCGCGCTCAGCCCGCGCAGCTGCACGTTGCCGCGCGAGGTCAGCTCCACGCGCCCGTCGCCGAGCTCGGCCGCGAGGCGGGCGAGCACCCGCAGCTGCTTCCCCGGAACCAGCCCTCCCGGCAGCCGGACCCGCGCCAGCAGCCCGTCGGCCGCCTCGGCCAGCCGAGCACGCCCGGGCAGCGGTCGGCCGCCGAGCGGCTGGCAAAAGAGCTGGTCTCAGGCACGCCCGGATTGTACGCCAGCGTCCGGCGGTCCGCTGGCCCCCACCTGGCCGTCGCGGAGCGGGCACTGCCGATGACTTTGCCGCGGCTGGCCGGTCAACCTGGTGACCCGGCTTCATGACCACCGGAATCAGGGATGAGGAGCGCTGCGATGCCTACCGCGGAAAATAGGCCGTGCCCACGTGGTACGACGAGCGTGGTCAAGGTGATCCCTGTGTCCTCCTCCATCCGGGCGGCGCCGGAATCGACTCACGGGCGCTGGACCCCAACGCGGGCGCGCTGGCCCGGACCTTCCAGGTCTACACGCCGGAGCGACGCGCACACGGCCGGACACCCGACGCGGACGGCCCTCTCAGCTTCGAGCTGATGGCGGATGACACCGATCGCGTTCATCCAGGGCGTCATTGGTCGTCCGGTCTACCTGGTCGGCTCAAGCGACGGGGCGATCGTGGCGCTTGAGGTCGCCAGGCGCCGTGCCAGGACCTGGTGCGCCGGCTCGTCTTCGTCGGCGGGGTCTTCCACCGCGACGGGTGGGAAGACGGGGTGCTGGACGACGAGTCGCCCGAGTTCTTCAGGCAGAGCTACGCCGAGCTCTCGCCCGACGGGATCGGCCACTACGACGTGGTCGTCGCCAAGCTGGCCGGCGATGCACGCGATCGAGCCCGCGCTGTCGCCGGCTCGACTTGCGGAAGATCGACGCGTTCGCACCCTGATCCATGATCGGTGACGACGACCAGGTCCGCCTGCGAGCACGCCACCGCCATGTACCGGGCCCTGCCCGACAGCCGAGTTCGCCGTCGTCCCTGGGACTTCGCACGGGCTGCTAGTAGAAAAGCCAGCGCTGTGCAACCTGATCATCACCGAGTTCCTGACTACGGACCCGGTCGAGACGTTCGCGCCAATCCGCCGGCGCCGCAAACACCGCCGCGCGGCTAGCGTTGCGGCGGCCTGCCCGGCCTGGCCCCGGTCCCTCGCGGCGGGACGAGGCTCGGGCAGGCCGATCTCAGCGCCCGCCATGCCAGGATGAGGACCATGCGCACCAAGCGGTTCACCGCCGTCGTCGCCGCCGGCCCCGGGGGCCGCGCGGTCATCGTCGTCCCCTTTGATCCGGACGAGGCGTGGGGCGCCAAGGCCGAGCACCACGTGAACGGCACGCTGGCCCGCCGCCGGATCCGCGTGCGGCTTGCCCCGGGCGGCGACGGGTGGGGGTTCGATTTTGGCCCGGCGCGGGCGCAGCAGCTCGGGCTCGGGCCCGGCGACGAGGTGGCCGTCGAGCTGACGCCGGAAGGCCCGCAGCGCGCCGACCTCGCCGAGGACATCGCCGCCGCGCTCGCGGCCAACCCGGCCGCCGGCGCGTTCTTCGACACCCTCGCCCAGTTCTACCGCAAGGCGTACCTGCGCTGGATCGACGCGACCACCCGCCGCCCGGACGTGCGCGCGCAGCGCATCGCCGAGGTGGTGGACCTGCTGGCGGCCGGGGTCAAGGAGCGCCCGCGCCGGCGAAGTCAGGTACTGCGCCGTCGCGACGCCCGGTCAAGTAGGGACGCAGGATCCCGAAGGAGGCTCCTCGCACCGTGATCGCCTTGCTGTCGACCTCGGACACCGACCTGCTGTCGGCCCGCGCCGAGCGGCGCCGGCTACCGGCTCGGCAACCCCGCCCGGCTCGACCGCGGATGACGTTCCCGCCCTGCTTGACGGCGCGGACGTCGTCGTCGTCCGCATCCTCGGCGGCCGCCGGGCCTGGGAGGACGGCCTCGACGCCGTCGCTGGCCTCCGGTGTGCCCGCCGTGGTGCTCGGCGGCGAGCAGGCGCCGGACGCCGAGCTGATGGAGCTGTCGACGGTGTGCGCCGGGATCGTCGCCGAGGCGCACGCGTACCTGGCCCACGGCGGCCCGGAGAACCTGCGGCAGCTGGCCCGGTTCCTGTCCGACGCGATCCTGCTGACCGGCGAGGGCTTCGAGCCGCCCGCCGCCATGCCCGCCTGGGGGGTGCCTCGACCGGCCCGCAGACCAGGCGCCGGGCGCGCGCCGGGCCGCGCCCGGTCGTCGCCATCCTGTACTACCGCGCGCACCACCTCGCGGGGAACACCGCCTTCGTGCACGCGCTCGCCGACGCGGTCGAGGCCGCGGGCGGCCAGCCGCTGCCGGTGTTCTGCTCGTCGCTGCGTACCGCGCCGAGCCGGCGCTGATCGACACGCTGCGCGCCGCGACGCGCATCGTCGTGACCGTGCTCGCGGCGGGCGGGCTCGTGCCCGCGGCCGCCGGGGCGGGCGGCTCCGACGAGGAATGGGACGTGGGCGCGCTCGCCGGCCTGGACGTGCCGATCCTGCAGGGCCTGTGCCTGACCTCGTCCCGCGCGCAGTGGGCCGGCAGCGACGAGGGTCTGACCCCGCTGGACGCGGCCACCCAGATCGCGATCCCCGAGTTCGACGGCCGCCTGATCACCGTCCCGTTCTCCTTCAAGGAGATCGGCCCTGACGGCCTGACCAGCTATGTCCCCGACCCCGAGCGGACCGCGCGGGTGGCCGGTATCGCCGTGCGGCACGCCGCCGCTGCGGCACGTCCCGGCCGGCGAGCGGCGGGTCGCGCTCATGCTGTCCGCGTACCCGACCAAGCACGCCCGGATCGGCAACGCGGTCGGCCTGGACACCCCGGCGTCGGTCGTCGCGCCTGCTCGCCGCGATGCGCGGCGCGGGCTACGACATCGGCCCGGTGGCACGGCGACTGCCCGGCCTGGCCGACGGGGACGGCGACGCGCTGATCCACGCGATCATCGCCGCCGGGGGCCAGGACGAGGACTGGCTGACCGGGGAGCAGCTCGCGGGCAACCCGGTGCGGATCCGCGCCGCCGACTACCGGGCCTGGTTCGCCACCCTCGACCCGGCGCTGCGCGACGCGGTCACCGGGCACTGGGGCGACGCCGCCGGGGGAGCTGTTCGTCGACCGCAGCCGGGACCCTGACGGCGAGATCGTGCTGGCCGCGCTGCGCGCCGGGCAACGTCGTGGTGCTGGTGCAGCCGCCGCGCGGGTTCGGCGCGAACCCGGTCGCGATCTACCACGACCCCGACCTGCCGCCGAGCCACCACTACCTGGCCGCCTACCACTGGCTGCGCGAGGACTTCGGCGCGCACGCCGTCGTGCACGTCGGCAAGCACGGCAACCTGGAATGGCTGCCGGGCAAGACCGCGGGCATGTCCGCCGCCTGCGGCGCCGGACGCGGCGATCGGCGACATCCCGCTGATCTACCCGTTCCTCGTCAACGACCCAGGCGAGGGCACGCAGGCCAAGCGCCGCGCGCACGCCACCCTGATCGGCCACCTGGTGCCGCCGATGGCCCGCGCGGAAAGCTACGGCGACATCGCCCGGCTCGAGCAGCTGATGGACGAGCACGCGCAGATCGCCGCGCTCGACCCGGCCAAGCTCCCGGCGATCCGGGCCCAGATCTGGACGCTGATCCAGGCCGCCAGGCTCGACCACGACCTGGGCCTCGACGAGCGCCCGCACGACGCCGAGTTCGACGACTTCCTGCTGCACGTCGACGGCTGGCTGTGCGAGATCAAGGACGCCCAGATCCGCGACGGGCTGCACGTCCTCGGGCCGCGCGCCGGAAGGCGCGGACCGGGTCAACCTGGTGCTCGCCATCCTGCGCGCCAGGCAGATGTGGGGCGGCCAGGCGCGGGCGCTGCCCGGACTGCGCGAGGCGCTCGGCTACGCCGAGGAGTCGCGGTGACCGCGCGGCGGCCGACGCGGTGGAGGCCCGGGCCAGGGCGCTCGTCGAGGCCATGGAGGCGGCCGACTGGGACCGCGCGGCGGTGCCCGGCGTGATCGGCAGGTGCTGGGCGCAGAGTCACGCCCCTCCGGCGGACTCCGCCGACGGCTGGCGCGGGAACCGCAGGCGGTCGCCGACGTGCTCACGTTCGCCGCGACCGAGGTGGTGCCGCGGCTCGCCGCGACGCCGACGAGATCACCAGGACGCTGCACGCGCTCGACGGCGGGTTCGTCCCGGCGGGCCCGAGCGGCTCGCCGCTGCGCGGCCTGGTGAACGTGCTGCCGACGGGCCGGAACTTCTACTCCGTGGACCCGCGGGCCGTCCCTTCCCGGCTTGCCTGGGAGACCGGCCAGGCGATGGCCGACTCCCTGCTGCAGCGCTACCTGGCCGACACCGGGACCTACCCGGAGTCGGTGGGCCTGTCGGTGTGGGGCACCGCCGCGATGCGCACCTCCGGCGACGACGTGTCCGAGGTCCTCGCGCTGCTCGGCGTCCGGCCGGCCTGGGACGAGGCGTCCCGCCGGGTCAGCGGGCTCGACCCGGTCCCGCTCGCCGAGCTCGGCCGGCCGCGCATCGACGTCACCGTGCGGATCAGCGGCTTCTTCCGCGACGCGTTCCCGCACGTGGTCACCATGCTGGACGACGCGGTCCGGCTGTCGCCGGGCTCGACGAGCCGGACGAGGAGAATTACGTCCGCGCCCACGCGCGGGCGGACCTCGCCGTGCACGGCGACGAGCGCCGGGCGACCACCCGGATCTTCGGCTCCAAGCCAGGCGCGTACGGGGCGGGCTGCTGCCGCTGATCGACGCGCGGAACTGGCGCGACGACGCCGACCTGGCCGAGGTCTACGCGGCCTGGGGCGGCTTCGCCTACGGCCGGGACCTGGACGGCCGGGAGGCCCGCGCGGACATGGAGACTCCTACCGGCGGATCGCGGTCGCCGCGCACAACACCGACACGCTCGAGCACGACATCGCCGACTCCGACGACTACTTCCAGTACCACGGCGGCATGATCGCGACCGTCCGCGCGCTGACCGGCCACGCGCCCGCGCGCCTACATCGGCGACTCCACCCGCCCGGACACCGTCCGCACCCGGTCGCTCGCCGAGGAGACCGCGCGGGTGTTCCGCGCCCGGGTGGTCAACCCGCGCTGGGTGGACGGCGATGAAGCGGCACGGCTACAAGGGCGCGTTCGAGCTGGCCGCCACGGTGGACTACCTGTTCGGCTACGACGCCACCGCCGGCGTGGTCGAGGACTGGATGTACGACGGCTCGACCAGGCCTACGTGCTCGACGAGTCGATGCGGGAGTTCTTCGCCCAGTCCAACCCCTGGGCGCTGCACGGGATCGCCGAGCGGCTGCTTGAGGCCGCCGACCGCAAGCTGTGGGACACCCCGGACCCGGAGATCCTCGCCGCGCTCCGCCAGGCCTACCTGGAGACCGAGGGCGACCTGGAAGACCGGTGACCGCCGCGCGCCGCGCAGCGCGGGCGGCAAGCGAAAAATCTGTGGTCAGCTCCGCCTCACGGTTGTCGGCAGCGCCCTGGTGACCGAGTGAGACGAGTTGGTAACGACTGCTGCTCAAGCGGATCGTCCGTCAGGGCGTCTGAGCGGGTTCAGGCACAAGCGCAGTACCCGCCCGCTGACAGCCACACTGCCTGCCGTCGCCGCTGAGATCCCCGCGGCGATGAAGACGACGAGAAAGGCGGCCGCGGCCACGGGCCACAGCAGAACGTTCAAGGCCCAGGTCAGCTTGGGTCGCAGTTGCTCCCAGGCGGGCAGCCTTTCAGGTGCGGTGATCCGCGCGAAGATGGACAGCATCGACGCCAGGTCGGGATCAGACTGGCAGATCGCACGATCAGCGCGCCGCAGAAGCCTTTCCTGGCGGTAGGGCAGAGTCATTGTTGGTCTCCGGTCCGCACGCGAAACGCCCGGGGCACGGGGCTCACGGTGGTTTGCGGGCGGGCAGAGAGCTCAGCGGCCGTGCGGTGTCAAGGCCGGTTCCGTACGCTCGTCAGTTGTTCTCGCGTGACTCGATTGGTCACCAAGGTCCCGAGCGACATGATCAGGCTTGCTCAATAACCACGCTGGTCAGGGCCGTTCCTGTCATCATCTTACGCCCCAATGGCCAAGACGCCTGAGGAGCTGACTTCCAATCGATCAGTCTTATACCCAGTATCCCCACGGATAATGTCAATTGAGTTCACTGAGTATTCACCAATACAACATTCTTTATTCCTCAGGGCCTGTGGCGTTCGACGGGGGGTCCTCCGCATGAGCGAGACCACAGCCGACAACTTCTCCGCTCTCGACGATTCGGGGAATATCCCGATTCCAGCTGAAGATCATGTTCGTCTCGGGCATGGGATTCTTGACCCGACGCCTACGATCTGTTCGTCATCGGCATCGTGGTGGCGCTGATCAAGACGCAGTGGTCCCTGTCGACCAACCAGGTGTCGTGGCTGAACTCCGCGAAGCGCTGCTGGCCTCTGCGGTCGGGGCCCTCGCGTTCGGCCGGGTAGCCGACATGCTGGGGACGGAAACGGATCTACGGCTTCGAGGTGCTGATCCTCGCGGCCGGAGCGATCGCGTCGGCGTTCGCACCGAACTACACGTTCCTGCTCGATCTGCCGGATCTTCCTCGGCATCGGCATCGGCGGCGACTACCCGGTGTCGGCCACGATCATGAGCGAGTACTCCGGCAAGCAGTCCCGCGGCCGAATGGTCGGCCTCGTGTTCGCGATGCAGGGCCTGGGCCTGATCGTCGGGCCGCTGATCGCGTCGATCTTCCTCGGCTCGGGCCTTTCCAACAACCTCACCGGGCGGCTGCTGCTCGGCCTCGGCGCGATACCCGGCCTGGCGGTGTTCTACCTGCGCCGCCAGATCCACGAGACGCCGCGGTTCGCCATGGCCTGCGGCGCGGCCGAAGAGGCCCAAGCCGCCATCTCCGCCGCGACCACCGGCAGGTCGGCGAAAAGCACCGCCGTCGAATCCAAGGCGCGCCACTCTCAGAGCGTGGCCAGCGGCTACCTCAAGCTGATCCAGAACCGGCGGCTGCTGATCTGGCTCATCGGCACGGCGGGTGCCGGGCGCTGCTTGACTTCTGCTACTACGGCAACACCATCTCCCAGCCGGACAGATCAAAAAGCTGCTCAGCCCGAACGCCACCCTGCTCGATAACACGCTGATCCAGCTGGGCATCTTTGCCGTCTTCGCGATCCCCGGCTACATCGTGGCGATCCTGCTGCTGGATAAGACGGGACGGCGGAGCATCCAGATCCTCGGGTTCGCCATGATGGCGCTGATGTTCCTGGTCATCGGCTTCGTACCGGTCATCGCCAAGCACGCGCTGCCGTTCCTGCTGCTGTACGGCGTCAGCTACTTCTTCACCGAGTTCGGGCCGAATACCACTACGTTCATCTACCCGGGGCCGAACTCTTCCCGACCGACGTCCGGATCACCGGCCACGGCATAGCGGCCGGGGCGGGCAAGCTGGGCGCGTTCGCTGGCGCCTTCCTGTTCCCCGATTTCCTCGCCGTCACGCTGGGCCTCCAACCGGGCGATGGTCATCGCCGGGGTCGCGGCGGCTCTCGGCATGCTGCTTACTATCGCCACGCTCCCCGAACCTAAGGGGAAGACCCTGGAGCAGATGGAGGAGGATCGCGGACGAACCTGTGCCCTGCAAAGGTCAGGGACTCAAGCCGGGCTTGGCTAACTGATTTTAACCCCGAACCCGCTCCGCGGCAGTAGCGCAGCTGACATCTTACCCCCGATGAGGAGGCGAAGCGGTGCAGCGGTCCCGCGATCACGCTGCTCGTCGCGCCGTGAATCTGATGACGTATACCGTCGTGGTCGGAGTAGACGGCTCAGCGCACGGCGATGCCGCACTGCGCTGGGCGCTCGCCGAAGCGGAAGCCCACGACGAGGGCCTGGGCGACCGCCGCGTTCCTCGCGGCAGCTACCGTTCGTGGGCTTTCCCGGCGCGTTCGACAGGGCTGAACTCGAGCAGTCCGCCAAGGATTTCCTCGTCGAGAGGGGTCAGCGCGGTCGTGCCCGCGCCCAAAGTCCCGCTGACTCCGCTCTGTGGCGGAAGGCGACCCGGCGGAGGCGCTGGTCGCCGGCCTCCACAGGGGCGGACCTCCTTGTGGTCGGGACCCGCTGCTCATCGGCGTTCCTGGGGGCCGTGTCGGCGCGGTCAGCCTGCGCCGCGCCACCGCCGCCACCTGCCCGGTCACGCTAGTCAAGCTGCCGGGCGAGCAATCGGATGCTTTTGAGGCCGGGTACGAGCGTCCCCGAATGTCAGGGGCAACCACCCATGAATGCGGATTCCCGGGGGCGGCGCGGTGCGGCCGAGCATACTGGCAGCATGCCTGTCCGACTCCATCACATCGTGGTTGACGCTTACGACCTGCCCGCGCTAGCCCGGTTTGGACCCAGGCGCTCGGGTGGAAGGTCCTGTCCGAGCGTGAGCGCGAGATCGTCATCGGCCCGGACGAGAACGCGCCCGTCGGCATGTGCTTCATGCCCGTCTCCGATCCGAAGACGGTCAAGAACCGCGTGCACCTCGACCTGACCAGCAGCGCGCAAGACCGCGACCAGGAGATCGAAGCGGGCCGCTCGCGCTCGGGGCTCGCCGCGCCGACGTCGGGCAGACCGGCGAAGAGTCCTGGACAGTACTGGCCCACCCCGAGGGGAACGAGTTCTGCGCGATACGCCCGAAGGAAACGCTCATCCGGTAACGCTCAGCAAGCGCTCGTCTTCTTGGGATAGTTGCCCGGAGGCCTTCACGTGAAGGTCGAATCGGGCACAGCCACGTGGCCAGAGTTTCTCGGGGGTCACATGCTGATGTACCGGTGTTTTGCTGCGCTTAAGCTCGGCAGGCCTCATGCTCGCGTAGTAGGCTCTGGCCAGTATCTCCCCGAATCGCCCGGAAACGGATATGAGCCCGCTCGAGATCGACGTCACCAGGCCGCATCCGGCCAGGATCTACGATTACATGCTCGGCGGCAAGGACAATTTCGCGGCCGACCGGGAGGTGGCCGACCAGGTCCTGGCCGCGTGGCCCGCGATGCGCATCTCCACCCGGGAGAACAGGAAGTTCATCGGCCGCGCCGTCCGGTACCTGGCCGGGGAAGCCGGGATCGGCCAGTTCCTCGACATCGGCTCGGGGCTGCCGACCGTCGCTAACGTGCACGAGGTTGCGCAGGCCGTCAACCCGGCGGCCCGCGTGGTCTACGTCGACAGTGACCCGCTGGTCCTCGCGCACGCGCGGGCGCTGCTCACCAGCTCACCGGAAGGTAAGTGCGCTTACATTCACGCGGACCTGCGGGAACCGGAGAAGATCCTCAGCGACCCGGTTACGCGGGAGACGCTGGACTTCACCCGGCCGATCGCGTTGATCCTCGCGGCCGTCGTTCACTTCCTGCTGCCTGAGGACGACCCGGCACGGGTCATCGGGACGCTGGTGGACGCGCTGCCGTCGGGCAGCTACGTCGCCGCCTCGCACGGCAGTACCGAGTACGGCAGCCAAGAAGAGGCGGATGTCGTGCTTGGCATCATGGAGGCCGGCGGGGTGCGCATCGCGCCGCGGAGTTCCCATGACTTCGGTCACCTCGTCTTCGACGGGCTTGAGCTGGTGCCGCCGGGCGTGGTCCTGCTGCCGCAGTGGCGCCAGGTCCCGGGTGGCGGCCCCCAGCCGGGAGCGCGGGAAGTCGGTTCCAACGCAGGCGTCGCCCGCAAGCCGTAAGCCGGGGCCAGCACGGCCTTGATGGTGCGGCGGGCCCGGCGGCCGTGGTCCGTGCTGACGGCCGAGACGGAGGGGACGGCGCCCCAGGGCAGCTTCTTGAGCTGCTTGTACAGGGTGGGCATGTTGGCCTTGACGGTCATCACGTAGCCGGCACCCCGGCTGCGGGCGCCAGCATTCCTAGCGATCATCTTGATCGCTTCATGTCGGCAGCCATCTGCTTCGCGATCTTGCGCCTGCGGCGGCCCGAGACCTTGATATGGTCCACCCTGGTTGCGATCACGACTTCCTGCCACGCATCTCTCGCGGCGGTGACTTGGGCATCGGTTAGCCCGAGCAGGCGCGTGGCCTCCTCATCCGACTCCCGCCTGGCCAGGAAGTCAACGAAGAAGTTCATTGCGCGCCGCGGGTCCTCCATGGTCGGCTGACCGGGCAGCGGCCGCCCGTCGGCCTGGGCGGCGGCAACCCGATAACCCTGCACGAGACCATCAGGGGGTGCCATCCGCCGGCGAGCTTCTTCCATCAGCCGCGCAACGTCAGCGGGGCTGAGCCCCAACTGTTCCTGATTTCGCCAGAGCTTCTCCGCGCCCGCGCATGTGCACGAACTTCGCCACTCAGCATCGCTCACCGAGCTCGTCCCGGTCAGTAGGCAAGACGCGTGGCACTTACACGAGCAAAGCCTGTGCTCCCCTTCTGGTGCCCCGAGGGCCGTAAACACATGGGCGCAGTCGCCATGCGCCCCCTCGATGCAGTTAGGCAAGAACACCGGAAAGTCACGGTCGCGGCCCGAGGCGCTGTCGGCGGCAGCCCTCCGGCCAAAGACTCGCTTCAACGCGTGCCGCACAAGCGGAACGTAACACGTACCACGCAGAAAGATGTCATCGGCGGGCGGTGTCCTCGGGGCAGGCGATGGTGAGCGTAGAGACTGCCACCGGATGCCCTGTCACGGGCGCTGAGTCTTCCGCGCTCGGCACTGGCTGGATAGGATCCGGGCAGGACGCCAGCGCCAGGAGGCGGGCATGGCCGAAGAGGTCACAGCGCGGGTCAGCCGGTACGTTAACGACGGCTCAGATCAAGACCTCCGGCGGCTCTTGCGCGGCGCCGGGCTCGTCGCGGAGCGGGCCCGCACGGCGTTCCGCAGGGCCGGCGTCCAGCACGGGTGGAACGTGATCGACTGCGGCTGCGGCCCCCTCGGCGGGCTCGCGGTCCTGGCGGAGATGGTCGGCCCCGCCGGACGGGTCGTCGGCGTCGATGCCAGCCCGGCAGCGGTCCAGCGGGCCCGGGCGGTCGTGTCCGCCCTGGAGCTGGGCAACGTGGAGGTGATCGCAGGCGGCCTGCACGACCTGGATGCCGCGGCGCTGGGCGGCCCGTTCGACCTGGCCTTTACGCGGCTCTTCCTGATGCACCAGCCCGACCCGGTACGGACCCTCCGCCACATTGCCGGTCTCCTTCGCCCGGGCGGCTGGCTTGTCGCGCACGAGCAGCTGCCCAGCCCGCCGCCGCGGTCACACCCGAACCTGGAGGCCCTCGCCGGCACCTGGGACCTGACCTATGAGGTGCTGCACCGGAACGGAGTACCGGCCGGAGTCGTCGAGGACCTGCCGCGCTCGGCGCGCCAGGCGGGCTTGGAGGTCACTGCGATGAGCGGTTTCTTCGGGGTCACAGACCCGGAGGTGCTGTTCGAGCTAAACGCAGCCAGCATCGCGGCGCTGCGAGAACGCGGCATCCAGCTGGGCATCGCGGCCGAGAGGATCGACGGCCTGGTGCGAGACCTCCGGGCCGCCGCGAAGGACGGCGGGTACGAGTGGGTCACATCACCGTTCTTCCTCGACCTGGCACTGCGTAAGCCCGCTGCCGGGTGACAGCCGGGCGGGCGTGCCCTGCCAGGCGGCATCCTGCCGCAGCCGGGTAGGCGATGGCCACCTGATCCGCGCTGACCGCGGAACTGCAAAGGCCTCCAACCGGACTGCCGCCGGATGCCCTGTCACGAGCGCTGAGTCCTCGCGCCTGGCGCCGGGAGGCGGGCATGGCCGAACAGGTCACAGAGCGGGTCAGCCGATACATCCTCGACGGGTCAGATGACGTCCACCGATGACGTCCACGGTGGGGATCGCAAAGGCTGTGACAACTTCCTTCACAGGTTTCAAGGGCGCGCCTTCGGCATGCCATACGCGGGCCGGGCCCGCGCAAATGGATCGAGAACTGAAGACGCGAAGTACCGGAGAAGGAATGCGTAGAGGAAGGCGAGCGTGACCACCAGGTCAGTGTGCCCTGGGGCGGTCACCCGGCACCCCGCGGCGGTTGCCGGTAGGGTGATTTTCACCCGGAACCGGGGCAGTGCAGGCACAAGAGGGTAAAGGAGTCCGCCGTGGCCGGAGGGGAGTCGGCTCTGCCCGGCATCGACGTCAGGAAGCCGAACATCGCCCGGGTCTATGACGCCTTCCTGGGCGGCAAGGACAACTTCGCCGCGGACCGGGCCGTCGTGGAGCTCACGCTGCGGATAGTGCCCGACGCGGCCGCCGGCGCCAGGGCCAACCGGGCGTTCCTGCGCCGGGTGGTCCGGTACCTGGCAGGCCAGGCCGGGGTCGGCCAGTTCCTCGACATCGGCTCCGGCCTGCCCAGCCAGGGCAACGTCCATGAGGTAGCGGGCGAGGTCAGCCCCGCCGCCCGGGTGGTCTACACCGACAGCGACCCGGTGGTCCTGGTGCACGGCCAGGCGCTGCTGGCCGGGGTGCCCTCGGTGCGGGTGGTCACGGCCGATGTCCGCCGCCCGGCAGAAATCCTCGACAGCACCGAGGTGCGCGAGTTCATCGACTTCGGCCGCCCCGTCGCCTTGCTGATGCTCGCCATCTTGCACCACCTCAGCGACGAGGAGGACCCGGCGGGCATCGTGGCCCGGTTCCGCGAGGCTGCCGCACCGGGAAGCTACCTGGCTGTTTCCAGCTTCCGCATGCCCGGGCCTGAGCACCCGCAGGACGCGGCAAGGACACGCGAGGTGCAGGAACTGTTCAACGCCAGGCTCGGCACGGGGCGATGGCGGGAGCATGAGGAGATCCTGCAGTGGTTCGGCGACTGGGAACTGCTCGAGCCCGGCCTGGTCCCGCTGCCGGAGTGGCGCCCCGACATCACCGGCCAGGCCGCGCGCAATTCCACCTACTACGGATTCGTCGGCGGCGTAGCCAGGAAACCCTGACCGCGGCCACGCCGCCGCGAACAGCAGCACGCCAGGCCCCGCTAACAAGCAGCCAGGCACCGCCTATCAGCGCACTCTGCGCTCACCAGCCGACAAGCGAGATCGGCCCCACCGCCGCGCTTAACGGCGCTGCCGGCACGCACCGGCTTCCCGTGCGCGCGTACGGCTCGGTGTCGTCGGCAGAAACGAGCACGCGGGTCGCCACTTCGAGGAGTTGGTTGCGGTTGCGAGTCGCGTCCGCACGCAGCACGCGAGTGTCTGACTCTGCCAAAACGGATCACGCTCCGATTATGTTACAGTGACTCTTGCAAACGGAGCATGGTCCGCTTTCGTTGCCTTCATTCGCCGCCAGAGGAGACCGCTGAGCATGCAAGAACCGAGCGTCAACACGTCGGCTGCCACGAGCCGAGCGGTCCGGCTCGAGTCATTCGGCGGCCCCGAGGTCCTGAACCTCCGCGAGGTGCCCGCGCCGCAGGCCGGCTCGGGGCAGATCCGCGTGCGGGTCACCGCGGCTGGACTGAACCCGATGGACTGGTTCATGACCTCCGACGCAGAGACCGCCACTCGATTCGGCCTGAGCCTGCCGTGCGGGTTCGGAACCGACTATGCCGGGGTCGTGGATCAGCTCGGTGGCGGCGTGACCGAGTTCGCGGTCGGCGACCGGGTGTTCGGCGGCGCCCTCTCCCGCGCGGTCGCCGACTACGTAGTAATTGACGTGGCGGGGACCATCGCGGCGGGCGGTGACGCGCACCATACCCCCGACGGCGTCGACGACCGTACAGCCGCCACCCTTGCTATAGGGGGGTGCACAGCCGCCGCCGCGCTCGCCGTTGTCAAACCCAGCCCGGACGACACGCTGCTGATTGGCGGCGCGGGAGGCGGGGTCGGCGTGTTCGCCGTCCAGCTCGCTCGCCTCGCGGGCGCGCGAGTGATCGGGACGGGATCGGCGACGTCGGCCGATGCCCTGAGTGCCCTCGGGGCCGAGCCGGTCGCCTATGGCGACGGCCTGGCCGACCGGCTCCGTGCCCTGGCTCCCGCCGGCGTCACTGTGGCGATCGACCTGTACGGGACGGAGACGGTGCAGGCGGCACGCGAACTTGGCGTGCCTGACGAGCGCATAACCACCATCGCTGCACAGGTCGACGGGATCACGCCGGCGAACGGCGCTAACGCCGCCCCCGGCGCCATCGAGGAGATTGCTCGCCTGGTCGCGATGGGGCAGCTCCGCGTGCCCATCGCGGCAAGCTTCCCGGTCGAGCAGGTCCGCGCCGCGGTCGAGCTTCAAGCCGGGCGGCACGTGCACGGTAAGGTCGTCATCGACCTCTAGCTTTCGCCGGCTGAGCCAATCTTGATCTTGGGCGTTCTCGCGCACGGGTTGTCAAGCGGCCGATGCCGCGGCAGCGTCGCGGCGGGTGGGCCGCGGTGATCGGCTGGCTGATCACTCGCCCTGGCAGGGCAGGCATCCGCGTCCGGCGCGAGCGGCCCCCAGCGGGACTGCGGCAGCTAGGTTGCGCCGCATTAAGGGTTCGACGGCGAAGGGCTGTCTCGACCCCTCATCGGCATGAGCGGGCGTTCGCAGCCGACTGAGCGCGCACACAGATTAACCAGCTCTGGCTCAGGCTGTCGGCGCCTTGCGCTCCTATCCGCCTACGGGGGCGGAGGGCTCAAGCACGCGCTCAAGGTCCGGCAGGTCGCAGTCTCCCGCCTGCCACGCGGGGATCGGCGACAACCCGGACATCACTAGCCGGCCACCGTGCAGGCGCGCTTCTCCCGTAGCGGCGGCCAGCAGCTGCTGCGCCTCCGGCGACCAGGACAGCAGCCCGGTGAAGTCCACCAGGACGTCCGGTCGCGGGCCGGACACCAGCCGGGACAGCCCGGCCCGGAACTGCGCGATCGTGCTCCAGTCGATGACCCCTGTCACAACCAGCAGCACTGCTGACGATTCGACGTAACCGCTTTCCAAATTCAGGCGCATCGCCTGACCTCAAGACTGCCGGCCTACCAGGACCAGCGCACAAGCCGCAACGAGCAGCTCCCTGCAATGTAACACGTACCCCGACGCCGACCCGACCCCAAACGGCGGGCCAGCGCGCGGGATCCGGGCGGCGTCACACCGACTGTCGCGTGCGACGCGCGGGGAAGCCGTGGTCGACGAGGGCCGGATCCTGCGGCTGCTGCGCAGCATCAGCGACGACGACGTCTCCGTGCTCAGCCGTGAGGGAGGCGCCGATGAGACCCGCCGCGAGGATCCCATCTGGCTCAGGGGCGTATACACCTTTGTCACCGCCATCGAGGCGTGCGCGGACGTCGGGCCGTTGGACGGACGTGTCATCATGGCATGAGCGTGCACTCGTGCTGGCCGCATACTGGACCGGTGAGCGAGCCGACCGCCTGGACCATTGAACACTTCAGCCTGGCCAGTCCCAAGGGACAAGGCCAGGGCAATGTCCCCCTCCTCCTGCGGAGGGTTGCGGATGTCATTGAAGAATTCGGCACCGGGCAGATCCAAGACCTGGTACTTCACACAGAGGTCAACGAATTTGGTGACTGGCCCTCGATCACGGTCTACTTCCATCGAGGTCGGGCCGTCCACGGACGCTGACGGCGCCGCGAGACTGGGATACCGATCAGCCCCGTTCTGTGCGCCGCTGCTGGAAATCACCGAAGCAGCCACTACCACGAGCTCGGCGGGTTCTCGAGGCCGGTTAGGGTGCACTGGTGAAGGTTGTGATTCCTGGCGGGACGGGGCAGGTGGGTACCGCGCTGGGGCGGGTGCTGCGGGGCGAGGGGCACGAGGTGGTGGTGCTCACGCGGCGGGCGGCCGGAGACGGGCAGGTCTTCTGGGACGGGGAGCGGCTGGGGCCGTGGGCGCGCGAGGTGGACGGCTGCGACGTCGTCATCAACCTTGCCGGGCGCAGCGTCAGCTGCCGTTACACCAAGGAGAACCTGACCGAGATGATGCAGTCGCGGGTGCGCTCGGCGCGGGTGGTGGGCCAGGCTATCGCCGCGGCGCGCCGTCCGCCGCGCGCCTGGCTGCAGATGAGCACCGCGACCATTTACGCGCACGCCTACGGGACTCCCAACGACGACGTCACGGGCGTGATCGGCGGTTCGGAGGAAGGCGTCCCCGGTTACTGGGCGTTCAGCGTTGACATAGCCCAGGCGTGGGAGCGCGAGCTGGATGAGGCGAAGGTCCCGGCGACCCGCAAGGTCGCGCTGCGCGCTGCCATGGTGATGACCCCGGACAGGGGCGGGGTGTTCGATGTCCTGTCGCGCATGACGCGCCTGGGGCTGGGCGGCCCGGTGGCCGGCGGCGGGCAGTACGTGTCGTGGATCCACGAGGACGACTTCACCGCCGCGGTCCGCTTCATCATTGACCAGGAAATCCTGGCCGGGCCGGTCAACCTCGCCTCCCCCGGGCCGGTGCGGCAGCGTGAGCTCATGCGGGAGCTGCGGGCCGCCTGGGGAGTCCCCGTCGGGCTTCCGGCCAGCCGGTGGATGGCCGAGCTCGGCGCACTCGCGATCCGTACCGACACCGAGCTGCTGCTCAAGAGCCGGCGAGTCGTCCCCGGCCTGCTGACCACGGCAGGATTCGAGTTCCGGCACGGGACATGGCCAGAAGCCGCCCGCGACCTGGTCCGGCGCGCAAGAGGCCGTGACGCGGCCGGATCACACCGCGGCTGATGACCACCAGGATCAGGCAGCGCGGCTGAGCACGATCATCCATTGCGGAGTCTGTCTCGAGCTGCACCTCCAAGTCGCGACGGCCGCGCTCAATCAGGCGGTTCGCGATCGCTAGGCTGTCGGCTGGTGACCCCGGCTGACTACGCCGCAGTCGGCCTGACCGGGATGGACGTCGATACTGGTGACATGCGGATCACTATCCGGGTGAGGCCTGGCTCGGCACGCCCGGGTGTCGGCGGCGAGCATGACGGCGCCCTGGTCGTCCGGGTAAGCGCGCGGGCCGTGGACGGCAAGGCGACCGAGGCGGCACTGGCCGCGGTGGCCGGCTCGTTCGGCGTCCGCCGCAGTGCCGTGCGCCTGGTTTCCGGAGCCTCGAGCCGCACCAAGATCGTCGACATCGACGCTGACGACCCAAGCGTCCTCGCGTCCCTGCTCGCCGCGCCCAATCGCTTACGTCCGCGACGAGATGCCGTAGTGGCCCGACCGTCAATCATGAGCGATCTCATAGCCATGTCGGCCAGTGCTTTGCCCCGTCACGGACGATGGTCCAGCGCTGGCCCGCACCGCTTTGTCGCCGCGGGATCGCCGTTTGCGGTGGTGGGGATGTTTTCCGGGTATTGAGCTGCGATCCTCATGCCGCGCAGTTTAATCCGGCTGCCGTCTTCCGATGGTCTGGATCGGAGCCTATGCTCTAGCTGGAGGCGGACGGTCATTGTCCGCGCCGGGGGCGGTAGATATGGCACGAGTTAGCCTTCCTGCTACAGCACTTTCTACTGTTAGCTTTGGGGCTCCTGCCGCTGAGCGGGACATTGAGCGCGGACTGGACGACTACTTTGTCGAGTCAGAAGCATACAACAGGGTCCGTCTCGGATCGAAGAGGATAGTTATTGGCGCTCGCGGCATCGGGAAGAGCGCCATATTCCAGGTTCTCGCCAGGCGAGAGCGCGACGCGGGAAGCTATGTCATCGAGCTTTCTCCGGAAGACTATTCGAACTAGTGTTGAGCTAGACCATGGCATCAGAGGATCACGGATACTGGGCAAGCTCGCCGCGTACGCGGTGGCCTGGAAATATCTGATCTATATACTGATAATGAAAGAGATATCCAAGAAGAAGACGCATCTCAAGAAGGGGGCGGCCAACGGGATCTATAGATATGTCAGAGACAATCATTCGAACCAGCAGGCCAGTAAGCTGTCAGCGCTGGTGTCTTACTTGAAGCGCCTTGAGGGGATCAAGATAGGCAAGTACGAGGCAAGCTTTAAGGCGAGAGAACTTGAGAAGCTGTACAAGTTGGAAGAAATACATCATCTGCTTCCCTCGGCAAGGCGATCGCGAACAGTAGGAAAATTGTTGTGCTGGTGGACGAGCTGGACCGGGGGTGGGACTCGTCTGAGGACGCCCGCGCGTTTGTGGCAGGGCTGTTCCAGGCGTGCATCTCCGTTAATTCACTCCATGATGGCCTTCGTGTAGATATGTCTCTCCGGCAGGAACTCTACGATGACGTTCCCGAGCTTTACGACGATGCTCAAAAGTACCGAGATCTGATCGAGACGCTTGGCTGGAATGAGTCATCGCTGCTCAGACTCATAGCAAGGCGTGGGCTCTCCGGCTTTCAGGAATGGGCCCTAGCGCGGTCGAGGAGGGTGAATCGGGGGAGAGGCCGTCATAGATGAGAGCTGCCAGCGCGATGAGCGCCTGGGCGCAGCGGAATCCGCGTCGCGAGGGAGATGAGGGCGCGAGCTCGGCGTACAAGGCCTCGGCGCGGCCGGGACGGCCCGAGTCAAGGCTGATCGAGATGATCGCCTGGAATCTCGTGAGGGTCCGCCAGTTTCGCGAACTCGGGGATGAGGGCGCGGCGTGCTCGGAGTTCAGGCCGGCGAAGCAGGGGCTTCCCGTCGTTGCCCTTGAGGTGGAACGCCTCGCGGGGCTGTCCTTGATGAGGTAGCCCTGGCAGAGGGGCTTGTTGTCGTCGGCGATCTTCGCGAGGGCGGTACGCTGCCCGGTGGTGAGCTTCTCCGGTTTCTACCGCAGTGCCCAGATCCCGGCGCGAGAGCGGCGGCCTGGTCGTCGAGCCCGGCGGCGCGGAGCTCGGCGGCGAGGCGGCGGCGCAGCTCGTCGAGCCGTTGCCCGCCGAACTCACGACATGGAAGGCGTCCAGGCAGATCATGGCCTACGGTGCGCTGCTCCCGCACGACGTCGTGGATCGCTCGGCAGCCGTCGGCCGAGACGTGCGTCAGCAGTTCGATCTTTGGCTCCGAGCTGCGCCGATGAAGGCACGGTACGCTGTCCTGGCTGCGGCCCTCGGCGATCCAGGCGATCTTCGCCGTCACGTGATCGGTGACCACGGTCAGGAACTTACCCGCCCCCTGGCCCCAGGACTCCCCGCGCTGCCGAGCATCAGCGCCGTCGCGGCCGGCCAGCCGGGCCGCGGAATCCGCTGTCACCCTCGCGACGATGTTCGCGACGGCCTCCTAGGTGATGCGAACCTCAGCGTAGGCCTTCGTGTACGGCCCCGCTTCCGGCCATGGGCTCGCGCCGGGTTCAATCCGCCAACGGCATGGTGAAACGTCATGCCGTCACGTGCTCCGGGCTCGCGCGGTGGCATCGTCGCCGTGCTCTGCGGCACTCGACCGGGGCATCGCCGACCCATGTAGCAGCGCTGCCGTGCACGCCGACTTCCGCCAACGCCGCACGCCGACAAGATCCTGGGATGCGACGCTTCCCGCCCGCTTTCACCGGCTCCTCGCCTTGAGATCAGGCGCGACCACCACGATCGGACCTTCTCCGGCGCCCGGTTCTACCGCGGCCACCGCTCGATGTAGGTCCTGACCATCGACGGCGCGCCGGCATCGAGCCTCGTCCCAGATCGACCTGTCGACACCCGTCGAGGCTCCCTGTGCGCGCGACAGGCCACCGTCAGCAAACGGCACGGTACCGACGCCTCGCGGGCCCGTTCGGCCCGACACGCCGAAGATGCTTGTAAAACCGTACGCCAGAGAGCCGGGGAGAGCCAAGGCGTGTCCGGCATTCAATGCCCGCGCTGGCGGCTGCCGACGACGAGACATGCTGGGATTCACTTTTCTCTTCGCTTCACGGCTCTCGGCCACGTGGATCATTCCGCTACATGATTGAAAGGACTCTGTACCGGCCTCGGGAGATCATCCAATTCTGCACACAGGCCATTGAGTGCTCCCGTGAATCAAATTCGGTGATTCCTGTCAAGCACGCTGCGGTCAGGGAAGCTGAAGATATTTATTCAGCGGAGCGTGCCAAGGACATAGCTGCTGAGCACCGATGCCAGTACCCGGGTTTGATAAAAGTGTTCGAAGCCTTCAGGGGAAGGGCGCAGTTCCTGGACCGTGAAGAACTGGAGTTCTTGTGCCTTGAACTAATCGTGGGCGAGATCCCCTTCCAGCGGATCCAGTGCCTGGCTAAGCGACTGCACGCCGAATTCCATGATCGAGATCTTGTGGAACACAGGATTCTTGTGCGCGGAAGCCGCCCAGGATGACAGCGCAAGCAAGACCGGCAGCGACGTTTCCTTTGTCGGTGCGCATCAGGTGCGTCATCTGAACATAGCCGTGACCCAGTGCTTCCAGATACACCCAATGTTTCATGCCTACCTCGACATAGGAACTGAAGGCCCGCGAAAGGTATCACGAAGCAAGGCAGGCTGAGTGACCGGCGTGGCCCCGCCCCGATTCCCAGAATGACTACGCCGCGGGGCTGGCCTGGCTATCGGTCGCGCACAGAACCACGGCCTAATCGGGCAGGGTGCGGGGGAGGCCGAACCTGCTGAGCACGCTGTTGTCGGTGAAGCCGGTGATGACGCGGACGCGGTCATCGGCGAGGGTGAGGACGAGCATGCCGTGCGCGTGGCTGACCGGGCGCGTGCGGGTCCCGCAGGTAGCGCCCGAAGGCGGGCTGGCCGTTCGCCCGGGTGGGGACGAGCCGGGACCGTTGCGTTCCCTGGCGGAACGAGACGGCGTAGAGGAAGTTCCCGATGGTGCCGGGGCCGTGGTACTCGAAGGGGAACGGCGGCATCGTGAGCATGGAATCGTCGGTGAGCAGGGCGACGATCGCCGCGACGTCGCCGCGCTCGAACGCGTCCGCGAACCGGGCGATGACCTGCTGCTCGCGCGCGGAGCCGGGCAGCGGTGCCTGGTCACGGCCGCCCGGCGGCAGGTGCTCGGCGATCGTCGCCCTGGCCCGCTTGAGCAGGTTGTTCGCGGCGTCCACGGTGCAGCCGAGAATGCCCGCCGCCTCGGCGGAGCGGAACCCGAGCACGTCGCGCAGCACCAGGACGGCGCGCTGCCGGGGCGGGAGGTGCTGCAGGGCGGTGACGAAGGCCAGCGACACCGATTCCCTGGCCTCGTACCGCGCCTCGGGCCCGGGGGCGGCGTCCGGCAGGTCGCCGAGCAGCGTGTCCGGGTAGGGCTCCAGCCACAGCGGCTCGCCGCTGCGGGTGGGCTCAGGAAGCGGCACCGCGGGCGCGGGCAGCGCCGCGTCGCGGCTGGCGCGCAGGTAGTTCAGGCACTTGTTGGTGGCGATCGCGTGCAGCCACGTGCGCAGCGAGGAGCGTTCCTGGAACCGGTCGAGCCCGCGCCACGCCGCCATCATCGCCTCCTGCAGCATGTCCTCGGCGTCGGCGGCCGAGCCAAGCATCCGGTAGCAGTGCACCTGCAGCTCGCGCCGGAACGGCCCGGTGAGCTCGGCGAACGCGTCCCCGTCGCCCGAGCGCGCCCGGGCGAGCAACTGCCCGGTCTGGTCATCGGTCTTTCGCATGCCGCCTCCCGGCTAGCTGGCCACTACCAGTACTGACCCGGCCCGCCACGGAAACTGGCCGCTCTGCCGCCGGCCAGTTTCCGGCCGGCGCCGTGTCCCAACACTGCGGAAGCCAAAAACGTACAGAGGGAGAAGGCACGTGGTTCAAGTGCGGGTAGCAGGCGGCCAGGCCACCGGGGTGAGCCGGGAGCAGCGCTGGGTGCTCGGTCTCGCGTCACTGGCGTCATTCATCGTGATCCTCGACGTGATGGTAGTGGCTACGGCCCTGACCGCCATCCGGCAGCACCTTGGCGCGTCGCTCGCGGACCTGGAGTGGACGGTCAGCGCTTACACGCTCAGCTTCGCGGTCCTGCTGATGACCGCGGCGGCGCTTGGTGACCGGTTCGGGCGGCGCCGGGTATTCGCGGCCGGGCTCACGCTCTTCGCGGTGTCGTCGGCAGGCTGCGCCCTGGCCCCGGACGCTGCCGCGCTGATCGCCGCCCGCGCGGTGCAGGGCGCGGGCGCGGCGACCATCATCCCGATGGCGCTGGCCCTGCTGAACGGCGCGTTCCCGCCCGCGCGGCGTGGCTGGGCGATCGGCATCTACGGCGGCGTGACCGGGCTGGCCGCCGTGGCCGGGCCGGTGCTCGGCGGCGCGGTGACCCAGGGGCTCGGCTGGCAGTGGATCTTCTGGCTCAACGTCCCGATCGCGCTCGCCGCCGTCCCGCTCGTCCTCAGCCGGCTCAGCGAGGCGAAGGGCCCGGGCGGCGCGGTGGACCTGCCCGGGCTGGTGCTGATCACGGCCGCGGCGCTTGGACTCGTGTGGGCGCTGGTCCGGGGAAACACCGCGGGCTGGGCAAGCCCCGAGGTCATCGGAACGCTGGCCGGCGGCGCCGCCGCGACCGCCGCCTTCGCGGCGTGGGAACGCCGGGCTGCCCGCCCGATGATTCCCGCGCGGCTGTTCCGCTCGGCGGCGTTCTCCGCGGGCAACATCGCGATCTTCCTGGTCAATGCCTCACTGACCGGGGTGATATTCCTGATGCCGCAGTTCCAGCAGGTGGTTGACGGGCAAGACCCGCTCGGATCGGGGCTGCGGCTGCTCCCGTGGGGAATCGCGCCGTTCCTGGTCGGCCCGCGAGCGGGCGCGCTGGCCGACAAGGTCGGGGAGCGCGTCCTGGTCGTAACCGGGGCGCTCGTGCAGGCCGCGGGGATCGCCTGGATCGCCGCCGTAGCCGGTCCCGGCACCAGCTACCTCGCCCTGGTCACGCCGATGATCCTCGTCGGCGTCGGGCTGGCGCTGTCCATCCCGGCGGTCACGAGGTCGGTCACCAGCACCGTGCCGCCCGCCGACATCGGCACGGCGTCCGCCGCGTTCAGCACGATGCGCCAGCTCGGCGGCGCGTTCGGCGTCGCGGTGCTCGGCGCTGCGTTCGCCGCGACCGGCGGCTACGCCACCCCCGCGGCCTTCACCCGCGGGTTCACCACCGCTTTCGCCGTGTCGGCGGGCCTCGCCCTGGCGGGGGCCGCGGTCGGCACCGTGCTGGCGGGCCACCGCGACCGTCCGTCACCGGCCGTGTCGCCCGCGCCTGGCACGGTAGTCAGCGCAGGCCAGGCAGTCCGCGACGCGGCGCGGGCAGACCGGCGGTGAGGTCGGCCGCCAAGTGCGTCCGGGGCGGCGATGTGCGACACCAGCACCAGCGCATCGCAGGAGCGGGGGCCGCCAGGGACCAGCGGCCCCTGCTCCCGGTGCTTGCGGCAGACCAGGCAATTCGCAGTATCGTCACCGCCCATGCCGCCGACGTGAGCGCGGTAAGCGCGGAGTCACCCGCTTCACCTCGTCGCTGAAGGCGCCCACCTTGAGGCGGCAGCGGCGGCCCAACCGCAACTTGCGCCACGTCGCCTCGTCGACTTCCGTGGCGTACTCGTCCTCGCCGTCGTCGGCCCGGACCGAGAACTTGGCCCGGTAGGTCTCGCGCCGCTCGCTGACCCGCTGGTCGGGCTGGAGGGAGCAGTCGGGCCACTGGACGTCGGCGGGGCTGTCGCCCCTAGCGCTGAACGACCGGTACTTGTGCCAGCCGAATTCCTCGTACTCGAAGTACGTGTGCGTCGTCAAAACCTCGTCCGACCTGCTCTTGGGCATGCTCGCCCCGGCCCGGCGCATGCTCCCTTCGATCACGATGTCGGGTTCCTTGGTCTGGACCGCGCGGACGTTCCGCACGTTGTCCCCGTGCGGCTTCCACGCCGTGCGCCGGGACTCCCAGCGTCCCTGCTCAACTACCACGGTGCGCGTCCAGCTCAGCGCGACCACCCGCGCGTCCACGTTTCGCGAGAACACACTCATGCCCCTTCCAGATGCAGTGTCCCGCGCCGCGGCAGCCCGTTCAACATCATGATCCCGAACGGGGGCGCGGCTTCGCCCACTCCCGCACCGCCGATGCCCCGCAGCCGGCAGGCGACGACGGCGGCCGGCTGCGAGCGCCCGGTCAGCCAGTGGCGGGGCTGGCTAGCACCTGGCGGCACTCATTTGGCTGCTGCGAGCATCGTGGGGATTGCCTCTTCGTTCAGGAAGCCTCCGGACTGGTGCTGCCAGAGGCGGGCGTAGGTGCCGCCGAGGTCGAGGAGCTCCTCGTGGGTTCCCTGCTCGATGATCTGGCCGCGGTCGAGCACGATGAGCCGGTCCATCCGGGCGACGGTGCTGAGGCGGTGCGCGACCACGAACGCGGTCCGGCCCTCCATCAGCCGCCACAGCGCCTGCTGGACCAGGCCCTCGCTCTCGGAGTCCAGCGCGCTGGTCGCCTCGTCGAGCAGCAGGATCGGCGCGTCGCGCAGGATCGCCCGGGCGAGGGCGACGCGCTGCCGCTGCCCGCCGGACAGCTTCACGCCGCGCTCGCCGACCAGCGTGTCGAACCCGTCGGGCAGGGCATCGACGAACTCGGTCACGTGCGCCGCCTCCGCCGCCTGCCGGATCTCGGCGTCGGTCGCGCCCGGGCGGGCGAACGCGATGTTCTCGCGCAGCGTCCGGTGGAACATCGCCGGGTCCTGCGGCACGTAGGCGATCAGGCCGCGCAGGTCCTCCTGCCGCAGCCTGCTGATGTCCTGCCCGCCGATGAGGATCCGGCCTTCCTGCACGTCCATCATCCGCAGCAGCAGCCGGGTCAGCGTGGTCTTGCCGCCGCCCGACCGGCCGACGAGGCCGATCCTGGTCCCGCCCGGCACGTCCAGGTCAAGACCGGTGAACAGCGACCGCCCGCCGGCGTGCGTGAAGCCCACGCCTTCGAACCGGACGTCGGACGGCCCGTGCCGCAGCGGCTCGGGCTCGTCGGGGTCCGTCACGGTGGCCGGTGTCAGCAGCAGCTCGGTGAACTGCGCGGCCTCGGTGAGCGAGCTTTCCAGGTTCCGGTAGATCTGGTTGAACTGGAACATGATCGACATCGCGTTGGAGAAGTAGGTGAACGACACGAAGACCGCCTCGATGCCGTGCGCCCCGGTGCCGAGCGCGATCGCGAGCAGCAGCCCGAGCGCCTGGGCCGCCACCGACATCGGCGCTACCACCGTGTCGATGCGCAGGTTGCTGTAGTCCCAGGAGAGGATCGACTTGTGCCGCTGGTCCGCGACGCGCGCGGCGTGCTCGGCGGCCTCCCGCCGTTCCGCGGCGAACGCGCGGACCGTGTCCATGTTCGCGAGGCTGTCGGCGACGTGGCCGGAGACGCGGGCGATCGCCTCCTCGCGCTGGTCGACGAGCCGCTGGCGGCGCCGGATCAGCGGCGTGACCGCGACGGCGGTGACCGCGAGCAGCCCGAGCAGCGCGGCGACGAGCCAGGGGCTGTAGCGCCACAGGATCACGCACGCGAACCCGATCGGCACGAGGTTGCCGACGACGTTGAACACGACCGTGTCGGCGAACTGCTCGAAGCGGGTGGCGAAGCTCAGCGCCCGCTTGGTCAGCGAGCCGGCGAAGTTGTCGTGGTAGAAGGCGGAGTCCTTCGCGAGCAGCTCGTCCATGCCGATCACGTACAGGTTCTCGATGGCGTGGCCTTCGAGGCGGTTGATGCAGTGCAGGCCGATCCGCCACAGCACCTCGGAAAACAGCAGCAGGCCCGCGAAGCCAAGGACGTACGGCACGGCTTCGCCCGCCGTGACGGCGCCGTGGGCCGCGAACCGGCCGATCAGCGCGGCGACGATCAGCGGCGCGACGTAGGCGATGCCGGTGGAGCCGAGCGCGGGCAGCAGCATCCCTGGCAGGGCGAAGCGCCGGAGCAGCACCATCTGCCCGCCGTAGTAGCGCAGCACAAGCAGCACCGCGCGCTTCCGGCGCGGTGCGCCGCCGCCATCGTCAGGTCCCGTCACCGTCCCTCTCCTTATTCCGAGATTCGACGGCCAGCCACTGATTCCGAGCAGCCAGCCACTGGCTATGGTGCGGGACGAAGAGTTTAGACGGCCACCTATTTTTCGGCCGCCGTCCTGTCGTATATGCCCGATGGCCTCGGCGACCGCCTGGTCAGCGGGTGGTGGGGCTGGCCGCCACCCGGGCGAGGACGGCGTCGAGCGCGGACCTTGACCACAGGCCGCCGGCCCGGACGACGGCGGTGATGTCCCGCAGCGCCCGGTGGTCGGTGACCGGGTCGCTGGCCAGCAGCACGAGGTCGGCACGGTAGCCGGGAGCTACCCGCCCGGCCACGGATTGGAGGCCGAGGAACCGGGCGGGCGCCCAGGTGGCCGCGCGCAGGATCGCCAGCGGCGCCAGGCCGGCCGCGGCCAGCAGGTCGAACTCATCGTGCAGGGCAAAGCCGGGAATGACCCAGCCCGCGCCGTTGGCGTCGGTCCCGGCGAGCAGCGGGACGCCCGCGTCGGAGAGTGTCTTGGTGAGCCGCAGCTGAACCGGCCAGTGCGCGCGCAGGGCCCGGCGGGTGGCCTCGGGTAGCTTGCCGAACTTGGCGGCCGACCGGCGCCAGCGGCCGACCTCGCCGGGTGCGATGAAGCGCAGGCGCGGGTCGGCGCTGTGCTCGGGCTCGTCGGGGAACTGCTGGGTGTGCAGGCGGATCAGCGTGGGGCAGTGCCAGGTCTGGTGCTCGGCGAACAGCGCGGCGAGCTCAAGGGCGCGCTGCTCGTCGAAGGACTCGTCGGCCAGCGCCAGCCCGCGGGCGTCCGCAGGCTTGGTGAGGGCCGCGGGATTGACGACGAGTTCGCGCAGCACCCGGTCGAGCACCCGGTTCATGCCGGGCACCTTGATCTTCGGCAGGCTGATGGTGCGCGGGGGAGCGGACCGGATCTCCGCCTCGCAGGTGCAGGCGGCGGCGAAGACGGTGACGCCGGGGCCAAGGTGCTCCACGCACCGCATCCCGCCGCGGGCGGCCTCGCGGGGGTTGACGTCGCCGGGCAGGTGCCCGGCGAGCGGTATGCCGATGCGGTTGGCCTCGGCCAGCGCCGCCAGGAACGAGTCGTGACTGGTCATGCCGGCCTTGATGAAGTCGGCGCCCTGCTCCCGCTGCGCGCGCACCTCGGCCACCGCGTCCGCGGGGGCGGCGGAGTTCATCGGCGTAAGCAGCGCCCCGGGCGTGGCGAGCAGGGCCGGGGCCCCGGGCGGTGCGGGCAGCCGCCCGGCCCGCCGGTCTTTGAGCAGTTTCTGGCTGCCGGACATCTGACGGAACCCGGTGACGCCGTTGGCGAGCATCAGCGCGTACGCCCCGGCGACTTGGCCGGGGTCGTTGAGCGCGTGGGCGTGGGAGTCCACGTAGCCGGGCACGACGAACGCGCCGTTGCCCTCGACGACGGCGACGCCCGGCGCGCCCTGGCCCGTTGGGCCGATGCCCGCGATCGTCCCGTCGATGACGCGGATGTCCTGGTGAGCCGTGCGGCTGCCGTCAGTGACGTCGACGACCGTGACATCGCGCAGGATGAACTCCCCGGCCGGGTCCGGCGCTCCGACGTAGTCAGCGCTCATGACGTATCGTCCCCGGCGGTGTTTGCCCCGGTGGTGCTGGCCTCAAGGGGTGCCGGCCCGGTGATGCTGGCATTGTGCACCCGCGCGAGGTCCAGTGCCCGCCGCGCGTCCTGCTCGTCGATGGCCGAGACGAGGCCCGCGTGCAGCCGGTAGCGGTTGTCCAGGTACTCCGGCAGCGGTGCCTGGTCGACGGACTCCACCGCCAGCGTGTGCGACTCGATCATCTCCAGCAGGCTCAGGTAGAACGAGCGCAGCATCACGCTCGGGCTGACCTCGGCGATGCGCGCGTGCAGCGCCCAGTTGGCGCGCAGGAACGCGATCCCGTCCAGGTCGTCGGCTGCCGCGCGCATTCGCTCAAGGCCCAGCCGCATCGCCTCGACGTCGCCCGCGGAGCGGTGCCGCACGGCGTCCTCGACCAGCAGCGGCTCGAGCGCGTCGCGGATGCGCACGGCGTCCGCCACCGAGGTGGCGTCGTCGTCGATGGCGAGCACCGAGTTGCCCAGTCGGACCAGGGGGGACTGGCGGCTGGCGAACAGCCCGCCCACCCGGCCCGCGCGGACCGTGACCAGGCCCCGCGCCTGCACCAGTCGCAGGGCCTCGTTGAAGGTGCCGACCGATACTCCGCACAGCGCGCGCAACTCGTCCTTGGTGCCCAGGCGGGCGCCCGGCTCGGCGCCGGCCGCGAGCTCGGCGAGCCGCTCGGCCGCCTGCTCCGGGCGCGTCGCCGCGGGCGGCGCGCCGGGCACCTGCCAGTCGCTGCGGCGGAACGCGGGTGCCTCGAGAACCACGGGTCCCTCCCCGTGTCGGGTGTCGTGACGGTGGATCGTGACGTCGTGCGCCAGCAACACTAAATCACCATGCTGATTTCTGGCAATCTCTTGACACGTGACCGGGGTCACGCTCAGGCTGGGTGTCGTTAAATCACCATGGTGATTGGAGCTGGGCATGCGTGACCAGGTGTTTCGCGACCTCATGGCCGCCGTCTGCGCCCCCGTCACGGTCGTCACTTCCGCCGATGAGGCCGGGCCGCACGGCGCGACGGTCAGCGCGTTCGCCTCGCTGTCCCTGCGCCGCGCCGCTGGTGACGGTGGCCCTGTGACCGTCGCTCGCGCGCTGCTCGCCAGCAGTCCTGGCGCGGTAGCCGGCCACGGTTCGGCCGATCGCAGGACGTCGCGATCGCCGCGGTGCGCCCGCTGACTGCCGCCGCCCTCTCGTCCGTGACCGCGACCGCTGCCCGTCGACCCATTCGCCAGACCTGCCTGCAACGACGCACCGAGGAGAGCCGATGGCTGCTGTAGACATCACGTCCGACGCGACTATGCCGCCGGGCACGGCCCCGACCACCGCCGAGCTGGTGGCGCGGGCCCGTGCGCTCCGTCCGCTGCTCGCGGCGAACGCCGGCCAGGGCGAGGCCGACCGCCGGGTGGTCGAGGAGAGCATTCAGGCCCTCATCGGCGCCGGGCTGTTCAAGATCGCGGTGCCGCGGCGCTACGGCGGCTACGAGACCTCAGTGCGCACCATGCTCGAGGTGTCCGCCGCGGTGGGCGAGGCGGACGGCGGCACCGCCTGGGTGCTCACGCTCGTCAACGTCTGCAACTGGTTGATCGGGCTGTTCCCGCGGCAGGCGCAGGACGACGTCTTCGGCGCCGATCCCGCCGCCCTGGCCTCCGGCGTCCTGGCGCCGACGGCCACCACGGTCAAGGTCGAGGGCGGCTGGCGGGTCACCGGGAAGTGGTACTACAACTCCGGGTCCTGGCACGCGACGTGGGCCGGCCTCGGCATCCCGGTCACCGACGCCGACGGGGCGGTGGTCAACCAGGGACTGGCGCTCATCCCGCGCGGCGACCTGGGCCTGGAAGACACCTGGTTCGTCGCCGGCATGAAGTCCACGGGAAGCAACTGCCTGGTCGCCGACGACGTCTTCGTTCCCGAGCACCGGGTGATGCTGGTACCGCCGGCCATCGTCGGCGAGTACCCGAGCGAGAACCTCAGCGACGAGCCGTTCTACCGCTCCGCCCTCGTGCCCGTGCTGGCCCTCGTGCTGGTTGGCCCGCAGCTCGGCATGGGCCAGGCGGCGCTCGACTACGTGATCAGCAAGGCCGCGAAGAAGCCCGTCTCCTACACGTTCTTCACCGCGCAAACCGAGTCCGCCGGCTTTCAGCTGCAGATCGCGGAGGCGGCGCGGCTGCTCGACACCGCGCGGCTGCACGCCTTCCGCGCGGCCGACGACATCGACCGGGCCGCCGCCGGCGGCGAGTACCCGGACGTCCTCACCCGGGCCAGGATCCGGTCGGACACGGGCTACGTCGCCGAGTGCGTAACCCGCGCGATCGACATCCTGCTGTACGCGCACGGCGCGGCCGCGTTCGCCGACGTCAGCCCGCTCCAGCGGATCTGGCGGGACTCGGCCACCGCGGCCAGGCACGCGGTCGTTTCGCCACAGGTCAGCTACGAGGTCTACGGTAAGGCACTGCTCGGCGTCGAAGACAACATCACGCCGCTGATCTGACCGCGGACACGAAGGGAATCCAACCGTGCGCATTGCCAACCTTGCCGGCCGGCTGGTGCTCGTCACACCCGAGGGCACCGCGGCGGTCGACGTCGAACGGGCCAGCCAGGGCCGGTTTTCCGCCGACCCGCAAGCGGTCTACGACCGCTGGCCGGAGTTCGCCGCCTGGGCGGCGGACGTCGACCTGTCCGCCGGGGCGCCGTTCGCCGTGGCCGACCTGGGCGCGCCCGCGCCCGCGCCGCGGCAGGTGCTCGCCATCGGGCTCAACTACGCCGAGCACGCCGCCGAGTCCGGCTTCGACGTGCCGGAAGAGCCCACCGTGATGTTCACCAAGTGGCCGAGCTGCCTGACTGGTCCGGTTACCGACGTCGAGCTGCCGGACGGCGGGCACACCGACTGGGAGGTTGAGCTCGTCGCGGTCATCGGCCGCCGTGCGTTCCTGGTCGGCGCGGAGGAGGCGTGGGGCCACGTCGCCGGGCTGACCGTGGGCCAGGACCTCTCCGAGCGGATCCTGCAAGCCGCGGGCCCGTCACCCCAGTTCAGCCTGGCGAAGTCGCTGCCCGGCTTCGGGCCCACCGGACCGTGGCTGGTGACGCCGGACGAATTCGACGATCCTGACGACCTGGAGCTCGGCTGCTCGGTCAACGGGAACCAGATGCAGAAGGCCCGCACCCGCGACCTCATCTTCTCTGTGCCCGCGATGCTGGCCGCGTTGTCCCGGCGGCTTCCGCTGCTGCCCGGTGACGTCATCTTCACCGGCACTCCTTCAGGTGTCGGCCTGGGCCGGACCCCGCAGGTCTGGCTCGCGCCGGGGGACGAGCTGGTCAGCTACGTCGCCGGCATCGGTGAACTACGGCAGCGCTTCACCGCCGCGCGCCCGTCCTGAAGCAAAGAAAGGCTGGCCACCATGGCCTTGCACCGCCTCACCCAGATCGTGATGGGCGTGCCGAACGTTGAGCAGACGGCCGCCTACTACGCCGAGTTCGGCCTCACCCGTGGCGCGGACGGCACGTTCGCGACCGTGGACGGCGGCGAGCAGTTGCGCATCGTGCCCGCCGCCAGCCGGCGGCTCGTCCAGCTCGGCGTCGGCGCCGACGACCCGGATGACCTGGACCGCGTCGCGGCATCGCTCGCCGCCCTCGGCGTCCCCGCCCAGCGCACCGCCGGCGGCGTGCGCGCCGTCGACCCGGGCACGGAGGTTGCCGTGCAGGTCGAGATCGCGCCCCGCCTCCAGCAGGAGCCAACCCCGGCGCCTGGGTACAACGGCCCCGGAGTCACCGCCAGGACCGGCGAGCGGGCGCCCGGGATCCTGCGCGAGAAGCCGGTCCGCCCGCGCAAGCTCGGGCACGTGGTGTTCGGGTCAACCGACCAGCAGGCCTCACAGGACTTCTTTCACAAGGGCCTGGGCTTCAAGGTCAGCGACACGGTGCCTGGCCTCGCCGCGTTCATGCGCTGCTCGACTGATCACCACAACGTGCTCGTCCAGCAGGCCCCGGTCGCGTACCTGCACCACACGTCGTGGCAGGTCGACGACGTCGACGAGGTCGGCCGCGGGGCCAGCGCCATGCTGGCGGCCGACCCCGCCAGGCACGTGTGGGGCCTGGGACGGCATCACGTCGGGTCGAACTTCTTCTGGTACCTCAGGGACCCGGCGGGCAACTTCTCCGAGTACTACTCCGATCTCGACTGCATCGTCGACGACGCCCTGTGGAAGCCGGGAGTGTGGGAAGGCGCCCGGGGCCTGTACAGCTGGGGGCCGCCGCCACCGCCTTCGTTCCTCGCCCCTGAGGACCTCGCCGCCCTGATGACCGGCGCCCACTCGCCCCGGTGACCGCAGCCCGATCAGCCTCGAGTACCTGCACCAGGAAGACGATCCGCGGAGCCACTGACCGTCTCCGGCGACACGGCGAGGAAGTTCCCGTGGCCCGGAATAGCCTCGGCCGGCCTCGCGTTCATACCCTCGTCGGTGCGTTAGTGCCCCCCGGGCCTAACCTTTGCCTTCATGGAATACCGTCCGGCTGGAGCCATGTTGCGCCTTTCGCCGTGAGGCGGCCTGCGCACCGGCCACGGCACGCCCTCGTGAGCGAACGCTCCCGGGGGCGCTGTCATGTCCGGTCCTATTCCCGGGGCGCGGAACGCCACTTTTGCGCCGGAGTATTTAATTACGTTCGCTATCTCGGCCCGTGCTAAGTAATCGCGTCAATCTCAGAATTAGAGTCGGCCCGTCCGAGCGGGGCTCGGGCGGGCTTTTGCAATCTGTTCTACGGTCACCGAAAAAGGAGCTACCTGCAGTAACGTGTACGTTGCAGAGAGTAAAAAACTAATCCTCAAGTGGGATGTGACGTAACGCACAATAGCTAAAACGGGACCTCTCTACTTCGCCGGCCCACACTGGGATCGACAATTCACTCGCCCCGTCAAAGTAGCTGCCATAGGCCGACTGAGCTGGCCGTTCTCCTGGTTCTTGGGTAATCTGCATGCTTGCCTGGCGCGGATCTCGCGTCGATACCCCAAACCGCAATCGCGCTAGGCATTCTCCGTGCCGGAAAACCGAAGGAAGTGATGCCGGGAGAGCCAGCCGGAAGACCCAAGGCGGTAGTCATCCGGACCCGCCGTGAGCCGAAAGGCCAAAAGAATTGTTCGCAGCAGCAGCACTCGTCGCCTACCTCGTCCAGCCGGGCGACACCCTGTCAGGAATCGCCGCCAGCCATGGCGTCAGCCTCGCCGCCGTTGAGGCCGCGAACCCCCACCTCGCCAACCCCAACCTGATCTACGTCGGGCAGACTGTCGACCTCCCCGAGGGATCGTCTGCCAAGCCGGCGTCGTCTGCCACGCAGGGCTCTACGGCCGCGGCCAGCGCCAGCCAGGGCACGTCCGCGCGGCCGAGCTACCAGTCGCCGTCGAGCATCGCGAGCGCGACCACCCAGGCAAGCTCCACCGCGTCGGGCTACTCGTCAAGCTCCCTTTCCGACATCCCGGGCGTGCCCCAGTCCTTCGCGGCCTGCGTGGCCTACCGGGAGTCGACTGACCTGCAGAACCCCGCCGCGAACGGCAACGCCTACGGCATCATCCCGGCCAGCGGGTACAACGTGGACGGCACGTCGCTCGCTAACCAGAAGCAGGTGTTCGCGGAGCTGTACGCGCAGGACGGCACCTCGCCATGGGCTTCCGATGGGTGCTAGCGGCCGCCGCTAGCCTCGCACTCCAGCCCCTCGCCGGCCCGGCCGGTCGCCTTCCCGTGAGCGGTGCTCATCCAGCGCGACCGGCCGGGCCTTCCCGTTCTTGTTTCTTACGAGTCCGCGGTTTCGCCGCTGGTGCCCGCGGATCGCGGCTAGCGTGCCGGGTATGGCGGTCCAAGGAGCCGGCCGGTGGTAGTCGCACTCGCGCTGGGCACCGTGCTTCTGATCGGCATGGCGGTCACGGCCGGGTACGCGGCCCGGGTGCTGCCCGCGGGCGCGCGCGTGCCGCTG
>CAWKKG010000052.1:0-28783 GCA_963850115.1 uncultured Actinomycetota bacterium
CCCCGCTGGTCGTGATCCCGATCCAGAGGGGCTCGTACTTGCCGAGGTCGAGGTGTTTCGCGACCTCTTGCGCGGACTTGACCGACACGGGGTGTTCTTCGGAGCAGCCGCCGAAGATGATTCCGATTTTCAGCTTTTGCACGCCGTTTTCTCCTTTTCGAACGTGAGGCAGGTGATGATGGTGTTCTCCACGGCGTCACTCAAGGCGTGGTCGGTGTAGTAAGCGGTGTGCGGGCTGATGATCACGTTCGGCAGTTGTTGCAGCCGCGTCAGCGGCGTGTCGCCGAGAGGCCTGTTTCTGCAGTCGGTGTAGAAGATCCCGTCCTCGCCTTCGAGGACGTCCAGCGCGGCACCGCCTCGCCGGCCGCTTTCCAGCGCTGAAAGAAGGGACTCGGTGTCGAGCAGTGAGCCGCGCCCGGTGTTGATGATGAACGCGCCGTGCTTCATCTGCCCGATACGCCGACGATCTAGGAGATGGTGCGTGCCCGCGGTGAGCGGGATGTGGAGGGTGACGATGTCGCTCTGCTCTAGCAGTTCGCCGAGCGGAACGTAGTGGGCCCGGGTCTTCTGGCGAGTGTCGTAGGCCAAGGTCCGGCAGCCGAATCCCCGCAACCGGTCCAGGACCGCCGAGCCGATGCGTCCCGTTCCGACGACCCCGACGGTCAGGTCTCGGAGCTCTTTCCCGCGCACGTCATGCAGCCGGTAGTCATGAGCGTCGGTTTGGCGGATGACGGATTTCGCGTTCCGCACGGCCATCAGCATCAGCATCAGCGTGTAGTCGGCCACGCTGTCGGGTGAATAGGCCACATTACCCACGCAGATGCCGACGCTCCGCGCGTAGTTAACGTCGATGTGGTTGTATCCGATGCTTCGCGTGGAGACGTACCTGACGCCGGCCCGGCTGAGCGCCAGCAGGGTGGAGTTCGTAACCGGGGTTTTGTGGCCGACGCTGATGCACCGGTTTCCAGACGCCAGCTCGACGTTGGCCTCGGACACCGCTGCCTCGGTCATAGTCGGCGCAACGCCGAAACGAGGAGCGACCTCCCGGAACACAGCCGCCTCGTCCGGCCCGCATCCGTACACGGTGATTCCCATGACTGGGACGACCGAGGAGGACGCCGACGCCATCGAGAGGGCGCGGCAGGCCAGTGGTCGCGCTGGCTCGCTAGAGGTCATGTCCTCCAGTCAAGGCAGCCGGGTGTTGCCAGCGCGTATACGGTTTTCGATACGCCAACGATATTTAGGCGTCTTTGTCCTCGGCTACTCGCCTGGCCTCGCGGGCAGTTCCCGTCGGGTCGACCCGACGCCGCGCCGCTGTACGCTCTCTACTTGAGATGACAGAGACTGATACGCCGGAGCTTCCGCCAGAAATCGACACGTCCAGGCCGCACTCGGCCCGGATCTACGACTACTACCTCGGCGGGAAGAATCATTTCGCCGCAGACCGCGAGGTTGCGGAGAAATCGCTGGCCAGCATTCCCTCGGGGCGCGTTGGCGCGCGTGAGCAGCGGGCGTTCCTTGGGCGCGCCGTCAGTTACCTGGCGGGAGAGGCGGGCGTCAGGCAGTTCCTCGACATCGGCACCGGGCTGCCGACCACGGACAACGTGCACGAGGTGGCACAGGCAATCGCGCCTTCCGCCCGCGTGGTCTACGTCGACAACGACCCGCTGGTACTCGCGCACGCGCGGGCGCTGCTGACCTCGTCGGAGGAGGGCCGTACCGCTTACATCCACGCCGACCTGCGATCACCGGGTGAGATCCTGTCCTCGGCGGTCGTCCGCGAGGTGCTCGACTTCTCGCAGCCGATCGCGCTCATGCTCGTCGGGATCCTGCACTTTCTTGATGACAAGGAAGAGCCAGCGCGGATCATTGCCACCCTGCTCGACGCCCTGCCGCCGGGTTCGTACCTCACCGCTTCGCATCTCAACCCGGAACACGACCCGGTGGGAGTCGCCGCCGGGGTGCGCGCCTACCTGGCTGGCGGGGTCACGGTCCAGGCACGTGACTCCAGCGAGTTGGCCGCGCTCGCGTTCCGCGACCTCGAGCTAGTGCCGCCGGGTGTCGTGTCGGTCTCGGAGTGGCGGCCGGAACCCCTGGGGCCGCGGCCGACGCTGGCGGAGGTCAGTTGCTACGGCGGCGTAGGCTGCAAGCCGTAAGGGAGCGGCCTGTGGCCCGTTACTCGAGGCCCCGGTTACGCGGCCTCGACCTTAGGCATGATCTCTTCCTTCAGCCGCTTGAGGTCGTCAAGGGTCTTCGAGACGGGCACGTCCTGGAACGGCGGCCAAAGGAGCGGCATCGTGAGCCCGGCCTCCTTGTAGCGCTTGAGCTTATCGGTGATCTGCGCCGCGGTTCCGGCCAGCAGGTTGCTGCCCTTGGCCATCGGCGTTTGATCAGTCTCCTGGTCCGTGATCACGAACCAGATCATGCTGCAAATCTCGAGATCGTCGATCGAGCGCGAGCTCTCGAGCTTTTCGAGCTCTCCCTGGATGGCCGTGCGCCACTGCCGGAGCTCCTCCGGCGAGTCCTGGATGCCGATCCAGCCCGCCAAGCCGTACTTGGAGATCCGCCGCGCCGAGCGAGCCGGGTCCTTCAGCCCGCTAAAGAAGATCGGCGGGTGCGGCTTTTGCACCGGTTTCCAGCCGAACCCGCACCGGTCGAAGTCGGCGAACTCGCCGTGGTACTCGAACAGGTCGTTCGTCCAGATGCCCTGCATGATCTCGATCGTCTCGCGCACGTGCGTGTGCCGCTTGGGGAAGATGTGGGCGGCACTGGCGGCCGCGAACTCCTCCGGCATCCAGCCGGCGCCGATGCCAACGTTCGCCGGCCGTTCGACAGGTGGTCGACCGTGGCGAGCTCCGCGGCGAGGACGCCGGGCGAGCGGTACGGCGTGTCGGTGATGCTCATGCCGATCCGCACCTTGGTCGTTTTCGCCGCGAGCCAGGGGATCAGCGGCCAGCCCTGGTACCACTGGCCGCGAGAGGACACCGGCAGCGCCTTCGGGAACTCGTTAATCATGCCGAACGCGTACTGGAGTTCCTGGCGATCGGAGGCTTCGGGGACGATGAGCCGGTCGAGCGTCCAGACGGAGTCGAAATCGAGCTCCTCGGCCAGGCTGGTGAGATCCTCGAGTTCCTTGACCGTTACGTGTTCGCGGAAGTTCGGCAGGTACAGGGCGAGCTTCATGAGACGGGCCTCCTAACGATGCGGTCGTGCCTTGGGCCGGCTGACCTGCGGTCCGTCGGTCACTTCCCCGCGGAGCGGGGCCGCGCGGTTCCCCCTGACGACCTTGCCGTAATTATTGGCCGGCCGGGCGTCCACGAACCCGCTGGAGGGCGATGAATTGCCGGACAATGGCACGTCTGACCTATCGCCAGGCATCACAGCGCGGACGCCAGGGGCGGCTGCCCAGGGAAGGGAACCGGGCTTCATGAGTGACGATGAGGGCCGGCCGGTTACGGTATCGCGACGAATCTGCGCCCCGGCGCGGGCTATCTTTCAAGTTCTCGCCGATCCTGGGCGGCATCAGGAATTCGATGGCTCGGAAAGCCTGCGGGGACCGGCTCTACCGCGGTGATCTCGGCCGTGGGAGATGTCTTCGTGATGAAGATGCACTTCCCCCATCTCGGCGACTACGAGATGAATAACCACGTGGTCGAGTTCGAACCAGACCAGCGGATCGGCTGGGAGCCAGAAGCCGGGCGCGGGCACCCCAACGCCGCCGCCGGCGCTGCCCAGCCGGCCCGCTGGGGGCAGCGGTGGAGCTACCAGCTGACCCCCGATGGCCCGGACGCGACCATCGTGACCGAAATCTACGACTGCTCGCGAGCGCCGGAAGAAGAGCGTGCCGGTATGGACAACGGCAAGGTCTGGATCGGAAGCATGACCGAGACGCTGCGGCGGCTGGACCGGCTATGCGCTCGCCAGGGAACCTCATAGTCCTTATCCCCGAACGGGTGCGTGTTTTCACGCCTCAGCCGACTGACTGCGCGCCGCACCGCGGAAATAGTGCGAAACTGGAGTCATGCCTGCATCGGACGAGGATCTCCTGATCGAAGACGCGATCAGCCAGCGCAAGTCGCACAAGCGCGGCTACAACCTGTTCGCTACCCTCACCCTGGCCGCGGTCTTCGGTGCCGTCGGCTGGTTCCTGGTCTTCTGGCTGCGCCCGATGATCAAGTCGATCCCGCTCCTGCCCCTGGGGTCGGTGACGACCGGCCTGCTGGTCATCGGCCTGATCGCATTCGCGATCGCCGGGCTGCTGATAGCGGGCAGCTTCTTCGTCGCCAACCCCTGGGCCCGGTGGGGCGACGCCGTCTCCGGCGCCTGCCCGCTGTGCGGCAAGCGCTCCCTCCGGCAAGAGAAGGTCGAGCACGCCAGCTGGGTGGAGGGTCACCCCGAGGCCTGCCCAGGAAGGGCCCGAGGGGCATCGTGACCCTGTGCGAGACCCGGGGCTGCGCCTACGCCACCGCCAAGGTCACCAGCCCAAGCGGCAACTGACGCAAGCCGACGGCGGCCAGCGGTCCGGGACCGCTGGCCGCCGTCGGCCGCTCCGGCGCTACCGGCCAGCGGCCCCGGCCGCTTCCGGCTCGCCGTCGGCCGCGGGTGCTTCCGCCGCCGGGAACTCGGTTACCTCGTCGGGGACCTGGTGGCTGCCGCGCCGCAGGCCCGGCAGCGCGGCCAGCAGGCCGAGCGCCGCGACGCCGGTGATCAGGTAGAGCGCCGGCCGGTAGGCCGACACCACCGCGGCGGGCGAGGTGAGCGTGTTCGCGCCGGCCGCGTCGACGACCGCGGTGACCACCGCGAGCACCACCGCGCCGCCGACCTGGAACGAGGTCTGGAACAGGCTCGCGGCCAGGCCCTGCTGCTCGTTCCGCACCCCGGACGTCGCGGCGACGGTCAGGGCGGAGAAGCCGAAGCCGAATGCCGCGCCCAGCAGGATCACGGACGGCAGTATCACCGCCGGGTAATCCGGCGTCACGCCTGCCCGTCAGGAAGACGGCGTAGCCGGCGACGAGCGAGACGAAGGCGGCGACGACCAGCGCCCCCGGGCCGAACCGGTTGAGCAGTCCGGCGACGCGCAGCGACAGCACGAAGACGATCACCCCGGCCGGAAGGAACGCCAGCGCGGTCGAGATCGCCGACCAGTGCGCCAGCGACTGCAGGTACTGAGTCAGCAGGAACTGGAACGACACATAGCTGCCGAACAGCGTGATCGCCCCGATCTGCGCCCGGCGCAGCGACGCCGACCGGAAGATCGCGAACGGGACGAGCGGGTGGGTGCTCCGCGTCTCGATCACCGCGAACAGCCCGCCAAGCGCGACGATCGCCGCGAACGAGCCAATCGTCTGCGCCGATCCCCAGCCGACCTGCTGGGCGTTCACCACGGTGTAGACAAGCAGCAGCACGGCCACGGTGATGACCCCCGCGCCGGGCAGGTCGAACTGGTGCCAGGCCCTGTTCGCGCGGTTGCCTCCCTCGCCTCGCGGGATCAGCGTCAGGGCGCCGAGCAGCACCAGTGCCGCCGCCGGCGCGGACACCAGCAGCGTCCACCGCCAGTTGATCTGCGTGAGCAGGCCGGACAGCACGAGGCCGAGCGAGAACCCGCTGGCGCCGAACACCGAGTAGATGCTGAACGCCCGGTTCCGCAGCGGGCCCTCAGGGAACGTCGTGGTCAGCAGCGACATGCTGGCCGGGGCGGTGAACGCCGCCGCCATGCCCTTGATGATGCGGGCCGCGATCAGCAGGCCCGGGCTCGACACGAGGCCGCCGAGCAGAGACACCACGGCGAACACCGCGACCGCGGCGACGAACACCCGGCGGCGGCCGAGCAGGTCGGCCGCCCGTCCGCCGAGCAGCAGCAGGCCGCCGTAGCCGAGCGTGTACCCGCTGACGATCCACTGCAGCGACGAGGTGCTCATGTGCAGTGCGGTCCGGATAGAAGGCAGCGCGACTCCGACCATCGACACGTCGAGGCCGTCGAGCAGCAGCGCGCCGCCGAGAACGATAAGGATCCCCCACAGCTGGGGTGTCCAGGTGGTTTCCGTTGATGTGGCCAGCGGCTCCCGCTGGCCTCGGGAAGAAGCCATGGCCCGACTATATGCATGTACGTGCAATGTTTGCAAGTACATTTAATGCGCTTGCAAGCACCAGGCCAACCGAGTAAGATGCGGCCATGGCAACGAGTGCAGCAGCGCGGACCCGTCTGGAGCCGCCGTCGGGCGGCGCGGGGGAGTCCGAGCTCCAGGACCGCGATGAGGCGGTGAAGGCCGCGTGGCACGCGCTCATTTCCGCGAAGGTCGCGTCCTGGAACGCGCTGGAACGCGAGCTCGGCGAGTCGCATGGACTCGGCGTGAGCGACTTCGAGGTGCTCGACCACCTGGCCAGCAAGCCGGACGGGTGCCGGTCCCAGAGCCTGGCCGACGCGGTGCACCTCAGCCAGAGCGCCCTGTCCCGGCTCGCCGACCGGCTGGAGAGGCACGGCCTGGTGCAGCGGGCCAACTGCGTGGACGACCGCAGGGGAATCAACCTCGTCCTCACGCAAGCGGGGCAGGACAAGCACGCCCAGGCGCTGCGCACGTACTGCGCGGTGCTGGCCACCACCCTGCCGCCCGAGCTCATCGCGCGCTTCGAGTGACCGCCCGGCCGAGCGCAGGCCACGAACCTCTCAACACTGTCGTGCTTCCGGCCCGTGCTTCGGAAGCCGGCGCCTTGTTCAGCTCGCGGTTAGCCCAGCCCGGCCGCGGGGACCTCGAAGCTGACGCCGGAGGCCGGCGGCTGTACCTGGACGAGCTTGCCGTCCTGCCACTGGGTGACGTAGTAGGGCGTGACCGCCGTGTGCGTGGAGGCGTTGAACCTGATCAGCCCGGCGGTGGTCGGCGTGTCGGCCTGCGCGATCGCGGTGTTGAGCTTGCCGGGGGTCGCGGCGCCGGCCTTGGCGAGCGCGTCGGTCAGCACCTCGGCCACCGCGTAGCCAACGGCCGCCGCGGCGTAGCCCGGGCTCCCGGCGTACTTCTGGCCGAGCGTGGGGGTGATGGCGGCGAGCTGTCCTGGCGAGGCCTGGCCGGGGCTCCAGTAGCCCTCGGACAGGGTGCCCTGCGCGCCGCGGCCGAGCGACTGCCACCAGGAGTCGGCGTCGGACGCCTGGGCCAGGAACGCGGCCTTCGCGCGGAACCCGGCGGACTTCAGCTGCTTCCACAGCGCGACGCCGTCGGCCGGGGCCATCTGCCCGGCCAGCAGCTGCGCCCCGGTGGCCTTCGCGGCCGCGACGAACGAGGAAAGGTCGGTCGTGCCGGCCAGGAAGGTGTAGTCGCCGACCACGTCTAGGCCGTCGGCCTTGAACGCGGCCTCGTACAGCGGCCGCTCCACCACGCTGTCCGGGTCGCTGTCGGTGAACAGCACCACCTTCTTGTTGCCGGGCACCGACGCCAGCGCCTTGGCCGCGTCCGCCGCCTGCTGCTGCTCGTCGTAGAACAGGTCCCAGGAGTACTTCCAGCCGTCCTTGTCGCCGCTGGCGAACGTCTCCACCGGCATCAGCGACGTCAGGAATGGGACGTGCAGCTGCTCGGCCACCAGCGCGACGGGCGTGACGATCTGCGCGGTGGCGGAGCCGAGCAGCGCCACCGCGTGATCTTGCCGCACAAGTTGGAGCGCCTGCGCGCCGGCGGTGCCCGGGTCGCCGCGGTTGTCCAGGACGACCAGCTTGAGCTTCTCCTTCGTGCCGCCGACGGCGATGCCGCCGGACGCGTTCACGTTCGCGATCTCCTGCGCATAGCCCGCCTCCAGGGGAGAGCCGAGCGGGCCAAGGGAGCCGGTGAGCGACAGCGTGGCGCCGATCACGACCGTTCCGCCCGCGCTCACGACCCTCGCGTTCGCCGGCCCGGCGCCGCCGCCGCTGCAGGCAGCGGCGGCCAGGGCCAGCGACAGGGCCGGGACCAGTGTTTTCAGCATTCCCGCGCGTGTTCTCAACGACGGTTCCTTTCATCGGGCATACCGCTGGGATCCCGTCCGCGGACGGGCCGCGCCGCTCAGGCCCCGAGCCGTGGCACCGGCGCATCGTCGCCTGCCGCCTCGAGCACGGCCTGGGACCGCGTGTAGAAGTCGAGGTCGAGCGGCCCGGCCGCCGCGCTCGGCCCGCGGCCCGTGACCGGGGCAAGCAGGTCCCGCGGGTTGGGAGAGTTCACCCAGATGCCGGCCGACTCGATGGCCGGGGCCAGGCGGCGCGCTCGCCGCGGATCGCGGCTCCAGATGTAGGCCGCCGCCGGCTGGGCGCAGGCGTTGGCGAGCGAGGCGGCTTCCTCATCGGTGTCGAACGGCGTGACGCGCACGACCGGACCGCTGACTTGCTCGGTGAAGATTCGCATCGACGGGGTCACGTCGGCGAGCACGGTCGCGGCGAGGTAGCTTCCCTCGGGCAGCCGGGCCGGCCGTCGTCCGCCGGCCGCCAGCCGCGCGCCTTCCCTGATGCCGAGCCGCACCAAGGAGGCGAGCTTGTCGTAGTGCCTCAGCGTGCGGCAGCGGCCCGAGCTCCGTCGCCGGGTCGGCGGGGGCACCGACGCGGACGCGGTCCGCCCGCTCGGCAAGGAGGCCGACCACGGTGCCGTAGGCCGGGCTGCTCGACGAGGATGGTCGAGGTGGCGGTGCGTCGCTGGCCGTTGAGCGCGAAGGCGCCGAACAGCGCGCCGTCGATCGCCTCGTCGAGGTCGGCGTCGGCGAAGATGAGGCAGGGCGAGCCCCCGGCCGCCTCGGCGGACAGGTTCTTGCCGTGCGCGGCGGCGTCGAGCGTGACCTGATGCCGGCGAGTCGGCCTGGCCGGCGAACGACAGCCGCGCCACGCTCGGGTGGGCGATCAGGGCGTCTCGCGCCTGAGCGCCGGGGGCCTTGCGGTGGAGGGAACCGTGCACGACGTTGAGCACGCCATCGGGCAGACCCGCCGCGGTGGTGATCTCCGCAAGCAGCGCGGCGGGCAGCGGCGCCCACTCATCTGGCTTGAGCACGATCGTGCAGCCCGCCGCCAGGGCGGGCGCGACCGCCCGCGCCTGGGCCAGGAACGGCGTGCGCCATGGCGTGATCAGCCCGGCGACGCCGGCCGGGTGCGCCAGCACGTAACCGGACTGTCCCGGCGCGAAGGACTCGCCGTCGGCCGTCCGCGCCGCGATCAGGCTAGCGACGAGGCGGAAGAACTCGCCGGCCCGGGCGGCCTGCTCCTTGGCCTGGGTAACCGGCAGGCCGGGGCCAAGCGCCTCGGCGGCCGCGATGTCACCGGCCCGGGCGTCGATCGCGTCCGCTATTCCTGACAGGACCCGGGCCCGGTCCGGTGCCGCCATCCCGGGCCACTGGCCAGTCTCCAGAGCCGTCCTTGCCGCTAGCACCGCCTGGTTGACGTCGGCACCGAGGCCGACCTCGACCTGCGCGTACTCCTTCCCGGTGGCCGGGTCGGTCACGCCGTAGCTCTTCCTGAGCGTGCTGTACACGTACCGTCCGCCGATGAAGTGCCGAACGGTCTCCGGTAGCACGATGCCTCCAGGTCTCTCTGCCGGCCGGTGCGGCCTGAGTGTTTCCGGTTCCGCGGTGTTTCCGGTACCCAGCGGGCCGGAGGGAGGATCCTCCCCGGCCCTGCGCGGTGGCAGTCAGCGCGGTTGTACTCTCGGCCCTTACGAGCCGAGGGCCAGGGCGAATATGTGCATGGCGGTGCCGCTGTCCGAGTTGTTGACGCTGGGCAGGACGACGGACTCGACCGTCTTGGACGGGTCGACCGCGACGGTGGTGGCGTAGATGTACATGTTGATGGACTGAGAGCCGCTGGCGCTGTTGCGGTAGGGCATGGTCGCCACCGCCGTGTCGCCGTTGCCCGGACCGCCGGCCCAGTCGTTGAGTGAAACGGTCCCGGTCGAGGAGGTGCCGTCGGTGTAGAAGATGGCGATCGTGCCCGACGAGGCGCCGTTGCTTGAGGAGCCGAGCAGGCCGAGCGTGGTCTGTCCCGCCGTCCCGTTCACGAGGATGATCTGCCCGTCCGCCAGGACGTTGTCCGGTGCCCCCGCGGCGACGTTGGGCCAGGTGAAGGTGACCCCGTCGGCGGTGACCGTGGCACCGGGCGTCAGCCCGGCGTTCGCGAGGCCCGTCGCCGAGTAGCTGAATCCGCCGCCGTCGAAGTTCGCCGCCCCCTGGTCGCTGTCCAGCGAGATGCCTACGTTGTCGTAGTCATTGGCGAGGTTGGCCGTCGGTGCCGGAACGGGCGCCTGCTGGGCCGTGACGGTCAACGCGCGGCGGGTGGTGTCGTCGGTGTAGGACGCCGTGGCCGTCAGCGACGCGATCTGCGGGCCCGCACTCGCTGGCGCGGTCACCTGCCACGATGCCGTGAGCGACGAACCGGCGGCCATGGCGGAGGCGGTCGTCGCCGTGGCGGCGGTCACCTTCCAGCCGGACGGCGCGCCGCTGAGGGTGAGCTTGACCTTGCTGAATGACCCGGGCCCGTTGTTGCTGAGCGTCGCCGCCACCGTCTTTGCGGCACCGGGGGCGAGGACCAGACCGGAAGTCGGAGAGAGCGTGAGCGATGTCTGCTGGTCCGCTCCCGGCCGCGCCGGCATCGGCTGAAGGGAGGCGGCCTGCTGGGCGGCCAGGTTGGCCGCGGTGGTGGCGGCGGTGAACTGGGTGCTGGAGGAGCCGGCTGCCCTAGGACCGGGCGCAGCGACCCGGTCCAGTCGCTGAAGGTTGCCCGTCGCCAGCGGCTGACGTTGGGGAAGGTAACGGGGCCCTTGCCGGACAGGCCGCCGGCCGCCGCGACCGCCTCGATGAGCCGCAGGCCGGAAGTGTGGTCGGAGACTTCGGAGAAGATCCGGCCGCCCACCGTCCAGGGCGAGATGACGAAGGCCGGAACCCGGAAGCCGGCGCCGATGGGCAGGCCGCCGCCGGGGGTGCCGGCCGGCGAGGCCAGGGTGATGAACTCCTCGGGGTACTCCGCGTAGTTCGGCGTCGGCGGCACGACGTGGTCGAAGAACCCGTCGTTCTCGTCGTAGTTGATGATGAACACGGTGCTGTTCCACAGTTCCTCGTTGGCGGCCAGGGCCTCCAGCTTGGTGGCGAGGAACTGGGCGCCGGCCGCCGGGAGGGCCGCCGGGTGCTCGTCGTAGCCGGACTTGGACCCGATGAACGACACGTCGGGCAGCACGCCGTTGGCGCAGTCCTCCTCGAAGCCCATTTCCGAGTTGCTGGCCGGCGTCGGGTTCTCCGGGTCGCCGATCCCGCCCGGCGTGCCGTCGCCCCACAGCGTGCCCGTTGACGTTACGGCGTTGTACAGGGCAGTGGGCACGAGCCCGGGGGTCTGGAACTGCTTGAAATAGGTGGTGATCGTGTCCTGCGGCCAGCCGATCCCCTGGTAGAACTTGTAGCTGATCCCGGCCTTGTAGAGGGTCTCTGGGCCGCTTTCGTAGGTCAGGTCCCGCACGCCCCCGGTCTCGATGACCGGCCCGCCGGCCTTCCCCTGCGGGTCGTTGCCGCCTTCTTCCCAGAACAGCCGGTTCGTGTCGGTGGGGCCCATCACCGAGCAGTGGTAGTTGTCGGCGAGGGTGAAGGCCTGGGCGAGGGCCCAGTGGAAGGGGATGTCTTCCTGGGTGTAGTAGCCCATGGTGAATGAGCCGTTGGTGTCGCCGTCGGCGGCGATGTGGGTGAGGAGCCAGCCGTCCATGGCGCCCTGGTTCCAGGAGGCGTGCTGGTCGCGCCAGTCGTGTGAGAGCGACGGGACGGCGGCGGCGCCGGTGGTGATGGTGGACATGTGCCAGGGCTCGAGGTAGCCGTCGGGGTTGGCGGGGTCGGGCTGCTGGAAGACGGGCCGGCCGGTGGGCAGCCGGATCGCGGTGGGGTCGTTGAAGCCCCGCGCGCCGGGGAAGGTGCCGAAGTAGTGGTCGAAGCTGCGGTTCTCCTGCATCTGGAAGACCAGGTGCTTGACCTGGGACAGGTCGAACGGCTTAGCGCTCATGGTGGCCGCCCGGGCCAGGTTCTCGGGCAGGACCCCGGCCAGCCCGGCGGCGCCGGCCACGGCGGCCGCGCTGGCCACGAAGGTGCGGCGCTTCATCCTCGGTCCGAACGGCTGCGTGCGCTTCTTGTCAGTCATGAATGTCTCTTCGTCTCGTGGCGGGCGCGTCAGGAGTTGGCCGGGGCGGTCGGGCCAGGACCCCGTGCTTGAAGACCCGGTGCCGGGCTGGGCGAGGCCGGTGACCTCGGCGATCTTGCTGTTGTGGGTGTCGGCGATGTACAGGTCGTCGGTGCTCGGGTCGATGCCGATCCCGTACGGGGTGTTCAGCCTGGACGCCGTGGGCGCTACGTTGCTGGTCTCGCCGCCGGCGGCCGGGGTGCCGCCGCTGGCGGGGGCGGAGTTCACGACGGTGGAGATGGTGCCGGCCGGGGTGACCTCGCGGACGGCGTTGTTGAAGGTGTCGGCGATGAACAGGTCGCCGGCGCCGTCGACCGCCACGCCCTGCGGGTCGTTCAGCCGCGCGCTGGTGGCGGGGCCGCCGTCGCCGGAGAACCCGCCCAGGCCGCCGCTGGCCTTGTCCGCGGCGTAGTCGCCGGCCACGGTGGTGATGATCCCGGTCCTGGCGTCGACCCGGCGGATGACGTTGCTGGCCGAGTCGGCGATGTACAGGTTGCCCTGCGCGTCCAGCGCGACGCCGGCCGGCTCGTCCAGCTCGGCGAACGCGCCCCGGCGGCCGTCGCCGGAGTAGCCGGCCACGCCGTCGCCCGCGACGGCGACGGCCTGGCCCTGCGGGGTGACCTTGACGACCCGGTTGTTGTAGGTGTCGGCGATGAACACGTCGCCCTGGGCGTCGACGGCCACGTCCTGGGCGTAGTCCAGCGAGCTGAGCGCGGCCGGGAAGCCGAACGGACCCGCGTAGCCGAGGCCGGCGATGCCGGTGCCCGCGACGCGGCGGATGACCCCGGCGGCGGTGACCTCGCGGACCACGTTGTCGCCGCTGTCGGCGACGAAGACGTCGCCGCTGGCGTCCTCGGCGGTGCCGCCGGGGTGGTACAGCGACGCGCTGGCCGCCTGGCCGCCGTCCCCGTGCTCGCCGTAAGCCGATAGCGACCCGGCGACCGCGGCGGTGGTGCCGCCCGTCACCGTCGCGAGCACGTTCTCGCTGGTGTTGGACACGTACACGGTGCCGTTGAAGGCCGACACGCCGGTCGGCAGGCGCAGGCCGCCGCCCGGGCCAGTCGAGGTGTACGTCAGGGACGTGAGGACCGGGCCGGGCGCGGCGCTCGCGGCCAGCACGCCGCTGGCCAGCCCGGCGGCCGCCAAGACGGCGGCTACGGCGGTCGCGCCGGCCAGCCGCCGTCGCTGATGCAGTTTCTGGAATTCCAAGGTCACGGCTCTGTCTCTACCGGGTAGCGGGGGTTTGCCCGCTGGCTAGGTGCCTAGGTACTAGGGACCTAGGCGCTAGGCACTGACACGTGCGGAGCTTCCCGGTCCGAGGTGAACACCCGGCAAGGGACGCGTAAACGAAGGAAGCGGCCCATCGCGATTAATGCACAGGGATTAGGCTGCTGTGGCCGGCGCGCCCGGTAGCCGTCAGGGGGAAGGCGGTCGTCTTCGAAGCCGGGAAGCGCTTGAAGATTTAACTTAATGGCCAGCTATTAAGGACACGCCGGGGCCGGGCGTCGCCCAGGTTTAACTTCGCGTATGCGTAGTTGTTTGATCTTGACGGTAATGATTAGGCATGTGACTGACCTCATGCCGACTGGTACCCACAGCGCTGGTCGCGGGCGGCCCGCGGAAGGACGGCTGCGCCTGCTGGCGGCCGCCGAGCAGCTGATCGCCACCCGCGGGCTCGGGGTGCCGAACCGCGAGATCATCACCGCCGCCGGCCAGCACAATCAGTCGGCGATCACCTATCACTTCGGGTCGCGGTCCGGGTTGATCGACGCGGTCTGCGAACGGCGCGAGACCCCGATCGCGCAGCACCGCCAGCACCTCATCGCCAGACTGCCGGGACCCGGGGACCGGACAACCCGGCAGCTGGTCGAGGCCCACGTTCAGCCGATCGCGGCCGAGATGCTGCACTGCGTCCCGTCGTACTGGGCGCGGCTTAGCGACTTGCTGCTGGCGGACGAGTCGCTCTGGTTCGGCCACGGCCGCAAGCCTTTCGCGCGGCCCCAGGCGGAGCGGCGTAGCGACGCGGTACTTTCCGAGCTACTCGAGCTCATGGTGGCGCACCTGAGCCACCTGCCGGAGCCGGAGGCCGTCGGCCGGGCGGCGCTGACCGTCCGGTTCGCCAGCAGCGGCCTGGCCCGATGGGAGCGCGACAGCGAGGCCGGCGTGGACGGCGTCGCGCCGCTGGCGTCGTTCGCGCTGATCCTGACCGACCTCGCGGTCGCCATGCTCGACGCGCCGAGTTCCGTCCCGAGTGCGCCGCACCGGTACCGGTAGCGGGCGGCGACCTGGTCGTGCCAGGCCTTCCGACGCACCCGTTGCCCCATCGGCACGTGCCGTCGGCGTCGCTGGCGGGCGCGCCGGCCTCCACAGCCAGCGCGCCCTTGAGCCCGAGAAAGGTCCACCAGTACGTCGCGAAGTAGAAGGGGAACCCGGACGCCAGCTTCACGGCTCGGTGGTGTTACGACGGGCCGACGGGCTCGGGAGCGGGACGGGTGAGCACCCGTTCAACGGCGGCGGCGACCCGCAGCAGCGGCCAGTCGCCGCCCGTCCGCCCGGCCAATTGAAGCCCGACGGGAAGGCCATCAGCCGGGACGGGAAGCGACAGGGCCGGGTGGCCGCTCAGGTTGTACGGACCCGTGAACCGGCCCTCCCCGGAGTCCTCGCCCACTCCGAACGGCGGGTCCTCCTCCGGGGCCTGGAACCCGACCGTCGGGCCCGCCAGCACGTCGACGCCCGCCAGGTTCTCGTCGATCGCGGCGGTGAGGACGACCCGGCGGGCTAGCGCTCGCTCGTATCGTTCGCCGCTGACCGCAGCGCCGAACTCCAGCAGGGCCCGGGTCCCTTCGGCGTAGCGGCTGATGTCGCGGCCGCGGTGCACGGCGGTGGCCTCTCGGGCGACGATCACCGCGAGAACCTCCGCCCACTCCGCGAGGCCGGCCAGCCACGGCGCGGTCAGCTCCCTGACCTCCCAGCCGGCCGCGCGCAGCCGGCCGAGGGCGCGGCGGACCGCGGCCCGGACCTCAGGAGTGACCGAGGGATCGGCGAACTGGCCGGCCAGCACGCCGACGGTGAACCGCTGATCATCGGCCTCGACGGGCCGGCCGCCGCCGGGCGGGTCCTCACCCGCTAGCACGCCAAAGAGGCGGGCGGCCCCGGCCACGGTGGCGGTCAGCGTCCCGACGTGATCGCAGGTGGGCGAGAGCGGGAAGACTCCCGCCGCGGGCAGCGCCCCGTAGCTCGGCTTCAGCCCGACCACTCCGCAGTAGGCGGCCGGGATCCGCACCGACCCGCCGGTGTCGGTGCCCACGGACAGGTCGCAAACACCCGCCGCGACGACCGCGGCCGACCCGCCCGAGGAGCCGCCGGAGGTCCGCGATGGGTCCCGCGGGTTGCGGGTGTCGCCGATCTGCGGGTGCGCGAAGCCGGCGGCGTACTCCAGGCACTGGGTGGTGGCGAACACCTCGGCTCCCGCGGTGCGGAGTCGGCGCACCACCGTCGCGTCCCCCCTGGCGGGCGCTGGGTCGCTCGCCGGGCTGCCGCACCGTGTCGGCAGGCCCGCGACCGCGATGATGTCCTTCACCGCGACCGGCTGCCCGGCCAGCGGCCCGTCGGCCGCGCGAGCGGGGACCGGCGCGACCGAGGCAACCGCGTTCAACGGCCGGCCGAGCCGCTCCAGCCGCTCGTATGCGGCCAGCAGGTCTAGGTTCTGCCTGGTCACGGCCCGTTGCCCGGCCGCGATAGACCGGCCGAGCTCCGCCACCCGCGCAGCCGCGGGCCCGCCTGGCTCGCGGCTGAGCGCGGCGAGGAGGTCGGTGAGGCCCGGGTCGCCGGACAAGGCGGTGGCCGGCCAGCCGCTCAATGCGGCCAGGGCCAGGGCCGGAGTGCCCAGCAGTCCGGGGGAACGGGGCCCGGTGGCGTGGGCGTCGTCATCAGCGCCCGAGTCGACAGCGCGGCTGCTCACTGGAACGCACTCCCGCCGTCGATGGCGATGATCTGGCCGGTGACCCAGCCTGACCGTTCCGAGGCGAAGAACTGCACCCCGTTGGCGATGTCGGCGGGCTGCCCGAGCCTGCGCGTCGCGATGCCGGCCACCAGGTCCCGCTGGCCGTCGGGGCCGTAGCCGTCCCACTGCGCCTGGGTGGCTGGGTTGGACAAGATGAAGCCCGGGGCGATGCAGTTGACGGTGATGCCGAACGGGCCGAGTTCACGCGCCATCTGCCGGGTGAAGCCAATCTGGCCCGCCTTGGCGCTGGCGTACGCCTGGATCCCGGTCTTGCTGACGGTCAGCCCGGCCCCCGACGAGATGTTGATGATCCGCCCCCAGCCGCGCTGCTTCATCCCCGGGACGGCCGCCCGCGTGCACAGGAACGTCGTGGTCAGGTTCGCGTCGACCACCGCCCGCCAGGCGTCCTCGGTCACCTCCTCGAGCGGGCGGCCCACCTGGCCGACGACTCCGCCGGCGGTGTTGACCAGGATGTCCACCGGGCCGACGGCGGCGAAGAGGCCCGCGACGGCGGCCGGGTCGGTGAGATCCGCGGCGGTCATCGCCGTCCGGTCGAGAGCGGCGGGTTCCTTGTCCACCCGGTACACCTTCGCCCCGTCGTCCGTGAGGGCGTCCGCGATCGCGCCGCCGATCCCGTGGGCGGCACCGGTGACGACCGCGACCCTGCCTGCCAGTCCCATGGTGAAGCACTCCGTTCTCTCATTGGTCGCGGGCCAACCCGGTTCTAGGCCGTCCCGCCGCCCGCGGACCCTGATCTTGTCGACACTGCGCCGACGGACCCGCGGGACACCAGGAACATCGGCTCCCTGATCAGGACGTCGGATCCGCCGCCGTCGCCGTCGATCCGGGCGATCAGCGCGTCCACGGCGGCGGCGCCGAGCTCGGCCAGCGGCATGCAGACGGTGGTCACGGGAACATCGAGGTAGGCGAGGTACTCGTCCTCGTCGAAGCTGACCAGAGAGACGTCGGCGGGCACGGCGATCCTCGCCTCGCGCAGCGCCGCGAGCACGCCGAAGACCTGGTCGATGCTGCCTACCCCGATGGCCGTCGGCAGCGGGCCGGCCGCTACCAGCCGCCGGATCGCGGTGAAGCCGCCTTCCTCCGTCGGGGCCGCGTTTCTCACCATGACCCGCAGGCCCATGGCGGCGCAGTGCCGCCGGGCCGCGAGGACCCGCCGGTGCACGGTGTCGATGTCGGGCGGCCCGTCGACGAGAAGCACGGTGCGGTGGCCGCGGCCGGCCACGTGCTCGAGGAACAACCGGACCGCGCCCGCCTCATCCATGACGACGTCGTTGCCGCGTTCGGGACCGCGCCGGTTGACATAGACGTGCGGCACCGCGCTCAGTGCCTCGTCCTTCTCGGCGCCGCCGGCGCGCAGCGTCGTGGCGAGCAGCAGTCCGTCGGCGCGGCTTTCCGCGACGAGGTAGCTGTAGGCGCTGGGCGGCATCGGGTCCTCGGTCGGCTCCTCCATGATCATCACGACGTAGCCGCGCTCGGCGGCGCGCAGCAGAGCGCCGCGCTGTAGCCGGACCCAGATCGGGTTGCGCAGCATCGGCACGACGAAGGCGAGCGCACCCGTGCGATGCTGGCGCAGCGCCCGGGCCAGCGCGTTCGGCCGGTACCGGCGGGAGCGGGCCTCAGCCAGGATCCGGCGGACCGTCTCGGGTCGGACCGAATGGCCGACGTCGCCGTTGAGCACGCGTGAGACGGTGGACGGATGCACCCCGACGGCGCTGGCGATGTCGATGAGGCGGGCCGCGCGCTGCCCGCCCGCGGCTTTTCTCGCGGGCCCGGGCTGCCGTTCGGTCATACGTTTTCCGATACGTTCGCCGGGCTCGCCGTCCAGGCGAAGTGGCAGGCCGCGCTGTGCTCGGAGTTCATGCTCGACGTGGTGAGAGCCGGGTCCTGCTCGGCGCAGACCTGCTGCGCGATCGGGCAGCGGGTGCGGAACCGGCAGCCGGCCGGGAGTCGCAGCGGGCTGGGCGGGTCGCCCTTGACCGCCGGCGCACCGCTCTCGTCGCCGGGCGCCATCCGGGGGATGGCGGCGAGCAGCCCGGCGGTGTACGGGTGGCGCGGATTCTCGAACAGCACCTCGGTCGGCGCCACCTCGATGATCCGCCCCATGTACATGACCCCGACCCGGTCGCACAGGTGCCGCACCACGGCCAGGTTGTGCGAGATGAACAGCAGCGTCAGGCCGAGCTCGGCCCGCAGGTCCTGCAGCAGGTTCAAGATCGTGGCCTGCACGCTCACGTCGAGCGAGGACACCGGCTCGTCGGCCACGAGCACCTCGGGCCGCAGGGCTATCGCCCGGGCGATAGCGACGCGCTGGCGCTGGCCGCCGGAAAACTGCCGGGGCAGGGCGTGCACCGCGTCCTCGGGCAGGCCGACCATGCGCAGCAGCTGCCGGGTGTGGGACTCGACCTCGGGCCGGGGGACTACATGATGCACCCGCAGCAGCTCGTGCAGCACGCCGCCGACGGTCAGCCGGGGGTTGAGCGACGAGTACGGATCCTGGAAGACCATCTGAATCCGGCGCTGATCGGCGCGGGACCGGCGGCGCGCGGGCAGCACCTTGCCGTCCAGCTTGATCTGGCCGCGGTTAGCGCGCTGGATGCCGGCGATCGCCCGGGCGAGGGTCGACTTGCCCGAGCCCGACTCGCCGACCAGGGCGAGTGCCTCGCCCCGGCGGACGGTCAGGTCGACGCCGTCCACAGCGTGCAGCAGGTGCTGCTGGTGACGCAGCCGGGCGCCGAGCGCCGAGCCGACAGGGAAGCTCACCTGCACGCCAGTGGCCTCCAGGATCGCCTGCGCGCTCATGTGTCCGCTCCTATCTCATCCAGGGTGCGCTCGTAGTGCAGGCAGGCCGTGGCACGGTCGCCCTCGATCAGGCGCAACGGCGGGTCGATGACCTTGCAGTCGTCTTCGGCGAACTGGCAGCGGGGATGGAACCGGCAGCCAGACGGGGGGCTGGCCAGGCTGGGGGGCGAGCCGGGGATGGGTTCCAGCGAGTGGCCGGGATGGTCGACATCGGGCGCCGACCGCAGCAGGCCCAGGGTATAGGGGTGCATCGGCCGGGTGAAGACCTCCTGCACGGTGCCGCGCTCGACGATCCGCCCCGCGTACATGACGGCGACCTTGTGGCAGACCTGGGCGACGACGGGCAGGTCGTGGGTGACGAACATCAGGCTGGTGCCCGACTCCCGGCACAGCTGCGCGAGCAGCCGCAGGATCTGGTCCTGGATCGTCACGTCGAGCGCGGTGGTGGGCTCGTCGCACAGGATCAGCTCGGGGTCACAGGACAGCGCCATCGCGATCATCACGCGCTGCCGCATGCCGCCGGAGAACTCGTGCGGGTACGCGCGGAACCGGCGTTCGGGCTCGGGGATGCCCACGCGGCGCATGAGGTCCAGGGCGCGCTCCACCGACTGGGCGCGGTTCATGCCGAGGTGGACGCGGGGGCCCTCGGCGATCTGGTTCCCGACCCGCATGACCGGGTTGAGGGCACTCATCGGCTCCTGGAAGATCATGCCGATCCGCCGGCCGCGGACCCGATTCAGCTGAGAGTGCGGCATCCGGGTCAGGTCGGAGCCGTCGAAGACAACCGAGCCCGAGGTCACCTTGGCGTCGGGCGGGAGCAGGCCGAGGATCGACTTGAGGGTCATGCTCTTGCCCGAGCCGGACTCGCCGACCAGGCCGACGGCCTCCCCGGGCGCGATCTCAAGCGACACCCCGTCGATCGGGCAGACGACGCCGCGGTGGCTGGCGATCTGCACCCGCAGGTCGTTGACCTCAAGCTGCAGTAGCCCGCTCATGAGGACACCTCGCTGGCGCTCGGAGTCCGCATTCGCGGACGCACTGTACTTACTGATTCGCTCGCAAGCTCGCTCATGATGAGGCCGGCCGGAGCAGGTCGGCGAGGCCGTCACCGATCAGCGACAGCGCGACGCCGGTGATCACGACCGCGAGGCCGGGGATGGTAGTCAGCCACCACTGGGTGGTGAGGAAGTTCTGCCCGGCAGCGATCATGGTGCCCCAGTCTGGCGTGGGGGGCTGGATGCCCAGCCCCAGGTAGCTGAGGGTGACGATGGCGAGGATGTCCTGGACGATGTCGGACATCGCGTAGACGATCGACTGCGTGATCACGTTGGGCAGCAGGTGCCGGGTGATGATCCGCACGCTGGACAGGCCGCCGGACTGGGCGGCGAGGACGTACTCCTGCCGTTTGGCGACGGTGATCTCGCCGCGGGTAATGCGGGCGTAGGAGACCCAGCCGACCGCGGTGATGGCGATGTAGATGCTCTTCTCGCCGGTGCCGAGGACGAATACCAGCGCGATGACCAGGACGAAGAAGGGGAAGGCGACGACGATGTCGACGATGCGCATGATGATGGCGTCGACCCAGCCGCCGAAGTAGCCGGCCAGGCTGCCCACGATGATGCCGAGGATGAACGGGAAGAGCACCGCGAGCCCGGCGACGCGCAGGTCAACCTGGCCGCCGTAGAGCAGTCGGGCCCAGGTGTCGCGGCCTTCCTGGTCGGTGCCGAGCAGGTGGCCTTGCTGGCCGATGCCGACCAGGGGTTCCAGCAGGTTCTGGGTGTCGGGGTTGAACGAGGTCAGCAGCGGTGCGCCGTAGCACATGAACAAGATGATCGCCAGCAGCACCAGGCCCGCTATCAGGGTCGGCTGGCGGTACCAGCGGGCGCGGCGCGCCCGGATACGCGCGGCGGCCGGTGCGGGCCCCGCGGCGGGGCCGGCTGAGACTGCGCTCATGCGTCGAACCTCACTCTCGGGTCGAGCGCGACGTAGGCGACGTCGGTGAGCAGGTTGACCAGCACCACCAGCACGCCGTAGATGAGGGCGACCGACTGGATGACGGTGAAGTCGCGCTCGAAGATGGCGTTGATCATCAGGCTGCCGAGGCCGGGCAGGGCGAAGACCTGCTCCACGATGAGGGTGCTGCCGATGAGGTAGCCGATGTTGATGCCGAGCACGGTCACCGCGGGGATGACGGCGTTGCGCAGCACGTGCCGGACCAGCAGTCGCGGCGTGGGCACGCCCTTGGCCCGGGCGGTGGTGATGAACTCGGCCCCGAGCACGTTCAGCATGCTGGCGCGGAGGCTGCGGATCAGGACCGGGGACAGCGCGACGGCCACGGTCAGGGCGGGCAGGAACATGGACTGCAGGTGGCCGGTGAAGCCCGACCCGTAGCCGGTGACGGGGAACAGCCGGAGCTTGGTGCCGAGCCAGGTCTGCAGGATCAGGCCGAACCAGAAGGCCGGCAAGCCGAGGCCGATCAGCGGCACGACGCGGACGACGTGGTCGCGGATCGCGTCCTTGCGGCTGGCGGCCAGCGTGGCCAGCGGCACGCTGATGACGACGGCGATGACCGCGGCGTAGCACAGCAGCCACAGCGTCGTCGGCAGGTGGCTGGTGATCAGGCCGGAGACCGGCACGCCGTAGTACAGGCTAATCCCTAGGTTGCCGTGGAACAACCGGTCGATGAACAGCCAGTACTGATCGAGGAGGGGCTGGTTCAGGCCCAGCTGACGGTCCAGGGCGGCGACGGTGCTGGGGTTGGCGCGCTGGCCGAGGATGGTGACGGCCGGGTTGCCGGGGATCAGGTGGACCATGAAGAACGTGATGATCGTGACGCCCACGGCGGTCGGTACGAGCAGTACCAGCCGCCGCAGGACGAAGCTCATCCGGCCCATGAAGACCTCGCTCGAGATGGTGGGGTCGGGCGGCCGGGCCGGGCGCGACGTGCGGCGCCCGGCCCGGCCGGTGTCGGACTCACGGGGCGGATCCGGTCAGCCTGAGCCCGAGCTCAGCCAGACGTCCTCCATGTGGTAGTTGCCGAGCGGCGTGACGTCGAAGCCGTGCACGTTCGACGCCTCCGCGTACGCATAGGGCGAGTAGTACAGGAACGCCATGAACGCGTCGCTGGCGGCGTCCTGCTGAGCGGTGTTGTAGTCCGCCTGCCGCGCCGCGGTGTCCGTCGTCACCTCGGCGTTCTTGACCGCCTTGACCACGGCCGGGTTGCTGTAGAAGGTGAAGAACGACTTCGAGCCGGACGTCGGGATGAGCCCGAAGGTAGCGAGCTCGTCCGGGTCAGGGATGTCCATCGTCCACAGCGAGAAGTACATGTCGTACTTGCCCGACTGGAAGTTCTCGTTCGCGGTGTTCGGGTCCAGCGTCTGGATGTTCACCGTGATGCCGAGCGGCTTCAGCTCGGACTGCACGATCGTGGCGGTGGTGGCGTAGTCGGAGTTGCCCGACGGCACTAGCAGCGTGGTGGTGAACCCCTTCGGCACGCTCGACTTGGCCATCGCCGCCTTGGCGTCGGCCAGGTTGTACTGCAGGCCGCCGCTGTTCGGGTCGTAGTAGTTCACGTTCGGCGAGAACAGGGAGTTGGCCGGCTGCCCGTTGCCGAACAGCACCGCCTTGACAAGCGCCTCGCGGTCGATCGCGTACGAGATCGCCCGGCGCACGTTCACGTCCTGGAACGGCGCGACGTGCTCGTTGAAGGTCAGGTAGTTCGTCTCGGTGGAGTTGAACAGGCTCAGCTGGACCGCCGGGTTGGCCTTCAGCTGGGTCACCGTGGACCACGCGGGGAACTGGTCGATCTGGGCCTGGCCGCTGGCCACCTGGAGCTGGCGGGTGTTGACGTCGGGCACGTCGGTCCAGGTCACGCTGTCCAGGTACGGCTTGCCGGGCTGCCAGTAGTCGGTGTTCTTGATGAGCTTGAGCGCGCTGCCCTTGTGCCAGTAGTCGAACTTGAACGGGCCCGTGCCGATCGGCGCGTTGTAGAACGCGGTCTCGGTCTTGCCGCCGTAGTTGGCGGGCACGATGCCGTTGGCGAACAGCGCCAGGTCGGCCAGGATGGGCGCCCACTTGTACTTCAGGTTGACCACCACCGTGTCGGCGGACGGGGCGGTCACCGACTTGATGGCGGAGTCGATGTAACCCCAGCCCTGGGAGGCGGCCATCGTCTGCTCCAGGGTGAACTGCACGTCCTTGGACGTCATGGGGGTGCCGTTGGAGAACTTGACCCCCGGCCGCAGCGTGATGGTGTAGGCCAGCTGGTTCTTCGAGACGGTGTAGCCGGTCGCGAGCCACGGCATGACGCCCTTGCCGTTGCTCGTGACGGTGAACAGCGGCTGGGTGATCTGCTCAATGATCCAGATCGAGTTGTTGTCGAAAACATTCGACTCGTTGAGCGACTGCGCGTCCTGCGGGTTGGCGAAGACGAGGTTTCCGCCCTGGACCGGCGTGCCGGCGCTGGCCGAGCTACCGCCGCTTCCAGCGGTGGACGAGCCGCCCGACCCGCAGGCCGCCAGCACCGCGACCGTGCAGCAGGCGGTCATGGCCATTGCCAAGGCTGATCTTGGCCTCATATGAAACTCCCGGGTGCCTCGGGCGACGGGGGTCGCGAGGGGGGATTGGGATGCACGGCACAACCCTGTGCCCGGACGGTACGACGCTGTGCCTGGGACTACGCAAACCTTTGCCTAACCCACTGTAAACAGCGAGGTTCCGAAGCGGGAGACCCTTTCGGGACAAAACAAACAGATTTGACCTTGCTGTAACGTTAGTAACGTCCTGGGGCCCTAAGACCGCCTATGACTCTGCGAAGGGACGCACATGCCCGCGTTGCCCGCCATCGACCGCCGTACCATCGAACTGGCCGGCCTGAACGTGCCGTTCGTCGAGGTGACGGGTTCGGCCGACGGCCCGACCCTGACCGTGATCGCCGGCGTGCACGGCTGCGAGTACGCCTCCATGGCCGGCGTGCGCCGCTGGCTGCGCACCCTGGAAGCCAGGGCGCTGCGCGGCCGGGTCCGCGCCGTGCCAGTACTGAACGTGACGGCCTTCGCCGCCCGGACGCCGTTCGTGGTCCCGGAGGACGGCAAGAACCTCAACCGCTCGTTCCCTGGCGATCCGGCGGGCACGCTGGCCGAGCGGCTCGCCTACGACGCCTTCAACCAGCTCATCCGGGGATCGGACGCCTACGTCGACGCGCACTGCGGCGACCTGGTGGAGGCGCTCCAGCCGTTCGCGCTGTACGAGGCGGGCCCGGCCGAGCACCGGGCGCGGGAACTGGCGGCGGCCTACGGTCTGCCCTACGTGATCCGTCAGCCCGCCGGGGCCGGCCGGACGGTGAACGGCACCAGCAGCGCCAGCGCGGCCGGGCTGGGCATCCCGGCCATTACCGCCGAGGCGGGCGGCTGCGGCCTGGTCGAGGAGCGTGCCGTCGACCTGCACGTGGCCGGGCTGAACGGGGTCCTGGCCAGCCTCGGCATGACCGAGGCGCCCGCCCACCCGGCACCGCCGGCCGAGCCGGCGTACCTGGGACGGTTCCTGTGGCCGCGTTGCCTGAAGGCCGGCTGGTGGGCCCCCGCGATCAAGGCGGGCGATCCGGTGACGCAGGGTCAGGTGGTCGGTACGGTGTCCAGCCTGGACGGCGCGACCGTCCAGGAGACCATCACCGCGCCCGCCGACGGCGTAGTCATCTTCGTGACCACCTCGCCCGCGGTCTCCGACGACGGCCTCCTGCTCGGCCTGGGCGCCGCGTGAACGGCAACCGCCGAACTCGCTCCGTACCGAGGTGCCCGTGCTGGAGCCCGTGCTGGAGCCCGTGCTGGAGCCCGTGCTGGAGCCCGTGTTGAAGGAAGGCTGACGATGAAGATCTGGATCTCGTGCGACATGGAAGGCGTCGCAGGTGTCGTCGACTGGGACCAGTGCCGCCCCGGCAGCGCCGGGTACGCGCTCGGCTGCGCCCTGCTGCAGGATGAGGTCAACGCGGCAATCGAGGGCGCGGTCGCCGCCGGGGCGACCGAGATCGTCGTGAACGACTCCCACGGCCGGATGGCCAATCTCGACCCGCGCAAGATCGCGGGCGGCGCCGGCTACCTGTCGGGCCGCCACAAGCCGATGTACATGGTCGAAGGGCTCGACGGCAGCTTCGACGCGGTCTTCCTCGTCGGCTATCACGGCTCGATCTCCGGCCGCCCGTCGACGCTGTCCCACACCTACAACCCCGAGGTCTTCGCCGGTGTCCGGCTGAACGGCGAGTACGTGGGGGAGAGCGGCATCAACGCGCTGCCGATGGCGCACCACGGAACCCCCGTCGCCTTCGTCTCCGGCGACCGGGTGACGGCCGAGGAGACGGCGCCGTTCGCGCCGGACGCCGTGAACGTGATCACGAAGGAGTCCATCACCAGGTCGGCGGCGCTGAACCGGCACCCGGACGAGTCGTGCCGCCTGATCCGCGCCGGCGCGGAAGAGGCGGCCCGCCGCGTCGCGGCCGGCGGCGTGCGGCCGCCCGCGATCGGCAAGCCGGCGGAGCTGGACATGGAGTTCCAGACCGGGGACATGGCCGACGTCGCGACCTGGGCGCGAGACACCGAGCGCACGGGCGAGCGGACCGCGCGGATCGCGGGCGATGACCTGTTGCGCGTCTTCCGGTCGTTCGTCGCGGTCACCTACATCACCCGGCAGGCCGGAGGACGCTGAGTCCCGGCCCGCACGACAGAAGGACGATCAGCATGGAGATTTTCGAAGCGGCGCCGCCTGAAAGGGGAGAGCCGAGCCTGGCCCTGCACGGCGGGGCGGGCGGGCGGGTGGAAGAACTGACCCACGCGGGCCGCGCGCCGTACGCGGAGGGACTGCTGGCCGCCTACCAGGCCGGATGGCAGGTACTCGCGGCGGGCGGCGGCGCGCTGGACGCCGTGTGCGCGAGCGTGGAAGTGCTCGAGAACGACCCGCTGTTCAACGCGGGCCGCGGCGCCGCGCTCACCGCCACGGGACACGCCGAACTCGACGCGTCGGTGATGACGGGGTCGGGGTCGGCGGGCGCGGTCGCCGCCTCCAAGCACGCGAGGAACCCGGTCCTGCTCGCCCGCACGGTGATGGAACGCACCGAGCACGTGCTCATCGTCGACCCGGACGCCGGGTTCCTTGAGCGCTACGGGCTTGAGGTCGTGGAGCCCGGCTACTTCATCACCGAGCCGCGTCGGCAGCAGCTGGACCGGGTGCTGGACGGCCGTACCGTCGCCGCCCGGCACGGAACGGTCGGCGCGGTCGCGCGGGACGCCGGAGGCCTGGTCGCGGCCGCCACGTCCACGGGCGGCATGGTCGGCCAGGCCGACGGGCGGGTGGGCGACAGCCCCATCGTCGGCGCGGGCGTGTACGCGCGCGACGCCGTCGCGGCGATCTCGTGTACCGGACACGGCGAGGCATTCATCCGCGGTGTCGTGGCCTACGACGTCGCCGCCAGGATCCGCTACACCGGCGCGGATCTTGCCAATGCGGTGCGCGAGACCCTGCAGGAACTCGCCCGGCGCGGCAGCAGCGGCGGCCTCATCGCCGTCGGCGGCGACGGCGGCATCGTCGTGGCGCACAACTCGCCTGCGATGTTCTCCGCCCGCGGCACCGGGCCAGAGCCGATACTCACGTCATGACAGACCTTCCCGCCGAACAGCTGCCGTTGCGCGACGAGATCTTTCAGCGGATGGACGAGCTGACGCCCGCCGAGCGGAAAGTGGCGCGCGCCCTGCTTGCCCGCTACCCGGCCGCCGGACTCGAGAGCACGGCCGCGCTGGCGGCCGCGGCGGGGACGAGCAAACCGACCGTGCTGCGCCTGCTCGCCAGGCTCGGGTTCGGCAGCTACCCGGACTTCCAGGAGCGGCTGCGCGCCGAGGTCACCCGCTCGATGAGCGCGAGCCCGCTGAGCCGTGCCCAGGCCCGCAGGGACGCGCCGTCCGACGACAGCGTCTTCCTGCGCGCCGTCGGCCTGCGCGTCGGCCTCATCGCGAGGCTGCGGGACACCGTGCCGCCAGCCGAAATCGAGCGGGCCGTCTCCGTGCTCGCCGGCCGCCCGCGGCACGTCGTGATCTCCGGCGGTTACTTCTCGCGGCTGGTCGCCCGCATGCTGGCGATGCAGCTTGACCAGCTGATCCCTAATGTCGACTACGCCGACGAGCCGCTCGGCGCGGACATAGGGAAGTACCTGCGCGCCGGGCGTGACTCGGTCGCGATCGTCTTTGACCTGCGCAGGCATGAGCTGGCCGCCAAGGAGGTCGTCTCGATGGCGAAGAACTGCGGCGCCACCGTCATCCTGATCACCGACGAGTCGCTCTCCCCGTCGGCGGAGGAGGCCGACGTCGTGCTGCCCGTCGCGGTCGATGGCGTCCCCTTCGACTCGTTCGCAGCGCTCCTCGTGCTCACGGAAAGCCTCGTGGACGCCGTCTTTCACGGCGTCGGCGAGGCGGCGATCGAGCGGATGGCCGACTGGGAGCGATCGGTGCACATCTACCGCGCCTTCCGCGCAATGGGGGCATAAGTATGGAAATCACCATCGTCGGCTCCGGCGCCATCGGCGGCGCCATCGGCGCTCACATGATCCGGGCCGGCCACGACGTCACGCTGTGCGACGCCGACGAGGCTCACGTGGCCGCCATCAGGGAGCACGGGCTGATCATCGAGGGCCCTGTCAACGAGTTCACCGTGGCGGCGCGCGCGGTCACCCCGAGCGAACTTCCCGCCCGCGTCCCCCGCGCGATCGTCGCCGTCAAGAGCCTGCACACCCGTGCCGCCGCCGAACTCCTGCGCGGCCGGCTCGCCCCCGACGGCTACGTGCTGACCGTGCAGAACGGGCTCACCGCCGACACCCTCGTCGAGGCGGTCGGCCGCGACCGGGTCGTCTCGTCGTTCGTCAACTTCGGCGCCGACGTGATGGCCCCCGGGCGCATCATGCAGGGCAACGTCGCGACCTTCCGCGTCGGCGAGCTCGCCGGCGGCCGCATCACCCCGCGCGTGGTCGACCTCGTCCGGGCGTTGCCGTACGCGAAGGCCACCGGCAACGTGCTCGGCTACCTGTGGGGCAAGGAGGCCTACGGGGAGATGCTGTCGGCAAGCGCCGTCTCCGACATAACCATCGCCGAGCACCTCGAAGACCCGCGCTACCGGCCGGTCATGATCGCCATCGCGCAAGAGGTCCTCGCGCAGGCGCCGGTCAAGGTCGAGAGCTTCGACGGTTTCGACCCGGACGACCTCGAGGGATCCGTCGGCCGGCTGGCCGCGTTCAACCGCAACAGCGCCAAGAAGTACAGCGGCATCTACCGCGACCTCGTGGTCCGCAAGCGCAAGACCGAGATCGACGAGATGCTGCGCGACATCAACGGCCCCATCTTCAACAAGGTCGCCGAGATCATCCACGACATCGAGGAAAAAGGCGGGTCAACGAGCGCGCGAACCTCGACGAACTCGCGGAGTTCGTGGCCGCGCTCCCGGCCGCCTGATGCGCGTCGCCGAGGTGCCCGCCGTCCCGTGGGGCAGGCTTCTTCTTCGATGACCAGCTGGCCATCCGGGCCGGTGCCGGACACGACGGGTTCGACTACACGGGAGAGCGCCGGATCCCCGGCTTCCGCCGGGAGCGGCAGCCGAGGAAGGCCGTCTCGGTGCTGCTGGCCCGCGCCGACGGGCTGAAGGCCTCTGCAGCGGCACCTGCAACGAGACGGACCGGTCGGCCCAGGTCACCGCCCACGTGGCGATTGCCTGCTGGGCCGGCCAGGTGCTCGCCAAGCCCGGCACGGGCGTGGACGAGGGACTGATGATCGTCGGCAACGAGATGG
>CAWKKG010000053.1:0-144015 GCA_963850115.1 uncultured Actinomycetota bacterium
TGACAACGTTGCCTTCTTCGATCGGAGGTCTGCTGACGGGCAGGTGTGACACCGCCGGGACCGGACGGATCCCGGGGTGAGAGCTACCCCCTGAGCCCCCCGCGCCGGACGCGCGCGAGGGACGGCGGGTTCCCGGAGGGCTTAGCGGCGGCCACCGCGCGGTGGCGGAAGACCGCGACGGGCCGACGGGGGTGCCCGCCCGGCCAGGCGGCCGAAGACCGTTCGCGGCCGCCCGCCGGGCGATGCTCACTATCGCTCAGTGTCAAGGAACGGTCAACGCCTGGGCTTCGCTGAGTCATGCGTTCAGTGTGACGCGGCGGCGCGCCGAGATGGGGGCGACGGGCCGTGATCTGCCGCCCGGTATCCGGCCGGGCGCCCGGCCGCGGCTGAGCCGCGGCCGGGCGCCGTGAGCTAGCCGGCTAACTTCACGGCTGGTGCAGTTCCTCGATCACCCAGTCGACCATTACCGCCAGCAGGCAGGCCGAAGCGCCGAGCAGTAGCCCGATCCGTGCTTCCCTTCCCATGGCATCCCCTTTCTGTCTGCACTCTGACGCCTTGATCCTCGCGGCTAGCTAGGGGAAGGCGGATCACCCGAAGCGAGTGATTCGCCGTCACGGCGGTGGCGCGACGTCAGGATGCCGGGGCGGCGCCCAGGTAGCGGAGGACGGCCAGGACCCGGCGGTGGCCGGTGTCGCCCTGGTGCAGGCCGAGCTTGGCGAAGATCGAGTTGATGTGCTTGGAGACCGCGCTTTCCGTGATGACGAGGCTGACCGCGATCTCGGGGTTGGACCGGCCCTCCGCCATGAGCGCGAGCACGTCACGCTCTCGCTGGGTCAGGGGGGCGAGGGGGTCGGCGCCGCGGCGCAGCAGGAGCTGGGCCACGACCTCCGGGTCCAGGGCGGTGCCGCCCGCCGCGACCCGGCGCAGCGCGTCGAGGAACTCGGTGACGTCGGCCACCCGGTCCTTCAGCAGGTAGCCGACGCTGCTGGTGTTGGTGGACAGCAGGTCGGCGGCGTACCGCTCCTCCACGTACTGCGACAGCACCAGGATCGCGATGTCCGGCCAGCGGGCGCGGATGGTAAGCGCCGCCCGGATGCCCTCGTCTGTGTGGGTCGGCGGCATCCGCACGTCCGCGATCACCAGGTCCGGCTGCTCGCGTTCGACGGTGGCGACCAGCGCGTCACCGTCGCCCGCCGTGGCCGTGACCTCGAATCCGGCGCTTTCCAGGAGCTTCACCAGGCCGGCGAGCAGCAGCACCGAGTCTTCGCCGATTACTACCCGGAGCCGCTGCCCGCCTGTCATGCCCGTCACCCTACCCTTGCCGCTACTCGGCCCGAAGGGCTGTCGCCGGGCGGGTGCGGGCGGCCCAGGTCGCCGGCAGCAGCGCGCCGATGACCGCGATCGCCAGCGCCGCCAGCGACAGCAGCGCCAGCCTGGACGCGGGGAACACGTCGGTGAAGCTGGCCGGGATGCCGGTGTGCGCGGTGGCGGCCATCGCGTGCAGTGTCGCCGTGTTGAGCACGACCGCGGCGGGTGCCGCGATGGCGCCGGCGATCACCGCGGGGCCGACGACCCAGCAGATCACCATGATCACCACCTGGCCCGGGCGCATGCCGAGCGACTTGAAGATCCCCAGGTCGTGGACCCGGTCCCTGGTCGTCATCAGCACCGTGTTGAGCACGCCGAGCCCGGCGGCGATCGCGACCATCAGCGACAGCAGTCCGATCAGGGTGCTGGCAATGACGTAGAACTGGCCGCCGTGGTCGCTGGGTCCCGCCAGGAAGGGGTTGCCGCTGCCGAGCTTCGGCGTTCACCGCCTGGCTGTAGGCCGTGGCGGTGGCGCCTGGCTTGAGCCCGACGTTCCACTGCCGGAAGTTATCCGCGGCCACGGCGCCCGGCAGGGTCTGGGCGGACGCGAGGATGCGCGGGGTCGCTCGACGGGTAGAAGATCTCCCCCGCGATCCGCACGGTGACCGGTTTGGCCCCGGCGGTCACCGTGCCGGTGTAGACGGTCACCGTGTCGCCGACGGCCAGCCCGCTGTCGGTGAGGAACGTGGTGTTGACGTCGACCTGGCCGGGCCCGTCGTACCAGTGGCCGGCGATCAGCGCGTGTCCCATCCAGGAACTCGGCCCGTCAAACGCGGTCGCGTTGACGTCCTGCGAGACACCGACCACCTTGACCCAGGTCCCGTACTCGGCATTGCTGTGCGCGGTTCCCGGCTGTGCGTTGATCGCCGAGGTCGCGGCGGCGAACTGGGCGGCGGTCGGTACCTGGTTCGGCCCGGCCCCCGGGTTGTTCTGCTGCACCTGGACGGGAACCGTGGCCGCCAGGGACTGGGCGTCCCGCGCGTCGTTCAGCGAGGAGTGCAGCCCGATCGCGAAGATCACCGCGGTGGCGCCGAACGCGATCGCGGCGAGCGTCACCAGGGTCCGCGCCGGCCGGGCGAACGGCGCGGCGAGGCCAAGGCCGACCGGGCGCGGCAGGTTGAGCCGGGCGGCCAGCCGGTGGACGGCGTAGCCGCGGCCGGTGGCGGGCGCGCGCCCGGACGCGATCGCCTCGATGGCGGACAGCCGGCCGGCCCGCAGCGCCGGGCCGAACGCGGCGAGCAGGGTAATGGCGAACATGCCGGCGGGCGCCAGCACCAGCGCCCAGAGGGGCACCTGCTGGCTGCCCACGCCGTACGCCCCGGCCGACTGGTGCAGGACGGGGGCGGAGAGCAGGTAGCCGCCGGCTGCTCCGATGACGCAGCCTGCCAGGGCCGGCCAGCCGACCCGGCTCAGGTAGACGGCCACCACCTGGGCCGGGGTGAGGCCGAGGGACTTGAGGATGCCGATCCGCTGGTACTGCGCGATCACCGCGCCGCTGATGACGTTGCCGACGATCAGCACCGCCATCGCCAGGCCGATCAGCGCGAACGCCAGCACGAACGGCTCCATGATCGCCGCGTTGCTGCCCTCGGACTGCTGCGCGGTGAGCCAGGAGCCCCAGTCGAGGACCGTGCCCGCGGGCAGCGCCTTCCGCACGGCCGCCGCGTCGGCCTGCAGCTGCGCGTTCGTCGCCGAGTTGGTGAAGCGGTAGAGCAGCTGAGCCGTCGGCTGGCTGCCGGACGGCAGCAGGCTGGAAAGCTCGCCTGGCGTCACCCAGCCGCCGCCGTCGGTGGTGTCGGTGATCGAGTTGGCGAAGCCGACGACGGTGAGCGCCGGCTGGCCGGGCAGGCTGGTCGCCGTGAGGGTGCTGCCGAGCGCGGGACCGCCGTTGCCCGGGCCGCCTCCCGCCGCGTTCCCGGCCAGCACGATCTGGCCCGGGCCGTCGGCCCAGTGCCCGGCGTTCAGCACCACGTCATCGACCGGGCCGCTGGGGTTGGAGCGCCCGACGAGGGTGGTCTGCCCCCAGGGCTGGCCCTGGAACTCAAGCGGGATGGTCGTCTCGTCGAACGGGCCGGCGAGCGCGGTGACCCCGGCGACGTGCGCGGTGGCCGCGAACTGCGCGGCCGTCGCGTGACCCGGGTTCGCGGTGACCGTCACGTCCGCGCCCTGCTGCGCGGCGAAGGCCCTGGTGAACGGCGAGTTGTTGGCGTTGAGCAGCGCCAGGCCCAGGGTGGCGGAGGCGGTCGCGATGAACAGCACCGCCACGATGACGACGGCCTGCACCTTGTGCCGCAGCATCCCGCCTGAGGCGGTGCGCACCACGCTCAGCCAGTTGCCCGCGCCGGGGCGGTCCTGCCTGTCGCCTGGGCCTGCCCCGCTGGTGCGGCCGCCGCCCGGCCCGGCGGGCCTGATGGTGGCGGGCGCCTGCGAGGCGCCCCCGGCCCAGCTCATGATCCCACCACCGCTCCGGCGGTCGCGGCCCGGCCGTCGACGACCTGGCCGTCGACGAGCCTGATCGTGCGGGCGGCGTACCTGACGGCCAGGGCCGGGTCGTGGGTGACCAGCACCAGGGTCTGGCCGGCCGCGTTCAGCTCGGTGAGCAGGCGGCCGATCTCCTGGCCGGTGGCGGTGTCGAGCGCGCCGGTCGGCTCGTCGGCGAGCAGCAGCTCCGGCGAGTTCACCAGGGCGCGCGCGATGGCGACGCGCTGCCGCTGGCCGCCGGACAGCCGCGCCGGGTAGTGGTCCTTGTGCTTGTCGATGCCGAGCCGGGCGAGGAGCTCGGCCGCGCGGGCCCGCGCCCGGCGCCGCGAGGCGCCGGCGAGCTGCGCGGGGAGCAGCACGTTGTCCTCGACAGTGAGGTCGTCGAGGAGGTTGAAGAACTGGAAGATGATGCCGACGTGGCGGGCGCGGAACCGGGCCAGGGCGCTCTCGCCCAGGGCGTCGATCCGCTGCCCGGCCACGGTGACCGTGCCGCGCGTGGGCTTGTCAAGGCCGGCGATCAAGTTGAGCAGGGTGGACTTCCCGCTGCCCGATGGCCCCATGATGGCGGCCACCTCTCCGTCCGCCACGCTCATCGTGACGTCGTCGAGCGCGGGCGGCGCGCCCGCCTGGTACGCCTTGGTCACGCCGTCAAGCCTGATCACGTCGCCCGGCGCGCCCGGCGCGTCCTGCTGTCGTCTCATTTCGGGGGTCCTCTCATGGGACAGGTTCACGGAAGCTAGTGCCGAACGGCCGCGCCAGCGTTACCCGCACTCGCGGGATCCCTTGACCGCTGCCGTCACGCGGTCCGTGGCCGCAAGGAGGCGGCGGCCGCCCGTCCGGCCAGGCCGGCCGAGCATGTCCGTAACGATGGCAGCGGCGGACGGCTGCGCGCAGTAGCGGCGAGTTCCGAATCGGGGGTGCAGCTAGGTACACCATGAAAGGGAGCCTCGCTGTATGGGCAGCCCCTGGGCACCGGGAATAGCGTGGTGGCCATGGACATCACGGTGGATAGACAGGACACGGCACCCGCCAGGCGGCGCCGCCGCGTGCCGTGGTCGCCGCGTGCGTGGGGCGAGGCGGTCTACCTGGCCGCCGGAATCCCCGTGCAGATCGTCGCGGGGGCCATTTTCGCGGGCATGCTCCTCGGGTCTATTGCGATACGGGGCCCGAAAACGCCGTTGGATGTCGCGCTTATCTGGCTAGCGGGCACCGCGCTGATCTTCCTGCTCACCCCGGTGCTCACCCGCGTGCACCGGCACCGGCTGCGGGCCACCGCCGGCATCGAGATCCCGCCGCAGCCGAACTGGCTGGCCCTGCTCACCGGGCAGGGTCTCACGGCGGTGGCCCGCTCGCAGGCGACCTGGCGGCAGATCTACTACCACGTGCTCGTCGCCCCGTTGCTCGCGGTGGCGGCCATCATCGCCGCCGGGTTGTGGCCGGCCAGCGTCGTCTGCACGCTCGCGTCCGCCATCCGGTGGGCCATCCATCGGCACGACGGCTCGTTCGGCCCCGACAAGGGCGCTCGATTATCAGCCTGACGTTCGTCGGCGTCATCGGCTTGTTCGTCGCCCCCTGGCTCACCAGCGGGGTCCGGGCGCTTGACAACCGGGCGGCGCGGGCGCTGCTCGGGCCGAGCCGCGCGGACGAGCTCGAGGTCCGGGTGGAACAGCTGACCGAGACCAGGGCGGGCGTCGTCGACGCCGCCGACGCCGAGCGGCGCCGGCTCGAGCGGGACCTGCACGACGGCACGCAGCAGCGGCTCGTGTCGCTGGCCATCAACCTGGGCATGGCCCGGGCCCAGGCCGAGACCGCCGACGACGCGAAGCAGGCGATCGCGGACGCGCACGAAGAGGCCAAGGCCGCCCTCGCCGAGCTGCGCGACCTCATCCGCGGCCTGCACCCGGCGGTCCTCGAGGACCGCGGCCTTGACGCGGCGCTGTCCGGCATCGCCGCCCGGATGCCGATCCCGGTCCGGCTGGACGTGGACCTGCCGCGCCGCCCGGCGCCGGTCATCGAGGCGGTCGCCTACTTCGTGGTGTCCGAGGGCCTCGCGAACATCGTCAAGCACTCCGAGGCCACCGAGGCCGCGGTCTTCGTCCAGCGGGCGGGCAACCGGCTGCACGTCATCGTCACCGACGACGGCGTCGGCGGCGCCGACCCCGCCAGGGGCACCGGCCTGGCCGGGCTCGCCCGGCGGGCCGCCTCCGTCGACGGCACCTTCGAAATCGACAGCCCGCCCGGCGGGCCGACCCTCCTCACCGTGGACCTGCCATGCAACCGCTAACCGCTTCCCCCGAACGAACCAACCCTGGGCCCCAGGCCGTCCGCGGCCGCTGGATCTGGCTGCTCAGCGGCACGCTCACCTTCGCCACGATCGGCACCCTCGGTGGCCTGGCCATCGTCCAGGGCGAGCACACGCCCGCCTACCAGCTGCCGACCACGGTCCTGCCCGCGCGGACGCTGACCGTGACGCAGCCGATCACCGCGCTGAGCGTGCAGAGCGACGGCGCGCCGATCAAGGTCACCACCGTCGAGCGGCCCGGTCACGATCACCGAGACGATCTCGTACGCGGGGGAACCGCCCGACCGTGCTCGACACCGTCTCCCGCGGCCTGCTCACCCTCGGGGCGCCCGCCTGCGCGAACTCCAACTGCAGCGTCGCCTTCTCGGTGAGCGTGCCGTCCGGGGTCAAGGTCAACGCCGCCGCGGCCGGCGGCTCGGTGTCGGTGGTCGGCACCGGGTCGGCGGACATCGACTCCGGCGGCGGGCCGGTCTACGCGGCCGGCATCGGCGGGCCGCTCACGGTGACCGCCGACGGCGGCCAGGTGACCGTCGCCCACGTGGCCAGCGCGGACATCGACTCCGGCGGCGGTTCGGTTACCGCGACCGGCCTCACCGGCAAGCTCACCGTGCACGCCGAGGGCGGCGGGGTCAACGTCTCCAATGCCCCCACGGCGGCCATCGACTCCGGCGGCGGGCCGGTCTACGCGGCCGGCATCGGCGGGCCCTTGACGGTGGCCGCCGAGGGTGGCCAGGTCACCGTGTCCGGGGCCGGGGCGACCCAGGTGGACTCCGGCGGCGGACCGGTCACCGTGAACACGGTCAGTGGCCCGCTCGGCGTGCGCGCCGAAGGCGGACAGGTCGAGGCCAGTGAGGTCACCGGGACGCTCACCGCGGACACCGGCGGCGGGAACCTGTCCGCCACCGGCCTCACCTCGCCCACCGCGAACGTCAACGGCGAGGGCGGCAGCATCACGCTGGGGTTCAGCACCGCGCCGACCACGGTGCAGGTCGACACCGGGGGCGGCAACGCGTCGCTGTCCGTGCCCGGGGGCCCCTACGCGATCACCACGGACACCGGCGGGTCGCAGGAGTCGGTGCTGATCGGCAACACCCCCGGCGCTAGCAGCGTGATCAACGTGAGCACCGAGGGCGGCGAACTGCAAATCGGCCCGGCGTAAACCAACCGCCCGCCGCGCGCCCCTGGAGACGGGGCGCGCGGCGGGCGTCGCCGTCGCCGTCAACCGTCGAGGTCAGGCGGGTTCAGGCGAGTTGGCTGGCCGACGGGGTGAAACACGCACCCGTTCGGGATCATCGGATTGTTTAGTGCGGTTAGCCGCGGCGGCTAACCGGCGACGAAGATCATGCCCTCGGTGCGCAGCACCGGGCCGGTGAGCTTCACCGCGGTGAGCGTCCCGGTCCCCATGTTGGTAGTGGCCAGGTAGTTGGCCGGGAAGCCAGGCCCTGGGCAGGTCGCCGGGGCGCTGTTGGAGTCGCAGGGCGTCACGGACGAGTACATGGTCCCCGCCGTGAACTTTCCTGTCACCGTGTCGACCGTGTCGTCCGTGCCGTCCGTGACGTAGAGCGCGCCGTGCCGGCTGGTCGCCCAGGCGCTGTCATCGACCGACGCCGGCAGGTGCAGCGCGGTGAGGGACTGGTGCCAGCCCCTGAAGTGGTCGAAGATCAGTTCCTGGTCGCCCTGGGAGTCGAGCATGAAGTCGCCGGCGTACTTCGGGGCGGCCCACGGCACGACCTCGTTGGAGTCGGGGTCGGTCAGCGCGAGGTTGACCGTCTGTCCCGCCTTGGCGCCGTTGGCCTGGAAGGCCGGGGCCTCGTCGTAGTAGAGCGGGCTGACGTGGGCGACCTTGTCCTGCGGGTTGAGCGTCACCACGTAGACCGCCGGGTACTTCGCGTTCGGCGCGGCGGCCCCGGTGGTGCCCGGCGCGGACGCCGAGATCAGGATCTGGCCCCGGTAGATCGAGATGGCGTCGGTCCCGCCGTTGTGCGGCAGGGGCTCGCTGTAGGCGTAGTGCGTGACGGAGCCGGCGTACGGGTTGATGGTGTAGAGGCTGGAGTGGGCGTCCTCGTTGACGGTCGCGATGACCTTGCCGGTGAGCGGGTCGGCGGTGAGCCCGTCGCACTTGCCGTGCAGGTCCCACTGCCCGACCTCCCCGCCGGACAGCGTGAACTCGACGATCGTGGAGTCCAGGTTCCCGTCGGGCGACGCCTGCCCCTGCGGGCCGACGCCGTTCTGGAAGGTGACGAAGACGTCCCGGCCCAGCTGGGTGATGTCGTCGGGGCTGCTGAGGGCCTCGGTGCGCGCGGTGCCCTTGCCGTTAGGGAGGAACGTGTGGTGCAGCTTCGCGCCGGAGGCGATCCGCGTCACCTGGAGCGGGCGGCTGCTCGACTGTGCTGACTGCGTCGTCTGCGCGCTAGCCGGGGCGGCGAGCGCACCGGCCACCGCCAGCACGCCCGCGCCCGCCACGGCGGCGGCAGCGACGAGTGTCCTGGCGTTGCGCCTGCTATCTAGGGTTTTCACAACTGCACTAATACGCCGCTGCCGTGACCATCCGGTGCCGGGCGGATCAACGGCCAGGCAAACGGCGAGCGTCTGGAAACGGTCTAGACTCTGGTAACCGTCTGAACTGTGCGCGTCTGGTTAAGGGCTGCCCCGGTCGGTACCGCTAGCGGCGCGGGTCGATGTGGATCTTGGTTCCCGCCCCGGGGTCAAGGCGGCCGGCGAGGGCCTCCGTCGCGCGGTCGAGGCCCACGAGCACCTGGGCGAGCGGCCCGGGGTCCACCCGGCCGTCGGCGTAGTGCTCGATGGCCGACGCGAGGCCCGCCGATGCCCCGAGGATGCCCACCGCCGTGATGTCGTTGAGCGACCAGGTCACGGCTGTCGATGAGGCTGGCCCGGCCGGAGAGGCCGATGTACACCATCCGGCCGGCCGGCTCGACGAGGCGGAGGGCGAGCGCGGGGACCGTGTCTTCGCCGGTGCAGTCGATGACGGCGTCATAGGGTTCCCGCGGCAGGTCCGCGGTCGTCCAGTAGCGGGCCGCGCCGAAGCTCTTCGCCAGCGCCTCGCGGGCGCAGTCGACGCCGACCACGTCGACATCCGCGCCCGCGGCCCGCGCGAACGAGGCCGCGAGCAGGCCGATGCTCCCCGGGCCCCAGATGAGCAGCCGCCGGCCCGGTCCCGCCTGGGCCGCGAGCACGGCCCGCAAGGCGTTGCCACCCGGCTCCACGAGGGCCCCGGCGCGGTCGTCCACGGAGCCGGGGAGCCGGTAGAGGCTGCCGACGGGAACGAGGAGCTTCTCGGCCAGGGCCCCCGGCCAGCCGGTGATGCCGATCTCGCTCCGGTTGGCGCACACGTGATGCCGCCCGGACGCGCAGCGACGGCATCGCCCGCAGCCGAGCATGGTGTCGCCGGTGACGCGCTCCCCGACCCAGCCCTCGTCGACTTCCGCGCCGACGGCGGACACGGTGCCGCACCACTCGTGGCCTGGGCACAGCGGGAAACGCGACTTGCCCTGCTCGAAATAGGCTAGCTCGCGAGTGAAAAGCTCGACGTCGGTGCCGCAGACTCCCACCCGGTGCACGTCGACCACCGCCTGGCGCGGTCCGGGGACGGGCACGGCGACGCGCTGAACGCTGGCGGACTTCGTGCCGTCGATAATCAGGGCGCGCATCAGGCTGGCCATCGCGGCCCCTCCGTCGTCATGCGGTTGTGGTTGTTTCCCGTCGCGTTAAACAATAGTTGCCCGGCCGTCACAGCGGCACCCGTAAGCCGCGGCGGCCGGCGGGGCAGGCACATGTCCGCAAATACCGCCGCGGCGGCATCTCTCCTGGGCAAGTCGAGGCCCCGGCGGTCCAGCGCGCGTTTCCGCGGCCGGGACCGTTCCGGGGCCTTCGCCGGTCAGACGGTGCGGTGTCAGTCGGTGGTAGGAGTGAACAGTTCGCTGATGCCTCTGATTACGGCTGCCTTGCTGAGCCATGCGGTCAGCGTGTCGTCGTCACGACAGGCCAGGATCCGCTCGCGATCCGCGTCGGGGATCTCGACCTGCCTAGCGGCCAGCACCTGGACGACCGCTTCTGCGCGTGCCTCGGCGCGGCCTTCTTGGCGGCCTTCTTCCCTGCCCTGGGAGCGAAGGTGCGAGACGTAGGGATATGTCGAGGTGGTCATGAGTGCCCTCCAAATCGGCAGTCCGTCGGTGTCGGCTAGCCCGGCCTCGGCTAGTTCGGCAAGGACACCGGCGGTGCTGGTGTCGATCGTGTCAAGCGCTTCTGCCAGCGCTTCCAGTATGTCACCGATCTGCCCGGACCGGCTGTTCGTGATGGCTGCGAGGACGGCGAGGCCGACGTCGTCCTTCGCCTGGACCGGGTCAGTGATGGGGCTGAGGTTGTCCGGCCCGACCACCCACGCGAAGACGATCATCGACGTGAGTTCGCCGAGGCCGATCGCGATGGGGGTGCGCGCCCACTCGGCGGTGACGGCGTCGTTGCACACGACAAGCAGGACGACCGGGCACTCGTACTTGTCGTGGAGGTAAGCGATGTAATAGGGCCATCTGCGACCTTTGTCGTCGTCGCGTCGCATCTGCGACTCGACGATGACGACATACCTGTCTTCCTTGCCCTCGACGAGCAATTCGGCGAGGAGGACCGAATCGCCGCGCCTCATGTGTGGGCGCGCTTCGGTCATGTCGGTATCGAGGATTGACACTTCCCGCGGAACAGGAACGTCTTCGTGGAATACATGTCGCATAGTCCGTACGAATAGTTCCCGGTCACGCTGGAAGATCCGGTGCATGGCCTCGTGCTGGGGAGTGACCATGGCGCCGATAATAGGCGAGCCGAGTTCAAGATCGCCAGATTTTCTGGCAAATTCCCTAAAATAATATAAATGGCAAATTTGCCAATGGCAACTCGTTGCGCAAAAGCGGAATGATTGACTCTCCAATTGAGGTATGAAACCGCGGGGATAAGTGGCAGTCCCACCATTAGGATCGCGTCAGGCCGCGATTAAGGCAGCGGCCAGCGGTCACCGCGCACGGCCGAAGCAGGTCTACCTGCCGGCCAGAGACGCACGCCGAGAGTTCACGCGAGGCGGCGCGGTCGAACATTCATCATCACGTCGTGGCGGGGGCGGGTCCGCGCCGCTAATGTCTATGTAAATCCTTAAGAAGTCGCCTCAGGTCGCGGCCGCGGTCGCCCTGGCGCGGGTACGACGGCGCGGGGCGGGCCGCGCGGTGGGAGGCCTGAGGTGTTCGGGATCATTCGGCCGTGCCGGCACCGGCTCGGCGGGGAGCTTGGGGACGCGTGGCGGGCGCACCTGTGCGGCGTGTGCCTGTCGCTGCGCGACGACCACGGGCAGGCCGCGCGCCTGGCGACCAACTACGACGGGCTGGTGATCTCGGTGCTCGCCGAGGCCCAGGCCGACGGCGCGCCCGAGCGGCGGACGGCCGGGCGGTGCGCCCTGCGCCGGATGCGGAAGGCGGAAGTCGCCATCGGCGACTGCGCCCGGCTGGCCGCCACGGTGTCGCTGGTCCTCGCGGCGGCCAAGATCCGTGATCACGCCGACGACGGCGACGGCGTGATCGGCCGGCCGGGGGTCCGCGGCGCGGCGACCGCGCTCGCGGCCCGGTGGGCGTCGGCGAGCACCACGACCGGCCGGGAGCTGGGCTTCGAGGTGGGCGTGCTGACCGAGGCCATCGGGCGCCAGACGGCCATTGAGGCGGCCGCGGGCCCCGGCACTCCCCTGCTCACGGTCACCGAGCCGACCGAGACCGCCACCGCCGCGGCGTTCGCGCACACGGCGGTGCTCGCCGGGAAGCCCGCCAACCAGGCGGTCCTCGGCGAGGCGGGCAGGCTCTTCGGCCGGATCGCCCACCTGGTCGACGCGGTCGAGGACCTCGCCGCCGACCGGGCGAGCGGTGCGTGGAACCCGCTGCTCGCCTGCGGCGCTGACCTCGCCGAGGCCCGCCGCCTGTGCGACGACGCTCTCCTCGGCATCAAGCTGGCGCTCAACGACGCCGAGTTCACGGACGGCCGCCTGGTGCACGCCCTGCTCGTGCACGAGCTCGCCCGCTCGGTCCACCGGGTGTTCGCCACCGCCACCGCCCCCACCGGGACGGGCGCGCCCGGCGCCCAGGCAAGCTCGCCGCTGGGCTGCGGCCTCCCGGCCGCGGCCGGCCTGTCCGGCTTGCTCGCGATCCGTCACCGGCGGGGCTGCTGCGAGAACTGCTGCTGTGACTGCGGGGAGGACTGCTGCTGCGAGTGCAGTTGCGACTGCTGCGGCGACGCGTGCTGCGACGGCTGCTGCGGCAGCTGCGACTGCAACTGCTGACTACGTGTCAGGGCGGAGGCGGACGGCCTCCGCGCGGACGCGCGCGGCCAGGGCGCGCTTGTCGGAGTCGTCGAGCCAGGTGGCGGCCACGCCGTCCAGGGCGATGTCGACCATCTGGTCCCATGACCAGTTCCAGGCGTCCGCGCAGATGGCGTACTCGCGGGCCAGGTCCAGGTCCGTGAGGGCGGGGTCGTCGGTGTTGACCGTGACGAGGACGCCCGCCTGGCGCAGGGCGGGCAGCGGGTGGCGGTCGACCGCGCTGTAGGCGTTGGCGATGACCACGTTCGACGTGGGGCACATCGTCAGCGGGATGCGGTGCTCGGCGAAGTAAGCGACCAGGTCCGGGTCGTCGATCAGGGACAGGCCATGGTCGATCCGCTCCGCGCCGAGGCCGATGGCCACCACGCCCACCGCGGCCGCCGGGGAGTTCTCGCCCTGGTGGCCCGTACGGCGCAGGCCCGCGGCGGCCGCCTCGCGGTACGCGGGGGCGAACGACAGCGGGTCCACGTTGAGCTCGGTCGAGTCCATGCCGATGCCGATGACCCGGTCGGTGCCCGGCGCGCCGGCCCGACGCAGCTCGATCAGCTCGGTCATCAGCTGGAGCCCCGCGTCGCCGCCGTAGGCCTTGTCCATGTCGACGATCACCCGGGTCTGGCAGCCCGTCTCCGCGTCGCCCGCCGCCAGGCCGGCGGACAGGCCCTCAAGCACCGACCCGAGCGTCTGCCCGGCCGCCAGGTGCCTGGCCGGGGTGACGAAGACCTCCGCGTAGACCCGGCCGGCCGCGGCGCCGTCGATGACCGACTCGTAGCCGAGCCGCTCCCAGTCGGACCGGTCGTGCAGCACCGACTGGACGAGCCAGAAGACGGTGAGGAACTCATCGAGCGACCCGTAGCGGTACAGGTCGCGGACGTCGCCCGCCGGGAGGGGCACGGCGTTCTTCCCGGCCAGCTCGACGACGGTCTGCGGCCGCATCGTGCCCTCGACATGGCAGTGGAGTTCCACTTTGGGCAGCGCCCGCAGCGCCGCGCGGAATGACGCCTCAGCCGACTCAGTCACGGCAGTCATGGTAGCCATGCTCGGCCCGTCGCGCAGTTCCCGGGCGTGCGGTGGCCACCGGACATGTTATGCCAATTGCGTAGCGAAACGGTCACCACCTGTTAGGGTAACTAGCACCCCCCGCAGTCCTGGCGACACCGGCCAGCGCTACTTCGCGCGACACCGGCGAGCGCTGGCATCGGCCCGGGGTCTGACCGACAAGCGTGGAGAAGAATCTCATTGAACGCGCCAGGGTTCGCCCAGCCGCAGGCCACCGCGGCGTCGATCGACGAAGAACTCCAGCCGTCCGCCGGCGCCCCGCGCCGGCACGCCGCACGGCGCACGGCGCACGGGAGGCTGGCGGCCGTGCTCCTCACCGCCGGCCTGCTGCTGATAGCCCTGAACCTGCGCATCGGCGTCGCATCGGTCGGCCCGGTCCTGACCAGCATCCGCGACGACCTTGGCCTGTCCGCGACCGCGGCGAGCCTGCTCACGACGATCCCGGTCGTCGCCTTCGGCGCCTTCGCGTTCCTCGCGCCCTGGCTGACGCGGCGGCTGGGCATGCACCAGCTGCTCGGCCTCGCCATGGCCGCACTCGCGGTCGGCATCGCGCTGCGCCGCCAGCCGAGCCTGGCCGGCCTGTTCGCGGGCACGGTCGTCGTCGGCGCCGCGATCGCGATCGCCAACGTCGTGATGCCCGCCGTGATCAAGCACGACTTCCCCGACCGGGTCGGCCCGTGGATGGGGGTCTACTCGACCTCCTTGTTCCTGAGCGCGGCCATCGCCGACGGGCTGACCGTGCCGCTCATGCCGCTCGCCGGCGGCCACTGGCGCCGGGCACTCGCGCTCTGGACGATCCCGGCGGTCGCCGCCTGCCTGCTCTGGCTTCCGCAGTTCTTCCGCGCCGCGGCTCATCCCGGGCCGTCCGTGACCGGGCCGCCGGGTGAAGCGGTGGACCCGCCCGGGGCCGGGCCAGCCGTCGTTCCGCGCCATCCTCGCCGACCCCGTCGCGATCGCCGTGACGGCGTTCATGGGCGTGCAGTCCACGGGGTACTACGTGACCCTGACGTGGTTGCCCACCTTGCTGCAAGACCATGGCATGGACCCGCACGGTGCCGGCTGGATGCTGTCCTACTCGGCCTTCCCCGGCATCGCGGCCGCCCTGGTCAGCCCGGCCCTCGCCCGGCGGATCCGGCCGACCTGGGTGCCGATCGTGGTCTCGGTGCTCTGCTACGCCGCGGCCTACGCGGGCCTGGCCGTGGCGCCGCTCCGTGCGCCCTACCTGTGGATGACCCTGCTCGGGCTCGGCCAGGGGGCCTCGATCAGCCTCTCGCTGAGCTACATCGCCTGGCGCTCGCGCGACGCCAGGCAGACCGCGCAGGTGTCGACGATGGCCCAGGGCTTCGGCTACCTCCTGGCCAGCCTCGGCCCGATCGCCATCGGCGCGATCCACGCCGCCAGCAGGAACTGGACGGTCCCGCTCGCCGTGCTCGCCGCCCTGCTCGTGCCGCAGCTGGTGGCCGGCGTCCTCGCCAGCCGCGAGCGCCTGGTGCTCACCCTGCGCCCGGCCACCGCGCCGCGGCGGGCGGCGGCCCGCGCTCCGGCGATCGCCTACATGGGGAGCCCGGTCCCCGAGGACGAGGTACGCGACTGGTTCACCCCGGCCAGCGGCCCGCACGTGCCGCGGCAGTTCTCGCCGCCGAACTGGCCGCGGGACGAGGGCAACATCGCACGGGCTGAGGCGCCCCCGGTTCCCGGCTGGTTTCCGTTCAGCGCCGACTGCTCGGCCCCGTATCGGGACGATGACATCTACTAGGGGAAGACGGGCACGCCTGGTCATGCGGCGCTGGTAGGGGTCCATGGCCGGGGAGATTGGTTCTGTCTCGCGTCCCTGGCGGTAGCGGCCTGCTGGCGGTAGCTGCGTGATCACCTTGACCACCGCTGCCGGCCGGTGACGGCCACCACGGCCGGGCAGCCGGCGCGAACACGCACTCGCGTGACCGCGCACGCCCCCCACATCAGCCGACCTCCTGGGCCGGCCAGACTTCCTCGGTTTTATCTCCTACCGCCACCACCGGAAAGGGGCGCGTCCGCTCAACGTGACCGCCCGCACCCGTGACGCGACGGGGAATGACCAGCGCAGGAAGGTGGGTGCAGGCTGCGGTTCCCAGGCAGGCGCGGGGCTGGGTGGGGTACGCCGGTCAGCGGGCGCGGCGGCTACGGTCCGGTCTAGCATTCGGGGTGAGGCGGAGCGTGCTTCCGTTCGGGCGGGCGAATTTGATCTTGACTTGATCTTTGGGGGCAGCGATGGCTGATCTGCTGGTGCGGAACGCGAAGCTGGTCGCCACCTGCGACGCCGCCGGGCGGGAGCTCGCCGGCGGGTGGGTCGCCGTGACCGGCGGGGCGATCTCCGGGGTCGGGGCGTCCGGGGATCCCGAGCCCGCGGCGGACGAGGTGCTTGACGCCGGCGGCTGCCTGGTGACGCCGGGGCTGGTCAACACCCACCATCACATCTACCAGAACCTCACCCGGTCCTACGGGCCTGCGATCAACGGGTCGCTGTTCTCCTGGCTAACAGTTCTGTACCCGCTGTGGGCTGGGCTGGATGAGGAGTCCGCGTACCTGTCCGCGTGGGTGGGCCTCGCCGAGCTCGCGCTCGGCGGGTGCACGACGACGATGGACCACCTGTACGTCGCGCCCCGGGGCGGCGGGGACTTGTGGACGGCGGAGATCACCGCCGCGCGTGAGATCGGCCTGCGGTTTCACTGCACGCGCGGGTCCATGACCCTCTCGGAGAAGGACGGCGGGCTGCCGCCCGACTCGGTCGTGCAGGACGACGACGAGGTGCTCGCCGACAGCGAGCGGCTCGTGAAGCTGCACCACGACCCGTCCCCGGGAGCCATGGTCCAGGTGGCGCTGGCGCCGTGCTCGCCGTTCTCTGTCTCGCCCGCCCTGATGCGGCGGACCGCGGAGCTGGCGGAAAGGCTGGATGTCCGGCTGCATACCCACCTGGCGGAAGACCCGGACGAGGACTCGTACTGCCTCGAGCACTTCGGGCGGCGGCCGGTGGAGCAGTTCGAGGAGGTGGGCTGGCTCACCTCGCGCGCCTGGGTGGCGCACTGCATCTACCCGAACGACGCCGAGGTCGCTCGGCTCGGCGCGGCCGGGGTGGGCGTCGCGCACTGCCCCTCGTCGAACATGATGATCGGCGGCGGCGGGTTCGCGCCGGTGCGCGAGTTCCGCGCGGCCGGGGTGCCGGTCGGGCTTGGCTGCGACGGGTCGGCCTCGGTGGACAGCGCTTCGCTGTGGGTCGAGTCGCGGGCGGCGCTGCTCCTCGGCAGGCAGCGGAAGGGGCCGACCGGGATGACGGCCCGCGAGGTGCTGGACATTGCCACCAGGGGCGGCGCGGCCTGCCTGGGGCGGTCGGGCGAGATCGGCGAGCTGACCGTCGGCGCCGCGGGTGACCTGGTGTGCTGGCCGCAAGAGGGCGTGCGCTACGCGGGCGCGCTCGTCGACCCGGTAGAGGCCTGGCTGCGCTGCGGGCCGGTGTCCGCCAGGCACACGGTCGTCGCGGGCCGCGTGATCGTCCGGGACGGGGAGCTGACCGTGCCCGGCGTCGAGGAGAAGCTGCGCGGGCACGCCGTCGCGGCCGCCCGGATCCAGGGCCTGGCCAAGTAGCCGTTCGCATCTCTATCATCTGTGCGGCCGGTTGCCTGAGGGCGGCGGCCTGGGCGAGAGGGAGTGACATGATCACGGTCGGCAAGCTTGCCCCGGGAGACCGGGCGGCGTGGGAAGAGCTCTTCCGCGGCTACAACGCCTTCTACAAGGAGGACCACCCGCAGTCGATGTACGACAGGGCGTGGGATGAGTTCCAGCGCGATGAGCGGATGCACGCGCTCGGCGCGTGGCTTGACGGCTCGCTTGTCGGGATCGTGCATTTCTTCATTCACGTCCGTACCACCGGGACGGACGTCTGCTACCTCGAGGACCTGTTCACCGCCCCCGCGGCGCGCGGGCACGGGGTCGGGCGCGCGCTCATCGGCGCGGTGCGCGACTGGGCGGCGGAGCGCGGGTGCGGCCGCGTGTACTGGCACACGCACGAGACCAACGCGACCGCCCGTGCGCTGTACGACAAGGTCGCCACGCTGCCGGGGTTCATCATGTACACGATCGAGCTCGAGGGCTAGGCGCCTGCCGGCTAAACGGTGGCGTGGGGCGGCCCGCGCTCGGCGCCTCTTGCTGTTATCTGGGCTTTGGGAGGCCTTGCCGTGTCGCGGCCGGCGCGGCGCCGCTGGACGACGGCTGACTCGCGCTCCGCGCTTGTTGCTGTATCTAGCCTTAGGATGCCTGCCCGGCCCCAGCCGTCCGGAACGTCCCGCGTGGCCGGTTTGTCCAGCGCCCCGCGGGCGCCCCCACCGCATTAGCGCGCTAACTCTTCCTAGCGCGGATACTTTTACTCGCCCTGGCCTGCTAACTTTCCGCGCTCGGAAGAATCTCCGCGTTGTTGGGGCAGGTGGGGGCGGTGAGGGTGCGCAACCCCCTCTCCGCCCTTACCGGCTGTATTACCCGCGCAGCCCTTTCCCCAAGGGGGCTGTCTAGTTAGGCTAGACAGCATGGGCGTTAATGAGGAGTTGCTCGCGGCCGCGCGGGCGGCGCAGGCGCGGGTGGTCGAGGCTGAGCGCGGCGTGGACCTGGCGCGGGCGGAGTTCCGGTACTCGGTGCGCAAGCTGCATCTCGCCGGGGCGTCGCTGCGGGAACTCGGGGAGGCGCTGAGCCTGAGCCATCAGCGGGTGCACCAGCTCGTCGAGGAAGCGGGGGGCGGCTGGCGTTCGTTCACCGCCCGTGGCGAGCGGCCACGGCGAGGCGACCTGGCGTGTTCCTTCTGCGGCAAGCCGCAGAAGGAGACGCGCAAGCTCATCGCCGGGTCCGGCGGCGTTGCCATCTGCGACGCCTGCGCCGTCAAGGCCGGACAGGTGCTTGAGACCGGCAGGGTCGCCGCAACGCCGTTGTCCTCGATCAAGCCGGTCCCCCTGCCCGCCGCGGGGTCCGCCCCGTCCGCGGCGGGGGCCGCGGGCAGGTGCTCCTTCTGCGGCAAGGGCCGTGATCAGGTGGACGGCCTCGCGATGGCCGCGGGCACGACCACGGCCGGGGTGAGCATCTGCGCCGAGTGCGTGGCCTTGTGCCACGAGATCGTCAACGAGGACTAAAGCCCCGACCCGGGCGGCGGCCCCACGCCGGTCAGTCGAACGTGGGCTTGCGGTCGCGCGACCGCTTGAGCTCGAAGAACCCGTCCGCCTTGGACACCAGCACCAGGCCGTCCCACAGCTCGCCCGCCGCCTCGCCCTTGGGCGCAGGCGTGATGACCGGGCCGAACAGGGCCTTGCCGCGGATCCTGACCACGGGCGTCCCGACGTCGAGGCCGACCTCGTCGAAGGCCTCGTGGTGCGACTTCTTGATCGCGTCGTCGAACTCGTCCGTCTCGGCGGCGTCCACGAGCCACGCGGGCAGGCCCACCTCCTGCAGCGCCTCCGGGAGCACCGCCGGGTCGTCGCGCCGGCCCTGGTTGTGGAACCTGGTGCCGATCGCCGTGTAAAGCGGCCCGAGGATGCCGGGGCCGGCGTCGGCGGCGGCCGCCGCGCAGACCCGGACCGGGCCCCACGCCCGGCTCATCCGCTGCACGTACTCGTCGCTCAGCCCCTGGCCCTCGTGCTGCACGAGGTTCAGGTACGCCAGCGACATGATCCGCCACTCGACCCTGACCGGCCTGACCTTCTCGACCTCGAGCATCCACCGCGAGGTGATCCACGCCCACGGGCACAGAGGATCAAACCAGAACTGCATGCCCTCGCGGTCCTGCGCGTCAGCCGTCATGTTTCCCTCCGGCGGGTAGGAAAATCCCCTCCACTCCCGAACCTACGCGCGGGCCAGGCAAATCGCCACCGCTCACGGGACGGCCAGGCTCGCGGGTCGCGGGCTGGCCCGTGGCTCCGTCGAGGACGACGCGGTCGCCGAGGGGTGCGGCGAGATGGACGGTCACCTTGCGCAGCAGAAGCACGCCTGCGCAGGCCTGGTCCGGGTTCGGGTTGTACATCCAGCCGCCGACCACGACCACGCCGCCGGCCTCGGACACCAGGCCGCCCCACGTCGTTTCGCAGGAGCCGCCGGGAAGGCCGACGGTGAGCGTGCGTCCGTCCGCCGACGGCGTCACGGTCGCGCCGCCCACGAACGACGCGCCGAGGGGGCGCTAGCTTCTCCGCCGGCGATGCCGTCCGTGTTCAGCGTGGCGTAGCTGCCCGGACGGCAGTGCCGCCTGGATGACCGGCGCGGACACTCCCTGGAGGGTAAACGACCAGGCGGGGACGCTGGCGGTGCCGCGGCTGGTGGCGATGTCCATGGTCGCGGGCCGCACCGCCGTGACGGCGAGCGGCGTCGTCGCGCAGCCGGGGCACTGCCTGCTGCTTGCCAGCTCGGCGAAGACCCGTGCCTCGCTCAGCGGCTGGACCTTCATGGTCGAGCCGTCGGACCAGGTGACGACGCCGGACGGGGCGGTAGACGGCGGCGACCGGTGAAGACGAGGTCGCCGTTGACGAAGGCCAGCTTGGCCGCGCCGGACGGGAAGCCGCCGCTCGGTCCCGAGACTCAGGCTGTCGGCGCTCAGCACGACCAGCCCGGTCCGCCATTCCGTGGCGAGCGGCGAGCGCGCCCAGGCGGCTGCCTCCTGCCGGGCAAGGGCGTCGAACGCGGCGACGTTCACTCCCGCGGGCGACGGGCTGGGCGACGCCGCCGCCGACGCGGACCCCACGGCGGACGCCGATGACGCCGGGTGCCCTGCGGGTTGTCCCGGGGCAGCGGCGGCGCAACCCGCGATCGCCGCCAAGCCGAGGCAGGCGAGCAGGCAAGCCAACGAACCGTACCTGGCACGCGGCACAGCGGCCTCCTCCATACCTATCCGGAACACTCCTTTGACGCTTGACGCCACGCGTAGGTTCCCCGACAGAACAGAACCGCAAGCGGTTGCAATCCGCAATCGCTTGCCAGTTCGATTAATATCAGATAAGATACAGTTAATCGCTTCTATGTCTGATATTCTTAGTGCCATGCCCTCCATCTGGCACGACACCGTCAACGAGCTGTTCAAGAGGCGGCCCGAGTTCGGCGCGGAGATCCTGCGCGACCTCATGGGCGAGGACCTTCCACTGGGACAGCGCGCGTTCGCCGGGCCGACAGTGTTCAACACGAGGCTGTCCAAGGACCTGGCCGCCGACACCGTGATCCTCTACGGTTCTGGCTCAGACGTCAGGCACGGCATCATCGTCGAGGCGCAGCAGGAGCGTCTTGACAAGAAGCGGGCCCAGTTGCCCCGGTACGCCGCCGCGCTGTGGTTGGAGCGCGAGTGCCCAGTGAACGTCCTCGTCATCTGCCCAGACGAGGCCACCGCCGCCTGGTACGCGAAGCCCATCCTCACCACGGTCCCCGGGTTCACGTTCCTGCCCAAGGCGCTGTACCCGAGCCGCGTCCCCGCGTTCACCGATCCCGCCGATGTCGCCGCGCACCCGTCGCTCGCCGCGCTCTCTGTCGCGTTCCACGGCCGCAAGCCGGGAGTCGCCGATGCGTTCCTCAAGGGAGTCGCCACCCTCGGCGAAGAGGCCGGCCCGCGTTACTATGAATACGGATACCGCCTGTCGCCCAAGGCGATAGGCGATCTACTGGAGGAACTCGTGACCACCACCGACTGGCCCGTCTACAGCCCGTTCGCGAAACTCCACTACGGTAAGGGTCTCGCCGAGGGACGAGCGGAAGGACGTGCCGAAGACGCTCGGGAGTCGGTACTCGCGGTCCTTGACGCGCGTGGCCTTGAGGCGACCGACGGCGAGCGGCAACGGATCCTCGCTTCCAGTGACCTGAACGAGCTCAAGGCGTGGCTGCGGAAGGCCGCAACGGTCGCCGAGTCATCGACCTGTTCAGCTAGACCACCATCCGCACGAAGCCCTCGACGTCAGCAGCAGCCGAATCCCTACCCTGCTCCATATCTCGTGACGGTGAGGGCGCCTTGGGCGGGCATACCTGGGTTATGCCGGGCCGCCTACACTGGCTCGGTGGCGTCCACGGTGGCTCACACAGGCTGGCTTGGGGATGCGTCGAAAACTGCAGTGATGCGGACGGATGGGGTTCGGTTCGATGTCAACTGACAGGCCATCTTCCCCACCTGGCCGTTTTTCGAGATTGCGCTTCTGGTCAGCCGGTTCACGTCTAGGCATCTCTCGCTGTTTCGTACCGGCAAGGCTGCAAGTGCCGAACTCGCCACGACGAAGCGCAAGGCGAATGAGCCATCAGGCACGCGACGGGAGCGGAATCGCCCTCGGCCGATACGGTTGCTGCACTTCTCTACTGCACCCGTTGACGCTTAACGCCCCGTACCCGACTACTGGCCCAACGCCTAAAGCCCTGCCAGGCCGCGAGCACTAACAGAACGGCTGGTAGGCCAGTTCAGAGGGCACTTTTCATTTAAATTCCGGAATATCGGGCTTTTTGTTCCGTGGATCCAGGCTGAGTGCTCTAGTGGTCCGCTGACCTGGGTTTACGTGATTAGTGGAAGGCTGAAGTTGTACTACGCAATAGACATGCTCATGATAAGGGACTATATTACCAAATGAGATGAAGCCCTCTGACGGGAAAGAGTCATTATCGTGTCACGCCAACGACGAATCGTCGTCGCAATCGTGATCGGCGCCTCGGTGGCACTAGCCGGTGACCGGGGTCACGACTGCCCCGGCGTCCGCGCAAACCACGACAGCCAAGCTGCCCGCAGCGGTAGCGGCATCGGGACCGTGCGGGGACGGCAACGGGTATAACGGAGCTAACCGCTTCTGGCGCTGCACGGGTAGTAGCGTGACGTCGGACTGGGTAGCCTCCACGTCCTGCAATCAGGGCGAGTACACGCCACAAGCTATTATAATGCGTACGGCGCCATAAACAACTGCTCTACCCGGGTATGGTTTCACCAGGACTACTACCCGGAAGACCAGACTAGCGGATGGGCGATCTGTATTCCGCCTGCAAGCGCCGTATCCTGGATATTCGGCGGTGTTAATGAGGAGCCCCGGAACTTCATGATCTCAGCTAACAGCGCATTCTGCACGCCGGTCCTTCCGTAACCAGGCGAAGCCGCTCACCGCGCCGTTTTAATCGTCAAGAGCTCAGCCGCTACTGTCAACAGGTGCCTTGACAGTAGCGGCTGACTCTCGCGCGTGTGGGTAGCGGCGGCAAACGGTCAGTCGCGCGCTGACGGGAGCGGCGGATTTGACAAGGGGCGGTGGCCCGTACGCTTGTACGCGGACTGGGCTGGCTTCTCGCCTGCCCGCGTTTGCCCAATGAGGGCCGCCGCGAGGCGCCGACTATCACACTGAACACGTACGTAGGCGAGTGGCCGGACACTGACCAGGAAACAAGTGCGATCATGGATGCAGCGCTCGGCCAAGTGCCCCGGATGTGCCCTCCGGCGGGACGGCTTCGATGAAAGGCCAGGTAGTTACCCCGATGCGGACGTACGGGCTGCGGTTCGATGTGAACTGCTCGATTCTCTTCACCGAGCTGCCGCTCGTCAAGCGGGCCGCCGCCGCTAAGGCCGCCGGGTTCCACGGGGTTGAATTCTGGTGGCCGTGGGAGGCCGTGGCGCCGTCCGACGCCGAGGCCGACGCGTTCGTCGCGTCGATCGCGGATGCCGGGGTTGACCTCGTTTCGCTGAACTTCCATGCCGGGGACATGGCGGCCGGCGAGCGCGGGATCGTGTCGCACCCCGCGCGCGCCCGCGAGTTCAGGGAGAATGTTCACGCGGCGGTGGAGATCGCGGGGCGGACGGGGTGCACGCGGCTCAACGCGCCGTACGGGCTGCGGGTGCCGGGGTTCCGTGTCGCGGAGCAGGACGCGGTCGCGATCGAGAACCTGGCGTTCGCGGCCGAGGCGGCGGGGCAGGCCGGGGCGTCGGTGCTCGTCGAGGCGATCAACTCCGTGGACATCCCTGGTTTCCCCGTCGACACCGTCGGCAAGGCTCTCGCGGTGATCGAGCAAGGTGGGCGCGCCGAACGTCGGGTTCCTCGCGGACCTGTATCACCTGGCGAAGATGGGGGAAGACGTGGCTGATGTGCTCGAGCAGGCACCGGGACGTCGATCCGGCACGTGCAGGTCGCCGACCCGCCGGGGCGGGGGGCGCCGGGAACGGGGACGCTTGACTTCGAGCCGCTGTTCCGGCAGCTCGCCGGGCAGGGGTACGACGGGTGGGTGGGGCTCGAGTACCTGCCGTCCGATCCCGCCGACTCCGCGACCAGCTTCGGCTGGCTGGGAACGACGTCGCTATGAACGACGCCGCTATGAACGACACCGCCATGAACGAACCGGGACGCTGCTGATCCGGTCGCGGCGCATGGTGGTCCAGGACGGGGTGCGGGAGGCGGCCGCATTCGTTCGGGATCACCGGATCGCGGAGATCGGGGACTACGACCTGCGGCGGGACGCGGACCGCACCGTCGACCTCGGTGACCTTCCGCTGCTGCCCGGGGTCGTGGACTCGCACGTGCACGTCAACGAGCCCGGGCGGACCGAGTGGGAGGGGTTCGCGACCGCGACGCGGGCGGCGCTGGCGGGCGGGGTCACCACGATCTGCGACATGCCGCTGAACTCCTCGCCGGCCACCACCACCGTGGACGGCGCTGCGGGCGAAGGTCGCGGCCGCCGACGGGCAGTGCGCCGTCGACGTGGCGTTCTGGGGCGGGGCGGTGCCGGGGAACCGCGCCGAGTTCGCCGGGCTGCTCGACGCGGGCGTCGTCGGGTTCAAGTGCTTCCTCATCGACTCGGGCATCGCCGAGTTCCCGCCGCTGACCAGGGAGGAGCTGCAGGTCCGCGATGGCGGCGCTCGCCGAGTCGGGGGCGCCGATGATCGTGCACGCGGAGGACCCGTCCCAGGTGACCACGCCGTCCGGGCGCGTCGTACGACGCGTTCGTCGCGTCCCGGCCGCCGGTCGCGGAGCGGCGGGCGATCGAGACCGTGATCTCCGCGGCGGCGTTCTCCGGGGCGCGGGCGCACATCGTGCACCTGGCCGCCGGGGAGTGCGCGGCGCTGATCTCGTCGGCGAAGGCGGCGGGCATCGCGCTGTCGGCGGAGACCTGCCCGCACTACCTGTTCTTCGCGGCCGAGGAGGTGCCGCCGGGGCACACCGAGTTCAAGTGCTGCCCGCCCATCCGGTACGCGGTCAACCGGGAGGCGCTGTGGCGGGCCCTCGGGGACGGGGCGATCGACGGGGTCGTGTCCGACCACTCGCCCTGCACGCCGTCGCTGAAGGGGCTCGGCCACTGACGGGGCGACTTCCGCACCGCGTGGGGCGGGATCTCCTCCCTGCAGCTCGGGCTGTCCGCCGTGTGGTCGGTCGCCCGGCGGCGCGGGTTCTCGCTCGCTGACGTCTCCCGCTGGATGTCGGTGTTCCCCGCGTCGCTGGCCGGGCTGCCGTCCAAGGGGCGGATCGCCGTCGGGTGCGACGCGGACTTCGTGGCGTTCGACCCGGACGCGTCCTGGGACGGTGCGGGGCGCCGAGCTGCTGCACAAGCATCCGCTGACGCCGTATGAGGGGCGGACGCTCACCGGGCGGGTCGCGCGGGTGTGGCTCGGCGGGGTCGAGGTGACGCCAGCCGACCCGCCCCGCGGGCGGCTGCTCGCGCGGGGAGGCGGGCCGCTTGGCGGCTGAGGACCAGGCGCCCCGGTACGACGCGCTGGCCTTCCCCGACCTCGCGTCGCGGGCGCTGCGCGGGTCGGTCGTGGCCGCGTCGGATGAGTTCTTCGCGGAGAAGGAGAACCTGATCAAGCCGGGGGCGGCCGTCTTCTCCCCGTCGACCTTCGGGCACAAGGGGCAGGTGTACGACGGGTGGGAGACGCGGCGGCGGCGCGGTCCCGCGGGCGGCCTGCCCGCCGCCGACGAGCACGACTGGGTGATCGTGCGGCTCGGCGCGCCCGGGGTGGTGCACGCGGTCGTCGTCGACACCGCCTACTTCACCGGGAACTTCCCGCAGGCCTGCTCCGTGGAGGCGTGCAACGTGCCCGGCTACCCCGACCTGGCCGCGCTCGCGGCGGCGCGCTGGGCGGAGATCGTGCCCCGGTCGCCGCTGAAGGGCGACACGCCGCACGTGTTCGAGGTGCCCGACCAGCGGCCGGTTCTCGCACGTGCGGCTGAAGATCTACCCGGACGGCGGGGTCGCCCGGCTGCGGGTGCACGGGCAGGTCGTGCCCGATCCCGCGCTGCTCGAGGGGCTGACGTTCGACCTGGCGGCGCTGGAGAACGGCGGGGACGTGCAGGGCGTGCAGCGACCGTTTCTTCTCCTCGCCGCGCAACGCGATCTCGCCGGGGCTGTCCCGGGTCATGGGCGAGGGCTGGGAGACCAGGCGGCGGCGCTCGGCGGGGAACGAGTGGCTGATCGTGGGGTTCGCGGCGCCCGCGCTCGTGTCCCTCGCCGAGATCGACACGTCCGGCTACATCGGGAACTCCCCCGGCATGGCCGCGCTGCGCGGGCACGTCGGCGGCCCCTGGGAGGCGGACTCGTCGTGGGCGCCGCTGCTGCCGAGGACGCCCCTGCTGCCGGACACGCCGCACCGGTTCCGGGTGCGGCCGTCGTCGGCCTACGACCTCGTGCGGCTCGACGTCTTCCCGGACGGCGGCGTGGCCCGGCTGCGGCTGCACGGGTCGCTCACGCCGGAGGGGCTGGCGGAGGTGCGCCGCCGCTGGGCGGAGACGGCGCCGTCGTTAGCTGAGTTTCCTGGCAGCGGGCTCTCAAGTCCCTGAGAGTCGGTTGGATTACCTTATGTGGCACTCGCGCCAATGGTAAACAAATGTCCAAGATGCCGGACAGTGGAGTTAAGCGATGAGCATCCTGGGCCACCGTTGATCGCCGATGCACTCGCGCAGCTGATGCGCCTCATGCCGCCGTCGCGGCCAGCGCCGGAGCTGTCCTTCGCGGAACTGCCGGCCCGCACGGTGCCCGCGACGATCCCGACCAGGCACGGTGAGGTGCGGGCGGTCGTGTACTTGCCCGCGGCGTCGAGCGACCCCGTGCCGGTCTACGTGAACTTCCACGGCGGCGGGTTCATCCTGCGCCACCCGGAGCAGGACGACCCGTTGTGCCGGTACCTCGCGGCCACCGCGGGCGTGGCGGTCGTCAACGTCGACTACGACGTGGCGCCGGCGCACCGCTTCCCCGAGCCGGTCGAAGAGGCCTACGACGCCGTCTGCTGGGCCGCCGGGCCCGGTCGCGACTGGGACGGCTCGCGGCTGTGCGTCGGCGGGCAGTCCGCGGGCGGCGCGCTCGCGGCCGCGGTGGCCCGGCTGGCGCTCGAGCTTGGCGGCCCGGACCTCGCGCTCCAGGTGCTGCTCTACCCGGTCCTTGACCTCGTGACCCCGGCGCGGGACAAGTACGTCGCGGTGAAGCCGGTCATCTCCGTGCCGATCGAGAAGGTTTTCGAGGGGGCCTACCTGCCGTCGCCCGAGGCGAGGCTGGACCGGCTCGCATCCCCCGCCTGGGGGCCCAACGGCGACGGGATCGCGGGGATCGCCCCCGCGCTGGTGGTCACCTGCGAGCTGGACTCGCTGCACGACGAGGGCGTGGCGTACGCCGGGAAGCTGGCCGCCGTCGGGGTCCTTGCGCGAGCACCTCGACCTCGAAGGCGCCGACCACGGCTATAACCTGCACGGCCGTAACCGGGCGCTGGTCGAGGACAGCTACGCGCTGATCGCGAAGCACGTCATCGCCGCCACCGAGGGATAGCCGGCAGGCTACCCGCGCTTGCCTAGGGCCAGGGCCGAGACCAGTTCATAGCCGACGTGGGCGGCGGCGATGCCGGTGACCTGCGCGTGGTCGTAGGCCGGGGCCACCTCCACGATGTCGGCGCCGACGAGGTTCAGCCGGGCGAAGGAGCGCAGCACCGCGAGGAGCTCCCTGCTGGTCAGGCCGCCCGCCTCGGGGGTGCCGGTGCCCGGGGCGAACGCGGGGTCAAGGACGTCGATGTCGACGCTCACGTAGACCGGGCGGTCGCCGACGCGGTCCGCGATCGCCTCGATGACGCCCCTGCTGCCCAGCTGCTCGACATCGGTCGCCGGAACCACCCGGAAGCCCACCTGAGCGTCCCTGACCAGGTCCTCGGCGTCGTACAGGGGGCCGCGGATGCCGACGTGCAGGCAGCCGCCGGCATCGAGGAGGCCTTCCTCGAAGGCACGGCGGAACGGGGTGCCGTGCGTGTAGGCGGCGCCGAAGTAGGTGTCCCAGGTGTCCAGGTGGGCGTCGAAGTGGACGACCGCGACCGGGCCGTGCACCGCCCTGACCGCGCGCAGCAGCGGAAGGGCGATCGTGTGGTCGCCGCCGAGGGTGAGCAGCCTGGGCGCCCGCTCGAGCAGGTCCCGCGCCCCGCGCTCGATCGTGGCGATGGCCTCGGCGATGTTGAACGGGTTGACGCCAAGGTCGCCGGCGTCCGCGACCTGCTGGACGGCGAACGGCGACACGTCCGCCGCCGGGTTGTAGGGACGGAGCAGCCGCGAGGACTCCCTGATGTGGGCGGGGCCGAAGCGGGCGCCCGGCCGGTAGGAGACCCCGGCGTCGAACGGGACGCCGAGGATCGCGACGTCGGCCCCGGCCACGTCCGACAGCCGGGGCAGCCGGGCGAACGTCGGCTCCCCGCCGTAACGCGGCACCTGGGTCGCGTCCACCTGGCCGACGAACCCGTCGACGACGACGCGGGGCTCGGCTGGCTGCTGTTCCTCCTGCTGGCCATCGGGCATTCCGTGACAGTACCAAACGGGTCAGGCACCGGGGCGTGCTGGCCCGCGGCCCGGCCCTGGCCTGGCCTCCGGTGTCCGGCGGGATGGCCAGCGTGCTTGAATCGGGGGCATGGGTGAACGGGTCGTCGTGGCACCGGACAAGTTCAAGGGCAGCCTGACCGCGGCCGAGGTGGCCGCGGGGGTGGCGGCCGGCCTGCTCCGCGGCGGGTTCACCGGCGAAATCGAGGCCCTGCCGGTGGCCGACGGCGGCGACGGGACCGTGGCGGCCGCGATCGCTGCCGGGTACAGCCGGGTTGAGCTGGCGGTCCGCGGACCCGTCGGCAAGAATGTCACGGCGTCGTACGCGCTGCTCGGCGACACGGCCGTGATCGAGGCGGCGCAAGCGTGCGGTCTTGCCCTGCTGCCGCCCGGCTGCCTCGCGCCGCTGACCGCCACCAGCCGGGGGGTGGGCGAGCTGATCCTCGCCGCCGGCCAGCTGGGCGCCAGGCGGATCGTGCTCGGCGTCGGCGGCGTGGCCACCACCGACGGCGGCGCCGGGCTGCTCCAGGCGCTCGGCGCGCGGCTCACCGACGACGAGGGGCGTGACCTGGCCCCCGGGGGCGGCGCGCTCGCCCGGCTCGCCACGGTCGACCTCGCCCCGTTGCGTGACTTGTCTGGCATGGAGTTCCTGCTGGCGTCCGATGTCGACAACCCGCTGCTCGGGCCGTCGGGAGCGGCCGCCGTGTACGGGCCGCAGAAGGGCGCGTCCCCCGCCGAGGTCCGGCTGCTCGAGGCCGGCCTGCGGCGGTGGGCGGATCTCGCCGAGGCCGCCGTCGGCGGGCCGCTGCCGGTCAGGGAGGCCCCGGGCGCGGGCGCGGCGGGCGGCCTGGGGTTCGCGGCGCTGCTGTTCCTCGGCGCGCGGATGCGGCCGGGGATCGAGCTGCTGCTGGAGCTCGCGTCGTTCGGCGCGCGCCTTGACGGGACCCGGCTGGTGATCACCGGGGAAGGGTCACTGGACGCGCAGACCTTGCGCGGCAAGGCCCCCGCCGGGGTGGCCCGCGCCGCGTCGGCCCATGAGCCCGCCGTCCCGGTGGTCGCCGTGGCCGGACGCTGCACCCTGACGCTCGCTGAGCTCCGCGCGGCGGGGATCGCGCAGGCGTACGTGCTCAGCGACCTCGAACCCGACCTGGACCGGAGCATGGCGCACGCCGGCCCGCTGATTGAACGGCTCGCCGAGCAGATCGCCGCCGACTGGCTCGGCTGACCTAAGTCAGCGGGCCTGCCGCCGCGGCGGCGACCGTCGCGTTGTCGTCGGCGTAGGTGAAGGTGGCGGACAGGCGCTCGCCGGCCAGGACGGGCGGCAGCCAACGGGGCGCGTCGTCCCACATCTGCCCGAAGGGCAGGGCCGCGACCTTGAACCATTCCGGCCTTATCTCTTCGGACTCGGCAGGCTCGCCCGACCAGTCCGCCGCGGCGAAGACCTCGACTTCCATGTCCCAGGACGGGTGCGCGGGGAAGAGGAACGTGAGGTGCGCCGCTCTCGTCAGCGAGCCGGGGGCCACGCGGATGCCCGATTCTTCCTTGACCTCGCGGGCGGCGGCCTCCGCCGCGGACTCGCCCGGCTCGACGTGCCCGCCGAGCGCGACGATCTTGCCGGTGCCGAACCCGGTCTTCTTGTAGCCGAGCAGCACCTCTTGGGTGCCGTCGGCGCCTGTCCTGGCGAGCAGGCAGAGGCACGTTGACGTCAGGGGCACGGGCCGATTATCGCAGACCGCTGCCGCGCCGCGCTGAGTCGTAGGCTTCGCGGGCGTCGGCGACCGCGTCGGCTTCGGTCGGCAGCGTGGCGGCGCGGGCGGCGGCCGCCGCCCGCAGCCTGGCGGCCAGCCGCGGGTCAGTGAGTACCGAGCGGACCGCGGCGGCGAGCGCCCGCGCGTCTCCCCGGGGGACGAGTATCGCGGCGTCCTCGCCGGTCAGGCCCGGGATGCCACCGACCCGGGTGGCCACGACGGGGGTGCCCGCGCGCAGCGCCTCCTGCAGCACGAGCGGCTGCCCCTCCCAGGTGCTCGGCAGCACGAAGACGGCCGCCGCGGCCAGCAGCGCGGGAACGTCATCGCGGTGCCCGAGGAACACCGCGTCGACCCCGAGACTGGGCGGCTCGCGCGCGCAGTTCTCCGGCTGGCGGTCCGTCGCCGGCGATCACCACGAGCGGGACCGGGTTGAGGTCCCGCCAGGCGGCGGCGGCCTGAAGGAGAACGCTGAAGCCCTTCTGGGGGGCGAGGCGGCCAACCGCGAGCACCACCGGCCTGCCCGCCGGCGCGATGGCGGGCGGCGGGCCGGAAGCCGGGCCCGCGGAGGCTCGAGGTACGGCCCGACCGGAGGATGCGCCGGGTGCCGCGATGACCGCGCTCCGCACGCGACGCGCTCGCGTCGCCCGCATCCGCCGCTCCAGGTCGGGCGAGACGCAGAGCACCAGGTCAGCACCCCGGGCGACCACGCGCTCAAGCAGGCGGTAGACAAATCCGGCTACTCCCCGGTCCGGTGGCGCGTTATGAACCGTTACCACGACCGCGGGGCGTCGCGGTCCCTTTAGCGGGCAAGAGCGCGAGAACGGTCAACGCGCCCGCCCGCAGCCCGTGCGCGTGCACAACCTGGCCGCTGGCCGGTGCAACGCGAAGGAGCAGTCTTCGCAGCCGCACAACGCTGGCGAGATCGCCTGCCCGCGGGCGCTCCCGGATCTCGACCGCGGAGAACGACACCGTGGGCGAAGCCGAGAACGAGAACCGCGTATCGGCCGACGACGGGCCGATCACCGACACCGCGATCCCCTGGTCGGAGAGTCCCGTCGCGAGCATCCGGACGTGCGCCCCCATGCCGCCCGCCGAGACGCCGAGGACGAGGGTGACCCGCTGGAGCGGCGGCGCTCCGGTCATGATCGCCTTACCGTGACGTCCGCTTTCTGGGGCATGGCCAACGGTGGTCTCACGCTCCGCCGGGGCGGGCGCGGAGGCTGGACAGGGCGGTGCGCAGGTCGCCGCCGTCCAGGCGGAGCACGACCGCGGCGAACACGGCGGTGACCACGACGACCACCAGCACGGACAGGCCGACGTTGGCGAGGAAGCCGCCGGCCGGCAGCGCGGACACGGCGCCGGAGATGACCGACGACACCGCGGAGCCCGCCAGCGCGCCCGCCGCGCAGCCGGCGAGCCCGGCGAGGAACGCGCGGGGTACCCGGCGCAGCGCCGCGGGCCCGCACTCGCGGCGGACCAGCACCAGCAGGGCGATGCCGGACACGGTCAGGCCGAACGTGGTGCCGAGCCCGAGCACGGGAACCACCCGGTACGCCGGCACGAACGGGACGATCGCCGCGTCCGCGACGATCACCAGCAGCCAGCCGCCCGCGATCGCCAGCGCAGGCGCGCGGTTGCGGTGGCGCGCGTACAGGACGCGGGACAGGTTGGCCGAGAGGCCGTAGCCGATGAGCCCGGGCGCGAAGGCCGCGACGGCGAGCGCGAGCTACGCCGCGGCCGCGGCCGCGGCGGAGCCCGGCTCGAAGACGCGGGCGATCGGCTCGCGCGCGCCGATCAGCACCGCCGTGCCGAGCCAGGAGGCCACCATGACGGCCCTGGTGGACGCGGCCGCGGTCAGGTTGAACCCGCCGTCGCCCGCCCCGGCGGCGCGTCGGCGTCGCGCGTGGATAGCTCGGGGAACGCGCTGGTCGCGATCGGCACCGCCAGCACCGCGTACGGCACCACGAACACGGCCCAGGCGAAGCCGTAGATCACCAGCGCGCCGCTCGTGCCGAAGTGGTTGGCGAGCACGATGACGACGGCGACCGACGCGTCCTGGGCGACCAGGGTGACCACCCCGGCCAGGGCCAGCCGCCTGACCCGCGGGCCGACGCCCGACGGGAAACGCAGCGTCGGGCGCCAGTGGACGCCGATGCGCCACGCCGGGACCACGGCCGTCACCACCAGCGCGAGCACGCCGAGCGTCGTCCCGCCGGACAGCAGGTACTCCGCGCGCGGCGGCAACTCGGCGAGCCGGTCGACGTAGCCGCCGCCGACCTCGGCGAACCCGGCGTACGCGCCGATCACCACCAGCGAGGAGAGCAGCGGCGCGAGGGCGGGCGCGCCGAAGCGGCGGTGCGACTGGAGGATCCCGTACAGCACGACCGCCAGGCCGTACAGCAGCACCTGGGGCGCGAAGACGATCAGCATCCGCGCGCCCACCCCGGCGAGCGGCCCGCGCGGGCAGCCGGGCGCGCCGGAAATCAGCGCGGAGACGATCGGGTGGGCCGCCAGCGCGAGCGCCGCGCTGACGGGCACGAGCAGCAGCACCGTCCAGGTCAGCAGCGCCGACGCGATCCGCCGCGCCTCGGCGCCGCCGGCGCCGGACGTGGTCCCCGCCGGCCCGGCCAGCACCGGCACGACGACCGAGGAAAGCGCGCCGCCGAGGACGATGTCGTAGATGATGTTCGGCACCATGTTGGCGGTGGTGTACGCCGTGCCGAGGCAGGTGGTGCCGACGGTGTGCGCGAACACCACCTGGCGGCCGAACCCGACCAGCCGGGCGAGCACGGTGATGACCCCGATCATCACCGCGGCGCGGCCGATTCCCTGCCTGCGCAGCCGGACCCGCTCCGGCCCGCTCACCGCGGCGGCGGGCTGCCGTGAAACGGTCCCGGTCTTGCCCGCCTGCTCACGGGAAGTGCCCGGTTCGCGCTTCACGGGGAGGTGCCGCATCGCCCGCGAGTCGAAGGGCGCGCCGGCGTTTTTGGACTGAGGAAGGAGGGAGCGAGGAACGAGCGACTGACTGACGAGGGAAAAAACGCTGGCTTCGGGCGCCCGGAGGCGAGCGGGAAGGCACAGCTCGCGGTTTTCATACGACGGCCTTGTTCCGCCGGTGACGGCCGGGGCGCCTGCGGCGTACCCACCACGCGATCCGCTCCCGGCGGTTCAGCGCGGCCGGCTCCGCGGCCAGAACCGGGGCGGCGGTACCCGGCCCCGCGGAAACAGGGCTGGCCGGCGCCGTGCGGGCCGAGAGCGGGGCCGCGGGCGTCACGGGGCGGCGGCCGAGCATGTCGAGCCAGCGCAGCGCGGGCGTGGTTTCGATGACCCGGGTGAAGCTGACCTTCTCGCTCGTCACGGTCAGCGCGACGATGCCGGCGAGCAGGCCGAGCCGAGTGCGCCGCGGCAGTGTCTGCGCGGCCGCCGCGCCGAGCATCGCGCCGAGCGCGTTGGCGCCGGCGTCGCCGAGCATGGCCCGCTCAGCGAGGTCCTCGGGCAGCAGCGCGAGCGCGGCGCCGGCCGGGCACGGCGACGGCCTGCAGCCCCGCCAGCCGCCCCGGCGACGCCTGGCCGGCGTCCCTGGCCAGCGCGCTGCTCGCCGCGATCAGCCCGGAGGTGAGCGCCGCCACCTTGATGGCGCGGCCCGGGCGGAGGTCGAAGAGGTTGAGCAGGTTCGCGCCGCCCGCGATCAGGCCCGCGTTGATGGCGACGTCCGCGGGGTCCCCGCCTTCGAGCAGAGCCGCGCCAAGGCCGGCCGCGGCCAGGCCCGCCAGCTTGACCGCGCCGGTGGTGACCTCGCCGTGGGCCAGCGCGCCCAGGTGGCCGCGCAGGCCGCGGCGCTTGCCCGAGCCGCGCAGGTCGTCGAACACGCCGAAGGCCACCCCGCCGAGGCCGGCGATGGCGAGCGGATAGGCGGAGGGGCGCGCTCGTTCTGGACAATGCCCGGCCCGCACCTGGCGGGCGGTGCCCGGCGCGCCCACCGCGGCGGCGATGACCTGGGCGGCGACCGCCCCGGCGGTCACCGCGGGTCCCTCGAGGAGCGTGACGTGCTCGCCGCGGTGATTGGTCCTGAGCCAGGTCTCCGCGCCGGCCGGCGGGTACCGGCGGAGCGCCACGTAGGCGCCCAGCGCGGCGCCTGCCGCGACCGTGCCCCTGGCCAGTGCGGGCAGGCCGGGGCGGGCGGCGGCGTTCACTTGGTCTTCACGGTCTTCTTGACCCCTCCCGTCGCCTTGGTGGTCGGCGTGCTTGAGGCCGTCGGTGTATCGCTCGGCACAGGTGAGGGTACCGACGGGCTGACCGCGGAAGCACCCGAGATACCGTAACTATTCGGCTTACCGCCCGCCCGCTGGTCGGCGAGGGCCCAGATGGTGGAAATCTGGCCGAGCGTGGTGTCGGCGTTGTCCACGCTGGACACCTGGCCGGAGACGCCGCTGCCGCGCAGCGCCGAGATCGCGCTCGAGGACGAGGCCGAGCTGGTGACGGGCCGGCGACGACGGTCGCGGCGCTCGCCTCCGCGAACTGCGCGGCGAGCGCGAGGAGTACCTGGTTGGCCGGGTCGTCCGCGCCGTCGGACGGGGCGCTCTCCGGCGCGACGATGACCGCGAGCGTGGCGCGGTTCCACGGTGCGCCGCTCGTGGTCAGGAACCCGGCCTTGGCGTAGGCGCTCAGCAGGGTCTGCGCCTGGGCGACCGTCAGCCCGAGTTGCCCGTCGGCCAGGTTCAGCACCGCGGTGGCGATCAGCTGCGCGGCCTCTTGCTGGTAGACGGTCGCCTGGTCGGTGGCGGTGTCGAGCACGGTGCCGTCCGTCGCCGCGAGCTGCTGGTTGATCGCGGCCAGGGTTGACTTGGTGGCGCCGGAGAGGTCATTGAACTTCGGCTGCAGCGTGACCGTGCCGGCGACCGTGGCGCCGGCGTACCCGGCGGCCTTCTCGACGCCGGCGGTGATCCCCGACGACGCGCCCGGCTCGGTGACCAGGACGATCTTGTCGCCGGTGAGCAGGCCGCTCAGCAGCTTCGGCTCGGCGTTCTGCAGGAACGTGTCGCTCGCGCCCGCCAGCTGCGAGTAGCTGCCGACCTGCGCCCTCGCGGCGTTCAGCTGGTTCGTCAGCGAGTTGTTCTCCGAGCGGAGCACGTCCAGGGTGTCACCCTGCAACGCGGTCGAGCCGAGGACGATGCCGATCGCGAGCGCCAGGAACACCGCGACGATCGAGACCAGGTGGTAGCGGAAGTCGATCACTTAAACAGTCCCGTGAACCAGTACGCGAACGTGTGCCAGGTGGCGTTCAGGTAGTTGCCGACAAACGAGCCCACGGGCGAGAACGCGATTGCCACGACGATTGTCACCGCCGCCGCGAACACAAGCGCGACCAGGGCCCAGCCGGAGATCCTGCTCTGGTAGAGCTGGTGTACCCCGCGGGCGTTGACCAGCTTACTGCCGATCCGCAGATGAGTGAGGAACGTGGACGCCATGCCCGGGCGGCCCTTGTCGAGGAACTCCTCAAGCGTCCAGTGCGTGCCGACCACCGCGATCAAGCTGGCGCCGCAGGCGTCGGCGACGAGCAGCGCCACGTCCTCGCTCGTGCCGGGCGCGGGGAGCTTGACGGCGTCGAGGCCCAGGTCGTTCAGCCTGGCCATGCCGGGGGCGTGGCCATCGGGGTAGGCGTGCACCACGAGCTCCGCGCCGACCTGCAGCGCCTCGTCGGAGATCGAGTCCATGTCGCCGATGATCAGGTGCGGACGATAGCCGGCGTCGAGGAGGGCGTCCGCGCCGCCGTCCACTGCGAGCATGACCGGGCGGTACTCGCGGATGTAGGGTCGCAGCGTCCGCAGGTCCTCGCGGTAGCGGTAGCCGCGGACGACCACCAGGACGTGCCTGTCCTTCATGCTGGTGGCCAGCTTCGGCGGATCGATGCCGCTGGTGAGCAGGTCGCGCTCGCGCCGCAGGAACTCAAGCGTGTTGGCGGCGAACGAGTCAATCTGGGTCGCCACGCCGGCGTTCGCGTCCCGCGTCGCCCTGGTGACGGCGGACTCGGTCAGCTGCACGCCCTTGGCGATGACCTGGTCGCCGTCGCTGTAGAGGATGTCCTTGTCGAGGCGAACGGTCGTCCCCTCGGTGACCCGGGAGAGCACCTCCCGGCCGACGTCGTCGATGAGCGGGATCCCGGCGTCGAGGAGGAGCCCGGGCCCCAGGTTCGGGTACCGTCCGGTGATTGACTTCGCGGCGTTCACCACGGCGGCGACCCGGCAGGCGATCAGCTCGTCGGCGGAGACGCGGTCCAGGTCGGGGTGGTCGATGACGGCGATGTCACCGGGCTCAAGGCGGCGCACCAGGACCTTCGTCTTGGGGTCCACCCTGGCCACGCCGACAATGCCGGGCGGCTCCTCGGCCTTCCCCCGCCTGACGTGCGCAAACCTGATGGACGGTACTTTCATTGCCTAACATCCTGGCACACCGGGGCGACTGCGAGCCGTCAACTGCGGCGGCACGGCGCGTTATGGCGGGCCTCGGTCTCGGCGGCTTTCCTTTTGTCGTTGGGCCACGGCGGCATAACGGTGACGCCACGACCCGCACTACGGTGGGAGGGTGACTTCGCAGCCTGACACCGCTCCCATCCGGCTCACTTCCCTGTCGCACGGCGCCGGCTGTGCCTGCAAACTACCACTGGCGGCTCTGGACGAGCTGATGGTTTCCCTGGGGCCCGGCGTGCTCGCCGGCGCCGGCCCGGCTGGCGCCGCTGACCTGATCGTCGGGGCGGCCGAGGGCGACGACGCCGCGGTGCTGCGCCTCGACGACGAGCGCGCGCTGGTGCTCACCACCGACTTCTTCACGCCGATCGTCGACGACCCGGGTGACTGGGGGCGGATCGCGGCGGCCAACGCGCTGTCCGACGTCTACGCGATGGGCGGGCGGCCCGTGATCGCGCTGAACCTGACCGCCTGGCCCGGCGGCACGCTGCCGCTGTCCGTCCTCGCGGACGTGCTGCGCGGCGGCGCCGCGGTCGCCGCGTCCGCCGGCTGCCTGGTCGTCGGCGGGCACACCATCGACGATCCCGAGCCCAAGTACGGGATGGCGGTGGTGGGCTTCGCCTCGCCGTCGCGGCTGTTCACGATCGACGCGGCCAGGCCGGGCGACACGCTGGTGCTGACCAAGGCGATCGGCACGGGCGTGGTGGCGACCGCGCACAAGCGCGGCGCGGCTCCGGCCGACGCGCTCGCCGCCGCCGTGGCGTCGATGACCACGCTGAACGCCGCGGCGAGCGAGGCGGCGCTGGCCGCCGGGGTGGTCGCGGCCACCGACGTGACCGGGTTCTCGCTCCTCGGCCACCTGCACCGGATGCTGCGCGCGAGCGGCTGCTCCGCCGTCGTGTCGGCCTCCGCCGTGCCGCTGCTGCCCGGCGCGCTCGAGCTGACCGCCGCGGGCTACGTCTCCGGCGGGACGCGAAACAACATGAGCTACCTGGAGCCGTGGGTGTCGATCGCGGCTGACGTGCCGACGGACGTGGCGGTGCTGCTGCAAGACGCGCAGACGTCCGGCGGGCTGCTGCTCGCTACCGCGGCATCGGACACGCTCGTCGCGGAGCTGACGCGGCGCGGCACCCTGGCGGCGGTCGTCGGCCAGATCGCGGCAGGCACCGCCGGCCACATCGAGGTGCGCCCCTAGCCACGGCCCGTTCCGGTGTAACGGTCGCCGGGCGACCGATGTAACGGTGGCCGGCCGGAGCGGACTAAACAGGCATGAGCGGCGTGCAGTCCGAAATGTCGGACCCTCGTGGTCCGGAATGTCAGAGCCTGTGGTTAGGGTTGCTTCCATGACGGTCATCGATACCGGCAATCTCGATGGCGGCGACCTCGACGAGGAGAACGCCGCCGGGCATGTTCACGGGATCTGCCTGAAGACCGGGCCGCCGCAGCGGGTCGGCGTCGAACTCGAGTGGCTGGTGCGCGACGCGCGCGACCCCGCCCTGCCGGTGCCGGCGGGGCGCATCGCGGCGGCCGTCACGGCCTTTGACGCCGCCCGGGGCAACCCGGACCACGGAAGACTAAACGGGGAGAAGCACGCCAGGCCGGAGCTGCCTACTAGCTCACGTCCGGGCGTGCTGCCATCAGGGGCACTACTCACCACCGAGCCAGGCGGGCAGCTTGAGCTCAGCTCGCAGCCCGCGGATTCACTAGACGACCTCGTCCGCGCGACCAGCGCGGATCTCGTCGCGCTGCGGGACGCCGTCGCCGCCGCCGACCTTGAGCTCGCTGGAATCGGGCTTGATCCGCTGCGACCGCCGCGTCGCGTGCTCGAACAGCCACGTTACGTTGCCATGGAAGCCTTCTTCGACCAGGGCGGCCCCTGGGGGCGGCAGATGATGTGCGGCACGGCGTCCGTTCAGGTCTGCCTGGACGCGGGCGAAGACTCCGACGGCCCCTCCGGCTACCGGCAGCGGTGGCAGCTGGTGCACGCGATCGGGCCAGTGCTCGTCGCTGCTTTCGCCAACTCGCCGCTCCGCGAGGGGAAGCCGACCGGGTGGGTGTCCTCCCGGCAGCAGGTCTGGGCGCGGATGGACCCCGGCCGTACCAGACCGCCGCGGCCGGACGAGGATCCGCGTGAGGCCTGGGCTGCTTACGCACTCGACGCGCGCGTGATGTGCGTACCCAACCCGGGTTCGGGTGACTGGTCAGCCCCGCCAGGGCTGACGTTCCGCGACTGGGTGCGCGGCGACCCGGTGACGACGGACCCGGTGACACGGGGTACCGGGACAACGGGTGCCGAGGCACGGGGCACCGCGACACCGGGCACCCCGACACCGGCCAATGGCGAGGCAGTCGACGGTGACGGGCCGTTGCGCCGTCCCACCGCCGGCGACCTCGACTACCACCTGTCCACGCTGTTCCCGCCGGTCAGGCCCCGCGGGCACTTTGAGCTGCGGATGATCGACGCGCAGCCGGGCGACGGGTGGATCGTGCCGCTCGCCGTGTCGACCGCGCTGCTGTCCGACGCCAAGGCGGGCGACGCCGCCCTCGCGGCGGTCGAGCCGCTCTGGGACGGGCGCCCGCCCGGCGACGAGGGGCCGTGGCTGCGCGCCGCGCGCCTCGGGCCCGCCGACCCGGCGGTCAGCCGGGCAAGCCGGGCATGCTTCGCCGCCGCCAGGGAAGCCCTGGACCGCATGACCGCCCCCGCCGCGATCACGGGGGCCGTCGACTCGTTCATCGACCAGTACGTGACCAAGGACCGATGTCCGGCCGACGACCTGCTGGAGGAAACCGGATGACCGACCACACCGACCCGCTGCTGACCGGCCAGCCGTCGCCCGCCGCGCCGTCCGGTGAGGCGCTGCGCGACCGCGCGGCCGCCGAGCTCCTGGCCGCGCGGGACCGCACCACGCTGCTCACCAGCGCCGTGGACGACGCCGACCTGGTAAGGCAGCACTCACCGCTGATGTCTCCGCTGGTGTGGGACCTGGCGCACATCGCCAACCAGGAGGAACTCTGGCTGCTGCGCGCGGTCGGCGGCCGCGATCCCCATGCACCCGGAGATCGACCCGCTGTACGACGCGTTCGAGCACCCGCGCGCCGAGCGGCCGACCCTGCCGCTGCTCACCCCGGCCGAGGCACGCCGTTACGGCCACGAGGTCCGCGGCCGCGTGCTCGACCTCATCGAGAAAGTCAAGCTGCCGGCGGGCGCCCCCGGAGGCTTCGGCACCGGGCCGACCGTCGACGGGGCCAGCGGGGCCGGGTTCGCCTTCGGGATGGTCGCGCAGCACGAGGTACAGCACGACGAGACCATGCTCGCCACCCACCAGCTCCGGTCGGGGCCGGCGGTGCTGTCCGCTCCGCCGCCGCCCGCGCCGGCCGACGCGGCCGCGCTGCCCGCCGAGGTGCGCGTGCCAGGCGGGCCGTTCACCATGGGCACGTCGGCCGAGCCGTGGGCGCTGGACAACGAGCGGCCGGCCCACGCCGTCGACGTCCCCGGGTTCTGGCTGGACACGACGCCGGTCACCAACGCGGCGTACGCGGCGTTCATCGCTGACGGCGGCTACGACGACCCCCGGCTCTGGACGGCCGACGGCTGGGCGCACCGGCAGCGCGCCGGGCTGGGCGCACCGCTGTTCTGGACCTGGGAGGGCGAGTGGGTGCGGCAGTCCTTCGGCGTCAAGGAACCGGTCGCGCCGGACGAGCCCGTGCTGCACGTCTGCTGGTACGAGGCGGACGCCTACGCCCGGTGGGCCGGGCGGCGGCTGCCCACCGAGGCCGAGTGGGAGAAGGCGGCGCGCTGGGATCCAGCGACCGGGCGGTCCCGCCGGTACCCGTGGGGCGACCAGGAGTGGACGCAAGAGCGGGCCAACCTCGGGCAGCGGCACCTGCGGCCCGCGCCGGCCGGGTCCTACCCGGCAGGCGCCGCGCCGAGCGGCGCCCGGCAGCTGATCGGTGACGTGTGGGAGTGGACAAGCTCCGACTTCCTGCCTTACCCGGGGTTTACCCCGTGGCCGTACAAGGAGTACTCGGAGGTCTTCTTCGGTCCCGACTACAAGGTGCTGCGCGGCGGGTCGTTCGGCGTGTCCCCGGTGGCCTGCCGCGGCACGTTCAGGAACTGGGACTACCCGATCAGGCGGCAGATCTTCAGCGGGTTCCGCACCGCCCGGTCCGAGGGTGAAGCGCCTCGTCCGGGCAGCCGGGGGGTACGGGGGGTCGTCCCCCCGGGGAACGACCGCTGATGTGCCGGCATCTCGCCTACCTCGGGCCGCCCGTGTCGCTGCGCTCGCTGCTGATCGACCCGCCGCACTCGCTGTACAGGCAGGCGTGGGCGCCCCGGCGGCAGCGGCACGGCACGGTCAACGCCGACGGGTTCGGTGTCGGCTGGTACGCCGACGGTGACCCGGTCCCGGCCAGGTACCGGCGGGGCGGGCCGATCTGGGCGGACCTGTCCCTGCCCGACATCGCGCGGGTCACCAGGTCGGGAGCGGTGCTCGCCGCGGTCCGTTCGGCCACGCCGGGAACGGCGGCGGGCGAGCAGGCCGCCGCCCCGTTCGGTCACGATCGCTGGCTGTTCAGCCACAACGGCAGCCTCGGCGACTGGCCGGAGTCGGCCGCGCGGCTGGCGGCCGGCGGCGAGCCGGCGGCGCCCGATTCCGGTATCGAGGCCCTGCTGTCGCTCGAGGCGATGGTGGACTCGGCGTTCCTGTGGGCGCTGGTGCTGCGGCGGCTGCGGGCGGGCAGCCCGATGGCGGCCGCGCTGGACGGCACGATCGCGGCCGTCGAGGCCGCGGGCGCGACGGGGCGGTTCAACTTCCTGTTGACCGACGGCCAGTCGATCGCGGCCACCGCCTGCGGCGACACGCTCTGGTACCGCGCGTCGCCCGGTGCCGTCACGGTCGCCTCCGAGCCGGACGACGACGGACCGGGCTGGACGGAGGTACCCGACCGGCACGTGCTCACCGCCACGCCAGGCCGGGTCGCCGCCCAGCCGCTGGCCGGGCCGGCACCACTAACCACGGGGCCACTCGCCGCGCCACCGGCCGGCCCGCCACCGAGACGTGTCCCGTCCACCGACAGCGACGTCAGCACCGAAGGGATCTTGACCTGATGACGACCATCGAGCACCGCCTCCCGGCCGACTACCGCGCCGCCTCGCTGCGCGCCGACGCCCTGGCCGGGCTCACCGCCACGCCGAAGTCGCTGCCGCCGAAGTGGTTCTACGACGCGCAAGGCAGCGCGCTGTTCGAGAAGATCACCGAACTGCCCGAGTACTACCCGACCAGGGCGGAGCGGGCGATCCTGCGGGCCGTCGCCCCGGAGGTCGCCGCCCTCACCGGGGCAAGCGCCCTCGTCGAGCTCGGCTCCGGCTCGTCGGAGAAGACGCGGCTGCTGCTGTCCGCGCTGCGCGACGCGGGCACGCTGCGCGGGTACGTGCCGGTCGACGTGAGCGAGTCGGCCCTCGCCGCGGCCGGCGACGCCCTGGCAGGCGAGTACCCGGGCCTCGCGGTGCACGCGGTCGTGGCCGACTTCGAGAAGTACCTGGGCGTGCCGTCGGGCTCGGGCGCCGACGCCCGCGCGGCCGGCGCGGCCGGCGACGGCGCCACCGACAACCTGGGTGACGGAGGCGGGCCGCGGCTCGTCGCCTTCCTCGGCTCGACGATCGGCAACATGGTCCCGGCCGAGCGCGCGGTGTTCCTGCGCCGGGTGCGCGCGCAGCTGCGCCCGGGCGACGCGTTCCTGCTCGGCACCGACCTGGTCAAGGACCCGGCGGTGCTCGTGGCCGCCTACGACGACTCCGCCGGGGTGACGGCCGCGTTCAACAAGAACGTCCTCGCCGTGCTGAACGCCGAGCTCGGCGCCGACTTCGACCTGGACGCGTTCGACCACGTGGCCGTCTGGGACGCCGGCCGTGAGTGGATCGAGATGCGGCTGCGGGCGGCGTCCCCGCAGACCGTGCGGGTCGCGCGGCCTCGACCTGACCGTGCGCTTCGCGGCCGACGAGGAGATGCGGACGGAGGTCTCGGCCAAGTTCCGCGAGTCCGGGGTGCGTACCGAGCTGGCCGCCGCGGGACTGGCGATGCGTTCGTGGTGGACAGATCCCGACGGGCAGTTCGGGCTGTCGCTCGCCGTGCCCGCGTAGCGTCACAGTTCCCAGGAAGCCTCCCCCGCCCCGCCCGGCCTGCCACGGCAGGCACGGGCGGGGAGGAGAGGAAGCCGAATTCGTTCGGGATAATCGTCGGCGGCACCCCGCCGGCGAGCGGCCCGATTCCGCTGGGCGGTACGGCGGCTGGCGGTGACACAAGCGCGCGGGCGGGTAATTGTCAGTTCCGCACATTTTCTTAATGAGCGCGTGACCGGTGTTGACAGCTTATTCTCCGGTTTCTAGCGTGAACGCTACCGGAGCGGACTGGCATGCCTAACCCGAGGAAAGATAGCACTGACGCACCTGACCCACGAATTTCCAAAAGAGGTGCCGGGACATGGCAGATATAGTTATTGGCATTGCCTCGTCGCATACGCCCCAGCTGAGTTCAGGGGTTGACCTGTGGCCGGATCACGCCTTGCGGGACCAGCGGTACCCGCTGCTCGGCAAGGACGCCACGTACCGCACCTACGCGGAGACGCTGGCCGGCGCGGACCCCGCGATAGCCGCGGAGCTCACCCCCGAGGTCTGGGCGGGCAAGTACCAGCGGGTGCAGGCGGCGATCGAGTCGCTGGGCGCTGCGCTCAAGGCCGCGCGACGCGGACCTCGCGGTGGTCATCGGCGATGACCAGCGGGAGCTGTTCGTCGACGACGGCATCCCGGCCTTCGCCTGCTTTACCGGGACCGAGCTCGTCGACATGAAGCCGGACGAGGAAGCCTTCGCCAAGCTGCCGAAGGGCATCCAGGCGGCCTACTGGGCGGTCCACGGTGAGGAGCGCGGCACTCACCAGATCGCCCAGGAGCTGAGCGCGCACGTCGCGGAGCAGCTGGCCCGGGCGGACTTCGACCTGACCGTGTTCACGCGCCAGCCGGCCGGGCGCACCCTGGGGCACGCGTTCACCTTTCCCAGGTACCGGCTCGGGCTGCCCGCGAGCACGCCGATCGTCCCGGTCTTCGTCAACACCTACTACCCGCCGAACGTGCCGTCCGCCGCGCGCTGCTACGAGCTCGGCCGGGTGCTGCGCCGCGCCGTGGAGACCTGGGAGCCTGACGTCCGGGTCGCCGTCATCGCCTCCGGCGGGCTGACCCACTTCGTCATCGACGAGGCGCTCGACCGCGGTGTCCTCGACGCGATCGCCGCCAGGGACGCGGCCGCGCTCGGCGCCATCCCCCGCGACAAGCTGCGCTCGGGCAACTCGGAGATCCTCAACTGGGTCACCGCCGCGGGGGCACTCGAAGGGCTCGCAGCCACCGTCGTGGACTACGTCCCCGGCTACCGGACCCCGGCCGGGACCGGGACCGGGATGGCCTTCGCCCGCTGGGAGTAGCGCTAAGGAGCTAGGGAAAGGATCAGCGCGTGTACCACAACCTCCCCGTGCTTGACGTGCACGGTCACGTGTCGGTGCCGTTCGGCGCCAACGCGTTCCTGATGCTGATGATGGGGTCGAACACGCCGATGCCGTCGCCGATCGGGCAGGACAAGGCGGGGCCCGCGGGCGTCAGCGTGCACGACTTCCACGAGGCGGCGCTCGCGCACGCCCGTTACATGGACGAGCGGAGCATCGACGTGCAGGTCATCGGGCCGCGCCCGTTCCTGACCATGGGCTGGATGGAGCCGCACCTGATCCCCGCGTGGACCAGGTACGTCAACGACATGATCCACCAGCAGTGCCAGATGTTCCCCGACCGGTTCCTCGGCGCGGCGATGCTGCCGCAGGACTCGGCCGCGGACGACCTGTCCGGCTGCGTCGCCGAGCTTGACCGGTGCGTGCGCGAGCTCGGCTTCGTCGCCGCCTACGTCTCGCCTGACCCGGCGGGCCGGCGCACCACCCCGGGCATGCACGAGCCCTACTGGTTCCCGGTGTACGCGCGAGCGCAGGAGCTCGGCGTCCCGCTGATCGTGCACGGCACGAACTCGCTCGACCCGCGCTTTCGCGTGGTGCCGCACAACTACCAGCTCGGCTTCCTGACCGAGCAGTACCTGGCCGGCCAGTTCCTGTCGCACGGGGACGTGTTCGCGCGCTTCCCCGAGCTGCGCGTGATCATCTGCCACTGCGGCGGCGCGCTCGACCGGTTCGTGCCGACCGACCACCACCTCGCGCAGAAGGACCTGTCGCAGAACCTCTTCTACGACACCTGCGGGTACGACCTGAACTTCCTCGAGGCGGCGATCAAGCAGCGCGGCGTGCCCCGGATGCTGTTCGGGACCGAGGCCCCCGGTTCCGGCCGGGCCGTCCGCCCGGAGACGGGCCGCACCAGCGACGACCTGGTCCCGGTCATTGGGGCCTTCGATTTCCTCACCGAAGACGACAAAATAAAGATCTTCCACGAGAACCCAGCGCGAGTGATCCCCGCGCTCGGCAAGATCCGCTGACCACCCGCGGCGCACAGGAGCCGCGTCAGCCCCGCCCTATCCCCCTTACCCGGCCGGAGGAGACACGTGAACGTAGAGAGCGCCGAGACGCGCGAGACAGTGCTGCCAGGAAACCCGGGGCGCCCGGGAGGGTCCCGCCGGACCTTCCCCAGGGCCGAGACCGTGGGCAGCCTGCTGCGCGACGACGCCGTGGTCCGCGCGGCCCGGCGCTCTTCTCCCGCGGACAACGCCCTGCTCGGCGACGCGGTGCGGGACGCCATCAGGCTGCAGGAAGAGCTCGGCCTTGACGTCATCACCGACGGCGAGGTCCGCCGCGTCTCCTGGGCGCAGACGCCCCGGTTCGTCGACGCGTTCGCGGTCGGCGGCGGCCAGTCGGCGCTGAACTGGCGGGGCGCGACCGAGGGTCGCTTCGGCGCGACCGCCACCGCCCCCGTTGGCAGCGGCCCGGGGAGCACCAGCAGCGGCGGCTACCCCTCGGTGATCCGCCGCGTCGCGACCGCGCCGCGGACCGGCGACATGGCCGCCGAGTACGCCTTCCTAGCCAGGTACGCGCAGAGCAGGACCAAGTTCACCATGCCCGCGCCGAGCTACCACCGGCGCTACTGGTCGCAGGCCGCGTCGCCCGCGGCGGGCTACGGGTCCCCCGAGGAGTTCCTCACCGAGATCCGCGACTACCTCCGCTCGGTCGCGCACACGCTGATCGACCTCGGCTGCGACTACATACAGCTCGATGCGCCCAACTACGGCTCGCTGTGCGACCCGGACACGGTCGCCGCGATGCGGGCGGCCGGCCGCGACCCAGACGCGGAGCTCGAGTTCGACGCCGACCTGGACAGCTCGCTGTTCGACGGGCTGGCCGGCGTCACCTCGGCGCTGCACGTCTGCCGGGGCAACGGCCCGGCCGGCGCGTGGCACTCCGTCGGCGGGTACGGCGCGATCTCCGCGCGCCTGTTCCCGCGGCTGGCGGTGGACCGGCTGCTGCTCGAGTACGACTCGGACCGCGCCGGCGGGTTCGAGCCCCTGGCCGACACCAGGACGGGCACCGCCGTCGTCCTCGGCCTGCTCACCACGAAGTCGCCGCAGCTCGAGTACGACGCCGACGTGCTGGCCAGGATCGAGGAGGCCACCCGGTTCAAGCCGCTCGCGGAGCTGGCGCTGTCCACGCAGTGCGGGTTCGCGTCGGTGCCGGTCGCCAACCCGGTCACGCCCGAGGCCCAGCGCGCCAAGCTTGAGCTGGTGGTGCGCCTCGCCCGCCAGGTCTGGCCGGAGTAAGGGCCCGGGCATCCGGAACGGGGGCGGGGTTATACCCGCCCCCGTTCCGCCGTTTGCCCGGGTCAGGCCAGCCTTGGCGACTGGCTCAGACGACCGGGTGCGGCCCCGTGCCCGGCGCCCGCCAGCGGCCGCCGGGAAGCCACCGGGGCCGCCTCCGGCGCGACGGGACGCCCTCCCTTGCGCGCACGGCGGGCCACCGACCTGGCCAGGTGGGCCGCCGTGTGGTGCGTTCCGGAGATGAACCGCACCCCCGGGCCATGGCTGATCATGGTGTGGGCGCCCGGCGAAGTACAGGCCGCGGCACCGTCGACTCGCCCGCCCGGTTCACCATGGGGCAGTCCGCCCGCGTGACGATGCCGGCCCGGATCTCCTCGGAAAGGAACGACAGCCGCGCCATGTCTATGCGGAAACCAGTTCCCGCGATGACGTGGTCCACCTCGGTGTCCGTTTGCCGTGGGCCGTCCAGCTTGAGCCGCACTCCGCTCCCGCTTGGCTCGGCCGACCTCAGCGCGTGACCAGTCAGGATGTCGACCACGCCCTCGACGCGCGGGCGCAGCCACCAGGCGCCCACGGGCCCGAAGGCGGCGAGCGCCTTGTGGACCTTGACGGAATCGGGTAGCAGCCGCCACGCGTCCGGCGAGTCGTAGACGGCGCACCGCCACCCCTCGCACAGCTTCGTCTGGGGATGGATGATGCGAGCGAGTCGCCCCGCGCCCTCTTCAAGCCGGTAGTTCCAGGAGACCTGCTCGGCTTGCGGACGATGACCTGGACGTCGGCCCCCGCCTCGTGCAGCAGCGCGCCGGTCTGCAGCGCGGACTGCCCGCCGCCGAGCACCGCCACCCGCCTGCCGCGGAACGCGTCAAAACGGGTGTGCGCGGAGGTATGCGTCACGAGGTCGGCGGGCAATCCAGATAGCTCGCCCGGCATACGCAGATAGGGCAACAGGCCCGTCGCCACTATCACCTGCCGCGCCAGGACCGGGCTTTCCTCGGCGAACTCCACCGAGAACCCGCCATCCACGGCGGTCACGCTCTCCACGGTCAGGTCCCGGACATCGGGCACCAGCTGGCTGGTGAACCAGTCGGCGTAGCCGATGAAGCGCTTAATCGAGAGCGGCCCGATCCGGTCAACGTAGTCATCGAGTCCGTGCAGCTTGGCATACGTCGCGATCTCATATCCCGACACCGCGGAGGAAAAAGTCGATCCATAAGGTTCCGACTTAAGAAACATTCCCTTAGGCATATGAGCACGCCACGTGTCCATCGGACGGCCCACAATCATGTGCTCCACTCCGCGCTGCCTTAGCTGCGCGGAAATTGACAGGCCGAATGGTCCTGCACCAATGACGAGCACGTCGGTCACAACCACGAAGCGGCTCCCTTCGCTCCAGAAATACGGACGGCTATCACAAGGCAACCGCCTGTAATTCGCCGCTCCCGCCATGAAAGTCCCAGCCCAGCCGCCCAAAGGCCGCACCAGAACTGCCGTCTCCCAGGCGAGACAGAGGTTCTACAGATGGTAATCAGAACTACGGATAAGAGGCTAGCTAACTAGAGGTCGTCACAACTGTCAATTCCGCCCCGCTATGTCCAGGGCAGCTGTTAATGTAACCCAGCGGGCTGCCGTTGCTCTGAGATTTCATAGATTTGTGACTCAAGTTCTCAGGAATCCGCCCAAAGCGGGACGAACGGCCACCCTTCCGCCGCGAAGGGTCCCCATACGGCGGTGACCCCGCGAAACGCGCCTGCGAACCCCGCGGCGCCAGACCAGGGCCGACCTCGGCGGACAAGCTATGGACCTTGGCCGCGCTCCGCGCTTCTTGCTGTTATCTCAAGAGGGGGCGGCTGCCGCCAGGAAAAAGATCCCGGGTCGCGAGGGCGCCGCCGCGTGCTGCCGTTGCCGGCGGGGCGGCACCCTCGCGGCCGGGTTACGGGGCCGGAGTCGTGGTCGAGGACAATGCCGGTCGGCTCGTCACCGTCGCCCGCGTTCGCCCCGCCACCGTAGCCGACGTTGAAGGTGCCGACCAGGCTGTCGTTGGATGTGTCGAACACCGAGACGACGCCTGAGGTGAGCCCGCCCGCCCACAGCTCGCTGCCGTCGGGGGTGAGGGCCACGCTGACCGGGTCGCCGGGGTCGGGGATCGTGTCCGTGACCTTGCCGGACGCGGTGTCGATCACCGAGATGGCGTTGGAGTCGCCGTCGGCCACGTAGATCGTGGCGCCGTTGGACGAGACCGCCAGCTGCCACGGCAGCTGGCCGACCGGGATGTGCCGCCGTGACCCGGTTGGACGCGGCGCTGATGACGTCCACCAGGTTCTTGGCGGTGTTCGTCACGTAGACCGACTTGCCGTCAGGGGAGACCGCGACGCCCTCGCGGGTCGCCGAGGCCCGGGACGAAGCCGGTCACCTTGCCGGTGGCGGTGCTGATAGACGTACAGGCCCGCGCCCGTGGTCACGTACGCGGCGGCCCCCGACGGCGAGAACGCGATCGCCCGGGGGTCGGCCTGGCAGCGCTCAGCCGTCGACGTCACCTTGTCGGTGGCCGTCGAGACCACGCTGATCGCGCCGAGCGACGGCGGCCGGTCTGCGGGCCGGTGTCGGCCACCCAGACCTGGCTGCCGTCGGGGGTCACCGCCAGGGCCTGCGGGTCCTGGCCCACGGGGACGAGGGTCTCGGTGGGGTTCTCGTAGTTGTTCACGGTGAGGTCGGCGATAGTGAACGACCGAGAGCGTGTTGTTGCCGGTGTCGGCGAAGTACAGCGTGTTGCCGTGCGAGCGCGACGCCCTCGTCGGTGGAGTCGTAGTTGGTAGTCGCCCGGGTGTTGGGCACCTGCCGGGTCGCCCACGTTGTACTGCTGGACGAGGTCGCAGTTGGCGGTGTTAACGGCGTCGAAGGCCTGGTAGCCGGGGAAGCGCCACGTAGGCCGCGCCGGCCGGGCCGGTGCAGGAGGAAGCGCTCAGCCGGGCCTTGGCCGCCGGCCTCGTGCCGCCAGCCGTGGCCGCCAGTGCCGTGGGTGAGCGTCAGCGAGAGCGTGACCGCGGCGGCGGCCGACGACCGCGGTGCCGCCGGCGATGGCCGCGCGGGCTGGCGTGACGGGACGGCCGCCGGGGATGCGCGAGGTTCATACCGTCACGCTCCCGTTGGTAGCGGCCGGCTGGCGGCCTGGCGCGCCACGCACCGGCTTGGTGCCCGGCGGCTGGACGGGCGGGGCCTGGCTCGCTCCCGGGTAGGGCGGGAGCGCGAACGTCGGCGACTTCCTTTTCGGCTCGCTCAAGCTGCGCCTTCGTGTCCGGCAGGCGCGGGGAACGGCCGGTACGGGACCGTGCCGAGCGCGGAGGTGAAGTCGCCGACGGTCTGCCGCCGCCAGGCGGTGATGTTGGGATTGGTCACGCCGGTCACCAGCTCGAGCAGCCGGGTGACCGAGGTGTGGTCGAACAGGTCGTGGCAGACGTAGCCGCCGACCGTCCACGGCGAGACGATGACGCAGGGCACGCGGAAGCCCAGGCCGATGGGCCCGGCGCTGACTCCGTCGATGCCGACGCGGTGATGTACTCGCCCGCCGTGCCGGCCGGGGCGGTGGGCGGGACGACGTGGTCGAAGAAGCCGTCGTTCTCGTCGTAGATGAGGATGAAGACCGTCTTCGCCCAGACGTCGGGGTTGGCCGCGATCGCGTTGACCTTGCTCGCCACGTAGTCGGCGCCCGCCGCCGGCATGAAGTCGGGGTGCTCGGACTGGTACGAGGTCGGGAGGATGTACGACACCGTCGGCAGCTGGTCGTTGATCGCGTCGTACTCGAACTGGCCGGGCTGGTAGAACCTCATCGCGTTCTGGTACAGCGGCGAGCGAGGTCGACGCGTTCTGGTACTGGTCGAAGTACTCAAGGACGTTGAAGCCGTAGTTGTCGATCTCCTGGTACACCTTCCAGGACACGCCCGCCTGGACAGCAGCTCCGGGTAGGTCTTCCAGGAGAAGCCCTCGGTGGGCACGTAGTTGCTGTAGACCGGGCCGCCGTGGGCGCCCGCGGGGTCGATCTGGCCGGTCATCAGGTACAGCCGGTTGGGCCAGGTCGGCCCGAGCACCGAGCAGTGGTAGCCGTCGCAGATCGTGAAGGCGTCGGCCAGGGCCCACTGAAAGGGGATGTCGTTCCTGGTCGAAGTACGCCATGGAGTACTGCGCCGGCCACCCCGTCGAGTCGAGCGTCGAGTTGAGCCGCGCGGTCACGAAGCCGTTCATGGCCCCGTTGTTCCACGAGTCGTGCTGCGGCAGCCAGTTATGGCTGGTCGAGGGCAGCTTCTGGGCGCTCGTGCTGGTGCGTGTCGGCGTGGAACGGGTACAGGTACCCGGCCGGATTGTCCGGGTCCGGCTGCTTGAAGACGCCCGGCGATCGCCGTCGGGTCGCTGAAGCCGCGCACCCCGGGCATGGCGCCGAAGTAGTGGTCGAAGGACCGGTTCTCCTGCATCAGCACGACCACGTGCTTGATGTCGGAGATCGGCGGAACCTTGCTGCTGGCGCTGAGCAGGCGATGCGCGGCGCGCTGTCTAAGAGCCTTGCGCAGTGCGGGCGGCAAGGCGAACGACGCCAGCACCATCCCGCCCATCGACGCCATCAACTGGCGTCGGCTTACCTCGATGGTCAAGTCGGACCTCCTATACCGCGGCAGGAAGCAGCACTTGCGCGGGGCCGACTTTACAGGGTGCAGAGTTACAAGAGAGCAAAACCAGAGGAATAGCAGGACGAGATCCCGCCAAACAGGAACTGAACTCGCCATTACCAGATGGACTGGTGGAAGGCCCAGGCGTCCGCGATGATGTCGTGCAGGGCCGGGCGGGCCGGGTGCCAGCCCAGCTCACGGCGGGCCTTGTCGCTCGCGGCGACCGTGGCGGCCGGGTCGCCGGGGCGGCGCGGGGCCAGCTTGACCGGGATGGGGTGGCCGGTGATCTCGCGGGCCGCCTCGATGACCTGCCTGACGCTGTAGCCGTCGCCGTTGCCCAGGTTGTAGACCTCGTGCCGGCCCGGCTTGATCGCGTCGAGGGCGAGGAGGTGCGCGGCGGCCAGGTCGGCGACGTGAATGTAGTCGCGGACGCAGGTGCCGTCCGGGGTCGGGTAGTCGTCGCCGTACATCATGAGCTGGTCGCGCTTGCCGCCGGCGACCTGGAGCACGATCGGGATCAGGTGGGACTCCGGAGTATGCCGCTCGCCCAGGCGGCCGCCCTCGTCCGTGAGCACGGCGCCGGAGGCGTTGAAGTAGCGCAGCGACGCGGCGCCAAGCCCGAAGGCCTCGCACTCGCCCGCGAGCATCAGGTCCACCGCGAGCTTGGTGGCCGCGTACGGGTTCTTCGGCCGGATGACGGCGTCCTCGGTCAGCTTGCTGAACCCGCCGCCCGGCAGCGGCACGACGCTCGTCGGGTCGTACATCGACCCGGTCGAGGAGAAGAGCATCCGCTGCACGCCGGCCACGCGGACGGCGTTGAGCACGGCCATCGTCCCGCCCACGTTCACGTCCCAGTACAGGTCGGGCCGGGCCACTGACTCGGCGACCTCGATCTTCGCGGCGAAGTGGAGCACGCCCGTCGAAGCCGGAATCGGGGGTCAGCACCGCGCCGACCTGGTGCACCGGGAGCCGGTGGAACTCCACCCCGTCCGGGATGGTGTCCGCGAAGCCGGTCGACAGGTCGTCGAGCACCACGACCTGGTGGCCCGCCCGCACCAGGGCGTGCGTCACCACGCCGCCGATATACCCGGCCCCGCCCGTCACCAGTAGCTTCACCCGTGCTCCTTCCCTCACCACCGCTGGACGGGCCCTAGCCTAGTGCCCAACCCGGGGCCTGTCCGAGCAGCGCGGCTTCATATACGATCTTGGTGATGGCAGAGCACGCAAAGCACGAGACGGAGCGCATGGTGGGGCATCCCCTCGCGGGCCAGCGGCCCTCCAAGATCATCGCCGTGCACCTGAGCTACCGGAGCCGGGCGATCGAGCGAGGCCGCCTTCCGGCGTGGCCCTCGTACTTCCTCAAGCCGCCGAGCACCCTCGCCGCCGACGGCGAGCCGGTGCTGCGGCCGCCGTCCTGCGAGCTGCTCGCCTTCGAGGGCGAGGTCGCCCTCGTGATCGGCACGCGGGCGGCCCGCGTCTCCCCGGCCGACGCCTGGGGCCACGTGCGCTGGGTCACGGCGGCCAACGACTTCGGCGTGTACGACCTGCGGTACGCCGACAGCGGGTCCAACGTCAGGTCCAAGGGCATCGACGGGTTCACCCCGCTCGGGCCCGGGCTGCTCGACGCCCGGGTCGTCGACCCGGAGCGGGTCCGGCTGCGGACCTGGGTCAACGGGGAGCTCGCGCAGGACGCGGTCAGCGGCGATGACCTGCTGTTCTCGTTCGCCGACATCGTCGCGGACGCCTCCCGGCTGACCACGCTCGAGCCGGGCGACGTGATACTCACCGGCACCCCCACCGGGTCGACGGTGGTCAGGCCGGGCGACCTCGTCGAGGTCGAGGTCAGCGCGGCGGAGGCGGGCGGCGTCGCCTGGCTGTCCACCGGGAGGCTGCGCTCGCCGATCGCGGAGGCCGGCTACGCGCTGTCGCCGCCCGGAGCGATGCCGAACGCGGACGACGCGCAGCGCGAGGCCGCCTACGGCGCCGGCGGCGCCCCCGGCCCCGCCGACTCCCCGGCCGACCTGCTGCGCGCGGTCGGCAAGGTCAGCACCGCGACCCTGTCGTCGCAGCTGCGCAAGCGGGGCTTCAACTCCCTCACCCTCGACGGGCTGCACGCGACCAAGCCGGGCGCGAAGATGGTGGGCTTCGCCAGGACCCTGCGCTACGTGCCGTTCCGCGAGGACCTGTTCGCCGCCCGCGGCGGGACGCTGCCCGGTGGCGGCCTGAACGCGCAGAAGCGCGCCGTCGAGCAGGTGCGGCCCGGGGAGGTGCTGGTCATCGAGGCGCGCGGGGACCCGACCGCCGGCACGGTCGGCGACATCCTCGCGCTGCGGGCCCAGGTCCGCGGCGCGGCCGGGCATCGTCACCGACGGCGCGATCAGGGACAGCCAGCCGCTGCACGCCATGGACCTGCCGGTCTACTACGGCGCGACGCACCCGGCCGTGCTCGGGCGGCGTCACGTCCCGTGGGAGGTCAACGCCACGATCGCGTGCGCCGGCGTCACCGTGGAGCCCGGCGACATTATCGTGGGCGACGGCGACGGGGTCATCGTGATTCCCGCGCACCTGGCGATGGAGGTGGCCAGGGACGCCGCCGAGCAGGAACTGCAGGAGGAGTTCGCCGCCGCGATGGTGGCCAAGGGCGAGTCCGTCGACGGGCTTTACCCGCTGGGCAAGCGCTGGCAGGGCGCCTACGAGGCTTGGCTTGCCAGCCGAGAGGAGCTGGCCGAGCGAGAGGAGCAGGCTAGTGCGGTTCAGGAGTGACCCCGCCAGGATTCGCGGCTCGATCGCGCCGGTCGTGTCGCCGTTCACCGCGGACGGGGCGGCCGACCTCGACGGGCTGCGGAGCCTGATCCGCTGGCAGCTGGAGTCGGGGAGCCACGGCATCTCCCTCGGGGGGTCCACCGGGGAGCCGTCCGCGCAGTCGACGACCGAGCGCGCAACGGCGATCAGGGCCGCGGCGGACGAGATCGCCGACCGGGTGCCGTTCGTGCCCGGCACGGGGTCGGCCAAGCTGGACGAGACGCTTGCGCTGACGGCCGTCGCCAGGGACGCGGGCGCGGACGCGGTGCTGATCATCACGCCCTACTACGCGCGGCCCACCCAGGAGGGCCTGTTCCACTGGTACGACACGGTCGCGCGGGAGTTCCCCGACCTGCCGGTGATCGCCTACAACGTGCCGTCGCGGACCGCGGTCGACATCGCCCCAGAGACCGTCGCCCGGCTGCGCCGGGCGCACGCCAACATCGTCGGCGTCAAGGAGACGACGAGGGACTTCGAGCACTTCTCCCGGGTGCTGCACGTCGCGGGGCGGGACACCCTGATCTGGTCCGGCATCGAGCTGCTCTGCCTGCCGCTGCTGTCGCTCGGCGGGGCCGGGTTCGTCTCCGCCACCGCCAACCTCGCACCGCGCGCCGTGGCGCGGATGTACGAGCACTGGGCGAACGGGGAGCACGACGAGGCGCGCGACCTGCACTTCGCGTTGCACCCGGTCACCGACGTGATCTTCACGGAGACCAACCCGGCGGCCGCCAAGTGGGTGCTCGCCGAGGCCGGGCTGATCGGCTCGGGCTTCGTCCGGCCGCCGCTCGTGCCGCTCACCGCGGCCGGCCAGGCGACCGCGCTGCGGCTGCTCGCGGCGGGCAGCCCCGTGCTCGAGGGCGCGGAGTCACTGGCGCCAAGGTCGCGGGGTAGCGGGCACGCGAAGCACGAACTCGTTCGGATAATGATGGGAGAACCCGTGACCGAGCCGCAGCCCTCCGGCAAGCCCAGCCAGGGACTTCCTGGCCAGCCCGAGTTGCCGGAGAAACCCGTGCTGCCAGAGGAAATTGAGCACTTCATCGGCGGGCGGCACGTGCCGAGCGTCAGCGGCGGCACGTTCGGGGTCGCCGACCCCGTGAGCAACCAGGTGTACGCCCGGGCGGCGGCCGGCGACGTGGACGACGTCGACGGCGGCCGTGGAGGCGGCGGTCGAGGCGTTCGCGCGCGGGCCGTGGCCGGGGATGGCGGCGCGGTCCAGGGCGAAGGTCCTCAACCGGATCGCCGACGGGATCGAGGCGCGCGGCGCGCGGATCGCGGCGATGGAGACCTTCGACACCGGGCTGCCCGTCACCCAGGCGAAGGCGCAGGCGGCGCGCGCGGCGGAGAACTTCCGCTACTTCGCCGACGTGATCGTCGCGCAGCACGAGGAGGCGTTCTCGTCGCCGGGGCAGCTCGGGTACGTGCTGCGCAAGCCGGCCGGGGTCGCCGGGCTCATCACGCCGTGGAACACGCCGTTCATGCTCGAGTCGTGGAAGCTCGCGCCGGCGCTGGCGTCGGGCTGCGCGGTCGTGCTGAAGCCCGCGGAGTGGACGCCGCTGTCGGCGTCGCTGCTGCCGGAGATCATGACCGAGGCTTGTGTGCCCGACGGGGTGTTCAACATCGTGCACGGCATCGGCGAGCAGGCGGGCGCCGCGCTGGTCGCGCACCCCGGCGTGCCCCGGATCTCGTTTACCGGCGAGACCACGACCGGGCAGGTCATCATGCGGTCGGCCGCCGACAACCTCAAGGAGCTCTCGATGGAGCTCGGCGGGAAGTCACCGTGCGTCATCTTCGCCGACGCGGACCTCGACGCGGCGATCGATTCCGCGCTGTTCGGCGTGATGTCGCTGAACGGCGAGCGGTGTACCGCGGGATCCCGGATCCTGGCCGAACGATCGGTGTATGACACCGTCGTCGCCCGCCTTTCCGCGCGCGCGGAGCGCGTCCGGGTGGGCGACCCGTCCGACCCGGCGACGGAAATCGGGGCGCTGGTGCACCCGGAGCACTACGACCGGGTCATGTCCTACGTGCGCCTCGGCGCGCGCGAGGGGGCGCGGCTGGTCGCCGGCGGGCGGCGCCCGGCCGGGCTCCCGTCGGGCAACTACCTGGCGGCCACCGTGTTCGCCGACGTCAAGCCGTCGATGCGGATCTTCCAGGAGGAGATCTTCGGTCCCGTCGTCTGCGTGACGCCGTTCGAGTCCGAGGAGGAGGCCGTCTACCTGGCCAACGCGACCCGTTACGGTCTCGCCGCGTACCTGTGGACCAGCGACCTGAGGCGGGCGCACCGCGTCGCGGCGCTCGTCGAGTCGGGTATGACCTGGGTAAACTCGCACAACGTGCGGGACCTGCGGACCCCGTTCGGCGGGGTGAAGAACAGCGGGCTCGGCCGGGAGGGCGGGCAGCACTCGATCGACTTCTACACCGAGTCCCGGATCGTGCACATCGCCCTGGGCGACACCCACGTACCGCGCTTTGGAGCTTCGTGATGGCTGACTCCGCTCTGCCCACTGTGCCCGACAACACTGTGCCCGACATCGTGCGGTCGGCGTACGCCACGCTGGTCGTGACCGACCTGGCGGAAGCGCGGCGCTTCTGGGTCGACCTGCTCGGCTTCGTCGTGACCGCCGAGGACGCGTCCGCGCTGTACCTGCGCGGCTTCGACGAGCTCACCCACCACAACCTGATCGTGCGGTCCGGGCCTGAGGCCGCGGCCGGCGCCCTCGGGTACCGGGTGCGGTCGTCCGACGACCTGGCCCGGGCCGAGGCGTACTACGCGGCGCTCGGCTGCCGGACCGAGCGGCTGCCCGCCGGGGCGGTGCGCGGCCTCGGCGAGGTCGTCCGGGCCGAGGACCCGCTGGGCTTCCTCGTCGACTTCTTCGACCGCGCCGACCACCCGGAGCGGCTGCAGCAGCGCTACGACCTGCGGCGCGGCGCGGAGGTCGCCCGGCTCGACCACTTCAACATCTGCGTGCCCGACGTGCCCCGCGCGCAGGCGTACTACGCCGGGCTCGGCTTCGGCCTGTCGGAGACGATCGAGGACGACCAGACCGTCTACGCCGCCTGGATGTACCGCAAGCAGACCGTGCACGACGTGGCGTTCACCGGCGGAGCGGGGCCGCGGCTGCATCACCTCGGGTTCTTCGCCCACGAGCCGCACTCGGTGCTGCGGATCTGCGACATCATCGGCGCTCTGCACATGGAGGAGTGCATCGAGCGCGGCCCGGGCAGGCACGGCGTCTCCAACGCGTTCTACGTGTACCTGCGCGACCCCGACGGGCACCGGCTCGAGATCTACACCTCCGACTATTACACCGGCGACCCGGACCACCCGGTGCTGCGCTGGTCGGTGCTCGACCCGCGGCGGCGCGACTTCTGGGGCAACGCGGTCATCCCCTCCTGGTACTCGGAGGCCTCCCCCGTCCTCGACCTGGACGGCAAGGTGCGGCCGGTCGCCGAGCTCGCGCAGACCGCCGAGGTCACCGTCGGCGCGGACGGCTTCACTACCCGCGAGTCGAAGGGCGCGCCCCTGCCCCCGGACTGAGGAGGGAGGGAGCGACAGGGGCCTCCGCGGCCGAAGCGCGCGGCGGCGAGCGGGGAAAGCAGAGTGAGCGGGGAAAGCACCCGCGTTGCCTGACTACCGCTAGCGCAGCAGCACGAAGTAGTCCTGGTTGTCGTAGTGGAGCTTGATCTGCTGGGCGTGGGGGTAGCGCTCGAGGAAGTAGCGGGCTTCCGGCGTCTTGAGGTCGTAGCTGAGCAATGCCTGCGTGTGCGGCAGTATCCGCGTGCGGAAGTCGTTCAGGTAGGCCTTGAACTGGGCTGCCGTGAGGGTGCTGCCGTCGTACTCGAAGGTGCCGATGGGGACGGGGTTGAGGTCGGCGATGAAGTAGACCAGGCCGGTGTAGGCGCCGTGGAAGTTGGCGACGTAGGCCGGGCGGTGGCCGACGAGCACATGGATCTGCTCCATGAGGTGGATGAACTCGGGCATCGACACCGGGGACGACTGGCAGCACAGGCCCGCGGTGGCCAGGCCGGGTCCGACCCGCTCAGCCGCCAGGGTGACCGGCCCCAACGGGGTGCCGGAGGTGCTGGGGACGGGTGGGTGGTGGCGGTCGAGGTAGGGGGTCTCGGCGGCGGTGCGGATGGCGGCCCTGGTGTGGGCGCTATGGGGCAGCAGGGTGAAGGACGCGGCGACGAGCGCGACTCCGGCGACCGCCGCGGTCACGGTCCGCTTCGCGCCTAGCAGACGGGGGAGGTCGACGGCGGTGACGATGACCAGCGCCGGGACCATGAGCAGGGTGCCGGTCAGGTGGGAGGGGTCGGACCGCAGTAGCACCCCCTGGTAGAGCAGGATCGTGGTGATCACGGTCGCGGCGAGCATGACCCGCTGCCTGGACCACTCGGTGGCGATCCGCAGCGGTCGCAGCTGGATGGCGGGCAGCAGGGCGAGGACGCCGAGCAGGAACGGCAGGTGCACGTACATGGCGGTGAGCGCGGACGGATGGCGCTTGCTGCTCTGCCACGGAGTGTCGTTGATCCCCGCCGCGACCGCCTCGGGAAACATCAGGTAGGCGGACAGGAACTCGCTGAGCTGGCCGTGCTGGGCGTAGTAGGCCAGCACCGGGATCCAGATGACCACAAACCCGGCCAGCACCGCGAGCAGGGCGGTGCGGATCGCCCGCCAGGTGGCGGTGCCGGTGAACAGCAGCAGCACCGCGACCGCCACGGCACCGACCACTCCCCCGGCCAGGTTCTCCTGCGCCACGTACGACATCAAGCCCCACAGCGCCCCGATGGCGGCGCCCGCGGCGGCGCCCCACCAGGACGGGCAGCGCCTGACCACTGAGGGCAGCAGCAGGACGAGGGCGATCGCACCCACGTAGCGCAGCGGGCTGGCCCAGCCGAGGTAGCCCGGCGTACGGCCCGCCTGGGTGGAACCCGACCATCGACAGCGCCGGGTAGCACAACGCGCCGAGCAGCGAGGCGGCCAGGCCCCGCAGGTAGCCGAAGGCCAGGAAGAACACCGCGAACAAGATGGTGGCGCCTGCCCACACCTGCAGCGCCCAGGCCTCACGGAAACCGACAATCGAGAACGACGTGACGTGGTGCATCAACAAGTAGCTGGCCAGCTGCGCGCCCGGTCCGTAGGGCACGCCCGCGGCGCCCACGTACGGAGCCGGCCGCTGGCCATGGCCTGGAAGCCGCTCAGCCACACTTCCTCTTGCTGGGTGATCGCCGCGCTCGTGTCCGACAGGTGCCACGGCGGCCCGAGGAAGTACCACGCCAGGCCGGCCGCGGTCGCCAGGCCCGCCGCCACCCGCAGCAGCCGCCAGCCGACGCGTCGGTTGACCGCTTCGCCGGCGGCGGGCCGCGCGGCCTGCGGAGCCGGGTCCGCCGCGACGGTGCGGGGGAACAGGCCGGCCAGCCACGCCCGCCAGGTCGCCGGTTGTTCACGACCGACGGCCAGCACGCGAGCGGCGGTGACCAGGAAGAGCACCGGGGCAAGAACACCGAGCAGGAACTCGGCGGTGTCGTACCGCTTGTCATCGAACGGCGAGTACAGGTACTTGGCCGGCGGCGGGAACGTCGCCTTCGCCCGGTAGTACACGATCAGTAGCAGGAACGGCAGCCAGGCGGCGACCGCCAGCCACACCGCCGCCCGCTCGCGCGGCGCCAGCACCCGGTCAAGCCAAGCCGGAGGCCGCATCCGGCGCCCCGCCACGACCGACGCCAAGCCGAGCACCGCGCTCACGCACAGGGCCGCGACCGCGGCGTCGATCATGTGCCGCTGCGACGCCGGGAGTGGCCCGTGCGGCTTGGTTACCTCCGCGACCGCCGCCGCCAGCAGGCTCGTCACGCCAAGCGACACGACCGCCGCGCGGTAAAACGGCCGCGGACCCGCGCGACAACCCGCAGCGCCCGGTCAAGCCACCGGGCCGGCCAACGGGGAGCGGGTGCGCCAGCCGCCGTGTCGGGCGTCAGCGTGGGCTGCGGCCCGGTCCGGTCCCGTCGCGGTCAACGGACGCTCCCCGCGCTTACCGGGAGCAGCCCCGCCTGGTCTTCCTGCCGGCTGTGGTCCCAGACCTGGACTTCACCGCTCGCCACTGACGACTCCAGCTTGGTTCTGCGAACAAATCAGAGCGCCAGAGTCAGAAGCGAAAGACCGCTTTCTTGGCGTCCAAGTGATTGTAGCGAGCGCGGGCGACGAATGTGGGCAGATCACAACGAATGTCGACACATGCGCTGGTGAGGTACTTAGAAAAGCTAAAGATCTTGTTAGGCGCGACCCGGGCTGGTGCTCCGAGGCAGGCTCCAGGCGCGCGGAGGCGAGTGGGAAACCCAGCATTTCCCGCTAAACAGGCGCACCGCAAACCAGTAATCTCGGAAGAAAGCCGCGCTGTGCCGGGGCCCGTTTGCGCGCGAGCGGTCGCCTCATCGAGACCTCAGGGAGAGGGGTGGCGGATGACCGACAGCGGGGCCGCGTTCCAGCCGGGCCGGGGGGAGCCGCAGTTCCGGCCGAGGAGCGCCTATGTCGGGCACGAGGTGTTCGGCCACGGCGACGGCGCCGTGCTCGTGGAGCCCGAGGTCGCGCGCGACCTGCGGTCGGCCGCGGAGTCCGCGAGCCAGGAGCGCCGGATCGCCGGCGGGCTGCTCTACGGACGGGCCCTGGCCGATGACGACGGCAGGTACCTGGTGGTCGACGGCTTCCTCGAGGCCGGGCCGGGCGAGAACCCCGGCGACCGGGTCTCCCGCGAGGGCCTCGACTCGTTCACGCTGTCGGAAACGGACCTGCGGCTGCTGCGCGAGGACGCCGCCCGGATGTACTCGGCCGCCCTCGAGGTGGGCTGGTGGCGGACGCTGGCTGGTCCGGGCGAGTTCGGGCCGCGGGACTTCACGACGCAGCACGAGCTCGTCGGCCCTGGCGGCGCCGGCCTGCTCGTGTTCGGCTCTGGACTCGAGTGGGGAACCGCCTACCTGGGACCCGACGGACAGGTCCCGGGCTCGGCCAGGTCATTCATCCCGGTACCGCGGCCTTCCCCCGACGCGCCGTTCACCCCGCCCCGGGAGCTTGGCCCGGCGCCGGCCGCCGCGCCTGAACCAGTCCTGGAGCTCGAACGGGAGGCGGGCCCCGAGCCGGTGACGGCCTCCGCGCCGGGGACGGCGCTCGCGCCGCGACGGCAGCCGGTCCTGTCGCCCGCGCCGCGGCCGTCGGGACCGCGGGTGATATCGCCGGTCCGCAAGCCGGTGCAGGAGTGGGGAATGAAGGGCGTGAACCCGGGCTACGTGGGACCGAAGACCCCGACCGACGTCAAGATCGTGGTCGGGGCGCTGGTCGTGGTCGCCATCGTCGCGGCGACGATCATCGGTGTCCTCGTGTCGAGCGCGCTCGTCGCCGTGATCGTCGCGGTGGTGTGCCTGCTCGCGCTCACCGGCTTCCTGTGGATGTCCCGCATGTAGGCGTGATTTACGTAATTCGATACTCCCGGATGGCTCGGGTCTTGGCGAGTATTGTTGAAATCGATTGCAGGCGATCGATTGCAGACGGTAAAGCAGCGCGTCTAATCCGGGGAAGCACAGGCGACGCCGTTCGCATTGGTCCTTGCTTAGGGCAAGCCGCGCGGCGGGAACTTGCCGCCGGGTCCTGGCGGACCGGGCGGCTAGTCCGGGCGGCGGAAGGGGGCAGTGGCGGCTGTGCAGCCTGCGTTGGTGCGGTTTACCGTTCTTGGTGCGGTCAGGGCGTGGCGGGGTGAGGCGGAACTGGACCTGGGACCGCCGCAGCAGCGGGCGATCCTGGCCCTGCTGCTGGCCCGCGGCGGTCAGCCGACGAGCCAGAGCGAGCTGGTCGACCTGCTGTGGCGGGCCGAGCCGCCGGCGAGCGCGATCAACATCGTGCACCGGTACGTGGGCATGCTGCGCCGGCTGCTCGAGCCGGGCCTGCCCCCGCGGGCCGCCGGCCGCTGGCTGGTCCGGCACGCAAGCGGTTACCGAGTAGCGGCGGACACGGGGACCCTGGACCTGCTGCGGTTCCGCGAGCTGGCCGGGCAGGGGCGCGAAGCGGCCGCACGCGGCCTGGAGGCGCAGGCGGTGCCGCTGTTCGCGGCGGCCCTTGCCCTGTCCCAGGGGCCGTGCGCGGACGGGGTGGCGGCCGGCTGGGAGCATCCCTCGTTCACCGCCGTGGACCATGAGTGCCTTGCCGTTACGCGGGAAGCGGCCGACGCGGCACTCGCGGCCGGGCTGGCCGGGCACGTGCTGCCGGCGCTGCGGCAGGCCGCCGGCCGTCACCCGCTTGCTGAGCCGGTTCATGCCCGGCTGATGCTGGCGCTGGCCGCGGCGGGCAGCCAGGCCGAGGCGCTGGCCGTTTACGACACCGTGCGGGCCCGGCTGGCCGAAGAGCTGGGGCTTGACCCGGGCGCGGAGCTGCGCGAGGCGCACGGCCGGGTACTGCGGCAGCAGGCAACGGCGGCGCCCGCGGGCGACCGCCCGCCGGTTCGCCCGGCCCAACTCCCCGCTGACCTGGCCGCCTTCGCCGGACGTCAGGCCGAGACCGCCTACGTGTCGAAGCTGCTGACCCCGCAGGCGGCCCAGCCGATCTCGGCGGTCGTGATCGACGGCATGCCTGGCGCGGGGAAGACGGCGCTGGCCGTGCACTGCGCACATGCGGTGGCCGACCGTTTCCCTGACGGCCAGCTGTACGTGAACCTGCGCGGCTTCGCGCCCGGCGAGGCGGCGGTCAGCCCGGCCGAGGCGCTGCGCGGGTTCATCACGACGCTCGGCGTCCCGCCCGAGCGCGTCCCGCCCGACCTGGACGGCCTCGCCGCGCTGTACCGGAGCCTGCTCGCGGGGCGACGGATGCTGGTCGTGCTCGATAACGCGCGCGATGACGACCACGCGCGGCCGCTGCTTCCCGGGGCCCCCGGCTGCGCGGCCATCGTCACCAGCCGCAACTGCCTGACCGGGCTGGTCGCCGGCGACGGGGCCCGGCTGCTCAGCCTGGATGTCTTCTCCCCGGCCGAGGCACGTGAGGCGCTGTCCGTCCGGCTCGGCGCCGACCGGGTCGCGGCCGAACCGGAAGCGGCGGCGGAGATCGCCTCGCTGTCCGGGCGGCTTCCCCTGGCGCTGGCCCTGGTGGCGGCCCGGGCCGCCGCCCGTCCCCGTTTCCCGCTGTCCGTGGTCAGCACCGAGCTCCGGGGGGCGCAGGGAAGCCTCGACGCCTTCAGTGACACGGGCCTGCCTGATGTCCGTACGGTCTTCTTCTGGTCGTACCGGCTGCTCAGCCCCGAGGCCGCCCGCGTGTTCCGGCTGCTGTCCCTGGCCGCGGGCCCGGACATCTCGCTGGCCGCCGCCGCGAGCCTGCTCGGCGCGCCGCGCGCGCCGACGCGGGCCCTGCTCGCCGAGCTGACCTGGGCGCGGCTGCTGAACGAGAACCGGCCGCAGCGGTTCAGCATTCACGACCTGCTGCGCTCCTACGCCGCCGAGCTGTGCGTCACGACGGACACCGACGCCGACCGCGAGGAGGCACGGTCCCGGCTGCACGGCTACTACCTGCATTCCGCGCACCGCAGCTTCGAGCGGTTCCGGCCGCACGAGCAGGTCCGGGCGCCGGACCCGCTCGAGCCTGGCGTCCAACCCGAGCAGCCAGCGAGCTACGCGGCGGCGGTGGAGTGGCTGACCGCCGAGCAGCGGGTTCTCGAAGCCACCATCAGGTACGCGGCCCAGCACGGGTCCGCCGGGTACGCGTGGCGGCTGTCCTACCGGCTGCAATTGTTCTACTGGCGCAAGGGCTTCTGGCACGACTGGGCCGCCACGGCGCGCACCGTCCTGGACGCGTGCGGACGCCCAGCGGGGACGTCATCGGGCAGGTCCAGACGCACCGGATGCTCGCGGGCGCCTTTTATTACTTGAGGGACAGCGGCGGGGCGCTGGCCGAACTGGAGCGCGCCCGGGAGCTTTACGCGGGGCTTGGCTGCCCCGATCCGCATCCCTACCTGGACAGCAATTTCGGCTCCGTGCTGGCCAGGCTGGGCCGCTACGACGAGGCCATCGCGCATCACCGGAGGGCGCTTGAACTCTACCGGGCGGCGGGATTCCGGCTCGGTGAGGCTTTCGCCCTGCAGGGCATCGGGTCGTGCGCCAACCGGCTTGGCGACCACGAGCAGGCCATCGTGTCGGTCACCGAGGCGCTGCGCATTTACCAGGAACTGGACGATCCCGGCGGCGAGGCCAGCTCGATGGCGACCCTGGCCCGGTCGTATCACATGCTCGGCTACCGCGAGCGGGCCGCTCAGTTCGCCCTGCGGGCGCTCGAGTTGCACCGCGCCATGGGCAGCGGCGTCGAGGTCGCCAAGGTCCTCACGACCCTCGGCGACATCCGGCTGGCCGCCGGCGACCGGATCGCCGCGGACGCCTTGTTCAGGTCGGCACTCGCCATCCTGGACGAGCTCCGCCTCCCCCAGGCAGATGACCTGCGGGAACGTCTCGCGGGCACGACCGGGCAACCGGGCGCGCCGGCGCCGGCAGCGAGCGCCTGACCGTCACGCGCACACAGTATTCACTTCTTGTAAACAACCTCTTCCTAGCCTCGTAACCGGGGGCAAGATCCGGTCACCGGGAACGGTGACCGCGCGATCGAAGAGGTAGAAATGAGGACCGTTGCGGTCAGGGTCGTCGCCTGTGAGCCGAATACCATGGAGGGCGCCATTGCCCGGCTGTCCGCGCATCCCGATATCGCGGTGCTGACCAGAGACGACACCGACGAGCCGGATGTGCTGCTTGTCGTCACCACGCAGCTGACCGAGACCACGCTGTGCGGCCTGGAACTGGCCAGCGTGTCAGCGGGGCATCCGCCGCGCCTCGTCGTGGTCGTCGAGCACATCGAGCCCTGGCAGCTAGACCGGGCGATGGGCGCGGGCCTGGTCTGCGTGCTTGACCGGCGCACCGCCGGCTGCGACCTGATCGCGCAGGCGATCGTGACCGCGGGCACGGCGCCGACCCGGCGCGCGGCCTGCGTGACGACCGCGGTGACGACGGAACGGTAACGCCATGCCGCCGGCCGGGGTCTCCGTCCTTCACCTGACCACGCACCTGACCACGGGCGCCCGCGTGCGCTGGCAACTGCGCAAGCTGCGCCGGGCGCAACGGGCCGGAAGGCCGCTCGACGCCCTTGCGGCGGCCGCCAGGATCCATTCCCTCGGCGTGCGGCCGAACATGCGTCACGGCTCCTGGACGCTGGCGCAGGCCTGCAGCGAGAGCGTACTGAGCCGCATACCTCCCCGGCGGACGCCGGGGTACTCGCCGAGGCTGCGCGGCGTCATCGAATGCCTGCACGCGGACGCGGCCCGGGCCGCCCGCGAAGCGGGCGACCTGCAACGCGCGAAGCTGCACCTGACCGCCCTCACCGGGTACTTGCGTGACCGCCGGGCCCCGGTGGCCCTGCAGGCCGCGGTGACGGTCGACCTAGCGGAGGTACACATCGCCGCGGGCGACGCGCGGGCGGGCGGGCGGATCCTGGCCGGCCTCGGGCCGCTGATCACGGGTTACTTCCCCCGTCCGGTTCCGCGCCCGCGGCCGGCGACCGCGCCGGCCCGGCCGCGCCGGCCGAGGTCAGCCGAGCGCGCGGCCGCCGTAACGGTACCGGCCCAGCGCCAGGCGAGCGACTAGTCGCCCGCGTGGCGGTCGAGGAACTCGTAGATGTCCACGTCGTCCACGCCGGGGAACGCGCCGGACGGCAGGACCGACAGGACGTGGGAGTGCGCGCGGGCGGACGGCCAGGCCATGCCCTCCCAGCGCTCGGCCAGCGCCGCCGGGGCGCGCTGGCAGCAGTCGCCGTCCGGGCAGCGGGACCTGGTGCGGATGGTGGACTCGCGGCCGCGGAACCAGCGGGAGTGGTCGAACGGCACCCCGAGGGTGATCGCGTACCCGGTTTCCCCTCCGTTCAGGTCGACCTGGGCGACGCAGAAGTAGGTGCCGGACGGCGTGTCCGAGTACTGGTAGTGCGGCGAGTAGCGGTCGGCGGCGGCGAACACCTGGCGGCCCGACCACTGGCGGCACATCCGCTGCCCCTCGATGGCGCCGGTGGCGTCCGCGGGGAAGACGACCCCGTCGTTCTGGTAGGCCTTGTAGATCACGCCGCTCGCGTCGTTCTTCACGAAGTGGCAGGGCACGTCCAGGTGATGGGTGATGAGGTTGGTGACCCGGTGCGCGGCCATCTCGTAGGAGACGGAGAACACGTCGACCAGGTCCTCCACGGCGAGGTCCCTGCGGTCCTTCGCGGCGCGCAGGAACGGCACGGCGGCCCGCTCGGGTATCAGCACCGCGGCCGCGAAGTAGTTCGCCTCGACCCGCTGCCTGAGGAAGTCGGCGAAGTCCTTGGGCGTGTCGTGCCCGAGCAGGAAGTGGCCGAGGGACTGGAGGATGACGGCGCGTGGTGAGTGCCCGCCCACCGGCTCCTGCTTGAGGTAGATGCGGCCAGAACGCAGGTCGGTCAGCGACCTGACCGAGCGCGGCAGGTCGCTGGTGAACCTGACGGCGAAGCCGTGCCGGGCGACCACCGTGAGCAGCATGCCCTGCGACAGCGCGCCGCCCGTGTAGCCGCCCCGGTCCAGCGCGGCGGAGGCCGCTTCCTCGATCGCGGCGAAGTAGTTGCCGCGCGCCCGCTGCGAGGAGCGCAGCGCGGCGTTCGCGGTGCGGGCCTCCTCCGGCGTCGCGGTCGGCTTGAAGCGCTGCGCCCGCAGCTCGCTGGCCAGCGCGACCAGGTGCTCGAGGACGTCGGTGGGCACGCGGGTGCCCACCCGCAGCTCGGGCAGGCCGAGCGCCGTGTAGGACGGGTCGTGCTGCGCCTGCTCCAGGGCGATCTCGAGCTGGGCGCGGCGGCTGGGCGGCTGCTTCTTCAGCAGCTCGGTCACGGGCACGCCGAGCGCGGAGGCGAGCTGCTCGACCAGCGACAGCCGCGGCTCGCGCTTGCCGTTCTCGATCAGCGAGAGCACCGACGGGGTCCGGCCGACCTTCGCGCCGAGGTCGGCCAGGGTCAGCCCCTTAGCCCGCCGCGCGTGCTTCAGCCGCTGGCCGAACATAGCAAGGTCTAGACCTTCGGTCTCTACCAATTTCTGAGGTTCTTTCATCAGTGAAAAAGTGTAACACGCCATCGTTCGGAAAAATCTTTAAGTTTTTTACAGGCAAAGGTCCTGGGCCGGGCGGTACCGCGTACCGCACCGTGGGAGTACGCGCCAGGGCGACGGGGCTCCGGCCGACAGCCCCCTGGCGAGCAGTACTAAATGAAAGGCAGCACCATGGAATCGATCAGCCAGCAGGCGGCCAATCTGCGCGAGTCGTGGGAGACCGACCAGCGCTGGGCCGGGATCAGGCGCGACTACAGCGCGCAGGACGTGATCCGGCTGCGCGGGTCCGTCCTCGAGGAGCACACGCTCGCCAAGCGCGGCGCCAAGCGGCTCTGGGATCTCCTGCACACCGAGGACGCCGTGCGCGCGCTCGGCGCCATCACCGGCAACCAGGCGGTGCAGATGGTGAAGGCGGGGCTGCAGGCCATTTACCTGTCGGGCTGGCAGGTGGCCGCGGACGGCAACCTGGCCGGGCAGACCTACCCGGACCAGTCGCTCTACCCGGCGAACTCGGTGCCGCAGATGGTGCCGCAGGATCAACAACGCGCTGCTGCGCGCGGACCAGATCGCCTGGTCGGAGCGGTCGGACGACTCCTGCGCGCCCAAGCAGCAGTGGCTCGCGCCGATCGTGGCGGACGCGGAGGCGGGCTTCGGCGGGGCGCTGAACGCGTTCGAGCTGATGAAGTCGATGATCGAGGCGGGCGCGGCCGGCGTGCACTTCGAGGACCAGCTGTCATCGGAGAAGAAGTGCGGCCACCTCGGCGGGAAGGTCCTCATCCCGACCGGGCAGCACATCAAGACGCTGACCGCGGCGCGGCTCGCCGCGGACGTGCTCGACGTGCCGTCGCTGGTGATCGCCAGGACCGACGCGCACGCCGCTACGCTGCTGACGTCGGACGTGGACGAGCGAGACCGCGAGTTCGTGACCGGAGAGCGGACCGCGGAGGGGTTCTACCGCGTGCGGTCGGGCCTCGAGGCGTGCATGGCGCGCGGGCTCGCGTTCGCCCCCTACTCCGACCTGCTGTGGATGGAGACCTCGACGCCCGACCTCGAAGAGGCCCGCGCGTTCGCCGACGCGATCCACGCGCAGTACCCGGACCAGCTGCTCGCCTACAACTGCTCGCCGTCGTTCAACTGGCGGGCGCACCTGGACGACGCCACGATCGCGAAGTTCCAGAAGGAGCTCGCCGCGATGGGGTACCGCTTCCAGTTCATCACGCTGGCCGGGTTCCACGCGCTGAACGAGTCGATGTTCGCCCTGGCTTACGGGTACGCGCGCGACGACATGTCGGCCTACGTCAAGCTGCAGGAGGCCGAGTTCGGGCTCGAGCCGCTCGGCTACACCGCCACCAAGCACCAGCGCGAGGCCGGCACCGGCTACTTCGACCTGGTCACCCAGGCGATCGCGCCGGGCGCGGAGACGATGGCGCTCGCCGGGTCGACGGAGCAGGCGCAGTTTTAGCGGGAATTCGTCCGGCTCGCTCGTCTGATAGGGCGCGGTCTGGGTCCACGCGTCGTCGCCGGTCAGCGAGATCGTCGTCGGCTCGAGGACCTGGGTCGCGTCCCTGGCTTCCGCGGAGGTCAGGGCGGTGCGCGCGCCGCCAGCGCGACGGGATGAACAGCGGGACGATGAGCGCCAGGCCCGCCGCCGCGAGCACCCCGTTCATGAGCATCGCCTCGAAGCCGAGCCCGTACGTGTCGCCGCGCAGCGGAATGTAGTGCACCGCCCGGCGGACGCTGAACCCGTACACGATCGTCCAGGCGATCAGCGCCAGGCCGGGGAGCCCGGCGGCCAGCGGAGAGATCTGGCGCACGGCGATGAAGATCCCGGCGAGCAGGGCCGTGCCCGCCAGCGGCGGCGAACGCGTACAGAACGTTGCTGTCGTGCAGCAGCCCGCCGCCCTGAGCGGGCAGGGTCGAGGCCCCGCCGTTGGCGACGGGGATCCGCAGCAGTCGCAGGTAACCCCAGCTCGCGGCGAAGAACACCGCCGCCGCCAGGCCGATCGCCAGTCCGATACCGATCACGTGCCGCATGTGACTCGCCTTCCTGTCCGGACATTTTCCCCCATGGTCCCGCTACAGCGTCCCCCTCGGGTAGCGAAACGCCGATCCGGCCAACCTCGTTTCAGCGCGGTCGCCCGGGACCGGCGCCCGGCGCTAGCCGGCAAACCTGAGAACGGGCTGAGAATGCGATAGTGCTCGACTCTGATACCGGTACCCTTGGCGGGTGCACGCTGATGACATTTTCCGGGGTATAGGTAAGTTCGCCGTCAAGTTCCGCTGGGTAGTCCTCATCTTCTGGATTGTGGCCGCCGTAGGCATCTCGAAGGGCGTTGCCGTCGCTGGCCAGCGTGACGCAGGGTAACAACAGCGCGTTCCTGCCCGGCCAGCGCGCCGAGCGAGCACGCGACTAACCTCGCCGCGCCGCTTGGCATTTCACTCACGGTCACGCCGGTGCCGGTGGTCGCGGCGGTGTCCACCGGGTCGTTCACCACCGCCGACCAGGCCTATCTGGGCACCCTGGCGACCGACCTGGGCAAGGTGCGGCACCGTGACGAAGGTCCGCCAGCTTGGCGTGTCCGCGGTGCCGGGGCCGAACGGCGTCGCCGGGCAGGCGGCGCAGATCCAGGTGCTGTCCAACGTGTCGCAGAGCGACCAGGGCGCGATGACCGATCTCGTCAAGAACCTGCGGTCAACCATCACCGCCGCCGGGCCGCCCGCTGGCATGCAGGTGCACCTCGCCGGCCAGCTCGCCATCAACGTCGACCAGCAGAAGCAGTCGGGTAACACCGGCAACCAGGTGCAGGGCGCCGCGTTCGTCTTCATCCTCATCCTGCTGTTCCTGATCTTCCGGTCGCGTACTCGCGCCGTTCATCACGGTGATCCCCGCGCTGCTCTCGGTCACGATCGCCGGGCCGATCATCGGCGAGCTCGGCAACCACGGGCTCAAGGTCTCCTCGCTCTCGCAGCTGCTGCTCATCGTGCTCGTGCTCGGCGCGGGCACCGACTACGGCCTCTTCCTGGTGTTCCGGGTCAGGGAGAACCTGCGGAACGGCCAGGCCAACCACGACGCCGTGGTCAACGCGCTGACCAAGGTCGGCGAGTCGATCACGTTCTCGGCCCTCACGGTCGTCGCGGCCCTGCTGTCGCTGCTCGCCGCGACCTTCCAGATCTACTCCCAGCTCGGCATCCCGCTCGCCATCGGCATCGGCGTGATGCTGCTCGCCGGCCTCACCCTGCTGCCCGCCCTGCTCGCGATCTTCGGCAAGGCCGCGTTCTGGCCGTCGAAGCCCAAGCCGGGCGGGGAGACCACCGGCATCTGGGGCCGGGTCGCCCCCGGGTGGTCAAGCGGCCAGCGGCCGCGCTGATGATCGGCGTGATCGTCTTCGGCGCGCTGTCCGTCGCGGTCACCGCCTACCAGAGCGCCGGGTTCGGCGGCACCATCTCGGCTCCCGCGGGCACCGACTCCGCGGCGGGCACCGACCTGATGAACAAGTACTTCCCGTCCACCGCCGCCAACCCGACCAACCTCGTCTACAAGCTGTCGACGCCGGCCTGGGACAACGCCTCCGCGATCGCCTCCGCGACCGCGCAGCTCGCAGAAGGAGCCGGTGTTCACGGGGGTGACCGGACCGCTCAACCCGATCGGCGGCACCGGGTTCACGGCCGCCGAGTACACGCAGCTGCACGCGCTGCTCGGCTCGGGGACGCTGCCGGCCACGGCGCCGCCGGTGCCTGCCGCGGTCGCCCAGGCCGGGATCACGGCCGCGCAGTGGTCGCAGGCGTACCAGCTGTACCGGGCGACGTCGCAGTTCGTGTCGGCCGACGGCAAGACGATCCAGTTCGAGACCTCGCTCACGGCAGGCGACCCGTCTACCACGGCTGCCTTGAACGCCGTTCCCGCGGTCCGGGCCGCGGCGGAGTCGGTGGTGCCGACGCTGCACGCGACCGACTCAGGCGTGACCGGCGAGGCACCCGCGCTCTACGACATCAGCTCGATCTCCAACAGCGACCTGGCCCACGTGATCCCGATCGCGATCATCGTGATCGGCGTGCTGCTCGCGCTGGTCATGCGGTCGCTTGTCGCACCGCTGTACCTGATCGCGTCCGTGGCGCTCTCTTACTTCGCGGCGCTCGGACTGGCCGTGATCGTCTTCATCAAGCTCGGCGGGTCCGGCGGCATCACCTTCATCCTGCCGTTCCTGTTGTTCATCTTCCTGCTGGCGCTCGGCGAGGATTACAACATCCTGGTGATGACCAGGATCAGGGAGGAAGCGCATCACCTGCCGCTGCGGGAGGCGGTGTCGCGCGCGGTCGCGCGTCACCGGCACCACGGTCACCTCGGCCGGCCTGGTGCTCGCGGGGACGTTCGCGGTGTTCGCCGTGGTCGGCGGGCGCGGCTCCGGCGGCTCGCAGATCGTCGACGTCGGCATCGGGCCTCGCGGTCGGCGTCATCATGGACACGTTCGTCGTCCGCACCGTGCTCGTGCCCTGCACGGTGGTGCTGCTCGGCCGGTGGAACTGGTGGCCGTCGAAGATCGAGCGTGACGCCGGCACCGGAAGGAACCGGACGCGGTCGGGGCGAGCGCCGACGCGCTCGGGCCTGACGGGCCAGGATGGCCTGCCGGTGCCGACCCGCCAGCGACAGCGAGTCACGCAGAAAACTCCTGAACGTCGCTATTGAAGTACCCCGCCCGCGGTCCGGACATGGTAAATGCCACCATGATCTGGCGGACATGCCGGGCGGGGTACTTTTCTTCTGGCACGCTGACCGGAAGACTCTTGACCTAAGTGTTTACACCCGAGGGCAGGCAAGTACGTACCGGTAGGCAGCGGAGCAGCCCCGGGCGGCAGGGAAGGGACCCCGGATGCAGGAACTGCGCTTCGTCGCGGTCAGCGAGGACGGCAGTTACGCTGTCCTCGCGGTCCCGGGGCGAAGCGGGCGGTACATCCTGCCGATCGACGAGCGGCTGCGGGCGGTCGCTCAAGGTCAGACCTCCCGGCTCGCCCAGTACGAGATCGAAGTGGAGAGTCCGTTGCGTCCCAAGGAGATCCAGGCACGTATCCGCGCCGGCGAGACGGCGGAAGAGATCGCCGATGCCGCCGGCATCCCGGTCGAGCGCGTGCGCTGGTTCGAAGGTCCCGTCCTCGCTGAGCGCGCCTACATCGCCGACCAGGCGCAGGCGGGCTCGGTGCGGCGGGCGGGCGACTCCTCGGGTCCTGGTCCCCGGCTTGGCGACATCGTCACCGCGCGGCTGTCCGCCGCGGGCACCGACCCGGCGGACGGGCAGTGGGACTCGCGCAAGCGCGGCGACGGCAACTGGCAGGTCTCGCTGACGTTCCCGTCCGGCGGACGGCTGCACGTCGCCGAATGGGTCTTCGACCCCCGCAGGCGGCACGTCATGCCCGACGACGACAACGCCGCCCGCCTGTCGCTGCCCGAGTCCGAACTGCCCGCCGAGCCCGTGCCCGTGCCCGGTGAGGCGACCGTCACCCCGATCGCCTCACGGCTCGGGGCCGCCGCCGGGATGGGCGGCGGCGGTCCGTTGGCGGCCCCGGCGTGTCCCGCTTCCGCCCGGACCGGTCGGTCATCCCTGACCGGTCACTCGGCGTCGACCGCTCGCTCGCGGACCGGCCGGTGCCGCCGCCCGAGCGCGCCCGCCATGCCCGAGCGGCCCGGCCCGGCGGAGCGGACCGCGATGGCCGACCGTTACGCGGCGCCCGAGCGGCCGTCGCGCGCCGCGCAGCAGGAGCGCCCGGGCTACCAAGGACGCCCTGTGAACCCTGGCTACGCGGAATTCCCCGAGTCGGCGCCGTACCGCGCCCCCGAGCCCGCGGCCGAGCCGCCCGCGTACCGCGACCAGGCGCAGGAACCGGCCGAGTACGCGGAAGCCGGCCCGCGCGGCTACAGCGACCCCGCTTCCGTGTCGTCCGCCTATCGCGCCCAGGTGACCGAGCCGCCCGCGTACCGCGAGGCGCCGCCCCTGCCGCCGAGCACGTACCGTGACCCCGCTCCCGAGGCGGCCCCCTACCGCGCCCCGGTCACGCCACAGCCCGCCCAGCCCGACCAGGCGACCAGCCCGTCCCGCGCGACCAGGAGTACCGGCCCGCCGCGTACCGGGCCCCGGCCGCCGACTTGTCACCAAGTGCCCAGGTCCCGGCCGCTGATGCCTTGCCGCCGGCCCAGGCCCCGGCCGTTCAGGTCTCGCCCGCGGCCTTCACGCAGGATGCCGAACGAGCGCGGCCCGCTCCCCCGCGTCCCGTCATCTTCGAAAACGCCAGAGCCGGCATTCCCCGATGAGCAGGCGGAACTGCCGCAGGAGTTCACGCCGACGCGGCCCGCGGCGCCCGTGTCGGCTGCGCCTGTGCCCGAGGCGGCCGAGCCAGACGCGCGCCCAGGAGCCCGCGGTTACCCCGCCTGCCGTGCAGACGCCGGCCGTCGCGCCGCCGGCCGCGGCGCCCGCTTCCGCTCCCCCGGCGGTTGCGGCCCCGGCAGTCGCGGCGCAGGCCGTTCCTGTCCCACCCTTTGCCGTGCCGCGCCGCTCGACGAGGCGACTGCCCCAGGGGCAGGGCAGGCGCCGCCCGCTAGCGCGACGCCCGGCCCGGCCGCGGCCGCGGCGGAAGTGAGCGCCCCGGCTGAGCCAATGGTCGCGGCCCGGCCCGAGGTCCGCGTGTCCGAACCAGCGACCGCGCCGTCGATCGCGGCGGCCCCGTCGGCACCGCCTGCGGCGACGCCTGCCGCGCGGGTCGAACCGGTCGTGGCGGCCGAAGCCGCGGCGGCCCAGCCCGCCGTGGCGGCCGCTGGCACGGCCGCCGACGCCGCATCCGGTGAGGTCACGTCGTCCGCCGGCGCGGTAACGCCGGCCACCGCGGACGCCTCGGCCGCGCCTGCGGCCGGGACCGAGCCGTCCGCCCAGGCGGCCGCGGTATCGGCGCCGGCCGAGCCGGAGGCGGACGCGCCGGCCGCCGGACCAGCATCGGCCGAGGACCAGTCGGCTCGCGGACGGGCCGGAGCCAAGAAGAACGCCAAGGGCCGCCGCTCCTCCGTCCCTTCCTGGGACGAGATCATGCTGGGCAGTTCCCGCCAGCGCGACTGAGCGGTCATTCCGCGGGCTTCCCGGCGTGACCGCCTCTTTCAGTGCACAGGTCTTTCAGTGGCACAGGTCTTTCCGTGGCACAGGGCGGGCAGGCCCTCGGGCCCAGCGGCCCACTCGATTGGGTGTCCTTCTTTATTGGGTGTCCTTCCGACCCGGATATGGGCGCCGGATATGGGCGCTAAGGACACCCAATAGTTCTCGTCAGTGACCGATGAGGCCGAGAGAAGCCGGAGCGTGGCCCCTGGTGGACCCGGCCGCGGGCGCGCCCGCCGCGACGCTTCTTGCTGTTATTGGCCGCACGCTCGTAACCCGAGAAGGGTCCGTGGCGCGCATGGGCCGCGTCGGCCGGGCGGGGCTCCCAGGGCGTGGAGAGTGTGGCGGGGGTTTGGTGCTCCGGCGGGGCCTAGTGGGACTGCCTGAGGGAGAAGCCCCAGTTGAGGACCTTGGCCGCGTCCTGGGCGCCGGAGGCGAAGCCGGTGATCGGGGAGCCGAGGACATCACCGATCAGGGTGCGGCCGCCGCGGACCGCCTCGAAGAGGAGGGTGTGGCCGGCCGCGTTCGTGAAGCCGGTCTTGATGCCGACGGCGCCCTGGTAGTCGCTGAGCAGCGCGTTGTCGGAGGTCACGGAGACGGCGCTGTGACCGTCGCCCTTCGGCAGGTTGTAGACGCGAAGCCGCACGATGGACCGGAACTCCTGGTAGCCCATGGCGACCTCGCCCAGCCGCATGAGCTCCGCCGGGGTTGAGTAGGTGGAGGTCTCCGTTGGGTACGGGAGGCCGTCGGGCGAGGTGAAGTGCGTGTGAGTCAGTCCTAGCTTCGCCGCCTCGGCGTTCATCTTCGCGATGAACGCGGGCAGGCCGGGACCGTAGGCGTTGGCGAGCGTGTAGGTCGCGTCCGCAGCCGACATGACGAGCATGATGTGCAGCAGCTGATCGACGGTGAACACCTGGCCGGGGATCAGGCCGGCGGCGTTCGCGCCGTACTTGGCGACGTAGGCGGTCACCGCCTTGGGAACGGCGATCTTCTGGTTCAGGCCGCCCGCCTGGAGGACGACGAGCGCGGTCATCACCTTGGTGATCGAGGCGATCGGTAGCACCGCGTTCTCGCCCTTCGCCCACAGCACCTGCCCGGTCGTGGCGTCAACCAGGATGCCCGCCTTCGCCTTGACCCCCTTGGGGGCGCCGGCGACGTCGAGCACCGGGCCCGCGGGCACGATCTTCGCGCGCGCGGAGGCCGGCACCATCGCGGTGGTGGCCGTCGACGACGACGCGGACGCCGGGCGGGTAGCGCCTTGGGCATAGGCGAGGCCGGGGCGGCCGAGCAGCCCGCCGCCGTCACGCCTACTGCCAGGGCCGTCCCCGCGATCACCAACCGTGCGGCCAGGCGGTGCATAGAACTCCATCGGGCTAGGGGCCGGAAAATCAGACCCGATCGTACGGTCTCATGTCGACAAATATCCTGCCAGTTGGTCAAAGCGCGTAATCACCCCGCTGGGTCACTGGGACATCGACAGGATGTTACTCTCTGTCGCTTCCAGATTACGGAAACGCCATGCCGAGTCGCGCTCACCGCGGCTCGGCGGCCGCGGGAACCGGCGCTAGGCCGGCCCGGGACAGCACGCCGGCGAGTGACTCGCGGGCGGCGCTGGTCACCTCGGCGACGTCGACCGCGGTGACCACGCCGTCGCGCTTGAGTACCCGGCCGTCGACGACGACCAGCTCCACGTCGCGGGGGCTGGCGGCGGTGACGAGGAGGCGCGCGGGGTCGGTGAGGACGCCGAGGTTGGGCGCGTCGACGGAGACCACGATGACGTCCGCCCGCTTGCCCACCGCGAGGGAGCCGGTGACCGCGTCGAGGCCAAGCGTCCGCGCGCCGTCGATGGTGGCCAGCCGCAGCACGTCCCGCGCGGTCAGCGCGAACTCGTGCCGCGCCTGCCCGTTGGCGCAGGCCTGCGTCACCTTCATGACCGCGAACAGGTCGGCGTTCCCGGACAGCATCGTCGTGTCGACGGACAGCCCGACCGGCAGCCCGGCGGCCAGCAGCTCGCCGGTGACCGGCTGGCCGTACCCGATCTGCAGCTCGGTCCACGGCGACACGGACACCGGGGTGCCCGCCTCCGCCGCCAGGCGCGATCTCCGTCGCCGACGCGTTGTTCAGGTGCACCAGCTGCAGGTCGGGGCCGAGCAGGCCGTCGTCCGCGTAGGTGAGAACCTGGCCGGCGGCGGCCGCCGGGCCGCACGCGTGCACCGAGACCGGCAGGCCGAGCGCGCGCGCCGCCGCGATCTCCGCGCGGTACAGGCCGGGCGCGACCCGCATCGCCGGGTTGGACCCGCCGGTCCCGCGCCAGGCCACGCCCAGGTGGATACGGTCGTCGGCGTGATACGACGGCCATGCCGCCCTGATGCTCGGCCAGGTCCTCGAGCGCCATCAGCTGGTCGTTCGCGTGGCCGGTCTGCGTAGCCGTAGGAGAAGCGCGCCCGCAGCCCCGATTCGCCAAGCGCCCGCAGGCCGGCCTCGGCCCAGTCAAGGCCCCTGATGTTGTGCGCCCAGTCGTGCACCGTCGTGATGCCCGCGTCGATCGCCTCGGCCGCGGCCAGGCGCGTCCCGGCGTAGGTGTCACCCGGCAGGAAGTGCCTGCCGAGCGCCGACGCAGGTGGCGAAGTAGCCGCTCCGGTCGGGACCGCCCGGGGTCGGCCGGCCGTCCGACATCCCGCGCAGCAGCGTGTTCCACAGGTGCCAGTGCGTGTCCACCAGGCCGGGGACCACGATCTTGCCTGAGGCGTCGATCACCTCGGCCCCAGGTACGTCCAGGTTCGTGCCGATTTGCTGGATGACGCCGTCCCGCAGGTGGACGTCGCCGCCGGGGAGGTCGCCGGCGGAATCCATCGTCAGGACGTAACCGCCGCGAATCAGCAGATTGGCGTCCGACACGGGTGCTCTCGATGTCATGGTCGCTGAGCTTAGCGGCCTGCGCTGATATAGCTTTCCTCGATTTCTCAGCGGCACCGCTGCGAACGCCATGCGGGCGCTATCGAAGGGAGCGGATGGACGATGCGAATGCGGGCGCTCGCGGCTGCCTCGGCCGTGCTTGCCGTCGGGCGTCATGACGATGGGGGCGCGGCGTGACGGCGGCTTCCGTGATCAAGCCGGCGGTCCGGGCCGGCCGGAGCGCGGCGGCCGCGGCCGCGCGCGGCTCCCAGGCCACCGAGGGCACGGGGTCCCTCGCCGCGTCGGGCAGCAGGGTCCGCGCGGGGATCTGCACCTCGCCGCCGCACGTACCGGGCGCTTGCCGCGACAGCTGTCCGCCGGCATCCAGGACGCGCTGCGCGGCCGGGCCGGGGACCACGCGGTGACGGTCTACGACACGGTGACCGGGGTCTCCTGCTCCGCCGACAGCGAGCGGCACTTCGACTCGGCAAGCATCGTGAAGGCGATCATCCTGGCCGCCCTGCTGCGCTGGCACCAGGAGCGGGCACGGCGCTGTCGTCCTGGGAGCAGGGCGAGGCGACGCTGATGATCACCCAGTCCGACAACGACGCGGCGACCGACCTGTGGGACGAGGTCGGGATGAGCCGGCTGCAGCACTTCCTCGACCTGGCGCGAGATGAACCAGACGGAGCTCGGCCAGGACGGCTACTGGGGGCTAACCCAGGTCACCGCCCACGACGAGATGCTGCTGCTCAAGCTGCTCACCCGGCCGAACTCCGTGCTGACGGCCGCCTCGCGCGCCTACCAGCTCGGGCTGATGGCCCAGGTGATCCCGTCGCAGCGGTGGGGCACCCCGGCCGGCGCGCCCGCCGGGGTGACCGTGCACGTGAAGAACGGGTGGCTGCCCGACGAGCACCGGCTGGCACGTCAACAGCATCGGCGCGTTCACCGGGAAGGGCAGGAACTACCTGATCGCCGTGCTGACCGACGACAACCCGTCGGAGCAGTACGGGATCGACACGATCGAGGCGGTCGCGCGCGCGGTGCACCGGGACCTGAACGCGGGCAGGCTCGTCCCCAGGGCACGGCTGGCGGCTAACGTGGCTCCGGCCCCGTGCGTCGCCGGCTCCGTCGCCGTGGGCGGTGGTGCCTGCGCTGCCGACCCGGCCCGCCATCCGGCTCCGTAGCCGCCGCCGCTGTTCCCGCGCCTCCCATGGCGCCCGGGCTGTCGCGGAACACCACGAAGCGCAGCATGGTGTACAGGTAGACGGCCTCGCAGCAGGCCGCGATGACCCGGGAGAGCTCGTAGTAGACGCCGACGGCGGACAGCAGGTCGGTGAGCCCGAGCACGAAGATCAGGTAGTTGCTCGCGCTCACCGCCACGTAGAGCGGGAACTGCCTGCCGACGTTCTCGTGGCTGCGGAAGTTCAGTATCCGGTTGGCGACGTAGCTGAGCACCGACGCGGTCCCGTAGGAACAGGTCACGGCGACGGGGATGGGCCAGCGGAGGGTGCCGTGGAACAGGCCGAGCAGCGACAGGTCGATGAAGAACGTGCACAGGTTGATCAGCAGGTAGCCGACCAGGCTCGGCGCCACGACCTCGGACAGCCCGAACGGGAGGCGCCTGGTGATCGCCGTCATCAAGGCCGCGAATCGCGCTTGGTGTGCCACGCCTCCATTGTGCCTGCTCGCCGGGACCACGCAGGCGCTCAGGCGGGTCAGGGGCGGTCCTCAGAGGATTTTCTCAGGATTCTCTCAGCAGTTCGCGAAGCGGTCCGGTGTAGCGTGACTGCTTGCTTGTGAACGTGGTCACATGTCGGTGACGACATGATCGCGCACGGCCCGCCGGGCAGCGACGGCCTGTGGTTGGCTGCTTAGCGGCGAAGGAGATTAGCCGGGCGGCCGGGGGCGGGCTCCGAGAAGATCACGGAGTAAGATCGCTGGCAAACGGCGGCGTTTGGGGTGTAAGGGGCAGGGGGCAGGTGTTCGCCCGTTTAGCGGCTAATCCCGGGAGGAAAATCGATGGCCCTGCTGGTGGATCCGCCGTCGCGCGACAGCGCTGACGAGCGGCCTCCCGCCGGGGTGCCCTCCTCCGCCGCCGCCGAGGAAGCCGACGCCGTGCCCGACTCCCCGGTAATCACCGAGCCGCTCCTCGCCCCCGAGCCGGCGCGAGCGCCGAGGCCGGCCGAGCCCAGGCTCGCGGAGCCGCCGCTGACCGGGGGCCGCGTCGAGGCCCTCATGGGCCGGGTCATCCGGGTCCTGTCGCACAGCCCCCTGGCTCGTCCGCTGCCCGCCGTGCTGCTGAGCGCGCTCGGCCTGGCGGGCATCGCGTTCAACGGGCTGTGCGCTACCGCTCCCCAGCCGAGCGTGGCGACGCCCGCCGGTGCTCCTGCCGCTGACCTCGGTCGCGCGGGACCTGGGAGCGCGGCACCTGCCCGACCTGGCCGCCAACGTGATCATGTACGTGTCGATCACGCTGTGCTGCCTCGGCCTGGCCATGATGCTCTGGGCCAACAGCCGCGGCTGGTCGCCCAGCCCGCGCAAGGTCTTCTGGACGGCGGCCGGCGCGGTCGCCGTCCTGGTGAACATCACGCCGGTCGGCTCGGGAGACGTCGCGTCCTACGCCGCCTACGGGCGGATCGCGGCGCTCGGCTACAACCCGTACACGTTCACCCCGACCATGCTGCCCGGCGGAACGCACAACCCGTACACGATGATCGTCGGCGTCAAGTGGCAGAACACCCCCTCGGTGTACGGGCCGGTGGCGACCTGGACGCACCTGCTCGCCGCCTGGATCGGCGGGCCCGAAGCCGTGGCTCACCATCTGGATGCTGATGATCATGATGGGCGCCGCGTTCCTCGCCACCGGGTACATCCTGCTGCGGACCGCGGAGAACCCGGTGCGCGCCGTCCTGCTGTGGGTCGCCAACCCGCTGCTGATCGTGGAACTGGTCATCGGCGGACACCTGGACGCGTTCCTCTCGCTGTTCGCCATCGCGGCGATCGTCATCTCGCGGCGGTGCACAAGACCGTGGCATGACCTCGCCGTGGGGCTGCTCGTCGGCATCGCGGGCGGCATCAAGATCACCGCGGCGTTCGTCGCGGTCGCCATCGCCATCCCGCTGATCCACGACCGCGCCTGGGCGCGGCTGGCCCGAACCGCCGTGGTGGCCGCGTTGACGACGTTCGGCCTGTACATCTTCAGCTACGGGCTTGGCGCGCTCGGGCCGCCTTCGCCGACTCCAAGCTGGTCATCTCCCCGACGATCTGGCGGCTGGTCCAGGTCACCGTGCAGCACTACTACGGCGACCACGCCGAGGCGACGGTGACCAGCACGTTCGGGTTCATCTGGTATCCGCTGATGCTGCTGCTCGCCTGGTACCTGTACAACCGGCTCTCACCCGACGTGCCGACCGTGCTGGCCGCCACCTGCGCGCTCACGTTCGCGTTTATGGTCGTCGCGCCCTGGCAGCTGCCCTGGTACTCGGCGGTCGCCTGGGTCACCCTCGCGCTGCTGCCGCGCAACTCGCTGACCCGCTGGCTGACCATTGCGACCGGGGCAATAGCGCTCATGCACTTCAATGGTGGCCAGCCCACTAACCAGCAGACTCCCCCGACGCCGTAGGTTCTCCGGCCGCCCGCCGCGGGCTAGGCTCCGGGCATGACTGTCAACGACGCCGCCGACGGCGGTTCTCCCGATCCCACGGCGTCCGGCCCAGTCGGCCCCGGCCGCGTCGCGGTCGTCACCGGGGCGGCCAGCGGGATCGGGCTCGGGCTGGCCGAGCGGTTCGCCGCCGAGGGCATGCACGTCGTCATGGCCGACGTCGAGGAGCCCGCGCTGGCGAAGGCGGCGGCCGAGCTCGCCGGGGCGGGCGCGTCCGTCCTCCCCGTCGCCACCGACGTGTCGGACCGGGCGGCGGTCGACGCGCTGCGCGACGCGGCGCTGTCCGCGTTCGGCGCGGTGCACGTGGTCTGCAACAACGCCGGGGTCGGGGGGCCGCACGGGCCGCTGTGGGAGTGCCCGCCCGCCGAGTGGGACTGGGTGCTCGGGGTGAACCTGGAGGGGGTCATGAACGGGGTCCGGGCGTTCATGCCGGTGCTCCTCGAGCAAGACGCCGGGCACCTGCTGAACACCTCGTCGATCTTCGGCGTGTTCGCCGGGACCCTCGGGCCGTACGGGGTGTCCAAGCACGCCGTCGCCGCGCTGAGCGAGACGCTGCACTTCAACCTGCAGTCCCTCGGCGTCACGCACGTCGGCGTCTCGGTGCTCTGCCCGGGCGCGGTGCGGACGAACTTCGGCACTTCCGCGCGGAACCGTCCCGCGTGGGCGGGCCCGGCGGTCGCCAGGGACGAGGCCGAGCGAGGCCTCCGCCGAGCGGTTCGACCAGCTTTCCCTGCTCGGCGCCTCCCCCGCCGAGGTCGCCGGGCTGGTCGTGGACGGGATCAGGTCGCGCCGGTTCTACATCCTGACGTCGGACAACCGGAACGAGGCGGTGCTCCGCCGCGGCCAGGAGATCGTCGCGGGCGGGCCACCCGAGCGCCCTGTGCCATTTGCGTGACTGAGTCAGCCGCCTCCGTTCTGACTACCGAGTGCGAGCCCGGGCGCAGCGGCGAGCGGGGCGAGCACAGCGAGTGCGGACGCCGAGCGCGAGCCGAAGCGCGCGCCCCTGCCCCGGACTGAGGAGGGAGGGAGCGACGAAGGAGCCTTCCCGCGAGCCGAAGCGCGCGCCCGTGTTTTCGGACTGAGGAGGGAGGGAGCGACGAAGGAGCGACTGACCGACGAGGGAGAAAACACCGGCCTCAGGGCGCCCGGAGGCGAGCGCGGGCAGTACAGCCTAGACTTTGCGGTCATGAGCACCGTGCCGTCGACTGAGTCCTCGTCCGCGCCCACTCCTCCGATCGCCAAGCAGGTCCCGACCGAGCGCACGCACCACGGCGACACGGTCACCGACCCTTACGCCTGGCTCGCCGACCCCAAGGACCCTGAGGTCATCGCCTACCTCGAGGCCGAGAACGCCTATACCGAGGCGCGGACCGCGGGGCTCGGCGAGCTGCGCTCCGCCGTGTTCGACGAGATCAAGGCGCGCACTCAGGAGACCGACCTCTCGGTGCCGGTGCGCAAGGGGAACTGGTGGCGGTACACGCGCACGGTGGAGGGACAGCAGTACGCGATTCAGTGCCGCCGGCTGGTGCGCGACGGCGAGGTCAGGCCGCCGATGCCGGAGGACGGCAAGCCGCTCGACGGCGAGGAGGTGCTGCTCGACGGGAACGAGCTCGCCGAGGGCAAGGCGTTCTTCTCGCTCGGCGCGTTCTCCGTGTCGCCGGACGGGAAGCTGCTCGCCTACTCCACCGACTTCTCCGGCGACGAGCGGTACACGCTGCGGGTCAAGGACCTGAGCACCGGCACGACCCTCGCCGACGAGGTGCCCAACACCTACTACGGCGCCGCCTGGTCGGTTGACGGGTCCGCCCTGTTCTACGTCACGGTCGACGATACGTGGCGGCCGTACCGGGTGTGGCGGCACATCGTCGGGACGCCGACGGCTGACGACGTGGTGGTGTTCGAGGAGAGCGACGAGAAGTTCTGGCTCGGCGTCGGAACGTCGCGCGACGAGAAGTGGCTGATCATCCACACCGGGTCCAAGCTGAGCAGCGAGGTGTGGCTGCTCGACGCGGCCACGCCGACGGGCGAGTTCTCCGTCGTCGCGCCCCGGCGGCCGAACGTGGAGTACGACGTCGAGGTCGCCGGTGACCGGCTGCTCATCCTGCACAACGGCGACGGCAAGGTGAACTTCGAGCTGGCTTCCGCGCCGCTGCCGGGGGCTGGCGACAGCAGTGCCGGCGCCACGGGGGCGTGGACGCCCGTCATCGCGCACCGGGCCGACACGCGGCTGCTCTCCGTGGACGCGTTCGAGTCCTACCTGCTGCTGTACTACCGGCGCGACGGGCTGACCGGGCTGTCGGTGCTGCCGCCGTCCGGCGTGGGCGAGGAGCGGCCGATCACCTTCCCCGAGCCGCTCTACACGGTCGGGCCGGGAGCGAACCCGGAGTACTCGCAGGACCACTTCCGGCTCGGCTACAACTCGATGGTCACGCCGTCCACCGTGTACGACTACGACGTGGCGACGGGGGCGCTGACCGTGCTGAAGCAGCTGCCGGTGCTGCCCTCGCCGTCCGGTGTCCCGTTCTCGTCCGGCGAGTACGAGCAGTTCCGCGAGTGGGCGGTCGCCGCGGACGGGACCCGGGTGCCGATCTCGCTGGTCTGCCGGAAGGGCACGCCGCGCGACGGGTCCGCGCCCTGCCTGCTCTACGGGTACGGCAGCTACGAGCACTCGACCGACCCCGGCTTCTCGATCACCCGGCTGTCGCTGCTCGACCGCGGGTTCGTGTTCGCGATCGCGCACGTCCGCGGCGGCGGCGAGATGGGACGGCCGTGGTACGACCACGGGAAGATGCTGGAGAAGAAGAACACGTTCAGCGACTTCGTGGCCTGCGCCGAGCACCTCGTCGCGACCGGCTGGACGTCGGCGGCCCGGCTCGTCGCGCGCGGCGGGTCGGCCGGCGGCTTGCTGATGGGAGCGGTCGCCAACCTGGCGCCGTCCGACTTCGCGGGGATCGTGGCGCAGGTGCCGTTCGTGGACGCGCTGAACTCGATACTCGACCCGTCGCTGCCGCTGACCGTCACCGAGTGGGAGGAGTGGGGCGACCCGCTGCACGACCCCGCCGTGTACTGGTACATGAAGTCGTACACGCCGTATGAGAACGTGTCCGCCACGACGTACCCGGCGATCTTCGCGCTGACCTCGCTCAACGACACGCGGGTGCTGTACCACGAGCCCGCGAAGTGGACGGCGCGGCTGCGCGCGGTCGCTAGCGGCGGTCCGTTCCTGCTGAAGACCGAGATGGAAGCGGGGCACGGCGGCCGCAGCGGCCGGTACGACGCCTGGCAGGAGGAGGCGCTGGTGCTGGCCTGGATCATCAGCACCGCGGCCGGCTCCGCCGGCTGACGGGCCGAGCCTGGCGATGACCGAGTGAAGGCTAGTCCAGGATCTCGACCGGGTCGCCGGGACGGATCACCGCGTCGCCGCCCAGGGTCTCGGGGATGAGGTTGACGCCGAACCAGACCTTGTTGTCCCAGCGGCGGTGGCGGGCCAGGGCGAAGAGGGGCTCGTGGCCCTTCGCGGCCGTGTCCGGGTCGACGGTGGTCATGACGCAGCGGTCACAGCCCTTGACAGCGCGGAAGGTTACCGGGCCGATGCGCAGCCGCCGCCAGCCGTCCTCCGCCCACGCCGGCGCGCCGGCGACCACGACGCTCGGGCGGAACCGGCCCATGGGGATCGGGCCCTCGGCCGCCTTGGTACCCTCCGCGATCCAGCCGTTCACCGCGTCAAGCGACTCTTCGCTGGTCAGCAGCAGCGGGTAGCCGTCGGCGAAGGAGACCCGGTCGCCGGCATCGCTGTAGGCGGGGTTGGTGGGGCGCCGCGTCGGGTCATCCAGGTACACCAGCCGCACCGGCTCGCCGATCACCTTGGTGAGCCAGGTCGCCGCCTCGTCGCCGGCCGGCGCGGCGGTCAGGTCGCTCTCCCACACGCTCACCGGCACCAGGTCCTCGCCGGAGGGAACCGGGACGGAAAGGTCCGGCAGTCCGGGGCTGGACAGCGTGATCAGCCCGCTGCCGAGACGCGGCGTGACGAGCACCATGAGGGGATACTCACGGGCCGTGACCGGCGCGCCGTCGACGTCAACGACCATCCACCGGCGGTCGCCTGCCAGCCCCCACGGCTCGACGGCCGCGGCGGAGAGCCGCTCGCCGCGGCAGGACTTGACCGGGTAGCGCCAGATATCGGTGAGCTGAAGTGACATGTACCAATACTCGCATTCCGCCGGGTGACGCCGCAGCGGCCGCCGGCCGCGTCAAGTTCGCGCAAGACCTGAACGGGCGGATATGCCAGGCTTGGGCCATGACGAACGCACCGGTTAACCTGCACGATGCCCTGGCCACGTTCAGTGATATCTACAGCCCGCGCATCGTCGGCCGGGTCAACGACTACGACGTCCGGATCGCGCATGCCAGCGGAGAGCACGTCTGGCACGTGCACGAGGACACCGATGAGTTCTTCCTCGTGCTCGACGGCACGTTCGACGTGTCGCTGCGGGAGGACGGCGCGGAGCGCACCGTCAGCCTGCGGGCCGGCGACATCTTCGTCGTGCCCAGCGGCACGGAGCACCGCCCGTCGTCGCGCGGCGGCTCGATCCTGATGTTCGAGCCGTCGGGGACGCTGACGACCGGCGACCGGCACGAGGGCGAGATCCCCGCCCACGTCGACAGCACGACGGGCCACGACCTGAGCGCTCGTCCGCCGGGAGACTGACGACGAGCCGGCCCCGCCCGCCCGCTGAGGAAGTGGACGGGCGGGAGCCAGCCGCAGCCGTTCGGGATAGCAGGGCTTGACCTTCAGCTTCTGACGAGAGTCTGCCGTTGCTCGCGGGCCTTGGTGTAGCGGTTGTCCGGGACGGGGAGCCCCAGGTTGCCGCGGAGGGTCGTGGCCTCGTACTCGGTGCGGACGATGCCGCGCTCCCGCAGGATCGGCACGACCTCCTCGCGGAAGCGGCGCCACTGGCTCGGGTGACCGACGCCGACGTTGAGGCCGTCGAGGGCGCGGGCCTCGAACCACTCCTGGATCTGGTCGGCGACCGTGGCCGGGGCGCCGGCGAACGGGGTGGGCTTCGGGGAGGAGATGAACTCCACGGTCTGGCGGAGCGTGAAGTTGTTGTCCTTCGCCAGCTTCGCGATCTTCTCCGCGCCGGTCCGGAAGCCGCGCTCGGCGTAGACGAGGGCCTCCTGCGGGAACGGCGGCGTCCAGGTCGTACTGGCGGAAGTCGTGCCAGGCGAACGGGCGGCCGAGCTCCGCCAGGGCGCGGTCGAAGTCCCTGTCCCTCGTCTGCAGGTCGAGCTCGATCTCGCGGGCCTCGCGGTCCGTGTCGCCGATGTAGACCGAGACGCCCGGCATGATGATGATCTGCTCAGGGTCGCGGCCCTTGGCGGCGGCGCGGCCCTTGAGGTCGTTGTAGAACGCCTGGCCCTGGGCGATGGAGGCGGCATGGGTGAAGATGCCCTCGCCGATCGTGGCCCCCAGGTCGCGGCCCTGCTCGGAGTCGCCTGCCTGGAAGATGACCGGCTGGCCCTGCGGGGACCGGGAGATGTTCAGCGGGCCGACGACCTGGAAGTGCTCGCCCTTGTGGTTCAGCGCGTGCTGCCTGGCCGGGTCGAGGAAGGTGCGGGTACCGCGGTCGCGGGGGAACGCGCCTTCCTCGTAGGAGTCCCACAGGCCCTGGGCGACCTGGACGAACTCCAGGCCGCGGGCGTAGCGGGTGTCGTAGTCGTAGTGCTCGTCGCGGGAGAAGTTGCCGGCCGCCCCGGCGTCACCGCTGGTGACCACGTTCCAGCCGGACCGGCCGCCGGAGATGAGCTCCAGCGAGGCGAGGCGGCGGGCGATGTTGAACGGGTCGTTGTAGGAGGTCGTCATGGTGGCGACCAGGCCCAGGTGGCTGGTGCTGACCGCCAGGGCCGACAGCAGCGTGAGCGGCTCCAGCCGGTTGAGGTAGTGCGGCGGGGAGTCGGCGGTGATGAACTGGCTGTCGACGATGAAGATCAGGTCGAACTTGGCCTCCTCGGCGAGGCGGGCCTGCTCGATGTACCAGTTGATGTTCACGCTGGCGTCGACGGGGATGTCCTCGTCGAGCCACAGGTAGGGCGAGCCGGGGCCGCCGGTACCGTAGGTGACGGCGCCGAGCTTGAGCTGGCGCTTGCGGGCGGTCACGCGGACACCGCCGCGGCGGTTCCGGCCTGCACGGTGGCCTTTTCCGCGTCGCGCCTGGCGACCTCCTCGCGGACAAGCGGCAGCAGGTAGCGGCCGTAGTCGATCGCGTCGTCGTAAGGGTCGTAGCCGCGGATGAGGATCGTGGTGACGCCGATGTCGACGTAGTCGAGCAGCGCCTGCGCGACCGTTTCCGGTGTGCCGACGAGGGCGGTCGAGTTGCCGCCCGCGCCCGTCGCGGCCGCCGGGGCCGTCCAGAGGGCGCGGTCGTGCAGCTCGCCCTTGGCCGCGGCGGCCAGCAGCCGCTGCGAGCCGACATTCTGCGGCGTTGTCGCCGCCGAGGCCCCAGGACCTGGCCCCCCACCGGGCGCGGAACGCCTCGATGTTCTCCTTGGTGGCCTCCAGGATGCGGTGGGCGCGCTCCCAGGCCAGGTCCTCGGTCGGGCCGAGGATGGGCCGGAAGCTGACGGAGATGCCGGGCGGGTCGGCCCGGCCGGCGTTCCTGGCGGCCTCGTTCACCGAGTCGATCTGCTGCTTGGTCTCCGCCAGCGGCTCGCCCCACAGGGCGTAGGTGTCGGCGTGCTTGCCGCCGACCCGGTAGGCCGCCTCCGACGAGCCGCCGAAGTACAGCCTGATCCTGGGCTGCTGCGCCGCCTTGACGCCGGAGTAGTGGTTTTCGACCTGGTAGTACGAGCCGTGGTAGTCGAAGGGCGCGTCCTGCGTCCAGGCCAGCTTGACGACGTCCAGGTACTCGTCCGTGCGGGCGTAGCGCTCGTCCTTGGTCAGGTAGTCGCCGTCGGCGCGCTGCTCGGCGTCGTGGCCGCCGGTGATGATGTGCACGGCGATCCGGCCGCCGGTGAACTGGTCCAGGGTGGCGAACTGGCGGGCGGCGAGCGTGGGGGCGACGAAGCCGGGGCGGTGGGCGACAAGGAAGCCGAGGCGCTCGGTGTGCGCGGCGGCGTAGGCCGCGACCTGGAGGCCGTCGGGCTGCGATGAGGCGTAGCCGATCAGCACGCGGTCGAACCCGGCGTCCTCGTGGGCGCGGGCGAACTTTCTCGTGTAGTCCTTGTCGATGACCGGGCCGCCGCTCAGCCTGGTCTCGGACTGGTCCTTGGTGCTGATCATGCCGATGAACTCGACGGGCATGGAGGGGTTCCTTCCTGATGCTGCGGTGACTTCTTCGTGCGTCTAGCGCGGGACCGCGGCGGCGGACCGCTCGCTGGCCAGCGCGGGCCACTCCTCGTGCCGGTGGCAGGCCGCGATCCAGCGGCCCGCGGCCTGGTCGGCTACCGCCTCAAGCGGCGGCTGGACGGCGCAGGCTTCGATCGCGAACGGGCAGCGCGCGGCGAAGACGCACGCGTCCGGCGCCGGCCGGCGGCTCGGGATCGGCGGTGGTGCGGCGGAGCTGGTGGACCGAGAGCTCCTGGTCGTGCCCGACGCCCTGCCTTTCACCACGGGGCTGTTCAACCCGGGGAGCCGACGCCATCAGCAGCGCGGTGTACGGGTGGCGCGGCCGTGGTGAACACCTGGTCCACCGGGCCGTCCTCGACGATCCGGCCCCGGTAGAGCACGACCACCCGGTCGGCGATGCCTGCCAGCGAGGACAGGTCGTGCGAGATGATCACGATCGGCAGGCCGAGGCTGTCGCGCAGCTCGGCGAGCAGCCGCAGGATGTAGTTCCTGTTGCTCGCGTCGAGCGCGCTGACCGGCTCGTCGCACAGCAGCAGCTTCGGGTCCGCCGCCAGGGCCCTGGCGATCGAGACCCGCTGGCGCTGGCCGCCGGAGAGCTGACCAGGCTGCCGGGACCGCAGCGCCGCGCTCAGGCCTACCTTGGCGAGGGCGTCCCCGACGCGGGCCGTCGATCTCGGCGGCGGACAGGCCGCCGCGGATCTTCAGGCCCTCGCCGACGATGTCACCGACGGTGAGGTCCGGGTCGAGCGAGCGCAGCGGGTCCTGGAAGACCAGCTGGATGTGCCCGGTGCGGCGCTCTCGCCGCCTGGCGGCGCCGCGCAGGGCCGAGATCTCCTTGCCGTCGAACAGGACCCGGCCGTCGCGCGGCCTGGCGAGGCCGACCACGGTCCTGGCCAGGGTGGTCTTGCCCGAGCCGGTCTCGCCGACCAGGCCGATGATCTCGCCGGGCCAGACCTTCAGGTTCACCCCGGACAGCACGTGGTTGGCGCGCCAGCCCCGGCCGAGGACCACGTCGACGTCCGCGACCTCAAGCAGCGGCCGCGCGGGCGCGTCCGTCGTCCCTGCCACCTGCGTTACCTCCGTGGTCATCGGCTGGCCAGTTCCTCTGCGGCCGCGGTCGTCCCGGCGGCGGTGCCCGTGCCCCGCGGCCGGGGCAGCGGCCGGGGCCGGGGCGGCGACGGCGGCGGACGTCCCCGCGAGGGCGGGGTCGTTGACGCGCACGCAGCGTGCCTCGTGCGCCGGGCCGAGCCGGGTCAGGGCGATGTCCCCGGCGCGGCAGGCGTCGACGGCGGCCGGGCAGCGCTCGGCGAACCGGCAGCCGGTGATCTGCGCGCCCACGTGCGGCGGCTGGCCGGGGATGACCTCAAGCTCGCGCCGCTGGAAGTCGCCGACCGAGGCGACCCGCAGCAGCGCCTGGGTGTACGGGTGCCTGGGCCGCTCGATGATCTCCTCCACCGGGCCCGCCTCGACGACCTCGCCCGCGTAGAAGACGACGACCCGGTCGCACAGCTCCCTGATCACCGCGAGGTCGTGGGAGACGAACAGGACCGCGAGGCCGCGCTGGTCGCGCAGGTCCTTGATCAGCTCGATGATCTCCGCCTGGATGGTCACGTCGAGGGCCGTGGTGGCCTCGTCGGCGATGAGCAGCTCCGGGTCGCAGGAGATCGCGATGGCGATCATGACCCGCTGCAGCATGCCGCCGGACAGCTCGGCGGGGATCTGGTGGAAGACCCGCGCGGCCTGGCGCAGGCCGACCGCGGTGAGCAGCTCGACCGCCTTCTCGTGCGCCCGCGCGCGGGACAGCCCGCGCTTCACCCGCAGCACCTCGGTCACCTGGCTGCCGACGGTCAGGTTCGGGTTCAGGTACGAGGCGGGGTCCTGGAACACCGCGCCGATGTGCGAGCCGTGCAGCCGTTCCCAGCCGCGGCGGGACAGGTCCGTGACGTCATCGCCGGCGAAGGTGATCTTCCCCCGGTAGCGGCGACGCCGGGCGGGAGCACGCCGAGGGCGGCCCGGCAGGTCAGCGTCTTGCCGCTGCCCGACTCCCCGACCAGGCCCACGATCTCACCGGAGTGGACGGCGAGCGAGACGCCGCGCAGCGCGGTGGCGGCCCCGTCGTGCACGGTGACGTGCAGGTCCTCAAGGCCGAGGACCTCGTCGAGGCCGCGGGCCCGGCCGGCCGGAGCCTCACTATGCTGCGGGTTGCCGGGCATCGGCGGCCTCCAGAGGTTGAGTGGGTCTTGATGACCGGGTCGGCCTCGGGCAGGAGCAGGGTGCCGGGACCGGTCTTGTCGCGGTAGGCATCGGCGAGCGCGTTGAGTGCGCCGACCGTGACCGCGATCAGCGCCCCGGGGATGAACGGCGCCCACGGCGCCAGGTTCAGGTAATCGAGGTCGGAGGAGAGCATGCCGCCCCAGCTCGGGGCCGGCGGCTGGACGCCGATGCCGAGGAAGGTGAGGAACGAGACGGCCAGCAGCGCGGTGCCGGTCAGGCTCGCCGTGGTCACCACGATGGTCGGGAGCACCTTACGCAGCACGTGCACCCGGATGACGTGCAGCTTCGACCCGCCGAGCAGCTCGGCGGCCTCCACGTACTGGGCGCTCGTGAATTCAAGGGTGGCCGCCCTGGTGATCCGGAAGAAGTAGGGGATCAGCAGGATGCCCACCGGGAACATCGCGTGGACGAGGCTGTTGCCGAGCGCCGCGGTGACCGCCACGGCGAAGAAAACGTACGGCAGCGTCATGAGCGCGTCGGAGACCCGGTTGACGATGAAGTCGAACGTCCGGCCGAGGAACACGGTGGCCACGCCGAGCGGCGCCCCGATGACGAGGCCGATGCCGACCGCCTCAAGGGCGGTGAGGACGGACAGCCGGGTGCCGGCCATCAGCCGGCTGAGCACGTCCCGCCCGAGGTAGTCGGTGCCGAGCAGGTGCGCCCGGCCCGGCCCTTGGAACAGGGCGTTGGCGTTGATGGTGAGGGGATTCTGCGGCGCCAGGGCCGAACCGAAGATCGTCAGGAAACCGATCGCGACCAGGATGACGAGGGCGATCCTGGCGGACGGCAGCCGCAGCACCGAGCCTCTCCCGGTCTTGGCAGCACCGGGCCGGGATCTCCCGCTCACGTGCTCGCTCCTTCGCTTGACCGGTAGAGAAGCGCCAGCAGCGCGTTGACCACGAGGTTGACGACCACGACGAAGGCGCTGACCACCAGCAGCAGGCCCTGCACCACCGGGATGTCCCGGCTCTCGGCGGCGTTGATCAGCAGCTGGCCGAGGCCGGGGAGCGAGAACACCGCCTCGACCGCGACCGAGCCCGCCAGCATTTGCGGGAAGCCGATGCCGAGGACGACCAGCGCGGGACCCAAAGCATTGCGCAGCGCGTGCCGGATGAGGATCCGCCGGTAGGGCAGGCCGCGGACCCGCGCGCCGGTGATGTAGTTCTGCTCCAGGACCGATACGAGCGACGTCCGCAGCTGGCGGGCGATGTCCGCGGCGACCGCGAGGGCAAGCGCGAGGCTCGGCAGGATGATGTGCTCGAGCCACGGGCCGATGCCCTGGGCCGGCCCGACGTAGCCGTTGGCGGGCAGCAGGCGGGCGGCCACCGCGAAGATGACCACCAGGATGATGCCGACGACGAAGGCGGGCAGCGTCGAGACGGCCGAGCAGACGATCGTGAGGCCGCGGTCGAACCAGCCGCCCCGCCTGACGGCGGCGACCGTCCCCGCCGTGCCGCCGATGATGACCGCCAGGATGACGGCGGTGATCGCGATCGACAGGTCGACGGGCAGCCGCTGCGAGATCGACTGGGACACCGGGATCTGGGTGAAGTAGGACGTGCCCAGGTTGCCCCGGACGGCCTGGGACAGCCAGTCCCAGTACTGGACGACGAGCGGTTTGTCCAGGCCGAGCACGTGATTGAGGTGCGCGACCGCCGCGGGGGTCGCCGCGTCCTGGCCCAGGATCGTGGCGGCCGGGTCGCTGTTGGACAGGGCGCCGAGGCTGTAGGTGATGAAGGAGCTGAGCACCAGGACCGGGAGGAGGACGCCGATCCCGCCGCCGATCCTGGCCGCGGCGGCGCGGAGCCGGCGCCGCCGGGGCGCGATGGCCCCGGCGGCACCGGTCAGTTCAGCGCCCGTCAGTTCGATGACTGCCATCGGTCAGCTGCCGCCCACCGTGACGCCTTCCCAGCGCTGCTGCACCAGGTCCGACGGGATGCCGCTGACCGTCGGGCTGTAGGCGAAGATGCGCGGGTTGGTGTAGAGCCAGATGTGGATCGGCTCCTGCTGCACGGCGGTCTCCACCGCGTTCTGCAGGGCGGCCGGGTAGGAGGGCGAGTCGAGCGGGACCGTGAGGGCGCTCGATAGCGCGCTCGACACCGCGGTCGGCGTGGTCGTCGCCTTGCCGGTCACGTTCATCAGGCCCTGCTGGCTGTAGAGGACGTCCAGCATCTCGACCGGTGACATGCGGCCGGCCGTGCCGTCGATCGCGAACGGGATCGACTTGTCGAGGTAGAGGAACTGAGTGGAGGTGTCGGCGGCGATGTCCTTGATCGTGACCGAGATGCCGACCTGCTGCAGCTGGCCCTGGATCTGCTCGGCCAGGGCGTCATCGGTGCCGGCCTCCGAGGTCAGCGTGATGCTCAGGCCCTTGGCGTAGCCGGCCTGGGCGAGCAGCTGCTTGGCCAGGGTCGGGTTGTACGGGTACTCGTTGGCGAGCTTGGCGCTGTAGCCGACGAAGCCCGCGGGGAACGGCTGGTAGGAGACTGCCCCGTAGCCGGAGGCCTGGACCTGCAGGATCGCCTGCCGGTTGATCGCGTAGTTGATCGCCTCGACGACCTTCGGGTTGCTGAACGGCGCCGTGGTGGTCTGGATGTCCAGCTCGTTGACGACCTCGGACGGGATCACGTCGATCTTGAACCCGGCCGCCTTCGCCGCCGCCACCTGGTTGCCCGCGATGTAGGCCACGTTGACCTGCCCGGACTCAAGCGCGGACAGGATCTGCTCCGGCTGGGTGATCGACAGCACGTTGAAGTTCGCGATGTGAACCTGGCTGGCGTCCCAGTAGCTCGCGTTGCGCACCAGGTTGGCGTGCGAGTCGGGCACGTAGCTGGTCAGCGTGAACGGCCCCGCGCCCTCGGGCTTGGTGGCGAGCGAGGCCACGTTCTTGAAGTAGGCCGGGTTGACGATCATGCCGTCCTTGCCCGCGAGCAGGTCCGGCACCTGGTAGTCCACCTGGCTCAGGTCCAGGGTGAAGCTGGTCGGGCTGTTGACGACGACCTTCGAGATGACCGACAGCTCCGAGGCGACGGTCGAGTTCGACTGGGTCAGGCCGCGCTGGATGTTCTCCTGCACGGACGTGGCGGTGAGCGGCGAGCCGTCGGAGAACTTCAGGCCCGGCCGGAGCGTGAACGTCACGCTCTTGCCGTCCGCCGCGTACGTCCACGACGACGCCAGGCCCGGCTGAACGTCGCCCTTGGCGTTAAGGGTGGTGACGGACGCGTACACGAGGCCGAGCGCGTGCATGTCCCAGCCGGCGGTCGAGGTGACCGGGTCCCAGGAGGTGGGCAGCTCCCACTCCCAGTTGAGGGTGCCGCTCGCGCCGCCCGCCGCGGCCGCCGAACCGGAGCCCGCCGCGGACGACCCGCTCGGGGAGCCGCTGCCGCAGGCGGCGAGGACCGAGATCGCGACGATGGAGGCGGCGGCGGCCGCGCTTCGATAGGTCAGGCGCGATCTGAGCAGGCCGCGCGGGCGAAAGCGAGAAACAGGCATCGGGAAGCTCCGTAATCAGGACTTATCGGACGGGGTGAGCGGCGTTCGGGCCGACGGCGTCATTGGCGGGGACCGAGGGCGGGAGGACTCACGACGAATGCCGACACCCGTCGAGGTGCGCCGAGCTGGCTCGGCCGTGCCGCCCGGCAACGCCAGGTTAAATCATATAAAGTCGATCGGTCAACTAGGAATTACGTTAGACTGCCTAACCATGCCGCCTCTTGCGACGACCCGTGCGGGCGCGCGATGTAACCGCCGCGTTTCACCGGCCCGCAACGCGACTGAGAGCGCTTACCGGTCAGGCGGCGGCGCTGGCCCGGAACCTGAGGATGTCGTCGCCCGCCTTCTCGTGGACGAGCCGGACCAGGTTGGCGTAGGCCGCGGCGTCATTGAGCGGGCTCCGAGTAGTCGCTGGCGTGGGCGATGCCGATGAACTCGACGGGCATGACGGACTCCCTGCGTGGATGCCTATTGCCAATAAAACCCATCAATTTGATGGATTACAGGGAACACGGCAGCGCTCGGCCGCCTCCGCGGCCGGTGACGCCGGGGCTCAGGCGGACGGTCCAGGCGGCTCCGACGGCCAGAGGCTCTCCAGGTTGACCACGATGCCCTCCTGGCTGCTGCGCGCGATGACGACGACCGCCTCGTCGCCGCCCGGGTTCTCCTCGCGGTGCGGCACGTACGGCGGGACGAAGATGTAGTCGCCCGGCTTCGCCTCCAGGCGGACCTCCCGGTCACCGTCGGCGAAGACGAAGGCGGGCGTGCCCGACACCACGTAGATGGCGGTCTCGGCCTCCCCGTGGTGGTGGTTGCCCGACTTGGCGCCCGCGGCGACGTGGGTCTGACCCATCCAGAGTTTCTCCGCGCCGACGCTCTTGCCGGAGATCGCCTCCCGGCGGGTCATGCCGGAGGTCTGGCCCGTGTCGCCGGTCAGCTCCCCCGCGCGGATCTGGAACAGCGGCCGGTGCCAGTGATCGTCGCTCATCGGTAACCTCTTAATTCTCTTTATCGATCGAATTAGTAGGCTATAGGTCTCGGCGGCCGCTGCCACCCCGGCTCGCGGTCAGCGGCGACGGCCGACCGTCCGGCGCGCCGCGACGACCTGCCGTCTCCTTCGCCGACGGCGGCCGTCGAGGGCATGGCGCCTCCTCGGGAGCTCCGGCCTTATCCGGACCAAGGGCCCGGATAAGCGGTAGCGTGTCACGGCGCCTTCAGAACTCGCACGCATCGGTATCGACGTTCGAGGAGCTGTTCGCGATCTGCGCGGCTGCCGGCGCGCTCATCGCGGTCGTCATCCCTCGGCAACGCCGCCGCATCCGGCCCGGCCGCGGCCGGGCCGCCAGAAGCGGCGCGCCGGCCGCCTGCAAGCCGGGAACGCCAATTAATCGATCTATATCGAATTGAGTCGACCGCCGCGGTCAGGCAACGAGGACGGGCAGGCGGCGGACGCGTTTAAGCAGGTAACAAACTCACTCTTTATCTTCCATTTTCCCGCACCCGGCCCACTCCAACGGGTTTATTCATCCCAAAGCTGTCAATTCGCTGCGAAAAACCTAAGGAGCAATAAAGAATCAACTCCGTCCTTACGAGGGGACACTTGAAACCGGGGACACGGAGGTAAGAAACGTGAGCACTCCTTACAGCCCGTACGGCGCGCCGGGAGGCGGCCCGTACGACGCGCCCAACGCCGGCGGTACGGCGCACCGAATGGCGGCCGGGTACGGCGGCCAGCCCAAGCGGGGCCAGTACGGCCAGCCCAACGCCGGCGGGTACGGCCAGCCCAGGCGGCCGTACGGCCAGCCAGGCGGCGGCCCCTACGGCCAGCCGGGCGGCTACCCGCCGCCGCGGTTACCCGCAGCAGCGGGGTTACCTGCAGGGAGGTCCGGTCGACTTCCAGAGCGCGATCAGGCTCCAGATTGAGAACGTCACGAACTTCGAGGGCCGCGCCTCGCTGTCGGCCTACTGGTGGTACGTGCTCGCGGCTCGTCATCGTCGACGTCGTCCTCGAGATCTTCTCCGTCGTGATCGGCTCGGTCGCCCTCTCCCTGCTGGTCGACCTCGTCGCCCTCGTCGTCGGGCTCTCCGGCCTGTCGGTGGCCGTCCGGCGGCTGCACGACACCGACAAGTCGGGCTGGATGCTGCTCCTCGGGCTGATCCCGATCGTCGGCGCGATCGTCTTGCTGGTCTTCATGGTGCTGCCGGGCACCCCGAACCAGAACCGCTTCGGCTAACTGACGCTGGCCCAAGTCCACGCTGATCCTGGCCCCAGGCGACGAGTGTCGCCTGGGGCCGAGCTTTCTGGGGCGAGTCAGCCGAATCCGGTCTGGATGAATCCTCTACTCGTGGACTACTGCTCGAACAGGACGCTGACGGACTCGCCGTCGTGGGTGCGCCTGATGGCCTCGGCCAGCGCCGGGGCCACCGACAGCACGGTGAGCTTGGGATGGCTGACGGGGACGGGCACCGAGTTCGTGCACACGATCTCGTTCACGTCCTCGGCGGCGGCCAGCTTCTCAAGCGCGCCGTCGGCGAACAGGCCGTGGGTGCAGGCGATGCTGATCGACCTCGGCTCCTGCGCCCGCAGCACGGAAAGCAGCTCGATCACCGTCGTGCCGCGGGCGATCTCGTCGTCGAGGATGATGACGTCCTGGTCGGACACCTCGCCGATGATCGAGGAGATCGTGACCTTCTCGTCGTTGAACCGCTCCTTCGCGCCGGCGGCGACGGGGACGCCGAGCCGCCGCGCGAACGCCGCGGCGGACTTGGCGTAGCCGAGGTCGGGGGAAAGGACGACGGTCCGCGACAGGTCACGCCGCCTGAAGTGGGCGGCGAGCTCGCGCAGCGCGTGCAGGTGGTCCACGGGGACCGAGAAGAAGCCGTGCACCTCCGGCGAGTGCAGGGTGAGCGTCAGCACCCGGTTCACGCCGGCCGTGACGAGCAGGTCAGCGACGAGACGGCCGCCGATCGAGATGCGCGGCGCGTCCTTCTTGTCCGAGCGCGCGTAGGCGTAGTGCGACATGACCGCCGTGACCCGGGCAGCCGAGGCGCCGCGGGCCGCGTCGGCCATCAGCAGCAGCTCGACCAGGTTCTCCTGCACCGGCGGCACCAGGGGCTGGATGATGTAGACGTCGCGCTCCCGGCAGTTCGCCTGGAGCTGCACCTGGAGGCAGTCGTTGGCGAACCGGGTCGTCCTAACCGGCCTGCGCGGGACGCTCAGGTGGGAGCAGATCTCATCGGCCAGCTCCGGATGCGCGTTCCCGCCGAAGATCACAATCTCCGCGTTCACCAGTTCTTCCCGTTCTCATCGGCGCGTCTTGTAACCCTGCCTAGCGCCAAGGATCCTATCCTGTCGCCTACGTCAGGATAAGAACGCCCGGCTTGAGACCACGATGACACATTCCGCGCATGCGCCGATCAGCGGCCTCGCGGGGCGCGATACGCTCAGTCTATGGAAACCCCCGATTCCACGCCGTCGGCTGAGGCCGAGGCCTACCTAACGGGCCAGGTCGTGCCCAAGGCATCGGGGTCCGACCAGTCCGGGTTGGACACGCCAGAAACGGACGACGACGCCTCCCAGGCACCCTCAGGCCCAGTGTGGCGGTTCCTCGTCGAGCCGCGGTGGCTCGGATGGCACCTGTTCGTCTTCGCGGCTTTCTGGGGAATGCTGTGGCTCGGCGACTGGCAGTACCACCGCGCCATGGACGGCAACGGGCTAAGCTGGGCGTACACGTTCGAGTGGCCGCTGTTCGCCGTGTTCGGCGTCGTGTTCTGGGCCCGGACCATCAGGGACGAGTTCCACCTGCGGCGCGGCGGTGTCACCGAGGCCGAGCTGGTCGCGCGCGCGATGGCGCAGACGATGGCGACGCTGCCCAAGGGCGCGATGCTGCCGAAGGGCGCGCTACCCGACGGCGTCGTCGTCCGGCAGATGGAGCAGCCCGACGACGAGGCGGACGACCCCGAGCTCGCTAGCTACAACGCCTACCTGGCGAAGCTGAACGCCGAGGTCAAGGGCCACAACAAGTGGCTGCGCGAGCTCCACTCCTAAGAGCAGACAGGAAGGACCCCCGACGATGCGAGCGGCCGCTCTGCGTTACCGGGTGATGGCCTACATCACCGGCGTCCTGATCATCGTGGTGTGCTTCGTCGGCATTCCGCTGCAGGTCGCCGCCCACAACACGTTCATCGTCAACGACATCGGCACGCTGCACGGCTTCCTCTACATCGTCTACATCATCTTCGCGTACATCCTCGCGCAGAAGCTGAAGATGAAGCTGGGGCCGACCGTGCTGCTGCTGCTGGCCGGCACGATCCCGATCATGACGTTCTTCGTCGAGCGCTGGATGAACCGGGCGTACATCGCCCCCGCGCTCGCCGCCGAGTCCGCACCGACACCGCAGCAGCCCGTGGGCCGGTGACCTCCTCCTCCCACTACTTCACGGCGCAGCCGTCGGCGGCGCACCGGCCCGGGCTGGTCCGCGTGGTGCTGCCCGACCTGTACCTGGAGCTCGCGACCGACTCGGGTGTCTTCTCCCCCGGCCGCCTCGACCCGGGCACCCGGCTGCTGCTCGAGCGGGCGCCCGCGCCGCCCGCGACGGGTGACATCCTGGACCTGGGCTGCGGCTACGGCCCGATCGCGTGCACCCTCGCCGCCCGCGCGCCAGGGGCGACGGTCTGGGCGGTCGACGTCAACGAGCGGGCGCTGTCCCTGTGCGCGGCGAACGCCGCGAGCGCCGGGCTGGCCAACGTGCGCTGCGTCTCCCCCGACTCGCCGGACATCCCGGCCCGGCTGGCCGGGATCTGGTCCAATCCGCCGGTCCGCATCGGCAAGGGACCGCTGCACGCCTTGCTGCGTCGACTGGCTCGCCCGCCTCGCGCCTTCGGCCGCCGCGACCCTGGTGATGGGCCGCAACCTTGGCGCCGACTCGCTGCACGCGCTGGCTGGAGAAGGAGGAAGGATGGTCGGTGACGCGGCTGTCCGCGCGCAGCGGTTACCGCCTGCTGCTCGTGGCGCGCGATCGGCAAAAGAGCCCCCGACGATCCGTGACGCGCGATGGCAAAGAGCACGCCTGACAGCGGAAAACGCAAGATACACAACGATGATCCCCGAACGAGCTCTGGAGTCTTTCAATGGCCGATGACACGGACAGCGAGGTCAGCGCACCCGGCCCCGCGGCCGCGTCAGGCACGGTCGCGGCGACCGCGGGCACGCCCCGGCAACTGCGGCCGACCGACGTGAAGCGGCTGAACCGGGAGTGGCGGCGGCGCACCGAGGGGCGGCTCGCGCTGCTGCTCGACTCCGTCAGCCAGCCCTTCAACGTGGGCTCGATCGTGCGGACCGCCGCCGCGTTCGGCGTGGAGTCCGTCTGGCTGTGCGGCAACACGCCCGACCTGACCCTCCCCGCGGTCGGCAAGACCGCCCTGGGCACCGACCGCTTCCTGTCGGCCTACCGCGAGCCCGCCCCGGCGGCCGCGGCCAAGGACGCGGCCGAGGACGGGTTCCGCGTGGTGGCCATTGAGCTCGCGTCCGGCGCGGTACCGCTGTTCGAGGCGCCGCTGGACGGGGACGTCTGCCTGGCGATCGGCAACGAGGACCACGGCTGCTCACCCGCCCTCCTGGCCGCGGTCTCCTCGGTGGCCTACATCCCGCAGGTCGGCCGGGTCGGCTCGCTCAACGTCGCGGTCGCCGCCGCCATCGCCCTCGGCGAGGCGCGCCGTCGCGAGTGGACGTCGCCGGCCGAGCCTCACGCCACGTGACGGGGCTTCTTGCTGTTATCCGGGGCCGGGTGGGCTTCCGGCTCGTGCGCGGGGCATGTCCGGCGCGATTGGCATCGAGGATCTTCTCTTTTTCTACGCGACAGTTGGCCGATCACCGGCGTTTACCGGAAATGCCAGGTGACTGGGGACAATTGGCGCCGTGGCAGTTGAATACCTGGACCATCCCCGGCCGCTCGCGTTCGCCCACCGCGGCGGCGCCGGGCACCGACCGGAGAACTCCTGGCGCGCCTTCGAGTATGCGGCCCAGCTCGGCTACGCCTACCTGGAGACCGACACCCGCTCGACCGCCGACGGGAAGCTGATCGCCTTCCACGACGCGGAACTCGACCGGGTCACCGACCGGACCGGGCAGGTCAACAAGCTCACCTGGAAGGAACTCTCGGCCGCGCGGGTGCACGGTACCGAGGAGATCCCGCTGCTTGAGGACCTGATCGGCACGTTCCCCGAGCTGCGATTCAACATCGACCTGAAGGACGAGGGCACGATCGGGCCGCTGGCCAGCGTGCTCAAGCGCACCGCGGCCTGGGACCGGGTCTGCGTGGCGTCGTTCTCCGGCGCCCGCCTGCTGGCCGCGCAGCGCTCCCTCGACCGGCAGATCTGCCTGGCGGTCACCCCGGCGGCCATCGCGGCCATGCGGTTCCTCGGGCTGCCGGGCAAGGAGATGGCCAGGCGCCTGGCCAGCGTCGGCGCCCGCTGCGCCCAGGTGCCCCGCCAGATCGCGACGCGCGGGCTCATCCGGCGGGCTCACGAGGTCGGCCTCGACGTCCACGTGTGGACGTTGAACACGCGCGAGGAGATCGAGCGGGCCCTCGACCTCGGCGCCGACGGCGTGATGACCGACGACATCGTGCTGCTCCGCGACGTCCTCGCCGAGCGCGGTCAGTGGTATCCGAGAGTGGCGGCGTAGCGGCCGCCGGTTTTCGCGCGTCCTCCCGTGGGGAGGCTACGGAGGGGCGAAACCCCTCCATGCGCGGGGGGTGCAGGGGGGTCGCCCTGCCGCAGGCAACACTGAAATACGACTGAAACGTGGTTGAGCTTCCCGCGTGACGGGAATCTTGTCCGGGTATCCAGTGTTGCCGATAGAGATCGCCAACCGCCTGGGAGGCAGCAAGTATGGCCGAACGCGCACTTCGCGGAACCCGGCTCGGCGCCACGAGCTATGAGAACGACCGGAACACGGACCTGGCGCCGCGCCAGGAAGTTCCGTTCGATTGCCCCAACGGACACCATTTTAGCGTGCCCTTCGCCGCCGAGGCGGAACTACCCCCTATGTGGGAGTGTCGTGTCTGCGGGGCCATGGCGACGGCGAGCACGGGCGAATCGCCATCCCCCAAGAAGGTCAAGCCACCGCGCAGTCACTGGGACATGCTCATGGAACGGCGGACGGTCGAGGACCTCGAGGCGGTGCTCGCGGAGCGACTTGAGGTCGTGAAGGAGCGGCGCGCCCTCGAGGCCCGCGCCATCGCCGACGTCAGCAACCGCCGCAGCGCCTGAGACACCGAGCGCGAAATTTAGCCCCGGGGTCTTCCCCGGGGCTCGGCTTTTGTCGGCCGGCTTAGCGCCTGATGCTCGCGGCCGAGTGGCCGCGCAGCCGGGCGCTGATGCCCCACCTGGCTACCCGGGCGAACGCCTCGAAAATCACGGTCCTTGACATCTTCGAGGCGCCGCGCTCGCGCTCCACGAACGTGATCGGCACCTCGGTGATCGTCATGCCCGCCTGGAGCACGCGCAGCGTCATGTCGATCTGGAAGCAGTAGCCCGCCGACTCGATGCCGTTCAGGTCGATCCGCCGCAGCGTCGCGGCCCGGTACACGCGGAAGCCGCCGGTCGCGTCCTTGACCCGGACGCCGAGCATGATGCGGTTGTACAGGTTGGCGCCCTTGGAGAGGAACTCCCTGGACTTCGGCCAGTTCACCACGGTGCCGCCCGGCACGTAGCGCGAGCCGATGACCGCGTCCGCATGATCGACGGTGGCGAGCAGCTTCGGCAGGTCCTCCGGCCGGTGCGAGCCGTCGGCGTCCATCTCGACGATGAGGTCGTAGCCGCTCTCAAGCGCCCAGCTGAAGCCGGCCACGTACGCCCGCCCGAGGCCGGCCTTCTCCGTGCGGTGCATGACCTGCACGTGCTGGTCCACCTCGGCCAGCTTGTCGGCCAGGTCCCCGGTGCCGTCCGGGCTGTTATCGTCGACGACGAGCAGGTCAGCGTCCGGGACCGACTCGCGGACCCGGCCGACAATGATCTCCAGGTTCTGCCGCTCGTTGTACGTGGGCATAACAATGACAACGCGGCCCGTGGCCGCGTCACGCTCACCCATCGTCAGTGTTCACCTTCTTCATCGGCCTATGTCCGGCTATGTCAAGTGGAAGAGGCTCGGGCGGCGCCTTCGGTCCGTAGCCGGCCCGCAGGGAACGAGCACGGTCTCCGTTATCTGCTGAGCCGCCCGGGCCCCTTCCAGGCCCAATCCCCTGACAGCCGGACAAGCACCGGCGCCGCCGCGAAACGAGACCTGCAGACTGGCTGTCTCCGTCCCGGCCGTGGCCCACCAATTCTACGCCAGCCGATCTTGCCCCCGTGCCCGGCGGCGAACTGCAGGTGAAACGTTACCGTCTTTCCGGGCAGCGGCAACCATCGGCGCAGTGTGTGACCTCGACTTTTCTCACCGGCCGATAGGCGGCCCTTAGCAGCCTCTCAGCTAACTGATAGCGGGCCCTTAACCGACTACGCATAACCATAACTGCGCAGGGAATACGATACATCACGTTGAGTAATCACCGTGGGCCGAGTGTGGCACAGTAACATTACCCAAGGCAATGAGGGGAGCACGTTGAGTAGTCTATCGCGAAAGACCGTGGCGTGGGCAGCTGGCGCGGTACTCGCCGTAGGCGGCGGCACGGCGGGCATTGTGATCGCCACGCAGGGTGGCGGCCAGCCGGCCGCAGGCGGCACCGCCGCCGTGGCCGCCGCCGCCAAGCCGCCGCCGTTTGACCTTGTCTCGGTGAGCCCGGTCGCGCTCAGCCAGACCGCCGGCGCGCAGGCGGTCGACGGGGCGGGGACGGTCGTGGTCACGTACAACCAGCCGATCCCCGCCAGCGCACCGCTGCCGACGCTGTCTCCCGCGACCGCGGGGACCTGGCGGCGCAGCGGCGACGTGGCGATCTTCACGCCGGCGCAGGGCTATCCGGCCGGCACGCACGTCACGGTTACGGTGGCCGGGCTCGGGGACAGCCGCAGCCGTTCGGAGTCGTCCTCGTTCAAGACCGCGAGCTACAGCACCCTGCGCCTGCAGGAGATCCTCGCCCAGCTCGGTTACCTGCCGCTGACCTGGACGCCGGCCGCCGGCGCGGCCGTGCCCGGCCCGAGCGCCGCCGCCCAGCTCGCCGCGGCCTACGCGCCGCCCGCGGGGACCTTCCAGTGGAAGGGCGGGTACCCGGCGCAGCTGCGTTCGTTCTGGTCCCAGGACGAGGCGAACACCCTTGACCGGGGGGCCATCACCGGCTTCGAGGCCGACCACGAGCTGCCCATCGACGGGGCGGCGGGGACGACAGTGTGGAATGCGCTGCTGACGGCCGCCGCCAAGGATCAGCGGAACCCGCACGGGTACAGCTACGCGATCGCCAGCAAGGGCTCGCCGGAGACGCTGACCATCTGGCACAACGGCAAGCAGGTCTTCTCGTCGCTCGCCAACACCGGGATCCCCGCGGCGCCGACGGCGGACGGCACCTTCCCGGTGTACGAGAAGCTGCCGTTCCAGATCATGTCGGGTACCAACCCGGACGGGTCGCACTACGCGGACCCGGTGGAGTGGGTGTCGTACTTCGATGGCGGCGACGCCGTGCACTACTTCGACCGCGGCTCCTACGGGTGGCCGCAGTCACTGGGGTGCGTGGAACTGCCGTACAGCGCCGCGAAGCAGGCGTACCCGTACCTGCCCTACGGCACGCTGGTGACGGTCGAATAGCCGTTTGCGGCGACACTCTTCTTGCTGTTATCAGCACTTCTCGTTGTTATCAGCGCTGTCCGGCCCGGGTGAGGTCGGTCACCTCGATCGTGTCCGCGTCCGGGGTCGCGCTGGTCTCGGCGCCGGCCGGCGCGTGACGGGCGAAGCGGGTGCGGACCAGCGGGTCGTGGCCGGCCACCAGGTGCGTGCGCGGCTGGGCGGCGAGCTGGGCCAGCGTGTCGTAGGCGCGGTACATGCCCGGGAGGTCGGCGAGGACCGCGAAGGGGCGGTCTCGCTCGACCTCCTCGTAGAAGTGCAGGGCATCGGAGGCGAGGACGACGGTGCCGCCGTCCTCGGTCGCCACCAAGGCGATGAGCTGGCCGGGCGTATGGCCGCCGACCTCGGCCAGCTCGATGCCGGGAGCCACCGCGCGCTCGCCGGAGAACAGCGTGAGCCGCCCGTCCGCGCGCGCCTGCCGCAGCAGCGCGATCTCCGCCGGCTCGCAGTGCGCGGCGAACTGCGCGCGGCCGGCGAGCGAAGAGGTCCAGAAGGCGTACTCCGCCTCGGTCATGACCAGCTCGGCGCGCGGGAACTCGCGGACGTTGCCGGTGTGGTCCCAGTGCGCGTGGGTGATCACGATGGCGCTGACGTCGTCGGGGTCGACGCCAAGCCGGCGCAGCGCCTGCGCCGGGGTGCCGTAGTGCGCCCGGCGCCGGCGGTCGCCGGCCTCGGGGGCGAAGCCCGTGTCGACGAGGACGACGCCGCCGCCGTCCCTGACCACCCAGAAGTAGTAGTCGATGTCCAGGTCGGCGTCCGGCTCTCCGTACAGGTGGAAGTTGAGGTAGCTCTCGGCACGCGTGGTGACCCGGTGCCCGTACTTGACCGCGAGCACCTCTCGTCCGGTGACGCCGGCGTTCACTTCTCCTCGAAGGCGTCGCGGTAGTGCTCCTCGTCCACCTCTTCCTCCCAGCTGGTGAGGCCGAGGGAGACGGCGGTGTGGCTGAGGAACGCGTCCGGTGCCGCGCCGTGCCAGTGCACCTCGCCCGGCGGCGCCCAGACCACGTCGCCCGCCCTGACCACGCGCCGGTCGCCGTGCCTGGTCTCCACCATGCCCTCGCCGCTGTTGACCAGCAGCGTCTGCCCCGCCGCGTGCGAGTGCCAGTACGTCCGCGCTCCCGGCTCGAAGATCACGCCGTAAACGCGGACCTCGCCTCTTTCCCCGTCGTCGAGCAGCGTGTCCTGCATCGCGTGCCCGGTGAACGTGGGCTTCGGCCCGACATTGGACGGCACGCCGTCCTTGCGGCCGCGCTCGTACTCCATCGTGCTCCGTCCTTCCCCTGCGGGTCCCGGCCCGCCATACGGCGGGCCCTGGCCGGGCATGGCCCGCCCGCCACGCCTGCAACGCTAGGCGCGGGCCGATGACCGCACCATAGGGCATGACACCAAAGTCGGCGGCCAAGATCAAGATCGCGGTCCCGGCGCCGGGCGCGATTCCTTTCCCCGGCCCGGCCGGTCTGCCTAGTCGTAGGCCGATCACCGATGAGAGGACCCCAAGTGACGGATTCCCCGCTGAACCAGGCCCTGCGGAGCACGCTGGCCATCACGACCAAGGTCGGGCCGGACGACCTGAGGGCGGCCACGCCGTGCGCGTCCTGGGACGTCCGTGCGCTCGTCAACCACTTCGTCGGGTCGGCGCGCTGGTGGGCCACCGTCATCGCCGGGCAGGACGCGGCCGCCGACGCGGACTACGCCGCCGGCGATCTGGTGGCCGCGTACGAGGAAAGCACCCGGCTGGCGGCAGCGGCCTTCGCGGCGGAGGGGGCACTGGAAAGGACGGTGCGGCTGCCGTTCGGTGAGTTCCCTGGCGCGGTCTTGCGCGACCTGGCCGCCACGGAGCAGTTCGTCCACGGCTGGGACCTGGCCCGCGCCATCGGGTACCCGGCCGACCTGAATCCCGAGCTGGCGGCCCTCCTGCTCGGCCGGGCGAGGCTCGTGGTCACCGACGCGTACCGCGGTCCGGACGGGCAGGCCCTGTTCGGTCCCGCCGTCGAGGCCCCGCCCGGGGCCGGGCCGGCCGATCAGCTGGCCGCCTTCCTCGGGAGGCGGGTCTAACCGGGCCATCCGTCGCCGCTACCGCATCGCGGGCAATTAAGGTAGACCTTGACCTGGGCAGCGGATGAGCCAAGGACAAGACGAGGGCGACATGAGAATCTTCCTCGCTGGGGCCACCGGGGTCATCGGGCGGCTGCTGGTACCCGCGCTGGCCGCGGGCGGGCATCAGGTCACGGCGATCACCAGGCGGGCGGACCGGACCGGCGAACTGGCCGCGTGGGGCGCCCGGCCGGTCGTGGGTGACGTCTTCGATGCGGTCCGGCTGGCCGACCTGGTCGTCGCCGCCCGCCCCGAGGTGGTCATCCAGCACCTGACCTCGCTGCCGCAAGACCTCAACCCGCGCAACACCAAGCAGGCGTACGCGCGCAACGACCGCGTCCGGGGCGAGGGCGGCGCTAACCTGCTGGCGGCGGCCGCCTCGGCGGGGGCCCGCCGCTACCTCGCGCAAAGCGTGTGCTTCCTGTACGCCATGACCGGCCCGGCCGTCGTCACGGAAGGCGCGCCGCTCGCCCTGGACGCGCCCGAGCCGTACGGGCGGTCGGTCCGCATCCACGCCGAGATGGAACGCCGGGTCATCGGCAGCGCGGACCTGGAGGGCGTGGTCCTGCGGTCCGGCTTCTGGTACGGCCCCGGCACCACCTACGCGGCGGACGGGTACACCGCGCGCGAGGTCCGCAGGCGCCGCTTTCCCCTCGTCGGCAGCGGGGCCGGGACGTTTTCCTTCGTGCACGTCGATGATGTCGTCGGGGTCACCATCGCGGCCCTGGAGCACGGCGCCCCCGGTGCCTACAACGTCTGCGACGACGAGCCCGCACCCATGCGCGAGTGGCTCCCGGCCTACGCGCGGGTCCTCGGGGCACCCGCCCCGTGGCACGTTCCCGGCTGGCTGGCCGGGCTGTTCGCCCCTGGTTTCATCGTCGCCCAGGCCACGCGGCTGCGCGGGGCGGACAACGACAAGGCAAAGCGCGACCTCGGCTGGCGGCCGAAGTACCCGAGCTGGCGTGACGGGTTCAAAGAGGCGCTCGGCTAGCCGGTACCCTCAGTCCCGCTAAGACCCTGGCTGCCACGCGGCGGCCACCGACTGAGCCTGCTCGGCCGCCGCGTCAGGGCAGGCGGTAGATCGTCACGGTCTTGACCTGGGTGTCTTCCAGGACCTGGAGGACGGGAATCTCGTAGGCCGTGACGGGGGTCAGCTCCGCGCGCGGGACGAAGGCGCGGGCCGGGTCGGCGACGAGGACGGTCGCGCCTGCGTGCCGCGCGGCCTTGAGGAACGCCAGGGCCACGGCGGCCAGGTCGCGCTGGTAGAAGACGTCGGCGGCGAGGATGACCTCGGCGTCGCCGTGGTCCGCCGCGGCGAGGTCGAGGCGGCGCGGCGTGACCTGGGACGCGCCGTTGGCGGCGGCGTTGAGCGCGATCGCGGCGAGGGCGTGCTCGTCGATGTCGGTGGCGAGCACGGCGCGGGCGCCGGCCTGCGCGGCGGCGATCGCGACCAGGCCGGAGCCGGACGCGACGTCGAGGACGCGGCGGCCCGCGACCGTTTCCTGGTGGTCGAGTACGTAACGGGCGAGGCCCTGGCCGCCCGCCCACGGGAACGCCCAGAACGGCGGCGCGTCGCGCTCGGTGCGGCCCCAGAGGCCGAACGGCTCGGCGGCGGTGCGCAGGCTGATCTCCGGCACGAAGGGCACCGCGGCCACCGCGGTCGCGGACCGGACAAGCGCCTCCAGCTCGGACGTCATCGCCCGACTGTATTACCAGCGGGGCAAAGAAGACATGCGACCCAGAGGGCGGAGCACGGCATCGTTCGGGAAAATCTCTATCCTGTTCGCTATTGCTGAGTAGTTTTTTCAGGCTTTCCGGGGTATAACGCAAAGACTGGTGGTCGTGACCCCGGGAGGCGGGATGGTGGAGCAGCCGTATCAGTACCAGCGGCGAGAGCTCGCCGAGCCTGACTGGCGGCGGCTGCCCGGATGGGCCCGGGTGACCCGTGAGGAGTGGGAGTCCGCGCAGTGGCAGCGGGCCCACTCGGTGAAGAACCTGCGGCAGCTGCGGGACGTGACCGGCGGCGCGGCGGGCGCGCGGCTGTCGGACGCGTTCCTCGCGGACCTGGAGCGGGATCAGCGGGAGCGGGCCACGATGTCCATGCTGATACCGCCGCAGATGCTGAACACCATCGCGCCCGCCGTGGCGGCGTCCGATCCCGGGTTCACCGACGCGTGGTACGCCGACCCGGTGCGCCGGTACATGCTGCCGGTGTTCAGCGACCGGCGGCCGGACTGGCCGTCGCACCCGTACGCGACGCGGGACTCGCTGCACGAGGCCGAGATGTGGGCGGTCGAGGGGCTGACCCACCGGTACCCGACGAAGGTGCTCGCCGAGCTGCTGCCGACCTGCCCGCAGTACTGCGGGCACTGCACCCGGATGGACCTGGTGGGGAACCCCACGCCGTCCTACGACAAGCACCGCTTCACGGTGGCGCGCGACGACCGGCTCGCCGCCATGCTCGCCTACCTGCGGTCCACCCCGTCCGTGCGGGACGTGGTGGTGTCCGGCGGCGACGTGGCCAACCTGCCGTGGCCGCGGGTCGAGGCGTTCGTCTCCGCGCTGCTGGAGATCGACTCGGTGCGCGACATCCGGCTCGCGTCCAAGGCGCTCATGGGGCTGCCGCAGCACTGGCTGGCGTCCGACGTGGTCCAGGGAATGGCGCGGCTGGCCGCCACGGCGCGGTCGCGCGGGGTGTCCCTCGCCGTGCACACGCACGTGAACGCGGCGCAGTCGGTGACGCCGCTCGTCGCGCGGGCCGCGCGGGCGCTGCTCGACGCCGGGGTGCGGGACGTGCGTAACCAGGGCGTGCTGCTGCGCGGGGTGAACGACTCACCGGGCGCGCTGCTCGACCTGTGCTTCGCGCTGCTCGACGAGGCCGGCGTGACGCCTTATTACTTCTACCTGTGCGACATGATCCCCGGCGCCGAGCACTGGCGGCTGACCGTGGGCGAGGCACAGGCGCTGCAGTCGGCGATCATGGGCTACCTGCCGGGGTTCGCGACCCCGCGCGTGGTCTGCGACGTGCCGTACGTGGGCAAGCGCTGGGTTCACCAGGTCGCCAGGTACGACACCGAACTCGGCATCTCGTACTGGACGAAGAGCTACCGCACCGCGCTTGAGGCCGACGACCCCGTGGCGCTGCAGCGCGAGTACCCCTACTACGACCCGGTGCACCTGCTCCCTCAGGCGGGACAGGCCTGGTGGCGGGGGCAGATGCCGCGCCAGGCTCCAGGCCGGGTCCCTGTCGTCGCCGGGTGAACTAGTACCTCGCCGGGATGACGCGCGGCTGCTGGGCTGCCGCAGGGCCGGGGACAGCACCTCCCCCGCCGCCTCGACCAGCAGCGACATCTCGTAGGCGACCAGCTCGGTGTCGGAGTCGGGTGAGGCGAGGACGCAGAGGCTCGACCCGTCGCTGATGGACTTGACGATCATCAGCCCGCCTTCCATCTCGACGAGCGCCTGGGTCGGCAGGCCCGCCTCGAAGATCCTGGCGGCGCCCTGCATCAGGCTGGCGAGCCCGGACGTGATGGCCGCGAGCTGCTCGGCGAAGTACGCGGGGATGTCGTCCGACAACGACAACGGCACGCCGTCGGCGGAGACGACGGCCGCGTGCGCCACGTCGGGCACGCGCGCGGTGAAGTCGCTGACGAGCCAGTTCAGGTCTTGACGGTATGCGTAGCTCAACTCAAGGTCCCCTCTCCTGCACGCGGCGCCTGGCCACTGCTTCCGCCTTGCCCTTCCGCCCTGCGCGTTCCGCGCTGGAACCCGGCGAGGCGGCTCCGGGCCTGCTCGGGCGACCGGCGCGGGAGCGCGTGGCCGCCGTTCGCTGACCCGTGGCCGTTACCCGCCGCCCTTCGTGGAACTGCCGCCTGACTGTCGGTGGCGCCGGCTTCGCCGCCACCGCCCGTGCCCGGTGGCATGTTGGCCCGGGGCACGCGCACCGGGAGTCCCGAGGCCGTCTGCTCGGAGCTTGACGGCTCGCCGAAGGCGGCCGCCGGGTCGGCTCCCGCGCCCCAGCCCGGCGCGAAGGCACCGTCCTGGCCGCCCAGGGTGCCGGCCGCCGCGCGGCCCCCCACTTCCTGCCCGCCGCGGAACCAGCCCGACGCCGTCCGGTTTTCCAGTGCCGGGTTCCCGTGCCCGTTGCCGTTGCCGTTGCCGCTGCTCGAGTAGGCCGTGGCGACGCCGCCCCCGCCCTGCGCGCCCGTGGTGAGGGCGGCGGACTCCCCCGTGACCGCCCGCGTCCGCGCGCCGACCGGCTGCGCCGACCAGCTGCTCGTGCCGGAGCCGAGCCTGTTCGTCCGCTCGATGACGCTGTCCGGCAGCCACACCAGGGCCGACAGCCCCTGCGGGGGGGCGGGCCGCAGGCGGACCCTGACCCGGTGCCGCTCGGCCAGCCGCGCGACGGCGAACAGGCCCATGTGCCGGGAGACGGAGACGTCGATCGTCGGCGGGTTGTCGAGCCGCCAGTTCATGTCGGTCAGCCTGGCCTCGGAGACGCCGATGCCCTTGTCGACGACCTCGATGAGGACGCCGCCGCTGGTCAGCTCCTGCATGCCGACGAGCACCTGGGTGTCCTTCGGCGAGAAGATCGTGGCGTTCTCGACCAGCTCCGCGAGGAGGTGGACGACGTCGGAGACCGCCTGGCCGATGATGGAAACGCCTGGCGCTATGTTCAGCGTGACCCGGTTGTACTGCTCGATCTCGGACGTCGCGGCGCGCGCGATGTCGGCGAGCGGCACTGATTCCGACCACTTGCGCGGGTTCTCGTGCCCGGCGAGCAGCAGCAGGTTCTCCGAGTTGCGGCGCATGCGGGTGACCAGGTGGTCCATGGAGAACAGGCTGCCGAGGCGGTCCGGGTCGTCCTCGTTCTGCTCCAGGTTGTCGATCATGCGCGCCAGGCGCTCGATGAGCGTCTGCGAGCGGCGCGACAGGTTGACGAACATCGCGTTGAAGCTGGAGCGCAGCAGCGCCTGCTCGCCCGCCAGCCGCACCGCCTCGGAGTGCACCTGGTCGAACGCCCGGGCCACCTGGCCGATCTCGTCCTGCGAGGGCACGTTGATCGGCGCGACCTCCATGCTCCCGGCGGACTCGGGGTTCTCCGACAGCAGCCGGACCCGCTCCGGCAGCTGCACCGAGGCGATGTCCAGCGCGCCCGCGCGCAGCCTGCGCAGCGGCAGCACCAGCGACCGGGCGACCAGCACGGCGGCGAGCAGGACGATGAGCAGCACGATCACCGTGATGATGAGGTACGCCAGCGCGCTCGACTGCGCGGACTGCTGCAGCTGGGTGGCGCGGTTGACGATGTTGCCAGCGACCAGGTGCTCCGTCTGCTGCAGCGCGGCGAGCTTGGCGCCCATGCCGGCGTCCCACGCCTTCTGCAGCTCGGCCTCGGCCTGCTGCGGGTTGGCCTGGGTGATGTTCAAGCCGGGCTCGCTGACCTGGTTGGCGATGACCTGCTGGATCGGGATGCCGTTGGCCTGGTCGACGACGACGAGGGCCTTGTTGTTGGCGTCCGTGGGCGGGTTGCCGCTGGCGTCGTCGAAGATGCCGGTCTCCAGGTTGTCCGTCATCGTCTCGCTGGCGAGCTTCTTGGCCTGGGGACCGAGCAGGGCGTCGAACAGGGCGCTTTCCGGCACGGAGGCCGTGCTCTGGAACCCGGCCAGGTTGGTCAGCTCTTCCTGGTTGGCGACCTTGAGGTTCGACTCGGTGTTGAAGTCGATGAAGCCGGGGTTCAGGTTGAATACGTTCGCCTGGTTGGTGAGCACCTCGTCGAGGAGCGCCTGCTCCTGCGCCACGTCGTCCTTCGCCGAGCGACAGCGAGTTGAGCGTCTGCACGTCGCTGGTCAGCTGGCTGTCCGTGATACCGAGCGCGACCTGTTCCTGGAGCGTGAGCACGATGCCGATGTCGGCCGCGTAGTCGTCGAACACCGCGCTGGGGTCGGACGCGTTCGACGTGAGCTTGTGCAGGTCGTTACCGACGCTGGTCGCGCTGACGGCGTTGTTCACGCTGGACGCGTCGGTCTGCACCGTGGCGGGGAAGCCGCCGCTCAGGATCGAGCTCAGCTGCTGGCGGACCGGGACGAGGTCGCTGTCGGTCTTGGCCTGCAGCGAGCCGAGCGACGGGTCGGGCGTCCCGCCGAGGAACGCCACCAGCGTGGCGTCGCGCTCGTTCTGCAGGTCGTTCACCACGCCGGTGAGCTGCGCGCCGAGCTTGGCCAGCTGCTGGGTCCGGCTGAACTGGCTCGCGCTGTTCTCCGCGTCGGCGACGCGCAGCCCGCCGAAAACCAGTCCCATGAGGAGCGCCGCCACGATAACGGCGAAGAGCCGACGGGCCACCGGCCAGTCGGTCAATGTCACGTTCATCTGTCGTTTCCGACTTGAATCGACATCTGTCGATTTACCTGCTCGGCGGGCAGGCATCAGCGCGCGCGGTCGCATGCTCGCACCATGGGTTCCCATTAATCAGTCCTCGCCGCTGGAAGAGCGATGTTTTCGCACGCCGCCGTGCTACAGGCAGAGACGAGCGCAGTTCGAAACCTCACGATTAGCCGCCGCCGCAGACACCGCCATCAGATGTGCTATGCCTACCTTAGTGCGTTTATGGGTGCCTTATACGCCAAGCTATAACTAGTGGTCACAATGTTGTTATGTAGTGATTTGACCTCTGTGAATCCTCTGAAGAAGCTTCAGGACTTCTTAACTGCGCCACCCAGGTACAGCTCGCCGATCTCCGGGTGCTCGAGCACCTCGCGGCCCGTGCCCGCCAGCCGGACGATGCCGTTCTCCATGACGACGCCGTGCTGGCTGAGCTTGAGCCCGGCCCTGGCGTTCTGCTCCACCAGCAGGACGGTGGCGCCGCCCTCGTTCATCGCCCTGGCGGCGGCGAACACCGACTTGAGCACCATGGGCGACAGGCCCATCGACGGCTCGTCGAGCAGGATCAGCACCGGGTCGAGCATCAGCGCGCGGGCGAACTCCACCAGGCGCTGCTGGCCGCCGGACAGCGCGCCCGCCTTCATCGGCGCCCAGCCGCGCACCTGGGGGAACAGGTCGTAGACGGCGTCGATCCGCTGGCCGACCTTGGCGCGGTCCTTGATCGTGTAGCCGCCCAGGTCGATGTTCTCGTGCACGGTCATGTCCTTGAACAGGCTGTGGTTCTGCGGCACCTGGACCACGCCGAGGTCGAGGATCTGCCGCGGCGACTTGCCGTTCAGCTTCTCGCCGCGCAGCGTCACCGTGCCGAGCCGCGGCCGCAGCAGGCCGCTGATCACCCGCATGACCGTCGACTTGCCCGCGCCGTTCGGCCCCACCACGCAGGTGATGGCGCCCTGGGGCACCTCGAAGGTGACGCCGCGCAGCACGTCACCGCCACCGTAGCCCGCCACGACCTCGTCCATGGCAAGCAGCGGCTCGCTCATCGGCCATCCTCCTATCGTTCGAGACACCGGCTCGTTACGCCGCCGGTCTCAGTCGTTCTTCTTCCAGGTCAGCGCCCAGGTAGGCGTCGAGCACGCGCTTGTCCGTGCGCACGATGTCCGGCGGCCCGCTCACCACGGTCGCGCCGGACTCGAGCACGGTGATCGTGGAGCACAGTCCCATCACGAACTCCATGTTGTGCTCTACGAGCAGGAACGTCTTGCCCTGCTCGGCGTTGAGCAGCCGGATGCGGTCGGCGATCATGTTGATCAGCGTCGGGTTCACCCCGCCGGCCGGCTCGTCGAGCAGGATCACCGCCGGGTCGGCGACGAGCACGTAGGCCAGCTCGAGGAGCTTGCGCTGGCCGTAGGAGAGCGAGCCGGCCAGGACGTCCGCGTGCCGCTCGATGCCGACGAACTCGAGCAGCTCGAGCGCGTGCCTGCGGTGGTGGGTCCAGGCGTCCCGGCCGAGCCAGGCGAGCAGGTTCCGCGGCCGGTCCTTGGCCTGCGCCGCGATCAGCATGTTCTCGATGACCGTGAGCCGGGGGAAGATCCGGGTGAGCTGGAAGGTCCGGCCGATGCCGGCGGCGAAAACCTTGTCAGGCGCGAGGCCGGTGATCGGGCGGTCGCCGAACCAGACCTCGCCCGGCGTCGGGGCGCTCGTAGCCGGTGATGACGTTGAACAGGGTCGTCTTGCCCGAGCCGTTCGGCCCGATCAGGCCCGCGACCGTGCCCTCCTCCACGGCGATCGCGGCGCCGTTCAGCGCCTGCACGCCGCCGTAGGCCTTCATGATCCCCTCGGTGCGCAGCAGGGCGGTCACCGGGCACCTCCTGAGCTGACGGACGGCGCGGACGACGCCGCCCCGATCGTGGTCGCCGGGACGACCGCCGGGCGGCCCCGCGTCCTGAGCTTCTTGATGAACTCGCCGCTGGTCGGGATGATGCCGCGCGGCATGAACAGCACGACGAGCAGGAAGATCGCGCCGATGATGACCTCGCTGATCGATCCGCTGAACGCGGGCTGGGTGTTCATCCAGAGCGTCAGCGGCTCGATGATCAGCGCGCCGAGGACCGGCGCCGCTGACCGAGCCGAACCCGCCGAGGAAGACCATCAGGACGAGCGTGAGGTCGAACAGCGGGTTGAAGCCGGTCTGCGGCTGGACCTGGTCGATGTAGTAGAACCAGACCGCGCCGATCATCGCGGTGATCGCGCCCGAGATCACGAACGCGCTGAGCTTGACCCGCATGGCCTTGACGCCGAGGCCGCGGGCCCGGTCCTCGTCGTCCCTGATCGCCCGCAGCTGCAGGCCGAACCGGGACCGCCCGACCAGCCAGGCGATGATGCACCGAGCCGGCCGTGCAGGCGAGCGCGATGTAGTAGAAGTTCCGGTTGTACGGAATCGGTGCCCAGCTCAGGAACGGCGAGCCGAGGCCGCTAGACCCCCCGGTGAACCAGAAGTTGAATGCCATCAGCTGGAAGATGAAGAAGATGGCGATGGTGATCACGATGAACGTGTGCCGCCGCACCCGCAGCGCGATCAGCCCGAACGGGACCGCGATGGCCGCCCCCACCGCCGCGCACGAGCGGTATCAGCGCGAAGACGCGGTGCCCTCGATGTGCCAGTCGCGCGCGGCGATGCCCATGGCGTACGCGCCGCTGCCGTAGAACACCGCCTGGCCGAGCGAGATGTAGCCGGTGTTGCCGGAGAAGATGTGCCACCCGACCGCGGCGGTGGCGAAGATCAGCGCGAGCACGCCGTAGTTGGTGACCGCCGGGTTGCTGAACACCTGCGGGAACAGCACGGCGAGCACGATCAGGACGACAAGCCCGCCGCCCTTGGCCAGCGTATTGAGCTTCACTGGGCCCGCACCGCCTTCCGGCCGAAGAGTCCCGTCGGGCGCCAGAGCAGGACGATGACGAGCGCCGCGTAGTACACGGCGACCGCCCACGTGGGCTGCCAGACGGTCACCACCGACTCCAGGGTAAGCATGAAGACCGAGGCGCCGAGCGCGCCGCCCACGCTGCCCATGCCGCCGAGGATGACGATGGACAGCAGCCGGGAGATCAGGTCGTAGCCGCTGTTGGCGTTGAACGCGTTGGTCTCGCCGAACACCACGCCGCCCGCGGCGGTCACCGCGACGCCGATGCCGAAGGTGAGGGCGGCGACCCGGTTCACGCTGATGCCGACCAGCCGGGCCGCGGTCTCGTCCTGCATGACGGCGCGGACGCTGCGCCCGAACCGCGTGCGGTAGAGCAGCACGTAAACAACCGCGACGAGCGCGACCGCGAGGACGAAGCCCCAGATGTAGACCCAGCCCACGTAGAAGCCGAGGATGCGCACGCTGCTGTTCACGTACCTGGGAGAGATCTGCACGTTGTCCGCGCCGTAGATCTTGAACAGGATGCCCTCGATGATCAGCCCCACCGCGTAGGTGACGAGCAGCGTCATCGACGTCCGCTCGCCGCCGCGCAGCCGGCTGATGAACGCCCAGTGGATCACCACGCCGACGATGAACATCGCGGGGATCGTGATGAGCAGCCCGAGGAACGGGTCGATGCCCGCCTTGGTGAACAGCGAGTACGAGAGGTAGGCGCCCAGGATGACCAGGACACCCTGGGCGATGTTGATGATGTCGAGCACACCGAAGATCAGCGTCAGGCCTACCGCCATGAGGGCGTAGACGCCCCCAACGAGGATCCCGTCGACGATGGCCTGGGTTATCTCCCGTGCCATTAACCACTCCGTCCTGGTCGGTCTAGAACGATTCCCGGCGAGCCGGGCTATCTGGTAACTAGCTAGCTCAGCTGGCCCAGGCCGGCTTGCTGGCGATGATCGGCACCGAGCCGGACGCGCCGTCGGCAGGACCTGGACGAACTGCGAGCCGTTCTTCTGCCACTGGAAGACGAAGGCGGCCGCGTTGGCGTTCTCGCCGAGCGAGTCGAACTTCACGGTGCCCTGCACGGTCTGCAGCGTGACGCCGCTGTGCAGGTAGGAGATGATCTTGGCGTTGTCGACGCTGCCGACCGCCGTGATCGCCTGCTCGACGCACCTGGCCGACCGAGTAGGCCTCGGCCACGTCCGCGTTGACGCCCGCCGCGGTGCCGCCGTACTGCGCGACGTACTCGCTGACCATCTTCTGGCTGGTCGGTGTTGGCGTAGCCGGGGTACCAGCCGTTGGGCACCATCATGCCGGTCGCGTTGCCCGCGCCGACCGCCTTGATGAAGGCGGCGCCCTGGTCCGGGCCGGCCGCCGCGATGAACAGCTTCGGCGTGAAGTGGTCCTGCGCGAACTCGGACATGAACGCCTGGACCGTGGGCACGTCGGTGGAGCCGAGCACCACGATGTCCGGCTTCTTCCCCGCCACGATGTCAGCCTGCGGCTTGTACGACGAGGACTCCTCGGGGAAGACCTTGCTGTACACGATCTGCACGCCGAGCGCCTTGAGCTTGGTCTCGGCCAGCTGCACCGGCGGCGTGGCGAACGGGTCGTCCGCCGACGGGAACGCGGCGGTCAGCTTGCTGTCCGCGGCGCTGCCGAGCGAGGCGACGTAGTTCACGAACGGCATGAGCTCGTCCGAGACCGGCAGCGACACGTCGAAGACGTTGTGGTCGGCCTGGTTGGACTGCGTGTCGAACACCGAGGGCGCGCCGCCCGCGCCCTCGATGAACGCGTACCCGTTGCGCGCCGCGACCGCCGAGGCGGGCGCGGTCAGCAGCGAGGAGAACGGCCCGAAGGTCAGCTCGACGTGATCGGTGTTGATCAGCGTCTGGTAGTTGGTAACGACCTGGTTGGGGTCGCTCTTGTCATCCAGGACGGTCAGCTGGACCTGGCGGCCGAGAATTCCGCCCGCCGCGTTGACGTCCTTCACCCACAGCTTGTAGCCCTGGTCGAAGGCCTGGCCGTCGGCGGAGAAGTCGCCGGTCAGGGACAGGGACGCGCCGATGGTGATCGGCGCGGACGACCCGCTCGCCGACGTGCTGGCCGAGCCGGACGAGCTGGTGCTCGCGCTGGAGCTACTGCTACTGCTACCGCCGCTGCTGCATGCGGCAAGAACGCCCACGGAGAGCGCGGTTACGGCGCCCAGTGCGACTGCGTTCTTGGAGAACCAGGGGAGGTGTGCGCTCACGCCCGGTTCCTCCTTCCTCATCGCTCAAGATTCTTCGGAGTCGAGCTTCCGGAGGCTCCGGGAGCCCACTTTCGAGGGTTATACCGGCGGGTTCACGCGCGCCGCGCTATAAACACGACGAAATGTACGCCACCGTAACCTGCGCAGCCTTGCCGGAGCACTGTCAGCAATCGTTTGCATCAGAGACTGTCGCGCGGCTTGAGGGTTTGTCAATCCTCAATGTCCAATTTGTTACTAAGAAGCACCGGGCGACTGTTTGCCGCGCCGCTCCATAGGGACTTCAGAGGAAACGCTGAGAATCAAATCCCCCACGGTCGGACATTCGCCCGGCAACGGACTGCAAACGAATGCATAGCGGCAAGACCAGGCATTTGGCCGCACGACCGGCCCCCGACGGGTCGCGCCCGCTTGCGTGCGGCAAAGTATTCATGATTACCGATATTGCGCTGGTTAGGCCCGGCCCCGGCCGGGCCGGCGGAGCGGAACGGCGTTGCCGGCCCCCGGCGCGCGGTCCAGCGGCACGGTCGAGCCGCGGGCGACGAGCTCGGGCGCGAGGAAGAGGATCTTCACCGGGCTGTCCTGGGCCTCGATCCGCTCGACCAGCAGGGTGGCCGCCTCGGTGCCGAGCTGGTAGTGCGGGAACCGCACCGTGGACAGCGGCGGCCTGAGCCGGTCGACGAACGGCATGTCGTTGAACCCGATCACGGAGACGTCCTCCGGGCAGCGCAGGTCAAGCTCGTCGAGCGCGCCGTAGCAGCCGACCGCCAGCATGTCGTTGCCGGCGACGACCGCCGTGAGGTCGCCGCGCGCGCCGAGCAGCTCCCGGCCGCAGCGCACCCCCTCCTCCAGGGAAAAGGCCGAAGCGTAGACGACCTGCCCGTCGGTGACCGGGAGCTTGTGCGCGGCCATGCCCGCCTCGAAGCCGCGCAGCCGGGCGGCGCCGGTCGAGACGTTCTGCGGGCCCGCGATGTGCCCGATCCTGGTGTGCCCGAGCGAGGCCAGGTGCCCGACCGCCGCCCGCACGCCCTGCTCGTTGTCCACCGCGACGGAGGAGAACGGGTAGTCCTGCGAGGTGCGGTTCATCAGCACGACCGGGACGTCGTCCTCGGCCGCCTCGGCGAGGATCGGGCTGCCCGCGATGGCGGTCGCCAGCACGAACCCGTCAACGTGCCTGGCCCGCATCTGGTCGAAGACCAGCCGTTCCTTGGCCAGGTCGACGTCGGTGTTGCCGATCAGGGCGACGTAGCCGTGCTCGGCGAGCCGGTCCTCGATGCCGCGGATCATCGGCGGGAACAGCGGGTTGTTGAGGTCGGGGATCAGCACGCCGATCGTGTGCGAGCGGCGGGTCCGCAGGCTGCGCGCCACCGGGTTCGGACGGTAGCCGAGCCGTTCGGCCGCCTCGGTGACCCGGCGCGCGGTCTCCTCGCTGACCAGCAGCCTGGTTCCCGGGTTCAGCGCGCGCGACGCGGTGGCCGGATGCACGCCCGCGGCCGTGGCCACGTCCCGCAGGGTGGCCGGCCTGTCCTTGTGGGCCATCGCGTTCCCTATCTCTCGCCAGTGCTCGGCAGGGGGGTTGGCGTGGGCAAACGTTCTCCGCGCGCTGGTAGCACACAGTACTCACCGGGCGCACGCGGCGCCAGGAACCCGGCCCGCGATTATGAGCCGGTCGCCGGGGCGATGAGCGGCGCGGGAGCGCGGGCCGGCCGGGCGGGCTCGGCTAGAGGGTGCGGGTCGCTGAGATGACGATGACCACGGACCGGGCCCGGCGGTTCCCCGCCACGGCGGCCAGGTTGGTCCGGGACCAGGAGACGCGGTACCTGGGCAGGGTCAGCCGCGGTGACGGCCGGGTCGCGCGGGCGGGAGACGCGGTGCTGCCGGCGGAAGACGCGGTGCCTGCGGAAGACGCGGTGCCGGCTGACCGGGCGACGGCCAGGTCGCGGCGGTGCTCGGCGGCCAGGGACGAGAGCAGTTCCGGGTGCATGACAGGGCTCCTTCTGTGGTCTCACGCGCCCGGCGGTAACGGAGCGCGCCTTTAAGATGTATCGCGTTTGCTTGGAGCGTTCAAGATATATCGCGTCATTGACTTTCGGTGGCGCCCGCGCCGTTCGGCTCGGCGGGGCTCTAGTCCTGCGGGCGGGTCGCGGGATCCTCGGTGGAGACTGGCGCCATGATCGGGGCCGCGAAGATCGTCCATTCCACGGGGAGCGCGCCCGCCGGCCGCAGCGCCGGGTCGGCCAGGCGGTCCTCGTAGCGGTCGAGCAGCCGGCGCATCTCCTCCCGGAGCCTGGTGGTCTCCTCGGGGGTCAGGAACACGTGGCGGTTGGACCAGCCCGACGCCTCCTCCCAGCCCGTCATCTCATTGCGGACGTTGAAGTACGACCGGGCGCGGTCGATCCACCGCTCAAGCCAGAGCCTGGTGAGTTCGCCGGCGGCCAGCGCGGCCTGCGCGTCCGGCTGGTCTTCGGTGATCGTCACGGTGCGGTTGGTCAGCGTCCAGGGCCGTTCCCTGCCCTTGCCGCCGCCCGCCTCGCGCAGGAAGCCGTACTTGGCCAGGGTGCGCAGGTGGAAGGCGCAGTTGGCCGGCGACTCGCCGAGAAGCTCGCTCGCCTGGGTGGCGGTCAGCGTCTCGTGGTAGCCGAAGAGCTCGATCAGCGCCATCCGCACCGGGTGCGCCACGGCGCGCATCGCCCTGGCGTCGGTCAGCTTGACGGCTCGTCGGCCGCTTGCGGTTCGGAACTCATGTTTCGAAATACTACGCTCGAAAGAGTCATTCCGACAAGACTCTTCGGAAGACTTCTTTCGGAAGATCCGTTTCATTAGGCGGCCGTCATGCCTTGCGTTAACTGTTAGCGACATCGTTAACAGTTTCCATGCGACGGTTTGGCGGCGGGTGCCTGCCGACTCCCCGGCTCATGGGACATGAACGTCATGCGGATCACCACCATGGAATCGACCGATCTGTTCACCGAGAGCGCCGGGCGCGCCCTGCAAGTGGTGCGGGTCACGGTCGAGGCCACCGAGGCCGCCGAGGAGGGCGTCACCGCGCGGGTGCGGGTCATGGGCGCGCTGGTGAGTACGCCGCAGCCGTTCGGGATCACGCTCGGGAAGCCGGGGGAAGGCCGCACCGGCGAGGTGAGCGTCGCCGTGACCGGGTCGCCGGGCACGGAGCTTCCGGTCACCGCGATCGCGGAGACGGGGTCAGCGGGCCCGGGGTCTTCTGTCACGGGCGGCGAGCGGGCGGAGCTCGCCGGGAGCATCACCGCGGCCGAGACCGGCTGGACGATGTGGATGGTCTCGCACTTCCACTACGACCCGGTGTGGTGGAACACCCAGGGGCAGTTCACCGAGGCGCGGCTGGTGCTGCCGGATGAGGACGGGTCGCTGCCCGACACGCGCACCGCGTTCGACCTGATGCGGCTGCACCTGGAGAAGGCGCGGCGCGACCCCGACTACAAGTTCGTGCTCGCGGAGATCGACTACCTCAAGCCGCACTTCGACGCGTTCCCGCAGGACCGGGCGTTCCTGCGGTCGCTGCTCGCCGACGGGCGAGCGGAGCTCGTCGGCGGCACCTACAACGAGCCGAACACCAACCTGACCGGGGCGGAGACGACGATCCGCAACGCGGTCTACGGCGTGGGGTTCCAGCGCGACGTGCTCGGGGCCGACCCGGCGTCCGCGTGGATGCTCGACGCGTTCGGGTTCGATCCCGGGTTCCCCGGGCTGATGGCGGCCGCGGGGCTGACCTCCTCGTCGTGGGCACGCGGGCCGTTTCACCAGTGGGGGCCCGCGGAGAACAACCGCATGCAGTTCCCCGCCGAGTTCGAGTGGCTCTCCCCCGACGGCACCGGGCTGCTGACCGCCTACATGGCGAACCATTACGGCGCGGGGTGGACGCTGCACACGGCCGCCGACCTGGACGAGGCCCTGCGCGCCGCCTACGAGCAGTTCAGCCAGCTCGCAGCGGTCGCCGCGACGCGCAACGTGCTGCTGCCCGTGGGGTCCGACCACGTGATCCCGGCCCGGTGGGTGACCGACGTGGCGCGGGAGTGGGGCGCCAGGTACCGGTGGCCGCGGTTCGTGCCGGCGATACCGCGCGAGTTCTTCGCCGCGGTGCGGGCCGACGCGGAGGCGTCACCCGCGCGGTACTGGATCATGCCGCAGACGCGCGACATGAACCCCGTCTACACCGGCAAGGACGTTTCCTACGCCGACACCAAGCTGGCCGCGCGGGCCGGCGAGGTGGCCGTCCTCGAGGGCGAGCGGCTCGCCACGCTCGCCTGGCTGCGCGGCGCCGCCGTACCCCGCGGAGTCGCTCGACAAGGCGTGGCGGCAGCTCGCCTACGGCGCGCACCACGACGCGATCACCGGGACCGAGTCCGACGAGGTGTACCTGGACCTGCTCGCCGGCTGGCGGGAGGCGTGGCAGCGGGGGGACGAGGCCCGGCGGGACGCCGTCTGCTTCCTCACCGGCACGCACGCGGCCGACGCGGCGGCGCCGGCTTCCGGCGGCGCGGGACTCTCGGTCACCGTCGTCAACGGGCTCGCCCGGGAGCGGGACGGGATGGCGACGGTGGCCGTCACGCTGCCCGAGTCAGACGTCCAGTGGCTGACCGTCGCCGACCCGGCGACCGGCGAGCCGGTCCCGGCGCTCGCCGAGGGGCCGGCGTGGCACCCCAACGGGTCGCTCGCCGCGGTGACGCTGACCTTCCGCGCCCGCGGGGTGCCGCCGCTCGGGTTCCTGCGGTACCCGCTCGTTCCGGCCGGCTCGCCCGGTCCCGACGGGTGGGTGCGGGCCGCGGGGCGCACGATCGAGAACGACGCGTTCCGGGTGACCGCGGCCGGCCACGGGGCGCTCGCCTCGGTCACCGACAAGGCGGCGGGGCGTGAGCTGCTGACGATGCCGGGCAACGACCTGGTGCTGCAGGAGGAGTACCAGCAGCATCCCCGGTGGAACGAGGGCCCCTGGCACCTGTCGCCCAAGGGGCCGGGCGTCGCGGCGTCGGCGGGCGAGGCGTCGGTGCACGCGTACCGCTCGCCCGTGGGGTCGCGGCTGGTCGCCACGTACTCGCTCGGCGACCTGTCGGTGACCGCGGAGACGCTGCTGTGGGACGGCGCGGACCGGGTGGAGTTCCGCACGCACGTGTCGGGGTCGATCGGCAAGGAGCACCTGCTGCGAGTGCGGTTCCCCGTCGCCCTGCCCGGCGGGCTGCCGGTGTACCAGACGGCGACGGCGGTCATCGGGCGCCCGTTCGGCGCGCCGGAAGCCGACGTGGCCGAGCACTGGTGGACGCTGGAGAACCCCGCGAACCACTGGTTCGGCGTCGGGTCCGTGGCGCGCGCGTCGCTGCCGACGGATGCGGGCGACGTGTCCGTGGCGCTCGGGGTGGCCGAGGTCATCACCCCCGACCTCACGCCGGCCGAGTCGCGGCCCGCGGTCAAGGACCTGCTCACCGGACTGGGCCGGGCCGGGGTCACGGCGACGTGCTCGCGCTCGTCGGGAACCCGCTACGGTTCCGTCGACCTGGACTCCAACCTGCCCGACTTCCGCGTCTCGCTCGGCGGGCCCTCGGTGAACGCCTTCACCGCGGAGGTCCTCTCCGCCTGCGGTCCCGCCGTCGCCAAGCGGCTCGCCCAGCTGGTCGCCGAGCGCGGCGCGGCGCGGCTGTGGGTGCCCGCGTCCCAGTCGCGCGCGGCGGCATTCGCGCCCGGTGCCGACCTGCGCGGGCCGCGGGACCTGCCGGTGCTGATCGTGGCCACCGCCGACCCGGCGTCGCTTGACGACGCGGTCGCCGAGCTGGCGCGCGACGTCACCCGCCAGCGGATCCCGGCCGAGGTCAGCGAGGGGAACGCGCTCGCGGTCGGCGACGCGCCGCTCGCCGACGGCACGGTCGGCGTGTTCAACAAGGGCACCCTCGGCGCGGCGGTCACGCCGGACGGGACACTGTGGATGTCGCTGTTCCGCGCCTGCTCGGGGTGGCCGAGCGGGGTATGGATCGACGGCGACCGGCGGACCGCGCCCGACGGGTCATCGTTCGCCTGGCAGCACTGGTCGCACACGTTCGCCTACGCGCTCGCCTCGTCGGGCGGGCACGCCGACTGGCGGTCCGCCGGGTTCAACGCGGCCGCGGAAGACTACAACCACGACCTCATCGCGACCGTGACCGGGGAAGGCGGCGGCCGCCGGCCGGGGAGTCCGCCACCGGCGGACCCACCGACGGGATCACGCCTGGGCGGTATCGCCGTCGAGGGCGCGCCCAACGTCACGCTGTCGGCGCTCAAGCCCGTCGGCAACCCGCTGGCGGCCGGCCTGCCGGGCACGCCGCCGCGCACGCCGCGCGAGGTGACCGTGCGGCTGCGGGAGACCGACGGACGGACGGCCACCGCGCGGCTGCGGCTCGCGGCCGGGGATCGAGGCCGCCTGGCGCGAGCGACCTGCTTGAGGAGAGGTACGGCGCGGACCTGCCGCCCGCCGGCGGTACCGGGGGCGGGCACGCGATCGACGGTCACCGGCGGGACCGCGCACGTCCCGCTGCGGCCGTTCGAGACCGCGACGCTGCGGGTGCGGCTCGCGGCGGACGGGCTCGCGGCCGGCGAGTCCGGCGCGGCGGACGGCCCAGGCGTGATCGCGGCCGGGCCGCCCGAGCCGGCGCAGCCCGTCTTCACCCGGTACTGGCTGCACGGGAAGGGGCCCGCGCCGGCGGGCAACGTGCCAGTCGCGGTGCACTTCTCCCCCACCCGGGTCACGCTCGCGCGGTACTTCCGGCCAACCCGGCGGCCTCCGGCGAACACGGGCCGGCCGGGCAAGCCGGCGACGAGGGGCGGGTGACGCTGACCGTCGCGTGCGGGCCTTCCGGCGCCAGCGGCCAGGTCGAGTTGATCGTGCCGGACGGGCTCACCGTCCGGGTCGACGGGGCCGACGACGCGCGCGCGCCGCTCGGCTACGACCTGGATCCGAACGGGTTCGCGGCCTGGAACGTGACGGTGAGCGCGCCGACCGGCACGCCCGGCGGCCGGTACTTCCTCACCGCGCGGATCACCGACGGGCTCGGGCAGGTGCTTGAGGACGCCGCGCTGGTCACGATCGGCGAGCTCGGCGCGCCCGAGCCCGACCTGGAGCCGGAGGAGCTGTTCTCCCGCCTCCAGGCCGACGTCATGGCGCTCGCGGGCGAGGCCGACCTTGAGCTTGCCCAGACGGCGCTGCGGCTGGCACCGGGCGACAGCGGCGAGCTGGTGGTCCGCGTCGCCAGCCACCTGGCCTCGGAGCTGCGCGGCGAGGTCCAGCTCGTCTCCCCCGTGGGGACCTGGCAGGCCACCGGGCCTTGGACCCAGCCGGTCACGGTCGCGCCCGGCGGCGACGCCACCGTCCGGTTCGCCGTCACGATCCCCGCGACGGCCGCGCCCGGCTGGGAGTCGTGGCTGCTGGTGAAGCTGATGTACTTCGGCCGCGTCCGCTACTCGGAATCGGTCGCCCTGACCGTGGTCTAGCCGGCACCGGTGTTCCCCTTACGGGCTACGCCAGGATGACCGTGACCCCTTCGTCACGGTTTGTAGAATATCCGCCACGGAGTTAGCGTGGCTTGGCCTCATCACCGTGATCATAGGAGCAGCCGCCGTGCGGATCATTCAGCTGTCCGACACTCACGTCTCCCACCTCGGCGGCATTCCGGCCGAGAACCTGTCGCTGCTAGCCGATCATCTCAACCGCGAGATCCGGCCCGACCTCGTCGTCCACACCGGCGACGTCGTGATCGCCGACCCCGACTCCGCGCCGGACCGCGACGCGGCCAGCCGGCTGCTCGGCCGGATCGACGCGCCGGTGCTCGTACTGCCGGGCAACCACGACGTCGGCGAGTCCGCCGAGTCCCCGTGGAAGGACATCGCGGTGACCGGCGAGCGGATCGCCGCCTTCGCGTCGGCGTGGGGACCGGACCGGTTCTTCCTGGCTGGCAGTGCGGCCAGCCGCGGCGACGACTGGATGTTCATCGGGCTCAACAGCGAGCGGTTCGCCTCGGGACTGCCGGAAGAAGGCGAGCAGTGGGACTGGCTCGCGGGCATGGCGGAGCAGGCCGCGGGCAAGTCCGTGATGCTGTTCCTGCACAAGCCGCTGTGGTTTCCCGGCGGCAACCGGTCCGGCCTGACCGTGCCCGCGGCCGACCGGCAGCGACTGACCGCGCTGTTCTCCGGCGCCCGGCTGCGCGTGGTGGCCAACGGCCACCTGCACCGGTACCGCCGCGCTTTCGAGGGAGACACCCTCACCGTCTGGGCCCCGTCGCTCACGTTCTCGGTCGCCGCCAACCCGGACCACGGCCTGGCCCCGAGCACGCCGGGGATCGTTGAGTACCTCATCGACGGTGACGACGTGCGGGTAGAACTGCGCCGGGTGCCCGGGCTCGGCGAGGTCGCCGACGCCGCCGCGATGCCCGAGTTCACCGCGGCGCTCGCCGAGATCGAGGCCCGCTGACCGCGGTCAGGCCGCGACGACGGTGACCCCGTCGTCGCTAACGCCCGGCCACCCGCCAGCGCTCCGCGCTTCTTGCTGTTATCATTTCGGAGGGCTAGCGTGACGGCCTCAGGCGCTGAAGGGCCTCAGGTCCAAACGGCGCTGGCCCTAGGCCCCGAGGGCACTGGATGTGCGCTGGGACCTAGGGCCAGTTGGGTGGGCAATGCCCGGCCGGTACCTCCGTGGGGCGGGCTAGTCCCCGACCGTGTCTCCGATCGCGGTGGCCGCGATCTCCTCCTCCAGCGCGGCCGGGCTGTCTGGCACCGCCGGCCTGCGGTCGCGGAGGAAGATCGCGATGACCACCAGGGCGGCTACGTCGAAGATCGCGGCGAGGAAGAACGCCGTGGACATGCCGTGCGCCAGCACGCGGGCGTGGAACGCCGCCGCCGACAGGCCGACGACCGGGTGCGCCAGCGAGTTACGGGTCGCCGTGCCGAACACCGCGACGAGGACCGCCAGGCCAACGGACCCGCCGAGCTGCTGCATGACGTTGACCATGCTGGAGGCGGCGCCGGACTCCTGCGGCCTGACCCCGGCGAGCGAGGCCTGGGTGAGCGGCACGAACACCGTGCCCATGCCGCCGCCGAGCAGGACCATCGGGCCGAAGACGCCCGACCAGTAGTCGGTCGACGGCGACACCCGCGACAGCCAGGCCATGCCGATAACCACCGGGACCATGCCGATGATCATGAGCCGGTACCCGCCGACCCGCGGGATCAGCCGGGGCATGAGCCGCGAGACCCCGAACAGCATCACGGTCATCGGCAGGAACGCGATGCCGGTGGTCAGCGCGCCGAAGCCGAGCACGTCCTGCAGGAACTGGGTGAGGAAGAAGAACATGCCGAACATGCCCGCCACGAGCAGCAGCCGCGTGACGAACGAGCCGGACCGGCCCGGGTCGGCGAACAGCCGGAGCGGCGTGATCGGCTGCGGCGCGCGGGTCTCGTTGACCACGAAGGCGACGAGCAGCACGGCCGCCACCGCGAAAGCGCCGATGGCGACGCTGTCACCCCAGCCGTTAGAGGCGGCGCGGATGAAGGCGTAGACCATCGCCGCGACGCCGACGGTCGAGGTGACGGCCCCCGGCAGGTCAAAGCGGCCCGGCTGGCGGGGCGTCTCGGCCACGAAAATCGGGGCGAGGACCGTGACCGCGATGCCGATCGGCACGTTGATGAACAGCACCCAGCGCCAGTTCGCCCACTGGGTGATCATGCCGCCGAGAACGAGACCGAGCGAGCTGCCTCCGGTCACCACGGCCGAGTAGATGGCCAGGGCCCGGATTCGTTCCTTGCCCTCGGGGAAGCCGCTGACCACGAGCGCGAGGACGGCCGGCGAGGCGAGCGCGCCGCCGACGCCCTGGACGGCGCGGGCGGTGAGCAGCACCGCCGCGTTCGGTGCGAGGCCGCCGGCGAAGGAGGCGAGGGTGAAGATGACGATGCCGGCCAGGAACATCCGGCGGCGGCCGAGGATGTCGCCCGCCCGGCCGCCGAGCAGCAGCAGGCCGCCGAACGTGAGCGTGTACCCGTTCATCACCCACGACAGGCTGGTCGCAGAGAAATGCAGTCCGTTCTGGATATGAGGCAGGGCGATGTTGACCACGGTCGCGTCCAAGATGACCATGAGCTGCGCTCCGAGCATGATGGCCAGCGCGATCGCCAGGGCGGCGTTGCCCGCGACGCGGCGCGCGGGTGTCGGTGACATCCTCCGCCCGATCCGCCGGGCGCGAGGTATGATGAGGAAAGATTCGGAGGTTCACTCCGGTTACTATACGGAGGTTGCCTCCGTTTTGCAAACCGGTTAGTGTGCGTTAGCTAATGGACATGATTGACAAGACCCGCATCGAAGCGGGCGAGGAACCGCGGATGCGGGCCGACGCGCGGCGCAGCCGCGCGAAGCTGCTCGAGGCCGCGACCACGGCATTCGCCGAGAACGGTGCCGACGCGCCCCTTGAGGACATCGCCAGGCGGGCGGGGGTCGGGATCGGCACGCTGTACCGGCACTTCCCGACCAGGACCGACCTTCAGGCGGGGGTCTTCCGCAGCCAGGTGGACGCGGTCTGCTCGACCGCCGATGACCTGATCGGCACCGTATCGCCCGAGCTGGCGTTCGCAGGGTCGGTGCGGGCCATCGCCGGGTACCTGATCACCAAGCGCGGGCTGGCCAAGGCACTGATCGACACCCTCGGCCGGGACTCTGAGCTGATCTCGGTCTGCTCGCTGCGCATGCGCGAATCCATCGACCGGCTGCTCGACCACGCGCAGCGGGCCGGCGCCGTGCGCGGCGACGTCACCGCCCACGACGTGCTGCGCCTGGTGCACGGCATCGTCATGGCGACCGAGCAGTCCCCGCAGGACACCGACCGGCTGCTCGGGATGATGCTCGACGGCCTGCGCGCCCGCAAGGAAGACGGCCCGCGTGCCCGCAAGGAATAAGCGGGCCGGGCCCGACATCGCCGCGGCGAGGCTTTGGTCGTGATCTTTTACTAGATCTCCGGCGCGCGGTTCTCGTAGGCGGTCGAGAGCACCACCGTGGTGCGCGTTGAGCAGCTCGCCAGCGTGCGGATCTGCTGCAGCAGGTCCTCGAGGGCGACGGGGGAGGCGACGCGCACCTTGAGTATGTAGTTCTCTTCGCCGGCGACGCTGTGGCAGGCCTCGATGGCCGATAGCCCCTTGAGGCGGTCGGGCAGGTCGTCGGGGGCGGACGGGTCGAAGGGCTTGATCGACACGAAGGCGGTCAGCGGCAGCCCGATCACGACCGGGTCGCACAACGCTACGTAACCAGTGATGACGCCCTCGGTCTCGAGCCTGCGCACCCGCTGGTGCACCGCGGACACTGAAAGCCCAGCTTGCCTTGCCAGTTCCGTGAAGCTCATGCGCCCGTTGCGGGACAGCAAGGACACGATCCGGCGATCGATCTCTTCCACTACGACAACTTAACGTGAAATGTGCGCGCAACGTGGCAGCACGGGGTAACGGCTTCGTCTCGGGTGCTACTTCGCCGTAGCATTTCCGGCGCCCAGGTAGCGGAGCACGGCGAGCACCCGCCGGTTGTCGCCCGCGCTTGACTCCAGGCCGAGCTTGCCGAAGATGCTCGCGATATGCTTCTCGACGGCGCCGTCGGAGAGCACCAGCTTGGCCGCGATGCCGGAGTTCGACCGGCCCTCGGCCATGAGGCCGAGAACCTCGCGCTCCCTGGGGGTCAGCGCCGCCAGGCCGGGATCGGGCCTGCGCAGCAGCCGGGCGACCACCTCCGGGTCGAGCGCGGTGCCGCCGGAAGCGACGCGCTCGAGCGCGGAAACGAACTCGCCGACGTTGCCCACCCGGTCCTTCAGCAGGTAGCCGACGCCCCCGGCGCCCGATTCGAGCAGCCGCGCGGTGTAGCGCGTCTCGATGTACTGCGAGAACACCAGCACGCCGACCGACGGGTAGTCGCGCCGGATGACCTCGGCCGCGCGCAGGCCCTCGTCGGTGTGCGACGGCGGCATCCTGATGTCCGCGATCACCGCGTCGGGCCGGTGCTCACGGACCGCCGCGAGCAGGGCGTCCGCGTCGCCTACCGCCGCGCTTACCTCGTGGCCGCGGTCGGCGAGCAGCCTGGTCAGGCCTTCCCGCAGCACCACGGCGTCTTCCGCGATCACGACGCGCATCAGGCTCCTCCTCCGGTCATCCGCGTGGGCAGTTCCACGGTCACGCTGGTCGGCCCGCCCGGCGGGCTGGACACGGACAGCGACCCGTCCACCGTCGACGCGCGCTGCCGCAGCCCGTCAAGGCCGGTGCCGCGGGACGGGTCCGCGCCGCCGCGGCCGTCGTCGCTGACCCGCAGGCGCAGCACGCCCGGACGCACGGTATCGATGTCTATTTCTATTAGGTTGGCTGAGCTGTGCTTGATCGCGTTGGCGAGCAGCTCGGCCGCGCAGAAGTAAGCGATCGTCTCGATCGCGGGCGACGGGCGCCGCGCGACGTCGGCACGCACCGTGGCGGGGATCGGGCTGGACGCGGCCAGCGAGTCGAGCGCGTCGGCCAGGCCGTTGTCCAGCACCGGCGGATGGATGCCGCGGGCGATCCGGCGCAGGTCGGCCAGCGCCTCGCCGACCCCGGCCTGGGCCGCGTCGAGCAGCTCGCGCACCTCACTGTCGCCGGTCTTGTCCAGGGCCATCCCGAGGTTCATCGTGACCGCCGCGAGCCGGACCTGGGCGCCGTCGTGCAGGTCCCGTTCCACCCGGCGGAGCGCGGCCGCCGCGTCCTCAACCGCGATCGCCCGGGTCCGTTCCAGCTCGCTGACCCGGCCGGGTCCCAGCAGGGCGTGCGCCAGCCGCCCGTCGACGACGACGATCCCCCGGGCCAGCCACACGCCGGCGATCACCGAGACCACGCCGAGCAGCACGGCGAGCAGCGTGCCGGGCAGGGTCTCTATCGCCAGGTGGCCGTACGGGACGGGAAACAGCGCGATCAGCGGGCCGACCTTGGTGCCCGCCGGGTGGTTGCGGAACAGCACCCACACCAGCGGGTAACTGATGTCGGTCAGGCCGATGCCGACCGCGACGACGGCCCACCACTGGACGATCGCGACCGGCAGCTTCAGCACCGCGTAGCCGACGGCGCGCCACCCTTCGCGATCACGCAGGCGCCGGTCCAGCCTGCCGAGCAAGCTGGTGCCCGGCTGGAACGGCGCGGGCGCGGGGACGCGGTCGCCGGTCCCGCACCGCAGCAGCAACCGGTGCAGCGCGCCGAGCCTCCGGGCGAGAAATAGCACGACGACCAGCATGAGCAGGCCGGCGACGGTCCCGACCACCGATGCCGAGATGGCAAGCGCGGGCACGAGAGTGAGCACGACAAGGAAGAACCCGGCTACCCCCGCGATCGCACCGGCCGCGCAGTAGCACAGTTCGCGGCGAGCCCGGCGGGTCAACGGCGCGCGGACCACCGCGCCCGCCACCCGCCGGATACTCTCCATAGTCGTCAATTGTTCTCCGTCAGGCGTCTCTGCGCGCCATGGCCCACCCGCCTGCCGCGAGCGCGACCGCCGCGTACAGGCAGAGCAGGCCGAGCCCGGCCCCCGCCGACAGCGAGTGCGCGACTGGCTTGACCGCGGTCAGCGAGTTCTCCGCGATCATCATCGGCAGGAACTTCATCGCCGCGTTCTGCTGCCCGAGCGGCAGCAGGATCAGCGGCAGCACGAACACCACCCCGACCATCGCCGAGATCGCGCCCGCCGTGTGCCGGATGAGCGCGGCCAGGCCGAGGCCGATCAGCGCGATCAGGGCCGGGTAGGCGCCGGCCATCAGCACCGCCCGCAGCACCCCGGGCTGGCCGAGTGCCGCGTGGACGTCGGCGTGCGGCACGGCCGCCTGGCCGGCGGCGAAGCTCGCGATCGCCAGGACCTCCCCCGCGCCCAGGGTCACCGCGGCGAGCACGGCCGCCTTGGCGGCGAGCACCCAGCCGCGGCGCGGCACCGCGGCGAACGTGGCGCGGATCGACCCGCTGGTGAACTCCGTGCTCAGCGCCAGCACGCCCAGGGCGCCGAGCGCGAGCTGCCCGATCGCCAGGCCCGCGAACCCGTTTTCCGTGGGGTCGTAGGACGGGTCGGGATGAGCCGGCGTCTTGATGCCGATCAAGATCGCGAGGCCCACCATCCCGGCGGCGAAGACCGCGAGCGTCCACCAGGTCGACCGGACGCTGCGCAGCTTGCGCCACTCCATCCTGGTGACACCGCGAAAGCCGTACGATCCCGCGGCCCGGCTGACCCGCTCGTCCATCGTGGTGGTCGTCATGCTGCCCTCCCCTGGTAGTCGCTCACGGAATCGGTCAGCCGGAAGAACGCTTCCTCAAGCGAGCCCGCCGACGCCGACAGCTCCGCCACCGTCGTCTGGGCGAGCAGCCGTCCCCGGCCGATGACGATCAGCTCGTTCGCGGTCATCGCGATCTCGCTGATCAGGTGGCTGGAGATGAGGACCGCGCGGCCCTGCTCCGCCAGCGATCGCAGCAGGTTACGCATCCAGCGGATACCCTCGGGGTCAAGCCCGTTGACCGGCTCGTCGAGTATGACGACCCCCGGGTCACCGAGCAGCGCCGCGGCGATGCCGAGCCGCTGCGCCATGCCGAGCGAGAACTTGCCCGCACGGCGGCCGGCGACGCTGGTCAGGCCGGTAAGCGCGAGCACCTCCTCGACCCGTCCCGCCGGTATGTCGTTGGACGCGGCGAGCGAGCTGAGGTGGGCCCTGGCCGACCGTCCCGGGTGGAACGCCTTCGCCTCCAGCATCGCGCCGACCTCGTGCAGGGGCCAGCGCAGCTCGCGAAAGGGCTTGCCGTTGACGGTGGCCCGCCCGGTGTCGGGGCGGTCAAGGCCGATGATCATGCGCATCGTGGTGGACTTGCCCGCGCCGTTCGGCCCGAGGAAGCCCGTCACCGTCCCCGGGCGGACGGTGAAGGACACATCCCGTACGGCTACGGTCCGCCCATAGCTCTTGGTGAGGCCGCGCGCCACGATCATCGCGCCCGCCCCCATGGTGTCGCCATTGGTCACGAGATCCTCCCGACGTATTCGATTCGTCTCGAAGAAGACGCTACGAGCTGGGGGTCTCCGGCGGAACGCGGCTAATGCCCGACCGCGGCGGAGGTTTTCCCCACCGTGCCGCCGCGTCGCGGCGCAAGCCGGCAGCCCCTGAGCCCGGCATCGCGACATAAACTGGCTGGACGGCCAAAGCTGTTGCCCGCGGTGAGAGACTGGAAACCATGCAGCCCGAAGAGCTCTACGAACTGGACACCGACCCGACGCCGGACGTGAGCGGTGCGGCGCTGCTCGTGTACCTCGAGGGGTTCATGGACGCGGGCGCCGCTGGGCGCCTGCTCACGGAGCACCTGCTGGACGGGTTCGAGCACACCACGGTGGCGCGGTTTAACACCGACCGGCTGCTCGACTACCGCTCCCGGCGGCCCCTGATGACGTTCAACGAAGGCAAGTGGGAGAGCTACGAAGCGCCCGAGCTGACGGTGTTCAAGCTCGCCGACGCCGAGGGGAAGCCGTTCCTGCTGCTCACCGGCCCCGAGCCCGACCACGAGTGGGAAGCCTTCGTGGCCGCCGCGCGGACGCTCGCCGAGCGGCTCGGCGCCGGGCCGATGATCACCTACTTCGGCGTGCCGATGGGCATACCGCACACGAGGCCGCTCGGCGTCATCACCCACGCCACCCGGCCGGGCCTGGTGACGCCCAAGCTGCCGCTGCCGTCGAAGCTGCAGGTGCCCGCGTCGGCGTCGGCGCTCATGGAGTACCGCTTCGGCGAGGCGGGCAGGGACGCGGTCGGCCTGGTGGTCCAGGTGCCGCACTACCTCTCCCAGGCCGCCTACCCGACCGCGGCGCTCACGCTGATCGACGCGCTCACGGAGGCGACCGGCCTCGACCTGCCCGCGCTCGAGCTGCGCGAGGCGGCCGACCGGACCAACACGCTCATCGACCGTCAGGTCGCCGAGTCGGCCGAGGTGGCGGAGCTGGTCCAGGGCCTTGAGGCGCAGTACGACGCGGCGGTCGCCCACGACGGGGAGAACCTGCTGGCCGAGGGCGAGGAAATGCCGACCGCGGACGAGCTCGCCGCGCAGTTCGAGCAGTTCCTCGCCGAGCAGGGCGGGTCCGACGACTAGGCGGCCCGCCGCCTAGTCGCCTAGACGACCACCAGGTCGCGGGGGGCGTTGTTCATCCGCTGGTAGCCGTCCGCCGTGCAGACCACGATGTCCTCGATGCGCGCGCCGTGCGGGCCGGGGTAGATGCCGGGCTCGATGGAAAACGCCATGCCCGGCTCGAGCGGGATCGTGTTCCCTTCGACGATGTACGGGTCCTCGTGGGATTCCAGGCCGATGCCGTGGCCGGTGCGGTGGATGAACCACTCGCCATACGCCGGCTTCCGTGATGACCCAGCGGGCCGTCTGGTCGACGCTCTCGGCGGTGACGCCGGGCCGGACGCGGACGGTGGCCGCTTCCTGCGCCCGGTAGAGGACCTCGTAGTACTTCAGGAAGTCGTCGGGGGCGTGGCCAACCGCGTACGTGCGGGTGCAGTCGGAGCAGTAGCCCGACGGCATCGTCCCGCCGATGTCGACCACGACCACGTCGCCGTCCCTGATGACGCGGTCGGAGACCTCGTGGTGCGGTGACGCGGCGTTCGGGCCCGAGCCGACGATCACGAAGTCGACCTGAACGTGGCCCTCGGCGAGGATGGCCTCCGCGATCTTCGCGCCGACCTGGCGCTCGGTCAGGCCCGGCCTGAGCCAGCCGGGCACGTTGGCGTGCACGCGGTCGATCGCCGCGCCCGCCGCCCGGAGCGCGCCGACCTCCGCCGCCGACTTGCGCATGCGCAGCGGGGAAAGGACGGTGCTCGCGAGGCGCTGCTCCGCCTCGGGGAAGAGGCTCCTGAACGCGAGCACGTGCAGCGCCCACATCCGGTCGGACACCGCGACCGAGCGCGGGTCGCCGACGGCGCTCGCGATCATCCCGAACGGGTCCTCGGTTTCTCCCCAGGTCAGGATTTCCAGGCTGAGGTCGCCGGCCGGCGAGGCCTGCGCCGCCATCAGCTCAAGCCGGGGCACGAGGAGGAACGGGTCACCGTCCGCGGGGACGGCCAGGCAGGTCAGCCGCTCTAGCTGCTTGGCGTCGTAGCCGGTCACGTACCGCAGGTCGGGGCCCGGGGTGAGCAGCAGGACGTCCAGGCCCGCGGCCCGGACCGCTTCGGCGACCCGGGCGAGGCGCTCGCTCGGGTACAGGGCGGGGTCGGTGCTCACGTGTCTCCTTGTGCTCGTGGCTGGCGCTGGTGCCCGCGCGGTCATGATCTCGTGACCGCGGCGCGGAAGCGGGTCAGGGAGGAGCCGAGGCCGAGGTCGGTGCCGATCTCGGTCAGCAGGCCGGGGTCCGGCGGAACGGCGGGCAGCGCGCCGTCGATGTCGTCGGCCAGCGGGACGTCGGTGGCCGTCCTGACGACGGGCGGGGCGACATCGAGGTAGCTTCTCGCGGCTTCGAGCTTCTTCCTCGTGCCGGCCGGGAATCCGCCGTGCCCCTTGTCGAGGGCGTTCTTCAGGTTGTCCAGGTCGCCGAAGGCCCTGATCAGGGCGGCCGCCGTCTTCTCGCCGATGCCGGGAACGCCGGGCAGGCCGTCGCTCGGGTCGCCGCGCAGTACGGCGAAGTCCGCGTACCTGTCACCGGGAATGTCATACTTTTTGGCGATTTCCGGCTCGGTGACCGGGTCGAGCTTGCCGAGGCCCTTGACCGTGTAGAGGACGCGGACCTGGCGCTTGTCGTCCACGAGCTGGAAGAGGTCGCGGTCGCCGGTCACCACGTCGACCGGCTGCGTCGCCCGGGTGGCGAGCGTGGCGATGACGTCGTCGGCCTCGTAGCCGTCGTGCTCGGCGATGGCGATGCCCGCCGCGACCAGTACCTGGGTAATCAGCGGGATCTGCACGGCCAGGCCGGGCGGCGTCTGCTCGGACCCGTCCGGCTCCGCGCGGTGCAGCTTGTAGCCGGGAATGGCGGCGGTGCGGAAGGCCGGGCGCCAGTCGGCGTCGAGGCAGGCGACGAGCCGCGCCGGCTCGTGATCCCTGACCAGCCGGGCGATGGCATCGAGCAGCCCGCGGATCGCGTTCACCGGCGTCCCGTCCGGTGCCGTCACCGTCTCCGGCATTCCGTAGAACGCGCGGTAGTACAGCGACGCCGTGTCAAGCAGCATCAACGAGCCCACCCGGGTAATACTGCCACGCCGGGGCGGCAACCGTGCGCCGGCTGCCGGTAAGCGCAGGTAGCTGGCATGCGGCATAATCGGTGGGTGCCAAGACAGCAATGGCGAGCGCCGTTCGTGATCCGGGTCAAGGCGGTTGTCGTCGCCGCGGTCAGCGTGACGATCGGCCTGGTGTTCTTCCCCCGGTGGTTCGGGATCCCGGCCGCCGTCGCGCTCGGGGCGTTCGGGCTTGGCACCGCCGTCCTCGGCGGATCCGTCGTGGTTGACCAGGCGGCGGGGCTGCTGGTGCTGCGGATGGGTTTGATCACCCGGCGGATCCGGTTCCGCGACGTGACCGCCGTGCTCGTTGACCAGGCGAAGTTGTCCGTCGCCAGGGCCCGGGGCGGCGAGGTCTCGCTCTACGCCTGGCGCCGGGGCCGGCTCGACGCGCTGCTTCGCGTGCCGGTCGTGGCCAGCGACATCGGGCACGCGATCGCGAGCTGCGTGGCGCTTGCCGGGGCCGACACCGACGCCGAGGCCGCGCCGTCCGCCGATGACGGCGCGCGCGGGGGACGGCCCGCGGTGACCCCGGCCCGCGTCCGGTCCAGGATCTCCGGAACGCTGCTCGGCGGGTGGGGCCTGGTCGCGATCCTCGCCGCGCTGGTCGTCCGGGTCCACTGGGACAACACCGTAATGACGGTCCTCGGCGTCCTCATCGCGCTGGCGCTCGGCGTGTCTGGCCTGCTCAGCTTCCTGATCGGGTGCTGGATCCTGCTGACCGGGCGCACACCCCAGGCCAGCCAGCTCATGTAGGGAGCGGGCCGCGGTGATCCCCGCGCCCCGCTCCCGGTGGCACTACTGCAGGTAGACCTTGCCGGCGGTGACGGTGACCGACTTCGCGGGCAGCGGCGACGGGGGCGGTCCCGCGACGACCGAGCCGTCCGTGATCTTGAACTTGCCCCCGTGGCAGGGACAGTTGATCGTGCCGTCGGCCACCTGGTTCAATATGCACCCGACGTGGGTGCAGACCGCGCTGAAGGCCTTGTACACGTTCTTGGTCGGCTGGGTGACCACTACCTTCGCGTCCGTGTAGATCATGCCGCCGCCCACGGGGACGGCGCTCGCCATGCCGAGCAGCGTGCCCGTTTGCGCGCTGGCGTTTCCTGAGCCGCCGTTCATGGCGCTCGCGCTGCCCGACGGCTGGCTGGCCATGGCGCCGGCCGCGTCGCTTCCGGTCGTTGAGGTGGAAGGCTCCGTTCCCGGCGCCTGGCCGGCATCGTTCGCGTCGTATGGCACGGCCGTCAGTGCTGCACGCGGTCAGCACTCCGGCCACACCGAGGACTCCCGCTCCGAGCAGTACGCCGCGCCTGGTGGCGCACTGATGCTGCTGGGACTCGTCGGTCATCGATCATCCTTCGCTTGTGGTTGCCGTTAGCCCACTCGTGGTTGCCGTTAGCCCACACTTTTACGGCAACCGGGACATGGCTGCACTGATCATCGTCAATCTCGTAATGATCCGGTAAGCGGCACGGCGCCGGGCCGGCGTCCGCGACTCAGGTCAGACGGCGCGGAACTCCGGTGAGCGGCGCAGCGCGTCGGCGACGATCCGCGCCGTGCCGAGGCTGACGACCGGCACCCCAACCGCGCGGACCCGGAAGACCGTGGCGCCCGGGCTGCTGGTGATCCGCACGGCGGCCGCGCTCAGCGGCGACCGGCGGGCGATGACGCCTTCCCGTCCGTCCGCCGCGACCTCGAACCCCGTGCCGAGCCGCCGGCTGAGCACCGCGGCCAGCTCCGCCTGCGTGACGCCCTTGCGTGGCACCCGAACCTTGGCCAAGGATGCCTCCCTAGTCGCGAGTCATGAACGTGGTTTCTTCGTAACCGCCCGGCCGCCGCCTCAAGCCCGCTCATGCCTACAACCGGAATATTCCGAATGAGAACGGGCCGGCAGAAACCGTTTCTTGGTCCAGGCGGACGCCAGTCTGCTTTACCGCGGTCGCCTCGGCCAGCTTCGGGCGGTCGTGGGGCAGGACGCGGTCGCGGTCGCTGGGGTTGATGACCACCAGGAACCGGCCGCCGCGCAGGTACGCGAGGGGATATGCGTCGGACAGGATCTCCAGGCTGCCGGTTGGCCCGAGTTCGGGGTAAGCGCGGCGGAGCGCGATCAGGTCCCTGACGAGGTGCAGCAGCGAACTCTGGTCGGCGCGCTGCCCGGCGACGGTGGGGCGCCCCGGGTCTGGATCGACCGGCAGGTAGAGCCGCGTGGCCGGGGCATCGGAAAATCCGGCGTTGGGGCTTGAGTCCCATTGCATGGGAGTGCGTGATCCGGCGCGATTGAAGCTGGAAACGATCGAGATGCTGCCTTCGGTGTCCGGAAGGCCGGGAATGTAGCGCATGCCGATCTCGTCGCCGTAGTAGACGGCCGGCAGAGTGGGGAAGGTAAGGAGGAACGCGAAGGCGGGCGGCAACTGCTCAGAGGTGCGCGGTCCCGCATGCAGCCGGGGGAAGTCGTGATTGGCGGTAGGCAGCGCTATGTGCCCAGGCTCGCCGATCGCAGCGAGTGCGTCGTGGTAGGCGGTCAGGAACGTGCCGGCGTTCCCCTGGCCGTCGGCGCCGAAGTAGCACGCCTCCGGGTCCCGTCCCGTGGGCCCGGTCGCGACGCCGTTGCTCCAAAGCGAGAGCAGTGGCCTGCCGGGGTCCGGGCCGCCGAAGTGCAGGAAGAAGTCAGCGTGGAACCCCGCAGGCACCGCTACCGCCGGGTCGCCCCATTCTGAAAGCAGGACCGCATCCGGGTGCGCCCGGTCCAGCCAGGCGCGTACCTCGCGCCACAGGCGGGCAGTTTCCGCGAAGCCGGGATCGTCTTTCACCAGAGAGGAAGCCATGTCCACCCGGAACCCGGACACGCCAAGCCCGAGCCAGTAGTCCATGATCGTGCGCAGCGCCGCCCGGTTGGCCAGCGGGCCCTCGGCCTCCGTGCCCTGGCGCCAAGGTTCATCCGCCTTCTGGCGGGCGTAGCCGAAGTTCAGTGCGGGCTGGAAGTCGAAGAAGTTCGGCAGGTAACCACCCGGGCGGGGGCCGGGAGAGGGGACGAATCTCTCCGGCAGCCGGCCGTCGGGACCGGAATCGGCCCAGATGTAGCGATGATCGTCCTCGTCGTGCGCGGACGCCACGAACCACGGATGGGTGTCGGAGGTGTGTCCCGCCACCAAGTCAAGCAGGAGCCTGATGCCGCGTGCGCGGGCCTTGTCGGCCAGGTCGGCCAGGTCGTCGTTGTTCCCGTAGCGCGGCGCGATCGTGAGGTAGTCGGCGACGTCGTAGCCGGCGTCGCGCATCGGGGAGAGGAAGCAGGGGTTAAGCCATACCGCGGTGACCCCGAGCCAGGCCAGGTAGTCCAGGTGCTCGGCGATGCCGCGCAAGTCGCCGATCCCGTCGCCGTCGGAGTCGGCGAAGCTCTGCGGGTAGATCTGGTACAGGACGGCATCGCTCAGCCAATTCGGTGCGGCCATGCGCGGGCCAGCCCTTTCGCGATCGGAACTCCAGCGGCCGCCGCCATCCCCGGCCCGGGCCGCACCCAGCATGAGAACTGTACAGAACCGGGACAGGAGCGTCCAGGCGGCCGGGCGGTGGAGAAGCCCGAACGCAGTCAGTAGAGTCGTGCGCGGAGGCGTCTGGATTCCTGGTGGTTCCCCTGGTCTTCAAAACCAGAGAGCGGCGTGCCGCGTCGCTGGCGGGTTCGATTCCCGTCCGCCTCCGCCACCAGCGTCTTTGCCGGGTCGGCGGTGTCCGGGGCCGCTTCGGCGAGTGCCTCGCGAGGGGCGTTTCCCGCCCCGATGGAACACCTGGGAACAGTCGTGCGTCATGGTGATCCCCTCGACCAGCTTGGCGACCGGCTCGGTGGCGTTGTTAGCCCGCGAGGACGCCGAGGTCGACGGGAAGCGTGATCCCGGTGATGGTGGCGGCGTCGTCGGAGCAGAGCCAGACCGCCGCGCCGGCGATGTCGCGGGGCGACAGCCACGGCTTTGTCTTGAGGGGGTTCATGGCCTCGAAGACGGGCTGGACGTCTTCTTTCCCTGGATGTTCCAGGTCCGGGCGGAACAGGGAGAAGATGACGTCGTTCATCACCAGCGGCGTGTCAACGTTTCCCGGCGCGATGGAGTTGACGCGGATGCCGTGCTTTCCGTACTCAAGCGCGAGTACCCGGGTCAACATGATGATCCCAGCCTTGCTGGCGGCGTAGTCGGCGAGGTGGAGCATGGCCTTGACGCCGGCGCCGGAGCTGGTCAGGATGATCGAGCCGCCGTTGTCCGCCGCGATCATGTGCGGGAGCACCGCCTTGGCCGTGTGCCAGGCGCCGGTCAGGTTGATATCGAGCGTCGTCTGCCAGTCGTCCTCGGAGATCTCGTGCGCCAGCGCGGACCCGCCGCTGGTGCCCGCGTTGGCGATCGCGATGTCGACGTGCCCGAACGCGGCCATGCCGGCGTCCACTGCGTGCCTGACGTCCTCGTAGTTGCGTGTGTCACCCTGGAAGGTGAGTATGCGGCGGTCGGCGGCTTCGACCAGGCGCGCGGTCTCCGCCAGGTCCTCAGGGGATGAGGCGGGGATACCCTCACGGCCTTTGATGGGGCCGCAGATATCCAGTGCGACGATGTCGGCGCCCTCCTCCGCCAGCCGGACCGCGTGGGCCCGGCCCTGTCCCCGCGCCGCCCCGGTGACGAACGCCACCTTGCCCGCTACCTGTCCTGTCATCGCGCCTTCCCGTCTGGTTGTGAATTGGAATGCGACGGCTCAGGAGTACTGGCCGCGCTCACGGAACGCGAAGCCGCGGTGTTCGGGCAGCTCGTCGGCCGGCACCGGGCGGGCGACGTCGGCTGGCCTCGGGCCGATCCGCTGGGCGATCTCGCGGATCCTCGCCGCGTCGAAGTTGAAGACCCGCAGCGCGTTCTCCCCGAGGATCCTGCGCGTCTCGTCCTCTGGTACCCCGTGGAAGGTGTTGCGGACGGCGAGCGCGGTATTCGGCCAGGTTCCCTCCTGGTGCGGGTAGTCGGTCCCCCACATCAGGTTGTCGACGCCGACTTGGCCGCGCAGGGCGACCTCGAACGGCGCGAGGAAGCTGCCGCCGATGAAGCAGTTCTGCCGCCAGTACTCCGACGGCGGCCTCAGGCTCTTCACGAACGGCGAGACGCCGGTGTTGTAGTAGATGGACTCCAGGTCAGGCAGCGTCTGCGGCACCCACGCGGTGCGCTGCTCACAGAAGACGATCTTCAGGCCGGGAAACCGCTCGAAGACGCCGCCGAAGATCATCTGATGCAGCGCGCGGCGGCCGAGCCACAGCGCCTCGCTCATGAAGATCTCGGCCCCGCCCGGGCCGGTGATCCCGAGTGGTGTCTCGCCGCCGCCGCTATGGCAGCACAGCGGCATGTCAAGCTCCTCGACAACCCGCCAGAACGCGTCGTACGCCGGGTCGTTGTAGGCCAGCAGGCCCGCGCGCGGTGCCGGGAAGTTGACGCCTCGCAGGCCGTGCTCGTATCCCCAGCGGACCGCCTGCGCGGCGGCCTCGATGTCCCAGATCGGAACGTGGGCCAGGCCGACGTGCCGTTCCGGCTGGACGGTGACGAAGTCGGCCAGCCAGCGGTTGTAGATCTCCTGCCCGGCCTGCTGCAGCTGCGCGTCGACGCCCGCCACGCTCAGCCCCATAGGCGACAGGAACGGCAGGACCTCGTCGTTCTGCCCGCCGGCGAAGATCACCTCGGCGGCGACCCCGTCTAGGTCCATGTCCTTGATCCGTTCGTGCGGATCCTGCTGGCCGGGGCAGTCGAAGGCGAGTTGGCGGGCCTGGACGAGCGACGCCGGGAGCTCCCGGTCCGTGATCATCTCCTTGGAGCCGACGAACGCCACCGGGCCGGCGTTCGCGGTGGCGTAGGCGTCGAAGTCGTCCAGGTACTCCTGCGGGCAGTAGTCCCTGAGCTGGCCGGTGAGCGACGGGCCGACGTGCCCGTCGGTGCTCACCAGCACGTAGGGGGTGCCGGTCACCACGTCGTGGTCGGCGATGGCGGTCATGGCGGGTTCCTTTCGCGGATGTGGATCGGCGGCTCACCGGAGCACGTTTTCTTACGATGTATAAAGAATGCGCCGTCGCCCGCCGCCTGTCAATGGCCAGCGTTAGGCGGCTGGCACGGCTCAACGGGGAGTATTGCCGCGCCGGGCAGCCACGGTTATCGTGATACAGCGTAAGAACTTGACGTGTTCCGCTGACCGGAGCACGAAGGAGGCACTATGGCGTCTGCGACGGCGCGGTCGTCCGGCATTCTGGAGCCGGCGGTTGAGTGCATGCCCCGCGCGGAGCTCAACGCGTACCACGACGACAAGCTGGCCGAGCTCGGCCAGCTGGCCTACGGCCGGGCGCCGCTGCTGACCAGGCTCTGGGACGAGGCGGGCATCCGACCCGCCGACATCCGCGGCCGGGCCGACTTCAGCGCCAGGGTGCCGTTTCTCACTAAGGACATGATCCGCGACTACCGGTCGGCGTACGGCGCGCCGTTCGGCGGGCTTGAGTGCCGTGAGCTATCGGCACTGGACGGCGTGTTCACCTCGTCGGGCACGACCGGCGACGCCACCTTCTTCGCCGAGGAATGGCCGGACGGCTGGTCGCCGCACTGGCTCGGCGCCACTCGCGCCCTGTACGGGGCGGGAATCCGGGCGGCGACTACATGCTCGTCGGGTCGACCGGCATGCGCGGACCGCAGGCGCACCTCGCGCAGCTCCTTGGCGCGATCCCGATCTTCATGGGCCTGACCGATCCGCAGTTCCTCGAGGTCGTCGAGCGGTACCGGCCCGCCTTCATGACCCTGGTCGGCTTCACCGCCGTTGAGCTGCTCGAGCTCAGCAAGAGCGTGGACATCAAGCAGGTCTTCTCCTGCTTCAAGGTCATCGGCTTCGCCGGGGAGCCACTCGGCGTGGCGATGCGCGAGCGGTTCGCGGCCTGGGGCATCGAGCTGCTCACCTGGTCGACGGCGGGTGACGTCGCGCTGTGCTTCGAGTGCCTGGAACACGACGGCATGCACATGTGGGAAGACACCGGCTTCTTCGAGGTCCTCGACGTCGAGACCGGGCGGCCGGTCGAGGACGGCGGGGTCGGCGAGCTCATCTCGACGTCGCTGTGCAACTCGATCGCCCCGCTGGCCCGCTACCGGACCGAGGACCTGGTCCGGGTCACCCGCGAGCCATGCGCATGCGGCCGCACCCACATGCGGCAGTGGCCGCTTGGCCGCCTGGGCGACCTGATGGTCGTGCGCGGGGTGTCCGTGACGCCGGGCGAGGTATGGCGCGCCCTGGAGACCGTGGCTGAGACCTCGGCGGGGGTGTTCCAGATCGTCAAGACCGGCACCCGCATGGAGCAGCTGAAGATCCGGGTCGGCTACGACGCCGACCAGGCAACGGACCTGGCCGGCCTGCGGGCCAGGGTCGGCGCCGCCATCTGGTCGCGGCTCGCGATCGAGGCGGACCTGGAGCTGCTGACGACCGGCGGGCTGCTGGCCCGGTCGACGACCGGAAAGATCCAGAGAGTGGTGGAGGCATGAACCCGGGACACGCTGAGCGCGAACCTCGCCCGGCCGCGCGCCCCGCTGGCCGGCGTTGGCTGGGCGGAGCTGGCCGACGGCCGCGTCCGCGCGCCGATCGGCTGGGCGGACGCCGAGGCGGACGCCGACTGGGCCCTGAGCATGTGGCCGGCGACGGCATCGGCCGGGGCGATCACTGCCTGTTCGCCACCACCTGTTCGGAGTACTGGCCGCTGCAACGGGGAACGCGGTCACCCGGCTCGGCGGCTTCATCGGCAACATCGGCGCGGCCGCCGACGAGGACCGCCGTCTCGAGCGTGTACCTGCGTCTCCCTGCTGCCGAAGGCGGTGTTCGGCCTCACCGAGGCGCTGGCCGCCAAGGTCGCGGGCAGCGCGGAACTCGCTGCCCTGGTCGCGAAGGTGCCGCATGTCCTCGCGCTCCCGGCCGCCGTGCCCGTCCTGGCCGGGGCCGGGATCACCGCGCGGGCGATCAGCCCTGTCGGCCCCGCGCTGGCACTGCCGTGCGCGGACGGAGACGGCTCGCACGCGGACGGCAGCCAGTTCGGCGTAGCCCAGCTTCCCGGCACCCGGTCGGTGGCGGTAAGCACGGCCGCCACCCGCGAATTCCGGCTGGCCGGGGCCGAGGTGAGCACCCGTGGCACGGTCCTGCCCGGATGCGCTGCGGGCGGCCTGGGCCCGGTCCTAAACCTCCTGTTAGGCAGGCCGACCGGATATGACCCTAGTCCGCGTCGACGTCGGCGGCGGCGTTCTGCCGTCTGAGCTGGCTGCGCAGCCCGTAGATCAGCGTCTCGATGCCGAAGCTGTAGTAGTCACGGCCCACGAGGTTCTTAAGTAAACGGGGACAAGCGGTTCACCACGTCGTCCTGCGGGTCGTCGCCGTCGGCGGGCCGGGCCTCCTCCATGTTGCGCCGGTCGATCCACGACGCGGTACCGGCCGAACAGGTAGGTATGGATGAGAGCGTAGGCATTCATGAAAAGTTGGCCGTCGAACCCGGCGTCCTCCAGAATCTCCATGACCGCGTTCATGACCCGGCGCTGGGAGAACATGGTCCGGCCGAGAAGTACCTCCGCGATCCCCTGGTTACGCCGGAGTTCCGCCTCCACCTGGTCAATGACCACGCGCAGGCGCAGG
>CAWKKG010000054.1:0-95897 GCA_963850115.1 uncultured Actinomycetota bacterium
TCATCAGGCGCGGGGCCCGGCCGGTTCTGCCCATCACCGCGGCGGTGCGCTCGGTGGGCTGTCGGCTCGCCGGGCCGCGTTCCGCGGTTATCCGGTCTTGAGCGTCTCGGCGCTCGCTTCGCCCCCGGCCGGGCTGGGCGGCGTGGTGTGGGCGCCGGCCAGGTCGGCGCGCTTGACCCGGATGGCGGCGATCGTGATGATGAGGGCGGGGAGCATGATCCCTGCTGATACCTCGAACCCGCGGGCGAAGCCGACCGACAGCGCATGGTCGTAGATCGCCGTCTTGACCTGCGCGGCGGTGCCGGCCAGCGGGTGGCCCGCCTTGGCGGCGGCCGCGGCGGCAGCAGCGGAATTGCGGGTCGTGTTGGCCACGACGGTCCAGGCCACGGTGCCCAGGATGGCCAGCCCGATGGAGCCGCCGACCTGCTGGCCGACGTTGCGCAGGCTGGAGACCAGGCCGGCGTCCCGCTCGTCCACCTTGTTCATGGCGACGAGGGTCAGCGGCATGGACAGCATGCCCATGCCGGCCCCGGTGACCAGCATCGGGCCGAGCAGGCCGCCGGCGTAGGTGCTGTGCTCGCTGATCCGCGACAGCCAGAACATCCCGCCGGCGCCGACCGCTGATCCGGCCAGCAGCAGCGGCCGGGCGCCGATCCGGGGGACCAGCTTGACGCTGACCCTGACCATCACCATGACAGCGGCCACCATCGGCAGGTAGCCGGTCCCGGTCTTCAGCGCGCTGTATTCCCAGACGGTCTGCACGAAGATCGTCAGGAAGAAGAACATGCCGAACTGCGCCGTGCCGACGAACAGCATGATCAGGTTGGCGGCGGACCGGTCCCGGTTGCGGAAGATCCGCAGCGGCATCAGCGCGTGCTGGCTGCGCGCCTCGATGACGATGAACGCGGCCAGCAGCACGACTGCGGCGGTCAGCGAGACGATGACCTTGGTGTCGGCCCAGTGCGAGACGCCGTTCTGGCTGGTCGCCGCGCTGGTCAGGCCGTAGACCAGCGCCGCCAGGCCGAGCGTGCTGGTGATCGCGCCGGGCAGGTCGAACCTGCCGGGCCGACGCGGCGACTCGGTCAGTACCCGCGGCGCGATGAGGGCGGCAGCGATCCCGATGGGCACGTTGACGAACATCACCCAGCGCCAGGACAGGTAGGTGGTCAGCAGGCCGCCGGCCATCAGGCCGACCGCGGCGCCGCCCATGCTCATCGCGGAGTAGACGCCCATCGCCCGGTTGCGCGGCGGTCCCTCCGGGAAGGTGGTGCTGATCAGGGCCAGCGCCGACGGGGCGACGATCGCCGCGCCGGCGCCCTGCACCGCGCGGGCCGCGAGCAGCCAGGCCTGCGTGGTGGCGAAGCCGCCGAGCAGCGAGGCCGCCGAGAACAGGATCATGCCGGCGATGAAGACTCTGCGCCTGCCGAGGATGTCGCCGGCCCGGCCGCCGAGCAGCAGCAGGCCGCCGAAGGCGAGGGTGTAGCCGTTGACGATCCACTCCAGGCCGGTGCCGGAGAAACCGAGCGCGCCCTGGATGTGGGGCAGCGCGACGTTCACGATCGTCGCGTCGAGTACCACCATCAGCTGTGCGGTGGCGATGACGAACAGGGCGAGGCCGAGATGACGCCGGACGGGGCCGGCGTCCGCGCCGCCCCCCGGGGCACGCGCGGTCGCGGGCTGTGTAGTGCTCATGGGGTCTCCTTGTCAGGACGTAGGGGTCCGCGCTCGGGGCGGTGATGCCACGTGCGGGCGATCAGGGAAGGAAAGAGAAGCGCCGCGACCCGGCCGCAGCCTGTGCGGAGCGCTGGGCTATGCCCACGGCGGCTCACAGGGCGAGGCCGGGGCCGCTAGGATGGTGGCGCTGGCGAACTTTTCTTTCAGTGCTCATGAGTGCTCCGAACTGATCGATACATTGCATCGATTTAGATACACTGTATCACAACTGGAGACGGTGTATCATAGCCCCATGGCATCTACTTCACCCGGCCAGGATTCCGGCACGTCAGGCCCCGCCCAGGAGCCGGCGTCGGCCGGGCTGATCTGGACCAGGCCCCCGACGGAAAAGCGCGAGCGCCCGACCAGGGAGGCGATCGTCGCGGCCGCCATCGGCCTGGCCGACACCCACGGACTCGACGCCGTGTCGGTCCGCCGGGTCGCCGCGGCGCTGCAGACCCGGCCGATGGACCTCTACCGCTACTTCGCCCGCAAGGACGAGCTGATCGACCTGATGGTCGACGAGGTCATCGCCGGAGCCCTGCTCAACGAGATCCCCCGTGACTGGCGCGACGCGCTCTCCGCCATCGCCCGCGCCCTGCGCGCGGTATGCCTGGCCCACCCGTGGATGGTCACCGCGGCCGGGCAGCAGGCCCTGCTTGGGCCGAATGTCATGCGCCACGTCGAGCAGTCACTCGAAGCGACCGCCGCGCTCGGCCTCGACTGGACGAAAAGGCTAGCCATCTGGCGCGCCGTGGACTCCTACACCATGGGCCACGCCCACATCCGCCCCGGCCGGGATCACAGCGAAGGCAACACCGCACCCGACCCCGGCCGGGCGGCCGCGGCCGAGGCATACCTCCGGGACCTCGCCGGCTCGGCAGCTTCCCCAACCTCGCCGCCAGCGGCGCCGTCGGCTTGCTGCACACCGAGCACGACGAGCTCACCTTCGAGACCGGGCTCAACTGGCTCCTCGCCGGCATCGCCGCCGACTGCGAAGCAGTCGCCCCACAGGGCAGCCCCCTGTAGACCGAGGTTCCCCGGGCCCTTGTTCGCCAGGGGATACGTGAGATCACGTGACTACGTGCAGGCACGCCAGGAAGCATCGCCGAGGCTGGCGAGTGGCTGTGACCGACGTCAGGAACAGGCCCTAGTCAAGGGGGCACTTCACTTCGCTGCCGCTGGCCGCCTGCAGGAGCAGGTTGTAGAGCACCTCGCGCTGGGTGTCATCGAGCGCTCCGAGTACCTCGTCCTGGCCTAGGTCCCCGAGAACCTACGCAGATGCCGGCGTATTACTTCAGCACCAGGTAGGCGAGCGACCCGAGCCCGGCGATCAGGCAGTAGATCCCGAACGGATTCAGCGACTTGTCCTCGCTGAAGTACTTCGTCAGGAAACGGATGGACAGGTAGGCGCCGACCCCCGAGATCAGCGACCCGACGATGATCGGCCCGTGGATGCCGGTGCTGAGCGGTCCGGTCAGGTCCTTCGCCTTGAGCGCGCCCGCCGCGAGGATCACCGGCGCCGAGAGCAGGAACGAGAACCGCACCGCGTCCTGGCGGCTCAGGCCGCGCCCCATCCCGGTCACGGTGACGATGCCGTCCCGGCTGATGCCGGGCAGCAGCGCGAGGATCTGCGCCGCGCCGACGATGACCGCCCGCTTGTACCCCATGGTGGACAGCCGCTGGTCGGCCGCCACCGCCGGGTCGGCCGCGGCGCCGTCGGCGCCCGGCCGGCCGGGTGCCCGGCCGCCGGCGTGACCGGCCGCGTGGCTGCCGCCGTGCGCGCCGTGCCCCGCCGCGTGCCCGTGCCGCCCGCCGGTCCGCTGCCGGTCGCCCGCCAGCCGCGGGTCGCGCTGGTCGTACCCGCGCGGCGCGCCGCCCGCCGGGTCCCACCCTGGACCGGGCTGCCCGCCCCGAGAGTCCCAACCGCGCTGCTCCTGCCCGTACTGCGGCTGCCCGTAGCTCTGCCCGTACGGGGGCTGGCTCGGCTGCGGCCGTCCGGGCTGCGACGGGCTGTACCGCGGCTGCCCGTACTGCTCCTGACCGTGCTGCTCCTGCTCGTAAGGGGGCTGGCCGGGCTGCGCGCGCCCGTACCCGTCCTGCCCCTGCGCCCCGTTCCCCGGGTACCGCGGGTCGCCGTCCTGCCCGTACCGCGGGTCGGGCCCCTGCCACTGCTGCTGCCGCGGCTGCTGCGACCACCCCTCTGGCCCCGGGCCGCCGGGTCGGCCAGGCCCGCCCGGCCCGCCGGGCCCCCACGGAGTCCTCCCGGGCCCGCCGGGAACGGGCCCGCTGGGCACCGGTCCGCTCGGCCCGGGGCCGCCGGCCGGCAGCGCTACCGTCGGCACGCCGGCGCCGCCGCCGTTGTCGCGGGCCCGCCGCATGCGCTCGCTGACCAGCAGGATGACCCCGTTGACGGCGAGGAAGACGGCGGCGAGCTCCGGCTTGGCGAAGACCTTCGTGAATTCCTTCTGCAGCGCCACCCCCACGAGGCCAACGGGGATCGTCGCCAGAATGATCATCCAGGCCAGCCGCTCGTCCGGCGTCGTGATCGACCGCGTCCGCAGCGACGAGAAGAAACCGCGCACGATCCGCAGCCAGTCCCGCCAGAAGTACGCGATCATCGCGATCGCCGTCGCCACGTGCAGCCCGACGATGAACGCCAGGTACGGCGAGTTCGGCGCGGACACGTTAAGCGCGTTCGCCCAGCTCCCGCCGACCAGCGCCGGGATCAGCACGTTATGCCCCAGGCTCGAGACGGGGAAGAGCTCGGTCACGCCCTGGATGAGGCCGGTGACGACCGCCTCCAGGTAGGTAAGGTGGGCCGACATCAGCGCGTCTCCCTTTCCGTTGTCCCGGGGTAGAAAAGCAGGCTCATTCCGAACGAGTGCGGCTGACCCTGCCCCGTCCCGCGCGTCCAGGCTGGCCGGCCAACGACCGACCACACTATCGGGACACTCGCAACGACCCGTCAGATACTGTCGGCGCGACCGTGCCTGCTCGCCGTCGCCAGGCTACAATTTCTACAGACTCGTAGAGGATAGCCGACGAAGGGAGCGGATGGCAGGCGATGCGCGATGGAGCTGGCCGCGCCGACGAAGCGGGAGCCGGGCCGGGCCGGCGCGGGGCCGGCGAACTTGAGGCGGCGGTTCTCGAGGTGCTGCAGCGCGGCGGGTCCGCGCTGTCTCCCGGCGAGGTCAGGGAACTGGTCGGCGGCGACCTCGCCTACACCACGGTGGTGACGATTCTCTCCCGGTTGCACGCCAAGGGCGTCCTCGAGCGGCGCAAGTCGGGCCGCGCCTACCGCTACGCGCCGGTCGCCGACTCGCCGGGGCTGGCCGCCCGCCGCATGGCTCGTGTCCTTGACGAAGAGGCGGACCGCGAGGCGGTTCTCGCCAGGTTCGTCTCCGGGCTCTCCGACCGCGACGAGGAACTGCTGCGCCGCATGCTCGCCGATCCCAACCTGGACGGGCCCAACCTGAACGGCAGGGCCTGAGGTGCACGTCGCCGTCTACCTCCCGCTGATCGTCCCCGTGTTCGCGGCCCTCGCCGCGCGGCCGCTGGCCGACCGGCTGCCGCCCGCGGCCGCCACCTGGCTGCTCGCGGCCAGCGCCCTGGCCCTGGCCCTCGCGTCGAGCGCGGTCCTCGGCATGCTCGCGCTGTCGGCGCTGGTCAGGATCCCGGTCATCGACGCGCTCGGTCACCTGTCCCGGCCGGTCATCGACAGCGGCGACGCCGTCTCCCTGCCGGTCGCGATCGTGGCCGGCGGCCTCCTCGCGATGGCGGCCGTCGCCGCCTGCCGCGCCGTGTGGCGGCGCGGCCGCGCGATCGCCGCGGCGCACCGGCACGCCAGCAGGCTGCCCGGGGCGGGCCAGGTCGTGGTGACCGAAGACAACGCCGCCGACGCCTACACCGTGCCCGGCTGGCCGTGCCGGATCGTCATCACCCAGGGCATGCTCCGCGCCCTGTCCGCCGGCGAGCGGAGCGTCCTGCTCGCCCATGAGCGCTCGCACGCCCAGGGCTCGCACTACCTCTTCACGTCGGTCGCGCGCCTGGCCGCCGCCGCCAACCCGTTGCTGCGCCCGGTCGCCGCGCAGGCCGGGTACACCGTGGAGCGGTGGGCCGACGAGCGGGCCGCGACCCAGGCCGGCGACCGCACCCTCGCCGCCCGGGCCGTCGCCCACGCCGCCCTGGCGACCTCCGCGGCGCCGCCCGACCGCGACGCCGCGATGTCCGCCCTTGGCCTCATCACCCAGGAGCGGGAACGCCGGAGCGGGATACCCCGCGCCGACCTCAACCGGGCCGGCCAGGTGCCGCGCCGCGTCGCCGCGCTGCTCGCCCCGCCGCCCCGGCTGCGGCTGCTCCTGCTGGTTGCCGCGATCGTCCTCGTCGCCGTCTCCGGCGGCGCCGCCCTGGAAGCCGCCAGGAACTTCCATCAGCTCATCGAGCTGGCCCAGGGCCGGCCCGCCTAGCCGGCCAGCCGCTGAGCAGCGCGGGACCAGTCCGCCCGGCGGCGCCTGCGCCGACATGACCGATAGAGTCCCGTTTTCTCTAGGGAAATCGGACCAACCGGTGACAGCTAGCTACCCTAGACGGCCCGTTCGGAAAAAACTCTCCCCCTGCGCCGTTGTTACGCTCGGGTTACATCATTGGGTGCCGTAAAGTAACTGCCGATCCCTACCGGGACCCCCTCACACCTCGGGCGGATACATGCGCTGCGCCTTCTCGTGGGCTACCCGCCCGGCGATTGCGAACGGTTGCGACGCCGACGGCAACCCGGCCGGCGGCGACATCGCCTGCGCCGTCGTCACCCCGCGCGGCGTCCGGCTGCTCATCGGCGACGTGATGGGACACGACGCGCGCGCCGCGCAGACCGCGGCCGAGGTCGCCCGCGCCTTCCGCCGGATCGCCGTCCGCCCAGAGCCGTTGCAGGTCGTCGCGGCGCGGCTGCACGCGTTTGTCGCTGAGCACGCGGACGGGGAGGAGTTCGTCACCGCGCAGTTCGTCTCGATCCCGGACAACGATGACGAGGTGCAGATCGTCTGCTGCGGGCACCCGCCGCCCCTGCTGCTGCGCGGCGGCCTGGTGACGGCGCTCGACACCCTGTCGCCGTCGCCTCCGCTCGGCCTGCTCGACATGGGCGGCTACTCGCCGCGCGCCGACCTCCTCGGTGCCCGCGCGGGGGACAGCGTCCTCCTGTACACCGACGGGGTCAGCGAGGCCTACGACGATCACGGTCTCGCCTACCCGCTCGCCGAGCGGGCGGCGGCCACCGCGGCGCGCGCCCGGGCCGACCAGGGGCGCGAGCAGCGAGGCGACCGCCTGCCCGAACTGCTGCGGGACGACCTGCTCGACCACGTCGGCGGTCAGCTGCGCGATGACGCCACGCTGCTGCACCTGCGGTTCGCCGACCCGCAAGCCGCCGCGCCGGCCGAACGCCCGGTCACCGGACTTACGCGCTCGCCCATTGTGCGTTATTAATAACATTTTCGGCACGAGTTTTGGCTTGCCGCCCATGGATTCCGTGGGGCGCGGAGCAACAATCGCGGAAGGACAGCCGTCACTGGGGCCGGAGGTTACCCGACATGGCGATGCCAACCGCACTGGAAATCGCTCGACAAGCCACCCTTAAGCCGATTACCGAAATCGCCGATGACGTCGGCATCCCGCCCTGGCTCACCGAACAGCACGGCGAGCACGTCGCGAAAATCGACCTTAAGGCGATCGAAGAGCTCGCGGACCGTCCCAAGGCCAAGTACATCGTCGTCACCGCCATTACCCCGACACCGCTCGGCGAGGGCAAGACGACCACGACAATCGGCCTTGGCATGGCATTCCGGCACATCGGCAAGAAGGCCACGATCGCCATCCGCCAGGCGTCCATGGGCCCCACGTTCGGCATCAAGGGCGGCGCGGCGGGCGGCGGCTACTCCCAGGCGGTCCCGTTCGAGCTGCTCAACCTGCACCTGACCGGCGACATGCACGCGGTCACCGCCGCGCACAACCAGATCGCCGCGATGGTCGACAACAGCCTCTACATGGGCAATCCGTTCGGCCTGGACCTCAACCAGATCACCTGGAAGCGGGTGATTGACATCAACGACAGGGCGCTGCGCAACGTCGTGATCGGACTTGGCGCGGCCGGAGACGGCGTCCCGAGGCAGGCGGGCTTCGACATCACCGCGGCGAGCGAGGTGATGGCGGTGCTTGCGCTGGCTAAGAGCCTCAAAGACCTGAGAGACCGTCTTGGCCGCATCGTCGTCGGCTACACGAAGCAGGGCGAGCCGGTTACCGCCGAGCAGCTGAAGGCGGCGGGCGCCGCCGCCGTCATGATGCGCGAGGCGCTCAAGCCGAACCTGCTGCAGACCCTGGAGAACACCCCGGTCTTCGTGCACTCGGGCCCCTTCGGCAACATCGCGCACGGCAACTCGAGCATCGTCGCCGACCTCATCGGCATCCACACCGGCGACTTCCTCGTCACCGAGGCGGGCTTCGGCGCCGACATGGGCGCCGAGCGGTTCTTCAACATCAAGTGCCGCGTCTCCGGCCTCAAGCCGGACGCCGCCGTGGTCGTCGCCACGGTCAGGGCGCTCAAGAGCCATTCGGGGAAGTACAAGGTCGTCGCGGGCCGCCCGCTCCCGGAGGAGATGCTCCAGGAGAACCCGGAAGACGTCGCGATCGGCGCGGCGAACCTCCGCAAGCAGCTGGAGAACATCCGCGCGCACGGCGTCGAACCGGTCGTGGCGATTAACGCGATGCCAAGCGACTTCCAGTCAGAACGCGACGCGATTCACGAGCTCGCCGCGTCCATGGGCGTCAAGTCCGCGGTCGGCACCCACTTCGCCGACGGCGGCCGCGGCGCCGCCGAGATCGCCGAGGCGGTGGCCGAGGTGGCGAGCCGGCCGAACGGCTTCCACCACCTCTACCCGTCGCAGGCGTCGCTGAAAGAGAAGATCGAGGCCCTCGCGACCAAGATCTACGGCGCGGCCGGCGTGGACTACAGCCCGCTCGCCAGCAAGCAGCTCGACGGCTACGAGCGGAACGGCTTCGGTGACCTCCCGGTCTGCATCGCCAAGACCCAGTACAGCCTGAGCCACGACGCCAACCTCAAGGGCGCCCCCACCGGCTTCCGCCTCCCGATTCGCGAGGTCCGCGCGAGCGTCGGCGCCGGCTTCGTCTACCCGATCTGCGGAGACATGCGCACCATGCCGGGCCTGGCCAGAAACCCCGCCGCCGCCAGCATCGACCTCGACGAGAACGGCAACATCGTCGGCCTCTACTAAAACCCGGAGGGTGGCATTCGCTGTGGCCGCTTGACGGTAAGCGGAGACGGACTCTTCAGCCGCGTCCTTGGCGTCCTCACTTCTGCCGGTCTGGCGTACACGAAAGCAACGTTGTTCAGCGAGGCGGCGAGTTCCGGTAGATAAGCGCCCGGTCGAACACTTTGGCGGCTTGATCGCCGCAGCCTCCAGATTATGGGAACTAGTTATCATAATCGTAGTTCCCATAATCATGCTGCTGACTCAACGGCTCTACTTGTTTCTGGCTTCGACCAGCTGGTGGATGACGTCATGCCGGTCCAGTCCCCGGTCGAGCAGGCTCTTGCCCACCAGCCAGGTCGCGGGCGGGTCGTCGTGCCAGAGTTCCTCCACGACGCACTTGGCCGCGGCCATGAATTTCTCGCCAGCGGGGCCCTCCGGCAGGCATGCCGCGAACTCATGCTCGGTCAAGGTGGCGCGGCCGGCTGGCCGGGACGCGTCGATGTCTTCGTCATCGGGGTCGCGGTCGTCGGGCAGCGGCGCGGCTAGCTCCCGGCGAGCGCGCAACTCCGCGAGCCAAGCGAGATCGACGTCCGCGGTGACCAGATCCTCGACGTGGCGACGGAGCGCGGTGCTCTCCTCGTCGTCGTACACGGCAGCGAAGTCGTTGAGCTTGTCGTCCAGGTACGCCACGAGGGTGTCGGCGGCTTCCTCATCGACGCCCTGCCGCGCCGCCGCCCAGCGGCTCCACGCGGTCACGGCCTGCCGCATGCCGTCGCGTTGCTCCTGCGAGAGCCGGAACGTGCAGGGCACGTGCCCGAGCAGCGCCGCCGCCAGCCGGTGCCTGCCGACTGTCGCGGGCGCTTCACCGGGCAGCCGGCTGCTGTACCCGGTGAGTACCTGCGCCCAGAACCGGGCCACGTCCGGGTGGCCGGCCTCGGCGGCGAGCGGGCTTGCCTGGAACTCGGCGAGGGCGGCCGCCCGGTCGGCGGCGGTGTACGTGACCGACGAGCCTGGTTCCGGTGCGGGCAGGCGGCGGAGCCGTGACCGGATCAGCGGGAGCGCGAACGCCGATGTCGGGTCGAGATCGAAAACCGCGTCTGAGCCGTGCCTTGCTAGCGGGCTCTCGATCCGCTGCCGGGCCTCGGCAAGCGTGATCGGCTCCGGGTGACCGCCGAAAATAAGATCATCCTCGATGCCCTTGCGGAACTTCCCGGGATCCCTGCTCAGCCCCGCCATGAACACCGCCGGAAGTTCGGTGAGGTCAAGTCCGACCGCGATCACGTGCTCAGCATCGTCGTAGCTGAAGGTCACGGCGACCAGTTCCTGGTCGCCGAAGGCATCGCGCGCTCGGTACGCCTGACCAGGGACCGCCTTCCCGATGCGGGTCACCCATTCCGGCGGGTAAACGTCGTCGTCGGCGAGGTCCGCGAGATCCTCGCTGGCCTCCCGCTTCACCGCCTTCGTCCCCAGCGCCACGAGCAGCCGGAGAAACGCCGCCTGCTCCGGCGGCGCAAGGATGCGGGCACCCCGTCCGATAAGCCCGGCGGCGACCTGGGCATGGGACTCGTCGCTGTCGTCGGACAGGCCTGGCAGCGCCAGCAGTTCGCTGGTCTGCACCTCCGCGTCGAGCACATCGCCCGCCCTGATCGACTCCCAGAGCTGGTCCAGGGCCGCGTCGAGCGCGCTGAGCCCTTCAGTGATCGCCCGCTGGTCCGGACTCGCGGGGTGAGCGGCCTTGCCTTTCCGTTTCTTCCCCATCGCGCCATCGTAGCCACGGCCAGTGACAGCCGAGCACTCCTTGGCCTTCCCTCCTTCCCTAGGCAATGGGCCCGACGCGGAAGTTCCGCGCCATATCATCGGCGATCATGCTGCCAGCCTCACTGAATGCATGCTCCAGCCACCGGACGGCGATCGCGATGACAACAGTGGACTCGGGGGGCCAGATCAGCCAGACCAGTTATTCGCCAATGTGGCTTCGTCGCCTGCTTGGTTCGGTCCGGCGGTGCCGGTGGACGCGCAGTGCGGGGCCTGCCGGGACCTCTGTCTCACTCAACTCGGTCCGGCCGAACGGCAGCGGGGGTATCCGGTTGACGCAGGCGCGAAGCGATCGGCCCGCCCCCGGCGCCCTGCGATCCATCCCGAACGGCAGCGGCCCACTCAATTCGGTCTCATTTCCCTCGGTTATCGCCAAGCGGCCATTCAGGTCTCCTACAGTCTGTGCTGAGATGTCAGGCTCTGATGGGAGATGATGATGTTTCACGGCCGACCGGGCTTCATGCGGCTGGCGGCGGTCGCGGCGGCTTGCGTGAGCTGCCTGGCGGCGGCCGGGTGCGGCGGTCTCACCGCCGCGACCCTCCGGCCCCTCCCGCAAAGCACCGCGGACCCGCTGGCCAGGCTGCCCGCGGGCAAGGTGGTAACGGAGGCGACCGCCGACGCCGAGGCCGCGCCGAGCCTGACGATGAGCGGAACCGTCACCGACGCGGGCATGAGCATCGGTATCACCCTCGGGTTCAAGCGCGGCCGCGGCTGCGTCGGCACGGTCAGCTACCCCGACAAGGGCATCGTCAAGCTCATCGAGGTCGGCAAGGCCATCTACCTCAAGCCGGACGCCAAGTTCTGGACGGCGAACGCCGGCGCCAAGGCGTCCTTGATCATCGCGCTCCTCAACGGCCGGTACCTCGAGGTCTCGGCGAGCGACAAGAGCATGGCCGGCGTGGCGAGCGTGTGCAGCTTGTCGACGATACTGAACCCGGGGTCGGCGACGGTGACCTACGCCAAGGAGGCGGTCACCACGCTGGGCGGCACCCGGGTGCTGCCGCTCAAGCTTTCCGATGGCAGCACGGAGTACGTGACCGACACGAGCACGCCGGAGTTCGTGAAGGCGTTCGCGCCCAAGGACTCGAAAGCCGGCGCCGGCGACGTCAGCGTCTCGGTCGACGCCCCCGTCACGCTGACCGCGCCGCCGGCCAGCCAGGTGCTCAACGAGGACCAGCTCGGCCTGACGCCGACGCCGGCCTCGACCCAGCCGGTGACGACAGCGGAGACAAGCGCGGCCTGATCGACGTGGAACCCTGAACCGTTCGGGATAGAGCGTGAAGACCGGCCAGAACGGTCCGGCGCCGCCGCTCAGCCCCAGACCTTCGCCGCCGTCTCGGCGACGAGGGCAAGCTTGGCCTTCTGCTCATCGCGGGTCAGCACGTTGCCCGCGCAGGTGGAGGCGAACCCGCACTGCGGCGAGAGCGCCAGGTTCTCGGGCTGCACGTACTTGGCCGCCTCGTCGATCCGCCGCCGCAGCAGGTCCTGCGACTCGAGCACCGGCGTCTTCGACGACACGAGGCCGAGCACGACGACCGTCCCCGGGCGGACGAACCGCAGCGGCTCGAACCCGCCGGACCGCTCGTCGTCGTACTCAAGCAGGAACCGGTCCACCGGGACGGTGCCGAACAGCTGCTCGGCCACCGGCTCGTAGCCGCCCTTGGCCATGTAGGCGGAGCGGTTGTTGCCGCGGCAGATGTGCATCCCGACGGTGACCTCCGGGTTGGCCGCCCTGATCCCGTTCACGATCGCCGTGTCCGCCGCGACCGAGCCGGCCAGGATGACCCTCGGGTCCATCGGGTTCAGCGTCGCCGCGCGGAACTCGTCGTCGAACACCTGGTTGTACGACAGCGAGTCAAGCTGCACCCAGCGCGTCCCCAGCGCGGCGAGCTCGGCGACCTCCGCGATCTGCAGCGCCACCAGGTCGTTGACCAGCTCGGCAGGGTCGGGGTAGGCCGCCGCGGAGACGTCGGGCTGCCACGCCATCGCGCCCATCGCCGCCGACATCATCGTGACCTTGAACGCGCCGGGCACCTGGGACGCCATGTAGGTGGCCTCGACCGCGGTCAGGTGGTCCTTCTGGAACACCGGTGACGTCGCCGCCGTCATCACGAAGTCGGTCTCGCTCTCCGGCGGGACCTCTCCGCTCGCCCGGTGCCAGGTGACCGCCGGCGTCTGGACCCGGCTCATCCCGCCGATCGACTCAAGGATGCCGGTCATCCAGTTGGTCCGGCGCACCTCGCCGTCGGTGAAGACCTTGAGCCCCGCCGACCGCTGCGCCTCGATATTCTCCGCCGCCGCGCGATCCTCCGTCGCCCGCAACTCGGCCTCAGTGATCCTGCCGTCCTTGTAGTCGGCCCGGGCGGTCAGCAGCCAGGGCTGTCGCAGCAGGCTGCCCACGTGCTCAGCGTGAATATCCGTTGCCATGACTTCCGTCTCCTTTGCGCGGATGTCCCACCGGTAACTGATCTGCCCCTAATTTCCGCTCCGGGCTGTGGCCCCGCAATCGCTGCGGCCACAAATCAGCGCCCCGCCTGTCCGCGCCCGCGCACGACTAGCGGCTCAGAAGAACTCGAAGTACTCGCGCATCTCCCAGTCGGTGACCTCATCCGCGGAGTCGGGGTTGCCCGCTTCGGCGAGCGCCGCCGTGTAGCGCGCGACCTCCGCGCGCTTCATCATGACGAGGTAATCCACCAGGGTGTCGCCGAACGTCTCGCGGTAGAACGAGTCACCGTCCAGCGCCTCCACCGCGGCGGCGAGCGAAGTGGGCAGCGCGACCATGCCCTCGGCGGCATAGGGGTCGGCCTCGACGGGCGGCGGCGGGGTCAGCCCGCGGGCCACGCCGTCCCGCCCGGCGGCGAGGCTCGCGGCGAGGTACAGGTACGGGTTGGCGGCGGGCTCGCCGGCCCGGTACTCCACGTGCGCGCCCGCGTCGCCCGGGGCGCCCTGCACCCGGACAAGCGCGCCCCGGTTCTCGATCGCCCAGGCCACGCGGTCCGGCGCGAACGAGTAGGGGCGGAACCGCTTGTACCCGTTGACGGTCGGCGCGGCGAACGGGAGCGACGGCACCGCGTGCTCGATCAGCCCGGCGACGTAGGACAGGCCGACCGCCGACAGCGGCGCCTCATCCGAGGCGAACGCGTTCCCGCCGCCGGCCAGGGACCTGAGCGACTGGTGCAGGTGCCAGCCGGAGGAGGTGATGTTGGCGAGACCGGGCCGGCACATGAAGGTGGCGAGCAGCCCGCGCCGCCGGCAGACCTGCTTGACCGCCGAACGGAACAGCACCGCCGTGTCGGCCGCCGCCAGCCCGCTCATCGGCGCGAACGTCACCTCGACCTGCCCGGGACCCCACTCGTCCTCCATGGACCGGGGCGGTGACCCGAGCGCCCAGAGCGCGTCCCTGATCGCGTCGAGCGTGCCCGCCATCGAGTCGAGCCGGGTCTCCGACAGGAACTGGTAGCCGCGCTCAAAGATCGACACGGCGGGCGGCGGCGGGGTAAAGCCGGCGTCCTCCGGTGCGAGGGGACCACGGGCAGGCGCGAAGATGGAGAACTCGATCTCCAGCCCGACGGTGAAGTCGTAGCCGAGGTCGCGCAGCGCCGCGAGCTGCCGCCGCAGCAGCCCGCGCCCGTCGAGCGGGACCGGCCGGCCGTTCCCGAAGTACGCGTCGCACAGCAGCCAGCCGGTCCGGTCCGCCCAGGGCAGGATCTGGAACGTGGTGGGGTCGGGGACGAGCACGACGTCGGGGAACCCGGTGAACTCGGCGATGCCGAACCCGCCGCCGGCCGCGAACGGCGGCACGAACACGTTGTTGCCCGTGTCGAGCGAGTAAATGGCCCCGGAGAAGTCGAGCCCGTTGCTGAGGGCGGCGATCGCCGCCTCCGGCGACAGCGCCCTGGCCCGCACGATGCCGTGCTGGTCCACCACGGCGAGCCGCACCGTTCGCAGCCGGTGGGTCAGGATCCGCTCCGCTACCTCGCTCGCGAGGGCGACGGCGGAGTCGGGCAACAGCCCGTACCGCGCGACAAACCCCGGTTGCCCAACACCCGCGTCCGCACCAGTGCTCACGCAAGCAGATTAAGCACCACGGCGCCTCACCGGTAGGGGCATTTGCGCTACTCGGCCGTGCGGGCGCGCTGCGCGGAACCGGGGGCGGGCGGGCCGGGAACGCGCGTTCCCGGCCCGCCGCTGTTTGCCGAGCAGGGCGGCTGACCCTGCGAAGCGGGCCTTAGCTGGTGAAGGCTTGGAGTTCGGAGAGTTGTCCGGCTGGCCAGCCGGTGTTGGCGGTGAAGGTGAGCTTGATGTAGCGGTCGGTGGAGGCGGGGAAGGTGATGGTGGCGGTGTTGCCGGTGGCGGGGTTGAAGGTGTAGCCGGCGGAGGCGGCGAGGGTGGTGTAGTTGGTGCCGTCGGTGCTGCCCTGGACGGTGATGGTCTGGGTGCGGGTGCCCCAGGCGGTGGACGGCGGGAGGTCCATGACGATCCGGCTGACGCTGGTGGCGGAGCCGAGGTCGACCTGGAACCACTGCGGGAAGGCGTTGTCGGTGCTTTCCCAGTAGGTGCTGGTGTTCCCGTCGACGGCGTTGGCGGGGACGTAGCCCTGGGTGTAGCCGCTGGCGGTGACCGGCTGGTTGAGCGCGAGGTTGGTGTTGGCGGAGGTGCCGGTGCCGGTCAGGGCGACGGTGAGCGGGCTGCCGGCCGCGCTGCTGTTGACCGACAGGGTGCCGCTGGCGGAGCCGGCCGCGGTCGGCGTGAACGCGACCGTGACCGTGCAGGAGGCGCCGGCGGCGAGCGAGGTGCCGCAGTTGTTGCCCTCGCTGAACGGGCCGGTGACGCCGACCGAGGTCATCGAGACCGCGGCCGAGCCGGGGTTGGACAGGGTGACGGTGCTGGTGCTGGTGGCGCCCACCGCGGTGCTGCCGAACGACAGGCTCGACGGCGACGCCGTCAGGCTCCCGGGACTCGAAGAGCCGCCGCCGGGGAAGACCTCGAACTCCGCGAGCTGGGCGGCGGACCAGCCGGTGTTGCCGGTGAAGCTGAGCTGCACGTAGCGGTCGCTGGTGCCGGACGGCAGGCTGATCGTGGCCGTGTTGCCGGCGGACGGGGTTGAAGGTGTACCCGGCCGACCCGACGAGCTGGCTGAACGTCGTGCCGTTGGTGCTGCCGAGGACCGACAGCGTCTGCGTCCGGGTGCTCCAGGCGGACGACGGCGGCAGGTCGAGCGTCACCGACCCGATGGACTGCACCGAGCCCAGGTCGACCGTGATGGTCTGCGGGTACCCGGCGCCGTCGGTGCTCTCCCAGTAGGTGCTGGTGTTCCCGTCCACCGCCATCTGCGGCGTATAGCTGGACGAGGTGGAGCTGCTCGCCGTCACCGGCTGGTTCAGGGCGAGGTTGGTGGTTGAGGTGACCCCCGTGCCGGACAGCGCGACGGACAGCGGGCTGCCCGGTGCGCTGGTGGCGACGGACAGCGCGCCCGTCTGGCTTCCGCCACTGGTGGGAGCGAACTTGACGCTGACCGTGCAGGAGCCGCCGGCGGCGATCGAACTGCCGCAGGTGTTGGTCTGGCTGAACGGCCCGCTGACGCTGACCGAGGAGACCGAGGCCGCGCTGCCGCCCGGGTTGGACACCGTCACCGACTGCGCCGCGCTCGTCGACCCGGACGCCACGTCGCCGAACGCCAGGCTGGCCGGCGAGGCGGTCAGCGAGCCCGGCTGGGCCGGGTTCGGGAAGGCGGTGAGCACCGGCGTGGTGCTCCAGCCCGAGTTGCCGCTCCCGAGGTTGAAGGTGTACGCGCCCGCCGTGTTGGACGGGTAGCCGTCGTTGTAGGCGCCGGGCACGCCGACGCCGCTCGCGGTCACGCCGCTGACGCTGGCCGAGCCCGAGGTCTCCGCCTGCATGACGACCGTGCCGAGGTTCTGCACGGTCACGTTGCTGATGTTCACGCCAGTGACCGTGTTGCCGGTGCCGCCACCGCTCACGAACTCGAACGCCTCGTATGGGCTGTCCAGGATGGCGCCGCCGCTGTAGTTCACGGTGACGTTGCTGAACGCCGAGTCGTAAGCGTCAAACCTGACCGCGCCCATCGGGTGGGCCCAGTTCGGGTTGTAGGCGCCGGTGCGGATCAGGTAGTTACCCGAGACGGTGATCGTGCCGGACAGCGGCGTGAACGGGGAGAGGAACTCCTCGTTGGAGATGGCGATGCCGCTGCCGAGCGGTTCCGTGTCCGCGATCACGTTGTTGGAGATCGTGTTGTTCGAGCCGCCGTAGTCGGCGATGCCGTTGGCCAGGGTGGGCTGGACGATCGTGTTGTTGGCGAAGGTGATGCCAGAGTCAGCCGAGGGGTAGGACCAGATCGCCAGGCCGTCGTCGCCGTCGTTGCGGAGGAAGTTGTTCTTCACGGTGCAGTTGGTCGCGTTGCCGTTGAAGTTGAGGCCGTCCGCGTCGGTGGACTCGATGACCGTGTTCTCCACCGTGCAGTTGCTGTTGCCGTACTGGAGCCAGAACCCGACGTTCGTGTCCTGGATCCACAGCCCGTTCACCGTGAAGCCGCTGCCGAGCGACCCGTCGATCGCGTTCGCCGTGCTGTCGTCGTGCCTGCCGACGGTGCTGCCGAGGATCGCGAACCCGCTCAGGTTGACCGGGCCGGAGACGGCGGAGGTGTTGTCGATGAACTCGTTGGTCTTGAGCTGCGAGTACCAGCTGCCGGCCCCGATGATCGTCGCCGAGTTGACCTGGAGCGCCGAGCTGATGAGGAAGGTACCGGACGGGATCCACACGGATTCCCCGGCGGAGTTGGCCGCGGAGATCGCGTTGCGGAACGCCTGGGTCGAGTCGGCGGCACCGGTCGGGTCGGCGCCTTCACTGGTCACCGAGATTGAGTTGGCCGGCTGGGTGGCGGCGGCCGGGACGTTGTAGAAGTCCGCGACGTCGATCGTGTAAGGCAGCGCCGTGTCGGACGAGTCCGTCTCTAGGCGCACCGTGGTGCCGGGCTGGTACGTCTGGCCGAACATCATCCGCACGTCGTCGTACAGCTTGTGGGTCATGGCTGCCGGTGATGTTCCCGGTGGAGATGTAGCTGTAGGCCGAGGTGAGCGAGAGCTCGTTGCTGAGCTTGGCGCCGTTCACGTAGACGGACAGCGTGCCTGACGCGCCCTGCGGGAGGGCGTAGTGCAGGTCGAACGCGTTGGCCGCGCTGGTCAGCGTGAACTGCACGTACTGGCCCGTCGCGGTCAACTGCACCGCTTCACGGCCCGACGCCTCGGTGGCGAGGTCGCCCTGGGTGAAGTCCGGGCCGATGAGCTTTCCGGTGTAGTTCGCGTTCTCCGCCTCGTACTCGGTGAACGGGAGGCTGACGCCCGTACCGCTCGGGACGCTGAACGGAGACTGGGCCCAGTACGGCGGGGCCGTCGCCGCCTGGGCGACGGCCGACGTGGTGACCGCTAGCACGAGGACCGTTCCGAGTGCGGTGATGACGGCCACGGCGAGCGCGGCCAGCCGCTTGCAAGATCTTGCCGCGGCGATCCAGCCCGGCGGTCGGTGACGAAGGGACATCGCGAACATGCCTTTCCCTGAGGGGTGGGAATGACCGTCCCTGCGCCCAGGGACGGTAATGGCCGCCGCCGCAATCGGCGGCGGCAGGGACGGCTGCCGCGCGGCGAGCGCTGTTTCCTTGATCAGCGCTGATGTTGGATCAACCGGAACATAACATTGGGGACACACCAATGCAATAAGTGAATTAGATCATGCAAATGATGAACTTTTAGACGCAGCTTTGCGCTTTCTAGCTGGCGCTTCTCGATGATCCAGAAACTCTTAATGTAATCGCCGGTCAACAGGCGCGTAAGTCAAGCGCCGTGATTGGTGCGTTTTTGCAAGGTTTTGCGGAAACTTGCAAATCCGCTCGCCTGGATACCAGAGGGCGGTCTTAAGCCAGCAACTTCGCCAGCGCGGCGACGCCGACGCAGACGATCAGCAGCCGCAGTCCCCACGGCGGCAGCTTGCGCCCGATCCGCGCGCCGATCTGCCCGCCGAGGATCGCCCCGCAGGCGATCAGCCCGGCGGCACCCCAGTCGATGTGCGTCGCGGCCACGAACACCAGCGCGGCGACCCCGTTGACGAGGCCGGCCAGGACGTTCTTGACGGCGTTGATCCGCTGCATGGTGTCGGTGAAGGCCACGCCCATGAGCCCGATCAGCAGCACTCCCTGGGCGGCGCCGAAGTACCCGCCGTAGACGCCGGACAGGAACACGAGCACCCACAGGGTCGGCCCGCCGACCTGCACCTCGGGCTGCGCGGCCACCCGGGCGGCCACGCGCACGGTGCTCGTGCCGCCCGTGGCGCCGGGGCCGTCGTCGCCCGGGACCGGGCCGCCGTCGCGGTCAAGCAGCCCGGCGGGTGCCGGCGTGCGCGCCAGCTGCCTGGCGGCCATCCACCGCGCCAGCCGGGGCTGAAAGATGATCATGACGAGGGCGATCCCGATCAGTACCGGGACGATCTCCTTGAACGCCCCGGCGGGCAGCACCAGCAGCAGTATCGCGCCTACCAGCCCGCCGCACACCGACGCCGACCCGAGCCGGATCATCCGCCGCCGCTGCCCGGCTAGCTCGGCCCGGTACCCGTGCACACCGGAGGCCACGCCGGGCACGAGCCCGACGTTGTTGGAGACGTTCGCGAGCACCGGCGGGTACCCGAGCGCCAGCAGCGTGGGGAACGTGATGAGCGTTCCTGAGCCCACTACCGTGTTGATGGTGCCCGCCGCGAGGCCTACCGCGAAGATGACGAGGGCTACCAGGAGGTCGTGGGGCACGCCTTAAACGCTAAGCCAGCGGGTCGCCGCCGGCGGACCTGCGGGAGTGTGAGAACGGTCTCAAAGCGAAGAATTGCCGCCAATAAGCGTTGTCGCTGGCAATTCGGCCACCGGCCGCCGGGCGACGTCGAACATGAACCGGCGCACCAGTTCGTGCGCGCGCGCCGCCGCCCCGTCCGCCAGGGTCCGCGACTGCTCGATGAGCGCCTGCGGGTCCACGCCGCTCTTGGCGAGCTGCGCCGTGTCGTCGGAGCGCAGCCACGCCTCGAGCACCTCGTCGGTCACCTCGGGATGGAACTGCAGCCCCAGGGTTCGCCCCGTCACGAACGCCTGGCTGGCCAGCGCCGTCCGGGCGATCACCGGCACGTCCGCCGGCACCGTGAACCGGTCGAGGTGCCACGACAGCCACGGCCCCGTGTCGATAAGGCCCGGTTCCGCGGACGTGTCGGCGGCGACCGACAGCCACCCGATCTCTGGAATGGGCGCCCGTTCCACCCGGCCGCCCACCGCCGCGGCGAGCAGCTGACCTCCGAAGCAGATCCCCAGCGTGGGCACTCCCAGCGAGATCAGCGACCGCGCGTACTCGATCTCATCGGAGACCCACGGGATCGTCGCGGTGTCGTATACCGACCAGACCGCCCCGAAGAACACCACGGCGTCATACTCGGACGCCGCGGGGAACGTCACCGCGACGTCGGGGGAGTGGTACCGCTCCTCGGGCACCACCACCATCTCAGACACGTCGCAGCCAGCCGCGGCGAACGCGTCCCCGATGAGCCCGCCCGGCGAAGAGTGATCCTGCATCACAAAGAGAACCCGCACAAAGCGAGCATATCTGTGCTTCCCGCGCTCGCCTCCGCGCGCCGAAGCGCCCGGAGGATCAACGATCGTCGAAGACCCTGTCCCGCAGCCCGAACAGGGGGAACAGCTTCTCGGCGTCGAGGAAGAACGTCATCCGGCTGATCTTGCCGTCGACCACCTCGTGCACCTGCAGCGCCCACGGCGTGAACCCGCCGTGCTCCGGGTCCGGCTTGTACTGCGCCCAGGCGCGAACGCCGTTCGCCCGCACGGGCACCAGGATGGACCCGGCGCACAGGCTCGGGCCCGGCTGCGTCATCCAGGTGGTGATGGCGGTGGCGCCCTGGATCCACATCTCGAAAGGGGGCATGGTCTGCAGCGCGTCCTCGCGCAACAGCACGATAAGCGCCTCCATGTCGTAGCGCTGGAACGCGTCGACGAACTTCGCGAGCAGTTCCGCGTTCTCGGGCTCGACCTCCCCCGGCCGCTGGTGCTCCGGCAGGCCCGCCAGGGTGGTCCTGGCCCGCTGCAGCGCGCTGTTCACCGAGGCGACGGTCGTGTCCAGGGTCGCCGCGGCCTCGGTGGCGGGCAGCTTAAGCACCTCGCACAGGATCAGCGCGGCCCGCTGCCGTGCGGGGAGGTGCTGCAGCGCCGTCACGAACGCGAGCCTGACCGAGTCCCGCACCGCCGCGATCTCCGCCGGGTCGCCGTGGTCGGGCACCACCCGCGAGTCGGGGATCGGCGTCACCCAGAGGTCCTCGGCAGGCTGCGGGCGCATGTACGTCTCGACCGGCGGCGACGCCGGCCCCAGGTCCATGGGCAGCGCCCGCCGCTTCTCGCCGCGCAGCGTGTCAAGGCAGACGTTGGTCGCGATCCGGTACAGCCAGGAACGGAGCGAGGACCGCCCCTCGAAGCCGTCGGCCGCCTTCCACGCGCGCAGCATCGTCTCCTGCACCGCGTCGTCCGCCTCAAAGGCCGACCCGAGCATCCGGTAGCAGTACCCCGTTAGCTCGCGCCGGTAAGACTCAAGGTTGTCAGTGGTTGCTGTCACCGTCACAGCTCACCACTGTATGACGTGCCACTGACATTTTCTGGCCGGACTTCCTCACGACGGCTCGCGCGGTCACGGCGCTGTTCCAGATACTGGCGCTCGGCGATGTCGTGGGTCAGGCTGATCGCGCTCTCATAAGCCGCGACGGCCTCCTTCCGTCCGAGCCGGTCCAGCAGGTGCGCCCGGGTGGCTTTGGCCGGCTGGAAGCGGCGCGCGTCCTCGCCGGCTTCCTCTTCCACCGCGTCGAGCGTGGCTAGCCCCGCCGCGGGCCCGTCGACCTCGGCGGTGACGGCGGCGAGGGCGACGCCGCTCCCGAGCGAGGGCGCGACCGCGTGCAGGATGCGGTGCAGGGTGAGCAGCGCCGGCCAGTCCGTGGTGTCATCGCGTCCGTGGGTTCCTGGCACAGTGCACGGCCTGGATCGCGGCCTCGAGCTGGAACCGCCCTAGGTGTCCGCGCGCGTGCGCGGCCCGCAGGTGCTCGTGCGCCCGGCTGATGAGGTGCGGGTCCCACAGCGAGGGGTCCTGGTCGGCAAGCGGGACGAAACGCCCGCCCGTGTCGATCCGCGCCGGCGCGCGGGCCGCCGACAGCTCGATCAAAGCCGCGAGCCCCCGGACTTCCGGGTCGCCGGGAACGAGCGTGGCGAGCACTTCGGCGAGGTGCAGCGCCTCCGAGGGCAGCCGGCGGGCCTGCGGTCCGGTCGCCCAGTCGATGACGTAGGCCCCGTAGACCGCCTCAAGGACCGAGGCCATCCGCGCCGGCAGGTCCGCCCGGTCCGGAATGCGGAACGGAACACCCGCCGCCTTGATGCGCTTCTTCGCCCGGACCAGGCGGGTTGCCATCGTCGACGGCAGCACAGAGAAGGCGCGCCCGACCTGCTCCGCGGTGAAGCCGAGGACCGTGTTGAGCATCAGCGGCGTGCGCACCGCGCGGTCGATCGCCGGGTGCGCGCACACGAGCATCAGTTCAAGCCGCCGGTCAGGGATCGAGTCGACGTCAGTCTCGGCGATATGCGCGAGTGTGTCCCTGGCGGCATCGAGGGGGGCGGCCCGCTGGGCCCGCGCTGACTTCCACTCGTCGCGCAACCGGTTGCGGGCGACGGTCAGCAGCCACGCGCTCGGGCTGCCAGGTACCCCCTGCGACGGCCACGTCCGCAGGGCCCGCTCGAATGCGTCGGCGAGCGCGTCCTCCGCCGCCGCGAGGTCACTCGTGGAGGCGGCCAGCAGGGCGAGCAGCCGGCCGTAGCTGTCCCGGGCGGCCACGCCGGCGGAGCGGGCCGCCGGCCCCGGCTCACCGTGGCCAGGGCCGGCTTCCCGCCCGTCGCCGGGCGTCAGCCCGTCCACGCGCCGTTGAGGAAGGCGGTCGCGGTCGGGCGCACCTCGATCACGCCCCACTGGGCGCCGGGGCACTTCTCGGCCCAGCCGATGGCCGCGTCCAGGTCGGGTACCTCGAGCATGAAGATCCCGGCCAGGCCCTCCTTCGTCTCGGCGAAGGGGCCGTCCTGCACCCGCAGGCCGCCTTCCCTGCCCGTCACGGTCGTCGTCGCGGCGGACGGCTGGAGCACGTCGGCCGACAGCAGCACCCCGGCGGACTCCAGCGCCCGGCCGTAGGCCAAGAACGCCTCCTTGGCCTCTTCGATCGCCTCCTCGCTGATCTCGCCCTCGCCGGCCTCCTGGTAGTGCATCAGCAGTGCGTAACGCATCGTCGCCTCCCATCTCAGTGTCGCGCCAATCGCGACACCTGCGCCAAGGTGACGATCGGACAACCCGCAGATCGTCACCTGCCAGGCGAGGAAGATGATCTTCTTCGGCGGTTCGATGCTGAGTGCGGTGTAGATGTCACGCCAGCCGTTGGCTCTCCGTAACCGAACCCAGCCGCCCGTGCGGCATATTAACTCTGCAGTGGTTAAAATGTTCAGACAAACTAGCCTTGTTTCCTGCCCGGATGACGATCATGCCTGAACCTGAGGCCGACGCGAGCGGCCCGATTACCATCGACCGGACCAGCCCGGTGCCGCTGTACTTCCAGCTGGCCCAGCACTTCGAGTCCGCCATCAGCTCCGGCGCGCTCAGGGTGGGGGCCCGGCTGGAGAACGAGGTGCGGCTGGCGGAGATGCTCGGCCTGTCCCGGCCTACTGTGCGCGCTGCCTTCCTCTACCTGGCCAACAGGGGCCTGGTCGTCCGCAAGCGCGGGGTGGGGACCCTGGTGGCGAACGAGCGGATCGACCGCAATGTCGAGCTGACCAGCCTCTACGACGACCTAGCGGCCAGCGGCCGCAAACCGGGCACCCGGGTGGTGAAGGCAGAGGTCAGCCACGCCAGCGACCAGGTTGCTGCGGCGCTTCAGTTGCCCGAGCAGGCGCTGGTGATGTCGTTGGAACGGATCCGGCTGGCCGACGGCGAGCCGATGGCCCTTATGCACAACTACCTGCCCGCAGGGGTGGTCCAGCTCGACATCGAGCTGCTCGAGCTGCACGGCCTGTATGAGCTGCTGCGCGCGTCCGGCATCGGGCTGTACTCGGCCACTCAGTCCATGGGCGCGAAGAACGCCTCGGCGCCCGAGGCCCGCGCGCTGGACGAGACCCGCGGCACCGCGCTGATCACCATGGAGCGCATCGCCTACGACCGGGCGGGCCGGCCCGTCGAGTTCGCCAGGCACCTGTACCGGGCCTCCCGGTACGCCTTCACCGCGAGCTTCCCGAGGCCAGAGCAGGACGCGGTCGCGGGGCAGCTGCCCGTGGCCCGTTCGGATGCCGGCCGGGCGACGGCCGGGTCGGTCCGCCTCCGGGATCGGCGGCTGTGACGGCACCAGCTGGGATCCCCGGGCGCTCGCGCCATGCGGGACGACATACCAGGGCTTCATCGGCCGGATAGCGATCAGGGCGCCGCGCCGTCGTCCGATTGGGCCGGGGCTTCCCTCGGCCAGCTTCGCGGGCCACCTCGGCGAGCTCGGGATCGGGCGCTCCGCCGCCCGCGGTGAGGCCCATCAGCTCCTGGCTGAGCTCGGCCAGCTCGGTACCGCCGGCCATCATCTCGGTCAGGCCATCAATGGTCGTCTCGTGCTTGCGCACGCTCGCCATCAGCCGCCCGCGCTTGAGCAGGTAGAACCGGTCGCCCACCGGGTAGGCGTGATGCGGGTTGTGGGTGATGAATATGACGCCCTTGCCCTGCTCGCGGGCGCTGCACGATGTACCTGAGCACGATGCCGGACTGGCGCACGCCAAGCGCGGACGTGGGCTCGTCCAAGATCAGCACCCGGGCACCGAAGTAAACCGCGCGCGCGATGGCCAGCGCCTGGCGCTCGCCGCCGGACAGCGTGCCCACGTTCTGGTTGGGGTCGCGGACATCGATGCCCATCTTCGACAGCTCGTCGCGCATGATCGCCAGGGCCTTGCCGACGTCCAGCCGCCGCATCGGCCCCCAGCCCAGGGTCGGCTCCTGGCCCAGGAAGAAGTTGCGCCAGAGGGACATGAGCGGGATGGTGGCCAGGTCCTGGAACACGGTGGCGATCCCGTAGTTCCTGGCCTCCCGCGGGCCGGCGAGCGCGACCGGCCGCCCCTCGATGAGGAACTCCCCGGCGTCCGGCTGGAACACGCCGGACAGGATCTTGATCAGCGTGGACTTGCCCGCGCCGTTGTCGCCAAGGACGCAGGTGACCTCGCCGGCATGGACCTTCAGCGAGACGCCTTGCAGCGCGTTGACGCTGCCAAAGTACTTGGCCACGTCGCGCACCTCGAGCAACGGCGTGTCGGTGGCCGGTGCGGGCCGGGGCGGCGGGGGTCTGCGCGGTAGCGCTCATCGGCGAGCTCCTCATTCATCTGCGTGCCCGCTGGGCCCGGCGGTAGACGAACGTGTTGACCATCACCGCGAGGAACAGCACGATGCCGAGGAAGGCGAAGTCCCACGAGCTGTCCCAGCCCGCGTAGATCACGCCCTGGAAGGCCATGCCGATGATGCAGGCGCCCAGGGCGGCGCCGACCGCGGACCCGTACCCGCCGGTGAGCAGGCACCCGCCGACCACGGCGGCGATGATGTAGTAGAACTCGTAGCCCACGCCCTGCTCGGACACGGCCGAGTCGGCCTGGGTGAAGGAGATGATCCCGACCAGGCCCGCGGCCAGCGAGGTAGACATGAACAGCAGGATCTTGGTCCGGGCGACCGGGACGCCGGTGTTGCGGGCCGCGTTCGCGTCGCCGCCGACGGCGTAGATCCAGTTCCCGAACGTGGTTCGGCCAAGCAGCCAGGCGCCCGCGATGGTCACGGCGATGAACCACAGCACCGCGGTCTGGTATCCGCTGGGCAGCGCGGAGCTGCTTGCGAACGAGCTGCCGAACACGTCCTTGGCGGTGGCCAGGCCGGGGAACGAGGTCCCGGTCAGCGAGACCTGGGTGCTTCCGTTGTTGACCAGGAGCACCCCGCCGATGCTGACGCCGCGGATGATGAAGAACGTCGCGAGGGTGACGATGAAGCTGGGCAGCTTCGACTTCACCACCACGAACCCGTTCAGCAGGCCGATCAGCGCGGCGAAGACCAGCGTGCCCACGATGGCCAGCCACGCGTTCCAGTGCTCGTGGCCGACCAGCAGGGCCATGACGATCGCGGTGGCCCCGGTCATGACCCCGGTCGAGAGGTCGAACTCGCCGCCGATCATGAGCAGGCCGACCGGTACGGCCATGATGCCGAAGAAGGCCGCCTGCTGGCTCCAGGCGGCCAGCCCGGCCTGGGCGAGCCACAGGTGATTGGGCGTGGCGTCGAAGCCGGCGAAGATCAAGAAGATGGCGATCACGCCCATCAGCGCGCCGAGTTCCGGCCGCTGCATGAGCTTGGTAAGGCGGCTGACCTGGACGAGCCGCTCGTCCTTCCCTGCCCGGGGCCGCCCCGCCGGCTCCCGTCCCGTCGGCGGCGGCCACCGCCGTGCGGTCGGCGCCGCCGGAGTCCTGAGGTTTGACTTCCATGACCTGTTTCCTCGTTCGGCGGGTTTCAAGGGGCTCCCGGAGCCGCACAGCCTGCGTGCGGCTCCGGGACCTGGTACCTGGATGACGTATCTGGATTGATTGTCAGTCATCACCGGCGTTGATGGCGGCCTCGACGGTGGAGACGTTCGCCTTGTTCACGATGAGCGGCCCGGTGTCCAGGACCTGGCCAGGGCGAGACCGAGTTGCCGTGGGCCTTCAGGTACAGGTAGAGGGTCACGATCGGCAGGTAGCCCTGGAGGTACTGCTGCTGGTCGATGGCGAAGTCCAGCGAGCCGTTCTGCAGGTCGGTCACGACCGTGCTGTTCAGGTCGAACGTGCCGATCTTGGTCTTGGAGCCCGAGCCCAGGGCGGTGACCAGGGCCCCGGCGATGGCGTTGTTGAGCGTCATGACCGCGTTGATCTGCGGGTGAGCCTGCAGGTAGGAGACGATCTGCTGGTCGGCCTGCTGCGGGTTACTGGCCGCGTTGGGCGTGGACAAGATCAGCTCGGTGCACGCAGGCCCGGTCTTCGGCGGGGTGCCGGTGGGGCAGGTCGACCCGACGCCGAGCGCCTGCGCGATGCCGTTGCAGCGGTCTAGGAGGTTCTGGCCCGACTGGTGGATGACGCACAGGACGTTGGTCGTCCCCTCGCTCTTGAACTGGTCGCCGGCCTGCTGGCCGGCTGATCTGCTCGGGCTGACCGACGCAGGTGATCGCGTGGGTGGCGGCCAGGTCGGCCGGGTCGCAGCCGGCGTTCAGCATGACCACCGGGATGCCCGCCGCGACCGCCTTGGCGATGGTCGTATTCATCAGGCTCGGGTCGTGGTCGGAGACGGCGATGCCGTTGACGTGGGCGTTGATGGCGTCCTGGATCTGGGCGTTCTCCGCGTTGTCGTCGGGCTCGGCCTGCCCTTGCTGCTGCGATCCGTAGACCTCGCTCAGCTTGCAGCCGAGTGCGCTAGCCGCGTCCTTGGCGCCCTTGTAGACCACGCTCCAGAAGCTGCCGTTGTCGCCGTGGGTGATGACGGCGAACGTGTACGGGCATTGGCCGGACGCGCTGGCCGCCGTGGTGCCCGGGCTTGAGCTCGAGCTACTCGAACCGCTTGAGGAGCACGCGGCAACCAGCAGCAGCGGCACCCCGAGGAGCGCACCAGTGCCTTTTTCCTCATATGCATGTTCCCTCTCCTTGCCAGGGCGGGCGCTTCTCAGGGAGCGGCGGAGCGATCCCTGCGGCGTCCGCCTCGAACCTTGCCGCATAGTGCACGAAAATTAACATGCGCCCAATGTCATGTCAATAGTATGTAAGTAGGTAAGGACAATATACACTTAACTGAGACCTGTCCTATACTGCTGGCATCGACACGGCTCCCAGGCGAGCCTGCATGCTGGGAGGCGCCATGACCGAGCGGCCGCTCGACCGCAACAGCCCTATCCCGCTGTACTTCCAGATCGCCGAGAACCTCAAGCAGGCCATCGAGGACGGGACGCTCAAGCCAGGGGAGCGGCTGGACAACGAGCTGGACCTGACCGAGCGCCTGGGCGTGAGCCGTCCCACCGTCCGGCAGGCGGTGCAGCGCCTGGTCGAGCAGGGCCTGGTCGTCCGCCGCCGCGGCCTCGGCACGGTCGTGGTGGCGCCCGCGCATCCTGCGGTCGGTGGCGCTGACCAGCCTCTACGACGACCTGTCGGCTAACCGCCGGCATCCGGCCACCACCGTTCTGGCCGCCCGCGAGATCGAGGCCGACGACGAGCTCGCCTCGGTCCTCGCGCTGCCCGTCGGCGCCGCGGTGCTCTCCGTGGAGCGGCTGCGGCTGGCCGACGGGACCCCGCTAGCGATCATGCACAACTACCTGCCTGCCGGGCTGCTGAAGGGTCGCCCGGAAGACGCCCTGGAGAAGACCGGCCTCTACGAGCTGCTGCGCAGCCAGGGCGTGGAGCTGCACGCGGGCCAGCAGATGATCGGCGCCAGGCACGCCACCGCCCGCGAGGCTAAGCTGCTTGCAGGCCCCAAGGACCGCCACCGTCCTCACCATGACCAGGACGACGTTCGACTCCGCGGGCCGGCCGGTGGAGCACGGCAGCCACGCCTACCTCGCCGACCGGTACTCCTTCAAGATGACCTTGATCGCCCATTGAAAACCCTTGAGGACTAACGGGCTACGGCGCCTGGACCCTCACAGGTAGGGCCGCTGCCGCTCCTTGGCCTTCTCGTAGCTGGCCCGGGCGTCCCGGGTGCTTGCCAGCGCCGCCACCTCGGCGACCGGCACGTCCCACCAGGCGTCGCTTGACGGCGCGCCCTGGAGCGGGTCGGTCTCGATGTACACCAACGTGGTCCGGTCCGCTGCCCGCGCCTCGACCAGCGCCCGGCGGAATTCCTCGATCGTCCGGGTGCGCAGCACGTGCACGCCGAGGCTGGCCGCGTTGGCCGCCAGGTCGACGGGCAGGAACCCGCCGTCGAGCCGCCCGTCGGGGCTGCGATACTGGTAGCTAGTGCCGAACCGCTGCGAGCCGACCGACTCCGACAGGTTCCCGATCGAGGCGAACCCGTGGTTGTCCACGCAGACCACGACGAGCTTGATCCCCTCCTGCACGGCGGTGACAAGCTCGGTGGCCATCATCAGGTACGAGCCGTCGCCGACCATGACGAACACCTCGCGGTCCGGGGCGGCCAGCTTGGCCCCGAGCCCGCCCGCGATCTCGTAGCCCATGCACGAGTAGCCGTACTCGACGTGGTAACCGCCGGGATCGCGGGTGCGCCAGAGCTTGTGCAGGTCCCCGGGCATCGATCCCGCCGCGCTCAGGACGACGTCCCGTTCCCCCGATACCTCGTTGACCACCCCGATGACCTCGGACTGCCTCGGCCGCGACTGGTGCGCCGCGGTGGCATAAGCGGCCTCTACCGTCGCCTGCCAGCGTGCCGACAGCTCCGCGGCCCTGGCCCGGTAGGCGGGCTCCGCCGACCACCCGGCCAGGGACAGGGCCAGGGCATCGAGCGCGGCGCGGGCGTCGCCCGCCACCGCTACCCCGGACTGCTTGGCCGCGTCGAACGACGCCACGTTGACGTTGACGAACCGCACGCCCGGCTCGGTGAACACGGTGCGGGAGGCGGTGGTGAAATCGCTCCACCTGGTGCCGATTCCGATCACCACGTCGGCGCGGGCGGCCAGCTCGTTGGCCGCGGCGGTTCCGGTCGCGCCGATCGCGCCCGCGCACAACGGGTCGTCCGAGCGCATGGTGCCCTTGCCTGCCTGGGTCTGGCCCACTGGAATGCCGAAGGTACCGGCGAACGACGCAAGCGCCCGCGTAGCCTCGGAGTAGATGACCCCGCCGCCGGCCACGATGAGCGGCCGGCGCGCGGACCTGATCACCGCGGCCGCACGGGCCACGGCCGCCGGGTCAGGCGGCGTCCGCGGAATGTGCCAGACCCGCTCCCTGAACAGCTCGGCGGGCCAGTCGTAGGCCTCCGCCTGCACGTCCTGCGGCAGCGCCAGGGTCACCGCCCCGGTCTCGGCCGGATCGGCAAGCACGCGCATGGCGGCAAGCAGCGCCGACGGAAGCTGCTCAGGCCGCCAGATGCGGTCGAAGAACCGGGATACCGGCCGGAACGCGTCGTTGACGCTGATGTCCCGGCCGGACGGGTGTTCGAGCTGCTGCAGCACCGGGTCGGCCACCCGGGTGGCGAAGATGTCTCCCGGCAGCAGCAGCACCGGCAGCCGGTTGATGGTGGCGAGCGCGGCCCCGGTCACCATGTTCGTGGCGCCGGGCCCGACCGACGACGTGCACGCCAGCGTGGACATCCGGTTCCTGGTCCTGGCGAACGCCACGGCGGCGTGCACCATGGCTTGCTCATTACGTCCCTGCAAGTAACGCAGGCCCTTTTCCGGGCCGGGCGCGAGCTCGGCCTCCAGCAGCCCCTGGCCAAGGCCAGCCACGTTGCCGTGCCCGAAGATGCCGAAGCAGCCCTCGATGAGCCGGTGCGAGGTGCCATCACGCTCGCTGCGCTGCGCGGCAAGAAAGCGCACTATGGCCTGTCCTACCGTCAGTCGCACCGTCGTCATGAAGTCCTCCAGGTGGATACTCGGGGGTCGACCAGCTGGTTCTTCCACTGCTCGCGCACCCACGAGTGCGCCGGATCATCACAGATCAGCCATTCGCGTGCCCCTGGTCCTGCCATCACGTTCAGGTAGTACAGGTCATAGCCAGGCACCGCCATTGACGGCCCGTGCCAGCCGTGCGGGATGATCACCACGTCTCCGCTGCGCACCTCGGCGAGAACGTCGGCAGGGCGGTCGGGCGTGCCGTATACCCGCTGGTAGGCCAGCCCCGGGCCGGCCGGGCCGTCGGCCATCTCGAAGTAGTAGATCTCCTCAAGGACGGATTCGCCCGGGCGTTCGGTGTCATGCTTGTGCGGCGGGAACGACGACCAGTTCCCGGCCGGGGTGAACACCTCGCAGGCGATCAGCCGGTCGGCCTCAAGCACGTCCGGTGTGCCGAAGTTGGTGACCCGCCGCGAGCAGGCCCCGGCGCCGCGCAGCTCCACCCGGACCTCGCTCGCCGCCACGTACCGGAACGGCAGCTGGCCCTGGGCCCGGGCACTGGCCAGCGCGAACCGGCCGCCGCCTGCGGCCGCGATGGAGTAGGCGCACTCCCGGGGCACGTAGGCGCAGTCGGTGACCGAGTAGAACACATCGGGGCGTCCGGTCAGCTTCGCGCCGCCGGCGTCGGTGTCCACGGTGCACGATCCCGTCAGCGGCAGCACGATCATCTCGTCGCCGCCGGTGTCGCCCAGGTACGTGTCTCCTGCGGCCAGGTCAAGTACCCGCAGGCCGCTGTACCCCCAGCGGGCGACCTCGGGCGTGATGCGCACGACCTCTCGTCCGTCGGCCGTGCTCCCGGCCGGGAAATGCCAGTTCACAGCCTGGTAGTCGGCGCTCATGGGCGCACCGCCACGTCGTGGACCAGGGCGCAGGCGGCGTCGACCGCCGCGGCGACGTCGCCGTCGTGCGGATAAAGCAGGGCCCGGCCGATGACGAAGCCGCGCACGCCGGGAAGCGCGAGCGCGGCTGCCCAGCGGCCGTACGTCTCCTCGGGCGGGCCGACGGGGTCCCCGCCGAGCAGCAGCGTCGGCAGCGTGGTGGCCGCCATGACCTCCTCCATTCCGTCGATCACCGGCAGCTTGAGCCAGCTGTAGCTACTCGTCGCGCCGAGCCCGCTCGCGATCGCGACCGACCTCACCACCGCCGGGGCAGACAGGTCGTTGACCACCCGCCCGTCGGCGCGGTGGCACATGAACGGCTCAAGCATCGCCACCAGGCCCCGCGAGCCGAGCTCGGTGACGGCCCGCCCGGCCGTCTCAAGCGTGGCGGCCGTCCCGGGGTCGCTCGGATCGATCCGGGTCAGCATCTTGCCGCCGTCCAGCCTCATCCCCGCGATCACGGCCGCGTTGTAAGCGGTGAACCGGTCGTCGAGCTCGAAGGCGGCACCCTGCAGCCCGCCGCGGTTCATCGATCCGAAGACCACCTTGTCCTCAAGCGCGCCGAGCAGCAGCAGGTCCTCGACGATGTCCGCGGTGGCCAGCAGCCCGTCCACGCCCGGCCTGCTCAGCGCCACCAGCAGGCGGCGCAGCAGGTCGTAGCGGTCCGCCATCGCGTTGGCCACGCCGCGGACCCCAAGAGAGCCACGGGCCGGGTGGTCCGCCGCGACGATCATGAGGCGGCCGTCGGCACCGAGCAGCGGCCTGCGCCTGCGCTCGGCGGCCCGCGCGGTGACCAGCTCCGGTTGCCTGGCTCGCAGCTCGCGCAGCTCTTCGAACACGGCCTCACGCATAGGACGCCCGCAGGAAGTTCTCGACCTCTGCCGTGGTCGGCATGGCGGACGAGCATTCCAGCTTGGTGGTAACGATCGCCCCGGCCGCATTGGCGAACCGGATGATCCGCTCAAGCGGCCAGCGGGCCAGCAGCCCGTGGCACAGCGCGCCGCCGAACCCGTCCCCGGCGCCGATCCCGTTGATCACCTCGACCTGGATCGGCGCCACCTCCACCTCGCTGTCCTTCGTCCTCGCGTAGACCCCGGCCGGGCCCTGCTTGACCACCGCGAGTTCCACGCCCGCCGCCAGCAGCGCCGCGGCCGCGGCCCGTGCATCCCTCGTGCCGACCGCGACCTCGACCTCATCCAGGTTGCCCACGGCCACCGTGACGTGGGGGAGCGCGGCCTGAACCTGCTCGCGTGCTTCCTCGTCAGAGGCCCAGAACACTGGCCTATAGTCCAGGTCAAGCACGGTGAGCGGCGCCCTGTCGCGGGCCCGCCAGGCCGCCAAGTGCGCCGCGCGGCTCGGCTCGGCGCACAGGCCGGTCACCGTGGCCCAGAACAGGCGCGCCGTGCGAACCTCGGCCTCCGGGATCTCCTCAGGCTTGATCTCTAGGTCGGGGGCCTTGGGATACCGGTAGAACCAGATGGGGAAGTGATCAGGCGGGAAGATCTCGCAGAACGTCACCGGGGTGGGCAGCCCGGGCACGTCGGTGACGAAGGCGTCGTCGACGCCGAACTCGTGTAGGGCGCGGTGCACGTACCGGCCGAACGGATCCGCGCCGGTCCGCGTGATGACCGCCGACGAATGACTGTGCCTGGCCGCGGCGACCGCGACATTCGTCGCGCTGCCGCCCAGGAACTTCGCGAACGTCTCGACGTCCTCCAGCCCGACCCCGGTCTGCAGCGGGTAGATGTCCACCCCGACCCGGCCCATGGTGAGTACGTCGTAGCTCACCGGGCGCCGCCGAGCAGGGCGCGGAGGAAGTACAGGCTCTCCCGGACGGCCCGGACCGGCCCCTCGTCCCGGGGCGGGCCGTGCAGGATCGTATCCTGCTCGAGCACGTACCAGCCCTGGTAGCCGGCCGCCTCCAGCGCGCCCACCACTCCGGCCACGTCAACGTCACCTTGGCCGAGCGGCCGGTACAGCCCGCCTGCCACGCCGTCGGTGTAGCTGATCTCGCCGCGGGAGACCTGCTGCGCGGCGACCGCGGACACGTCTTTCAGGTGCACGTGCCCGATCCGGGCCGCGGCGTCCCGGGCCAGTTCGGCCGGATCGGTGCCGCCGATCAGCAGGTGGCCGGTGTCCAGGCAGAGCGGGATCCCGCTGCCCTCGAGCACCCGGTGTACCTCATCGGGCCCCTCAATCATCGTTCCCACGTGCGGGTGAAGGGTCACGGTGAACCCGCGCTCGGCGGCCCGGGCAGCGGCCCGGTCCAGGTTGGACAGCAGGGCCGACCAGCCGTCGGCGTCGAGTTCCGGGCGGGTGTCGTAGCCGTCGCGGCCAGTGGCGGCGGCCAGGACGAGGACCGGATGCCCGTCGCCGAACGCGTCCAGGGCCCGGTCGACTGCGGCCAGCGGATCGGCGGCGGGCTCGTGCAGCACGACCGGCACGAAGCCGCCGGCGGCGCTGAGCCCGTGCTCGGCCAGCAGCGCGGACCGCTGGCCCGGATCCGCCGGCAGGTACCCGGCGGGCCCGAACTCTGTCGCCGTCAACCCCAGGGCACGCATCTCGGCCAGCACCCGGTCAGCGGGTAGCTGGTAACCCCAGCCTGGTACCTCGCACACGCCCCAGGAGATCGGCGCCCCCGCGACTCGCCCCTTCATCGGCTGCTCGCTCCTGCCCTGTCATTGCTGCCCTGCACTGCTGTTCTGCGGCTGCTGCCGGCGTCGCTGCCGCTCTTTACTGGCGCACCTCCGCCACCAGCACCGGCTGCTGGCGGTGCCGGGATAGCTCGCACGCCTCGGCCACGTAAAACGCCTCCAGGGCATCCTCCAGCGTGCACGGGCTTGCCGCCTGCCCAGCGGCAACCCCTAGGAACGCGGCCAGTTCGGCGGCGTACGCGTCCCCGAACCGCCCGATGAAGTTACGGTGGGCGGGGCCATCAGGGAAGCTCTGGCCCGGCTCGGCCGAGCGCAGCGCCATCCGGTCGTCCAGCCCGGCGCAGACGCTGCCCGCCGAGCCGAGCACCTCGAGCCGGACGTCATATCCCGCCCCGTTGTACCGGCCGCAGGACACCACGGCCAGGGTGCCGTCGTCCAGGGTCAGCGTGGCGCTGGCCGCGTCGACATCGCCAGCGGCACGGAAGAACTCCTCGCCCCGGTTTGCGCCCGTCGCGTAGACCTGCACGACCTCGTGGCCGGACACCCAGCGGATCGCGTCGAAGTCATGCACCCCGCAGTCGCGGAAGATCCCGCCAGAGCCGGGGATGTACCCGGCCGACGGCGGTGCCGCGTCCAATGTCGTCGACCGGATCGTGTGCAGCCAGCCGAGCGACCCCGACTGCGCCGCCTGCCGGGCGGCCCGGAATCCCTCGTCGAACCGGCGCTGGAACCCGACCTGCACCGCGGTCGCGCTCCCGCTGGTCGCCTTGATCACATCCAGCGTGCCCGCCACGTCGGGAGCGACCGGCTTCTCGCAGAAGACCGGCACCCCGGCCTGAACACCGCGCTTGATGAGCTCCTGATGCGCGCCGGTCGCGGCCGCGATCACCAGGGCGTCTATCCCCGCGTCGAGCAGTTGCGTCACCGACTCGGCGGTCTGCGCCCCGAACTGCCCGGCGACCTCCCGCGCCCGGTCCAGGTCCGCGTCCGTGATGATCAGCGACTCAACCCCCGGCAGTCCGTGGAGCGTGCTGGCGTGGAACATGCCGATCCGCCCTACCCCGATGAGTCCGATACGCATGAAGTTCCCCTTGCGATGCCCGGTGATCTGGTGATCACAGCTTGGTCGCGCTCCGCTGCCATGTCAAGATGATGTCTTATTGACATTACATACTCTGACGCGGACATTGGCAGAGGTAGCCGCCCGGGCATCGTCGCCTAGCGAGATCACCGCGCGGCAATACTCGCCGTCTAGAGCCCCGTCGTGCCTCTCCCGGAGCCGCGAACTTCTCCGGCGCTGGTCAGGCGCTGGCCCGCCGCACGAGTTCGGTCGGCAAGATCACCGCCGACGGCTCGTCGCCGGTGATCGCCGCCAGCAGCAGCCGGACCATCTCCCGGCTGATCCGGGGATACGGCTGCCTGATCGTGGTCAGCGCGGGCCGGGCGGTCACCGCGGCCGACGAGTCGTCGAACCCGCCGACCGCCACGTCTTCCGGCACCCGGCGGCCGGCCCGGTGCAGCGCGTCCAGCGCGCCGAGGGCCATCGCGTCCGCGGCGACGAACACCGCGTCCAGGTCCGGGCGCCGCTCGAGCAGCTTGGTCATCGCGCGGTCACCGGAGTCCTGGGCGTAGTCGCCCTCCTCGACCAGGGACTCGTCGAACGCGTCTCCGACGACCTCCCGGTACCCCTCAAGCCGTCCCCGGCCGCCGGAGGTGTCAAGCGGCCCCGTGATGGTGGCGATCCGGGTCCGGCCGTTCGAGCGCAGGTACTCGACCATGGCGCGGGCGCCGCCGCGTTCGTCGGCGGCCACGTACGAGACCTTCGACTCGAATCCAAGTGGCGCGCCGCAGGCGACGTACGGGACGCCGGCCGAGCCGAGCAGGTCAGGCAGCGGGTCGCCGGCGTGCACGGATACCAGCAGCGCGCCGTCGACGTGACCCGCCGCGAGGAAGCGGGTGATCCTGGTCCGGTCGGAACTGGACGCGGCGATGCAGACGAACAGCCCGATGTCGTGCTCCGCGAGCGCCTGAGTACAGCCGCGCAGCAGGACCGCGAAGTTCGGGTCCGCGAACAGCCGTTCCGCCGGCTCGGACAGGATAAACGCGACCGACTCCGAGCGCTGGGTCACCAGTGACCGGGCGTGGTGGTTGACCACGTAGCCGGTCTTCTTGATCGCCCGGTTCACCGCGTCCAGGGTGGCCGGCGACACGTAGTGCCCGCCGTTCAGCACCCGGGACACGGTCCCACGGGAGACGCCCGCCTCCGTTGCCACGTCCTCGATCGTGGGACGCCGTCGCCCGCCATTCATACCTGTAGTTTTACTTGCTCCCGGTCACTGCTTGACCGCTCCGGAGGCGATGTCCGTGCGCCAGTACCGCTGAAGCGCGAGGAACAGGACGATCAGCGGGACGATGGACAGCAGCGACCCGGTGACGACGAGGCTGTAGAGCGCGGGAGAGGAGGCGCCGCGGTTCAGCAGCGTGTACAGGCCCACGGTGAGCGGGAACTTGTTCTCGTCGCTGAGCATGATGAACGGCAGCAGGAAGTTGTTCCAGACCGCGACGAACTGGAACAGGAAGACCGTCACCAGGCCCGGCACCATCATCGGCACCGCGATCCGCGCGAACAGCCGGCCCTCCGGGCAGCCGTCCACCCGGGCCGACTCGATCACCTCGTCCGGCACCGCGGCGTTGACGTAGATCCGCGCCAGGTAGATGCCGTACGGCGAGAGCACCGAGGGGATCAGCACCGACCAGTAGCTGTCGGTCAGCCCGACCTTGGCCAGCAGCAGGTACTGCGGCAGGGCAAGGACGACCGGCGGCACCAGCACCCCGGCTAGCAGCAGGTTGCTCAGCAGCGAGCGGCCACGGAACGCGAACTTGGCGAGGGCGTAGCCGGTCAGGGCGGACACCGCGGTGGACAGCAGCGCGCCGCCGCCCGCGTACAAGACGGTGTTGAGCATCCAGTGCCAGAACACGCCGTCGGCGTAGGCGTTCAGGCCGCGGAGGTTGGACCACAGCGACCCGTCCGGCGCGAAGGTGAACGTGTTGAACAGCTCGTTGTTGTTCTTCGTCGAGGCGACGAGCACCCAGGCCACCGGCAGCAGGCAGTACACGGCGCCGAGTAGCAGGATCGCGCTGGGCACGACGGCCGGGCGCCGGTCGATGCCGACGCGCCGCCGGCCGGCCGGGCGCGCGCCGGGCGCGGGCGCCTCGGTCAGCGCGCCGTTCGTTCTTGTCAGGGCCATCGCCGGTCACCGCCCCTGGAAGACGCGCTTGCTGCTCGCCCGGAGCAGGAAGAAGGAACCGACGAACATGACGGCCGCGATGACCACCGACATGGCGGCCGCCTCGTAGCTGTTGTTGTCGTTGAACGCCAGGTCGTAGACCCTCATCAGCGGCATCCAGTCCGGCGAGATCGTGTTGGTGAGCGGGTAGAGGGTCTGCGGCTCGTTGAATACCTGAAGGGTGGCGATGATGGAGAACACCCCGGTGAGCACCAGGGCCGGGGCGATCATCGGGATCTTGACCCGCAGCGCGACCTGCCACTGCGACGCCCCGTCGATCCGTGCCGCCTCGTACAGTTCGGACGGCACCGCGCGCAGCGCGGTGTACATGACGATCATGTTGAACCCGGTGCCGCCCCAGACGCCGATGTTCACCACCGATAGCAGCACCACGTTGGTGCTGAACAGGTTGGGCATGGACAACCCGACGTGCCGCAGGATCTCCGGGAACGGCGACACTGTCGGCAGGTAGAGGAAGCCCCACAGCAACGAGGCGATGACCACCGGCACCGCGTACGGCAGGAAGATCGCCAGCCGGGCGAACCGCTGGAACCTTACCCGGCGCGCGTCAAGCAGCAGCGCGAACAGCAGGGCCAGGCCGAGCATCACCGGGACCAGGATCACGCTGTACACGACGACCCGGACTAGGGAGGACAGGAACGGCTGGTCGGTGAGCGCGCTGGTGTAGTTGCTCAGCCCGGCGAACACCTGCTGCCGGGCGCCGGCCCCGAGCCCGAGGCCGCTGACGTGCACCTTTTCTACCGACAGGTAGACCGTGTAGCCGACCGGGAGGAGCAGCGTGAGAGCGTACAGCACGACCGCGGGGGTGACGAAGGCGTACGGCGCCAGGCGTGGCGCCGTACGCCCTTGTGCCTGTTTCACGTCAGCCGGCCGCCACCGTGAAGCCGCTCTTCTTCATGTCGCTGACCACGGCCGACTGCACCGACGACAGCGGGGACAGGAACGAGCTCTTGCTGATCGCCGCGCTGCCGAACGCCGTCGTGAAGTCCGAGTAAGCGACGTTCACGTCCGGGCCCCAGGTGACGTTCGCCGCCTGGGAGGCGTAGTCCTTGGCCAGCGTCCAGAAGCTCGGCTGGTTGGAGAAGTAGGACGGCGCCGAGCCGATCGCGGCCTCCGCGGCGGTGTCGGCCGGGTAGATGCCGCCCTGGGAGACGAGCGCCGCGGTGCCCGCCGCGCTCGTGTTCAGCCAGGCGATGAACTCGGCGGCGTCCTGCTGGTGCTTGGACGCGGCCATCACCGCGGTGGAGGATCCGCCCCAGTTGCCGACGACGTTGGCGCCGGCCGTCCACTGCGGCAGTTCGGTCATTGCCCACTTGCCGGCCCCGGCAGGCGCGTCGGTCGGGAAGTCGCTGGGGGCCCAGACGTCGGAGACCCAGGCGATGTACTGGCCGTTGTTCATCCCCTTGTTCCACGCGGCGGTCCACTGCGGCTGGTTGTTGACCCCGCCGGAGGCGACCAGGCCCTGCCAGTAAGACATCACCTTCTGGCTGGCGGCGCTGTCGATGCCGACCGACCAGCTGGTGCCGGAGGCCGACCACCACTGCGCGCCCGCCTGCTGCGCCAGCCCGGCGAACTCGCCCGGGTCGACGGCGGAGAAGGTACCCAGGTAAACGCCGGGCGCCTGCTTGTGCAGCTTGGTGGCGTCGGCGGAGAACTGTGCCCAGGTCGTCGGCACGGTCAGGCCGTACTTCTTGAACAGGTCCGTGCGGTAGAACAGCGCCATCGGCGCGGCGTCCTGCGGCACCCCGTACAGCGAGCTGCCGCCCAGCGTGACCTGGTTCCAGTTGCCCGCAGGGAAGTCGCTCTTCAGGTTGTCGTCATACTTGGAGATGTCCGCCAGGTAGTTGTTCGACACCAGCGTGGGCAGCACCTGGTACTCGACCTGGGCGACGTCCGGCGGGTTGCCGCCCTTCGCCGCGGCGAGCAGCTTGGTGAGGTAGGGGTCGCCGGCGCTCTGCGTCTGAACCTGCACCTGGATGTCCGGGTGCGCCTGGTTCCAGGTGGCGACGATCTTGTCCATGTTGGGCACCCAGGTCCAGAAGGTGAGGGTGACCTTCTGCGCAGACCCCGACGCGGAGGTCGAGGAGGACGAGGACGAGCCGCCAGAGGCGGTCGAGGAGGACGAGCCTCCGGAAGAGCAGCCCGCGGCGACCAGCGCGGCGAGTGCCACGCCGGCGATCGCGGTGGCGCGCACGCGCCGACGGGGGTTGACGAGCTTCATTGACCCTCCGCAGTGAGAGATCGCAAGAGATTAGCAGCGTGCCCAAGAGGCCCGCAGGTAGCTGTCGGCGACGGACGCCGATGTCTGTGAACGCTCCCAGAGTTGACTCCCGCTAAACGCTTGTCAAGATCTAGACTTCGCTGCTTTCATTCTGTTACTTGTCTGTGAGCGTTCCCAGATAACGATCGACGCAAATGATGGAGTTCTCATGCACGCACGCTGGCCACGGCTCGACGGACTCGCCTACGGCGGGGACTACAACCCGGACCAGTGGCCCGAGGAGGTATGGGCGGAAGACGTCGCGCTGATGCGCGAGGCCGGGGTCACGCTCGTCTCCGTCGCGATCTTCTCCTGGGGCATGCTGGAGCCGAGGCCCGGTGAGTACGAGTTCGGCTGGCTTGACCGCGTGCTCGACCTGCTGCACGAGGCGGGAATCGCGGTGAACCTGGGCACGCCCACGGCCGCGCCGCCGCCCTGGTTCTTGCACCGGCACCCGGAGGCGCACCCGGTCACCCGGGAGGGGCTGGTGCTCGGCGGCGGGTCCCGCCAGGCCTACTGCCCGTCGAGCCCCGCGTACGCGGCCGCGGCCGCCGGGATCACCCGCCAGCTCGCCGCGCGCTACGGCTCGCACCCCGCGGTCGTGATGTGGCACGTCAACAACGAGTACGGCGCGCCCACGGGGGAGTGCTACTGCCCGACCTCGGCGGCGGCGTTTCGCGACTGGCTGCGCGCCAGGTACGGCGACCTGCCGACGCTCAACGAGCGGTGGGGGGCCGCGTTCTGGTCGCAGCGCTACGGCGAGTGGGACGAGATCGACGTGCCGCGGGTTTCTGCCAGCGTGGTCAACCCCGCATCGCGGCTCGACTTCGCCCGGTTCAGCTCCAACGCGCTGCTCGACTGCTTTCGCCGCGAGCGGGACATCCTCCACGAGCTCTCCCCGGGCATCCCGGTCACCACCAACTTCATGGCCAATAACTGCAAGAGCGTCGACTACTGGCGGTGGGCGCCGGAGGTCGACGTGATCTCCAACGACAACTACCTGATCGCCGAGGCCACCGACAGCTACCTTGACCTCGCGATGTCCGCCGACTTGACCCGCTCGCTCGCCGGCGGCGGGCCGTGGGTGCTGATGGAGCACTCGACGAGCGCCGTGTCCTGGCAGCCGAGGAACATCGCGAAGCGGACCGGGGAGATGCGGCGCAACTCCCTCGCGCACGTGGGCAGGGGCGCCGACGGTGTCCTGTTCTTCCAGTGGCGGGCCGGCCGGTACGGCGCCGAGAAGCACCACTCGGCCATGCTGCCGCAGGGCGGGACGGGCACCCGCGTCTGGCGCGAGGTCGTCGAGCTCGGCGGCGAGCTGGCCGGCCTCGCCGGCCTGCGCGACACCGTCACCGAACCGGACCTCGCGCTGCTGTGGGACTGGGAGTCCTGGTGGGCGCAAGAGCTCGAATGGCGGCCGACGGTTGACCTCGGCTACCTGGAGCGGGTCCGGGCCTGGTACGAGGCGTCCTTTCGCGCCGGGCTGACCGCGGACTTCGCGCACCCGGCGGCCGACCTGAGCCGCTATCCCCTGGTCGTGGCGCCTTCGCTGTACCTCACCACGCCGCAGGCGGCCGACAACCTGCGCCGCTACGTCGAGGACGGCGGCACGCTGGTCGTCTGCGGCTTCTCCGGCATCGTGGACGCCAACGACCGGGTTTACCCCGGCGCGTACCCAGGGGCGCTGCGCGACGTCCTCGGCCTCACGGTCGAGGAATGGCTGCCCTTGCGGGCGGGGGACCGGGTCGGCCTCACCTGGGATGAATCCGGTATCGCGCAGCCGGCCGCCGACGCCTGGACCGAGGCGGTGGTCCTGGCCGGGGCCAAGCCGGTGGCCTGGTACGCCGACGGCCCGGCGGCCGGCGGTCCCGCGATCACCCGCTACGACCTGGGCGAAGGCCGCTCCTGGTACGTTTCCGCCCGCACCGACGCCCCGACCACGGCGGCGGTGTTCGCCGCCGCCTGCGCCTCGGCCGGCCTCAACCCGCCTGCCGCGCCGGTGCAACCGGGCGCCTGGCCGCGCGACCTGGAGATCGTCCGTCGCAGGGACGGGCAGCGCCGCTTCTTCATGCTCATCAACCACGGGGATACCGCGGCGGCCGTTCGGCTGGCCGGCCGCGTCATGACCGTCCCCGCCGGTGACGTTCAGGTGATCACTGGCGAGAGCGATTCCGGCGATCAAAGGAGATGCTGAATGAAAAGACGGAAGAGACGACTGCTCATCGCCATCCCGGTCGGGTTCTCGGTCTGCCTTCTGCTTGTCGCCGCGTCCGCGGCGCAGGCCGGGCCGGCCACCGCAGCCGGGTCACAGCCGGGTGCGAGCCACGTTCCGACAGTCAACTGGGCGCTGTCGGGCCAGGCGGCGGCCACCACCTCGCAGTCCGGCAACCCGCCCGCGAACGCCATCGACGGAAACGCTGCCACCTCGTGGTGCACGGATTCCTACCCAGACACTCTGACCGTGGACCTCGGGCAGGCACGCAACCTTGATGGCATCGGCATCACCCTCGACAACGCCAGCTCCTCCGCCAACGCCACGATCTCGCTGGCCACAGAGCCGGGCGACTGGCACACCCTGCCGACCGCACGCAACATCGCCCTCGACGCCGGCAACCCGATGTACGTACCCCTCGGCCCTAGCTCAGGTAACGGCACACCGCCAGGCATGAGCGCGCGGTACGCCCAGATCGAGGTGTGGGATAGCGGCGCAACCCCCGTCTGCATCGGGGAGTTCCGGCTGTTCGGTCCTGACCCGGCCGCGGCCAGCATGATGCTCGGGTCAGATCTCTCCTTCACCCCGCAGGAACTCAACGCCGGGGCCGTCTTCACTGACAACGGCGTCCCCGGCAACCCCGCGAACATCACGGCGCAAAACGGCGCTGGCTGGGCCCGCCTGCGGCTGTGGGTCAACCCGCCAGCCGGCTACAGCGACCTCGCCGACGACCTGGCCTTCGCCAAGACCATGAAGGCGGCGGGCCTGAAGCTGTACCTCGACCTCCACTATTCCGACTTCTGGGCCGACCCGGGCAAGCAGTGCATCCCGGCGGGCTGGCCCACAACCCTGTCTGGGCTCACGACGAAGGTTCAGTCATACACCCAGGGGGTCATCGCCGCCTTCGCCGCCCAGGGCACCCCGGTCGATATGGTCTCCATCGGCAACGAGATCACCAACGGCATGCTGTGGAGTCAGTCGGAGGAGACCAACTGGTCGTCGTTCGGCTGCACCGGACCGGGAGTTGGCGGCCTCACCTGGACCAGCAACACCACGGCCACCGGCTGGAGCAACCTCGCCCAGCTGCTCAAGGCCGGCATCGCCGGCGCGCAGGCCGGCAACCAGCCAGGTCATAAGCTGCTGATCGCCATCCACACCGACCTCGGCGGCAACAACGCCAAGGCGCAGGCTTTCTACTCCAACCTGAAGGAGCAGGGCGTCCCGTTTGACGTCATCGCGCTCTCCTACTACCCCGTCTTCCAGGGCTCGCTGGCCAGCCTGCGGTCGAATGTCGACGAGCTGGCGACGCAATTCCACAAGCCGATCGTGATCGCGGAGACCGAGTATTCCTGGACGCTCGCCAACGGGGACGGCCTCGGCAATACCACCTGGGAGGCGAGCCAGCTGATCGACGGTTACCCAGCGAGCCCGGGCGGACAGCTCTCCATGCTCAATGACGAGCTGTCCATCCTGGCCGCCGTCCCGGACGGGCTCGGGGCCGGGATGTTCTACTGGGCACCGGAATGGCTCCCGGGTGTCTCGTGGGCACCCGACGCCAGCCCTCCCGGCACGCCCGACGACAACGAGACCCTGTTCAACTTCCAGGGACAGGCGCTGCCGTCGATCGGCATGTACAGCGATCCCGTTCAGATCTGCGCGGACTCGAACCCTTACTCAACTCCCTGCGTCATCGGCTCCTGAGCGCCGCTAGGCGGCGTCGCCGTGCAGGTCGCCCGCGCCTGCACGGCGACGGCTGGGACCCGGCCAACCTCGCCTCCGGGGACGGCTGGGAGGGCCAGGCCCTAGGGGGCTACTCCGACACCGCCCTGCCCGCCATCGCCGATTTCGCGCCCCGCTAAGCGGCGGCCGCGGGCGCCTACCTGTTTAGGGAAGTTCAGGTAGTTGAAGGAGATACCGAATGAAATCCTCCCTGCCTCATCGAGCCAGTCGGCGCGGGGTCCTCGGCCGCGTCCTGCTGGCCGCCGCCACGGCCGCCGCGCTGGCCGTCGGCGCGCTCGCCGCGCCCGCCGCCCCGGCGCACGCGGCCGCTACGGTGACCAACCCCGGCTTCAACGCCAACGGCGCGACTACGTCGCCGACCGGCTGGTCGACCTACTCAGCCAACGGCACCGCGAGCGCCTCCTACTCTGAGGCGACCTCCACCGGGTACGGCGGCGACGGCTACCAGCTCACCCACTGGTCGTCGTCGGCCTACAACGTCAACACCTACCAGTACCTGTCGGGACTCACGGACGGTTACTACACGCTCGGCGTGTGGATCCGGTCAAACGGCGGCGACATCACGAACTACATCGCGCTCACCAACTGCGGCGGGTCCAACACGCTGACCAACGTCCCGGTGGACTCCGACGGGAACTGGCTGCATATCGTGACGTACGTGGACGTGACCGCCAGCCAGTGCACGATCAACTTCGTGACCAGCGGGAACGCGGGCGACTGGACCAACTACGACGGCGTCACGTTCACCGCGGGATCCGCCCCGCTCGCTATCCGCGGTGGTGACGTCTCCAGCCTGTACCGCAGCGAGCTGGACGGCGGTACCTACTACACCTCATCGGGCGCCGCGGAGAACGCGGATGCCCAGCTCAGCGCGGCCGGCATGAACTACGTTCGGCTCCGCGTGTGGGTGAACCCCGAGGACGGGTTCGACGACGAGGCGCAGCTGCTCGCCATGGCCAAGCAGGCTGCGGGCTACGGGCAGAAGCTCCTGCTCGACTTCCACTACAGCGACACGTGGGCCGATCCTGGTCACCAGGCGGTCCCCGCCGCGTGGGCGTCCGACACGCTCGCGCAGCTGGAGACCCAGGTCTACAACTACTCCAAGCAGGTGGTCGCCGACCTGGTCGCCCAGGGTACCCCGCCCGCGATGGTGCAGGTGGGAAACGAGATCAACGCGGGCATGCTCTGGCCCGACGGCTCCACGTCCAACTGGTCGCAGCTGGCCGCCCTGCTCAAGGAGGGGATCGCCGGCGTGCACGCGGCCTACTCCCCGGCCAAGATCGTGCTGCACCTCGCCGGATCGGACTCCGAGTCCACGCTGGCCTCCTGGTACTCCACGGCCATCGCGGACGGGGTGTCGTTCGACGACATCGGCCTGTCCTACTACGACTACTGGGACGGGCGGCTGGACGTGCTCCAGACGGACCTCGACGGGCTCGCCGCCAAGTTCGGCAAGCCGGTGTTCGTGGCGGAGACCGCCTACCCCTTCACGCTGACGAGCAACGACTCGTCCACGTCCCTGTCCTTCTCGACTTCATCGGAACTTGACCCCGGATACCCGGCGACGCCGTCAGGCCAGGCGGCCAACTTCCAGGACGTGCTGTCGGTCGTCCAGGCCGTGCCCAACGGCCTCGGCCTCGGCGCCTTCTACTGGGAGCCCACCTGGACCGTGGTCAAGGGCAACGGCTGGGACCCGACCAACCCGTCCTCCGGCGACGGCTGGGAAAACCAGGCGCTATGGAACTACTCCAACACCGCCCTCCTCGCCATCGCTGACTTCGCCCCGCGCTAGCCGCCGCGGCCGCGGCCGCGAAGATAGATAGTGGATCGCTGAACACCCTATGGCGGTTCAGCGATCCACTATCTTGGCCGCGCCCCGCCAGCCGCCCGTTTTGACCAATTTCTTAGCCGCGCCACCGCAGCGCGACCCGGGCGCATGCCAGGCTCGGTAAATACGCCGCATCCGTCGCCGCCCGCGGGGTCTCTTCGGCCGCTCGGATCCGGCGGCTCAGGCAGTCGTACCCGTTCGCGCCCAGGTGCGGGTGATCAAACGAGGGCCGACCGCGCCCCCGGTCAGTGGCTTGCGTCGTGAGAAAACCCGGAAGGACGGTGGGGGTCGCCGTCGGGCTCGCGGGGCCAGCGCGGGCCTGCGCCAATGCGGCGGCAGCAAGGTTGCCCGGCTGGTCGCCCGGAGAGGCTGCCGGATCTTCGCCTGGTCCCCTGGAACTACTCATCTAGCCGAGCTCAAGCAGGAGCTCGACCAGTTCGCCAGGGCGGTTGATCGGGATCATGTGGTCGGTGTCGATCTCCCGGTACCGCCAGGCCGGGTCGGACTTCGCGTGCTCCGCCGCCCGCCAGAACGCGCTGTTCCCGGTGCCCGGCGTGTCGTCCCGTCTCCGTCGCTGCCTGGGGCTCGCGCAGGGCCTTGACGTAGGTGCGGGTGAAGGGGAAGTCCTCAAGCGGCTTGCTCAGCCGGACGGGCTCGGTGAAGCAGCCGACCGGGTGCGGGGACCGCCGGGCCTGGAACCAGTCGACCTGGCCCTCGTCCTCGAGCGCCCGGTAAAGCGGCTCGACCAGCCACTGGCTGCCCGGCCCGATCGCGGGCGCCTGGTAGGGCGCCCCGGAGAGGTCGCGGAGCGACTGCCCGTCGTCGGGCTTGAAGGCGTCCAGGTAGACGAGGTGCGCGACCCTGTCCGCGACGTGCTGGAGCGCCCCGGTGACGACCATGCCGCCGTAGGAGTAGCCAAGCAGGACGATGTCGGTCAGGTCCTCGTACAGGATCGTGTTCACCACGTCGGTCACGTGCGTGGTGAGGTCGACCTGCGGAGACGCCAGGTGCACGCGCTCGCCGATCCCGGTCAGCGACGGGGTGAACACCTCGTGCCCCGCCTCGCGCAGCGGCCCGCGCACGTACCTGAACCCGTACGACCCGCCCCACGCCCCGTGCACCAGAACATACGTCGTCATGGCGCGGACGTTAGACCCGCTAACCGTCTCCCGCAAGATCCTTCCGCCCAGGTCCGCCCAGGTCGGCCCGTCACCGGCAATCAAGATGCGCGATCTGGCCTAGTCCCGCAGGGCGGCTTGCCGCGCGGTCAGCGCGGCGGCCGGTCCCGGGGATCTTCCCCGGGGCCGGCCGTAGCAGCAGGACGAGGCCTCAGCCGGGCAGGCTGGACTCGATGGCCTCGAGGACCTCGGGGTCGTCCGGCACGGTGCGCGGCCGGAACCGCGCGATGACCGAGCCGTCCGGCCCGAGGACGAACTTCTCAAAGTTCCACTGAATGTCGCCCGCCTCGCCCGACGCGTCGGGCACGAGCGGTCAACTCGTCGTAGATCGGGTGCCTGCCGGGCCCGTTGACCTCGATCTTCTCGAACATCGGGAATGTCACGCCGTAGGTCATCGAGCAGAACTCCTCGATCTCCTCGGCCGTGCCGGGCTCTTGCCCGCCGAACTGGTTGCACGGGAACCCGACCACGGAGAAGCCCCGCGGTTCCAGCCGCGCGTGCAGTTCCTCAAGGGCCGTGTACTGCGGTGTCAGCCCGCACTTAGAGGCGACGTTCACCACGAGCAGGGTCTTGCCCGCGAGCGCGCCGAGGGCGGAGTCTTCGCCGGCGAGGGTCTTCACCGGGATGTCATAGATGCTCACGGCCTCACGCTACCCGCACGCCCGTGCGCCCGGGTGTACGCCCGTGGTTATCCGGGTGTCGCCCCGGCGGCTATTGCCGCCGCCCGCCGACATGCTTAGACTGAACGTTCAGTCAAGGTCTGAACGAGTATTCAGTCAAGGACGCGGACGGAAGAGTGAACCGTGCTTACCCAGGCAAACGCCCAGCTCGCCGACATCATCGCCGAACAAGAAGCCATCTTCGTCAAGCGGCAGCCGAAGTCCGCCGCGCTCGCCGACCGCGCCACCGGGGTCCTGGCCGGCGGCGTGACCTCAAACTGGCAGATCACCGAGCCGCAGCCGGTCTGGCTCAGCCACGGCGCGGGCAGCAAGGTCTACGACGCCGACGGCAACGAGTACGTGGACCTGCACGGCGGCTACGGCGCGGCCCTCGCCGGGCACGCCCACCCCGCCATCGTCAGGGCGGTCAAGGCCCAGGTAGAACGGGGCACGCACTTCGCCCAGCCGACGGAGAACGCCATCGCCGTGGCCGGGGAACTGGCCCGCCGCTGGGGGCTGCCGCGCTGGCGGTTCGCGAACTCCGGCACCGAGGCCACCATGGACGCCGTCCACCTCATGCGCTCCTACACGGGCCGGGACCTGATCATCAAGGTCGAGGGCGGCTACCACGGCCACCATGACTCGGTGCAGGTGTCGGTCATGCCCGACGAAGCCGAGGCCGGCCCTAAAGAGCAGCCTGCCAGCGTCCCGTCCTCCTCGGGGATCCCCGCGGCGATCACCAGCCTCACGCTGGTCGCCCAGTTCAACGACCTCGCCAGCGTCGCCCGCCTCCTAGACGCGCACCCCGGCCAGGTCGCGGGCATGATCGTCGAGCCCGTCATGATGAACGCGGGAATCATCCGCCCGCTCCCCGGCTACCTGGCCGGCCTCAAGGACCTGCTCCACTCCCGCGGCGCACTGCTGACGTTCGACGAGGTCAAGACCGGCCTCACGGTCGGCCCCGGCGGGGTGACCCGGCAGTCGGGCGTCGTACCTGACCTCGTTTGCCTGGCCAAGTCGCTGGGCGGGGGAGTGGCGGTCGCCGCGATCGGCGGCACGCTGCCGCTCATGGACCACGTGGCGACCGGCGGCTACGAGATGGTGGGCACGTTCAACGGCAACCCCCTCGCGATGGCCGCGGCGCGGGCGATGCTGACCGAGGTCGCCACCGAAGAGGCGTACCGGCGGATCGAGGGCCTGCGCCGGCGCGCCGCCGACGGGATCGGCGCCGCGATCGGGGAGTTTCGCCTGAACGGGGCCGTGGTGACCGCCGGGGCCAAGGGCTGCGTCGTGTTCTCGGCCGAGCCGGTCCGCGACTACCGCGGTTTCCTCGCCGCCGACGACTCGCTGAGCCACGCGCACTGGCTGTTCCAGCACAACGGCGGGGTGTTCCTGCCGCCCTGGGGAAAGATCGAGCAGTGGCTGATCTCGGTCCAGCACGATGAATCGGACATAGACCGGCTCATTGCCAACTTCCGCGCCTTCGCCGCGGCCATTTGCGGCTAGCAAACCGCCGCAACCCATTTTTTACAGACGAAACCTTGCAACGAGGCCCGGCCGAGAGTTCAATTGACCGAACATTCAGTCAACTGCGGCCTGGTCAGCGACAGCGTTACTTAAACACCGTTCCTTCAACCCAGGGGAGGCGGCCGGTTGGTACATCCGCGTGAAGGCTGGCAGGGACACGGCATGCCGCGCCGCCGCTTCCTCAAGGGCGGTGCGGGCCTGTCGGCGCTCGCGGCGCTCGGCGGCCAGGCCGGCGCGCTGACGGGCTGCGCCTCCGACCTGACCGGCTCGGGAAAGCTGCCGCTGCCGCGGCCAAGTAACCCGGTCAAATGGCCGGTATTCGCGGGCAACGCCGCGATCAAGTCCGGGATCGGGGCCGAGCGGGACGCGACGCTCCAGGTTTACATCTGGGAGGCGTATATCAACCAGGACGTCGTGAACAGCTTCGCCAAGAAGTACAAGTGCAAGGTGCAGCTCACGACGTTCAACACGATGAACGAGGCGCTGTCCAAGCTGCGCAGCGGCCTGACCTTCGACGTGCTCGTCGGGGCCACGCCCGACGTGCTCGGCCAGATCGTCGAGGGCCAGCTCGCCCAGCCGCTGAACCACTCCTACATCCCGAACATCAGCCAGGCCTGGCCGGATTACACCAATCCCTTCTACGACCAGGGCTGGCAGTACACGGTCCCGTACACGATCTACACGACCGGGATCACCTGGCGTAAGGACCTGGTGCACGAGAACCCGTACACGATGAAGAACCCGTGGGCGATGCCGTGGCAGCCCAAGTACCGGGGCCGGGTCGCGATCCTCGACGACTACCGCGAGGGCATCTGCCTGGGCCTGATGAAGAACGGCATCTTCGACCTGAACACCACGGACTACCAGCAGATCGCCCTGGCGAGGCAGTCCCTGCAGGACCTCAGCTCGCTGGTGAACCTGCGGATCTCGCAGACCGACTACTCCGACGTCCCGGCCGGCGAGACCTGGATCACCAGCGCCTGGTCCGGTGACATGGCCGCCGCGGCCTCCTACATGCCCAAGGGCGTCAACGTCGACGTGGTCGGCTACTGGTTCCCCCCCAACGGGCGCGGTCCGGTGAACAACGACACGATGGTCGTGCTGAAGGGGGCGAGCAACCCGGTGCTCGCCCACCTGTTCCTGAACTACCTGCTGGACCTGCCGGTCGCGCTCGAACAACATCTCGTTCAACGGGTACATGCAGCCGCTCACCGGGGTGACACCGCAGGTGCTCGTCAAGGAGCAGATCCTGCCGCCGTCGCTCACGTCGACCGTGGTGGTGCCGTCGAACTTCCGGACCGGGCTGTTCGAGCTGCAGCTTCCGGTGGACGCGGACGCCCTGTGGCAGCAGGCGTGGCTCGTCGTGAGCAACGGGATCTAGGGGGCGAGAGATGGGCAGGAGAAAGAACGTCTTCTGGATCGCGCTGGCCGCGCCCGGCATCCTGTGGCTCGCGGTCCTGTTCATCGTGCCGTTCTACGCGGTGCTGGCGATCGCGATGGGCAAGCTCGACCAGCTCATCGAGGCCCCGGTGGCCGTGTGGAACCCGTTCGCCTGGAGCTCGTCCGGGGTCATCGACGTGTGGCGGGACATCTTCGGCAGCACGTCGTTCGCGGGCCCGATCCTGCTCCGCACGATCGTCTACACCGCGACCGCCTCGCTGCTCTGCCTGCTGATCGGCTACCCGGCGGCGTACTTCGTCGCCCGGTTCGCTGGACGCCGCAAGGGGATGTTCCTCGTGCTGCTGATCGCCCCGTTCTGGATCAGCTACATGATGCGCATGCTCGCCTGGATCGACCTGCTGTCCACCGGCGGCTACGTGAACAAGGCGCTCGGCTGGGTGGGCATCTCCCCGGTGAACTGGCTGGGCGGCAACGCGGTCACGGTGGTGCTCGGGCTGGTCTACGGCTACATCCCCTACCTGATCCTGGTCCTGTACGCGGGCCTCGACCGGATCGACCCGGCGCTCCTCGAGGCGGGCCGCGACCTAGGGCTTGGCCGGGCCAGGACGTTCGTGCACGTGACCCTCCCGCTGTCCAGGCAGCCGATCCTGACCGGCCTGCTGATCACCGTGCTGCCGATGCTCGGCGACTACTACACCAACCAGATGCTCTCCGGCGCGGCGTCCACCTCGATGATCGGCAACCTGATCCAGGGCCAGCTTGGCACCCCCGGGCTGGAAGGCCAGGGCGCGGTCCTGTCCCTGTTCCTGCTGCTCGTCCTGCTGATCCCGATGATCTACTACGTCATCGCCACGAACCGGGAGGCGACCCGATGACCGCCACCAAGGCCCCCGGCGAGCCGCCCTCGCCCGCCGCCCCCGCCGCGGCTCCCGCGCCGGCCAGTCCAGGGCACCGGACCCGGCGCGCCTTCTGGCGCAACCCGTGGCGGCACCCGTGGTTCCTTGAGGGCTTCACCTGGCTCTACCTGGTCTGGTCGCTGGTCCCGATCGTCATCGCCGTGCTGTTCTCATTCAACAACGGCAAGTCACAGTCCACTTGGCAGGGTTTCTCCTGGCGCTGGTACTTCAGCGACCCGGTCAACTCCGTCTGGCACGATCCCCAGCTGCACGCCGCGGTCATCCAGACCGTCCGCCTCTCGGTCCTGACCACGGTCATCGCGGTGCCCCTCGGCGTGGCGTTCGCCCTCGGCATCAACCGCTGGCGCGGCCCGGTCCCGGCGACGTTCAACTTCGTGATGATCCTGTCCTACGTCATCCCGGAGCTGATCTTCGGCGTGTCGATGTTCTTCGTCTTCACGACCCTGTTCAGCAGCGTCCACCTGGGCACGCTGGCCGAGGTCCTCGGCCTGGTGACCTGGAACGTGTCGTGGCCCGCGATCGTGGTCCAGGCCCGCCTGGTCACCATCGGCCGCCATTACGAGGAGGCGGCCGCCGACCTCGGCGCGAACCCGTTCCAGGTCATGCGCCGGGTCATGGTCCCCCTGCTCGCCCCGGCGATCTTCGCCAGCGCCGTCCTGGTCTTCTCCGGCGTGATCGACGACTTCGTGATCGTCGACCTGCTCTCCTCGAGCGCCGGCAACACCCCGATGTCGGTGATCATCTACTCGACGCAGCACGGTGGCAACGGCGGGCCCGCGCTGAACGCGCTCGGCTCCATCATGCTGGCGATGTCCCTGATCATCGTCATCCTCGGCTACGCCGGCTACCGCCTCCTGACCAGGGGCGAACGCGGCGGCGGCCTGGCCGCACTCACCGCCATCAGCGGCGAGTCCTGACCCGCAGAAACCCATGACCGCGAATGAACCCTCTTCACCTTCAGACGGAGTTGACATCATGGCCGCAGGCATCGAGCTCGTCGGGCTGACCAAGCGGTTCGGGCAGGGAGTCACCTCCCATGCCGCCGTCGACAACATCGACCTTTCCGTTTCCGGTGGCGAGTTCTTCTCGCTGCTCGGCCCGTCGGGGTGCGGCAAGACGACGACGCTGCGGCTCATCGCCGGCTTCGAGGAGCCGACTGCCGGGCGCATCCTGCTCGACGGGGCCGACGTCTCCCACGTGCCGCCGCACAAGCGGAACGTCAACACGGTCTTCCAGTCCTACGCGCTGTTCCCGTTCCTTTCCGTCTTCGACAACGTGGCGTTCGGGCTCAAGCACGCCAGCGTGACCAAGGCGGAGCTGAAGCAGCGGGTCACCGACGCGCTGTCCCTGGTGTCCATGTCGGATTTCGCCGCCCGCCGGCCGTCGCAGCTGTCCGGCGGCCAGCAGCAGCGGGTCGCGCTGGCCCGGGCGCTGGTGCTCAACCCAGCGGTGCTGCTGCTTGACGAGCCGCTCGGCGCGCTTGACGCCAAGTTGCGGCGCTCGCTCAAGGTGGAGCTCAAGGCGCTGCAAGAGCGCGTGGGGATCACGTTCATCTACGTGACCCACGACCAGGAGGAGGCGCTGACCATGTCCGACCGGCTGGCGGTGATGAACGCTGGCCGGATCGCGCAGATCGGCACCCCGCAGGAGGTGTACGAGTCGCCGGCCGATGCCTACGTGGCCGACTTCCTCGGTGCCGCGAACCTGCTGCAGGTCGCTGTCGCAGAACGGGTGCCTGGCGGTGCGTCAAGCCTCAAGCTTGGCGACATCGCGCTCACCACGTCGAACGAGGTCCCGGCGGAGCCGGGAGCTTCCGCGCAGGCGGTGATCCGCCCGGAGCGGGTCCGCGTCGAGGAGCACGGCTCGGCGGGCGCCAACCGGGTACCCGCCCTCGTTGAGCGCGTGGTCTACCTGGGCGCGGCGACTCAGGTGCACCTGCGGCTGGCCACCGGCGAGTCGCTGCAGGCGGTGGTGCCGAACGAGGACGCCGGCCGGCTGGTCCCAGGGCACCCCGGTGCACGTCTACCTCCCCGCGGACGCGCTGCGCGTGCTGGCCGGCGACGCCGAGCCCGCCCCCGCCGACGCCGAGGCGGCGGTGGCGAGCTAGCTTGCCGCTCGCGCGGCGTCAAGGGGGAACCCCAGCTGCCCGGCCGCGAAGCGCATGGCGAGGTCGTATGCGCGGGCGGGCGGCACGTCGGGGTCCTCCAGGGCGATCTGCACGGCCATGCCGTCGAGCAGGGCCGACAGGGTGACCGCGAAGGAGCCGGCGTCCACGGCCGTATCGAACTCGCCGCTTTCCTGCCCGGAAAGCACGGTGGACGAGATCGTCTCCCGCCACCGCTCGTCGAATTTCCTGCGTACCGTCGCGACGCCGGGATTGCGCGGCGACAGCGCCCACAGGTCCAGCCAGAGCAGCCATTCCGTGCGCGCCGCCGGGTCGGTGTCGGGCAGGCAGGTCATCGCGATCAGCTCGGTGAGCCGCCCGACGGCGCTCGTGATCGCGGCGAGCCGCTGCGTGCCCGCGGCGTACCACGCGTCCTCGGAGTAGCGCAGCGCCTCGGTGAGCAGCTGGTCGCGGGTCTTGAAGTAATAGATGACCAGCGCCGGCGAGGTGCCGGCGTGCTCGGCGACGTCGGCGATCCGCGTGTCGGCGTAGCCGCGCGCCACGATGACCTCAAGCGCGGAGCGCAGCAGCTGCTCGCGCCGGGCGGTGGAATTCTGCGCCGTCGAACTCTGGCCCCTGCCGCCCCGGCCGTCCGCGGATCCCTGTGCCATGTGTCTCGCAGCCCTCCGCCTCGTCGCCCGTGCCCTTGTCTACGATCCTAGCAGGAACCTAGACTGAATGTTCAGTCAAACATTGCGGCGGCGGTATCAGCCGGCGCGAAGCAGGGAGGCAAGACCAGCATGGCACGCGAGAGCTACGATGCGATCGTCATCGGCGGCGGGCATAACGGCCTGGTGGCGGCCGCCTACCTGGCCAGGAGCGGCGCGAAGACGCTCGTCCTCGAGGCGCGGAACACCCCAGGCGGAGCCGCGACCACCGAACAACCCTGGCCAGACGCGCCGCAGTTCAAGGTCACCAGGCTGTCCTACGTGATGTCCCTGCTCCCGCCCACCATCCTCGACGACCTCAAGCTTGAGCAGCACGGCTACAAGGTCTTCCCGATGGGCCCCTACTACCAGGCCTTCCCCGAGGGCGGGTCACTCACCCTGTACGAAGAGGAATCGCAGCGCGCCTACGACGAGATCGCGAAGTGGTCGAAGAAGGACGCGGACGCCTACCCGAAGTGGAACGCCTGGCTCGGCGGCCTCGCCGACGTGCTCGGCCCGCTGCTGCTGACCGTTCCGCCGAACCTCGGTTCTCGCAAGCCAAGGGACCTCGCTGGCACACTCAAGCTGGCCTGGCGCCACCGCGGCCTCGACGTGCGGACGATCGCCGATGTCACGCGGCTGATGACGATGTCGATCGCCGACCTGCTCGACGACTGGTTCGAGAGCCCGCAGGTCAAGGGCGCGCTCGCCGTCAACGGAGTGATCGGCACCTGGGCAGGCCCGTACGAGCCGGGCACCGCCTACGTGATGGCGCACCACTCGATCGGTGACGTCGGCGACGGCCGCCTGGGCAGCTGGGGCTTCCCCGAGGGCGGCATGGGCGCGGTCGCCGCCGCTATCGCCAGCTCCGCCCGGTCGCTCGGCGTCACGATCAGGACCGGCGCCCGCGTCGCCAGGGTCACGGTCGCGCCGGGCAGCGGCCGCGCCACCGGCGTCGTCCTCGATAACGGCGATGAGATCACGGCGAAGACCGCTCGTCACCTCCCTGCACCCGAAAACCGCCTTCCTCGACCACGTGGGCCGGGAGCACCTGCCGGCGGACTTCGTCACGGACATCGAGCACTGGAAGACCCGCTCCGGCGTCGTGAAGGTCAACCTCGCCCTCGGTGAGCTGCCCGACTTCACCGCTAACCCGGGCACGCACCTGCAGGAGCACCACACGGGCTCGGTGGAGATGGCGCCGTCCATGGAGTACATCGAGCGCGCGTTCATCGACGCCCGCGAGGGCCGCCCCGCCGTCCGCCCGTTCTCCGACGGCGTGATCCCCACGGCGTTCGACAAGACCCTCGCGCCGGAGGGCTACCACATCATGTCCCTGTTCACCCAGTGGGTCCCGGCCACCTGGAACACCGAGCCGCACCGCGAGGAACTCGAGAAGTACGCCGACCGGGTGATCGACACTTACAACGAGGTCGCGCCGAACTTCAAGGCGGCGATCCTGCACCGCGACGTCGTCGGCCCCTACGAGATGGAGCACGACTACGGCCTGATCGGCGGCAACATCTTCCACGGCGAGCTGTCCCTCGAGCAGCTCTTCCACCTGCGCCCGGCGCCCGGCTTCGCCGACTACCGCACCCCGGTCCCCGGCCTGTACTACGCGAGCTCGGCGACCCACGCGGGCGGCGGCGTCTGCGGCATCCCCGGCATGCAGGCGGCCAAGGCGGCGATCGCCGACCGCCGCCTGGCAGTCGCACGGGCCGCTCCCGCCGCGCCTGAGGCGCAATTCACATCCGATGATCCCGAACGACTTCGGCTTCCTGCCCCCGCGCCATGACTCGCCAGGAGCGGGGGTTGGCCGCTGCCCGGCCCGCCTGACCCGGCCCGCCCTCCATCCAGATAACAGCGAGGGAGTCGCCTGTGGCGCCGGCCGCACCAGCACCCAACCCCGAGATAGTGGATAGCTGTGCACACGATGGGGTGTAAAAGTATCCAGGATCCTTCCGACGCGCGGACTTGCCGTGGATAACAGCAAGAATCCCGCCGCTTCCGATCCCTTGGCGGTCATGCTGGAGGCCAGGAGCGTCGCGCTCGTCGGCGCTTCGCCCCGTCCGGGCAGCCTCGGCGCGCGGATGATCGACGAGGTCGCCAGGTCCCCGAGCCGCCCGCGCACCTACCTGGTCAATCCTCGTTACGACCAGATCGGCGGCATCCGCTGCTACCCGTCCCTGGCCGACCTGGCCGAGCCGCCCGACCTGGCGCTGCTGGCCGTCCCCGACGCCGCCCTGGAGGACCAGGTGCGCGCGGCGGCCGCGGTCGGCGCCCGGTCGGCGGTGATCTTCGGCTCGGCGGTTGAATTGCGCAACGGCGCGTTGCCCAATTCAGGGCCGGGGCTGCGCGACCGCGTCACCGCCATCGCCCGGGACGCGGGCCTGGCGGTGTGCGGCGCCGGGTGCATGGGGTTCGTGAACGTGGCGCGCGGGCTGCGCGCGATCGGCTACGTGGAGCCTGACCCCGTGCCCGCGGGGCCGGTCGCGCTGGTCACGCACTCCGGTCGGTGTTCTCGGCGCTGCTGCGGACCAGGCGCGCGTTCGGCTTCACGCTCGCCGTCTCCTCGGGGCAGGAACTGGTCACCCCGGCCGCCGCGTACGCGCGGTACGCCCTCACGCTGCCGGAAACGAAGATCCTGGCGTTCGTCCTCGAAGCCATCAGGGACGCGACGGCGCTGCGGTCGGTGCTCGCCGACGCCGCCGCCAGGGACGTGCCGGTTGTGCTCCTGGCGGCGGGCGTGTCGGCGGCCAGCCGCTCGCTGGTCGCCGCCCATTCCGGCGCCCTGGCGGCGGGGGACGGCGCCTGGCAGGCCCTGGCGACGGCCTACGGCGTCCACCGCGTCGGCGACCTGGCGGAACTGGCCGACACCCTCGAGCTGTTCAGCCTCGCCAGGCGGCCCCGCCGGTCCCCGGGCGCCGCTGGCGGGGTCAGCGCCGGGTCTCGTGGGGCGGACAGTGCCGTCGCGGCCAGCACGGCCGGGCAGGGAGACTCCGGCGGACAGGGAATCGCGACCGTGCATGACTCCGGCTTCGAGCGGGCGCACGTCGCGGACGTCGCGGCGGCGGTGGGCGTCCCGTTCGCGCCGATCAGCGAGGCGACGAAGCGGCGGCTGGCGGCGGTCCTCGACCCCGGCCTTGCGCCAGGCAACCCGCTCGACGTCTGGGGGACCGGCCGCGACCCCGAGGCCCTGTTCACCGAGGCCTTGTCCGCCCTCGCCGACGACCCCAACGTCGGCGCGGTCGCCCTCGCCGTCGACCTCGTCCCCGAGTTCGACGGTGACGATTCCTACCGCAGGGCCCTGCTCGCCGCCGCCGGGAAGACGGACAAGCCCCTGGCGGTCCTCGCCTCGATCCCCGCCGCGATCGACCAGCAGGCCGCGGCCCAGTTGCGCGCCGCCGGCGTCCCGGTCCTCGAGTCAACCCGCACGGGCCTGCTCGCCCTCCGCCACCTCCTGCCCACGCAGGCGGCGCCGAACGACGCCAGCGCATGCGTGCCACGTCGCCCCGCGATAGGCGGCCTCACCGCCACGTCCGGCCGCCTTGGGCCCGTCCGTCCGGCTCCGGCAGCCGCCGCCGTCACCGGACCCCGCCCGCCGCGCCCGCTGGTCGGCCGCGCTCGCCGCGGGCCCGCTGCCGGCCGCCGACCTCTTCGCCATGCTGCGCGACTACGGCATCCCCGCCGTCGCCGCCCGCTCGGCCACGACCGTGGACGAGGCGCTCAAGTCCGCCGCCGGGCTCGGCTACCCGGTCGCCCTCAAGACCGACGACCCCGGCATCGCCCACAAATCGGACGTGGGCGGCGTCCGCCTCGGCCTCACGAACCCGGCCGAGCTCACCGCGGCCTACGAAGACCTGTCCGCCCGCCTCGGCCCCCGCGTCACCGTCACAGAAATGGCCAGGCCGGGACCGGAGCTCATCCTCGGCATGGCCCGTGACCCGGCCCTCGGGCCGCTCATCGTGGTCGGTGCCGGGGGAGTGCTCGCCGAGTACCGGTCCGAACGCTCCGTGGCGCTCCCGCCGCTCACCCGGCTGGCCGCCGCTGAGATGATCGCCGGCCTGCGCATCGCCGAGATCCTCCGCGGGGTCCGGGGCCAGCCCCCGTGCGACCTCGACGCGCTCGTCGCCGCCATCGTCAGCTTCTCCGCCCTGGTGACCGACCTGGGCGAGCACCTGGCGGCCTTCGACCTCAACCCGCTGATCTGCGCGCCGTCCGGGGTCCTGGCGGTCGACGCCCTCGCGATCCCGGCCGCAAGTCACTGCCCCGGTTAACCAGCGCCTTAGTCGCCTGACCACCGCTGCCCGTGCCCCTGCCCGCGCGCCTGGCCTTGTGCGCCACCGGGACAGAATATTCGGGCCTTGCGTCACACACGCACGCATCTAATGTCCCGGTGGCACCCCGGGCCGTATTCGTTTGGCCATGCGGCACCCACGCACGTGCCCGGTGCTGGCCTCGCGGGCCACACAGCCAGAATCCCGGCCGCCGCCCCGGCAAGGGGCACCGAGTTGACGCCGTGACTACCCCTCATGGTCTTGATCTTGGTGCGCTTATACCGGTAAATCCGGCAGCCGGTCTTCGGCCGCGGGCTGGCCGGTGCCGGCCGCGATCAGCCGCCTGCCGAGGTCGGCGAGGGCGTCGCGCAGCGGGGCGGACTCCGCCACCAGGAACGGGTACGGGAGCACCGCCAGCTGCCCCGCGTACCAGCCCGGGTTTTCCGTTGACGCCAGCAGCCGGGTCTGCCCGTCACCGGCGGGAGACAAGGCGCCGAGCGACCGTGGCAGCCACCCGGCCACCTCGGCGGGCGGAGCGTCGATCAGCACGTCGACGGGGAACTTCCAGTCCTGCGCCAGGTGCTCCTCGAGGACGCGCAGCGGGTCGAGCCCCGGCGGCGGCATGAACGTGTCAGGCAACTGCGCGGCCGACGCGATCCGGTCGACCCGCAGCACCCGCCGGGCATCCCGGCTGTGCGACCAGCACAGCAGGTACCAGCGGCTGTGCCGCAGGATCACCGCCCAGGGGTCGACCTCCATATCGCGCTCAACCCAGTCACCCTCGGCATCGCCGCTCCGCAGCCGGTAGCACAGCCGCAGCCGCCGCCCGGCCGCGCACGCGTCGAACAGCACGCCGGTCAGCTCGTGGCTGACCGGCGGCACCGAGAGCCCGTCGACGCCGCGGGCGTAGGGGACACCCGCCTCGTTCACGCTTCCCCGGACGTCGCGGATAGGGCGGACCAGCCCGGCAACCCGCGCGGGCAGCACCCGGATGATCTTGCCGAGCGCCCCGCCGACCAGGTCGGTCGGGTCGGCGGCGGCCCGGTGCCCCTCAAGGACGGCCATGACGAGGCCCGCGGCCTCCGCGGCGCTGAACGTCAGCGGCGGCAGCCGCATCCCGCGCCCGACCTGGTACCCGCCGTAGGGGCCGGTAACGGAGTCGATCGGCAGCCCCGCCTCGCGCAGGATCGCCACGTAGCGGCGGGCCGCGCGCTCGGTGACCCCGAGCCGCTCGCCGAGGCGCTGCGCGGTGATCCCCGGGGCGTTCTGTATCGCCTCGAGGGCAAGCAGCGCCCGGGCCGTCGGGCTGATCTCGTGCCCGCCGCTCACGCGGGCCACCTCCCGTCCTTGCCGCCATCACGGACGTAGAACGTCCGCGATCAACGCTATCGTGACCGGCCATGAGAGGCACCGAACCGGGCCCAGTCGACCCAGGCGACCTCACGATCGTCCCGGCTAACGAGGCGGCGTGGGCGGACCTGGCCGCGATCTTCGGCCCGTCAGGCAGCAGTGGCCGGTGCAACTGCCAGTGGTTCAAGACCCGCGGCTGGTTCTGGGAGCAGGAAACCGACGAGCAGCGCCGCGCCCAGCTCAGGGAGCAGGCCAACTGCGATAACCCGGAGGCGACGAGCACGACCGGCCTCGTCGCCTACCTCGCTGAGGGCAGCCAGCCAGCGGGAGAACGCGTCCCCGTCGGCTGGGTGGCGGTCGAGCCGCGTACCGCCTACCCGCGCCTGCTCGGCAAGCCCACCGTATGGAAAGGCCGCCCGGGCGAGGACAAGGGAGATGACGGTGTCTGGTCGGTGACCTGCTTCGTCGTCCGCAAGGGCTACCGCGGGCGCGGCATCAGCTATGCCCTGGCCGCGGCCACGGTCCGCTACGCGAAGGCGAACGGCGCCCGCGCCCTTGAGGGCTACGCCATGCGCACCCAGCCCGGCAAGCAGGTCACCTGGGGCGAGTTGTACGTTGGCGCCGTCCAGGTGTTCGCCGAGGCGGGCTTCGCCGAGGTCAGCACCCCGAGCGTCCGCCGTGTCGTCATGCGCGTCGACTTCACCGGCTGAGGGTCACGTACCACTCGTTCGGGATGCTGGTGCTCGTGGCTTCCTAGAAGACGACGTAGACCTTCCGCACGGTCTCGTGCAGCTCCCACGGGCCGCGCCAGCCGCGCGGGAAGACGGCGACGTCACCGGGGCCGAGCGTCGCCGGCTTCCCGCCGTCCGGGGTGACGGTCAGCGTGCCTGACAGCACGTAGATGACCTCGTTCTCCTGCTGAACCCAGTACGAGGGCCCGGCGGTGCACTCCCAGATGCCTGCTTCCGCGCCCGACTCGTCCGGCGCCGACCAGATGGTCAGGCCGCGGACGGTCATCGGGGCGTCGCCGGGCTTGAGGTCTACCTGGGTCGCCTCCTCCAGCGGCCCCCAGTCCTCAAGCTCGGCGGCGGCCGCGGCGGCCAGGAAGGCGGTGTCGATGACGGGCGGGACAGCGGTCATGGTCAGGACGCTTTCTCTGGGAAGGTCAGCTTCTCTGGGAACGCCAGTTTCTCTGGGAAAGGCAGCGCGATCGGGTCGGCGGCGAGCCTGCTGCGGCCGCTCGCGTCGAAGCGGTCGAGTCCGAGGTCGGTCACGTCGACGACGTCGGTAGCGCCGGCCAGCGAGACGTCGGCGACGGCCCGCGCGACCGCCGGGCCCCACATCATCCCGGCCCCGCCCGCCGACGCGACGAACACGCTGCCGTACCCGGGCGCGGGGCCGATGATCGGCAGGTGATCGGGAGTGAAGTCGATCGTCGCGGCCCACGCGCGCCGGATCCCCAGGCCGCCGGTGAGCGGCACGAGCGCGGCCAGCTTGGACCGCATCTGCGCGAGGTAGCCGAAGTCGATCAGCCGGTTCTCGCCTGGCGGCTCGTCCGGGTCGCTCATCCCGAAGAGGAGCCCGCCCTCCTCCGGCCGCCAGTACAGGCCGGACGGCACGTCGAACACCATGGGCGTGTCCGCGAACGCCGGGTGCTCCTCGGTGACCGCGACGTGGTGCCGCACGCCGCCGGCCGGGATCGTGATGCCGGCGAGGTCGCCGACGGCCGCGAGCTGCGGCCCGCCGGCCAGGATGACCCGACCGGCCTCGACGGCGCCGCGCGCGGTGTGGACCGTGCGGCCGTCCGCCGACAGCCCGGTGAACCGCGTCTGCTCGGCCACGGTCACGCCGCTCGCGACCAGCGCCGCGGTGTACGCGGCGACGTTGCGCGGCGGCGCGATGTACCCGTCCTCGGTGCAGTAGGACGCGCCCAGTGTCGCCCCTGGCGCGAGGGTCGGGTTGATCGCGTCGACCTCGCCGGCGGCGAGCCAGCGCACCGGCAGCCCGAGCGCCCGCTGCATCTCGATCCTGGACCGGGCCGCGGCCACCTCGGGCTCGGTGAAGGCGGGCAGCAGGTAGCCCTGCGGGGTGAACCCGGAATCGGTCCCGATCTCGTCGCGCTGCCCGACGTAGAACGCGCGCGACCACTGGCCGAGGCGCACCGCCGCCGGCGTGCCGCCCTGGACGCGGACGACGCCGGCGGCCCGGCTCGACGAGCCCTGGCCGAGCACGCCTTTTTCGATGAGGACGACGGTGCGCAGGCCGGCCCGGCGCAGGAAGTAGGCGCACCAGGCGCCCACGGTCCCGCCGCCCACCACAACGGCGTCGGCGGTCTTCGGCAGCTCGACCAGAGGCATTGGCATGGCTCGATGCTAGGCTTAGACTGAACGTTCAGTCAATGTCGCTTTCGCCGAAAAGGCGCGCGAACCGGTGAGGTGCCAGCGTTCATGTACGGCCTGTCAGCAGCAGACAAGGACATTCAGGCGCGCGCCCGCGCCTTCGCCGACGAGCTCATCCCCTTCGAGGTCGAGGCGGAGCTGTCCGGCGGCCTCCCCGATGACGTCACCGCCGGGCACCAGAAGCGCGCGATCGAGCTGGGCCTCTTCGCGACGAACCTGCCGCGCGAGCTCGGCGGCGGCGGCTGCACCACGCTCCAGCAGGTTCTCGTCCAGGAGCAGGTCGGCCGGGTGACCAACGCGCTCGGCTGGGTCGCCGCCACGCCGCCGTCCTGGTTCCCGCCGGTCGCCACGCGAGACCAGCTGGCGCGCTACCTGCTGCCGACGATCCGCGGCGAGCGCGAGGAGTGCTACGCGATCACCGAGGAAGGCGCAGGCTCCGACGTGGACGCGATCGAGGCGACCGCCTTCCTCGACGGCGGCTCCTGGGTGCTCAACGGCGTGAAGTGGCACGTCACGAGCTTCAACACCGCCGATTACTGCTTCTTCCAGGCGAAGAAGGCCGATCATCCAGAACGGCCGGGGGCTGCTGCCGGCGGCGAGCACTTGCTCTTCCTGGTTGACCTGCCAAGTCCCGGCGTGTCCGTCGTCCGCACGCCCGCCTACTCGCACACGATCACCCACCACCACCCGATCGTCGCGTTCGAGAACGTCCGCGTCCCCGCGGCCAGCCTGGTCGGCGCGGAGGGCGACGGGATGCTCTACTCGCGCGAGTGGTTCCGGTTCGAGCGGCTGATGGTGGCGGCGCGCTGCGCCGGCGCCGCCGAGCGCCTCGTCGCGGAGATGAGCGCGTTCGCCGCGTCGCGCGTCGCGGGCGGGACGCCGATCGCGTCGCACGGCCTAGTGGCCGGCATGCTCGCGGACAGCGTCACCGAGCTGTTCGCCGCCCGCTCGCTGCTGTACGAGACGGCGCGCGGGATCGACCGCGACCCGTCAGACACGAAGACCGCGCACGCGCAGTGCTCGATGGCCAAGCTGTACTGCTCGGAGATGGCCGGCCGGGTCGCGGACCGCGCCGTCCAGGTCTTCGGCGGCCGCGGCTACATGCGCGAGAACGTGGCCGAGCGCTTCTTCCGCGAGCTGCGGGTGGAACGCATCTGGGAGGGCACGAGCGAGATCCAGCGCATGATCATCGCCCGCCAGCTGACCGCGCGGGGCGTCGGCTCACTCGCCTGACGAGCCTCCGGTAGCCGCCCCCGCGCGCGCGGCCGGCCACTCGCCGACCCGGGCGCCGAGGTAACCGCGCGCCACCGTCGTCACGAAGGAGTACACCGCGTCCTCGTCGGGGGACAGCGGCCCGGGCGCGGCGAACGGGGACCCGAGCCCGCGCTGCACCGACTCGCAGGCCCCCCAGTCCTGCCGGTTGGTGAGGTCCCAGAAGTCCACGGCGTACGACGGGTCGAACCCGGGGGCGCTGGCCGCCTCGGGGGCGAAGGCCCACGAGCACTCGATCACCGTCCGGTCGGCGGCCCTGGGCACCAGGACGTGCGTCATCACGTAGTCCGGGTGCAGGCTGAGCAGCACGTTCGGGAAGATACCGACGTAGATCACGGTCCGCAGCGCGTCACCGGCCAGCCCGCGCAGCGGCAGGCCGTCGCTGTGCCCGTCAAGCGACATCGTGGCGGCGCCGTCCCGCAGCTCCATCCAGCCGCCGATCCAGGCGCCGGAGGACTCGTAGTTCTCCCCGCTGTGCGGCGGCGACACGCTGCACAGCTCCGGGTGGATGGTGGGGCAGTGGTAGCACTCGTGGTAGTTCTCCGTGAGGATCTTCCAGTTCGCCGCCGCGTCGTACGTGTGCGTGGCGGCGACGGCCAGCCGCGATGGCTCGTAGGGGGCGACGATCGGGTCGAGCCGGGACAGCGGCAGGGGCCCCGCCGCGCCTCCCGACCCGTCGACGAAGACCAGCCCGTGCCATTCGACGGCGGGCAGTTCCCGCAGCGACCAGTCGCGGCTCGCCAGCCCGCGGTATCCCGGCGCGCCCCGCAGCTCACCCGACAGCGAGTACGCCCACGAGTGATACGGGCAGACGATGGCCCGCGCGTTCACCGCGGCCGGGCGGCGCGCGTCCCCGTGGTTGGCTTCCCCGTGCTTGGATTCCCCGTGTTTAGCTTCACCGCCGCACGGCAGCAGCTCGTGACCGCGGTGCCGGCAGGTGTTGGCGAACGCCCTGATGATCCCGTCCTCGCCGCGCACGATGACCGCGCCGCCCGCGCCGGTCTCGACGGCCAGCTGGTCGCCCGCCGCGGGCAGCAACGACGCGTGCCCCGCGCACGTCCAGCCGCCGCCGAAGAAGTGCTCTCGCTCCCAGGCGAACACCTCGGCGGACGTGTACGCGGCCGGGGGAAGCATCCGGCTCTCGCCGAACGGCCGCAAGGCCGCCGCGAGCGACGAGTCGCTCAGCGGCGCCGGAGGAAAGACGTGCAAATCCTGACTGACCATACAGTCAAGGCTAGGCAACGATTTGGCGCATGTCTATATCAAGGCCGACATGCGCTCTGGCGACGCACGCCGCGCATTCACGCCGGAACGTTGTCCTCGTGCGGTTCGGCCGGGCCGGACAGCACGCTCTCGAGCCAGTCCTGCACGATCTTGATCGACTGCGGCTGGAGCCGGAAGACCCTGGCCCGCGCGTCCTCGTCAAGTCGCTCGTCGGTAATCACCAGGGCCGACAGGAGTACCCGCAGGTGCCTGCTTATCGCCGGGGCCGACATGCCGACCTCGGCCGCCAGTTCGCCCGCCCGCTTGGGCCCGCCGCTCAGCAGCACCACGATCTGCCGCCGCGTCGGATCGGACAGGGCCTCGATGACCGACCCGGAGGTCAGGTCCACGTCATGCCTCACCCGGCAATAGTTAATGACATCGTTAACTATTGTCAAGTGGTCCCGGGGCGAGGACACTCGGCTCATCATGCGCGCCGCGACTCTCGTCAGCTGGCTCGTCACGGCGAGCCTGGGTGCCTTCATGCTCCGCACCTGGCTCGCGCGCGGCGGCCTGCGCAGCGAGCGGGCCAAGGCGGGCGGGCTGCCGCCGCAACTGATCTTCGGGCACGCCGCCGCGGCCCTGACCGGGCTCCTTGTCTGGGTCGCCTTCGTTGCCTCGGGCGCGCGGCCGCTCGCCTGGGCGGCCGTGGTCCTGCTCATGGTGGCGGTGGGCCTGGGGCTGTGCACGGTGACGCTCTGGACGCCCTACCCGGCGCGCAAGCCGGGGGAGAGGCGGGAGCCCGCGCCGCGCGAGGCGCCCCCTCCTGCCGGTGACCGGGCGGCCGGTCACCAGGAATTCGAGGTCACCGACGAGATGATCGCCCGTTTGCTCGCCGACCCGGTGCCCGCGCCGAGGCACCGGCCGATCCGGCCGAATCCCGCGGTGCTCGTCCCCATCGCGCACGGTTTCGCGGCGATCGCCACGTTTACCCTCGCGGTGCTGAGCGCGATTGTGTGAATTGCTGGTATCCGGCGCCGATCTTCGCCCGCTGAGGGTTGCGGACGCGGGCCGCTGCTGTTGATACTCATGGGATGGGTGACCGGAACGTGCTCGGCGGCGAGCTTGAGCCATGTGGAACTGACCCGCTCACCGGCTTCTACCGGGACGGCTGCTGCAACACCGGACCGGAGGACAGCGGCAGTCACACCGTCTGCGCGGTGGTGACCAGCGAGTTCCTTGAGCACCAGCGGAGCATCGGCAACGACCTGAGCACGCCGATGCCGCAGTACCGGTTCCCCGGTCTCGTGCCAGGAGACCGCTGGTGCGTCACGGCGGCGAACTGGCTGCGCGCCTACAAGGACGGCCTCGCGGCACCGATCGTGCTCGCGTCCACCCACGAGCGCGCCCTGGAGATCGTTCCCCTGGCCGCGCTCAAGCAGCACTCCGTCGACGTCCCCGAGGACGCGAGCGCGCTTGAGGACCGGGACCGCTAGGCCCGGGCCGGGTCGTCAGCCCTTCAGCCGCCGGCGGGGCGCCGGCGGTGTCCCGCGGTGGCGGCGCCGGATCCGCCGGGGATAGCGTTGCGCCATGGCGATCATGACACGTGCCCTCGGGCGCACCGGCGCGAACGTGACCATCCTCGGCTACGGCGCCATGGAACTGCGCGGGGGGCCGAGGGGCCCGGAGATCTCGGACGAGGACGCGGGCCGCGTGCTCAACGCGGTCCTTGACGGCGGCATCAACCTGATCGACACCTCACCCGACTACGGCCGCAGCGAAGAGCTCATCGGCACCTACGTCGGCCACCGCAGGGACGAGTTCTTCCTCGCCTCCAAGTGCGGCTGCCTGATCGAGACGCCGGCCGACGTGCCACCGCCCTACCCGCACGACTACAGCCAGCGGAACGTCCGCGCGGACGTCGAGCAGTCGCTGCGCCGGCTCCGCACCGACCGCCTCGACCTGGTCCAGGTGCACATGTCACCGAGCAGGGCGACGCTCGAAGAGAACCGCACGATTCAGGCGCTCAAGGAACTGCGGGCCGAGGGCAAGGTCCGCTTCATCGGCATGTCTGGCATCCTGCCCAACCTGCCCGACCACATCGCGATGGACGTCTTCGACGCGTTCCAGATCCCCTACTCGGCCGTCCAGCGCGACCACGAGAACCTCATCACCGAGGCGGCGGACAAGGGGGCGGGCACGCTGATCCGCGGCGGCGCGGCCCGCGGCGCGGCGTCGGACGAGAAGAACTGGACCGTGAGCCCGCTTACCCAGGATCCCGGCGTCGGCCAGCGCAACTGGGAGAACTCCGGCATCGAGGACCTCATCAGCGAGTCGGGCATCGGCAGGCAGGAGTTCATCCTCCGCTTCACGCTCAGCCACCCCGCCCTGTCGACCACGATCGTGGGCACCGCGAACCCGGCTCACCTGGCCGGCAACATCGTGACCGCGGAAAAGGGCCCGCTGCCGGCCGACCTCTACGAAGAGGCCAGGAAGCGCCTGAACCCGCGAGGAAACCCGCGAGCTGAGGGGTGGGGAGTTGGAGAATGATATGGGGTGGGGTTGAGTGGTAAGGGTAGGAGTCGGGGGAGGTAGCTTTGTTGGTGGTTGAAGAACTTACGTGGGTGACGATGAGGCAGCGCTGTTCAGGCTGCTGGACGGTGCTGTTTACTGGTTTGCTTGGCGGGCTGACGACGCCTGAACGTTTTCAGGTAGCCATGGCGCTGCTGGCCGAAGTTCTGTACACGCGCTGTCTGTAGATGCGCCAGACGGACGAGAGAGGTCACGTACGACGGCGGCTAGGGCAGGCAGGTCGTCCCGGTTGACGCGACTCAGCACGGTGGCCAGTTTCAAGTCAACGCCAGGTTTTTGCACACGAGCGGGCGCCTCTATACCTCGTCGAGATCGGCCTCTGACCCGCATCGCACGGTGGATTTCTGGCGTCGGGCTTAGATCGAGAGGCCGACATGGAGAAGTTGCCAGCCGGAGCCTTGGTCAAGACGCTTCGCAGCAGTTGACGTTGGTGTTGAGCCGTGGGACTTACAGGATTCCGCGAGCGTGGGCGCGTACTCGTCGATATTGCGGAGCAGGAGGGGTTGCCCGCCGCAGAAAGTCACCACTCGGGCGGAGGAGGCGGTGAGCGCTTTGAGGATCTTGGCGCGAAGCTCGAAGGGGTCCTTTCCCGGTACGGGTCCGTAACAGAAGTCGCATGCGAGGTTGCAGCGACTCGTAATCGACCAGTCCACCGAAGGGGATCCGCCAGCGTTCATCAGCGCCCTTTGCAGCTTCTAGTGCTCAACGGCGTTCGCTGGGCCGGTGCCGCGGCACGGCCCAGCGGAACGTGTAGATCAACTTGATCCTGTGCGGCTCGCCGTCACGGCGGACGATGAACTTGGCCCCCGCGCTCAGCTCCGCCTCCACGAACTCGTACAGCGTTATCGCCCGGTTGACGATGTCGGTCTAGACATGCCTGTCGGTCGTGGATGTCCTGGAGTTCCGCTGCCACCTTGGATATCAGGGTGACCGTGATCCGTTCAGCGATCGTTCGGCCGTGGCTGGCGGGCTGTCCGCGCTAGCGGGGAGCTTGGATCCGCCGCGGCTCATTCTGCCCACCCCAGCTGGGCGGCGAGGCGGCCTGCGGATGCCTGCCTCGGCGCCAGGCGCACGTACAGGAGACCGCGGCTGGCGAGAGTCAGGGCCGCGGAGGCCAGGGCGGTAAGGGCGAGTTCGGCCGTTGCGCGGCCAGCTGGCGGAAGCGGCGTCCGGGCCGCGATTCGTCCTTGAAGCCGGTGTCTTCCCCGCTGAGCGGTGATCCAGCCGTACGCTGCCTCGAGCCGGGCCGGGATCGGGGAGGCAATGCCGCCGTGCAGTATCGGGACCGTCATCCACGGGCCGCTTCGCCTGCTACCGGTGACGCTTGGCGTGCTCGGGAATGATTTGACTGGGAGGCCGCGGCAGGCAGTCGGCGCGAGAGGGCGCTGCCGGGGCCCAGGTAGGCGAGGGCGCGTGGTTAGTCCTCGTGGCACTCCGGGAGGCATCGGCGAGGAGCGCCGGTACACGCACGATTACGATGACGAAGCTGAACCACGTCAGCATTACTGCGACGAAGCTGAGCAATGTCAGCGGCCCCCTGACAGGAGCTTTGCTCAAGGACATGCGGAGTTCCCTTCCTGGAACTACAGCCGCGCCCAACGCGCGGCCGCAAGCTCGTGCCCCGCGGGGGCCTCGAGGCGTGGTAGCACAGCCAGCGGTAGCCGACCCGTGGGGATTCAGTCTCACTGCAGCATCTAAGCATCGAAACGCTGGTCAAGCAAACCTGATTTAGTGCTTCCATGTATCTCATGACTGCTAGCCTGTCCCGCAGGCCCTTCCGGCAGCGGGGAGGCCGTTCACCACGAGATATGAGTGACTATTGGGCATAGGAGACAAAATGGTTAGAGAAGCACAATGGTTAGAGAGGCACAATGGACGCATCTTGTTGGACACCCAGAGGCGCTGTGAGGATGCCAGCCTCACACCCTCACAGGGGCATAAAGCAGCCAGTGGGTCCCTCTGTGAGGAGCTGCCCAGTCCCAGTGCGAGACGCGGAACTCCGCATTATCCCGGAGTGCCCACGAGGAGCCCGACAACAGGCGCGTCGGGCGCTTATCGATCTCTTCGCAGTACGGCGGCGGCGCCGCGAGAGCTAGCTAGGTTTGTTTACTGGTCTCGCCGGGCGGCCTAGGACCAGTTCTCTGGCCGCCCGCTGAGGTGCGGCGCGCACCTCGTTTACTCACGCTGCCCATCATGTCGAGCAAGCGTCGTAGTGCCGATGACCAGGCCGGCGAGCAGCCGGGAGGGCCAGGTTGGCGAGCCGCAGCGCCTCGATGGCGTCGAAGGTCATCCAGATCGGCAGGTCGCCGTTATCCCATGCCCACAGTGCCACAGTGCCGCCGCCATAGCTGTCCCAGATCCTGGACACCGCGCGGCTCACCGCTGGATGTGCCGTCGGCACGCCCGCCGAGACTAGGGCCTTCACCACCCAGGCGGCCGTGAAGTGCCGAACGTGGACCAGTTCCGGCCTGTCATTGGTCGACCAGGTCGTTGACCTCATAGGCGTTGTGCAGGTCAGGCTGCTCGATGCAGCCAGGCCGCCGTCTGCTCTATAGCCTTCTGCACTGGGCTAGACGGCCGTATCGCTTAGTGAGCTGGCGAGCGCCAGAAACGCTCGCCTGTGTGCGCCACGACGGCTGAGGATCGTACGCGTGAGGGCTCGGCCTTTTCAGGCCACAGCAGGAGATCACGGTATGGCCGCCGCGTGGCCAGCAGGCTCTCGACGAGGGTATCCACCAGCTTTGTTCCGGACCTGAGCAGCAGGCTGGTTTCCAGCATGATCGTGAGGATGAACGGCCTGAACTTCTCGAAGTTGCCCAGGTCCCTTTCCATCTCGGCGCGGTGATCGTCGAAGCCCGTCGGTGGCGTCGATCCGGCACAGCGCGTTCAGCACTGCCGCGGTCACTTCTGGGCGCAGAATGGATTGTCCGTGACCGTGTACCCCAAGCGGGGACGCCATCTACGGAGGTTCTGCGACTGGATCATGTCGGCCCCCAAGCCGTTCCAGCAGCAGCATTGCCCTCACACCGTAGGCGGTGGATGTCGCCGTCGCTTTATCAAGCGGTTCGCCTGATCATCCGTGCTCTGCGGGCTTGCCATCGGTGTCCTCGACCATGAGTCGCGCAGGTCTCGCCGCCACCACCGGCCTGCCATCCGAGTCCCTGACGAGGCCGTCGCGCAGTGCCTGGGCGACGTTCTGAAACGTACGCAGCATGGTCGGCCTGATGGGGCAGGTTTCGGCGCCTCGCTAGCTGGTAGGCGATCGATTTGCCGCCAGAGCTTTTAGTTGCTCCAAGTCCGCCTTGGTGCCCTTGCATGCTCGGACAAAGGGCTCCAACAGCGTGAGCGGCGGCCGACGTCGACCATTCAGGTACGCGGAGACGGAGCGAATGGGAGCGCGCCATCGCGTTCGCAAGCTGTTCCTGGGTAGGGTTTCCAGCACGCACTGCAAGATCCGATCCCGTTCGCGAGGCGATGGGCCGCCTGGGACGGGTCAGCTCTGGCTGCTGTCGGCATTGTGGTCGCATGCTTCGGGCACTGCCGTCAGCTGAGCGATGGCAGCGACGAATGCGAAACGTTATATGTTGTCGTTGCACGCCTTACTCGTGATGGCGACGTAATGTCGCTGACCTGGTGAGATGACAGACGAGGGCTATCTCTTGATTCATGGCTCCGATCTCACCCGCTCCAAGAGGCCGCGCGATCGCGCAGTAGCCGTGGACTTGACATGTGCCCGCTCGGCGGGAGTCACTGATGGCGCCGCTCTGGCGGCTGGCCTGCCGCAGTATCGCTCGATTGCGCGCTGGACATCGAGCGGTCCGCTGAGCTGCCCAGATCCATCAAGGGCGAGCTACGGAATAAGAGCGACGAGCTGTTAGAGGTGGCGCTGCGCAGGGCGGGCGTCGACAGCGGATCACGACCGGTTCATCGACCGGAGACGACGGACCTTGCGCTGATCACGCCGTCGACGAGGTGCCAAGGCGATCCTGCTGAACCGCGTGATTCCCGCCCTCGACCAGCTGCTCAGCAGTACAACGCCGCCTGCCGCGTAACAGCCAGCGCAACGGCAGCTGCGGATGCGCGTCGTAGTGCACGCCGGGGAAGTGCACTACGACGCCAACGGGTGCTTCGGCGAGGCGCTGGACGTCGCGTTCCGCCTCCTCGACGCGCCCCGGTGAAAAGAGCACTTCGGGAGATCGTCGATCTTGATCCTGGTTGTCTGGGGGATATCTACAGCTCGGTTGTTCGCCATGGCTACGACGGCATCGACGATGATGCCTTCCAGGCGCTAGTGCGTGTGCAAGTCGCCGGCAAGCACTATCCGGGCTGGGTCAGTTCTGCGAGCAGAGCAGCGGCCAGGTTGACGCAGCTGGCGAGCTACCACGTGCCGCCGACGAGGCTCGAAGGCCGCCCCGAGGGGACGCTGCAGCCTCGGCTGGCCAGCACCGCCCTGCCTGCGCATGTGCCGTGGGCCGGCTTGACGAACAGCCCGCCTCCCGACCCGGGCTACCTGACGTTCGCGTCTCGGCCCCGTGGGCACGGAGGCCAGCACCCGCCCCGACCGTTGCGTCGCCGGGCGGGGCCGGGCGGCGGCCGGTGGGTAAGACTTGCGGTGTGACCCACTGGGTGCTGCACGTGGACATGGACCAGTTCCTCGCGGCCGTCGAGCAACTTCGCCATCCCGAACTGCGCGGGAAGCCCGTCGTGGTCGGGGGAGACGGCGACGCGACGAAGCGCGGCGTGGTCTCCACGGCGTCCTACGAGGCGCGGGAGTTCGGCGTGCACTCGGGACTGCCGCTGCGCACCGCGGCGAAGCGCTGCCCGGACTGCGTCTTCCTGCCGGTGGACGCCGACGCGTACAACGAGGTCTCGGCGCGGGTCATGGCCGTGCTGCGGGAGACCGGCTGCCCCGTCGAGGTGCTCGGCTGGGACGAGGCGTTCGTCGGCGTCCGGACCGACGACCCGGAGGGCTTCGCCCGCGGCCTGGTCGCCGACGTCAAGGCGGCTACGGACCTGGACTGCTCGGTCGGCATCGGCGACAACAAGCTGCAGGCCAAGATCGCGACGGGCTTCGGCAAGCCGGCGGGCGTCGCCGTGCTCACGACCGCCACCTGGTTCGACGTGCTCGGGGACCGCCCGCCGGACGCGATCTGGGGGATCGGCGCCAAGACCGTGGCCAAGCTCGCGGCGCTCGGCATCACCACGGTCCGGCAGCTCGCCGCCGCCGACCCGGCTCCGCTCGCGAAGGAGTTCGGCCCCACCACCGGTCCCTGGCTGGTGCTGCTCGGCAACGGGCGCGGCGAGTCGGAGATCGACTCGACGCCGTACGTGCCGCGCTCGCACGGCCGCGAGGTCACGTACCAGCGCAACCTCGCGGACTGGGCCGCGATCGGCGGCGGAGGTCTCCCGTCTGGCCAGGCAGGTCGCCGCCGAGGTCACCGACCGGCCGGTGGCCAGGGTCGTGGTGAAGGTGAGGTACGCCCCCTTCGTCACGATCACCCACGGCACCTCGCTGCCCCCCGACGAGCGGCTGCCGCCGGGCGCGCACCCGCCCGCCGGCGGGCAACTGTCACTCGGTGGCCCGCAGGCCGACGGCGGGCCCGAGGATGACGGGCCCGAGCATGACGGGGAGCGGTGGGCCGACGCGATCGAACGAGCCGCCCGGGCCGCCCTCGCCATGTTCACTCCCGGCCGTCCCGTCCGCCTGCTCGGCGTCCGCGCGGAGTTCGCCGACAATCCTGACTAGAGCGAACGGACGGTCCGGATCTCCGGCAGCGTAGGGTCCGACGGGAGGCGGACTCGCGCGGGAACGCCTTGGCGAAGGCGCCCGGCGCCGGCTACCCGACGTGCGAGGTGAGCCAGTCGCAGAAGTCCGCGCTCGTCAGGAAGAACTCCCTGAGCCTGGCGGCGGGCGTCGGCGTCGAGAGCCAGGGCTCGGGGCTCCAGTGCCGCCAGGTCGTCAGCCCCTTGTGCCTGAGCAGGTCAATCCGCGGGTGGTCGGCCGAGTACCCGCGCGGCGCGGACTTCAGCGTCCCGTGCCCGTGCACTTCCACCCCGGCCTTATCCAGGGCGGTAACGATCGCGGCGAGCTCGGCACCGTCGGGTCCGGCGACCCCCGCCCGGTACTGGGCCAGCTCCGCGGGCTCTAGGTGCCAGCGGCCGGAGCCGGCGGACAGCCCGTCGGCCGACAGCTGCACGTAGCAGGTCGACCCCACAGTTGCCCCGATATGCGTCTTATATGGAGTTTTATCGTGGCTAAAACGGATATCGCGGTACGGCCGGAAGATCTTGGGCTCACCGAACTCGGGCGCGAGTTCTTCCAGCAGTTCCTCCATCGGCCGTAGTATCTTCTCCTGGTAGACGGCCTTCCGGCGAGTCCAGTACTCCTTGGAGTTGTCATCCTCAAGACCCGCGTAAAAATCCAGCGCCTCCGCAGGCCAGCCATCGAACGCCATTGGGCCAGACTACGCTGGGTCCCGCGCGGGACGGCGGCACGGTCGGCGGCTTCGCCGTGTATTTACAATATTTCGCGAAATTATGCGTTATCAGACCGACTTGACCGTAGAATCAACCTTTTCACGTTGATGCTGCTAGTACTCCCTGAGGATGATCGGAGTTGCCAGAACGTGCGTCATGATGAGCTATCCGCCAGGGAGCGGGCGGTGTTGTTCGCGCTCCTCTCCGCCTCCGGCAGTCTCTCCAACGCGGAGCTAGAAGCGCTGATCGGCATCCGTCTCGTGGGCAAAGAGCGGCGCAAGCTCAACGAATTGAAGCTTGTCGAATCGGAAAGGGCCGGCAGGCAGTTCGTGCACGAGCTTTCCGACGCGGGCTGGCGGTGGTGCGCCGCCGAGATGGCCGCCGGACCAGAGGGCAGGCCGACCAGCCTGGAGCGGTCGTTTTACGCGGTGCTCGGCATGTTCGAGCGTCACCTGAGCGCGGCGCGGCTGAGCCTCGCCGACGTGGCGAGCCTCGACCTCAAGCTCCGCCCCGCGGGCCGGCACAAGCGCCAGGACACCGGGGAAGGCACGGGACAGGAACGCGAGTCCGCGCCCCGCGCCAACGGCGAACGCAGGCACCTGGTCTCGGTCGGCTAGCGCGCCAGCTGGCCGAGGACACCCAGGGCCGGTGCCGCGGGAGAACAGCAAGGGCCGGTCACGGCTCAAGCGCCCGGTCAAGCGGGACCAGGTGGCGCTGCAGGGCGAAGATGGCCGCCTGGGTACGGTCGGCCAGCCCAAGCTTGGCGAGGATGCTCGACACGTGGCTCTTGACGGTCTCCTCGGAGACCGACAGAAGGCGCGCGATCTCCCGGTTTGACCGCCCCTGGGCCAGTCCCCTGAGCACGTCGGTCTCCCTGGGCGTGAGCTGGGCGAGCGGATCCGCGGTCGCCTGGCGCAACTCGCGGAGCAGCCGTGCGGTCGCGGCCGGCTCCAGCAGGCTCTCGCCCCGGGCGGCGGCCCGGACGGCGTCGATAACCTGGTCCACCCCGGCCGTCTTGGGCAGGTAGGAGACGGCGCCCGCCTTGAGCGCCGCCAGGAGGTGCTGGTCGTCGGGCGACGAGGTCAGCACGAGGACGGCCGCCGACAACCCCTCCTCGCGCATCGCGGCAAGCACCCCCAGGCCGTCGAGGCGGGGCATGAACAGGTCGAGCAGCACGACGTCAGGACCCATCGCCCGGATCGCGTCAAGCGCGGCGCCGCCGTCCGCCGCCTCGCCCGCGACGTCGATTCCCGGCTCAGAGGACAGCAGGAAGCGCAGGCCCTGCCGGACGACCTTGTGGTCGTCCGCGATAAGCACCCGGATCATTGGGCCTCCTTCATGATCTCGGCCGCGGCTGTGCTCGCCGCCGCTGTGCTCGCCGCGGCTGTGCTCGGCACCACCGGGCCGGCGGGACGCAACGGGAACCAGGCACGGACGCGGGTGCCGGCCCCTGGCGCGCTGTCGATGACAAGCCCGCCGCCGAGTTCCGTCACCCGGTCGCGCATCGTGTGCAAGCCGAGGCCGCCGCCGGCGGCCTGCGCCGGCACGTCGAAGCCGCGGCCGTCGTCGGCTATCTCAAGGCGGACGCGCTCGCCGTCCGCGTGGACCAGGACCGTGACCTGACCCGGGTCGCCGTGCCTGGCGGCGTTGGCGACCGCCTCTTGCGTGACCCGCAGGACCGCGTGCTCAACCGCGGCGGGCAGCCCGGCGGGCCCGGGGCCAGCCAGTTCGAACTCGGCGCGGACCGGGATGCCGAGCCGCTCGCTGTAGGCATGGCAGACGCCCGTCGGGTTCCCGGTCGCGGCGGCCGACCTCGGCTATGACGGCCACCCGAGCATGATCTACGTCCGCACCGACGTGACCGCGACCGCCCAGGTCGCGGCCTTGCTCGGGCCGACGGCCAGTCCCCAGGTGCCGGGCGGCGCGGCGGTCAGCCAGCCCTCGGCCGCGCTCACCGCGCGGCTCGCGGTCGCCAGCGCGTCCACCGCGCTGTTCCTCGGCCTCGGCGCCGTCGCGCTGCTCGTCGGCGGCATCGGCATCGCCAACGTCATGGTCATCGCCGTCCTTGAGCGTCGAGCCGAGATCGGCCTGCGCCGTGCCCTCGGCGCGGCCAGGGCGCACATCGCCGCGCAGTTCCTCACCGAGGCCGTCATCCTCGGCGGCCTCGGCGGCGGCGCCGGCCTGCTGGCCGGCGCCGCGATCACGGAAGCCGTGGCGCGCGCCAGGCACTGGGCCCCGCTGATCCCGGCGCAGGCCCTGTGGGGCGGCCTCGTGCTCGCGGTCACGATCGCCGCCCTCGCCGGCCTGTACCCGGCGGCCAGGGCCGCCCGGCTGTCCCCGGCCGAGGCCCTCCGCACCACCTGAACCGCTGATCACGGAAGGTCCGGGCCGGGCCGAGTCAGCCGCTCCCGTTCCTCCTCAATGCTCCACTTGTCGCTTTCGCTGCTAATGCTGTGCATTAGCGGCATGAGTCCCCCAGTCCGCACAGAATTTACCGATACGGGCGGGGGTTCGTGTATCGAAGGACGCGCAAGTGCGCTGCTTCTGTGTCAATCTAAACAACGTCCGTTTTTCCGGCGACGCGGGAAGAGCTTGCTGCCAATGACTCGGTGGAGCCTCAGACGCCGTCTCGGGGGGACCCGCGACGCTGAGCGCGAGTACCGGCCCGGCCCGGCGGCGCCCGTGGCCGGGCGACCGTCGGCCGCTCAGCCGCCGGCCAGCCAGCCGCCGGCCAGCCAAGCGCAGGCGGCCCAGCCGGGACCTTCATCGCCGGGCGGAGGCTGGTTCGAGCCGGGCTGGGGGCAGCCCGCGCAGTTCGGGAGCGGACCTTACGGCGCCTCCGAGCCCGCCGCGGCACCGTACGACCAGGGCCAGCACGGAAACGCCGCCCGCGGAGGCCAGTACGGCGGCCAGTACGGCACAAGCCAGCCTGATGCCGGCCAGCCCAGTGCCGGCCACCGAAGTGCCAGCCATCCCGGGGCGAGCCCGGACGGGACGGGCCAGCCGGGGTCCGGCCCCTACGCCCCCGGACCGTACGACCTCGACCAGCGCGGCCTTGGCCAGTACGCGCGCAGCCTGCTCGGCGGCGGTCACCCGGCGAACGGCGTGGCCGTGCTCGCCCCCGCGCAGCCGCCCGCGCCCGCGCAGGCGCTGCCGCCGGTCCAGCCGCCCGAGTCCGGGCCCGTCCCGGCGCGGGACGCGGCCGCCTGGCCGGGCCAGGCGGCCATGGCGGAGCCGCGCCCGGGCGGCGCGTGGCCGGACATCTGCGACCAGTTCGGGCTGCACCTGCTGGTCCTGGCCGAGCAGTTGCGCACTTCCCTCGACGAGCTTGAGGCCGACGAGGGCGACCCGGAACGGCTGCGGCGGCTCTACCAGGTTGACCACGCGGTTACCCGGATGCGCCGCGCCAGCCGTGACCTGCGTACCCTCGCGGGCCGCAGCGAGGAGGAGCTGGCCGGCTTCACCACGTCGCTGCTTGACGTCATCCGGATGGCGCTCTCCGCGATCGAGCGATACACCCAGGTCACGATCGGCCGGGTCACCGACCTCGCCGTGCTCGGCTACGCCGCCGACGACCTCGGCTCGGTGATGGCGGCGCTGCTCGACAACGCCACCAGGTACTCGCCGGGCACGGTCACCGTGAGCGGGCACCTGATGGACGACGGCAGCGTCATGTTCCGGATCGAAGACACCGGCATCGGCATGAGCGCGGACCTGGTCGCGGCGCTGAACGCCTCGTTCCTTGGCCCCGTTCCCGACGTGGACGAGCGGACCGGACGGCACACCGGGTTCCCCGTCGTGCACCGAGTCGCGCGCAAGCACTCCATCGGCGTCCGCCTCGCCGCCCGCCCGCTGCCGAGCAGCGGGACGGTCGCGATGGTGACGCTGCCGCCGCACCTGCTCTGCGAGGTTCCCGCGGAGGACGCACAGCGCAGGCTCGCGCCGTCGGCCGCGGGCACGGCGCAGTCGGCACCGACGCCGCCGCGACCGATCGTGGTACCCGACTTGCCGCGCGGCCAGCCGACGAGAGCACACCAGGTACAGCAGTGGGAGCCGCCCGAGCTGGCCGACCGTGACCAGCCGCTCCCGGCTGGTGACCTGCCTCGCCGTGAGCGTGCCAGCCTGCGCGGCGACGAGCCGCGACCCCGGCCGCAAGAGCCTGCGGCGGTGCCGACTTCGGAGCAGCAAGCGGCGGCCCGCCGGGCCTTTGCCGACGACCTCAGCGCCTTCTCCTCGGGCATCGTCGACGCACCCGACTCCGCCGATGACACCGCGACCGAAGAAGAGGCCAAGCCATGACGAACCCCGCCGTCCTGCCGCCGCGCGACCCGCAGGACTTCGGCTGGCTCGTTGACAACTTCGCCCTGTCGACGCCGGGAGTCACCCACGCGCTCATCGTCTCTGCCGACGGCCTGCCGCTGATCGCGGCCGGCGGCATGTCGCCGGACCTGGCTGACCCGCTCGCCGCGATGACCAGCGGGATCATCAGCCTCGGCAACAACATCGCGAGCAAGGTCGGCGAGACCGGCTGCGACCAGGTGATGCTTAAGTTCCCGACGGGCCACTTCCTCTTCATGAGCATCGGCAACCTCGCCGGCTTCGCCGTGCTCGTCCGGGAAGGCGCCAACCTCGGCGTGATCGCGCACCAGATGGCGCAGCTCGTCGATGCCGTCGGCCATGTGCTCACCCCGCAGCTCCGCGACGACCTGCGCCGCATCAACGCCAGGAGCGGAGGAGGCGGGCGATGAACGGCAACCCCTGGGTCCGTCCGTACGTGCTGACCGGCGGGCGCACCAGGACCCGCCATCACCTGTACGTGCACACGCTGGTCTCGGTTGAGCGTTACGACTCCGCGGTCGCGCTCCGGTTGTCGCCGGAGGCGCGGCGGCTGTATGAGCGGGCTTCATTCGGCCCGCAGTCGGTCGCCGAGTTGTCGGCCCACTCCGGCGTGTCGCTCGGGGTCACCCGCGTGCTGCTCGAGGACCTGGCCGCCAGCGACCACGTGCTGATCAACGAAGACACCTACACGTCCCCGTACGACCACCGGCTGTTGAAGAGAGTCATTGATGGCCTTCGCGAGTTCGCCTGACCGCGTGCCGCCGAACCTCACGTCCGCGAAGATCGTCGTGGCGGGCGGCTTCGGCGTAGGGAAGACCACCCTGGTCGGCACCGTCTCAGAGATCCCCCCGGTCAACACCGAGGCATGGATGACGCAGGCGAGCAAGACGGTCGACCCGCTGTACGGCTCCGAGGAGAAGACCACCACCACGGTGGCCATGGACTTCGGCCGGATCACGCTCGCGCGCGACCTGATCCTCTACCTGTTCGGCACGCCGGGCCAGCCGAGGTTCTGGCCGATGTGGGACGACTTGTGCCGGGGCGCCAGCGCCGCCGTCGTCCTCGTCGACACCCGCCGCCTTGAGGTCTCCTTCCCCGCGGTGAACTACTTCGAGAACGACTCCGACGTGCCGTTCGTGGTGGCCGTGAACCTGTTCGACGGCCGCCAGACGCACCCGCTCGACGCGGTGCGCGACGCGCTCGGCCTCGCCGATACCGTGCCACTCGTCACCGTCGACGCCCGCGACCGCCGGTCCGCCATCCACGCGCTCCTCGCGGGCCTGGACAACACCCTGGAGAAGACGTCACCGGTCATCAGTCGCTGAAGTCCTGTCAAAATACGAAGCCGCGCTTAACGGCGAACTCTTTTCCTCCTGCCTGCCCCGGGGTAGCGACTGCGCACGCCAGGAGGGAAAGGGCTCGTGAGATTCCGGCGCTAATCCCCTCACCCAAGGAGTGTTCCCCCGTGCGCAAGATTCTCATCGTCGGCGCCAGCCACGCCAGCCTGCAGCTGGCACTGAGCCTGCAGGCCGAAGGATACGACGTGACCGTCATGTCGGCCAGGACGCCCGACGAGATCAGGAACGGGTGGCCGACCTCGACCCAGATGATGATGTACCGCGCCCTCGACCGGGAGCGCGACGTCAAGCTGAACCTGTGGGACGACACGGCGACGCCCACGACCGGGATCGGCTTCACCCTGTCCCCGGCCCCCGGCGTGTCGGCCTTCTCGTTCTCCGGCGCCTGGGCCCGCCCGGGCAACTCCGTCGACCAGCGGCTCAAGATGTCGACCTGGATCGAGCTGTTCGAGCAGCGCGGCGGCCGGGTGATCTACCACTCGGTGATGACCTCGGACCTGGCCGGGCTCGCGCCGATGTACGACCTGACGGTCATCGCGGCGGGCAAGGGCGAGATCGTTGAGCTGTTCGACCCGGATCGGGAGAAGACGCACTACACCCGGCCGGCCCGGCACCTGGCCGCGATCTACCTCAACGGGATCGCCATTCCCGAAGGCGTGCCGCACCCGCGGATGCGGGTGCACCTGCGACCGGGCGCGGGAGAGTTCTTCTACATGCCCGCCTACGGCCTCACCGGCCCGTGCGACGTGGTGCTCGTGGAGGCCGTCCGCGGCGGGCCGTTCGACATCTTCACCGACCGTCCGTCGCCGGACGAGCACCTGCGCAGGCTCAAGGCCATGCTGCTTGAGCACTTCCCCTGGGAGGGCGAGCTCTACCGGAACGCCGAGCCGACCGACGCGCGCGCCTCCCTGATCGGCGCGTTCCCGATGACCGTCCGCCGTCCCTACGCCGAGGTCACCCCCGGCCGCCACGTCATCGGCATCGGGGACGTGGTCGTGGTCAACGACCCGATCAGCGGCCAGGGCGCGAACAACGCCGCGCACGCCGCCGGCATGTACCTGAGCGCGATCCTGGACCATGGCGACGCGCCGTTCACCCCGGAGTGGATGCAGCGGACCTTCGACGCGTACTGGGCGCACGCCCAGAATTCGGTCATGCTCACCGAGATGATGCTCGAACCCCTCCCGGTGCACGCGCAGCAGGTCCTCGGCGCCGCCTCGCAGTTCCAGGAGATCGCGGACAAGTTCGCCGAGGTCTTCCCGAACCCCGCTACGATTCACGACTTCCTCGTCGACCCCGCCAAGGCCGCCGCGTACGTGGAATCGGTGGCCGCCGCCCGCTAGCGACCAGGAGCCAGTACGCCGCGGCCGGGCCCGGGCGTCGCGTGCGCGGGGCCATCCGCCGTCAGTGGCCGAGTTCTCGCCCGCCGCCTGCGGGTACGATTTCGGTCCAGTCAGGCAGCCGAAGAGCGAGGAGAGCGCCGATGGCCGAGGTCGTGCTGTTCCACCACGTGCTAGGGCTCACCGAAGGAGTCCGGGCTTTCGCCGAGGAGCTCGGCAAGGGTGGGCATACGGTCCACACCCCCGACCTGTTCGACGGCGAGCGGCAGGCGACCATCGAAGACGGCCTCGCCCTCGTCCAGCGCATCGGGGACGAAGAGCTGGACCGGCGCACGAGCGCGGCCATCGCCGGCCTGCCGCGCGGCCTGGTCTACGGCGGCTTCTCCTTCGGCGGCGTCACCGCCCAGGGCCTCGCGCAGACCACCCCGGGAGCGCGCGGCGCGCTCCTGTACGAGGCGTGCGTGTCACTCACCGAGGACTGGTCCTTCGGCCTGTGGCCGGACGGGGTTCCCGTGCAGATCCACGGCATGGACCATGACCCGTTCTTCGCGGACGAGGGCGACCTGGAGGCCGCCGGCGAGCTGGTGGCGATCGTCGGCCCCGAGCTCGCGGAGCTGTTCACCTACCCGGGTGACAAGCACCTGTTCACCGACAGCTCGCTGCCGAGTTACGACCCGGGCGCCGCCGCGCTGGTCATCCGCCGCTCGGCGGAGTTCCTCGACAAGATCGGCTAACCACGCTGGCCCCGCGCTCGCGTGCGCGCCGGCAACCGCCTACGTTCAGGGGTTGCAACCGTTGGCTGGTCGGGCGTGTTCTGGCAGGCATAAGAGTGTTCTATCTAGTAGAGTTTGCAGGTGTCGTTATAGAACTGGCTGTCGTCAAGGGGGTGCCGGGTGGGGAGGCTGCGGGTGATCGCGGCGCCGTTCGTGGCCGGCGTCCCGGCGGGGGCGCGGGTGCGTACCCGGCTGCGGGTCTCGGCGGGCGACGCGGCGGTGCTGCGGGCGGCGGGCTCGCACCTGGGGGTGCTGGCCGGGGGTGACCTGGCGGCGCGGTGCGCGGAGGGCCGGCTGGACGCGAGGGGTCGGGCGGTGTCGCGGCGGGAGCGGAAGCGGGCGCTGACCGGCGGGTCGTCGTCGCGGTGGGCGGGCGCGATCACCCGGGCCAGCGAGGACCAGTGGCAGCTCGCCGAGCGGAACCTGCGCGCGGAGCGGGCCAGCCTCCGGGCCCGGGCCCGCCGGATCGCGGCGCGGGCCGCCGTCCCCGCGGGCGGGAGGAACGGCCGGGTCCGCGGGTACCCGACCCCGGCCGAGCGGCACGCCAAGGCTGTCCGCCTCAAGGCGCTCAACGGCCGGCTGTCCGCGGTGGAGCGGCGGCTGGACAGCGGTGCCGTGTCCGTCGTGCGCGGCGGGAAGGACCTGCTGCGCAAGCGCCTGAACCTGGCCGCGGCCGGCCTGACCGGGGACCAGTGGCGGGAGCAGTGGGAGGCCGCGCGCCTGTTCCTGTCCGCGGACGGCGAGGCCGGCAAGGCGTGGGGAAATGAGACGATCAGGTTCCACCCCGACGAGGGATGGCTGGAGGTCAAGCTCCCCGCCCCGCTCGCAAGCCTGGCGAACCGCCCCTTCGGCCGCTACCGCCTGTCGTGCCCGGTCGTGTTCTCTTACCGGGGCGACGAGGTGGCCGCCCAGGCCGCCACCGGGGCCATCCGCTACGACATCACGCTGGACCCGGCGTCCGGGCGCTGGTACCTTGACGGGTCATGGAAGGCCGCTGCCCCCGGCCCGGCCCCGGCGCCGGATGAGCTCCGGGCGCACCCGGTCGTGGCGGTCGACGTCAACGCCGGCCACCTCGCCGTCGCCGTCGTGGCAGCGGACGGGAACGTGGCCGGCGTCCCGTTCACGGTGCCGCTCGACCTGGCCGGGCTGCCAGCCGCTACCAGGGACGGGCGGCTGCGCAACGCGATCAGCGTCATCATCGCCACCGCGAGGGAACACGGCGCGCAGGCAGTCGTGATCGAAGACCTCGACTTCGCCGGGGCCCGGGCCGAGGGCCGCGAGCGAACCGGGAGCCGGCCCTCGCGCGGACGGCGGGGACGAGGGTTCCGCCGCGCCGTCGCCGGAATCCCCACCGCCAAGCTGCGCGACCGCCTGGTGCAGATGACCGCGAACGCCGGACTGCACGTCGTCGTCGTCGACCCGGCGTACACCTCGAAATGGGGGGCGCAGCACTGGCTCGCCCCGCTCCGCCGGCATCACCCCGAGACTACCGGGCACCACGCGGCAGCGCTGGTACTCGGGCGACGCGGGCTCGGCCACCGGGCCAGGCGCCGCGCGACAGGGAACCGGCCCGCCCCGGAGGAGGCGGCACGGCCAGCCCAGGCGCGGACCCGGACACCCCCGGCGGCAGGACCCGCACCCAGGAAACCCGCCACCCCACGAGGCCCCCGGCAGCCACCCGGCACCAAGACCAGGCAGCCTCACCGGACCACGGCAGGCGACCAGGCAGCCCAGGACCGTCCGGGGCCGCCGGATACCCAGGACCATCTCCTGCTATCTCGATTAGGAACGGTATGAGCAAAACCGGTGAGTTCAAGCGCGACACCACCTACCTGAACGGGCGCATCACGGCGGACGGGCGGGATGGCTGGCCGCTCGAGCCCGGCCGGTACCGGCTGGTCGTAGCGCGGGGCTGCCCGTGGGCGAACCGGTCCATGATCACGCGCCGCCTCCTCGGCCTGGAGGGCGCCCTGTCCATGGGGATCTGCGGCCCGACGCATGACTGGCGGTCGTGGACCTTCGACCTGGACCCGGGGGAGAAGGACCCGGTGCTCGGCATCCACTGGCTCCGCGAGGCGTACGAGAAGGCGGTACCCGGTTATGACCGGGGCGTGACGGTGCCCGCGATCGTGGACGTCCCGAGCGGCACGGTCGTCACCTCCGACTTCCGGGAGATACCGCGCGACATGGAAACCGAGTGGACGGCTTATCACCGCGACGGCGCCCCCGACCTGTACCCCGCCAAGCTCGCCGACGAGATCGAAGCGGTCAGCGCGCCCGTGTACCGCGACGTGAACAACGGCGTCTACCGCTGTGGCTTCGCCACCAGCCAGGAGGCCTACGACGAGGCCTACCGCGCCCTGTTCGCCCGGCTCGACTGGCTGGAAGAACGGCTCAGCACCCGCCGCTACCTGGTCGGTGACACGATCACCGAGGCGGACGTCCGGCTGTGGCCGACCCTGGCCCGGTTCGACGCGGTCTACCACGGCCACTTCAAGTGCAACCGGAACAAGCTGACCGAGATGCCCGTCTTGTGGGCCTACGCCCGCGACCTGTTCCAGGCCCCTGGCTTCGGCGACACGATCGACTTCGTGCAGACCAAGCAGCACTACTACCTGGTGCACAAGAACCTCAACCCGTCCGGCATCGTCCCCGATGGCCCGGACCTGTCCGGCTGGCTGACCAGGCACCACCGGGAAGATCTGGGCGGCCGCCCCTTCGGCGACGGCACCCCGCCGGGCCCGCCGCCCCAGGCCGAGCGCGTCCCCGCCAGCCGCACCGCTCACTAGCGAACAAGCACGATCCCGAACGGGCGCCTGGCTCCACCCTCACCCGTCCGTGACTCGCCAGGAGCGCCCGGGGCGCCAGGGCTAGGCTCTTGGGTATGGCGAATTCACTAGGGCGTGTCTGCGTGACGGGAGCGACGGGCAAGGCGGGCGTGGCGACCGTCCTGCACCTGCGCGAGCATGGCTACGACGTGGTGGCGACCGATATCGCGGTCACCAGCGAGGACCTGGCCGCGGACGTACTGCGGGCGGACCTCACCGACTACGGTCAGGCGACGGAAGTGCTCCGCGGCATCGACGCCGTCGTCCACCTGGCGAACATCCCGGCCCCGGGCATCACCACCCCCGCGGTGACGTTCAACGCCAACGTCTCGATGAACTTCAACATCTTCCACGCCGCCGCCGCCCTCCGCCTGAGCAAGGTGGTGTGGGCGTCAAGCGAGACGACCCTGGGCCTGCCGTTCGGTCACGGCCGGGAGCAGGTACCCGGCGCGCCCGGCGAGCTGCGCTACGCCCCGGTCGACGAAGAACATTTCCCGTTCCCTTCGACGACCTACGCCCTGTCGAAGGTCGTCAGCGAGACGATCGCGGAGCAGGTATCCCGCTGGTCCGGCATCCCGTTCGTGGGCCTGCGCATCTCCAACATCATGGAGCCCCGTGACTACCGGCGCTTCCCCGGCTACTGGCCGGACCCGCACTCCCGCAAGTGGAACGCGTGGGGCTACGTCGACGTCCGCGACGTGGCCGCCGCTTGCCGCCTCGGCCTGGAAGCGGACGTCACGGGCAGCAGCAACGTCATCATTGCCGCGGCGGACACGGTCATGAACCGTCCGTCCCGCGACCTTCTCGCCGAGGTCTTCCCCGAGGTCACCCTCACCAGGGAAGTCCCCGAGTACGGCACCCTGTTGTCGGTCGACCGGGCCAAGCAGGTTATCGGCTACGTCCCCGCCCACTCCTGGCGCGACGAGATCCAGGACCGCTAACTCAACCTCCCCGCTGGGCGGCGCGTCACCCACCCGGGGCACGCCGCCCATCCCGGGAATGTCGCAAGCGACATTCCCGGATATTTCAACATTTCGTACAGGAGCAGTCTGTGCCGAAGCTCGACCTTGAGGCGGCGAAGGACGCCACGATCCCTGACGTCCTGCCCGCCCCTGGCGCGCCGTTCCGCGTCCTGTTCGTCGGGATCAACCCCGGCCTTTACTCGGCGGCGACCGGCTGGCACTTCGCGCGTCCGGGCAACCGGTTCTGGCCGGCGCTGTACGCGTCCGGCTTCACCCCGCGCCAGCTCAAGCCGTCCGAGCAGGAAGAGCTGACCGGCTACGGACTCGGCATCACGAACATCGCCCCGCGCGCGACCGCCCAGGCCGCCGAGCTGACCGCCGCCGAGCTGCGAGCGGGCGGGCAGCGCCTGACGTCCCTGGTCGCGGCCCGCCGCCCCCGCTTCGTCGCTGTCCTCGGCGTCACCGCTTACCGCACTGCCTTCGCCCGCCCGAAGGCCGTCATCGGCCCGCAGCCCGACCTCCTGGCCGCCGCGCGCCTCTGGATCCTCCCGAACCCCAGCGGCCTCAACGCGTCCTGGCAGCCCCCGCGTATCGCCGCGGCATTCAACGAGCTGCGGGCGGCCGCCGACGCGTAATGGCTCGGTTGCGTCACCGTAGAACAGGCGGCCACGACGGAAGATGGACTTTGGGGTTACGAAGCCTCCGGCGGGTAGTGGACCGGCACGGGCGGCCATGGCCCGGAAGATCACCCGCGGGGGGTGATGCAGCCTCGCCGCTACCAGGGTGAGGCTCCATGGAGCCATGCAGTCCGGTCGGCTACGAAACGCCAGGAAACGGAGGGATACTCCATGACCACGTCAAAGCCCGTCCCGGAGACGACGACCGATGCCGGTATCCCGGCCGAGAGCGACGAGCACTCGCTGACCATCGGCCCCGGCGGCCCGGTCCTCTTGCAGGACAGCTACCTGATCGAGCAGATGGCCCAGTGGAACCGGGAGCGGATCCCTGAACGCCAGCCGCATGCCAAGGGCAGCGGCGCGTTCGGCCGGTTCGAGGTGACCAAGGACGTCTCCGCGTACACCAAGGCCGCGCTGTTCCAGCCCGGTACCACGACGCGGATGGGGGCACGGTTCTCCACGGTCGCGGGCGAGCGAGGCAGCCCCGACCTGTGGCGGGACCCGCGCGGGTTCGCGCTGAAGTTCTACACGTCCGAGGGCAACTACGACATGGTCGGCAACAACACGCCCGTCTTCTTCATCAAGGACCCGATGAAGTTCCAGCACTTCATCCGCTCGCAGAAGCGCCGCGCCGACAACAACCTGCGTGACCACGACATGCAGTGGGACTTCTGGACGCTGTCCCCGGAGTCCGCGCACCAGGTGACCTGGCTGATGGGCGACCGGGGCATCCCGCGTACCTGGCGGCACATGAACGGCTACTCAAGCCACACCTACATGTGGATCAACGCCGGCGGCGAGCGCTTCTGGGTGAAGTACCACTTCAAGACCGACCTTGGCGTCGAGTGCTTCACCCAGGACGAGGCGGACCAGTTGATCCCCTCCGACCCCGACTACCACACGAGGGACCTGTTCGAGGCGATCGCTCGCGGCGACCATCCCAGCTGGACCCTGTACGTGCAGGTCATGCCCTACGGCGACGCGCCCGGGTACCGGTACAACCCGTTCGACCTGACCAAGGTCTGGCCGCACGCGGACTACCCGCTGGTCGAAGTGGGCCGGATGACGCTGGACCGCAACCCGGTCGACAACCACACCGAGATGGAGCAGTTCGCCCCGGCGCCGAGCAACATGGTGCCGGGCATCGGCCCCAGCCCGGACCGGATGCTGCTCGGGCGGCTGTTCTCCTACGCCGACTCGCACCGTTACCGTCTCGGCGTCAACTACCAGCAGATCCCCGTCAACGCGCCGGTCGTGCCCGTGCACACCTACAGCAAGGACGGCGCGATGCGCGTGGTGCCGCGGACCGACCCGGTGTACGCGCCCAACTCCAAGGGCGGGCCCAAGGCAGACAGCGAACGCTACCGGCCGCCAAGCTGGACCACCGACGGCGAGATCATGCGGACCGCGTTCGAGACGCACCCGGAGGACGACGACTGGGGCCAGGCGGGCACGCTGGTCCGCTCGGTCATGGACGACGCCGGCCGGGACCGGCTGGTCAGCAACATCACCGGCCACCTCCTCGACGGCGTCACCGAACCGGTGCTCCAGCGCGCGTTCCAGTACTTCCGCAACGTGGACAAGGACCTCGGCGACCGGGTCGAGCAAGGCGTCCGCGCCGGAAAGGCCTGACTAGGCGAAGAAGCGGCGGATCTCCTTGGCCACGATTTCGGGCTTGCCGCCGCCCGGGTTGGTGCCGCTGGCGTCGCTTGGCCTTCTTGTCCGCGCTCTTCATGGCGAGGCTCGTGAGTGACTGAGCAGCTGCCGCGGCCGCGGCGGTCGGGCAGGTAGACGGTGAACGCGTCGGCCAGCGCCAGGGCGAGCCGGGTGTGGCTACTGGCCGACTCCATGCTGCCGTGCAGCAGCACCACGGCAGGCCCTTGGCCGAGCCGCAGGTAGCCGAGGAGGGTCCCGTTATGGGAGGTGACGGAGCAGGCGGTCATCCCTGTCGTCATCTGGGTTGCCTTGGGGGGCGTCGTCAGGTCGCAAGACCGCCGTTCATGCTAGCGTGACTACACTTAATATAAGTACAGTCGAGCTAGCGAGGATGGATGCTGGATAGCGGGCGGCTAGACAAACCGGCGGATGTTTTCGACCGTGACGCGGAGTGGGATGACCTGACCGACTTCGTGGGTTCGCCGTCGCCTGGGCTGCGGATCGCTGTGGTCTACGGCCGGCGTAGGCAAGGCAAGTCCTATCTGCTTCGTCGACTCGCTGACGCCGTTGGCGGGCTATATCACCTGGCCACCGAACAGGCGGAGCCCGTCTCGCTGCGCCGGTTCGCTGACTCGCTCGCGGCCTGGGCCGGGTTGTCGGCGGGCTCCTTTGGGTTCGGCGACTGGGAGCGGGCGCTGCGGACGGCCATGGAGGTACTGAGCGCGCGTGCTCATTCTGGACCATATTCCGATCTGCCTGCGCTGCTGGTCCTCGATGAGTTCCCCTATTTGTCACAGGAAGCCCCTGGACTGCCATCGATCGTGCAAGCTCTGTACGACAGCTTGGGGCCGGGAGCCGGGGGAGGCGAGGCGGCACTGCGCCTGATCCTCTGTGGATCGGCGATTTCGGTCATGGGTGACCTGCTGTCCGGGACTAAGGCGCTGCGGGGCCGGGCCGCGCTCGAACTGCGGGTCCGGCCGTTCGGCTATCGCGACGCCAGAGAGTACTGGGGAATCGGCACCCCAGCCGCGGCCTGTGCGCACAACGCCATCGTCGGCGGCACACCCGGCTATCGGGAACTCGTGCCCGACCCGCGCGTTCCCGAGGATCCCGATCGGCTTGGCCATTGGCTGGCGCGGAACATCCTGCGGCCGTCCATGCCGCTGTTCGATGAGGCTCGCCGCGTGGTGCACGAGGATCCGCGTATCCGCGACACCGCCGCTTACAGTTCGGTCCTGGCGGCGGTAGCGGCCGGGGAGTCTTCGCCGACAAAAATCGGCGGTCTCCTCGGTCGGCCCGCCACTTCGCTGGCGCATCAGCTGTCCACGCTGGCCTCAGCTGGTTTCATCGACCGCCGTCATGATCTCCTGCTAGACCGACGTCCTGTCGTGACGGTCGCGGACCCAATGGTGCGGTTTCACCAGCTGGTCATCGAGCCTTACCAAGCCGACCTGGAGGCAGGACGGGCGTCGCAGGTCTGGGCGGAGGCGGCGCATACCGTGGAATCCAAGATCTACGGGCCGCACTTTGAAGCGCTGGCAGCCGAGTGGGTGGCCCGATACGCGGCTGCCGAGGCAGGCCTTGTGGTCGGCCCCGTCGGGCAGACCGTCATCGCCTGCCGAGAGCACAAGACCGGACACGAGATCGATGTCCTGGCACTTGCCCGTGGTGCTCGGCCACGGGTCCCAGGCACTCCAGTCGCGTTTGTCGGCGAGGCCAAGCACCGCGATCGCCGACCCGGCCTGGCCGAACTCCGGAGCCTCCAACACCGGCGTGAGCTCCTTACGGCCGCAGGACATGACGCTTCCGATGCCGTACTAGGACTCTTCAGCACGACCGGCTTCACCGAGGATCTCCAGGCAGAAGCCGCCAACAGCCGCGGCGATATCCTCCTCGCCCCGCTGGAAATGCTTTACGGCCACCGGCGTAGCCCGGTGGGACATGCGTGAGCGGAGCCTGCAGCTAGGAGCCTTCCGTGCGACTGGTTGATGGCAGGATTAGTGGGGTTTTCGTCATTGCTGCCATGAGCGGCACTCGGCAGACTTGGACGCGTGCGAACAGTACTGATCGTCTTGTTCGACGGTGTGCAGTCGCTCGACGTCACCGGCCCGCTTGAGGTCTTCGCCCACGCCGTCGACCACGAGGGCGAGCGCGCCTACCGGGTGCGCACCGCGAGCCTCGGCGGTGCGCCGGTGCGCACGACGAGCGGGCTGGCGATCACCCCGGACGGCGACCTGCGCGACCAGGACCAGGCAGGCCCGCCCGACCTGCTGATGGTCCCGGGCGGCGAGGGCGCCCGGCGCCGGGACCAGGACCTCGTCGCCTGGATCAGGGACGGCGCGCCGCGCGCGCGGCGCGTCGCCTCGGTATGCACCGGCGCGTTCCTCCTCGCCGCGGCCGGCCTGCTCGACGGCAGGCGCGCGACCACGCACTGGTCGTGGTGCGAGGTCCTGCGGGAGCAGTACCCGGCCGTCCAGGTCGATCCCGACCCGATCTTCGTCAAGGACGGGACCGTCGCCACCTCCGCCGGCATCACCGCCGGCATCGACCTGGCGCTCGCCCTCATCGAGGACGACCTCGGCCGGGACGAGGCCCTCACCGTCGCCCGCGCCCTCGTCGTCTTCCTGCGCCGCCCCGGCAACCAGGCCCAGTTCAGCGCCCAGCTGTCCGCCCAGGTGGCCAACCGCGCGCCGCTGCGGGACGTGCAGCAGTGGATCGCCGAGCACCCGGCCGGCGACCTGTCGGTCGAGGCGCTGGCGGAGAAGGCCAGCCTGTCACCGCGCCACTTCGCCCGCGCGTTCGCCGCCGAGGTCGGCATGCCGCCCGGCCGCTACGTCGAGCGGACCCGGCTGGAGGCCGCCCGCCGTCACCTGGAGGACAGCGCCGAAGGCATCGAGCAGACCGCCCGTGCCTGCGGCTACCGCACCCCCGAGGCCATGCGCCGCGCGTTCATCGAGGCGCTCGGCGTGAGCCCCGCCGAGTACCGACGCCGGTTCCGTCCAATCCCAAAGGAGCATCATGCAGATCGTCATCGCGTTGTTTGACCGCTTCACCGCGCTCGACGCCGTCGGCCCGCACCAGGTACTGCATCACCTGAGCGATGCCGATGTAATCTTTGCCTCCGAACGGGTGCATGGTGTCTCCGACGAGTCCCGCACTCTCACGCTGCAGGCACAGGCCAGCTACGCGGACGTGCCGCGTCCCGACATCATCGTCGTCCCCGGCGGGCCCGGCCAGGCCGGCCAGATGACCGCGGGGCCACTGCAGGACTGGCTCATCGAGGCGGACAAGACAAGCACGTGGACAACCTCCGTGTGCACGGGGTCGCTCATCCTGGCCGGGGCAGGCCTGCTCAAGGACAGGCAGGCCACCACCAACTGGCAGGCCCAGGAGGAGCTTGGCCGCCTCGGGGCGACCCCCCGGCCGGGGGAGCGGTACGTCTTCGACGGCAAGTACGTCACGGCCGCGGGCGTCTCGGCCGGGATTGACATGGCGCTGGCCCTGGCGGGCCGCCTGGCCGGCGACGCCGAAGCCGAGCGCATCCAGCTCGCTATCGAGTACGACCCGCGCCCCCCGTACCAGTCAGGCTCGCCCGCCACCGCGCGGCCGGAGGTCGTCGCGCAGATGATGGCCGGCAGCCGCTTCGCCCGCCAGGGCTAGGCGGCCTCGGCGACAGCCTTATTCCCTAGCGGCTGGTCGCGGCTAGCGGGTCGCGCTGGGCTTCGGTGGCGTCGTCGCGGTCGGTGGAGACGGTGAGGTCGTACCAGGCGGCGTCGGACTCGGCCCGCGCCCTGGCCGCGGCCGTCGCGTAGGCGTAGGCCTCGCTGCCCAGGATCAGCCGGAGCGGCGGCTCGGCCATCCCCGCGACCGCGAGCACGACCTGGGCCACCTTGGCCGGGTCGCCAAGCGCGTCGTCGCTCCCGATCTCCCTGTGCATCGCGGCCATCGCGCCGACGGTGGGCCCGTAGGGCTCGCTGATCGGCGGCACCCGCATCGACGAACCGGCCCAGTCGGTCCGCATGCCGCCCGGCTCGAGGACGGTGACCTTGATCCCGAGCGGCCCGACCTCCCGCGCGAGGACCTCGGAGAAGCCGCCGACCGCCCACTTGGCCGCCTGGTAGGCGGACAGGCCCGGCGTGGCGAGCCGCCCGCCGATGGAGGAGACCTGGATGATGTGGCCGCCGCCCTGGGCCCGGAGCACGGGCAGCGCCGCCTTGGTGACGTTCACGACGCCGAACAGGTTGGCCTCGACCTGCTCGCGGAAGTCGCCGAGCGAGATGTCCTCGACGGCCGCCACGTTGGCGTAGCCGGCGTTGTTGACCACCACGTCGATCCGGCCGAACGCCCCGGTTCCCGCGGCGACCGCGGCCTGGGCGGCGACGGGGTCGGTGACGTCGAGGGCGACCGGAAGGACCTGGCGGCCGTAGCGGTCAGTCAGATCGGCCAGGCTGGCGGGGTTGCGGGCGGTCGCGACCAGCGAGTGCCCGGCCGCGAGCACGGCCTCGGCGACCTGGCGGCCGAGCCCCCGGCTGCTCCCGGTGAGAAAGAAGACCTGCGACATGACGTGCTCCTTGGCGGAGAACTTAACGAACCATCGTTTTGATAATAACACAACGACGTTTCGATAGATACACTGGAGTGGTCATGAACGCGCAGACGTATCAGCGGGCCAGGCGCCCCGAGCAGAAGCTAGAGCGCAGGGACGCCATCCTCGGCGCCGCCCGCGAGCTTGCGCTGCGCGACGGTGTTCGCGCCGTGAGCCTGGCCGACATCGCCGCGCGGGTCGGCATCCACAAGTCAGCGCTGCTGCGCTACTTCGAGACCCGCGAGCAGATCTTCCTCGAGCTGACCGCCCAGGCCTGGAGGGAGTGGACGGCGGCACTGCACGCCGGGCTCGACGAGGCCGCGCCGGGCTCGCTTGGCGCGGGCGCCCTGGTCGCCGACGTCTTCGCCAGGAGCTTCGGCGACCGGCCGCTGCTGTGCGACCTCATCGCGCACACGCCGCTCAACCTGGAGCGCAACGTGTCACCCGAGGCGGTGCGCCGCTACAAGGTGGCCTCCCTGGCCGCGGTGGACGAGGCGGCCGCCGTCGCCGCGCGGGTACTGCCCGAGCTGACCCTGGCCGAGTGCGGTGAGTTCGTCGCCGCGCTGGCCTCCCTGGCCGGCGCGGTCTGGCAGATCGCCAACCCGGTGCCGGCCCTCGCCGAGCTCTACGCCTCCGACCCCGCGCTGGCCCGCGCCTGCGTCGACCTGACCCCGCGGCTGCGCCGGACCGCGGAAATCCTGCTCGCGGGCATGATCCCCAGCAGGACCGCGAGCCGGTGACGACGCGCGCATCTAATCACTTGTAATTATCTGATTTGAAAGTGATCAGCCCGCCCCGGGCCGAGCGCCGGGGCCGGCACCGCGCCGTCCGCGGCCGCCCGGCGGTCGACTAGGTCAAGTGGTACGCATCACACAACATTTCCCCGTTGCCATCCAATCCAGGTTCACCCTCGTCCCGTACCTGTATCGACACCCAGTTGGGGTAGCAGGACTGGCGCGGCACAACCGCGCTAGACAGGAGACGAAAACGATGTGGAACTCCAAGGTGAAGCGGATGCCGGTTGCGGCGAGGCTGGCCGCGGGGGTAACCGGCGCGGTTGGCGTGGCGGTGCTGGCCGCCGCGTGCTCTAGCGGGGGCAGCAGTAGCAGCACCGGGGCGGCGAGCAGCTCGCCGGCCGGGGCGTCGTCCTCGGGCAGCGCGGCCGCGAGCGGGTCGGGCAAGACGGTCATCACGACCGCCTCGTCATCAGGGAGCACCTTCCTGACCGACGGCTCGGGCCGGGCCGTGTACCTGTGGGCCAAGGACACCGGCGACGCGTCCACGTGCACGGGGGCGTGCGCGGGCGCGTGGCCGCCGGTGACGGCCACCGGCACGGTGACGGCGTCCGGCAGCGCGATGGCCAGCGACCTGGGCACGATCACCCGCTCGGACGGCACCAAGCAGGTGACCTATGACGGGCACCCGCTGTACTACTTCGCGGGCGACTCGGGCCCAGGGACGGCCACCGGGCAGGGCAGCGACAACTTCGGCGCCAAGTGGTGGCTGGTCGCGCCCAGCGGCAGTGACGTCACCGGGACCGTGGCCTCGTTCAGCCTGGCCGGGTCCGGCTCGAGCGGGTCCGGTGCGTCCACGCCGGCCCCGAAGGGCAGCTCGTCGAGCGCGGGCGGTGGCTGGAGCTGACCAGGCGATCAACCATCAGCGATCGGTGACACAGCGATGACGACGTTCCTCGCCCGCATGCTGGGCAGCGGAACCGACCAGACCCGGCCCGAGGGGGGCGCCGCAGCTACCCTCCTCGGGCCGGCCAGGCCGATCGGCCAGTGGGCCTTCGCCGGGGTGGCGGTCGCGTCCCTCGGCGGGCCGCTGGCGCTGGCGGCGCTCTACGCGCCGTCGATCGCCCGCGGCGCGTCCTCCTCGGCCGGGCTCGCGATGGTCGCGGCGGCCGTCGTGTTCGGCTTCCCGCTGGCGATCTGGTTCGGCTACGCGAGGCACATGAGCAGCGCCGGCGGCCTGTACTCGTTCACCGAGGCGGCCGCGGGCCGCCGGGTCGCCATGGCCCAGGCCGGCCTGTGGGCGCTGAGCTACCTGCTGTACCTCGTGTACACCACGGCGCAGATCGTCTACGACACGCTGCCGGCCGTGCTGCCCGGCGAGGTCAGGTACCAGACGCCGCTCGAGGTCGGCATCCCGGTCGTGCTCGCCGGGGTGATGATCGCGGGGCGCCGGGCCACGCTGCTCGTCATCGGGCTACTGGCGGCCGGACAGCTAGCGCTCGCGGCGGCGTTGTCCGGCGTGACGCTGGCGAACGTGTCAACACCGGCGGGAAGCTTCGGCGCGTCCGCGCCCGCCGGATCGCTCGCCATCGCGAGCGGGCAGACCGCGCTGCTCTACATCTGCGGCAGCCTGCCGTTCTTCCTCGGCGGTGAGCTGGGCGGCGACCTGCGCCAGGCGTTCCGCGTCACGCGGCGCGGCCTGCTCGGCGCTTACATCGCCACCGTCGTCGTCATCATCGCCGCGGTCGCGCCGCTGGCCGCGGACCCGGGGCTGACCCAGGGGGCGATCCCGGGGATGTCGGTGGCGCAGCGCTTCGCCGGGCACGGCTTCGCCCTCACGGTGGGGATCGGGGTGGCGGTCAGCGTGGCCGGGGTCATCCTGGTGGAGTACCTGGCGCTGAGCCGGCTGACCGTCGCGGTGACCGCGTGGCCGCTGCGCCGGGTCATCGTCGGCATCGGCGTCATCATGGTGGCCGCCGGGCCGGTGCTGCTCATCAACCCGGACCGGATCTACGACACCCTGCTCACGCCGTCGCTGTTCGCGCTGTGGCTCAGCCAGCTCGTCACCTTCGCGGTCTACCCGCAGTTCGTCGCCAAGCGCGGCGGCCGGGTGCTGCCCGCCTTGGTGCTGGCGGCGGCGGCAAGCGGCCTGGCCTTTTACGGCCTGTGGCTGACTATCCAGACCTCATCTATCGGATCTATCGGATCTAGCTGAAACGCCGTAGGAGGCATCATGTTCAATCGCGCGAGCGTCATCAGGTTCCTGCTTCGCAGGCCAGGCGCGCCGCACCGGTGCTGTCAAGGATCTGAGGCGCGCGCAGAATAGGAACCACAGGAACGTGGCCCGGATCACACTTGTTTGCCGCGCGGCATCCAATCCACCTTCGTGCTTCGCCCCGTACCTGTATCGACCCCCTGGGGGGAACTGGCGCGGCCCGGCCGTGCTGGACGGGAGAAGAACACGATGAGGATTTCCAGTGTGAAGCGGATGCCGGCGCCGGCGAGGCTGGCCACTGGGGTGGGCGGCGCGGTTGGCGCGGCCATGCTGGTCGCGGCGTGCTCCAGTGGGGGCAGCAGTAGCAGCAGCTCGCCGGCCGGGTCGTCCGCCCCGGGCAGCGCTGCGGCCAGCGGGTCGGGTGCCACGGTCATCACGACCGCGTCATCGTCGGGGAACACGTTCCTGACCAGCGGCTCGGGCCGCGCGATCTACCTGTGGGCCAAGGACACCGGCAACGCGTCCGCGTGCACAGGGGCGTGCGCGGCCGCCTGGCCGCCGGTGACCGGCACCGCGACCGCGGCCGGCTCGGCGAAGGCCAGTGACCTAGGCACGATTACCCGGTCGGACGGCACCAAGCAGGTGACCTACGACGGGCACCCGCTGTACTACTTCGTGGGGGACTCCGGCCCAGGGACGGCCACCGGCCAGGGCAGCGACAACTTCGGCGCGAAGTGGTGGCTTGTCTCCCCGACCGGCAGCGACGTCACCGCCTCCGTGAGCTCGTTCACCGTGGCTGGGTCCTCGTCGGGCGCCACGCCAAGCTCGCCGAGCGCCGGCGGCGGCTACTGACGTTCTGATCTACCTGACAACGCCGTAGGAGGCGTCATGTTCAATCGCGCGAGCGTCATCAGGTTCCTGCTTCGCAGACCAGGCGCGCCGCAGCCGCGGATCGCCGTCTGGACGGTCCTCGCGCTCACCGGAATCGGGGCCGGCTTCC
>CAWKKG010000055.1:0-306319 GCA_963850115.1 uncultured Actinomycetota bacterium
ATGCGCAGTTCGGCGGGGGCACAGCTCAACCATTCTGGGCGGTAGGGGTCCTGGTCTCGGCACAACTTCCGGCTAGCCGCGCAACCCCGCTGGTCAGCCCTTCGGTTGCCTCCGCAGTCCGCGTGGTCACGGCCGGGCCGGGGTGGCCCGCTGGGAGCCTTTGCCTACCGTTGTCGGCTCGCTCAGTAGTTCGCGGCGGCCCGGTCGATGAGGCGGGCGAGTTCCGCCGGAGCGGTGATCATCGGCCAGTGGCCGCTGTCGATATCGACCAGCGAGAGGTTGAAGTGATCTTCGCCAGTTCGGGGAGCTCGCCCTGGCTGATCAGCTCCTTGACCTGGGCGGGGGTGAACTCCGGGCAGATCAGTACCGCCGGGACGGCGTAGCGACGGGGGTTGGCCAGCCTGACTACCGCGCTGGTGACCCCTTCGGGAACCGGGACCGCCGCCGCCGCGAAGGCCTGCCTGGCGGCCTCGTCCAGGTCGGCGGAGTCCGGTCCTTCGAACTCGTCCCAGCCCGGGAAGGGCACGGCGCCGTCCTTGACCGGGAGGCCGTCGAAGTACGGCTGGCCGTCCGGGGCGGGCCAGCCCCCGATGAAGGCGGCCTTGCTGACCTTTCCCGGGCGGGCGTCGGCGGCGAGCCAGGCCAGGCTGCTGGCCGCGGAGTGCCCTACTACCATCGGCGGCCCACGGCCGAGTCGACGGCGGCGAGCACGGCGGCCACCTGGTCCGCGAGCGTCGCCGACGGGGTGCCGTCGCCCTGGCCGGGCAGTGCGACCGGGACCGGACGGTGACCGTACTCGGCGAGGCGGGCGGCCACCCCAGCCCAGGCCGACTCCTGCAACCACAGAGGGGCGATCAGCACGATGTCCACGGGAGCCTTCCCTCCTTCCTTCCTTGGGGGCGCTGCGCGACCGGGAGAGCGGCGAATTGGGGTGTACCGACCGTCAAGGCTGGTCCCGGACGATTGGCTTCCGGATTAACTTGCTGCCCGGCAGGGGAACTAACACGCCCAGAATGAGCAGCTCTGCATCGACCGCGGGCTGTTCCGTCGCGCACTAATGGCCGAGCAGATCGATTAGGCGGATCTCGCGCGGCCTGGCCGGGCCTCCGCTGGTCATTTCGATGCCTTCTTCCTTCGCTTGCCGCCGATTGGAGCACGGGCGCTTCAGCGGCGTTTCACCGCTTGCAGCCCACCGCGCACCAAAGAGACGACCTGCCTGTGTCGCCCGTGCCGGGCTCCGGGCGACATTCCTCCACCCGCACGAGACCGGGTGCTACCAGGTCCTTGGCCTGCGAAGAACTGCGCCACCTGCTCCCGGTTGCGGAGCGCAAGCGACTGCTGGACCATCCGGCTCCCGATGTCCTGCAGGCTGTCCTTGGTTTCCCGGCCGAGGAGGTCCGCCGCCCAGTGCGACACGACGAGGTAACTGCCGGAAGGCACGGCGTCAAGCAGCCTGGCCACGATCGCGTGCGGGTCGTCGAGGAGTTCCGGCACCGCGTGCAGGAGCGAGATCAGCGTGACCGCTACCGGCTTGGTGAAGTCCAGCAGCTTCGCAGCATGGGAGAGGATCGCGGGAGTGTCGCGCAGGTCGGCGTCAACATACTCGGTGGAGCCCGCTTCGCTGCTGGTCAGCAGCGCCCGGGCGTGGGCAAGCACGACCGGGTCGTAGTCCACGTACACCACCCGCGACTCCGGCGCGATCGCCTGGGCGACCTCGTGGGTGTTGCCCGCCGTCGGGATGCCGGTTCCGATGTCAAGGAACTGCCGGATCCCCGCCTCCCCGGCGAGGTAGCGGGTGACGCACGCCGAGGAACGCGCGGTTCGCCCGGGCGGTGAAGGCCGCGTCCGGGTAGATCTTGAGCGTTGCCTCGACCGCCGCCCGGTCGGCGGCGTAATTGTCCTTGCCGCCGAGCATGTAGTCATACATCCGGGCCTGGTGCGCCACGCTCGTGTCGAACGGCAGCGCGCAGGCTCCGCGGTCAGTGCCGCCGTCATGAACCGCCGCGTCATGGCTGGTCATCTGCCTGCCTCTCCTAGTCATGCCTCGCTGGCAAACTGTACGGTGAGGTGCGCCGCGGCGGCTGGTACAAGCCTCTCGGGTCTTTCGGCGACCCGCGTGCTATCAGCCATCCGACGGGCAGAACTAGCCTTACAGCTGATTACGAGAGTCCGGAACCATTCCGTTGCTGGCATGGGCCAGCCTGAGCAGAAGCGGACCGATGATGCAGTCGTTCTCATCGAGCAGGAAGTCGAGCGACTCGTCGCAGGCCCGAATCGGGTCCCGCCGGTGAGGAGGCAGCAGAACTCCCGCTGCAGGTCGGCCGGCCTGTTCCGCGTCGGTCACGAAGGCATTGTCCCATGCGGAGGGTCAGGCTTTGCCGGAATGCGGCCCGGGCGCTCGCCCTGCTCCTGAAACTGGCTCCGGTGCAGCCGTTACGCGCCCGCGTCGCGAGTGACAATGTGGGATCGCTCAAGGTACTGCAGAAGAAACGATTCACAATCACGGGCGCAGAGACCTCGTTCGCCAATCGCCGGAGCACGGAGACTGAGGAAACCGTCCTGCGCCTTGACCAGCCCGCGGATGCCGCGCCATGCGACGTGGTGAGCGGACCGGGGTGACTTACTGATCTCGGCATGAGCATGCGTCCGCAGTCGAACCGATCGCCCCAGTTCTGTACCGCGGAGATCATTTCGGTGGACGCATCGGCTCAATGCGAGAACGGCGGCTATTTTGCTCGGCGCCTTTTGCCTCTGGCTGCGGACGTCTGTCCGCTTGCCACTGCCGCTAGCCGGAGAGTTTGGCACCGGCTCATGGGGGCCCTGTGGTGATCTGCGACGATGCCGAGTCCCGGATCGAGCTCCAGCATTCCCTGGGGAGTCCGGTTTGTTCTTCGGCAGATACGGATGTTTTCTGGCAGTCTCTGACCGCTACGGGGCGCGCAGGAATGCGCAGTTCGGCGGCTGCATCGATCGTCAGCGGGCCGAAGGGTCAGGCTGAGTATCCTCGGCCGGAATGGCTGCACCGTTGTGGCGGGGCTTGGTTCCGCGGCGGGTGGCCGTGGAATTGCAGGCGTGTGAGCACGAGCAGGAGCAGGACGTACAGCTGGCTGCCTGCTGAACCTCCTGCGCAGATCTGCGGCTTATGCGCTGGTGTCCGGGCGAAGGGACCCATCCCATGACGCCACCGGCTACCTCCCGCGTAGCGTGGGCACGCGGCGCCTGACGCATGCCGCCACCGCGGTCCGGGACCCCGGGCCACGCCCGTTCCAAGCAGGCGGGGCCCCGCGGACCCGCCGCCGGCCAGCAAGGAGATGAGCAGGATGTTCGCGCGCGTAATCACGGCCGAAGCAGGGACCGAGGAACTCAGCAGCTTCATGCGCCTCGCCCGCCGACAGCTTCCCGGTGCCCGCCAGATGCCCGGATTCAAGGGCTACTACGTGCTCACTGACCCCGGGACCGGCAAGCTCATGGTCATCTCGCTGTGGGAGACCCGCGAGCAGATGGAAGCGGTCGCAGCCGGGACAGGTGAATCCGGCATCCGGGACGAGGGCATCCCGCCCGCAGCACTCACGTCGCTGAACCTCCAAACGTACGAAGTGGCATTGCAGGCCTGAACCGCGGGTCACGACCGCACTCGGCACCGTTCTTAACCATCACCCGATGGAAACACGTCAGCGTCACACGCCGGGTTCGGAGGGGGCCGTCACTTTTGCCCGCATTCATCCTGAATGAGGGAACTGACCGCGCAGCCGACCCTGCCCACATTCGCTGCCAACCTTTTCGGCGGGATCGGCCTCTAGGCAAGTGTGACCACCGGAAGCTGGCGGCGATGAGTCGCCCCGAAGAGGAGTACCGGGAGTTCGTCGGTAGCCGCGCGGCTTCGCTGCACCGCACCGCATATCTGCTCTGCGGCGACTGGCATCTGGCCAACGACCTGGTACAGGAGACGTTCGTCCTGACCTTCCGCCACTGGCGGCGGGTGCAGCGGGCCGACAACCAGAACGCCTACGTCAAACGCATCCTGATCAACGAGTTCAAGCGGCACTGGCAACGCTATGGCGGACTGCCAGTGCGCGCCGACACCGACCGCCCCGAGGTCGCCGTCCCCGACGTCTCTGACGAGGTCGTCAACCGCGCCGATCTGCTGCGCGCCCTGTTGACCCTCCCGGCCCGGCAGCGGGCCACCGTCGTCCTTCGCTACCTGGAGGGGATGAGCGAGCGGGAAACCGCTGCGGTCATGCGGTGCAGTGAGGGCACCGTGAAGAGCCAGACCGCCCGGGCGCTGAACACGCTCGGCGGCTGCCTGAAGCACAAGGAGTCGCCACTATGAATTCCCCGACCGAACAGCACCTGGGCGCGGCGTTCCGCGACCTGGTCGCGGAACAGCCCTTCACCCCGGACGTGCCGGCCATCGAGCATCGCGCCCGGCAGGCCCGCCGGCGTCACCGGATCGCCCGGGGCGGCATCGGCGCCGGCGTCGTCGCGGTCGCGGCGGTGGCGGCCGTCGGCGTGGCCAGCGCCGTTCCGTCCGGGCCGGCCAGAACGGCCCAGGCCGGCGGCACGCACCCGGCAGCCGGGCACGCCGGCACCCCGGCCGGCGCTCAACCGCCGCCGGATCGGCCAATGCCCAGCCGCCACTGATGACGCTGGCCGCCGTGTGGCCGCCGAGCCGCGGCCGACCGGCAACGCCACGCTGGTGGAACGCGAGACGAGCTATCCCGGCAAGGCGAGCATCAACGTCTGGGATCTGTACACCGACGACGGCCGGTACTTCTTCTCGCAGACCGAGGCCGGCCTGCCGGCCCAGGTCAAGGAGGACAACAACCAGGGCGAGGCATGTTCGGACGGGAGGTCGCCGCGGCGATCTACGCGGTGACCGGCAACCTGGACACCGCCGCGCTGAAGATGGCCTGGGCCTCCGACACGACCCCGGTCCCCGCCTGGCTCTCGGCGCAGGTCAAGAACATGTCGGCCGGCGGGCTGCAGATCGACAACTACGTCTGGGAGGGCTGCGAGGACGCGCTGATCGCGGGTTCCGGCAACCCCCAGGTGCGGGCCGGCGTGCTGCGCCTGGTGTCCGTGCTGCCCGGCATCACCGTCACCCATGGCACCGTTGACGGCCAGCCCACGCTTACCCTCACCGCCGGCGCGGCCGAGTTGGGGCCGTCGGGGATCGACAAGGCCAACCCTAAGGCTGAGACGGGGCGGCCTCCAGGAGGCGATCACCATCAACGCCGACACCGGCATCCCGCTGAAGATCGTCGGCGGCACGGCGGCCAGCGCCGACGTCACCGTCACCTACGTGGTGACCCGGGTCAACCTGGCCGACATCGCCGCCGGCAAGTTCTGACCGGCCGTATCGACCAGCGATCCCCGGCCAGACCGCACCTGGCCGGGGATCGTCCCTTGCCGGCGGAGTTGATCGCATGCTGGAAACCCCTTGGCGTCGGCGGAAATCACCAGCAGCGCCGAGGCCGTGCACGGCACCGGGACACGCGCGGTGCAGAACGCGGCGATGTCCAAACGGCGTGCATCACGGCCTGCTCGACCTGGCGTTTTCCGATCACCGGCCCGCAGCGGCGGGTGACCGCCGCGTGCGCGGCCTCGAACGAGGCTCGTGCCGCCTCGAGCGTGCGACGCCCTGTCCGTCGCCGGCGGAACACGACCGCCTCAGGCCGACCCGGCGGGACGTACACCGTGACCTGCCGGCGCCGTCGACCGCGAGCAGGTTGGCATCATGGCCGGGACGGATGCGGCCCTTGCGGCCGGCCAGGTGGCAGGCGTCGGCGGCGACCGAGGTGGCCGCGGCGAGTGCGGCTGTCGCCGGGATTCCGGATCGCGCGTGCTCATCGAGCGTGCGGGGCAGCAGGCCGTGCGGCTTGGCGGGACCGAGTCCCCCGTCGCCGCCGGCGACGATCCGCGCGCCTGCGGCGTGCAGGCGCCTGGTCACGGCCTGAAGAGCGGCCTCGGTGATCCCGGCGGCTGCGGCCATGGCCAGGACCTCGGAAGGCACCACGACCGACGGGTCGGGGGGGAGACCGAGCGCCGCGCAGACCGCGGTCCCGGCCGCGGCGATTTCCCGGCCAGGTCGTCGGGGACCCGGGCTCCGCCCGCGGCGACGCAGCAGCAGTGCTCGATGCCGTCCACGCCGGCCCCGAGCACCTGGCGGACCGCGGGCAGGGCGTGCGCGTGAGCGGTCACCGGCAGCCCGGCCGCGCAGTGACCACCTTTCGGGAGACCGGCGATAAGTTCCGCGAAAGCATCTCCAGGGAAAATCTTGAGAGCGCTGGGGCCGCGAAGCGGCTCAAGCCGGTAACAGAACTCGCGCCGGTGCTATGCGCGCTCGCTTCTGATGCCGTCCGGGCCGTGCTGGTTGTCGCCGCGGTCGACTCGGCGACTGTCGAGGCGCGGCTTCGGCAGCAACTGGGGAAGCGGCTGTGTGTCGTGGCCAGCCACTGGACCAGGCACGACATCGACGCGGTGCGCGGCCGTCTGCGCCGCCACCAGGAGGACTGGAACATCTACGCGTCCGCCGTCGAGGCGTCCGAGGATGCCCAGGCCTTCGTGACCGCGGGCCTCACTCAGGTGCTTCCCGAGACCGCCGCCTGGGCGGCCACGCTCCTGCCGGCATCCTCACCCTCAGGCCGTGGCTCGTCCCGGCGCGTCCCGTCAGGTAAGGCCCGGACACCGGCGCCTAACGGCCGGCACGCAGAACTCCCCCGTATGCGTCGCACGAAAGCGCGTGAGTAAAGGCGCCCGAGCCGCGCAGATCGAATGCCTCTTTGTGTCAAGGGGCAAGAGCATGGTCATCGGTCGTAGGCTGGTTGCCAAGGCCCGGGAGTGGCTTGCCCGAAGAGCCGGTTGCTGGGGTGTGATCCGGCCGCGCTGGTTGCAGAGTCGTTCCCCTATTGCCCTCCCGGGTCCCTGACCTGGGACTGGACGCGCCGGGCGTCCGCCCGCAGGCGGGTGAAGACGGCGTCGCTGACCTGCCGTTTCAGGGAGCGGAGGGCTTCCCGGTGGGTCTTGCCCTCGGCGAGTTTCTTGTCGTAGTAGGCGCGGCCTTCGCTGTGCTTCTGGCGGACCTGGGTGACGGCGGCCATGTGGATGGCGTGGTTGACCCGGCGGTTCCCGCGCCTGCTCAGCCGGTTGACCTTCCGTTTCCCGGAGGCCACTTCGATCGGGGCGGTGCCGTTGTAGGCGGCGAAGCGGTCCCGGCTGGTGAAGCGGGAGACGTCGCGGACCTCCCCGATGACAGTGGCGGCGATGACCGGGCCGACCCCGAACAGGCCGGTCAGGCTGGTCCCGCTGGCCCTAACCGCGGCATCGAGCTTCTTCCTGGTCTCGCGGAGCTGCCCGTCGATGCGGCGCAGGTCCTCGATGAGGGCTGCGGCGAGCTCCCAGCGGGCGGCCGCCACAGCGTCCGGCGGCGTGACCGAGTCCAGCAGGCGGGCTGCGTGAGCTGCGATGATCTTCTTCGGGACACCGCCCGGAACCAGCTCGCAGATCACCGCGTGGAGCCGGCACACGACCTGCGTGCGGCTGGCGGCCAGGTCACGCCGGCGCTTGGACCAGACCTTCAGCACCGCGGCGTGATCGTCGGTCCTGGCCTCGCGGACACGCGGGCGAGCGCAGCGCCGCCACGGCCACCGACCGGGCGTCGTTCGGGTCGTTCTTGTTCACGTTCCCGGTGGCCAGCAGCCGGACCCTTGCGCCCAGCTTGGGCTGCACATCCAGGACCCGCTCGCCGGCCGACAGCAGCTGCTGGGCCAGCAGGTGGCCCAGGCCGCCGGCTCCTTCGACGGCCCAGGTCCGCTCGGGCCAGGCTGCGGCCCATTCCAGCAGCCGCTCGGCCTGCGCAGCGCTGGCGCGGACCCGCAGCTGCCCCAGCGGCTCCTCGGCCCCGCTGATCGCCACCGCCGTGTGCGAGGCCTTGTGCGGGTCGACCCCGATCATCACTCCTGCCATGAACGGCCCCTCCTTCCAGGTGACCTGATGAGAACCGCGGCAGGCATGCCTGATTCCAGAAAACCCTGACCGGGCGCTCGCGCCTCTTTTGAGCCACACCGCGGCGAGGCCCCGGTGAGCAGGCACGTCGTTCGAAAGCCAAGCCACAAACCGGCCGGCAGGCGGTTAGAGAGCCAGCACACCGGGACCTCTCAACGCTACGGCCGGGCTCAATCTCCATCCAAGGCCAGAACCGGAGCGTCGTACCTAGAAGTCTCAATCAGGCGGTTATCTTAAGGCCTGCTGTGACCGGTCCTTGTGGTGAAGGGGTTCTGCGTCGTGAACATGTAGCCGATGAGGCATCCCTCGGTTGAACTTAAATTCTAAAAAGCGCATCGAAGAGAGGATAGTGTTTGGCTCTGTGTCGTTGACACCTTCAGATAACGTGTCAACGACGCAGCGAAAAGCACACAAAGCACCTGCGTCCGCTACGTGGTACACGCCTTCACAGCTACTTGAGATAACGGCGGCTACGGGCGCCTGCGGCCGAATGATAATCGCGCCAGTAACGCCGAGTTTCCGGCTGCTTGATCTTCGGCGCACCGCCGCCGGGGCCCGCCGCCGGCCCAAACCCAGCCCCCGCGCGCTCAGCCGAAGTCCCGCGGGTCACGCCTGATCCGCGCGGGCCTCTCAGCGAGAGCCTGAGCGTGCCCGGCGGCGGGCGGTCTTCGCTTCCTGGCCGCACTCGCTCATCGAGCACCAGCGGCGGTTGCCCCGCTTGGTGGTGTCGAGGAAGAACCACCCGCAGTGGTCGCCGGGGCATTGCCTGAGGCGGGCGACGGGGCCCTGGTCGCCGAGCAGCCGGACCGCCGTCGCGACCGCCACGTGACGCACCGTCGCCAGTTGCGCCGGGTCCCAGCTCCAGTCGAGCCGCCCGTCGGGCTCCTGATCCAGGCGTGCCGCCTGGTACGCCCGCGCCGCCAGGCCGCTCAGCCGGGCCCGGTCGGCGTCCGGCACCCGCTGGCCGCGGACCCGGTCGAGGAAGACCTTATAGAGCAGTTCGCGGGCCTCGAGCGCGGCCGGCAGCTCGAGGAGCCCCGCGTCGCCGTCGGCGCGGTCGCTGAGCACGCCCCTGCGCAGACCCCACCGGCGCAGGTCATCGACCGTGCGCAGGGCATCGCCGGCGTCCGGGTGACCCCGCTGCTCGGCGGTGTTGACGAAGTCGAGGGCCACGTGCCCGGCGACGAAGGGGAGCTCGGCGACTGACTGCACGCACTCAGCGTACCAGCAAAACGTATTTTGCTGGTTTAACGGCACCGGTAAATGGTAGTTTGCTGGAGCAGTCGCGTAACGAGTCAGGGAGGTGCATCATGGGCGCGATCTGGCTGGCCGCCGCCGCGGCGGCGGCCTGGGGCGCCGCCGATTACCTCGGCGGAGCGTCCCGCGGGCGCACGCCCGTGCTCGTGGTGGTCGCCTTCTCCGAGTTCCTCGGCCTCTGCCTGCTCATCCCGGTTCTCATGGCGCGCGGCGTCCCGTTCCCGGCGAGCCCGCGGATGCTCCTTGCCGTTGTCGCCGGGGCGGGCGTCACGATCGAGCTGGGCCTCATCTACCTCGCGCTCAGCCGGGGGGAAGGCTTCATCACCGCCGGGGTCGGCGCGCTCGGCGCGGCGGCGGCGGCGACGGCGGGCCTGATCACCGGCGACCCGCTCGACGCCGTGGTCGCGGCCGGGCTGGCGTGCGCCCTCGTCGGCGGGGGAGTCAGCGCCTGGACGTCCGACGGCGCCAGCCGGCGCGGCGGGCCGCTGCGCAGCGCCGGCCTCTGCGCCGGCGCCGCGGGCGGGGTGGCCGTGATGCTCATCAGCTTCCGCGCCGCCGGCCGGGCGGACCCGTACTGGGCGACCGCCGTCCAGCACGCGAGCACCGCCGGGTGCGCGGTCCTCATCCAGCTGGTGGCCGGCCGCCGGCCAGCCCCCCGGCAACGCCGGCCACCACGCGAGCGATTGCCGCGGCCAGCGCAGATGCCGGGCCTCGCGCTGGTCGCCCTCGCCGGGGTCGTCGGCGACCTGGCCTACGCCAGCGCCTCGCAGCACGGGACGCTGAGCGTCGTCTCCGCCGTCTCCTCGCTCTACCCGGTGGCCACCATCGCCCTCGGCGTCGCCCTCCAGGGCCAGCGGCCAAGCCGCGTCCAGTTCGCCGGGATCACCCTCGCCCTGATCGGCGCGACGGTGCTCGGCGCCGCCACCGGGTAGCCGGTGGCCACCCTCGCATAGGCCGGTGGCCACCCTCGCATAGGGTTGCGCCGTGCGGCCGGAAGGGGACATTACCAGGGGCACCACCAACCCCGGCCGGCTCCGGCGGGTGGACCGCTGGATAGCCCAGGCCCAGCAGCCGGTGCTTCGCTCCCGCGACCGGCCGCTCATCGTCGACCTGGGCTTCGGTGCGTCGCCGGTCACCACGCTTGAGTTGTACCGCCGGGTTCGCGCGGTGGCGCCGGATGCCGAGGTAACCGGCCTGGAGATCGACCCGGAGCGGGTCGCGTCGGCGTGCCGCCGGCTAGCGGCGGCACGCGCGTCAGGGGAGGCGCTGCCCGGGCTCTCGTTCGCGCTCGGCGGGTTCGAGCTGCCAACGGCGCGGCGGCCGCTGCTGGTCCGCGCGTTCAACGTGCTGCGCCAGTATCCGGAGGAGCAGGCCTATGCTGCCTGGTCCCGGCTGCGGTCCGGCCTCGCGCCCGGCGGCCTCCTCGTCGAGGGCACCTGCGACGAGGTCGGCCGCCGGGCGGTCTGGGTCACGCTGCCCGCGGACGGGCGGCGGGCGGCCCTGATCACGTTCTCGGCCAGGCTCGCGTCGCTTGAGCGCCCCTCTGACCTGGCCGAGCGGCTGCCCAAGGCGCTCATCCACCGCAACGTGCCGGGCGAGCCCGTGCACCAATTCCTGCGCGACTTCGACCGGGCCTGGGACAGCGCCGCGCCGTACTCCGCGTTCGGGTCCCGGCAGCGCTGGCTGGCGGCGGTCACGTCGCTGTCCGCCACCTGGCCGGTGATCCGCCGACCGCCGGAGGGCGGCCACCGCCGCTGGCGCCTTGGTGAGGTGTCCCTTCCCTGGGCCGCCCTCGCACCCGCCCGGTTACGTCACCCGGCCTGCCCGTCCAGCCAGGTCGCGATGCTGCGGGCAAGGGTCGGCATCGGGAGCGAGCCGTGGTCAAGGACGGCGGCGTGGAAGTCGGGCAGCGAGAACGCCGGGCCGAGCCGCTGCCTCGCCTCGTCCCGCAGTCGCTCGATCTCCAGCTTGCCGGTGAGGTAGCACAACGCCTGACCAGGCATGACGATGTACCGGTCGATCTCGGCGGCCATGAACTCGGGCGGCAGCGGCACGTGCTCGACCGCGTACTCCACGGCCCGCTCGCGGCTCCAGCCGAACGCGTGCAGCCCGGTGTCGACCACGAGCCGAACGGCCCGCATCAGGGCGGTGCTGATCGCGCCGAGCAGGCCGCGCTCGTCGGTGTACAGGCCGGTTTCCTCGGCGAGCTGCTCGGCGTACAGCCCCCAGCCCTCAGAGAACACGGGCAGGCTGCGCTGCCGCTGAAGCGCGGGCAGGTCGGCCAGCAGCTGCAGGCGGGACAGCTGGAGGTGGTGGCCGGGCACCGCCTCGTGGAAGGCCACGACGTCGATGTCCCAGCCGGTGCCCGCCGTCGGCCGCCGCGTGTTGAACCAGAACGTGCCGGGCCGCCCGCCGTCCAGCCGGGGCGGCGTGTAGTGCGGGGCCGCGCCGGCGAGGGCCACCACATCGGGCATGGGCGTCACGTCGCAGGGAGGAGGCAGGGGGGCGGGGAAGAACTCCGGCGCGCGGGCCTCGGCTCGCCGCACGGCGGCCAGGGCCCGGCTGACCGCTTCCTCCGGCGCGAGCTGGCCGGCCGAGTCCCTGATCGCGGCGAGTACCTCGTCGAGACCGGAGAGCCCCAGGTCCTTGCCGAGTTCTACTGCCCGCGCCTCAAGCGCCGCCACGTGGTCGAGGCCGGTCTGGTGCAGTTCTTCCGCCGTCAGCGGCAGGGTCGTGTAGACCTGGATGGCCCGCGCGTAGTCGGCCGCCCCGTCGGGCAGCCAGGTGAGGCCGGCGTGCTCGGCCGGCCGGGCCCGCGGCAGCAGCTCCCGGACCGTGTCCGCCCACCTGGCCAGGGCCGGCTGCACCACGTCGGCCAGGGCCGCGCGGCGCTCGGCGTCCCACGCCGCCGCGCGCGACCAGTCCTCCGGCGGCTTGGGTGACAGCACGGGACTGTTTTCCGGCGCCGCGAGGATTGCCTCGGCCCAGCCGACGGCCTGCCCGGCAAGCGGGGCGACCGGCAGCCGCCCGGCGCGGGCGCCGTCCCGCAGCCGCTCGCTGACCTGGTCGAGCCAGGCGCCGCTGCCCCGCAGCCGGGTGAGGTAGTTCTCCGCGGCGGCCTCGTCCACCAGGACCGTCCTCGCCGCCACGGCGAGGAACATGGCGGGCCCCGAGTACTGCATGGCGGTGACCGTGTGCTCGTCCGCCGCCAGGTCGACGCCCGCCACCTCCTGCGCGGCCGCCTGGGTCGTGCAGTCGAGCGTGACGGCGTCGGCCGCCGTGAGCTGCCCCCGCCCGATCTCGCCGGCCTCGCCGAGGAAGCGCCCGGCCTCGGCCCGCCACGCCTGCTGGCCTTCCGCGCTGTCGTCGGGGAGCAGGTCGTCGTAGCCGGGGATGCCGTACATCGTGGCGGCGAACGGGTTGGCGTGCAGCCACCGCTCGTGGAAGCGGTCGGCGAGGTCGCGTGCTTCGGTCATCGAACCTTCCACGATCGTGAGGCGCCAGGATTCTTGAGGGCAAGGGCGTGCTAGATAGCGTAGCCCCGGCGGCCGGACGGGGAGATCACCGGCGGCGCGGCGGCTACTATCGGTCTCGCTACCGCAGTCAGGCCGCGTCGGATGGAGGCTCCGTGGACCCCGAGACCGTAGACCAGAACTACGCCCAGCTTCAGCAGCAGGCTCAGCAGACCGTGGCGCAGATCCAGACGCTGGCCGGCAAGCTGCAGTCCGCCGCCGCCGCGGGTGACCAGAACGCGCGCGAGTGGATGCTCGACCTGAAAGAGATCGCGCTGGGTATCCAGCAAGAGCAGGGGCAGGTTTCGCTGCTGCTGCAGTCCATCCACTCGATGGTGGACAACCACGTCCAGACGATGGGACAGCCCGGTTACCAGCAGCCGGGTTACCAGCCTGGCTACCAGTCCCAGTATCAGCAGCCGGGCTATCAGCAGCCCGGCTATCAGCAGTCCAGTACCAGCAGGGATCCGGTGGCATGCTGCAGCAGTTCCTCGGCGGCGGGTTCGGCCGCGCGATCGTGACCGGCGCGGGCTTCGGCATCGGCGACGACATCATCAAGGCCATCTTCTAGCGCTGGCCGGCCTCGCGACGGCACCCGACCCCGGCCAGCCCCGGTCGGAAGTAACGCGCCACGCACCCCCGCCACGGCGCGCGCGATGACATGATTAAGGCACAGAATGTGCGCCTGGCCGTGAATGCCCGATGGCAGTCGGTCACGGAAACGAGCCGCGGCGAACGCGAACGAGTGGGGTGATCGGCATGCCGGTGGCGACGGAGACCGGGCAGCAAGAGCAGATGCAGCAACTGCTCGCGGGCCTGACCGCGGTGCGCGGCGGCGACTTCAGCATTCGGCTCCCCGAGGGCCAGGACCTGCTGATGAACGACATCGCGGCCGTGTTCAACGCGATGAACGAGCAGCTCGGCGTGTTCACCTCGGAAGTCACCCGGGTGGCCCGCGAGGTCGGCACCGAGGGCCAGCTCGGCGGCCAGGCGGAAGTCCCGGCGGTGGCGGGCACCTGGAAGGACCTCACCGACTCGGTCAACGCGATGGCGGGCAACCTCACCGGGCAGGTGCGGGCCATCGCCCAGGTGACCACCGCGGTCGCCAAGGGGGACCTGAGCCAGAAGATCTCCGTCGAGGCCAAGGGCGAGGTCGCCACGCTCGCCGAGACCATCAACGGCATGGTCGACACGCTGTCCGCGTTCGCCGGCGAGGTCACCCGGGTGGCCCGCGAGGTGGGCACCGAGGGCCGCCTCGGCGGCCAGGCGGAAGTGCCCGGCGTTGGCGGCACCTGGCGGGACCTGACCGAGTCCGTGAACTTCATGGCGGGCAACCTGACCAGCCAGGTCCGCAACATCGCCCAGGTGACCACCGCGGTCGCCAAGGGCGACCTGAGCCAGAAGATCACGGTCGACGCCCGCGGCGAGATCCTCGAGCTCAAGAACACCGTGAACACGATGGTCGACCAGCTGTCGGCGTTCGCCGGCGAGGTCACCCGGATGGCCCGCGAGGTCGGCACCGAGGGCCGCCTCGGCGGCCAGGCGCAGGTCCCCGGCGTCGGCGGCACCTGGCGGGACCTGACCGACTCGGTGAACTTCATGGCGGGCAACCTGACCAGCCAGGTCCGCTCCATCGCCCAGGTCGCCACCGCGGTCGCCAAGGGCGACCTGAGCCAGAAGATCACGGTCGACGCCCGCGGCGAGATCCTCGAGCTCAAGAACACGATCAACACGATGGTGGACACGCTGTCCGACTTCGCGGGCGAGGTCACCCGGATGGCTCGCGAGGTGGGCACCGAGGGCCGCCTCGGCGGCCAGGCCGACGTGCAGGGCGTCTCCGGCACGTGGAAGGACCTGACCGAGTCGGTCAACGTCATGGCCGCCAACCTGACCGTGCAGGTCCGGTCGATCGCCGAGGTCACCACCGCGGTCGCGAAGGGTGACCTGAGCCAGAAGATCCGGGTCGACGCGCGCGGCGAGATCCTGGAGCTGAAGGAGACCATCAACACGATGGTCGACCAGCTGTCGGCGTTCGCGGGCGAGGTCACCCGGGTGGCCCGCGAGGTGGGCACCGATGGCCGCCTCGGCGGCCAGGCCATCGTCCAGGGCGTCTCCGGCACCTGGAAGGACCTGACCGACAACGTCAACGTGATGGCCTCCAACCTGACCGCCCAGGTCCGGTCGATCGCCCAGGTCACGACCGCGGTCGCGAAGGGTGACCTGAGCCAGAAGATCCGGGTCGACGCGCGCGGGGAGATCCTGGAGCTGAAGGAGACCGTGAACACGATGGTCGACCAGTTGTCGGCGTTCGCGGGCGAGGTCACCCGGGTGGCCCGCGAGGTCGGCACCGAGGGCATCCTCGGCGGCCAGGCGACCGTGCCCAACGTGGCCGGGACCTGGAAGGACCTGACCGACAACGTCAACTCGATGGCGAACAACCTGACGAACCAGGTGCGCAACATCGCCCAGGTCACCACCGCGGTCGCGAAGGGCGACCTGACCAAGAAGATCGACGTCGACGCCCGGGGCGAGATCCTGGAGCTGAAGACGACGATCAACACGATGGTCGACCAGCTCTCATCGTTCACCGCCGAGCTCACCCGCGTGGCCCGCGAGGTGGGCCGGGAAGGCCGCCTCGGCGGCCAGGCCGAGGTCGAGGGCGTGTCCGGCACCTGGAAGCGGCTGACCGAGAACGTCAACGAGCTGGCCGGCGCCCTCACCAGGCAGATCCGCGCGATCTCGGAGGTGACGAGCGCGGTCGCCACCGGCGACCTGACCAGGACGATCTCCGTCGAGGCGGCCGGCGAGGTCTCCGAGCTCAAGGACAACATCAACACGATGGTCGGTTCGCTGCGCGAGACCACCGAGGCCAACCAGCAACAGGGCTGGCTGCAGACCAGCCTGGCGCGGGTCGCCGGCCTCATGCAGGGCCAGCGGGACCTGGCCGTGGTCGCCGAGCTGATCATGAACGAGCTCATCCCGCTGGTCGGCGGCCAGCAGGGCGCGTTCTTCCTCGCCGACAACACCGGCGACGGCGAGACCCGGCTGCGGCTCATCGCCGGGTACGGCCTGCCGCCGCGTTCTAACGGGCACCCCGGCGGCACGTCCGGCCAGGTCCTGCTCGGTCAGTCGCTGATCGGGCAGGTCGCCAAGACGCGCCGGCCCATCATCCTGGACGAGGTCCCCGGGGGGTACGCCACGATCTCCTCCGCGATCGTGGCCTCTCGCCCGGTCAACGTGATGATCGTGCCGATCGTGTTCGAGGACCAGGTTCTCGGGGTCATCGAGGCCGCCTCGCTCTACTCGTTCACGCAGCTGCACCGCGACTTCCTCGAGCAGCTCATGGAGGCCATCGGCGTCAACGTCAACACGATGATCGCCAACGCCCGCACCGACGCCCTGCTCGACCAGTCACAGCGGCTGACCGCCGAGCTCCAGTCGCGGCAGATGGAGCTGCAGCGGTCCAACGCCGAGCTCGCCGACAAGGCGGCGCTGCTGGCCGCGCAGAACCGCGACATCGAAACCAAGAACGCGGAGATCGAGCAGGCCAGGCAGGAAATCGAAGAGCGGGCCAAGCAGCTCGACCAGGCCAACCGGTACAAGTCGCAGTTCCTCGCCAACATGTCCCACGAGCTGCGCACCCCGCTGAACAGCCTGCTGGTGCTGGCGCGCCTGCTGGCGCAGAACCCGCTGGGCAACCTCACCGACAAGCAGGTCGAGTACGCGACCGTCATCCACTCGTCCGGCTCCGACCTGCTGCGGCTGATCAACGACATCCTCGACCTGACCAAGGTCGAGGCGGGGAAGATGGACATCAACCCGGAGCGGTTCGCGCTCGCGGGATTGATCGAGGACCTGCGCGGCGTGTTCGGCCCGCTCACGGAGGAGAAGCGGCTCGGCTTCATGATCACCACGGGCCCGGACGTGCCGGCCGACCTCGTGACCGACAAGCAGCGGCTCCGCCAGATCCTGTACAACCTGCTCTCGAACGCGGTCAAGTTCACCGAGCGCGGCCGCGTGGAGCTGCTGATCGAGACGGTCTCCGCGCAGCTCCCCGACACCGGGTCGCGGATCGTCTTCACGGTGACCGACACCGGCATCGGCATCAGCCCGGACAACCTGTCGAGCATCTTCTCCGCCTTCCAGCAGGCCGACGGGACCACCAGCCGCCGCTACGGCGGCACCGGCCTCGGCCTGGCGATCTGCCGCGAGGTCGCCGCCCGGCTGGGCGGCGAGGTGACCGTGCACAGCGAGCTCGGCCGGGGCAGCACCTTCAGCCTTCACCTGCCGCTGACCCAGCACGGCGGCCCGCACCCCCGCGCCTTCACGACCGAGGGCAGCGTCCGGCCGGTCCCCGCGGCCATGCCCCACGAGGTGCTGCGCGGCCACAAGGTCCTGGTCGTCGACGACGACCCGCGCAACGCCTTCGTGCTCACCGACGTCCTCGAGATGCACGGCATGACCGTGGTACAGGCGACCGACGGCCGCAAGGCGATCGCGCGAGCTCGCCTCCGGCGACATCGACCTGGTCCTGATGGACGTGATGATGCCGCAAATGGACGGCTACGAGACCACCCGCGCGATCAGGAAAATGCCGCAGTACTCCCAGCTCCCGGTCATCACCGTCACCGCCCGCGCGATGCAGGGCGACCGGGAGAAGAGCATCGACGCCGGCGCGACCGACTACATCACCAAGCCGATCGACATCGAGGAACTCCTGAACTGCATGGAGCGCTGGCTCGGCTAACCAGAGATAACAGCAAGAAGCGCCGTGTCGGGAACGGTATTGGTCCCCGTTTCCGTCCCCCGTCGGCGCAGCCGAGGACTATCCCGAACGGGAGCGGCTTACTCCGGTCGCCTCGCACTCTAACGCGGCGCTGGCCTGCGCCTTCCGCCGATGGCAATCCTCAGGGGACTCGCAAGCCGTCGGACCTGGCCGGCGCGAGGGAGAGTTGGCGCAGGCTGCGACGGTGGCCCGGATGGGCTCGACGGCCTCCACGAGCAGCGGACCGATCTCGCCGTCGCGGAGTTCTGGCCATCTGGCCGGGCGGGCGTTCGGGTTGTGCGATCACTCTTAGTCCGGGATGAGCGCGCAGTCCCGCCGATCTGCTCGCGAGCGAGTGCCGGTCGGTACGGCAGATCTGACGACCAGATCTGGTCGATCTGGAGCGTGGCCTCATCTTTTCTCCGTGTATTGCGAAGGTATCTTCGTCTTCTTCGAAGATTGATGGTGCGGCTAGAAGAGTCCGAGGTGCTCTAGTAGCTTGCCCGCGGCGTCGATGATGGCGCTGGCGCTGGAGATGGCCTGGGTTGCCTCTTCCTGCTCCACGGTCTCGTCTGGGAACTCAGGGTACTCGAGTTCGTTGCGGCGTCGGCGCATGACTGCGTAGGGGTCAAAGGCGGCCCCGAACTGGCGGGTGACGGCGACCTGCACGGCGTAGTGGCCGCCTTTCGTTGTCGGGCGCAGCCCCTGCTGCGCTAGCAGGCCGACGCAGGCGAACCGTGCTGCGTCGTAGGCCAGTGTGTAGGCGGAGCCCGGGTCGGGCGTCGCTATGGACCCGGCCGTGGCGATGGTGGCGGTCGCTTTCGCGAGCCAGGGCCCACCGTCTGCTCCCGCGCCTGCGACGCGCTGGAGTTGCCCGTCCGAGAGCATCTGCTCGATCTCCGCCTCGCCGCGCGCCCAGCGGCTCATGCCGTCTCCGTTCCGGGGTTGCCGGCCCTGATGTCGTCGGTGAGGTCGATCGTGGGGCTGGACTTGATCTGCCGGATGAGCCCGTCCGCGTCGGCTTCCCAGCGGCGGTTCGACGCGAGGACCGCGTTGACCGGCAGTCCTGCCCGCGCCTGGGCGCGGTCGGCGGCCGCGTAGACGGCGCCGCGGTCTGCGTCGCCCACGACGAGGACGTCGATGTCGCGGGGGACGTGCCCGCTTATCCCGGCATGGCGGGCGGCCCAGGAGCCGAAGATGGCCAACCTCGTGATCCCGGGGATCGCGGAGAACTCCTCGGTGATGACCGCGCGCGGGCCGTACATGTACTCGAGTATCTCGGTCAAGGGTCTGGCCAGGGGGTGGACCGCGTTCGCGCGCAGGATCCGCGAGCGCCCGACCTGCGTCACCGTGAGGAGCTCCGCGTCCTCCAGGCGCCGGACGTCACGGTGCAGCGTAGAGGGGGACAGGCTCAGCTCGCGTGCCAGGCTCGCGAGCGTCCAGGTCTCCTGCGGCCGGAGGAACAGGCACGCCAGCAGGCGCGCCTGGGTATCGGTGCGGAAGATCGGCGCGATCGACCCGGTTTCCCTTCGCATATTACGAAGATATCTTCGTCTTCTTCGAAGATCAACCGCCCCCGCGGAGGGAGTCCCGTGCGCGGCTGGCCAGTATCTGCGTCTCCATCGTCGATGGTAGTCGAACCGGTGCTGCTACTCGCGATAGCGGGTGACGCAAGTCGTCTTCCCTCATTGGCTGCGGCTCGCGACTGCCCCGCGCGACGCGAGCCGGCGAATAGCTGACCAGCGTCTGGCGGGATCGCCGTCAGGCGAGCTGAGCCGCTAGTTTGGGATCGGGCCGGGCCGGTGGCGGATGCGCCACGCGGCTCCGCTCATTCGTCGAGCGTCACCGGGACGAGGATTCGCAAGGACTTCGGCTCTCTGGCCAAGAGACGTGCGTCAGCCGCCGTGATTTTCCTTGTCCGCGCGTCACCCCGCCCGAAGGGACTGAACTCGTCAGCCGCGTGCGGGTCGCCGATCTCGATGGCCGGAACCGCTTCGACGACCGCGCTCGCGCCGTCAAGCCTGTCGGCCACCAGCGCGAGCAGGGCTCCCGGCCGGTCGCGCCGTGTCGCGCTTGCCATCCATCGAGGCACCATGGTTGCCGGACCCTCCTCCTGCGCGACAAGTACATATCCGTCGCTGACCTCGGCGATGTGGCCGGCGAAAATCACCTCGGCCGGCGAAGACAGCACGATGTCGTCGGCGCGCACCTGTTCGGTACGGCCCGCAATAGCGAGCAGCGCGTCCGTCAGGGCGGTTGGCGTGCCCTCGAGCAGTTGCCCGCTGACCACCTGCTCCGCCTCCTGGTCAGGCAGCGACGTCAGGCAACGGCGAAGGACCGCGAACTCCGGTCCTGCCTCCAGGTCGGCCGCCGCTCGGGCCGCACGCTCGGCATCCGGCGCATTGCCGCGTCGAGCTAGCCGTGCGGCCATAACGTTGAGCGAACTGAAGACGGTGAGCTGGCCCGCGAGGCCGCGATCGGCGAGAAGGGTAACCCGCACTCCCTTGCTCACCCAGTTATGTCGTCGCAGCGTACGGAACGGTGCCTCCGCGGCCGCGGATCCGCCCGGCTTGAATGCGTGCACTATCCGATCTCGAGTCACCACCGGCCACGCCGCGATCATCGCCATAACCCGAGTCTATCACCACACACGTCGAAACGACGGCTCTGATGTCCAGGCGTCCTGCGGCGAAGGGCAGGCCCGGGCCAGCCGAAGATAACAGCAAGAAGCGCGCCGCAAGATGTTGTATCGCCGCGCACCCTCACGGCGGGCGCGGCGATTCATCATCCGGATCTGCACCGGATTGGAGATCATCGTGTCGTACTCGGCGACGTCGGCGTACAGCTTGTCGAGCGCGACCTCCTGCTGGTAGCCGGTGCCGAGCAGCGACGTCTCCTGCATGCCGGTGATGGCGAGCACGGGGACATGGTCGAGCTTCGCGTCGTACAGCCCGTTCAGCAGGTGGATGCCGCCGGGCCCGGAGGTCGCCAGGCAGACATGCCGTCGCCGGGCAGCCCGAAGACCGTGTCGACTCCCCAGTCGATGAGCCGTTCGACGAGCGCCTCGGATGCTATCTGTGCCACCGTTGCCTCCCGTTCCGTGATGTTCCCGGCCCGTCTGTCAAGGCAGGGTGAGATCAAACGCGAGCCGGGCCAGACATGGACCGTGCCCGCCCGGCGCATGGGGAGGAAGCGCCGGACGGGCACGGGGTCTTGACGGAACCGCGGTGCGCCTTACGCCGCCATGGCGGCGTCGCGCGCCGTGTCGTAGACGGCGAGGGTCTCGTGCGCGATCCGGTCCCAGGAGTACCGGGACTTCGCCCGGTCGGCCGCCGCCACGCTGAACGCCTCGAGCAGCATCGGGTGGGCGAGCAGCTGCCTGATCCGCTGCGCGAGCAGGGCGGGACGGCCAGGCGGGACCAGGATGCCGGTCGTGCCGTCGACCACGGCGTCCACCTGCCCGCCGACGGCGGAGGCGATGACCGGCGTGCCGCACGCCATGGCCTGAACGGCCAGCACGCCCGTCGGGTCGTACTCGCTGATGCTGACCATCAGGTCGGCGGAGCGCAGCAGCGGAGGCAGCGCGGACCGGCCCGTCTGGCCGGCGAACGTCACCTGGTCGGCTACGCCGAGAGACCCGGCGAGCTTGGACAGCCTGCGGAAGTTCAGGTCGTCGCGGAGCAGGTCGCGCGGCGGGCCGCCGGCCACGACCAGGTCGGCGCCGGGCACCTTAGACATGGCGTGCAGCAGCGTGGCGAGCGCGTCGTGCTCCGACAAGTCGGCCACGGTCACCAGGCGGGGCCGGGTGGCGCGCTCGGCGACCGGGCCTTCCGGGCTGAACTCGTCGGTGTCCACGCCGATGGGGACGACGCGGATCGACCGCCGCGGGACGCCCAGCCTGGTCAGGTCGGACTCCTCGTCCGAGCTCCCGGCGACCACGGCGCTCGCGGAGCGGCCGATCGCCGGCTCAAGGCGGATGCGCTCGGTGCCCGCGTCGCGGGGGATCACGTGATGCCGCCGCTCGGCGACGCCCAGGGAGTCAAAGGACTGCACGACCGGGATCCGCAGGTCGCGGGCCGCCGCCAGGGCGGCGAGGCCGCTGGTCCAGCGCAGCGCGTGGACCACGTCGGGCCGGTCGCGGCGCAGGCACTCGTGCAGCGGGCGGCTGAACGCGGGCACCTGGGCGAGCAGGTCGGACTCGCCGCACTTGACGTTCGCCGGGCCGATGTACTCAACCGTGACGCCTGACTCAAGCCCGGCGGGCGCGGTGGCGCCGTGCCGCTGCGCGTAAACGGTCACCCGGTGGCCCTTGCCGGCCAGCGACCGGCTCAGCTCAACCAGCCTCGTGTCACCTGGCCGCCCGGCCTCGTCGCTGGACAGGGTGCTTGCGTGCTGTGCTACCAGGGCGATCTTCATGGAGCCTCTCCTTACCGCGGGGTACATCACGGCGAGCGGTCGAGAGGCCTGAGGCTTGAAAAGAAAAAAGTGGGCCACGCGAGCACGCACGCCGAAGATGGCGTGGACCGTGCCTGCGTCGTAGGCACCACTGGTAGACATCATATCCCGGCCGGGCGCGGAGTAAACCCCGGCTGTTAACTATTTATCCGGCGCTGGCTTCGCTCACGCTCGCGTAGACGGGAATCAGCTGGTCAGCAGCGGTGAGCCGGAGCATCTTGGCCACCGGGTCGCGCGGGCCGGCGAGCGCCACCACGCCGCCCTGGCGGTCCATCGCCCGGTTGGCGCGCAGGATCACGTGCAGCGCGGAGGAGTCCATGAAGCGCAGGCCGGAAAGATCGATGATCAGCGTGCGCGGTCGCTTGGCCACCTCGGCATCAAGCACCTCGTGCAGAGCGTCGCTGTTGGTCACGTCGGCCTCGCCGACGAGCTCCACCAGGGTGTACGGCTCGCTGCCAGACTCGACCGTCGCGACAGACGTCGTGAGCAGGTCCACACCCGTGTTCTACCACAACAACGCCCCCGCCGGGGCGGGTCAGCGGGCACCGGCAGGCGGACGCAGCGCCATGTGCATGCGCACCGTGGTCCCGTTCGCGTCTGAGTTCAGTTCGACCAGGTCACAGACCTGGCGGACGAGCCAGAGGCCATGCCCGCCCAACGCGTCCGGCGCGGGCCTGCGCGTGCCGACGAGCGGGTCGCTGATCGTGCCGCCGTCACGGATCTCGCAGACGATCTCGTTGTCGTCATGCCACACGGTCAAGGTCCCGGACGACTTGGTGTGCCGCAGCGTGTTCGCGGCCACCTCGCTGACGGCGAGCACGAGGTCGTTAGCCCTGCCCTCGGTCAGGCCCGCCGTCCTGGCCTGCTGCAGCACTAGGGCGCGGACTTGCGACAAGTCCGAGCGGTACGTGTGGCGCATGACATCGTTGGGCGGCGAGGCGGGCGGCTGGCCGCGGCTGGGCTGACTGGAAAACGGCAGGGGTGAGCGAGCCACACTGTTCCTCCGCGGTGCCCGGGTTGGCCGGAAACTGTCGATGCCGTGTCCCCGCCACGGAACCCGGCGCAGCCCAGGCGGCACGTCGTTGTCTGATCAGACGATACACCGGCGTTACCCCGGCGTTGCCGGGACCGCGGAACGTCAGCGGCCCCTTCGCCTCGTGGCGGTCGTGGCCGACGTTTACCCGTCCACGCGCGGGTAAAGAGAATCGACCGCATCACCGGCTACTATCTGTGATGGGATAGCTGCTGTGAGTTCCGTTGCGCTGAACGTAATCGTGAGTGCCCCCATCCTGGGCGCGTGGCTCGCCCTGCACGGGACCCGCTACCTCTGCCCGCCTGCGGGTGCGGCGGGAGCAAGCGGAGTGGGAGCGGGTGAGGGCCTGCCTGTCCGCGCTGGATGCCGATCTTGACCGCGCCTGGGCCAAGGAGCGGGAGCGGGTCAGGCGGTACCGCTGAGTCTGCTGGCACGATGCGGCGCACTACCCGGGCGGCGATAGCTCAAACGGCCGGCGCGGACCGAACTCACAGCCGATGCCCGGCTCAGTAACTCCGGCAGGCCGTTCGGGAGCCTGGCCTTCCCCCAAAGGGGACGCGGCGCTACAAAAGGATCATGACAACAAGCGGACCCCACACTTCTGGCAGGCGCAGCGCGGCGTGGTTCGCGGCGACGGGGCGGGCGGGCATGAACCACCGGTCGTGGATGCGCAGCCAGGGATTCACCTCCGAGGTATTCGACGGGCGGCCGGTGATCGGGATCGCGACCACGTGGTCGGAGCTCGCCCCCTGCAACGTCCACCTGCACCGGGTGGCCGAGTCGGTCAAGCGCGGCGTGTGGCAGGCGGGCGGCTTCCCGCTCGAGTTCCCCGCGATGGCCCTGGGCGAGACGCTGCTTCGCCCCACGGCGATGCTCTACCGGAACCTCCTCGCCATGGAGGCGGAGGAGCTCATCCGGGCCAACCCGCTGGACGGCGTCGTGCTGCTTTCCGGCTGCGACAAGACCACGCCCGGCCTGCTGATGGCGGCCTCCAGCGTGGGGCTGCCCGCGATCATGGTCACCGGCGGGCCGAAGCTTAACGGCAAGTACCAGGGGACCGACGTCGGCTCTGGCACCGCGGTGTGGCGCTGGGAGGAGGACCTCCTCGCCGGGCGGATGACGCAGGAGGAGTGCGCATTCGCCGAGGGCTGCATGTCACGGTCCGACGGGCACTGCATGACGATGGGCACCGCGTCCACGATGGCGTCCATGGCCGAGGCGCTTGGCATGCAGCTGCCGTATTCGGCGTCCTGGCCGGCGGTGGACTCACGACGGTACGAGACCGCCCAGCGGGCGGGCCAGGTCATCGTCGACCTCGTGGAGCATGACGTGACCCCCGGCAAGATCATGACCAGGGCGGCGTTCGAGAACGCGATCAGGGTGAACGCGGCGATCGGCGGGTCAACCAACGCGGTCGTCCACCTGCTCGCCATCGCCGGGCGCCTCGGCGTCCAACTGAACCTCGACGACTTCGACACGCTGATCAGGGACGTGCCGACGCTGGTGAACCTGCAGCCGAGCGGGAAGTACCTGATGGAGGACTTCTGCTACGCCGGCGGCCTGCCCGCGGTCATGCGCGAGCTCGGTGACCTGCTCCACCACGACGCGCTCACCGTCACCCGCAAGTCCGTCGGGGAGAACGTCAAGGACGCGCCCTGCTGGAACCGGGACGTGATCATGCCGTTCGGCCAGCCCTTCCAGGCGGCGGGCACGGGCACCGCGGTGCTGCGCGGCAACCTGGCGCCGGACGGCGCGGTCATCAAGCAGTCCGCCGCGTCGCCGCACCTGCTCAAGCACCGCGGCCGCGCTCTCGTCTTCGACTCGCCCGAGGCGTACCACGCGGTCGCCGCCGACCCTGAGCTTGAGGTCGACGAGGACAGCGTGCTGATCATCCGGTACTGCGGGCCGAAGGGCTACCCCGGCATGCCGGAGACCGCCAACGTGCCGCTACCCGCCAAGCTGCTCAAGCGCGGCGTCCGCGACATCGTGCGGATCTGCGACGGCCGGATGTCCGGCACCGCCTACGGCACCGTCGTGCTGCACGTGGCGCCCGAGGCCGCCGTCGGCGGCCCGCTGGCCCTGGTCCGCACCGGCGACTGGATCACGCTCGACGTCCCGGCCCGCACGCTCAGCCTCGACGTCCCCGACGACGAGCTGGCGGCGCGCCGCGCCGCGTGGACCCCGCCGCCTGCGGCCGCCACTCGGGGCTGGACCTGGCTATACACGGAGCACGTGCAGCAGGCGGACACCGGCTGTGACCTCGATTTCCTCATCGGCGCGAGCGGCTCCCAGGTCGGCCGTGATTCCCACTGAACCCGGGACAATCAAAACCCCTTTCATCCCGAACGTGTTCTTGTTTCAAGCGATAGGTCAATGGCTCATTGTCATGTGGAATACCCACAATCAATTGATTTGATAATTGACAGCATTCCTTGGCCGGTGAGACGGTGAGGGCCGGTCAGAGACGAGCCGAAGCCGCCGACTGAGGAAGCGGGTAGAGCGCGCGAGGTATGCAGTAGCGCGCGGAGGCAGTGCGGGATACTGTGCAAGCCGAGAGATGAGTCTGCGGGAGACGAGATCTTGACCCGGGTGGGCCCGGGGACGCTGATGGGCGAGCTGCTGCGCCGGTACTGGACGCCGGCCTGCCTGACGGCGGAGGTCCCCGCGCCCGGCAGCCCCCCGGCGCGGGTGCGGCTGCTCGGGGAGAGCCTGGTGGCGTTCAGGGACACCCGCGGGCGGGTCGGCCTGGTCCAGGAGAACTGCCCGCACCGGGGCGCGTCGCTGTACTTCGGCCGCAACGAGGGCGCCGCGCTGCGCTGCGTGTACCACGGGTGGGCGTTCGACGCCGACGGCCACTGCGTCGACATGCCGAGCGAGCCCGCCCCGTTCTGCGAGAAGGTCCGGATGAAGGTCCTACCCGGTACGCGAGTCCGGCGGCATCGTCTGGGCCTACCTGGGCCCCAGCCCCCGGGAGACCATGACCCCGTTCCGCGACTTCGGCACCGAAGGCCACGCGGCCGATGAAGTTCATCGCGGCGAAGCAGCTGACGACCTGCAACTGGGTGCAGGCGATGGAGGGCAACCTCGACACGTCGCACATCTCTCACCTGCACCAGTGGGACGGGATCGACGACATCCCCGACGACGGTTCTGACAAGCCCGGCTACCCGTCCAACGCGATGTCGTGGAAGTTCTGGCGGCACGACCGCGCCCCCCGCCTGGAAGTCGACGACACCTGGTACGGCTACCGCTACGCCGGCATCCGCACCACCCCCAACGGCAACACCCACGTCCGGATCACCGCCTACGCCCTGCCGTATTCGACGATGGTCGCCAGCATCCCGTTCACCACCGGCCACGGGATGTTCGTGCCGATCGACGACGAGAACTGCTGGCGCTACAACATCAACCCCAAGCAGCGGGCCAATCCCCGGGAACTCGGTGGCGCGCCGCTCTTCTCCCTCGCCCCGTTCTCCACGCCGATCACCGGCAAGCGGGACGGGATCATCCCGCGGCTGTACAGAAGGGAGGGGGGGGGGGGGGCGATGGACAAGCGACTGTGCCAGCTGTCCCACGAGGCCAGGGAGAGCGGCAACTTCAGCGGCGTGGCCGACTTCGTGAGCCAGGACTTCATGGTGACCGAGTCGATGGGCCCGATCTACGACCGCAGCCAGGAGCAGCTCGGCTCAACCGACCGGGCGATCACCCGGATGCGGCACATCCTGCTGTCGGCGGCCAAGGGCCTCGCCGCGGGCACACGGAGCCCCCGGCCGTGGACCGGCGACTTCACGTCCATCCGGGGCGCGGAGAAGATCCTCGAGCCGGGCGAGGACTGGCGGACCCTCGGCACCGACGCGGACCCGGTCGTGTACGGGGAGGCGCTTTAGGCCTCGAGCCCTGGAGCCGGCTACGGCCGCGTCGGGTCGTGCCCCACGGTCATCAGCGACCGGCGCCCGGCGCTAACGCGATCACCCCGCACGAGGGCTCCCGGCGACCGGGAGGTCGGTAACCGGGGCGGGACGCAGACCGTGACCGAGCCCGGGCAGACCTTGATGCGCAGCTTCCGGCTGGCCGGGCGCGCGCCGCCGTCCAGTTCGAAACGGACCTTCTGGTCAAACCGGATGTTGAACTTCCTGCCCCGGGTGACCTTCGCGAAGGGAGAACGCTCCGGCTGCCCAAGCGCGATCCGGCCGAACGTCCGGGCCCACTGCACGGGAGTCCTGGCCGTCACCACCCCGAGCTCAAGGCGCCCGTCGTCCGGTTGCGCCTGCGGGAATGCCTTGACCCCGCCGAGGATCTCGCCGACGTTCGCGGCCAGCACGCACGCGACCTTGCCGGTGAAGAACTCCTCCCCGTCAACTTTGATCGTCGCCCGCACCCGGCGCGCGCCTAGGTTCCTGATCCCGGTGACGACGTAGGCGGCGCGGCCGAGCCGGTCCTTCGTGCCCCGGTCGGCGTCGGCGATCATCCGCGCGTCGAAGCCCGCGCCCGCCATCACCGCGAAACGCTCGCCGTTGACCGAGCCGGTGTCGAGCCTGCGCCGGTCGCCGTGCAATCCGATCTGCACCGCCTCGGGCAGATCGCGGGGAATGCTCAGGTTCGACGCCAGCAGGTTCGCGGTGCCGGCGGGCAGGATCGCCACCGCCGTGTCCGTGCCGGCCAGAGCGTCGATGCAGCGCTGGACGGTGCCGTCGCCGCCCCAGACAAACACCACGCCGGCCCGTCGGCCGCCGCCTTCCGCGCGTACCTGGGGGCGCGGCGGCTCTTCTTCACCTCGTACCAGGAGGGATCGGTCACGCCCGCGCGGGCTAGGAGCCTTCCGCAGCTCGGGCAGTCCGCCGCCGAGGCTTTTCCGTGAGTGCGCCACTACGGCGACGTCAGCCATGCCGGTTGTCCTTTCCGAGCCTGAGCCGGGTTCCAGTACGGTGCGGGCGCTCCCGCCGGCGGCTCAGACCTTCCGCCAGCGGGCCTCGCACAGCCCGTAGATCCCGAAGACCAGCAGGCCGAGCGCCGCCAGCAGCATCAGGAACTCGCCGAACGGCTGGTCGCGCAGGGTCAGCAGCGCCTTGTCGATACCGCCGGACTCGGTGGCCCGGTGGGTGACCGCCGCGTCGATTACCAGCACGCCGGCCAGCGCGAAGACCAGTCCCCTGGCGATGGTTCCGACCACGCCGAGCAGCTTCACGACGCGTCGCGTCCTGGCGCTCATCCTGGCCGTCTCCAGTTGCTTCATGAACTTCTTGCGCGCGCCCTCGATGACCAGGACGATGCCGCAGGCGACGACGGCGAGCCCGATGACGCCAACCAGCACCCGGCCGCCCGTGTGCTGCATGGCGGTCGCCGTGATGTCCTGCTGGCGGCCGGCCTGACTGCGCGCCGTGCCGGCGATCACCGTGAAGGTCAGGTAGCAGAAGCCGGCGTAGATGACCGCCCGGGCGAGTGACTTGAGCCTGGGGCCGGCCCCAGGCGGCTCGCCGGTGACGCCGAACGCGGCCTCGCTCAGCCGCCATAGTGCGTAGCAGGCGAAGCCGATGCCGAGCAGCCAGAGCGAGACGAGCCCGTAGGACTTGCCCGCGAGCAGCTGCAGGGCACCCTGCTGGTCCGCCTCGCGCGAACTGTGCCCCAGTGCGACCAGCACCGCGACCCAGCCAACGAGGATGTAAATGGCCCCCCGCGCGGTGAGGCCCGCACGGGCCAGGAAATGCGCCGCCGGGCTGTCTGAGGCTCTCCTGGCGGAGCGCGTTACGCCGGACGTGGATACAGAGTGCATACCCGTCACTACCGCGCTGGCAGGTCGCGCAAACGGGGTCAGGCACCCCGATCTAGGCGTGAAGTGGTTCGAGGCGGGCAGTAGGGGGCGCATGTTGGCCCCAGCTCATACCCGGCACCGTCTTACCCCGCTCGCCATCGTCACCGCGGCGGCATTCGTCTTCGCGCTCCTGCTCCTTCTGGTGCGGCTGCGGTGGGCGCCGCTTGAGTCGGTCGATCACGGCGCCGCGGCCAGGCTTAACAGCCTGGTCGCGGGGCATCCCGCGGTGGTCAGCATCGTCAAGGCGGTCACCTGGCTGGGCAGCGGCGGCGTGCTGTGGACGCTAACGGGCGCGGCCGCGGTCGTGCTCGCCATCCGGCGGCGGTGGCGGCTCACGATCTACCTGCTGGTCACCGGCGCGGGCGAGCTGGTGCTCGACCCGGTGCTCAAGGCCCTGGTCGGCAGGCTGCGCCCGGTAGTCGCGCACCCGGTCGCGTACGGCAACGGCGACAGCTTCCCGAGCGGGCACGCGCTCGGCTCGATCGTCTGCTACGGCGCGCTGCTCCTCGTCTTCCTGCCGGCGGCCCGCGGGCGCTGGCGCCGCGTCCTGACCGCCGCGATCATCACGCTGATCGTCGCGATCGGCGTCAGCAGGCTCCTGCTTGGCGTGCACTACCTGTCCGACGTGCTCGGCGCCTGGGCGCTCGGCATCACCTGGCTTGGCATTACTGCCTTCGCGTTTGAACTCTCTCGTCAGGTCGCCGGGCAGCCGGTGACCGACCCGGTGACCGAGGGCCTCGAGCCCGAGGCCCGCGCCGATTTGCAGCCGATTGAACCGGAGACAACCATGCCTCATGACCGCGCCCGCGCGTACGGCCGCATTGCCGCCGCCGTCCTGGTGACCTGGGTACTGATCGTCGGTGCCCTCACCGGCATCGGCAAGCTGATCATGATCACCGGCAACGGGAACGGGAACCTCCTCGGCGACCATGCGATACCGCACTGGTTCGCGGCGCACCGCACCGCCACGCTGAACCACTGGAGCCTGATCGTCAGCAACCTGGGGGCCACCCAGGACATCCTTATCGTGAGCGCCGCCGCCTGCGTGGTATTCATCGCGGTCACCCGGCACTGGCGCCCGGTGATCTTCGTCGCCGTGGTCATGCTGGGCGAGCTGGCCGCCTTCCTGACCATCGCCGCCGTCGTCAAGCGGCCGCGGCCGGACGTTCCGCACCTGGACTCGAACCTGCCCACGTCGGCGTTCCCGTCGGGCCACATGGCCGCCACCACGTGCCTCTACGTCGGCATCGCCATCCTGGTGATCGGCCATGCCCGGGGCTGGTGGCGCTACCTGTTCCTGATCCCCGCGATCGTCATGCCGGTCATGATCGCCACGGCCCGCATGTACCGGGGCGAGCATCATCCCACCGACATCCTCGCCAGCGTGCTCTTCGCCGCGCTCTGGCTAACCGCGGCCACGCTGCTGATCAAGCCGAACAACGACGGTCGTGACCGCCGCGGCCGCGGGCCGCTCGGGCTGCCCCGCCGCCAGTCAGCTCGGCCGCACCGGGGAAGCCGGCCAGGAGGCCGATCCCCTGCCCGCTGGCCCGGGCAGGCCGCACAAGGCGGACTGACATGGCCAGGTCGGCCTTGGCCTGGCATGATCGGCGCGCTGGCGGGCAGTAGGGGTGCCCGGCAGGAGGATAGACATGGGTGATGAGCTGTCCGTTACGGTCCGCAGCGAACGTGGCGTGGTGATTGCCGCGGTCGCCGGCGATATCGACCTGTCCACGGTGGCCGGGCTGCGGGAACGCCTCTCCGGGCTGGTAGACAGCGGGCAGCCGCTGATACTGGACCTGAACCGGGTCACCTTCATCGATTCGACCGGACTCGGGGTCCTGGTCGCGACGGCCCGCCGCGCCGCGGTGCACGGTGCCACCCTGCACGCGGTTTGCTCCCGGGCGCAGACCCGCAAGCTGCTCTGGCTGACCGGGGTGGACCGCCGGATCCCGCTCAGCGCCACCGTGGACGGGGCGCTGACGCTCCTGACGGAATCCGGCGACGCCGCCCCCGCCTAGCCGGGCGCCGAGCGGCCGGGCCGGTCAGCCAGGCCGCGCTTACCTGGCGGCAGTGATCGCCTCGTCCACGTTGTCGTAGATACTGATCAGCTGGTCAACCCCCACCAGGCTCAGCACGCGGGCGACGGGGGCGGTGGGATGCACCAGCGCCAGCGTCTCGCCCTCATGGCGCGCTACCCGGTGCGCGGCGATGATCATCTGTGTCGCGGCCGAGTCGATGAACGTCAGCGCGGACATGTCCACCAGGAGCAAGCGGGGCTTGGCCGCCAGCTGGGTGGTCAGGGCGTCGCGCAGCTCACTGCTGCCCATGTCGGCTTCGCCGGCAAGGCGCATGACGGAGCACACGCCGTCCCCGGCGGGCAGCACCGTTACCGAGATCAGCAACTCTGGCATGGAAGGTTCACCCGCCATCACCGTCTAGTCCTGGATACCGCGCGTCGCAAAGGCTGGAACGAGCCGCCGGCGGACCGGGCCGCGTCCCGCGTCGGGTCCGGTGAGAGACGACAAGATCAGCATATGACCTACCGCCTGCCCGCGGTCAACGCTCGCTGACCCGTTGCCGGCCAGTGCCGCGGCACGCCCGGCCGCGTGCACGTAGCACCTCCGCGGCGGCGGTGCCTGGCCTAGCGGTCGTCCGCGGAGGCGCCGGGGCGGGGCAGGGCGAATACCGCCGTCACCTGCGAGCCTCCGGGGCCGGGGTCGGCGGTCAGCTGATCGGCGACGCCGCGCACCAGCCACAGGCCGTGACCAGGCTTGAACAGCCACGGCCGCACCGCGACCAGGGCCCCCGCCCGGGCATGACCGTCGCCACTGCCCCGCCCCGCGTCGCTCACCATGCAGTGCAGCGCTGCCCCGGCGACCCACAGCTGCGCCCGCCCGACCCCGCCGCCGTGCCGCACCGCGTTCGCCGCCAGCTCGTGCACCGCGAGGACCACGTCGCCGGTCCGGTAACGCGGCATCCCCACGGCAAACGCCTCCGCCCGCACCGCGGTGCGCAGAGCCGGCAGTGTGCCCCCGTCGAACCACTGGTCTAGCGCCATCACTCGCCTCCTCCGCTCACGCCGACGATGACGACGACCACGCCCGCCGCGAGCAAACGAACCAGCCCCCTCCACTCGCGTCACCCGAGGTGATCATCCAGTGACCTAATGGTCGACTACCCGGTGAGCGGCGGATACACCTGATCGGGGCAGCCGCGTGCTGGAGACATTCCCGCCCGCGAAGGTCAGCCGCCGGCCAGCCGGGATGGGCTCGGTGACGTCGTCGGCGAAAACTCGCGGCATTCTCCGCGGAATAGGACGAGGAACCCCGGGTAGCCACAACGCGCTTGACCGCAATCGGCACTGGGGCCGTCGGTAAGGCCCGCAGCGGTTACCGGAAGGAAAAACCTCATGGCAATCATCCTGCTCGTCCTCCTCCTCGCCATCATCCTGGGCGGCCTGGGGTTCGCTATCCACGTCCTTTGGTGGATCGCGCTCGTGGTCCTCGCGCTCTGGCTGCTCGGCTTCCTCGTCCGCGTCGGCGAAGGCGGTGCCCGCAGCCGCTGGTACCGATGGTGACCTCAAGCGCTACCTGACCAGGCCACCGGCCAAGCGCCGACGGCGGTCCGTCAGGACCGGCCTGGCCGGCGCGCTGAGCGGGGTCCGGCGAATGAGGCCGCGGCCCCGCTCAGCGCATGCTCGGCGAACAACGCTGCTGAGCGGGCGCGGTCCGGGCGCGAATACCTGGTACCTGGGCGGTGCTGAGGCTCCTCGCCGAACCGGGCTGAGCCTGCGGCCCGTCAGGCGGGAGGCAGGACTGGCTTCTGGGGCGCGGCAGCCGGCGCCGCCCCAGCCGCGTCGCGCTCGGTGAGCCGCTGCCGCTGCGGGACGACGGTGTACTTCGGGTCGCGTGGCCGAGGCCATCCCGGCGTGGAAGACGCCCCAGCGGGTGGCGGCGGACGCGCCGAGCAGGGCGGCGCCGGAGACGCGCGGCGGCGACCCGGCGCGGCAGGCCCGCCGGCAGCGCCGGAGGTCCCGGACAGCGCGCGCCCCCGCGGCCAGGCGGCGGCCGAGGATCTGCGCCGCCTCGCACGTACGCGCCGCCGCGGCCGGCCGTGGTACGGCTCGGCCGTCATCCCCATGCGGCGGGTCATCCGCTCCAGGGCGGCCGTCTCCATGGCCGCGCCGAGCAGCGCCAGGTTCCGGGCCGGCCCGGACTCGCGCGGCTGGCGCGGCGAGCAGGCCGAGCCCGCCGGCCGCCATCGCGCGCCGACCCGGTGAACACGAACGGCATCTCCCGGTAGCCCGTCGTGCCAGGCGGGCACGGCGGTGTCGCTGACCAGCACGGCGGTGTACGCGGCCACGGCCGGGCCGAGCAGCGCCGCGCCGGCGGTGGCGGCGCGCCCCGAGCCGCGGCAGCCGCCCGGTGAGCGCGGTGACGGCGGCCACCCCGGCGGCCGGCGCGTAGCCGCTGAGCAGCCAGGTGCCGACGCTCATCGGCGAGGTGACCTTGAAGACCCGCATCATGTTGAGGAACCGGGCCGGGCGGCCCAGGTCGTGGACGAGCGCGGCCAGCGACAGCGTGATCGCGGCGGCCGCGCCGGTCTTCGCGACCCGGCTCAGCTCCGGGCGGCCGGTAAGGTCGGCGCCCGGCGGCGAGCAGCGACGAGCCGCCGGCGAGGCCGCCGAGGAAGAAGTAGCCGGCGATGTCCGCGCGCCTCCCAGACCGGCGCGTTGAGTACCGGCTTGCCGTAGTAGGAGGTGAACTCCGCCTTCGGCACCATCGGCTGCTCACCCCGCCGCCCGCCCCGCCACTGCGCCGCCGTCGGACCGGCCGGGAGCCGCGCGCGCCCGTCCGGTCACCGGCCACGCCGGCTGCCCGCTCAGGTCCGGCCGGCTCGTCGCCATCGGTGCCAGCCCGAGCCGCTCGCCGAAGCGCGCCCGCCGCGAACGCAGCGCGGCGGCGAGCGGCGGCGAGCGTCGAGCCGCAGCCGCGCCGGCGTGCCGCCACATCGACGGCAGGTCCCGCGTGGTCACCACCGGGTCCGGCGGCAGCCCGTACACCTCAGGCTCGTCGAGCAGCAGGAAGAACGCGCCGTCCCCGCCCACGCCGTCGCCGGGGTCGTGCCCGTAGAGCCGCGCGCTCGGCCTCGCCCGCCTCGTGCAGCGCGTCCACGCCGGGCCGCGGCCCGCTCGCGCAGCTCGTCAAGCGGCCCGAACTGGATCGAGTCGGTCGGGCAGGCCTTGGCGCAGGCCGGCTCCATCCCGGCCGCCGAGCCGGTCGTAGCACAGCGTGCACTTCCAGGCCCGGCCGTCCTCCTTGCGCTGGTCGATCACCCCGTACGGGCAGGCCGGGATGCAGTAGCCGCAGCCGTTGCAGACGTCCTCCTGGACCACCACGGTGCCGAACTCGGTCCGCATCAGCGCCCCGGTCGGGCAGACGTCCAGGCAGGCGGCGTGCGTGCAGTGCTTGCAGACGTCCGACGACATCAGCCAGCGCATTCCCGCGGTCCGCGCCGCGGCGCCGCCCTCGCCGCCGCTGCGCCCGTCGGCGCCGTCACGCCGGCGACGCTGACCGGCCGCTGCTGCTCGATGAACGCCACGTGCCGCCAGGTGTCCGCGCCGAGCCCGACCGAGTTGTCATACGACATGCCGGTCAGCGCGAGCCCGTCCTCAGGGACGCGGTTCCACTCCTTGCAGGCCACCTCGCAGGCCTTGCAGCCGATGCACACCGACGTGTCGGTGAAGAACCCCATCCGCGGCTGCTCGCCCGGGTAACTGTCCATGCCGTCCGGCCGCTCGTGCCGGTCGCCTGCTGATCTGCACGTCGATCGCGGTCATGGCTCCGTTCCCGTCCGCTCGGTGATCCCGGCCCGCTCCTGGTACTGCCGGACCAGCGCGGGCCGGGCCGCCCCGGTCGGGCGCCGGCCCGGCCTGATGTCGCAGGCGAACGCCTTCGTCCTCCTGGATGTGCACGTTCGGGTCGAGGCTGATCTCGATCAGGTCGTTGGCCGAGTCGCCGGTGCTGTAGCCCGCCCAGCCCCAGTGGTAGGGCAGCCCGACCTGGTGCAGCGGCCGGCCCGCACGGTCAGCGGCGGCATCCGCGGCGGTGACGAGCACCCGGGCCTCCACCACGTTGCGCGCGGTGACGATCGTGGCCCAGCCAAGGTGCTCGAGGCCGCGCTCGGCGGCCAGCTCCGGGGACACCTCGCAGAAGAACTCCGGCTGCAGCTCCGACAGGTAGGGCAGCCAGCGGCTCATCCCGCCCGCGGTGTGGTGCTCGGTCAGCCGGTAGGTGGTGGCCACGTACGGGAACACCTCGGAGCCGGGGGAACCGCCGCTCGGCTGGAAGCGGTTGTCCGGGTGCACGAACGGCAGCACCTGCCGGACCGGGTTGCGCTGCTGGCGCGTACAGCGGGTTCGGCACCGGCGAGTCCTGCGGCTCGTAGTGCGCGGGCAGCGGCCCGTCGACCAGGCCGGCCGGCGCGTACAGCCACGCCTTGCCGTCGGCCTGCATGATGAACGGGTCGGTGCCCGCCAGCGCCGCGGGCCCGGTCGCGTCCGTCGGGCGGCTGGTAGTCCGGGCGCCTTGTCCGGCACGAAGTCGGGGACATCGTGCCCGGTCCACTTGCCCTGCTCGGCGTCCCACCAGACGAGGGCCTTGCGCTCGCTCCACGGCTTGCCCGTCGGGGTCGGCGGAGGCGCGGTTGTACAGGATGCGCCGGTTGGCCGGCCAGGCCCAGCCCCATTCGGCGGCGATCCAGTTCTGCTCGCCGCCGGGCTTGCGGCGGGCGGCCTGGTTGACGCCGCCGGCGTACACGCCGCAGTAGATCCAGCAGCCGCAGGCGGTGCTGCCGTCGTCCTTCAGCTCGGTGTACGCCGACAGCGGCTTGCCGTCGCCGTCCCAGCCGTTGATCTCGGCCAGCACCGCCTCGGCGACCGGCTCGGCCAGCGCGCCCTCGACCGGGTAGTCCCAGGTCAGGTCGAGCACCGGCCGGTCCATCTCGTCGGCGGAGCGCGGCCAGCTTCTGCGCGGATCAGCCGGCCCAGGTGGTAGGTGAACCACAGCTCGCTGCGCGCGTCCCCGGCCGGCTCGACCGCCGCGTGGTGCCACTGCAGCATGCCGCTGGGTGTTGGTGAAGCTGCCGTTCTTCTCGGTGTGCGCGGCGGCGGGCATGAAGAACACCTCGGTGCCGATGTCCTGCGTCGCGCAGCTCGCCGCTGTCGATCTCCGGCCCGTCCTTCCAGAACGTGGCCGACTCGATCAGCGAGAAGTCGCGCACCACCAGCCAGTCCAGCTTGGCCATGCCGAGCCGCTGCAGCTTGCCGTTGGCCGAGCCGACCGCCGGGTTCTCGCCCGAGCAGGAAGTACCCCTTGCACTCCCCGGCGAGCTGCGCCATCACGGTCTCGTAGGTGGAGTGGCTGCCGGTCAGCCGGGGCAGGTAGTCGAAGCAGAAGTCGTTCGTCCCGGTCGCCGCGTCGCCCCACCACGCCTTGAGCAGGCTGACCGTGTAGGCGCGCATGTTCGCCCAGAACCCCTTGTCGGTGCCCTCCGCCGCGATGAACGCGTCAAGGTCCTCGTTGCGTGTGCGCGTGCGGCATCGGGATGTAGCCCGGGCAGCAGGTCGAACAGCGTCGGGATGTCGGTGGACCCTGGATCGAGGCGTGCCCGCGCAGCGCCAGGATGCCGCCGCCCGGGCCGGCCGATGTTGCCGAGCAGCGTCTGGAGGATCGACGCGCCGCGGATGTACTGCACGCCGACGGTGTGCTGGGTCCAGCCGACGCTGTAGACCCACGCGGTGGTCCGGTCCCGGCCGGAGTTGGCCGTGATCAGCTCGCAGACCCGGTCGAAGGTCGCCTGCGGGATGCCGCAGGCCTGCTCGACCATCTCGGCGGTGTACCGCGCGTAGTGCCGCTTGAGGATCTGGAACACGCAGCGCGGGTGCTCGAGCGTCGGGTCGGTCTTCGGCGTGCCGACGTGCGCGCCGCCGGAGCCGTGCGCCTCGCCCCGCGCCGCCTCGCCGCACCGCGGACGACGAGCCCGACCGGCCGTCAGAGCCGCTGGTCCGGTCGTCGTACTCCTTGTCCCGCTCGCCCGACGCGGCCTGCACCTCGACGCCCTCGTACGTCCAGCTGGCCGGGTCGTAGGAGTGCTCCTCGGGGTCGAAGCCGGAGAACAGCCCGTCCAGGTCCTCGGTGTCGCGGAAGTCCTCGCTGATGATCGTGGCCGCGTTGGTGTAGTTCACCACGTAGTCGCGGAAGAACTTCTCGCTGCTGAGCACGTAGTTGATCAGCCCGCCGAGGAGCACGATGTCCGACGCCGGCCCGCAGCGGCACGTGCAGGTCGGCCACCGCGCTGGTGCGGGTGAACCGCGGGTCGATGTGGATCACCGTGGCGCCGCGCGCCTTGGCCTCCATCACCCACTGGAACCCGACCGGGTGGCACTCGGCCATGTTGGAGCCCTCGATGACGATGCAGTCGGCGTTCTGCAGGTCCTGCTGCGTCGTGGTGGCGCCGCCGCGCCCGAACGCTAGTCCCCAGACCGGGGACGGTGGCGGAGTGTCAAATGCGCGCCTGGTTCTCGATCTGCACCGCGCCGAGCGCGGTGAACAGCTTCTTGATCAGGTAGTTCTCCTCGTTGTCGAGCGTCGCGCCGCCGAGCGAGGCGAACCCGAGCGTCCGCCTGACCCGCTTGCCGTCCGCCTCCCACTGCCAGCCGTGCCCGGCGGGCCGCGATCACCCGGTCGGCGATCATGTCCATCGCCTCGTCCAGGCCGAGCGGCTCCCAGTCCGTGCCGTGCGGCCGCCGGTAAAGCACCTGGTACCGCCGCGCGGACCCGGTGGTGAGCTGCAGGCTCGCCGACCCCTTGGGGCACAGCCGCCCGCGGGACACCGGCGAGTCGGGGTCGCCCTCGATCTGGACGACCTTCTCCGTCCTCCCCCTCACGTAGACGTCCTGCCCGCAGCCCACCGCGCAGTACGGGCAGACGGACTTCACCACCTTGTCGGCGGCGGCGGTGCGCGCGGTCAGCGCGCGAAGCTGGCCGCGCTCTTGACCGCCGCGCCCCGGCCCAGCCGGTCAGGCCCCGGTGGCCTGCCGGTACGCCGGCCATCCCTCGATCCAGGTCCGGACACCCATTCTCGGCTTCCCCCCTTCTCGACGAACCTGCAAGTACCTCCGCTTCTGCCGGGTAAACCTCAGGACGCCTCAGGCGTCTCAAGCGATGCGCGGCCGACGTTTGCCCGCATGTGCGGGGCATCAACCGGGACTATCGCCAGCCAGAACGGCCGCGCGCGTGAAACACGTGCCGTGGGTTAGTTAAGCATCGGGGCTGATCGCTCGCTCGGGAGGAGGTTGCATGTCAAGGCAGCACCAAGCGGGCCGGCGGGAGGACAGCGCGCCCGGACCAGAGCGGCCGAGGTGGCTGTTCCTGGTGACAGGCGGGCTGGTCTACGCCGGCGCGCTGCTCGGAATGTGGATCGTGCTGGCCGGTCAGCCAGACGCGCAGGATCTGGCGGCGGGGTCGGTGGCGGCGGTGCTCGCCGTGGGCGTCGGGTACCTCACTCAGCCAGCGCGGAAAGATGGTACCCAGCGTCCGGGCCGCCGACCTGCGCACGCTCGCGGTCGTGCCGTGGCAGGTGGTGGTCGAGACCGGGCAGGTCTTCGCGCTGGCCGCCCGCAAGGCGTCCGGCCGTCCGGCCGCGCCGGGCGCGCTGCGCACCGTGCCGCTGGATGCGGGGCCGGACGTCCGCGGATGGCCGGCCGCGCGACGGGAAGCGGTGCTGACCGCGCTGCTGTCCGCGGCACCGAACACGGTCGTGGTGGACATCGACATGGAAGCCGGCACGGCGCTTGTGCACCAGCTGGCCGGTGCCCGCGCAGCCCGATGAACGCCCGGCGCTGCCGGGATGAGCTGGTTCCTCGCGGCGGCGCTGGTGCTCCAGGTGGCGCTGATTCCCTGCGCGTGGGTGTGCTGGCGTTTCGACTCCGAGCACCGGGTGGTGGCCCTGGGGCTGGCCGGCACGGTCCAGGCGCTGGCCGTGCTGTGCCTGGCCGTCGGGTATGGCGAACCTGGACTGGCGTCGCTGGCCGTGGTGCTGGCCGCGTTGTCCAGCGGAGGCTCGGTGGCCTTCGCGCGATTCCTGGAGCGGTGGCTGTGACGGGCCCGGTGGTCTGTGATGGGCGGAGCGCGATGACGGTGACCGGGGTCATCTCGGCGGTCCTGCTGGTGGCGGGGCTGGCGGTCGTGGTCGGCTCGTGCGCCGGAATGGCGGTCCTTGACGACCCGCTGGACCGGCTGCACCTGACCACCCCGGCCGCGATGCTCGGCTCGACCGGGATCTGCGCCTCGGTGGTGGTGCGCGTCGGCCTCTCCGCGTCAGGACTGGCCGCCATCGGCGTAGCCGTGATCCTGATCGCCGCCAACCCGCTGGTCGGCCACGCCGTGGCCCGCGCCATCGCGATCCGGCGCGGTGCCACCTGGACGGATCCGCAGGACGAGTCCGCGGGCTCTCCGCGGGGAGGAACAGATGAGCGAGGCGGTGATCGCGGTCGCGCTGGTCTGGGTGGCCGTGTCGGGCACGGCCGTGGTGCTGACCAGGGATCCGCTGCGCCAGGCCTTCGTAGCCGGGTTCTTCGGGCTGGGGCTCGCCTTCCTCTACCTGTCACTGCAGGCCGGAGACGTGGCACTCTCACAGATCGTGGTGGGCGCCATCGCGTTGCCGCTGATCGTGCTGCTCAGCCTGGCTAAGGTGCGGAAGGACCGGGAATGAGCCGGCGCGCGCGCCTGGCGTTCTTCGCGGTGGCCGCGGCGGCGCTGGCCGTGACCCTGGGCGTCGGCCTGGCCGGCCTGCCGTCGTTCGGCAGCCAGATCACCGCCTACGCCCGGATGCTCAACGAGACTTGCCCCGCAGCAGCGGCACGTCACCGACGTGGTGTCGGCCATCAGCTTCGACTACCGCGGAATCGACACCCTGTTCGAGGAGTTCATCCTGCTCAGCGCGGTGGCCGGGATCTCGGTGCTGCTGCGGCCGCTCAGCGACGAGACCCGCAAGCTCCCCGAGGATAAGGCGCCGGACCGGTCGATCCCGCCGCCCAGCCCGGCGGTATGGCTGCTGGCGGTGTTCCTCAGCTCGCTGCTCGTGCTGACCGGCATCGAGACGGTCACGCACGGCCAGCTCACACCGGGCGGCGGCTTTCAGGGCGGGGTAATCCTGGCCAGCGCCATCTACGTTGTTTACCTGGGCACCAACTACGTAACGGTCGAGCGGTTCCAGCCGGCCCCGCTGCTGGAGGCATCCGACGGGGTGGGCGCCTCCGGGTACGTGTTCATCGGACTGCTCGGCCTGCTAGCCGGCGCTTCCTTCCTGAGCAACGTCGTCGGCCTCGGCGTCGCCGGGAACCTGATCTCGGGCGGCACCATCCCGCTGCTGAACCTGGTCGTCGGCGTGGAGGTGGCGGGCGGTTTCGCGATCCTGGCCTCGGAGTTCCTTGACCAGACGGCGGTCATCCGGACGAGGCGACAATGAGCGAGCTTGCGAGCGAATCAGTAAGCACAGTGTGTCCGCGAATGCGGACTCCGAGCGCCAGCGAGGTGGCCGTGTGAGTGCCCTGGCCTACGGCGTCGTCGCCTGGCTCTTCCTCATCGGCATCTACGGCGTCGTGACCAGCCGCAACCTCATTCACCTGGTGGTCTGCCTATCGGTTGCGCAATCCGCCACCGATATCTTGCTGCTGGAGATCGGGTACCGCAGCGGCGGTCACGCCCCGGTGTTCGTCAGCCTGCCCGCCCATCCGGGACCGGCCGTCGACGCGGTCATGCAGGCGCTGGCGCTCACCGATGTGGTGGTGGGAGCCGCGGTTACCGGCCTGCTGCTCGCGCTGGCCGTGCAGGTGCACAAGCGAGCCGGGACGCTGGATCCCGACGCGCTCCGGGCAACCAGGGACTGACCGCCGTGGACCTCGCCGTGTCGGCTTCGGCCGTCGTTCCCGCGTCGATCGCGGTTCCGCTGGCCGGCGCGGCCCTGCTGGCCGGGTTCAGTCGGCTGCTGCCCCGGTGGGCCAGGGACCTGATCGCCATCGCGGTCGCGCTCGCCACCACCACCTTGACCCTGATCCTGATGGCCGCCAGTGCGGGCCGCCCGATGATCTACTGGTTCTCCGGCTGGCGTCCGTCCGCAGGCACGGCCATCGGGATCGACTACGCGGTCGGCCCGCTCGGGGCGGGCATGGCGTCCCTGGCGGGGCTGCTGGCCAGCGCCGCTCTGGTGTACTGCTGGCGGTACTTCGACAGCGCCCGCGGCCGCCATCACGCCCTGGTCCTGATCTTCCTGGCCGGCAGCGTCGACTTCTGCCTGACCGGGGACCTGTTTAACCTGTTCGTCGCGTTCGAACTGGTCGCCGTGACCGCCTTCGCGCTCACCGGCTACAACGCCGGGTACCCCGGGCCGCTGCAGGGAGCGATCAACTTCGCGGTCACCAACAGCCTCGGGGGCATGTCCGTCCTGATGGGCGTGGGATTCCTGTACGCGCGCACCGGCTCGCTGAACCTGGCCCAGATCGGCCAGGCCCTGACCGGACGGCACGCCGACGGGCTGATCGTGGTGGCGTTCGCGCTCCTGACCGGTGGCTTTCTGGTCAAGGCCGCGGTCGTTCCCTTCCACTTCTGGCTGCCCGATGCCTACGGCTCGGCCCCGACCCCGGTATGCGTGCTGTTCGCCGGGGTGATGAGCGAGCTGGGGCTGTTCGCCGTGATCCGGGTGTGGGACACCGTCTTCTCCGGTCTGGCCGGCGGGTCCGGGCCGCGGATGCGGGCGGTGCTGCTCGGGTTCGGGATCCTCACCGCGGTGGTCGGGGCGGTCATGGCGCTGGCCCAGCTTCACCTGAAGCGGATGCTGGCCTTTGTCACCATGAGCCACCTGGGCATTTACCTGATCGGGGTCGGCCTGCTGACCCCGCTGGGCCTAACCGGCGCGTCGCTGCTGGTGATCGGCGACGGCCTGGCCAAGTCCGCGCTGTTCCTCGGCGTCGGCGTCTTGCAGCATCAGCGGGCCAGCGTCAGCGAGACCAAGCTGCGCGGCCGCGGCCGCGGGCTAGCGGTCACCGGCGTCACGATCGCGGCTGGGTGCGCTGGTCCTGGCCGACTTGCCGCCCTTTGTGTCCTCGGCCGGGCACGCGCTGCTGGTGGACGCGGCGGACCAGGCTGGCCTGCCGTGGATGGAAATCGTGATCGCGCTGTCCGTTATCGCCTCCAGCGGAGCCGTGCTGCGGGCCGCGGCACGGATCTGGCTGGGCTGGGGAGATACCGAGAGTCTCGCGAACGGACCCTGGTACCGCGGACGACCCCGGGGAAGAGTCCGAGGGCCGATGCCGACACTGCCGTTGCGGAACAGACGCAGGACAGGCGGGAGCGGTCAGGGCAGCAGCGTCGCGTGCCGCTGACCATGGTGCTGCCGCCGCTGGCGCTGCTCGCGATCGGACTCGGGCTCGGGCTGACATCCGGCATAGAGGAACATGCCGCAACCGCCGCAGCGGCCTTCTCGGACCGGGCGGCCTACGCAGCGGCAGTGCTAGGCACCCACAGCGGGTCTATCACCACGGGAGGCAGGATCGTCGTCCCGGCCTCCCCGGCGGCGTCTGCGGGCGGTGTCCTCGCTGACCTAGGCCAGGTGCTGGCCGCGCTCTGCGTGGCGGGCATCGCCCTGGACCGGCGGGCCTTGCCGCTTCGCCGGGCACTGGCTGCCGGCACCGGATGGCTGCGCCGCCTGCACAGCGGCCTAGTCGGTGACCAGGTTACCTGGCTGGTGGCAGGCCTGGCGCTGCTCGCCGCCCTCGGCGAGTGGGCGCTGCACTGACCGGGCACCCATAAGCACTACGCCCTGCGGGCAGCATGTTGCTGTTCGCGCTTCCATCTTTGTCCCGCTCATGTCCATGTCGCCGGAGGGTGTTGGCCGTGGGGTGCCGGGTAGCAGGACGGTTCGGCAATCACGCGGATCGACGGAAAGGAAACGTCATGGCTAAGCACGACACCGACCCGGTACTTGAGCAACTGGTCCGCGCAGTCAACGAGTCCGGCCAGGCGAGGGTGCCGGTGACCGTCTCGGCGCACGGCACGGTGGTGACCGGCGTCCTCATCGCGCAGGACGCGTACTTCACTCTCCTGGCGGAGGGCAACCCGATGCTCAGCGCCCTGCAGCCGGCCGCCGGGCTGCTGGGCAAGGACTACGAGAAGGAGGTCGAGGCCGAGTCCGGCCATCACCTGCACGTCCAGACAACCGGCCGGGATGAGGGCCTGTGGCGGGTCAGCCTCGCGGCCGTCGACGGGTGGACGGTTGGCACCTCCGTCGCGCCCGACGACGACAAGGGCCCGTTCGCGCGGCTCCTGGGCGTGTAAAGCTCCCGGTGAGCGCAGTGGCGGCGGCTCGGATCGCCGCCTTCGCGCGGGAACTCGCGCCGCGCCGCTGCGCGCGCTCACCCCGCTGAACGCGACGACGCCTCATCGTCCAGCGCGGCGCGTGTTCGCATGCCTTGTTTCGCGATGCGGTGCGCGGCCGGCAGACTGCTGTTAGGCGCGAGCCACGTCCCCACTCCGCCGTAGGTCCTTGCGACCACGGCGCGTCGTGGCGAGCGTCACGGCCGGTTCGCGACTGCCCCGCCGGGCGCGAGCCGGCCGTCGGCCGGGTGCTTCTCCCGCGGGCCGGACGTCAGCGACGTCCGACCGCCCTGAGCGGCCACCGCGCCCGAGAGTTGGTCGGTCCCCAGCCGCGCTCCCGCGCGGCCACCGGGACCAGCCCGTGGTGATCTGGCCGGATGGCGAACAGCGCCTCGCCGGTGGTGGGATAGATCACGAGGTGCTGGTCAAGGCCCGTCAACCGCAGGAGGCGGGCCACCTGGGCCGTGGGCGCGGCGAGGGCCAGCGCCCCGCCGAGCAGCGTCGCGCGGCGCGCGGTCGCCATCAGGACCGCGGCCCCGGCGCAGTCGAGGAAGTCAAGCTCAGACAGGTCAAGCACGACCCTTGCCGACTGGGTGGCAAGGGTGCCAAGCAGCGACTCACGGAGCCCCGGGGTGGTCGCGATGTCGCACTCGCCGCGAATTCGCACGATGACGCACCCGTCTTTTCCGCGGGTAGACAGCTTAAGGTCCAATAGCGCACACTCCAGTCCTGTTCGGGACGTGAGAGCCGCTTCCTGACTCGCTTAGTCGTCTCGCTACCCGGGCCCGGTCAGTCCTCGGCTCGAGGCCGGACCAGGTCAGTGCCCGTCATCGACATCAGCGGCGAACGAGTACGGCGGCCACGGGCCGGTCAGCTCGACCCGCAGCTCGGGATGGGCGGTCGCCTGGCCCGCGACCGCCGCGGTGAACGTCACGCCGTCGGCCGCGTCAATCAGGTAGGCGGCGTTGAGCAGCGCTGGCGGGCGGACGCCGCTGAGCTGGGGGAACTGCGGCGGGTGGAGCCGGGTGTCGGCGGCCTTGGCGGTCAGGTCCGCGTGCACGGCCTGGGCGACGTGCAGCGCGGCGACCCGGGGCTCCCGGTCTTCGTGCACCTCATCCAGTTCCTGCGGGGCGTACGCCTTGACGCCCCACTCGACGCGGCCGCCGACCCGGCGCAGCGCCTCGCGCAGTCGGCCGCCGTGCTCGGCGAGGGCGGCGTGCACGGCGGCGTCGCCGCTGTACACGGTGGCGAGCCTGACCGGCAGCAGCGGGAACAGCCGGGCCGCGGCGTCGATGACGTAGTGGTGTTCCCGCGCGACCTCGTCAAGCCAGTCCAGGTCGTTCAGGTTCTCGCGCAGGGCCGTCTCGCCGAACTCCGCCAGGCTCACGTCGCTGACCAGCGCGACCATCCCGCAGGACCCGGTCGTTCGCACCGCCGCCTCGCCCACGCCGGTGAGCCAGGTCAGGTCCACCTGCCCGTCGGGTCCGGATAGGTGGCCGTCCTCGGTGATCGCGTATGCCCAAAGTCCCGTGTCCGCGCTCATGCGTGTCGGCTACCCGGCGATCAGCCAGGAAAACGACCACCGCACCATCTGTTCTTTGGCCACCGAACAAGCCAGCCGCTCGGCATCCCGGTCTGGTGCCGGGTGCGCAAGCGCGAGGGACCATGGGCTTCCCGATGGCCCGGCAACATCGCGCGCTCTGAGCCCGTTATGCCCGGAAAGTCCCAAGGCGCAGCGGATTGTTTTCATAATTGTGTGAGTTCCGAGCGCCATGACGCGATCGGAACTCACACAATCATGGCGGGCAAGGGCGTGTGCCCGCGCTCCGCGTTCGTCGCGTCCCCAAACTCCACCACCTGGGGCCCTCATGCCCAAGGCGTGCCAAGCGGGCCGCCTATTCGGCGCCCGGGGGTGACGCAGCGAAATGGCAAATGCAAATGCAATTGCATTCCGGGCACGTGTGCGCCGGGGAAAGCGCGGGGATTTCCCGCCCTTCCTCATGTCTCTTTCGGATATACCTCTCCGTTAGCAGGCAGAATTCCGCGGCCCGGTGGTAGCGTGCTTGAAATGTCACGTCGAGTAGCGGCAGCGCGGAAGAGGGGTGACGGTGGCCACCAGCGGCGGCGACCACCTGCCAGAGGCGTGCGTCGCCGTGCCGCAAGCCGCCGGCCCGCAGATCGCTGAGCCGCTAACCACGGGGCCGCTAACCACAGGGCCGCTAATCACAGGGCCGCTAATCACGGGACCGGAAACGGCGATCCCCGCTCTCGAGGCGCTCCGGCTGCTGCGCCAGACCCGGGCGGAGCTCGCCGAGGCCCGTGACCTGCTGGCCGACAGCGAGCAGCGGGTCGCCGAGGAACACGAGCTGACCCTGCGGCTGCAGCGCGCGATCATGCCGTCCGGCGTGCGCGTGATGGCCACCGCCGGCGTTGACATCGCCGTCCGCTGCCTCCCCGCCAAGCCGGGCTCCCTGGTGGCGGGGGACTGGTACGACGCGCTCCAGCTGCCCGGCGGTGACCTGCTGTTCGTGGTCGGGGACATCGCCGGCCACGGCATGGAAGCGGTGACCGGCATGGTCACGGCGCGCAACGCGCTGCGCGGCCTTGCCGTGACCGGTGCCGAGCCCGGCGAGCTTATCGGCAAGCTGAACTACACCACCTGCCTGTTCGCCGAGGACGTCACCGGCACCGTGATCTGCGGCCGGTACAGCCCGCGGAGCCAGATGCTCCGCTGGGCCAGGGCCGGGCACCTGCCGCCGGTCCTCGTCCGCGACGGGACCGCCACGGTGCAGCCGATGCCGGACGGCATGCTGCTCGGCGTGCGGCTCGACAACGAGTACGAGCAGCTTTCCCTCCAGCTCGCCCGCGGGGACACGCTGATCTTCTACACCGACGGCCTCATCGAGCGCCGGGCGGCATCGATCAGCGACGCCCTCGCCGAGTTCGCCGCCGCCGCGGTCCCCGCCGACCCCGACCTGGACGCGCACGCGAGCCGCATCCTGGCCAGCGCCGTCTCCGACACCGGCGACGACGCCTGCCTCCTCGCCGCTCGCATCGCCTAACCGGCCGCCGCGGCAACCTCCGCCGGCCTCCAGCGCGGCCGAATCCGCAGGAAGCCCGGGCTTGCGCCCGGCCACGTCGCGATCTATCATTGTGATATCACATTGATAGCCTCTAGATAGCTGAGAAAGAGGAGGCGGACGTGATCGAGATCGAGAACCTCACAAGGAAGTTCGGCGACGTCACGGCGGTCGACGGGCTCACCCTCACGATCGCTGAGGGCGAGGTGTTCGGCCTGCTCGGGCCGAACGGCGCGGGCAAGACCACCACGATCCGGATGCTCGCCGGGCTGATCGGCAAGACAAGCGGCGACGCCTCGGTGGCCGGCTGCCGCGTGGGCGACCCGGCCACCGCGCGGAAGCTCAGGGGCCTCGTCGGCCTGATGCCGGAGGAAGCCGGGCTCTACCCGGACCTGAGCGCGGCCAGGACCCTGGACTTCTACGGCCGGCTCTACCAGGTGCCCGACGGGATGCGCGCCCAGCGCACCGAGCGGCTGCTCACCATGCTCGACCTGTGGGACCGCAGGAACGAGCGCGTGCGGACGTTCTCCAAGGGGATGAAGCAGCGGCTGACCATCGCCCGGGCGCTGATCAACGACCCTCCGGTGCTCTTCCTCGACGAGCCCACGGCGAACCTGGACCCGGAGGGCGCCAAGACCGTCAGGGACTTCCTGCTCGAGCTGAAGCGCGAGAAGCGGACGATCCTCCTCAACACCCACCAGCTGGCCGAGGCCGAGCGGGTCTGCGACCGCGTCGGCATCATGCAGACGAGGCTGATCGCGGTCGGCACGCCGGACGGGCTGCGCGGCAGCGGGTCCGCCCGTACCACGGCGATCCAGCTCGCGGTCGTCACCGACGCCGTCGTCGCGGCCGCCAGGAACGCCGGCCGCGCGGACGTGACGGTCACCGGCAGCACGATCACCATCCCGGTCGACAAGCCGGAACGGGACAACCCCGAGCTGGTGAAGGCGATCGTCGCCGCCGGCGGCGAGATCCAGTTCGTCAACGGGAGCGTCCCCACCCTGGAAGAGACCTACCTGAAGCTGCTCGGCAGCGAGAAGCACGACAAGCACGAGAAGAACGACAAGGTCGCGAGGTGACAGGGAAATGAACTGGCAAAACGTAGTGACCATCGCCCGCAAGGACCTGACCATCATGATGACGAGGCGCAGCCTGCGCATTGGCCTGGTGATGCTCCCGCTGGGCCTGGCGATCCTGTTCTCGCAGATCATCGCGCACGCTAACATTCCCGCGGCCACGCTGCCGCAGGAGCTCAACGCGTTCTTGTTCTTCTTCATGATCTACACCGGGGCGCTGCCCGCCACCATGGCCTCCTACAGCATGGTCGGCGAGAAGGTCGAGCGCAGCCTCGAGCCGCTGCTCGCCACTCCGGCGAGCGACGGCGAGATCCTGCTCGGCAAGGGCCTCGCGGCCCTCGTCCCCCCGCTGCTGGCGATGTGGGCGGGAATGATCACGCTGATGGCGCTTTGCGACGCGAGCACTCACGCTGTCCTCGGGTACCTGTACTTCCCGAACTGGCTGGCGGCCGTCACCGTGTTCGTCGTCGCGCCGCTGCTGGCGATCATGGCCGTCGGGTTCAGCGTGCTGATGTCCGCGCGGGTGAGCGAGGTGCGCACCGCGCAGCAGCTCGCCGCGCTCGCCGCGATCCCGGGCGTCGGCCTCTACATCGGGCTCATCACGGGGGCGTTCTCCCTCGACGTGGTCTCGCTCGTCGTCATCGCCGGCATCCTCGCCGCCCTTGACGCCGGCCTGGGCCTCGCCGCCCGCGCCACGTTCCACCGCGAGGAGATCCTCACCCGGTGGGCCTGACCCAACGGCCGGCCAGCTCCGCCAGCTCCGCGTAGAGCGCCGCGGTCTGCGCGGCGACCGCGTCCCAGGAGAACTCCGCCACGGCCCGCTCGCGCCCGGCGAGCCCCATCACGGCCGCCCGGCCGGGATCGCGCAGCAGCAAGTTGAGCGCGTCGGCCAGCGACGCCGGGTCCTCCGGCGGCACGAGCAGCCCGGTCACGCCGCCGTCGACCACCTCGGGGATGCCGCCGACCCGCGATGCCACCACCGCGGTAGCGCAGGCCATCGCCTCTAGGTTGACGATTCCGAGCGGCTCGTACACCGACGGGCACACGAACGCGAGCGCGTGCGTCAGCAGCTGGATGATCTCGGGCTTGGGCAGCATCTCCGGGATCCAGAGCACACCGGACCGCGACGCCTGCAGCCCGGCCACGAGGGTCGCGACCTCCGCGCCGAGCTCCGCCGTGTCGGCCGCCCCGGCGCAGAGCACCAGCTGAGCCGACGGGTCGAGCGCGGACGCGGCCCGCAGCAGCACGGGCACGCCCTTCTGCCTGGTGATCCGGCCCACGAAGATGACGTACGGGCGGGAAAGGTCGATGCCGTGCTTGACGAGGACGTCTGTCCCCGGGTCGGGCGCGTACTCGGTGGTGTCGATGCCGTTGCGGATCACCCGGACCCGTTCCGGCGCGATCTCCGGGTAAACGGAGAGCACGTCGGACCGCATCCCGTCGGAGACCGCGACCACCGCCGCGGCGGACGCGAGGGACACCCGCTCCGCCCAGGAGGACAGGGCGTACCCGCCGCCGAGCTGCTCGGCCTTCCACGGCCGCAGCGGCTCGAGCGAGTGCACCGTGGCGACGTGCGGGATGCCGTGCAGCAGCGCCGCGAGGTGCCCGGCGAGGTTGGCGTACCAGGTGTGCGAGTGGACCAGGTCGACGCCGGCCACCGCGTCCGCCATGGACAGGTCGGCGGAGAACACCCGCAGGGCCGCGTCGTGCAGGGCCGCCCACGCCTGGTGCGCCACCGCCGTGTCCCTGGGCGCCCCCTGGCAGTGCACGGTGAGGTCAACGAGCGGCGCCAAGGCGCGCGCCAGGTACTCGACGTGCACGCCCGCCCCGCCGTACACCTCGGGCGGGTACTCCCGCGTCAGCAGCGCTACCTTCACCCGTTCGCCGGTCACGAGGTTATTACCCGGCCCTTGCCGACCACCGTGATGCCGCCGGGGGAGACCTCGAACCCGCGGGCCCGGTCGTGCTCCTTGTCCACGCCGATCTTGGCGCCCTCGGGCACCACCACGTTCTTGTCGATGATCGCGTCCCTGATCTCCGCGTGCCGCCCGACGAAGACGTTGTGCAGCAGCACCGAGCGCTCGACCCTGGACCAGGAGTTCACCCGCACCCCGGGGGACAGCACCGACTGGCGGACGAGGCCGCCAGAGACGATCACGCCGTTGGACACCAGGGAGTCGATCGCCCGTCCGACCCGGTCGCCGTCGTCGTGCACGAACTTGGCGGGCGGCAGCGGGTCCATGTGGGTGAGGATCGGCCAGCGGTAGTTGTACAGGTTGAACATGGGTTCCACGGTCCGCAGGTCCATGTGCGCGTCGAAGTAGGCGTCGATGGTCCCGACGTCGCGCCAGTAGCCCGCGTCCCGTTCCGTCGCGCCGGGCACGTCGTTGGTGAGGAAGTCATACGCCTGCGCCGCCCCGTCGGCCACCAGCGCCGGGATGATGTTCCCGCCGATGTCGTGCCGCGACGAGGTGTCCGTGGCGTCCGCGTGCAGCACGTCGACCAGCGCCTTCGTGTCGAACACGTAGATGCCCATCGACGCGAACGACTCCTCGGGGGAGTCGGGGATCGTCGGCGGGTTGGCCGGCTTCTCGACGAACTTCTCGATCGTCCGCCCGTTGCTGCCCACGCCCACGATGCCGAACGCCTTCGCGTCCTGCCGCGCGACCGGGATCGCCGCGACGGTCGCGGCCGCCCCGTACTCCAGGTGCTGCGCGATCATCTGCCGCGGGTCCATCCGGTACACGTGGTCGGCGCCGACGACCACCACGATGTCCGGCTTCTCGTCGTTGATCAGGTTCATCGACTGGAAGATCGCGTCCGCTGAGCCGCTGTACCAGTGCGCGCCGCGCCGCTGCTGCGCCGGCACCGGGGTCACGTAGTTGCCGAGCAGGTCGCTCATCCGCCAGGTGACGGAGATGTGCCGGTCCAGGCTATGGCTCTTGTACTGGGTGAGCACGCAGATCTTCCTGATGCTGGAGTTCGCCAGGTTGGACAGCGCGAAGTCCACCAGCCGGTACACGCCGCCGAACGGCACCGCCGGCTTGGCCCGGTCGTCCGTCAGCGGCGCCAGCCGCGTCCCCGCCCCGCCCGCCAGCACGATCCCCAGTACCCGCGGGTCCGCCATATTTATTTCCGTCCTTCCGCCTTAGATCCGGAAGCAATGCTGCACCACCTAGATCCCCCGAGGGAACCCCGGCACGCTCAAGAAAGAGATCAAAAGCGGAAGAACAAATCCCGTCAAACCACACGGAGTCGGCTTCCTCCTGCCGCGCACCCATCTTCCCATCCGGGATGGCGGCCTGACGAGCACTACCTGCCCGTGTGGCGTTGGGCCGGCTATCGCCGGCCCAACGCCACACGGGGACGTGCGGGCATGGTGGCGGGCTCCGTCAGGACTGGTCTGCCTCGATGGCGGGGTCAAGCGCGGCTGGCTCCAGAACCGCTGCGGCGGCCGTCAGCATGGTAACCGCGCGCTCGGCGGCGCCCGCCCGCGCGGCCGCGATCTCGTCGCGCGACCGCACGGGCCAGACGGCCTCGGCGTAGAGCTTGAGCACGGGCTCGGTTCCGCTCGGCCTGATCATGACCCGCGCGCCCTCGCCGACGTGCCAGATCAGCACGTCCGCCGGCGGGACCGGCCGGCCGGGGGAGCGCTCGGCCCGGCCTCCGGCCAGGTCCACCACGCCGGCGCCGTCCGGGCCGGCACTGGCCGCCCGCAGGTCGGTCACCGCGACCGGCCGCCCGGCCAGCAGGCGCGGCGGTTCCTGCCTGACCCGGGCGACCGCGCCGGCGAGCCGGGCGAGGCCGCCGGGGCCGTCCGCGCGCAGCGTGCGCTCCATGGTGACGTGCAGGCCGTGGGCCAGGGCCAGGTCATCGAGCCGGTCGGCCAGGGTCCTGCCCTCCCTGGCCAGGCTGTCGGCGAGCTGCAGGACGAGCAGCGCCGCGCTGATCCCGTCCTTGTCGGCCACCAGGTCGGGCCGCACCGCGTAGCCGAGGGCCTGCTCGTAGCCGTAGGCAAGCGCGCCGTCGGCGCCGCCCGCCCGGGCGATCCACTTGAACCCGGTCAGCGTGGTGACGCAGCGCACGCCGGCCGCCCGCGCGAGGCGGCGCAGCAGCGAGCCGGAGACCACCGTGGTGGCGACGACCGGGCCAGTGCCGCCGGTAAAAGCGCCGGCCGGGGCCCCCGTGACGGCGAGCCGGGCCAGCACCGCGTCACCGAGCAGCGCGCCGAGCTCATCCCCGGTCAGTGCCCGCCAGCCGCCGGGGCCGGGCACCATGACCGCCAGCCGGTCGGCGTCCGGGTCGTTGGCCAGGACCAGGTCGGCGCCCTCTCGTTCGGCGGTCTCCCTGGCCAGGTCGAGCACGCCCGGCGCCTCCGGGTTGGGGTAAGGCACGGTCGGGAAGGCGGGGTCGGGCCGCCGCTGGGCGGCCACGCTAACCGGCGCGGGCCAGCCGGCCACGGCGAGCACCTCGCGCAGCGTGACGTCCCCGACGCCGTGCAGCGCGGTGTGCACGACCTTGAGGTCGGGCGGCCCTGGCGGCCGGCGGCCGCCCGCCGCCACCGCCGCCACGTAGCCGTCGGCGGCATCGTCCGCCCGCGTGCAGTCGAACGGCCCCTCGGCCCAGCCCGCGGGCAGCGAGAGCGGGTCGACCGCGTCGATGAAGGCGGCGATCTGCTCATCGGCCGGCGGCAGCAGCTGGCCGCCGTCACGCACGTAGACCTTGATCCCGTTGTCCTGGCGCGGGTTGTGGCTGGCCGTCACCATCAGCCCGTAGGCCGCGTGTTCATGCCGCACGGCGAAGGCGAGCACCGGGGTTGGCAACGCCCGGGGCAGCATCGAGACCCGGATGCCCGCGCGGGACAGGATCCTGGCGGCGTCGGTGGCGAACACCTCCGAGTTGGCGCGGCCGTCGTAGCCGATCACGACGCCGGCTCCGTACTCAGCCCCGGTCCCTCCGCCGGCCGGCCCTGAAAGCACCGCCGGGTCGCGCTCCGCGATGTAGCGGGCCAGGCCGGCCGCCACGCGGCCGGCCACGAGCCGGTTCATCCGGGCCGGGCCGGCGCCCATCGCGGCCCGGATGCCGGCCGTCCCGAAGGCGAGCGAGCCGTCGAACCTCTCCGCCAGCGCGGCGGTGTCGCCGGCGGCGAGCAGCCGGTCAAGCTCGGCCCCGGTCTGCGGGTCCGGGTCGGCCGCGCGCCAGGCGGCGGCCCGGGCGGCAAGGCCGCCGCCCGTTCCCGGCCCCGTCATCCCTGCTCGTCCTGCCATCGGAGCTCCTGCGGCCAGGAGACGTGACCCTCGCTCGTCGCCCTGGCGGTGGCGAAGCCGGGCTTGATCACCGTGTTGATCAGCCGCAGCCGCTCGTCGAAGGGGGCGAACGCGCTCTTCATCGCGTTGATCGTCAGCCACTCGATATCCGACCAGCCGTAGCCGAACTCCCTCGCGAGCAGCTCGAACTCCGAGCTGAGCGAGACCTGGCTCATCAGCCGGTTGTCCGTGTTCACGGTGACCCGGAACTGCATCTGGCGCAGCAAGCGCAGCGGGTGGGCCTGGATAGACGGGGCCGCGCCCGTCTGCACGTTGGACGACGGGCACATCTCCAGCGGGATGCGCCGGTCACGGACGTAGCTGGCCAGCCGGCCGAGCCGCACCGCCCCGTCGGGGGAGATCTCGATGTCCTCGGCGAGCCGGACCCCGTGGCCGAGCCGCTCGGTGCCGCAGTACTGCACGGCCTCCCAGATCGAGGGCAGGCCGAAGCCCTCCCCGGCGTGGATCGTGATGTGGAAGTTCTCCCGGTGGATGTACTGGAAGGCGTCCAGGTGGCGGCTCGGCGGCCAGCCCGCCTCGGCGCCCGCGATGTCGAAGCCGACCACGCCGTGGTCGCGGTGCCGGACGGCCAGCTCGGCGATCTCAAGCGAGCGGGCCGCGGTGCGCATGGCGGTGAGCAGCGCGTACACCACGATCTTGTGTCTTTGAGTGCCCGCGCGGAACCCGTCGAGCACGGCCGTGACGACCTCGTCGAGGGACAGGCCGCGCTCGGTGTGCAGCTCGGGGGCGAACCGGACCTCGGCGTAGACGACCCCGTCGGCCGCCAGGTCCTCGGCGCACTCCCGCGCCACCCGGTACAGCGCCTCCGGGGTCTGCATTACCCCGACCGTGTGCCGGAACGCGTCCAGGTACAGGTTGAGGTGGCCGCGGTGCGCGCCGGCGGTGAGGATCTTCGCCAGCTCGGCCGGGTCGTGCGACGGCAGGTCCCGGTAGCCGGTCTCCTCGGCCAGCTCGATCACGGTCTCCGGGCGCAGGCCGCCGTCCAGGTGGTCGTGCAGCAGCACCTTGGGCGCGTCGCGGATCTGCTCAATCGTCGGGCTCACGTCGATCACCCTCCCACTTCGTCGATGACTAGCGGCACGGACGGCGGCGCTTCGCTGCCGATCGCGATCACGTCCGGCGCGCCGATCGCCTCGATCGCCTCCTCGAACCTGGCGGGGTCATCGGCGCGCAGCTCCAGGATGGGCTGTCCCTGGCGGACGTAGTCACCCGGCTTGGCCAGGCAGCGTACGCCCGCGGTGTGGCTGACGGCATCCTCCTTGCGGGCGCGGCCCGCGCCGAGCCGCCACGCCGCGACGCCCACGGCGAGCGCGTCGAGCCTGGTCAGCCAGCCGTCGCGCGGCGCCGGCAGGGCCTCCCGCCGGTGGCGGGCCTGCGGCAGCGGTGCGTCTGGATCGCCGCCCTGGACGCGGATCATCGCCCGGTAGGCGTCGAGCGCGCGGCCGCTGGCTATCGCCGCGACCGGGTCGGCGTCGATGCCCGCGAGGTCGAGCATGACCCGTGCGAGTGCGTACGTGACCTCCATCAGGTCCTCGGGGCCGTCGCCGTGCAGCGCCGCGACCGCCTCCTCGACCTCGACGGCGTTGCCGACCGCGCGGCCGAGGGGGGTGTCCATCCGGGTGACGAGCGCGCGGGTGCGGACGCCGTGCTCAGCGCCGAGGGCGACCATGGTGCGGGCCAGCTCCAGGGCCTTCTCCCGCTGCCTCATGAACGCGCCGGAGCCGGTCTTGACGTCGAGCACGAGCGCCCCCGTCCCCTCGGCGATCTTCTTGGACATGATCGAGCTGGCGATCAGCGGGATCGACTCGACCGTGCCGGTCACGTCGCGCAGCGCGTAGAGCCTGCGGTCCGCCGGGGCGAGCCCGGCGCCCGCCGCCGCGATGACCGCGCCGGCCTGGTCGAGCGCCGCGATCAGCGCTTCGTTGCCGAGGGTGGCGCGCCAGCCGGGGATCGACTCGAGCTTGTCGAGCGTGCCGCCGGTGTGCCCGAGGCCGCGGCCGGAAAGCTGGGGCACGGCGGCGCCGCAGCTCGCTACCAGCGGGGCGAGGATCAGCGACACCTTGTCGCCGACGCCGCCGGTCGAGTGCTTGTCCACGGTCGGCCTGCTCAGCCGGCTGAGGTCGAGGCGCTCGCCCGAGGCGATCATCTCCCCGGTCCACGCCCGGAGCTCGGCCGCGCTGAGGCCGTTGAAGTAGATCGCCATCAGCAGCGCGGCCATCTGCTCGTCCGCGACCTCGCGCGCCGCGTACGCCCCGAACAGCCAGCCGATCTCCTGGTCGGTCAGCGGCCGGACGTTGTCCCGCTTGAGCTGGATCAGTGATACCGCGTCGGGCATGGGTTCTCCGCTCGCTGTCTCGGCTTGGTCGCTGGGGGCGCGCAGGCTACCCCGGCTCGCGGCGGGCGGACAGGTCCGCGTTGTCGAACGCGGCGGGCAGCAGCTCGCCGAGCGGCACCGGGCCGCGGGCGGTGTCGACGAGCAGCCCGGGGCCGCCCGCCTCAAGCAGGAGCTGGCGGCAGCGGCCGCACGGCAGCAGGGCGGCGCCGTCGCCCGCGACGACCGCGACGGCCACCAGCGCGGGCTCCGGCGATCCTGCTTGTCCCGCTGGCCTGCTGGCGTGCAAGGCCGAGACGAGCCCGCATTCGGCGCACAGCGTGAGGCCGAACGACGCGTTCTCCACGTTGCAGCCGGTCACGACCCGCCCGTCCGCGGTCAGCCCGGCGGCGCCCACCCGGAGCCGCGAGTACGGCGCGTAGGCGCGCCCGGCCACGTCCGCCGCGGCGGCCCGCAGGCCCGTCCAATCGATCACCACCTAAAAACCATGCGACAACTTCGCCCCATGAACAACCCATCTTTCCTACTGGAAAAGTGTGAAATCAGGCCGCCCGACTTTCTTTGTCAAAAGCACCAACTTGCGCTCTTGTAGGAACGCATCAATTCGGCCGCCGTGAACAGGCCAGACGTGGGCCGATGATCGCGATTCTGCAACGACGTGGCGGAATGCCCGGAGAATGTCTTCCCAGCGGACCCGGGCGGGAATTAATCTTCCGGCATCCTGGGTTGGGGGCAGCCCTCCACGCCTGGGCGGCGGTACAACCAGGTCCAGGGGAGGAAACGGTGAAAAACACCGCATTGATAGCGACCGTTGCGTGCGGCCGCGGCGAGCTTGCTGATCGCCGCGTGCGGCAGCAGCTCGTCGAGCGCGCCTTCGTCGGGTAGCACGTCATCGTCCGCGTCGGCGGCATCGTCAAGCCCGGCGGCGACCGCGCAGCACCGCGACCGGGGCGGCGGCGGGCAGCAGCTTCCTTGGCTGCATGGTGACCGACACCGGCGGCATCAACGACAAGTCGTTCAACCAGTCGGCGTGGCAGGGCATGCAGGATGCTCACACCGCCAACCCGAACATCACGGTGAAGTACCTGCAGTCCACCACGCAGAGCGACTACGTGCCGAACATCAACACGTTCCTCGGCGAGAAGTGCGGCATCATCGTCACGGTCGGCTTCCTGATGGCCGCCGCGACGGAGAGCGCGGCCAAGGCGAACCCGACCCAGGACTTCGCGATCGTCGACTGCTCGTACGCCTCCGGCTGCCTGACCGGCACCAAGGAGAGCAACATCGACCAGTTGACGTTCAACACCGTGCAGGACGGCTTCCTTGGCGGCTACCTGGCGGCGGGCATGAGCAAGACCGGCAAGGTCGCCACGTTCGGCGGTGAGGACTTCGGCACCGTGACGATCTACATGGACGGCTACTGGGACGGCGTCCAGTACTACAACAAGCAGCACAAGACGAACGTCCAGGTGCTCGGCTGGAATGAGACGACCCAGAAGGGCGAGTTCACCGGCGACTTCACCAACCAGACCAAGGGCCAGACGGTCACCCAGACGTTCATCAGCGAGGGCGCGGACGTCGTCTTCCCGGTGGCCGGCAACGTGGGCCTAGGCGCGGCCAAGGCCGTCCAGCAGGCCGACGCGTCCGGCGGCAAGGTCAACATGATGTGGGTTGACACCGACGGCTGCGTCAGCGCGGCCCAGTACTGCAAGTACTTCATCACCAGCGTGACCAAGGGCATCGCGACCTCGGTGCAGGGCGCGGTGACAGCGGCCCAGTCCGGCTCCTTCAAGGGCGGCACCTACATCGGCACGCTCGCCAACGGCGGCGCGGTGCTCTCGCCGTTCCACGACTTCTCCGGCACGGTTCCCGCCGCGCTGCAGTCCGAGCTGAAGACGATCGGGACCGGAATCGAGAACGGGAGCATCCAGACGCCGACCAAGAGCCCGGTCTAGGCGCGGTCGAACGTACGTGGAACTTGAGCTCAGGGGCATCACCAAAAGGTTCGGCCCGCTCACGGCGAACGACGGGATCAGCATTGCGGTTGCCCCTGGGCAGGTCCACGCCCTCCTCGGGGAGAACGGGGCGGGGAAGACCACCCTGATGAACGTCCTCTACGGGCTGACCCAGCCCGACGAGGGCGAGATCCTGACCGACGGCAAGCCGCAGAAGTTCGGCTCGCCGAAAGACGCGATCGAGGCCGGCATCGGCATGGTGCACCAGCACTTCATGCTGGTGCCGGTCTTCACCGTCGCGGAGAACGTCACTTTGGGCATTGAGGAGACCGGCCCAGGCGGCGTACTCAACCGGCGCAAGACCCGCCGCGACGTGGCGGACCTGTCCCACCGGTACGGCCTCGACGTCGACCCTGACGCGCTCGTCGAGGACCTGCCGGTCGGCATCCAGCAGCGCGTCGAGATCGTTAAGGCACTGGTCAGGAAGGCGAACGTGCTGATCCTGGACGAGCCGACGGCCGTGCTCACCCCGGCGGAGACCGAGGAGCTGTTCCGCATCATCCGCCAGCTGAAAGACGGCGGCACGTCCGTCATCTTCATCTCCCACAAGCTCAAGGAAGTCCAGGCGATCGCCGACACCATCACGGTGCTGCGCCGCGGCAAGGTCGTCGGCCAGCGCACGCCGCCCGTCACCGAGGACGACCTGGCGTCCCTGATGGTCGGCAGGAACGTGCAGCTGCGGGTCAGCAAGCAGCCGGCCCAGCCCGGCGAGGTCGTCCTCGACGTCGCCGACCTGACGGTGGCCGACCCCGGCGGCCTGCCCGTGAACGGGCTGTCGTTCCAGGTCCGGGCCGGGGAGATCCTGGGCATCGCCGGCGTGCAGGGCAACGGGCAGACCGAGCTGTGCGAGGCGCTCATGGGGCTGAGGCCCACGGCGGGCGGCTCGGTCACGCTGAACGGGCGCGACCTCACCCGCGCGTCCCCCCGGGCCCGGCTGCTGGCCGGGGTCGCCTACGTGCCCGAGGACCGCCGGGAGGACGGCCTCGTCGGCCCCTTCTCCGTGGCGGAGAACCTCATCCTCGACATGTACGACCGGTCGCCCTACTCATCGGGGATCAACCTGAACCTGCCCGCGATCCGCGCGAACGCGACGGCGCGGATCGAGGAGTTCGACATCCGCACCGGGTCGCCCGCCACGCCCGCCGGCACCCTGTCCGGCGGTAACCAGCAGAAGGTGATCCTGGCCAGGGAGGTCGGGCGGGAGCACAAGGTGCTGATCGCCAGCCAGCCCACCCGCGGCCTTGACGTCGGCTCCATCGAGTTCGTGCACCGCCGGATCATCGAGCAGCGGGACCACGGCGTCGCCGTGATCATCGTCTCCTCCGAGCTTGACGAGATCTATGCGCTCGCCGACCGGATCGCGGTCATCTACGAGGGCAAGATCACCGGCTTCCGCGACCCCGACGTGCCCACCGCCGAGCTTGGGCGGCTGATGGCCGGGGGGGCCGACAGTTCCGGCGTGCCTGGCGCCATCGTCGAGGCGGACGGCGCGCTGCGGGTGAACAGCGCCGACCCGGCGCCTGGCGTTGGCCCGGCGCCCGATGGCGGGTCAGCGCCCGACGGCGGAGCCGCCGCGTCGTCGCCCGCCGCTCAGGAGGAAGAAGCGTGACCACCCCCCCACCGGCGCCCCCCTCACCGGAGTCCGGGCCGTCCGCGTCGTCGCCTCCCGCGGGGGGAGCGGAGCCGCAAGCCGGCCGCGACCGCTCCTTTGGTGAGCATCTCCGCGACGCCATCCAGGACAGCTCCGTCACGGTCACGGTGCTCGCGCTGGTCGCCGCCACCGTGATCGGCGGGCTGCTGGCCGCGTTCACCAACGACGCCGTGCTGCACGCGTGGAGCGATTTCTTCTCCGCGCCGGGAAACGCGATCGCAAAGGCCTGGGCTGTCGCGGCCGGGACTTACGTCGCGCTGTTCGAGGGGTCGGTGTTCAACCCGCACACCGTCGCGGCGCTGTTCCAGCAGTCCTCGCTGTCCACCGCCGTCCACGACGGCTACCTGTCCGCCGTGTTCAACCCGCTGTCCGAGACCGCGGTGCAGGCGACGCCGCTGATCCTGGCCGGCCTCGCCGTGGCGCTGCCGTACCAGGCCGGGCTGTTCAACATCGGCGGGCAGAGCCAGTTCATCGGCGGCGCGATCATGAGCGCGTGGCTCGGCTACGCCGTCAACCTGCCGTTCTTCGTGCACGTGGTGGTCTGCGTGATCGGCGGGTTCGTGGGCGGCGCGGCGATCGGCTGGCTGGCCGGCGAGATCAAGGCGCGCACCGGCGCGCACGAGGTGATCGTCACGATCATGCTCAACTACGTCATGCAGTACTTCCTCGCCTACCTGCTGTCCTCGCAGTCGCTGCTGCAGGCGCCCGGGACCTCCAACTCGATCACCCAGGCGATCGCGTCGGACGCGCACCTGCCGCTGCTCGCCGGCACCCACCTGCGCATCAACGCCGGCTTCCTGATCGCGCTGGCCTGCGCGTTCGCGGTGTGGTGGCTGCTCAACCGGACCACGACCGGGTTCGAGTTCCGCAGCGTCGGCGCCAACACCAGGGCGTCGCGGGTCGCCGGGATGAACGTGGAGCGCAACTGGGCCCTGGTGATGCTGATCGGCGGCGGGCTCGCGGGCCTGGCGGCGTCCACGGTCATCCTCGGCACCGACTTCACGCTCAACCCGCAGAGCTACGGCACCTACGGGATCGACGCGATCACCGTGGCGCTGCTCGGCCTGGGCCTGGCCGGGCGGCGTGGTGGCCGCGGGCCTGCTGTTCGGCGCGCTGCACGCGGGATCGCCGGGCATGCAGACCGCCACCGGCACGCCGGTGCAGATCGTCCAGGTCATCCAGGCGCTGATCGTGCTGTTCGTGGCGGCGCCGCCGCTGGTGCGGGCCACCTTCCGGCTGCGCGCGGCCCGCGCGCGGGGGGTCAGCACGAGCATGTCGAAGGGATGGAACGCGTGAGCTCTGCTGCGGCCGACCGGCTGCCCGTGCTGCTGTCTCCCGGGCCGGCGGACGGCGCCGCGTCCTGGGGCGGCCGGTTCGCCGCGCCGATTACCTACCTGGTGTTCGGGCTGCTCGACATCCTCGTGTTCGGGCTGCACGCCAAGGGGTCGGTGGCGTTCGCCTTCACGCCGGAGTTCGCCAAGGTCTCGGTGCCCAACCTGACCCTGCCCGCGGCGGCCACCAGCTACTTCTGCGGGGCGGTGACGCTGGCCCTCGCGGCCGCGCGGCTGCTCGACGTGCTCGGCGTGGTCCGGCTCGGCCGCGTGCCCCGGCGGGCGATCATCGGCGCGGTGCTGTTCCTGTTCGTCATCGCGCTGCTCGCCTGGGCCGCCGGCGGGCAGCCGATCCCGTTCAACGTGGTGAACCTGCTCTCCGGCACGCTCGACGACTCCATCCCGATCATGCTCGGCGCGCTCACCGCCGTGATCTGCTCCACCTCCGGCGTGATCAATATCGCCATCGAGGGCCAGCTCCTGCTCGGCGCGTTCTGCGCGGCGATCGCGACGACCGTCACCGGGTCGCTGTGGCTGGGGCTGGTCTGCGGGGCGCTCGCCGGGTCGCTGGTGGCGGCGCTGCTCGCCGTGTTCGCGATCGCCTACCGGGTCGACCAGATCGTGCTCGGCGTCGTGCTGAACGCCCTGGTGCTCGGCCTCACCGGGTACCTGTACAACGCGATCATGGTGCCGTACGGCGACACGCTGAACAACCCGGCGACGTTCAACCCGGTGAAGATCCCGCTGATCGGCGACATCCCGATCATCGGGCCGGTCTTCTTCGACAGCTCCATATTCCTGTACATCACGTACGTGCTGCTGTTCGCGATCCAGTTCGGGCTGGCGAGGACCCGGTGGGGGCTGCGCACCCGGGCGGTCGGCGAGCACCCGGTGGCGGCCGACACCGTCGGCATCCGGGTGCTGGCGACGCGGTACAGGAACGTCATCATCGCCGGGCTCATCGCCGGGATCGGCGGCGCCTACTTCACGGTCGGCTCGGTCGGCTCGTTCGGGCCCGACATGACCTCGGGCGAGGGCTACATCGCCCTCGCCGCCATGATCTTCGGGCGGTACACGCCGTTCGGCGCCATCGGGGCCGCCCTGCTCTTCGGCTTCACCACCCAGCTTCAGTCGATCCTGTCCAGCATCAACGTGCCGATCCAGTCGAACCTGCTCCTGCTCAGCCCGTACGTCGTGACGATCATCGTGGTGGCCGGCCTTGTCGGCAAGGTCCGCGGCCCGCGCGCCGAGGGCACCCCGTACGTCAAGTCCTGAGGCTCACCGGCGCGCCATTGCACCGGCCGAGAACCTGGTCATAGCATCATCCGCATAACGACCGGCCACGGGACTACGTCAGGGCACCAGGGGGAAGGAGACTGGCGTTACCGAGTAATGCCGCAGCCGTTCCGGGAAAGCCTGGTATTCCAACGCGAAAGGCGAAATATGACGATCGTGCGAGCGGCCCTCGTGCAGGCCGTCTGGACGGGCGACAAGGAGAGCATGATCGCTCACCACGAGGAGCAGGCGCGGCTGGCCGCCGCCGAGGGCGCCAGGGTGATCTGCTTCCAGGAGCTGTTCTACGGCCCGTACTTCTGCCAGGTGCAGGAAGCGAAGTTCTACGAGTACGCGGAGGCGGTCCCCGGTCCCGTCACCGAGCGGTTCGCGGCGCTGGCCGCCGAGCTCGGCATGGTCATGGTGCTGCCGGTGTACGAGATCGAGCAGCCGGGCTTCCTCTACAACACGGCCGCGGTGATCGACGCGGACGGGACGTACCTCGGCAAGTACCGCAAGCACCACCTGCCGCACCTGCCCGGCTTCTGGGAGAAGTTCTACTTCCGGCCCGGGAACGCCGGCTACCCGGTGTTCGACACCGCGGTGGGCAAGGTCGGCGTCTACATCTGCTACGACCGGCACTTCCCGGAGGGGTGGCGGGCGCTCGGCCTGAACGGCGCGCAGATCGTCTTCAACCCGAGCGCGACGAGCGCGGGCCTGTCGGATCACCTGTGGAAGCTGGAGCAGCCGGCCGCGGCCGTCGCCAACCAGTACTACATCGGCGCGATCAACCGGGTCGGCATCGAGGAGTACGGCGACGACGACTTCTACGGCACCTCGTACTTCGTCGGCCCCGAGGGGCGGCTGGTCGGCGAGGCGGGCGACCGGTACAACGGCGAGCTCATCGTGAGGGACCTGGACCTGGACCTCATCGACACCGTGCGCAACAAGTGGGCGTTCTACCGCGACCGCCGGCCGGACGCGTACGCCGACCTGACCCGCCCGTAGGCCCCGTATTCATCGAACCCGCGTTCATAGGCCCCGTGTTCATAGGCACCGGGCTCACCCGGAAAGGAGCAGTCATGCGCACGCTGATCCGCGGCGGGACCGTGGTGAACCCGACCGGGCCGCAGCCGGCCGACGTGCTGATCGACGGCGAGACGATCGCGGGGGTGCTGTCGCCCGCCGTCGCGGCGGAGCTGACCGCCGACGAGGTCATCGACGCGGCCGGCTGCTACGTCATCCCCGGCGGCGTCGACGCCCACACGCACATGCAGATGCCGTTCGGCGGCACCACGGCGAGCGACACGTTCGAGACCGGCACGGCCGCGGCCGCCTGGGGCGGCACGACCACGATCATCGACTTCGCGATCCAGACCCCGGGCGAGGTGGTGCCCGAGTGCCTGGAGCGCTGGCACGCCAAGGCGGCGGGCGCCTGCGCCATCGACTACGCGTTCCACATGATCCTCGGCGGGGTCGACGACGAGTCGCTCAAGGCCATGGACGCGCTGATCGACCACGAGGGCGTGAGCAGCTTCAAGCTGTTCATGGCCTACCCGGGCGTCTACTACAGCGACGACGGGCAGATCCTGCGCGCCATGCAGCAGGCCGCGGGCAACGGCGCGGTCATCATGATGCACGCGGAGAACGGGATCGCGATCGACGTGCTGGCGGCGCAGGCGGTCGCCCGGGGCGAGACCGCGCCGCTCTACCACGGGCTGACCCGGCCCGCCGCGCTTGAGGCGGAGGCGACGCACCGCGCCATCGCGCTGGCCGAGGTCGCGGGCGGCACCCCGCTCTACGTCGTGCACATGTCCGCGTCCGAGGCCCTCGCCGAGGTCAGCGCGGCGCGGTCGCGCGGCGCGAACGTGTTCGCCGAGACCTGCCCGCAGTACCTGTACCTGACCCTCGAGGACCAGCTCGGCGCGCAGGGGCCCCAGGGCGACAGCTTCGAGGGCGCCAAGTGGGTGTGCTCGACGCCGCTGCGCAGCAAGCACGAGCCGCACGCGCGCGACCTGTGGCGCGGGCTGCGCACCGACGACCTGGCGGTCGTCTCGACCGACCACTGCCCGTTCTGCTTCAAGGACCAGAAGGAACTCGGGCGCGGCGACTTCCAGGAAGATCCCGAACGGCATCGGCGGCGTCGAGCACCGGATGCAGCTCATCTACCAGGGCGTGGCCGACGGCCAGCTGTCGCTCGCCCGCTGGGTGGAGACGTGCGCCACCACGCCGGCCCGCATGTTCGGGCTCTACCCGCGCAAGGGCGTCATCGCACCGGGCGCCGACGCCGACGTCGTCGTCTACGACCCGGCGGGCCGGACCAGGCTCAGCGCCGCGACGCACCACATGAACATGGACTACTCGGCCTACGAGGGATTCGAGGTGGCCGGGAGCGTGCGGACGGTGCTGTCCCGCGGCTCCCGGGTGATCGACGGCGGCCGGTTCCTCGGCCGCGCGGGCCACGGCCAGTACGTGCCGCGCGGCCTGTCCTCGTACCTGCGCTAACCCGCGCGGGTACGGCCATCAGGCGAAGAAGGAGGCAGCGGTGGATTTCGGTGTCGTCCTGCAGGCCAGCCCCCCGGCCGCGCGGGTGGTGGAGTACGCGCGACAGGCGGAGCTGAACGGCTTCGGCTACGCGTGGACCTTCGACTCGCACCTGCTGTGGCAGGAGCCCTACGTCATCTACAGCCAGATCCTGGCGCAGACCCGCAAGATCATGGTCGGCCCGATGGTGACCAACCCGGCCACCAGGGACTGGACCGTGACCGCGTCCACGTTCGCGACGCTGAACGAGATGTTCGGCAACCGCACCGTCTGCGGCATCGGGCGAGGCGACTCCGCGGTGCGCACGCTGTCCGGCAAGCCGACCACGCTCGGCACGCTGCGCGAGAGCATCCACGTGATCAGGGAACTGGCCAACGGGCGCGCGGTCAGCTACCGGGACGCCACCATCCGCATCCCGTGGGCGTCAGGAAGCAGGCTCCAGGTATGGGTCGCCGCCTACGGCCCCAAGGCCCTGGCGCTGACCGGCGAGGTCGGTGACGGGTTCATCCTCCAGCTCGCCGACCCCGACATCACCCGGTGGACGATCTCCTCGGTGCGCGAGGCGGCCGCCGCCGCGGGGCGCGACCCGGCGGACGTCAAGATCTGCGTCGCCGCCCCGGCGTACGTCGGCGATGACCTCGCCCACATGCGCGAGCAGTGCCGGTGGTTCGGCGGCATGGTCGGCAACCACGTCGCCGACATCGTGGCCAGGTACGGGGGCGACGGACAGGTGCCACGGGCGCTGACCGACTACATCGCCGGGCGCCAGGGCTACGACTACAACCAGCACGGGCAGGCGGGCAACCCGCACGCCGCCTTCGTGCCCGACGACATCGTCGACCGGTTCTGCATCATCGGGCCGGCCGAGCGGCACGTCGAGCGGCTCACCGAGCTGCGCGACCTCGGCGTCGACCAGTTCGCCGTGTACCTGCAGCACGACGGCATGGACCAGACCCTCGAAGCCTACGGGCGCAGCGTGATCCCGGCGGTCAACCCGGCGGGACCGGCGGTCTGGTAGCGTCCCGCCATCGAAGGACTGAGCCAGGCATTGCCCGGCGCCCGTGATCCGCGCCGCCCCGGCGTTCTCGTCACCGTCGGTGACCTCGTCGAGGACATCGTCGTGTGGTCCGCCGGGCCGGCCAGGCACGCGACCGACAATCCGGCGGTCATCCGCCGCACGCGCGGCGGCAGCGCGGCCAACGTGGCGGCGTTCGCGAGCGCGCTGATGCCCGCGCGGTTCATCGGCTGCGTCGGTGCGGATCCGGTCGGGGAGGTGCTGGCCAGTGAGCTCACGGGCCGCGGCGTGGATGTGCGGGTGCAGCGGCGCGGGCGGACCGGGACGATCGTCGTGCTCGTCGACTCCGAGGGCGAGCGCACGATGTATCCGGACCGGGCCGCGGCCGCCGACCTGAACGAGGTGCCCGGGGACTGGCTGGAATCCGCCGCCATCCTCCACGTGCCGTCGTACTGCTTCGCCGCCGAGCCTGCCGGGACGTCCGTGCTGAGGCTCATCCAGCACGCGGGGCAGGCGGGCATTCCCGTCTCACTGGACGCGTCGTCAACCGGAATGATCGAGGAGCACGGGCTGGCCCGTTACCTGGACCTGGTGGCGTCGATCAGGCCGTCGGTCTTCTTCGCCAACGCGCGCGAGGCCCGGTTGCTTGACGTCACGCGCCCGCAGTTCGCCAAGACCATGACCGTCGTCAAGAACGGCGCCGCGCCCACGATCGTGACCCCGTCTGGCGGTGTCCCGAGCGCCGTGCCAGTGCCGGAAGTGCTCCCGGCCCGCGACTCGACCGGAGCCGGGGACGCCTTCGCCGCCGGCTTCCTGGCCGCCCGCGTGCGCGGCGCCGACCCGGTAGAAGCGGCCAGCGCCGGGCATGCGCTGGCCCGCTCGGTCCTGTTCTCGCCCGGGGCGACGGCGTCCGGTCCGGTCGCCGCGGCCGGCGAGGCGGCCGCGAGCTCGTGACCGGGCCGGGGGCCCGGGGCCGCCCGCTCGCTCATCCGCACGGGGTCAACTCGCGCCGTCGCGCCCGGCCCGGCGCCAGCCCGCGGGGCTGCGGCCGTGGGCGCGCTTGAACGCGGCGCTGAGGCGGCGGGGCTCATCGGTGCGGCCACCGGCCGCACGATCCGTCACGTCGACATCGGCCCGGAGGACTTCATCAGGGCCCAGATCGCCGACGGAGTTCCCGCCGGGGCCGCGCGGCAGATGACCCGGCTTTACGACGGGATCAGGGACGGGGGCCACGCCGCCGTCTACGACGGGGTGCCGCGCGCGCTGGGCCGTCCGCCGCGTGCGTTCGAGGACTTCGCCGCCGCGGCCGCCGCGGCCGGCGCCTGGCGACCGCGCTGAGCGGTGCCCGGTGTCAGTCGTGCACTGTGTCAGTCGTGCACTGCGTCAGTCGTGCACGATGTCGGTGTGATGGCAGAAGTGCACCCGGGCGGGAGTCATTGACCGGACCCGCTTGATCGAGGCATCCCACGACGGCCGGTCGGCGGCCTGCCCGGGCGGTAGCTTCTGGCCCGCCGGCCCGGTGTACTCGCGCGGCGTGTAGGCGGCGTCCCCGATCAGCAGGTCGGGCGGGCCGTCGCCGGCCTGCACCACGACGCACTGGTGGCCGGCGGTGTGCCCCGGGGTCGTGATTACCGACAGGCCGGGGAGGATGTCGGTGTCGCCGTCGAGCAGCTCGAATCGCGCGCCGGTGAAGTCGAACCAGCCGGACAGCTCGGCCGACTCGCGGCGGGCGCGGTCGAGTTCGGCGCGCTGGACGTAGAACGGCGCGTGCTTGAACACGGCGTTCTGGCCGCAGTGGTCGAAGTGCAGGTGGGTGTTGATCACCAGCGAGATGTCGGCGGGTGACATGTCATGCTCGGCCAGGGCGTCGGCCACCGCGACGTTGACCACCCGCCAGTCGTTAAGCAGGCCCTCCGGGCCGCCGACGCCGGTGTCGACCAGGACCGCGCCGCCCGGGTGGGTGATCACGAAGCCGTGGACCGGCCACTGCCCGCGCTCTCCGCCCGGCGGGCTCAACTTGGCCAGGTGCAGCCGCTTGATCTCCAGCGACATGGGCGCGCCTCCCGCGTTCGTGTCCTTTCGCCTGCGGGTTCCGTTTTATCAGCGGCCGGGACATCCAGGAAGCCCGGCCGGCCGGGGCCTAGGCGCGAGGCCCGTCTTGCCAGATGCCGATGACGTTGCCCGCGGGGTCGCGGATGAGGGCGACCCAGAGGCTTCCCTCCTGGTAGGGCGGGGTCACGAGTTCGGCGCCGCGGCCGGTGGCCGTGCGCAGCGTGGCGTCGAGGTCGGTGACGTAGATGTAGGGCAGCACGCCGGCCTGCCCGACGGCGGCCAGGTCGGTGCGCCAGTGCCCGATGACGTGGCCGGTGCCGTCGCTGAAGCTCGGCGCCTCGGCGTCGCCGCGCAGCCGCCAGCCGAAGACCGTGCGGTAGAAGTCCGCCGACTGCGACACGTCGCGGGCGGGGATCCGCAGGTAGGACACGCCGCCCGGGCGGGCCACGGTGCCCTCTACGCCCGGATCCGCTCCCGGGTCGGCCTGGGTACTCTGGTCGGTCATCGCGGTCGCCTCCTCAGCTGCGGTCAACCACCAGTTTGACCGCGAATCCGATTATTACCACGCCGGGCCGACGCGATTGCCCGGCTGGGCGTTTCACGTACTTTGTCAGGCATTGCACGGTAGCGTCGGTGCATGGGGTTCAGCGCGCGGCGCGCGGTGCGGCGCATGAATGCGCCGGTCCGCGGGATCTTCCGGGTCACCGGCTTCCATGACGCGCGGCCGGGCACCATGCTCACCGGCGTCCTCACCGCTCCCGGCATCCTGGCGGCCCCCGCCGAGCACCGAGCGGACACGCGCGGCCGCTGGGTGGGCAACGACGAGCTGCCGATCGCGGTCGACGCCGCCGACCCCGCCCGGTTCGTGGTCTTGTGGGACGAGGTCGAGGCGGTCTCCTGGGAGAGCCAGCAGAAGAAGACGGCGCAGCACCTGGCCGACCGGCTGGGCGGCGCCGCCCGGGTGGCACCCGGAGTCGGCACCCGGTGATCCGTCAGCCCGACTCCGGGTAACTAAGCTCGCCTCCGGCGTAACGATGCCGTACTCGCGGATGCGGCGGTAGATCGTCGCCCGCGACATGCCGAGCGCACGGGCCGCGCGGATCTTGTTGCCGCCCTGGTCGAGCAGGGACTGCACGATCGCGTCCCGCTCGATCGACTCAAGCTGGGAGAGGACCCGGCGCGACACTGTCCAGCACTCGGGCGGCAGGTCCTCCGGCGCGATCTGGCCGATCCGTCGGCGCTGCACCACCTGCTTGAGCACCTGCCACAGCTGGGCCGCGTTTCCCGGCCAGGTGTGCCGCAGCAGCAGCTGCATCGCGGCGGGTGAGCACGTGACGCGGCCCTGCTGGCTCAGCTTGCCGAGGAAGAACGGAACCAGTTCGCGCAGGTCCTCGCTGTGATGGCGCAGCGGTGGCACGGCCACCGACCCGGGGAACAGCCGCAGCAGGCCGGCCAGGTCGGCGCGCGCGGCGCCGCGGTCGAGGGTGACCGCCACCCGCAGGCCGCGCGCGGCCGTGCCACCGGGGGACGCGGGCGCCGCGTCCCGGTCGGCGTCCCTCGCCTCCTGCAACGCGCCGGCCAGCGTCCGCACCTGACGCGCGTTGAGCTCGTGCACGTGCCGGATGACCAGCATGCCGGTGCCGTCGAGCAGCTCCGTGCGGACCTGGGTGAGCCAGTCGTGGTCATGCGCCGCGTCGGCGGCGTCGAGCACGTGGCAGGGTGCGGCCGGGCTGCGCCGCTGGTGCACGGCCCGGACAAGCGCGAGCTTGCCGACGCCGCTCTCGCCCTCGAGGGCCAGCCACTCGCCGCGCTCATAGCTTGCCTCCGCGACCCGGGCCGCTCGCCGCCAGGCGGCGCCCGAGCCGACGACGCCGGGCAGTGCCATGGCGGCCCGCGCGACGATCGTCTCGGCGGAGGGTGGCGCGGCGGGAGAGACCAGCTTGACGTGCACCACGCCGTCGGCCAGCGGCCCGCTGTCGGCCGCGGCCAGGAGGAGGCTGGATTCTCCGACCGGGCGGCAGAACATCCGGGCCACCCCGCCGCTCGGCAGGTCGACCGTCACCGCGCCGGGCGCGCGCCACCGGCCCCGCGTGGTGGCGGCGATCGCCTCGGCGGAGAGGGTCTCGGTGGCCTGTGAGATCAGCGCCGCCTGGTCCGCGGGGGACAGGGCTCGCCGCGCGTGGTCGTTGAGCATGACGACGTCGTTGCCGAGGGCGAGCACGATGCCGCCGGTGTGCCGGCAGGCCCGCGTGTACTCCTGCAGCAGCCGCAGGTCGCGGCCGTTGCTCGTCTCGGTGAGTGACTGGCTGATCTGGTCGGCCGTGGTCTTGACCAGGGAGAGCATGAGCGGGTCGGCGTCCCTGCGCCAGCAGGTCAGGTCGATCACGCCGACGGTCTTGCCTGATACCGGGTCGCGGAGCGGAACCCCGGCGCAGGCCATGCCCTCGAGCCGCTCCGCGTAATGCTCGTGCCCGAACACGTGCGTCGGGCCGCCCGACTCGAGGGCGGTCCCGATGCCGTTGGTGCCCACTACGTCCTCGGCGTAGGAGAAGCCGGGGATGAGCAGGATCGTGTCAAGCTGCCGTTCCAGGTCGTGGTCGCCGGTGAGCCGGCGCAGCACGAGACCATTCGCGTCGGTCAGGATCACGCTGATCGGCTGCCCGTCGAGCTGCTCGTGCAGGTGCCGGAGCACCGGCTCGGCGGCCCGCGCGAGCGTCGTGTCGAGGTCGGGAGCGCCCAGGTAGCTCAGGTCAAGCCGGTCGGCCGCGATCCGCCACTCCCGTGACCGCCACCAGGAGGCGAGGATGGGCTCCCGGACGACCTTCCGGTCGACCGGCTCGGCGGCCAGGAACCGGTCCCTGGCCTCGGCCAGCGGATCTCGCGACCCGGGCAGCCCGTGGTCGGGCATGGCGGTATCGAGCACGGTCCCGCCGGGCGAGCCGCTTTCCGGCCGCCCCTGGCCCGGCACGCCCCCTCCTGGCAAACCGCGGTGCAGCCTCGTTGATGCACGTCCCATGTCGCCTCCTGCCTGCTCGTCCCAGTCGGAGGACACCTGCGCGGAGCGTTCCGTGACGCCCGCGTTGCACAAACGATAAGCCCGTTGCTACTTCGCACTGTCTCAACTTGAGATGCCGGATGCAATCCCACCGCCGCATTTGCCCTGCTCGCGAACGTGACGGTCACCTGGGCAAGTCCTGACAAAGGTGACAGACGTGGCCAGGATGGCGGCCGGGGCGCATGCGGCGCCGGGGTCAGCCGGCGATGAGCGCGAGCCGGTACCCGGTGCCTGGCTTACCGCCGAGTTCGGCGGGGTCGGCCGGGCCGACGGGGACGAACCCGGCCTTGGCGAGCACCCGCTGGGAGGCGACGTTCTCCCCGGAGGTGGCCGCCGTGAGCGTGCGCAGCCCGTGCCGCGTCGCCGCCAGGCGGCACAGCTCCCGCACGGCGGCGCTGGCCACGCCCCGGCCCGCGGCGCGCTCCGCGACCCGGTAGCCGAGCACCGCGGTGCCGTCCTTGACGTCGTACAGGTTAAACCGGCCGAGGATCGAGCCGTCCTCGTCGACCAGCACGTAGAACGCGCCAACGCCGGCCTCTTGATCGGCCAGCATGGCGCGGTGCTGGTCGGCGAACCGCTCGTAGAACTCATCGCCGCGGTCGTTCACGAAGCCGACGAAGTAGGCCCGGTTCGCCAGCTCGAAGTCCAGGACCGCGGGGCCGTCCTCGGCGCGCAGTCGCTGCAGCTCAGCCATCCTTTAACCCTACCCGGCGGCCACTGTCTCAACTTGAGATGCCGGCCGTGATCCCGTCGGCGTGTGCTCGCTCCATGGACAGCAGCGAAGAGACCTACAACCCGTGGAGCATCGTCAACGTTGTCTTTCGGCACCTGGCCGACGAGGGACTGCACCCGGTGCTCGGTGAGGCCGGCGATCCCGGAGCGCCCGCCGCCGCGTTGCTAACGGCGCTCGGCATCACCCCCTCGACCGACGGCAGCAAGAAAGTGACCCGGCGGGTCAGCGACGAGCTCGCCCGGCTGCGCGCGGCCTACGAGGCCGAGCATCCCGGCTGACCCGGCGGGGTCACGAGCGGCGTCCGCAAGGGCAACAGCTGTCTCAGGCTGAGAACACACGCCGACGGGATCCGTTGTGTGATCCAGGGCACAGGGCCTTCACACCGGGCCTTCAACACGGGCCCTTCAACATGACGAAGGACTTTCCCAGCAAGGGAGGGATGCCGATGAGCCGCCAGAGCGTGGCCAAGGCCCACCAGAAGATCCAGGAACTCTCCTGGGAACCCCAGTACCACACGCCGGTTAGCCACTACGGGACGGACTACACCTTCCAGAAGGCGCAGAAGAAGGACCCGCTCAAGCAGGTGCTCCGGTCCTACTTCCCGATGCAGGAGGAGAAGGACCACCGGGTCTACGGCGCGCAGGACGGCGCGATCCGCGGCAACATGTTCCGCCAGGTCGAGGAGCGCTGGCTGGAATGGCAGAAGCTGTTCCTGTCGATCATCCCGCTCCCCGAGATCTCCGCCGCCCGCGCGATGCCGCTGCTGTTCCGCACGGTCCCGAACCCGGAGCTGCACAACGGCCAGGCGATCCAGATGATCGACGAGGTTCGGCACTCGACGATCCAGCAGAACCTCAAGCGCCTGTACATGAACAACTACATCGACCCGGCGGGCTTCAACTCAAGCCTGCGCAACTTCCAGAACGACTACTGCGGCACGATCGGCCGTCAGTTCGCCGAGGGCTTCATCACCGGCGACGCGATCACGGCGGCGAGCATCTACCTCACGATCGTGGCGGAGACCGCGTTCACCAACACGCTGTTCGTGGCCATGCCCGCCGAGGCGGCCGCCAACGGCGACTACCTGCTGCCGACGGTCTTCCACTCCGTCCAGTCCGACGAGTCCAGGCACATCAGCAACGGCTACGCGACGCTGCTGATGGCGCTAAGCGACGAGTCCAACCACCAGCTCCTCGAGCGCGACCTGCGCTACGCGTGGTGGAACAACCACCGCGTGGTGGACGCGGCCATCGGCACGTTCATCGAGTACGGCACCAAGGACCGGCGCAAGGACCGCGAGTCCTACGCCGAGATGTGGCGCCGCTGGATCTACGACGACTACTACCGCTCCTACCTCGTCCCGCTGGAGAAGTACGGCCTGGTCATCCCGCACGACCTCATCGAGGAAGCGTGGAACCAGATCTGGAACAAGGGCTACGTGCACGAGGTCGCCCAGTTCTTCGCCACCGGCTGGCTCGCCAACTACTGGCGGATCGACCCGATGACGGACAAGGACTTCGAGTGGTTCGAGTACAAGTACCCGGGCTGGTACGACCGGTACGGCAAGTGGTGGGAGAACTACAACCGCCTGTCTAAGCCGAACGGGCACCACCCGATCGTCGCCGAGAACGTCGACTACGTGTACCCGCACCGCTGCTGGACCTGCATGGTCCCGTGCCTGGTCCGCGAGGACATGGTGGTGGACCAGGTGGACGGGCAGTGGCGCACCTACTGCCACGAGGAGTGCCGCTGGACCGACGCGGTGGCCTTCCGGCCGACGTACCAGGGCCGCGAGACCCCGAACATGGGCCAGCTCATCGGCAAGCGCGAGTGGGAGACGCTCTACCACGGCTGGAACTGGGCCGACGTCGTCTCCGACATGGGCTACGTCCGCGACGACGGCAAGACGATGGTCGCGCAGCCGCACCTCGAACTGGGCGACCAGAAGAAGATGTGGACGCTCGACCACCTGCGCCGCATGCCCGAGGTGCAGTCGCCCAACGTCCTGCTCAACCAGATGACCGACGCCGAGCGCGCCGCGTTCGTGGCCGACTACAACCGGCAAGGTCCCAGCGGGCCGTCCCGCCCCCGCCGCGAGCTAACAGTTGTCTCCCGGGGGGACGACCCCCGTACCCCCCGAAGACAAATCCTTTTAGCCCGAACGGTTCCGTGTTTCACCGAACCGGCCCCGCCCAGTGCTAGTGGGCGGGGCCGGCCAGGGGGAGCTTAGCAAGGGGCAAACAGTGACCGAAGGAAGCACAAGGTGCGCTTCGAACCCGTCGGCATCGAGATCGACGTCGACGAGAACCAGACGATCCTGCGGGCCGCGGCCGAGCAGGGGATCATGCTCATGCACGGCTGCAAGGAAGGCCAGTGCGCCTCGTGCAAGTCGTTCATCCTCGACGGCGACGACATCGAGCACGACCGGTACTCCACGTTCGCGCTGCCCGACTACGAGAAGGAGGAAGGCTACACCCTGCTGTGCCGGGCGCACGCGTACGAGGACGTCACGATCGAGCTGCTCAACTACGACGCGGACATGATCAGGTCCGGCCTGCCGATCCAGCAGGCCGTGGCCGAGGTGGTGTCCAAGGACCCGGTGACGCATGACATGCGGCACCTGGTGCTGCGGCTGATCGAGCCCGGCGAGGTCAAGTTCTTCCCCGGCCAGTACATGGACATCTCCGTCCCCGGTACCGACCAGGTCCGGTCGTTCTCGATGGCGAACACCTCAAGCAGGGACGGGCTGCTCGAGTTCGTCATCAAGGTGTACCCGGACGGGCTGTTCTCCCAGTTCCTCGACTCCGAACTCCAGGTGGGCGACCGCCTGGAGCTGACCGGCCCGTTCGGCGTCTTCACCTTGCGTGAGTCCGACGCGGAGCTGGTCTTCGTGGGCGGCGGAGCGGGGATGGCCCCGATCCTGTCCCTGCTCCGCTCCATGGCCGAGCGCGGCATCCACCGCCAGGCCACGTTCTTCTACGGCGCCAGGACCCAGCAGGACCTGTGCTTCGAGGAAGAACTTGGCTTGATCGCGGAGAAGCTGCCGAACTTCACGTACGTCCCGGCGCTCTCCCACGAGGAGTGGGAAGCCGAGACCGGCCTCATCACCGACGTGGTCAAGCGCCTGAGGGGGAGCCTCACCGGGGCGCACGCCTACGTCTGCGGTCCGCCGCCGATGGTGGAGGCCGCGATCCCGCTGCTCGAGACCCTCGGCGTGGAGGAGAAGCGGGTCTATTACGACAAGTTCACGACAACCGGAGAGCCTCAATGAACTCTCCGTTTCTGACCTGAGATTCAAGGCGCGAGCACTCCGGACACCAAAAAGGAGAGTTCACATGACAGACACGCAGACGGCGAGCGTCCCGCAGCAACGCAGCGTTCCCCATCCCGTCTTCACGGACGCGGAGGCGGGCGCGAAGGAGTTCCCTGACTCGACCGCGCGCAACTACAACTACTTCAAGCCGGCCAAGCGCAAGCAGACGCACTACGAGGACGTGACCGTCGAGGTCCAGCCCGACCCGCGGCACTACCTGGCGCAGGGCTGGCTGTACGGGTTCGCGGACGGGCGCGGCGGCTACCCGCTCGACTGGACGGTGCTCAAGGCCTGGGGCTCCGACCGGCCCGAGCCCGAGCGCTACCCGGGTTCTGGCGGCAAGGGCTACGAGTGGCCCGCGCTCGGCTGGCACGAGTTCCGCGACCCGAATGAGGAGTGGGAGCTCACCCTCTACCGCTACAACTCGAACGTCGTCCGGCAGGTCAACCAGAACGTGGAGAACGCCCGCCAGGCCAAGGCGTTCGAGCAGTGGAACCCGAACTGGGTGCGGTTCGTCGAGCGGAACATCGGCGCGTGGATGCACGTCGACCAGGGCCTCGGCCTCTACCTGTACGCGAACGCGCAGCGCCGGGCCCCGACGAACATGCACAACAACGCGATCTCGGTCAACTCGATGCACCGCATCCGCGCGGCCCAGGACCTCGCGCTCTACAACCTGACGCTGACCGACGAAATCCCGGGCTTCGACGGCACCGCGCACCTGGCGACCTGGAATTCCGACCCGGCCTGGCAAGGCGTGCGCGAGACCGCCGAGCAGCTCACCGGGATCTGGGACTGGGCCGAGGCGATCTTCGCCGCCAACGTCGTGTTCGAGCCCCTGGTCGGCGAGCTGTTCCGCAGCCACCTGGTCCAGCAGATCGCGCCGCGCAACGGCGACTTCGTCACCCCGACGGTGGTCGGCTCGGCCGAGTACGACTTCGCCGAGCGCGACCTGCGCTACACGATGGCGATGTTCGGCCTGCTGACTACCGACCGGGAGTTCGCGGACCAGAACAAGGCCATCATGCGGGGCTGGGTGACGGACTGGGTGCCGCGCGCCATCGAGGCGGCCCGCAAGCTCCAGCCGCTCTGGTCACAGACCGATATGAAGCCGCCGCGGTTCGAGGACAGCCTCGACGCCGCCAAGAGCCGGTTCGCCGGCATCGTGACCGAGCTGCACCTGGACGTACCGAAGGAGCTGGCGCTGTTATCCCCGGGGGGGACGACCCCCCGTACCCCCCGATGTCCGGCCGCGGCAGACCCGATGGCAAAAACCGCCATCTTATCGGGTCCGCCCCGGCCAGACGAAGGGCCCCGGGATGACTCTGGACACGCCAAAAAGGAGCAACGAAGTGACAACACCGAGGTTCAAGACCGCCGAGTCGCCGTTCAAGTCGGACAACACCGCATCCAACCAGTGCGGCTTCACGCTGATGAACAACCAGGTCGGCGCGGTCGTCGCCCAGGTCATGGCCACCAAGCCGAACGTCACCGTGCGGGCACTTCCTTCCATGATCCGCGTCGACGCCATCGGCCGGATGGACGTCGTCTACGACGAGATCTCCGAGGCGCTCGGCGAGGAGCCCGGCTTCTTCGACGCGGCCGAGTTCGAGGAGAACATGTCCACGCACTACGGCCGGATGATCCACGAGGACGACCGGACCATCATGTTCGCCAACCCGGAGGACGCGGCCGACTACATCGGCTTCGACCTCACGCCCACAACCGCCTGACCCGCTCACCCCAGCCCGCGCCCTGGCCGATGCCGGGGCGCGGGCAGCGGTACGGATCAGCCACCAAAAGATCGGGAAACCCCATTAGGGAGGCGAAAGCCTTGTACGAGAAGGACGGCGAGAAGTACTTCATCGTCGATTCACACATGCACTACTGGAGCGCGGGACCGGACAACTGGGTCAAGGGCGCGGAGCAGTACGCCAAGGGCTGGATCGAGTGCTTCCACGCTTACCAGGGCCTCGGCCCGCCAGAGACGCACTGGCCGATCGAGAAGTTCATGTCCTACACCGAGGACGACCTGATGAAGGACGTCTTCGCGGACGGCTACGTGGACGTCGCGGTGTTCCAGCCGACGTACCTCAAGGAGTGGTACACGGAAGGGTTCAACACCACCGAGCGGAACGCGGCCCTGGGGGAGAAGCACCCGGGCATGTTCATCGCGAACACCCGCTTCGACCCGCGCGACGGCGACGTCGGCCTGGTGGAGCTGGCCCGCAACGTCGAGCGGTACGGCTCCAAGGGCGTCAAGCTCTACACGGCCGAGTGGAACAACGGCTCGCGCGGCTACAAGCTCTCCGACCCGGCCGCCTACCGCTACCTGGAGAAGGCGCAGGAGCTCGGCATCAAGAACATCCACGTGCACAAGGGCCCGACGATCTGGCCGCTGGACAAGGACGCGTTCGACGTTTCCGACGTCGACCACTGCGCGACCGACTTCCCCGACCTGAACTTCATCGTCGAGCACGTCGGCCTGCCGCGGATCGAGGACTTCTGCTTCATGGCGACGCAGGAGCCCAACGTCTACGCGGGCCTGTCGGTCGTCATCGGCGGCCTCATGTACGCGCGGCCGAAGTTCTTCGCCAAGGTCATGGGCGAGCTGCTGTTCTGGGTCGGCGAGGACAAGATGACCTTCGGCAGCGACTACGGCATCTGGGAGCCGAAGTGGCAGATCGAGGGCTTCGTCGACTGGGATTACCCGAGCGACGAGTTCTCCGACTTCCCGCGGGTCACCACGGCCACGAAGAAGAAGATCCTCGGCCTGAACGCCGCCCGGCTGTACGACATCAAGGTGCCGGCGGAGTACCAGCTGCCCGTGGTGCCGTCCGCCCGCGAGGCCGAGGAGTCCGCCCAGCTGGTCACGGATTCGATGACCGGACCACATTTACCCGAGGGACACCACCGTGTGAGCGCCGCTCTCTCGGCGCTCACCACGGTGCGCGATCCGGAGCTCGACGAGCCGATCACCACCTTGGGGTTCGTCGCGTCGTGCGTGGTGTCCTGTGATGGGCGGGCGGTGGTCCGGCTCCGCCTGCCCACCTACTTCTGCGCGCCGAACTTCGCGTTCCTCATGGTGGCCGACGCCTACGACGCGGTCACCGCCGTCCCAGGGGTAACGAGCGCCGAGGTGATCCTGGAAGACCACTTCGCCTCCGACGCGATCAACGCGGGGGTCGCGGCGCAGGCGGGCTTCGCCGCGTCCTTCGACGGCGAGGCGGTGGCGGAGCTCGGCGACCTGCGCGCCCAGTTCCTCCGCAAGGCGGTCATGGCCGGCACCGACCTGGTGTGCCGTCCCCTGGTGGCCGCCGGGGTCACGCCGTCCGAGCTGCTGGTGCTGACCCTGGGCGCGGTCCCGGCCTCCCCGGAGCTGCTGCGCCTGCGGCAGCGCCGGGCCGAGCTTGGCCTCCCGGCCGACGACGACGCGCCGCTGCTCATCGATCCGGGGACCGGGGCACGGATCGAGGAGGCCGCCGTGCCGCTTCACCTGCGCAAGGCCCGCGTCACCCGCGCCGGCATCGAAGCCAACACGTCCATCTGCTCCGGGATGTTCCGGGTCCGCTACCCGGACGGCCGGACGCACTAGCCCCCAAGTTCACACGGTTCCACGATCGGGAGGACCACGTGAAGGCCGTACGCATACACAAATTTCACGAGACGCCGATTATCGACGAGGTGCCCGAGCCGAAGATCACCGGCCCGCTCGACGTAATCGTCAAGATCGGCGGCGCCGGCGTGTGCCGCACCGACCTGCACATCATCGAAGGCCAGTGGGACGCCGCGATGGGCACGCCGCTGCCGTACATCCTCGGCCACGAGAACGCGGGCTGGGTGCACGAGGTCGGCTCCGCCGTCACCAACGTGGCGGTCGGCGACACGGTCATCCTGCACCCCACCCCCACCTGCGGCCTGTGCCGCGCCTGCCGCGCCGGTGACGACATGCACTGCGAGAACTCCACGTTCCCGGGCCTGTCCACCGACGGCGGCATGGCCGAGTACCTGCTGACCTCGGCCCGCGCCTGCGTGAAGCTCGCCCCCACGACGAAACCGCAAGACGTCGCCGCGCTGGCCGACGCGGGGATCACCGCCTACCACGCGGTCCGCAAGGCGATCGCGCTGCTGTACCCGGGCACGACGGCCGTGGTCATCGGGGCCGGCGGCCTCGGCCACATCGGCATCCAGTGCCTGTCCGCCCTGACCGCGACGAGCATCGTCGTCGTCGACCGCAACCCCGAGGCGCTCAAGCTCGCCGCGGAACTCGGCGCGGACCACACGGTCGTCGCCGACGGCAAGCAGGTCGACACCGTGAAGGACCTGACGAACGGCGCGGGCGCGCACGTGGTCCTCGACTTCGTCGCCGAGCAGGGCGCCGAAATGGACGGGTGGAACATGACCGCCCCCGCCGGGTCCTACTTCGTGATCGGCTACGGCGGCACGCTCACGATCCCGACCCTGGACATCATCTCCACCGAGCGGAACATCATCGGCAACATCGTCGGCACCTACAACGACCTCGCCGAGCTGATGGCCCTCGCCCAGGCGGGCAAGGTCACCCTGCATACCAAGACCTACCCGCTGACGGCGGCCCCCGACGCGCTGGCCGACCTTGACGCCGGCCGGGTCCGCGGCAGGGCCATCCTCGTCCCATAAGGAGCTATCCATGGCAAAGGAACTGCGCTTCGGCGCCGAGGCGCGCGCCCTCCTGCTCGCCGGGGTTGACCAGCTCGCGGAGGCGGTGAAGTCAACGCTGGGGCCGAAGGGCCGCAACGTGATCCTCGAGAAGATCACCGGGTCGCCGGTGGTGACCAACGACGGCGTCACGATCGCGCGCGAGATCCACCTGCGTGACCAGTTCGAGAACATGGGCGCGCAGCTGGTCAAGGAGGCCGCGATCAAGACCAACGACGTGGTCGGCGACGGCACCACGACCGCGACCGTGCTCGCCCAGGCGATCGTCCGCGAGGGGATGCGGGCGATCGACGGCGGCGCCAACCCGGTGCTGGTCAAGCGCGGCATCGACCTGGCGGTCGGCCGCCTTGACAGCTACCTGCAGTCGGTCGCGCATCCCGTCGAGTCGGAGGAGGACTACCGGAGGGTCGCCGCGATCTCCGCCAACGACGACTACACGGTGGGCACCGTGATCGCCAGGGCCCTGTACACGGTGGGCGACTCGGGCATCGTGACCGTCGAGGACTCGCCCGCCGCCGGCATGGGCGTCGACTTCGTTGAGGGCTTCCAGTTCGACAACGGCTACCTGTCGCCCTACCTGGTGACCAACCCGGCGTCGCTCGAGGCGGTACTCAACGACCCGTACATCCTGCTGTGCAGCGAGAAGATCACCAAGGTGCAGCAGCTCATGCCGGTGCTCGACAAGGTGATGCGCAACCCGCGGCCGCTGGTCATCGTCGCCGAGAACGTCGAGGGCACCGCCCTCCAGATGCTGGTGCACAACCACGTCAACGGCATCTTCCAGTGCGTGGCGGTGCGGGCGCCGGGCTTCGGCGACCGGCGGCTGCACAAGCTCGAGGACATCGCCGCGCTCACCGGCGGTGCTGTCTACAGCAAGCACTCAGGGTTCTCGCTGGAGACGATGAGCACCGAGCACCTCGGCCGGGCCCGCCAGGTCCGCGTCAACGCGGACAACACCGCGATCATCGGCGGCGGCGGCTCGTCGGAAGCGGTCGACTTCCGGCTCGGGCAGATGCGGGCCGAGCTCGAGCGGGCGACGTTCGGCATCGACGAGGACGTGCTGACCGAGCGGATCGGCGCGCTGTCCGGCAAGGTCGCGGTCATCCGGGTCGGCGCGGCGACCCCCGCCGAGCTGAGTGAGCTGCGCCACCGGGTCGAGGACGCGCTGTCCGCCACCCGGGCGGCCATGGCCGAGGGCATCGTGGCGGGCGGCGGGTCCGCGCTGCTGCACTCGGTCGGCGCGCTCGACGGCGCGCTGACAGAAACGGGGGCCAGCGACGCGGACGTCACCGGTGACTACGCGATCGGCGTCGAGATCGTGCGGCGGGCCCTGTCCGAGCCCGCCACCCTGATCGCCGCCAACGCCGGCTACCCGGCCGCGGACGTGGTCGCGCAGAGCAACGCGCTCGGCCCGGACGACGGATTTGACGCCCTGTCCGGTCGTCACGGGAACATGATAGAGATGGGGATCGTGGATCCGCTGCGCGTCGTCCGGTCCGCCCTCGCGAACGGCGCATCGGTCGCCGGGCTGCTGCTCACGACCAACACCCTGGTCGCCGAGGAGCAGACCCCGTGGGGCGGGTCACGCGCGCTGATGACCGAGTACGGCTCCCTCGACGAGGGGCTGCACCAGCCGTCACCCGACTCGTCCACCCCGCAGTCCCTCGGCCTAGGTCCATCGGTTGGTTGACACGGCGATAGCCGCTCAGCAGGCCCTAGCCGGAAAACGGCGGGGCCTGCGGGCGGTAACGCCCTTTCTCGGCCCGGCGTTCATCGCGTGCGTCGCCTACGTCGACCCGGGCAACTTCGCCACCAACGTGGCGGCGGGCGCGCAGTACGGCTACGCGCTCGGCTGGGTGGTGCTGGCCGCGAACCTGATGGCGATGCTCGTCCAGTCGCTGTCCGCCAAGCTCGGCATCGCCACCGGCAAGTCACTGCCCGAGGTGTGCCGCGACCGGCTGCCGGCCTGGGCGACCCGGTTCCTGTGGGCGCAGGCCGAGCTGGTCGCGATGGCCACCGACCTGGCGGAGTTCACCGGCGCCGCGCTGGGACTGCACCTGGTCTTCGGGCTGTCGATCTGGGTATCGGCGCTGCTCGCCGCCCTTGCCACGTTCGCGGTACTGGCCATGGAGGTCGGCGGGTTCCGTCGGCTCGAGGCGGCGATCACCGCGCTGGTCGGCGTCGTCGTGCTGGCGTTCTGCCTGGAACTGATACTGAGCCGCCCGCAGCCCGGCGCGGTCGCGCGCGGCGTGTTCGTGCCGCAGCTGCCAGGCGGCGCGGCGCTGCTCGCCGTCTCGATCGTCGGCGCGACGGTGATGCCGCACGTCATCTACCTGCACTCGGCGCTGGTCCGCGGCCGGGTGCCGGGCGAGAGCGACAAGGCCAAGCGGCGCATCTTCCGGTTCGAGATCGTCGACGTGGTGTGCGCGATGGGCCTGGCCGGGCTGATCAACCTGGCGATGCTCGCGATGGCGGCGGCGGTGTTCTTCACCCGCGGCGACACGACCGCGGGAGACGACCTCGGCGCGGTGGTCGCCGGGCTTGACAACTTCATCGGCGACCACGCGGGCACCCTGTTCGGCGTGGCCCTGCTGGTCTCCGGGATCGCGTCCTCGTGCGTCGGCACCATGTCCGGCCAGGTGGTGATGGAGGGCTTCCTGCACCGCCGCATCCCGGTCTTCCTGCGCCGCGCCATAACGATGATCCCGGCCTTGATCTTGCTCGCGGTCGGCTTCAACCCCACCCGCGCGCTGGTGCTCAGCCAGGTGTTCTTGTCCTTCGGCATCCCGTTCGCGCTGGTCCCGCTAGTGGCGTTCACCGCCAAGCGGAGCGTCATGGGCGCACTCGCGAACCGTCGCGTCACTAACGTCGCGGCGATAGCGGTCACCGCCGTGATCGTGTCGCTGAACGTTTATCTCCTGGCCACGTCCTAGGGCTAAAACCAGGATCATCCGGAAACGACTTCGTGATTCACTCAAATCCGGCCTGCCGTCACCCTTCGGGCGGGGGTACCGCGCCGCGACGGATGGGGATGTATTACGATACGGGTGCTTCGAGTGGTGCGAAAGACCAGTTGCTCAGGCCGCGGCGTCGTCGTGTGCTCCGGATGACTTTTTATGGGACGGGTTCCCGATAATGTCAAAAATGTCCGCTTCCGGAAGGAGCGGCCAATCCGATGAAACGCGTGTCCGTCGCGCTGAATGGCATCGCCCGCTCCTGGCCGTGCTGATGATCGGGGCGACGGGAGTTCTTTCCTGGATCGTCTTGGCCCCGGGCCCGGGCGCCGTACCCGCCGCCGACCGCATCAGCCCCCAGGTCTCGACGGCCCCTGCCTCGGCCGGCCTTGCCGGACAAGGCAGCGGCAGTCTTTACACCCCGACCCCGGCAGCGACGGGCACCGCCGGAGCCTCGGCGACTACGAGCCCGACGGAAACCACGCAGTCGCCCCTTCCGGCCGCCTCCACCGCTGCCCCCGCTCCCACCCCCAGCATCTCGTTTACCGGTTTTCCCGCTCCGGCCAGTTCCAGCACGTTGCTCACCACCCCGACCGCCAGTTCCGGCCCGTCGCTCACCGGTGCCCTCGGGCTAGGCTTCTATGACGGCAACTCCAGCCCGGCGGGCATTGAGACGGCGGCGAGCTGGCTCGGTTCCGCTAGCTCGGTCAAGTACGCCCAGGACTTCATCGACGCCACCGACTGGTCGCACATCGAAAACCCCTGGCAGCTGTCGAACTGGGAGGGCAGCCCGTACCAGATGGTCTGGGGCGTCCCCATGCTGCCGTGCGGCGCGCCCGCGACGCAGTGCGCGACGAACGCGGCGGATTACAACCTGGTCGCGGACGGCGGGGCCGACGGCTACTACGAGACCCTGGCGCAGAACCTGGTGGCGGCGGGGTTCGGCTCTTCCTACATCCGGCTCGGCTGGGAGTTCAACGCCGACTGGATGGGCTGGGGCATCTGCAATGAGGACGGGTCGGGGCTGGCCAGCTGGGCGAGCGATTTCGTGCCCGCGTTCCAGAACATCGTGACCAGCATGCGCAGCGTGGCCGGCGCGAACTTCAAGTTCATCTGGAACCCCATCGACAGCAGCAACTCCAGCTGCCCCGGCGCCAGCCTCGAAGACTTTTACCCGGGCGACAGCTACGTCGACGTGGTAGCGCTCGACGCCTACGACGCGATCGGCGCGACGACCACCGACCAGGATCGCTGGAACGACCTGCTGAACGGCGTCAACGCGGGCGGCTGGACCGCGGTCGCGCCCGCCGCCATCAACGGGCAGGCCTTTCCCGGCTACGGGCTGAGCTGGCTCGCCGCCTTCGGCCAGGAACACGGCAAGCAAATCAGCCTGCCCGAGTGGGGACTCGTAGACACCGGCACCGACGGCGGCGGCGGTGACGACGCCTACTACATGACCCAGATGGCCGACTGGATCAAGGCCAACGCCAGCGGCCCGGCGATCTTCTGGAACTACGGCGGCGGAACCCTAACCCTGGACATACCGAATTACACGAACGGTGCCACCCCGAACGCGACCGCCGCCTTCCAGGCCGCATTCAGCACCGGCATTTAGGAGAACTCGATTTCCAGGCCGAGCAGCACGGCCGGGTCCGCGATGAGGTTGATGGCCGCGATGCGCCCCTCGTCCGTGATCGTGAAGCTGAACGCCACGCGGACGGTCCCCTTCACCGCCCAGGCGGCCCCGGGCTCGTCGCCGACGACCGCGAGGACCGCGCCCTTGGCCCGCCCCGATATCCACTTGGCCACCACGTCCGCGCCGGTCAGTGAGTCGTCCGCGCCGATCCGGGCCGCGACCGCGTCGGCCCGCATCATCACGTCCGGGTCCAGTATCTCGAGCAGCGTCTGGAACTGAGCCGCGCGCGCCGCCGCGAAGAACGCCTCCACGACCTCCCGCTGCTGTTCTGCGCGGGCCGCCAGCGACGCGGGCACCGGCTCGGGCGCCGCCGTGCGCAGCCGCCGCCGCGCCCGGCTCGCCAGTTGCCGCGCCGCGGCACTCGAGGCATCCACGACCGGCGCGATCTCGTCGAACGGGAGCGCGAACAGGTCGTGCAGCACGAACGCCAGCCGCTCGCGCGGCTCCAGCGTGTCCAGCACGACCTGTAGGGCCGCGCTCACCTCATCACCGAGCAGCGCCTCGTCCTCGGGCCCGGGCAGCGACCCGGGCGGCGCGCCGGCGCGCCGCCCGTCCGCCGCGGTTCCGGCAATTCGGCGGTCATGTCCTCCCGGCGAGTGCCGCGCGACTCAAGCAGGTTCAGTGCCACCCGGCCGACGACGGTGGTGAGCCAGGCCCGCAGGTTGAGCACGCCGGAGACGTCCGTGCGGCTCAGCCGCAGCCAGGTCTCCTGCACCGCGTCCTCGGCGTCGGACCGCGAGCCCAGGACCCGGTACGCGACGTCCCGCAGGTGCGCCCGGTGCTCCTCGAACCGGGCGGCAAGCGAATCAGGATCGGCCATCTCGTCACATTCCTTCCACGGGAACGGTCTGAAGCAGATGGCGGGAACCGTGTGGCAGCGGACCTACCGCCGAGAATACCCAACAAGGAAAGCGAGCAAGTGGCATGGAAGCACGCATGAAGAACCCGGCGGCGGTCATCCCCGGCGCTTGGCAGGCGGTCGTCGAGCTGAGCAAGGCCAGCGACTCCGGCGGCGTCCCCGCCGACACGATGGAGATCGTGCACCTGCGGGTCAGCCAGGTCAACGGCTGCAGCGCCTGCGTGGCCTCCGCGGCCAGGAGCAAGCAGTCGGCCGAGCGCCTCGTCACGGTCGCCGCCTGGCGCGAGTCACCGTACTTCACCGACGCCGAGCGCGCCGCCCTCGCCCTCGCCGAGGCCGCCACCCGGCTGGCCGACAGCACCGACCCGGTACCGGACGCGATCTGGGACGAGGCGACGAAGTACTACGACGAGCAGGGCATGGCCGCGCTGATCCTGAAGATCGCGGTCACGAACGTCTTCAACCGCCTCAACCGCGTCACCAAGCAGGTGCCGGGCGCCTGGTAAGGCATTCGAAACCAGGATCATCCCGAACGAATTCGTGCTTCGCGCTTCCCGCGCCATTTCTGTCGGGCGTGGGGGAGCGCGGGGTATTGCAAGAGTTGCGGCCGCGTGAGATTGTTTGCTTTGTTTTGTGCTGGTTTCCTTCCGGGGCCTGGGCGGCGGATGCCGCGGAGGCCGGCTGAGAGCGAGGCATTGGCGATGCGGTTGCCGGGTCGCTGGGTGCTGCTTGCCCTGTGCGTGGCGGTGGCGGGCGTTGGTATCGGGCTCGCGGTCTCGGGCGCGCCGTTGCCGTGGTCGCCGGCCGGCCAGGCGCTGCCGACGCCGCGGGCGCGGGTGTACGAGAACGTGGACGCGTGCTTGCTGACCGGGGCGAGCGGGCTGTCCGATCCGGTGGCGGCCCAAGAGTGGGCGGGCATGGAGGACGCTTCGAAGGCGACCTCGGCACGGGTGTCTTACCTGGCGGTGACCGGGCCTGCGACGGTGGCCCAGGCGGAGCCGTTCGCCGGATCGCTGCTGGTGAGCGGCTGCAAGGTGGTCGTGGCGGCGGGCGCGGCGCCGCGGGCGGCCGCGCTGGCGGAGGCGGGGCGGTTCGGCTCGGTCCGGTTCGTGGTGACCGGGCCGGCGGCAGGCTCTTCGCCGAACGTGACGGCGCTTGTGTTCACGACCTCGGGACTGCGGTCCGGGGTGGCGTCAGCGGTGGAGGCCGACGTGCACGCGGAAGGCGGCTGACCGCGCGGTTTCAGCGGACGGGCCGGGAGGGCCCGTCCGCTCTTTTGGCATGCCCGGGCTGATTAGTTTCATGGTAATTCTTTGGTTTTAGTTAACTTTGTCGGTTGATACAGCGCTTGTTCGTGGGGTATTGCGCGATTGAACGGTGTATGTCACGCTTTGCTGCGTTTGCAGTTTTGAGGCTTTCTGGAGGGTCCTTTCTGGGCCCTCTTAGCTTTGTCCCTTTTCTGCGTGGGAGCGGGCATGCGCGTGGCTGGACGTGCAGGTAACGGGTGGCGTTCGGTGCTGCTGCGGCAGCTGGGGCGCCGGGTTCGCCGGGTGGCGACGGGGACGGGAATGCTGGCGCTGGCGGTGCCGCTGGCGTGGCCGTCCGGGGCCGGCGGGCAGCACCTCGATGTGCCGTCGGCGGCGTCGGTCCGGTCGGGCGTCATCCGGCTGGCCGACTGGATGTCCGACAAGGCCACGCCCGCGCCGACCGTCCCGGTTCAGCCGGCGGGGACCGCGGCAGGCGGGAAGCACCTGGTGCCGTTGTCGCAGACGCGGGGACTTAAGCACGCCGCCGGGCACGCGCCGGGGCAGGGCAAGGGCCAGTTGCCCGCCTGGGCGGCGCACGGGCCGTCGGGTGCGGCGTCCGGGGCGTACAAGGCCCCGGGGCCGGTGTCGGGGTTCAACGCGGCGACGAGCACGCCGGTCGCGTCAGCGACCACGGCGACCACGGAGCTGTACAAGAACGCCGACGGTTCCTACACCCGCAAGGCGTGGTCCGGGCCGGTGAACTACCAGACCGCGTCCGGGTCGTGGGCTCCGATCGACGACACCCTGGCCCAGGGGGCTGGCGGCCGGTGGCAGGAGAAGGCGAACTCGGTGAATGCGAGCTTCGCCGCCGCTGCCAGCGACAGCTCGCTGGCCGCGGCGACGAGCGCCGACGGGTCCCAGCAGGTATCGTTCGCGCTGGCCGGGGCGGGGAACGTGGCCGGGTCGGCGTCGGGTGCCTCGGTGACTTACCCGGGGGCGCTGCCGGAAACGGACGTGACCGAGACGGCGACACCGGACGGGATGAGTGAGTCGCTGACCCTGAGCTCGGCGTCGGCAGGCACGTCATGGGTGTTCCCGCTGACCCTGAAGGGGCTGACCGCCTCGCTAGCCGACGGGTCGGTGGAGCTGACCGACAGCTCGGGCAAGGTGGCGGGGGTGATCCCGCCGGCGGTGGCGAGGTCGGGGCCGGGGAACGCGGCGCTCCCCGGCGGGCAGGCCGCATCGCAGCTGACCTACCAGCTGGTGACCCAGAACGGTGCCCTGGCGCTGGAGATGACGCTGGACCAGTCGTGGCTGGACGCGCCGGGCCGGGTGTTCCCGGTGACGGTGGACCCGACGGTTTACCTGGGCCCCCAGGCGACCACGTACGCGGAGTCGCAGAACGGGACGGCGCAGACCGGGAACAACAGCGGCACGTGGTTCCTGCCGTCGGGCACGGTAACCGACAGCGGAACGACGTACAAGGACATCGACTTCCTGAACTTCTCCGGGCTGGGCTCCAGTCTGTCCGGTGACTACATCACGTCGGCGTCGCTGGGTCTGTTCGACTCCCAGGCGGCCCAGTGCACGACGGCCGGGGAGGTGTACGCCTACCAGGTGACGGGGGCGTGGCAGCCGTCGACTGCGATGACCTACCCCGGGCCGGCGTACGGGACCAAGGACGCCCAGTGGACGGGCACGGCGCCATCGCGCGCCTGCTCGAACAGCTCGGGGCAGCTCGGACAGGGCGGGTGGATCTCGCTGGGGTTCAACTCCGCCGGCCTGGCCCTGCTCAACGACTGGACGTCCGGGACCGCCATCCCCAACTACGGTTTCGCGGTCGCGCCGTCGCTGACCGATCCGCAGCAGTTCAAGGTGTTCGACTCCGCCGCCGCCAGCAACCTCTCGAGTTCGCAGGGCGGTGACTGCACCGGGTACTGCAACCCGTCTTTGGAGGTGACCTACAGCACGGGGGCCCCGCCGGAGGTCACGTCCCAGTACCCGCCGGACAACTACAACTCCCCGGTGCTGACCCCGGAGCTGATCGCCAGCGGGCAGGACGCGCAGAGCCTGACGCTGCACTACAAGTTCACGGTCTACAACGCCTCGGGCACCCAGGTGGCCGCCTCCGGCTCGCTGTCCTCGGGAGACTGGACGGTCCCGGCCGGGGACCTGGCCTGGGGGCAAACCTATTACTGGACGGTGCAGGCCACCGACAGCCTGGGGTCGTCTCCGTCGCCGACGGATAACTACTTCTCCACGCCGGTGCCGCAGCCCCTGGTGACCTCGGAGCTGTCGCAGAACGCGTCGGGGGCCGGGTTCGACCCGCAGTCAGGGAACTGGACGACGTCGGCGACCGACGCGCAGGTGAGCACGGTGGGGCCCGCGCTGGAGGTTACCCGGGACTACAACAGCCAGAACCCGCAGCTGTCGGGGGCGTTCGGCGCGGGCTGGTCGTCGGTGCTTGACATGAAGGTCACGCCGGGGGAGACCGACGCGTCCGGGGCGACGGCGACACAGGTGGTGACCTACCCCGACGGGGAGCAGGTCGCGTTCGGCCTCAACCCCGGCAAGTCGACGTACTCCCCGCCGCCGGGCCGGTTCGCGACCCTCACGCCGGTCTCCGGCGGGTTCACGCTGACCGACAAGAACGACACGGTGTACCGGTTCACCCAGGCGCTCAGCTCCGGGGGATACGGGATCACCTCGATCACCGACGCCCTCGGGCACGCCGAGACGTTCACCTGGAACGGTACCGGCCAGATCACGACCATCACCTCGGCGTCGGGCCGGATGCTGCACCTGACCTGGACGTGGCCGTCGAATGCGTCGTACCCGCACGTGTCGGCGGTGGTTACCGACGACGCGACGACCGGGAACTCCGCCACGGCCCAGAACTGGACCTACACCTACTCCGGGGACGACCTGTCGGCTGCGTGCCCGCCGGCTTCGACGACCGCGTGCACTGCCTACTCCTACACACAAGGTTCGGATTACCCGGGGGCGGTGCTGGACTCGGGCCCGCACGCTTACTGGCGGCTGGACGACGCGGCGGGCAGCGGCATGGCCGCGGACTCGGTGCTGGCCAACGAGGGCGCCGACAACGCCCCGTACAGCGGGGTGACGCTCGGGCAGGACCAGGGGCCGCTGGCCGGGTCGGCGGCCACCGCGGGGACGTTCAACGGGTCATCGTCGTACGTAACGCTTCAGCAGGGGCTGGTGTCAGGGGCGGCCAACCAGACCGTCTCGCTGTGGTTCAAGACCAGCAGCCCCGACGGAGTGCTGTTCTCCTACGAGAACGCGCCGCTCAGCGCGGGCTCGACCACGGGCAACTGGGTGCCGGCGATCTACATCGGCAGCGACGGGAAGCTCAACGCCAAGTACTACAACGGGAACGTGACCACGATGACGTCGGCGGCACCGGTCGACGACGGCAAGTGGCACCTGGTCACGCTGACCGCCGGGGGGAACTCCCAGGTCCTGTGCCTGGACGGCGCCCAGATCGGGAGCCAGTCCGGCACCGTGCAGGTCGCCGGGCTGGCGAACAACTACGTCGGCGCCGGGTACAACGGCGTGGGGTGGCCGGACGAGAAGTACTACGGCTCCTCGGCCGCCTACCCGGAGTACTTCACCGGCGACATCAGCGACGTGGCGTTCTGGGACCGGCAGCTGACCGATGCCCAGGCCCTCGCGCTGTACCAGGACGGGACCACCGCGGCGGCGCTGCTGACCAAGCTGACCCGCCCGTCGGGCAGCGTGTACGCTCAGGTCGCCTACGACCCGCTGACCAACCGGGTCACCAGCGACACCGACAGCGACGGCGGGACCTGGCAGCTGCACCCGCCGACGGCGAGCGGGTCCAGCCAGGTGTACGTCGCCTCGGTGCTGGCGGCGGACCCGGCCAGCTACTACCGGCTGAACGACACCGGCGCCACCCAGGCCGCGGACACGGTCAGCTGCGACTGCGGGCCGCAGGACCAGCCGGCGACGTACTACGGCGTGACCGAGGGCGTGACCGGCACCGGGCCGTTCACCGACTCGGCGGTCGCGTCCTTCACCGGCACGGGCTCTTACCTGGACATGCCGACGACCGCCTCGACCACCGACGGCCCGGCCTCGGTCGGGGTGTGGTTCAAGACCACCGGCACGAACGAGGTGCTGTACTCCGAGGAGACCGGGCCGGTCACGGGCAGCGCCCCGTCCGGCTATGACCCGGTGCTGTACGTCGGCGCCGACGGGAAGCTGAACGCCGGGTTCCTGAGCAACTCATATACCGACGCCACGTCGTCGTCGGCGGTCAACGACGGCAACTGGCACTACGCCGTGCTCGCGGCCGGAACGAGCTCCCAGTCGCTGTACGTCGACGGGGCACTCCAGGAAACCGTCTCCGGGACCCTGGCCGGGGCGAACCCGGCGTGGACCAACGTCGCGGCGGGCGTGGGCTTCATCGACGGCAACTGGCCCGACACCTCCGCCACCAGCGCGACGGCCGAATGGTTCACCGGCAACCTCGCCGAGCTGGCCTGGTACCCCGCGCAGCTGACGGCCGCGCAGGTCAGCGCCCAGTGGGACGCCGCGCAGAACTCCTCCGGCCTGACCCCGGTCCAGGCCAGCACCGCCACCGACCCCGGCGGCCACCCGCTCACGTGGACCTACGACCTGCTCAACGGCGACCGCGAGCTGTCCGAGACTAACGCCGAAGGCGCGGTCACCAGCTACGGGTACGACACCCGCGGGTTCCAGGACGAGACCGACGTCGCGGGCATATCCGAGACCCAGACCGGTTACGACACCCGCGGCAACAAGGTGTCGGAGACCACCTGCCAGGACCAGGCGGCCAATTTGTGCTCGACCTCGTACTGGAGCTACTACCCCGACGACACCACCGCGCAGCTGACCCCCGACCCCCGCAACGACCTGACGCTCACCTACGCCGACGGCCGGTCCGACTCCGCCACCGACACCACCTACCAGACGCGGTACACGTACGACTCGACCGGGAAGCTCACCGCGGCGACCACCCCGCCCGTCACCGGATTCCCGTCCGGCCGCACCACCGCCTACACCTACACCAACGGCACCAGCAGCACGGGCGGCTACCAGGGCGCGGTCCCGCCGGCGGGGCTGCCCTACCAGGTGACGACGCCGGGCGGGGCGGTCACCACCACGCTGTACTACGCCGACGGGGACGTGGCCCAGGTCACCGACCAGGACGGGCAACGGACGGTATACACCTACGACGGGCTCGGCCGGAAGATCGGCGAGACCGCCTATTCCGACACCTATCCGAGCGGGCTGGCCACCACCTACACCTACGACGCCAACGGCGACCTGGCCACGGAAACCGACCCCGCGGTGACCAACCGGGTGTCCGGCGCGGTGCACACCGCGCAGACGACCACCAGCTACGACCCCGACGGCGACGTGACGTCCCAGACGGTCGCCGACCTGACCGGCGGGGACTCCTCCCGCACCGACACCCGTACTTACAACGGCTACGACCAACTGGTGTCGGACACCGACGCCGCCGGTGCGAAGACGACCTACACCTACGACGCTTACGGCAACGAGGCATCGGAGACCGACCCGGACGGCAACGTCACCCAGTACACGTATGACGGTGACGGTGACCTGCTGACGACCACGCTGGAGAACTACACCGGGTCCCCGCCGGGTTCCCAGCCCGCGGCACCGCTGGTCGAGGAGTCCCGGGCGTACGACCCGGCGGGCCGCCTGGCGCAGGTGACCGACGCGATGGGGCGGCAGACCGAGTACCAGTACCTGGACAACGGCCTGCTGGCCCAGGAGATCGTGAACAGCCCGGGCTGGTCGAACTGGTTCGTGACCGACTACTGGGGCTACGACGGCGCCGGGAACGTCAACGAGGAGTGGACGAACAACGGGGAGACCTACACCACCACCGCCTACGACGCGGCCGGCCGGGCAACGCAGGAGGTGACCGATCCGAATGGCCTGGACCGGACCGAGTCGGTCACCTACACCCCCGACGACCAGCAGGCCAGTGTTACCGACAGCGGCCCGGACGGGGTGTCGCAGACGACGTCGTACACCTATGACCCGGCCGGGAACGTGCTGTCGCAGTCGCTGACCGATCCCGGTGCGGGTGGCCCGGCGGCGTGGTTCGGCCTGATGCAGTCCTCGGGCACGGCGGTACCGGACGAGATTGCGGGCGGGCAGCCGGCGACGGCGTCCGGGGTGTCGTGGACCGGGGACGAGGCGAACTTCTCCGGCACGGCGGGCAGCCAGGTCGCGACGGCAGGGCCGGTGGCGGACACGACCGGGTCGTTCACGGTGACGGCGTGGGCGCTACTCTCCACCTCGACCGGCGGCAAGCAGGCGGTTGTCTCCCAGGCCGCCGGCACCAACAGCGGCTTTACCCTGCAGTACGACCCGTCCAGTGGGAACTGGGAGTTCGCCCGCCCGCTGGCCGACACTACCGGGGCGTCTAGTGCGGTGGCCGGCTCGGGTGCGAACGCGGCGGCGGCGACCGGGGCATGGACGTTCCTGGCCGGCACCTACAACGCGAACACGGGCACGATGACGCTGTACGTCAACGGGGTGGCGGCCGGGACCGCGACCGATGCCACGCCGGTGGCGGCGCACGGGGCGCTCACGGTCGGGTCGGCCAAGGTGAACGGCGCGCAGGGGGAGTGGTTCCACGGGCAGGCCGACACGGTGCAGGTCTACCCGCGGGTCCTGTCGGCTGCCGAGGTCGACCAGCTGAGCTCCTCCGACGGCGACATCACCACCGGGTCGCTGACCACCTCCTGGACCCGCGACCAGCGGGGCCTGCCCACCTCGATGACCGACCCGGACGGGGCGGTTACCAGCTACGCCTACGACGAGGCGGGGCAGCCGACGGTGACGACCGGGCCGCCGGTGACCGCCCAGACCTACGGGAACCCGGTGGTAACGGCGCGGCCGGTGTCGACGACCGGATATAACACGTTCGGCGAGACGGCGGAGACCCAGGACCCGGACGGCAACGTCACGACGTACGGCTATGACGCTGACGGGCAGCAGGTGTCGGAGACGCTGCCGCCGTACACGCCGCCGGGCGCGTCCTCGCCGATCACAGCGGTCGACACGACCGCGTACGACGGCGACGGGCAGGTCATCTCGGTCACCGACGGGCTGAACAACACCACGAAGTACGGCTACGACCAGCTCGGCGACAAGGTCTCGGAGACCGCCCCGGACAACAGCGTCACCAGCACCGCCTACGACGTCGAAGGGGAGCCGCTGTCGATGACCAGCCCCACCGGGGCGGTGACCGACACTACCTATGACTACCTGGGCCGGGTGGCGACCTCGACGCAGGTGGAGCGGGATACCGGGTCGGGCACGCAGGCGTATACGACGACGTATGCCTACGGCGACGCGGGCGGTGGTGACGAGGCCGGCGGCGGCTGGGTGCAGCAGGAGACGTCCGCGGACAAGGTGACCACCTCATTCACGCACGACGCGTCCGGCGAGGTGACGTCGGTCACCGACGGGGCCGGCGACAAGACCTCCTACTCCTACGACTCCCTGGGCCGGAAGACCAAGGTCACCTACCCAGACGGGACCGCGACCACTACCGGGTACGACCCGGCCGGGAACGTGACCTCGACGTCGAGCCTGAGCGCGACGGGGGCCACCCTCGCCACCAACTCGGCCACATTCGACGGCGAAGGCGACCAGGTGTCGTCGACCGACGCCGCGGGCAACTCCAGCACGTTCACCTACGATCCGACCGGGCTGGTGACGGCGGAGGTCCAGCCGGTATCGGCCACCTCGGCGGTGAACACGTCGTTCGCCTACGACCCGGACGGGCACGAGACGCTGTACACCGACGGGAACGGGAACCCGTGGTGGGACACCTACAACAGCTGGGGGCTGCAGGAATCCCGCATCGAGCCTTACACCAGCGCCTACAACACGGCGGCGAACTCGACGTTCACCACCGCCTACGACGCCGACGGCCGCCCGGTAACGGAGACCGAGCCGGGCGGGGTCACGGTCACCGACACCTACAACAACCTCGACGAGCTGACCGGCCAGTCCGCGACGGGCGCCGACGCGGCGACCCCGACCAGGACGTTCGGCTACGACGCGGCCGGGAACGTGACGTCGGCGTCCACGTCGAATACCGCGTCCAGCGGGTCGAACGCGACCAGCGAGTCGTTCACCTACAACGACCGCGGCGAGGTGCTGACCGCCTCGGGCACGGCCGGGTCCACGTCTTACGGGTACAACGGGGACGGGCAGGTCACCTCGGTCGCGGACGCGGCCGGGACCACCGGCTACACCTACGACAGCGCGGGCCGGCTGGCGACCCTGGCCGACCCGGCCAGCGGCACCACCGCGACCTACACCTACAACCCCGACTCCCAGGTCAGCCAGGTCTCCTACGGGACGGGCAACGACACCCAGTCGTTCGGGTACGACGGCCAGCACCGGCTGACCTCCGACACGCTGAAGACCTCCTCCGGCACCACCGTCGCCTCGGTCGGCTACGGGTACAACGCCGACGGGGAGATCACCTCCCAGACCACCGCAAGCCTGGCCGGGCCGTCGTCGAACACCTACACCTACGACGAGGCGGGCCGCCTCACCTCCTGGAACAACGGGACCACGACCACGGCCTACGGCTACGACGGCAACGGGAACCTGACCCGGGCCGGGGCCAAGACCTACACCTACGACGCCCGTGACGAGCTCACCAGCGACGGGACCGCCAGCTACACCTACACGGCGCGGGGTACCCCGTCGTCGGAGTCGGGCCTGTCGGGCAGCATCGCGGTGTCGTTCGACGCCTACGGGGACCAGGCGACGGCCGGGACCCGGTCCTATACCTACGACGCGCTGGGCCGGCTGACCGCCGACACCCCGACCGCGGGCGGGGGCGGGTACCAGTTCTCCTACGCCGGGCCCGACCGGCACGATCGCGTCCGACGGGGCGTCGACCTACACGTGGGACCCGTCGGGCAGCGTGCTGGCCGGGGTGGGGGCCGCGGGCGGCGGCTCGGGGGTGCTGGCGCTGACCAGCGCCCACGGGGACGTGCTGGGCCAGTTCAGCGCGTCGGGGACGGCGGTATCGGGGTCGCAGTCCTACGACCCGTGGGGCAAGGTCACCGCGGCGACGGGCACTAGCCAGGGGCTGCTGGGTTACCAGTCGGCGTGGAGCGACCCGGCTTCTGGCAAGGACCTGATGGGAGCGCGCTGGTATGCGCCGGGGTCGGGTGACTTCACCTCGGCCGACACGGTGCAGGTGAGCCCGGACCCGGACCCGGCGGCGGGGAACCCGTTCGCCTACGCGGGTGATGAGCCGCTGGACGTGACCGACCCGACCGGGCACTGCGGGTGGACCAACCCGCTGTCGTGCGTGACGGCGGTCGCTAAGACGGTGGCGAAGAAGACGGTCGCGGTCGTGAAGAAGACGGTCGCGGTCGTGAAGAAGACGGTCGCGGTCGTGAAGAAGGCGGTCACGGCGGTCAAGGTGGTGGCGAAGAAGACGGTGGCGGTCGTGGCGCACACGGTGCGGAACGTGACGACGAAGGTCGCGGACGCGGTGAAGACGGTGGCCAAGACCGTCGCCGCTGTGGCGAAGACGGTGGTCAAGAAGGTGACGACTGCCGTCAAGACGGTCGTGAAGAAAGCGGCCGCGGTGGTGAAGACCGTCGCGAAGAAGGCGGTCTCGGTGGTGAAGACCGTGGCGAGCAAGGCGGCCGCGGTGGCGAAGACCGTCGCGAGCAAGGCGGTCTCGGCGGCGAAGACCGTCGCGAGGACGGCGGTGTCGGCCGGGAGGGCGGCGGCGTCCGGGGTCGCCGATGCGGCGGACGCGGCGGCGGGAGAGGTGAAGGCGCACTGGCGGGGGATGCTGCAGGCGGGCGAGGCGGTCGCGGCGGTGGCGCTGACGGTGGCGAACGTCGCTGCAGCTGGGCCTGGACCCGGCCACGGACGCGCTGGAGGTGGCCGACGTCGGCGCGCTGGCCGACGCCGGCGCGGACGAGGTCGCCTCCGCCGCAGCCGAGACGGGCAGCGACGAGGCCGCCTCCGACCGCAGCCGAGACGGCGCAGCGACGAGGCACCCGCGGAGGAAGAGCCCGCCACCGGCGAGAACGACGGGGAGACGACAGTACCTGCCCCGCCCAGGCGGGCAGTCGTTCACCGCCGGCACCCTGGTCCTGCTCGCCTCCGGCAAGGCCGTCCCGATCAGCCAGCTCAAGGCGGGAGACAAGGTCCTCGCCGCCGACACCAAGACCGGCAAGGACCAGCCCGAGACGGTCACCGCCGTCCTGGTCCACCACGACACCGACCTCTACAACCTCACCGTCAAGACCAGCACCGGCACCGAGGTCATCCACACCACCAGCAACCACCTGTTCTGGGACCCTGCAGCCGCACCAGTGGGTCAATGCCGGCGGCAGCTCACAAGGGCGATCACCTCAGCACTCCTGACGGCCACCACGGCCTACGTCGACGGCGGTCGCGTCCCGGCGTCCACGACGGCTGGATGTGGGACCTCACCGTCCCCGGCAACAACGACCACGACTTCTATGTGGAGACAGCTGCTGCTTCGGTGCTTGTCCACAACAGCAGTTGCCCGAATCTCGATGATCTTTCTGCGTCAGGCCAACAGCCCGATCCGGCGGACGCGGGCGGAAACCTGACCCGTGCAGGCAGAGCCTTGGCCAAGCATGCTAATCTCTTCCCGCCAGTATCGGGTGGGCCGGCAGCTCTCAATGAGGCAGGCCAGAACGCCCTCGACGAGATTCTGACAAATCCGAACACAGTGACCCGCAGCATATTGAAGGGTAACTTTGCGGGAGGTCAATATTTCGTCGGCCCCAATGGTATCGGTGCTGCCTTCGATGCCGGTGGTGTATTCCAGTACTTTGGAGCGATGAGCCCATAATGTCATCCCTGATACAGGAACCTCCGGAAGGTATAGAGCTGACCGGGGTTTGCTACGAGCTCCTTCGCTGGGAAGCTGGACCATCACGAGGCGCACTGGTCGATGCTTCGATGTCCGTTATCCTCCGGTTCGGGAATTCAGTAAATATAAGATTTCACTGGGCGGTGGGAAACGGCTCTGAGCGGTTGACTCTAGCCAGGTGGCATGAAGGTGACTACCTACCGCAAACGAGGATGGAAGACGTAAGCGATCGATGGCAAGTGATAATGGGAGCCCGGGTGGTGAGTCAGCGGCTCTCGCTCCAGGAGACCGAGTGGGGAGTCGAGCCGTGGGCGTCTCGTGTTGACTTCGATAACGAGAGCCATCTAGTGATCGCATTGGGACAGCTGACCAGAGACGGCGAGATCGTTTATATTCCAGACAGCTTGGTTATTACAGGATCCGAGGCAACAGCCCGCAGCTACCGTCCGGCTGCCGCCAGCTCGACGGCTTGGGGTGAGTAGAGACAATCGGGGCTCGCGAGGAGGCCGCCATCCCGATTAGCCAGCTCGCAGTCGGCGACAAAGTCCTGGCGACCGACACCAAACCGACACGACCCTAGGCACCCCGGTCACCGACGCCTTCCTCTACCGCGACACCGACTCTACGACCTCACCATCCGTACCAGCAGCGGCACCGCGCTCATCCACACCCACCAGCAGGCACCTGTGGTAGCCAGAGCTAAGTCGCACTAGCCTGATAAAAGTCCGGGCGGTGTGCGTAGCGCGTTCGAAGCGGTGCCTGTGCCGCTGGGCTGTCACGGCTCGGCTGGCCCGCCGCGGTTAAGGCGCAGCCGGGTCCTGCGCCGCGTTCCAGCGCTTGACGACCGTGACATCCGCAGGAGCTGCGGGCCAGACCTGGATCCGCACCCTCTCCATCGTCTCCGGCGTCTTCGTGGAGTCGGTATCCAGGTCGCCCGCTGTGTCGAGGTTAGATCTGGAGGCGCGCAGCCGGAGCCAGCCCGGCCTCACCCCGAACCGAGCCGCATCCGGCTCGTAGTCGGTGCAGCCCATCACAACCAGCCGGCCCGATTCGCTCCTCAGGCTCGCCTCGACCACGTGGTCGAAGCCCGCCTCGTCGCTGGCCGGAGGAGAACTAAGGGTCTCCACGCTTACCCGGACGAAGACGTTGACCGGCGTCAGGACCACTGCCGCCCGACCTCTGCGACCCTCTCGCGCTCATCAAGGAGCCGAAACCACATGCGCACTAGCCTGATAAAAGTCAGGTCGAGGCCGGGTGATGACATCAACTTCCGGGATCGCGCCTGTATATTACACCCGGAAATAACCGGACAGCGGAGACAGTCAATCGCGTGGCAACGGGAGAGATGGACCCAGAAACCTTGATTGAGATTGCGATCGACGGATGATAGGGGTGTCCGCCGTGGGCCTCCGCGGGGACCTTGGCCTCGTGGCCTACGTCTTCCGCGGAGACAGTGATGATCCGGGCAGAGTCTGGATATGCGTTCGGAGCCGAGGGGAATCGGTAACTCGATCGTGGCTTGGCTGCTGGAGCAGCAAGGGCGCCGCCTCGCCCGAGCAGGTCAAGGGAGCGCTTGCCGATCTGGCCTCGAAGATAGAAGTTGCTGCCAGGAATGGGCCGCGTGGACCTCATCTTGGCGGCTATCACTTTATCCTCGACTGGGATTCTTGGGGTATCGGCAACCCGAAGCCAATTTCTGACCTCCCCCTCGGGGAATCCGAGATCGGCTCGATATCCGAGGTATCCGTCGAAGACTTGACGTTCGAGCCGTAAGTGCTGACTTGAATGAAGGTCGCTGGTGTAGCGGGCTTGCCGGTGACTAAGCCATGACATTCCGCGAGGTTACGTCAGGCGAGATCCTGGCCGCGCTTGGAGACGGTGGCGAGGATCCCGTCCTGCGCGCCTGCGTGGCGGCCCTTCGGGCGTACCCCCGTCCTTCGTACGCCGTCGGCGGATCACCGGCGAGCAATCTTCGTGAAACGCTTGAGGTGAAGTACCGGCATGCGGCCAGCCGGGGGAAGACCTTCCTCGGCGACGGCGAGTTGTTGTTGCGGCTCCGAGAGCTCAGGAATGAACCGGTCGCAGTGGTGTCTGCTCGTGGTCCAGGCAAGACCTTCTGCGTTTACGTGACTCCCCCGGCGCTGGAGCCTGTGGGGGCCGTGATCATGTTTGACGCGCAACACGACGAGTTAGCAGGCGACTTAACGCAGTGCCAGGCACCACCAGCTGTCGGCGACCGACGCCGCCTGGAACAGCACCACGTTCACCCACCACCCGACCGAGCTGGTGGCGGCCGGGCCAGCCGGTGTCGGCCACCTCGGTGGTCAATACGTCGTTCGTCTACGATGCGGCCCGGAACCAGACGCTGCACACGAACGGGAGCCGCAGCCCGTGGCAGTACACCTGCTGACCCAGTCTTGGCCAGCCGCCTGAAGAATTGCTGCGGTGACGCTTTGCAATTTTCTGAGTATCTATTACTGACAGTTACTGAGCTTGGCGGGTCCGGGTTCGAATTGCTAGCAACGAGCCGTAGCTTCGGGTTAACTGCCGGGTGCGCCAATGGAACAGCGCGATTCGCCTGCCGTTTGTTGACCGCCGCGCGCGTCATGATTAGGTTCCTGATTGCGCCATGATCCTCTTGAAATGCTCCCTATGGGCGGTGCCGGCGTGCTTTTCGAGTCCTGCGCCCTGCTAGCGTAAAGAGGAACCCTGTGGCCCGTCGCGTTATCATCTTGCGCACTATTCTGGCATTGTTCGCCAGCTCTTCGCTGATCCTCGCCGCGGTGGCTTCTGCGCCTGCCGCGACGGCGTCGGCGGTGTCGAAGACTTCCGTGATCTCCAGGACCTCCCCAGCATCGAAAACGTCCGCGAAGCCGGCCGTCCCCTACACCGAGCAGTGCTTGCCCGCCAAGGGGCCGGACGGGGTGACCTGTCTGTCGCTGCGGCGCACGAACGTCGAGCGGCGGCTGGGCGTGGTGCGGGCGGCCGGGTCGGACACTCCGCCGTCCGGCGGATACGGTCCGAGCCAGTTGCAGTCGGCCTACAACCTCGCGGCGGCATCGGCGGCGGACGGAACCGGGCAGACGGTGGCGCTGGTCGACGCGTACGACTATCCCAGCGCCGAGGCCGACCTCGCGGTCTACCGCAGTCAGTACGGGCTGCCGCCGTGCACCACCGCGAACGGCTGCTTCGAGAAGGTCAACGAGAGCGGCGCTGCGAGCCCGCTGCCTCAGCCCGCTCCGCCGGACAACGACTGGACGGCCGAGGAAGCCCTCGACATGGACATGGTCTCGGCGATCTGCCCGAACTGCCGCATCCTGCTCGTCGAGGCCAGCAGCCCCACGTTCGGGGATCTCGGCCCCGCCGTCAACGCCGCGGTGGCGGCCGGCGCGAAGTACGTGTCCAACAGCTACGCGGGCTATCAGGATCCTGCGGACAATAAGTTCGACACCTACTATTACGACCATCCCGGCGTCGTGCTGACCGCGGCCTCCGGCGACTCCGGCTACGGGGTCAAGTACCCGGCCGCGTCCCCGTACGTCACCGCGGTGGGCGGGACGTCGCTGGTGGCCGCCAGCAACGCGCGCGGCTGGAGCGAGTCGGTCTGGTCGACGTCGCCAGCGGAGGGCGCCGGCTCCGGGTGCGCGAGCTTCGAGCCGAAGCCGACCTGGCAGACCGACACCGGCTGTGCCAACCGTACGGTCGCCGACGTCTCCGCGGTGGCCGATCCCGCGACCGGCGTCGCGGTGTATGACTCGTTCAACAAGGAGGACGGCTGGAACGTCTTCGGCGGCACGTCGGTGGCCACGCCGATCATCGCCTCCGTCTACGCGCTCGCGGGGACTCCGGCGCCGGGCAGCTATCCGGCCTCGTTCCCGTACCTGCAGCCGGGGGATCTCAACGACGTGACCGCCGGCCAGACGTCGACCGACTGCTCTCCGGCCTACGTGTGCCAGGCGCAGGCCGGCTACGACGGCCCGACCGGCCTGGGCACCCCGAACGGCATCGCGGCGTTCTCCGGTCCGCCCAACACCGTCACGGTCGCCCATCCCGGCCAGCTGACCAGCCCGCTCGGCAATGCGGACTCGCTGCAGATCAACGCCACCGACTCAGCCGGCGGACAGACGCTGTCCTACTCCGCCCGCGGCCTGCCGCCTGGCCTGACGATCAACCCGGCCACCGGCCTGATCTCCGGGACGCCCACATCGGCCGGCCCTTACGCGGTGTCCGTGGTCGCGGCCGACGCCACCGGCTCGTTCGGCTCGACGACGTTCAACTGGGGGATCGGCCCCTCGACCGGCGGCAACGCTGTCTTGATGCTCTGGAACAACGGCACCGTCCTGTCGGGCGAGGTCGGCTCGGCGCTGGCGTTCCAGATCCAGGCATCGGACTCCGACTCCAGCCAACTGCTGACCTACTCCGCGAACGGCCTGCCCCCCGGCCTGACGATCAACCCGGCGACCGGAATGATCAGCGGCACCCCCACCGCCGACGGGAACTTCACCGTCGCCGTCTCGGCGACCGACACCGCCGGCGCGAGCGCCTCCGAGGACTTCAACTGGCCGATCTCCGGCTCGGCCGACACCCTCAAGATCACGAACATTACCACCGCTCTCGCCGGTACCGCGGGCACGCCATTGTCCTTCCAGCTCCAGGCAGCCGATACGAATCCGGCCACGACGCTGACCTTCGCCGCCAACGGCCTGCCGGACGGCCTGACGATCAACCCGGCGACCGGCGTCATCAGCGGCACGCCCACGACGGCGGGTTCCCAGACCGTGGCCTTCTCGGTCACCGACGCCACCGGCGCCGGCAGCCCGTCGGTCATCGCGACGTGGACCATCACCGCACCCGGCGACGGCGACACGGTGAGCGTGCCGAATCCCGGCGACCAGAACGGAATCCTCGGCACATCGGCTGACCTGCTGATCCAGGCCACCGACACGGCCGCGGGCCAGACGCTGTCCTACTCCGCGACGGGGCTGCCGCACGGCCTCGCGATCGGCAACGCGATCAACACCGCGGGCGCGGTAATCGGTGCCGCTATCGCCGGCCCGGCCACCGCGGTAGGCACCTACACCGTCACCGTGACGGCCACCGACGCCTTGGGCTTCACGGCCTCGACGACGTTCAGCTGGACGATCACCGACGAGTGCACCGCCGCGCAACTGCTGTGCAACCCGGGCTTCGAAACCGGCTCGCCGTACCCGTGGACGATGACGTCGGGAGTGCTGAGCAACTCGCCTTTGGAGCCGCCGCGCACCGGGACCTTCGACGCCTGGCTCGGCGGCGAGAGCACGAATCACACCGACAGCCTCGCCCAGACCGTCACGATCCCGGCCTCGGCGACCACGGCGAACTTCAGCTTCTGGCTGCACGTCGACACCGCCGAGACGACCGACTGCGCTTGCGACGTGCTGTGGGTGCAGGTGCTTAGCACGTCCGGCGCACCACTGGGGACGCTCGCGGAGTACTCCAATCTGGACGCAGCCGCTGGGTACGCCCAGTATTCCTTCAGTCTCACGCCCTACATCGGCCAGACCGTGGCGCTGAGGTTTACCAGCGTGGAGAGCAGCCCGCTCCCCACCTCGTTCGTCGTCGACGACACGGCTCTCGCCGTGTCCTGAAACCCGAAATTGCCTGGGAGTGATCCGGAACGGGTTCGTGCTCCGCGTGGTCGCCTCCGACTGAGTCCGACGGGCCGCGTTGCCTATCCGGTGCTCTCTCGTCGCCGATTGTTCAGGCGGGAATGGCGCTAACGCAACCGGGAGAGCATGAGGATACTTACTGGCTTGCCTTGTGCCCGTTCTGATGACAGTGATGGTGATCCATGCGCGTACGTTCCCTCGTCCTTTGCGTGGTCCTGCTCGCCGCGGCCCTGGGGGCCGCGGGCTGCTCGTCGTCGGGCGCGTCGTCCGGTGGCAAGACGCCCGTCGGCAAGCCGGGGGGAACGGTGACGGTCAAGTCCGGCGGCAAGGTCGTCTGCGTGATCACGCTCGACAAGAACGGCACCGGCACGTGCAAGGTGAGCACCGCGCAGTACGCGCCTGGGAAAGTCACGTACACCGGCACCTACAACAGCGTCGGCAACTTCAAGTCGGGTGCCAGCGCCTCGACCACGCTGACGATCACCCCGGCCGCGAAGAAGACGTCGTAAGACGCCCGTGGGTCAGAAACCGTGCGTGAGGCCCCCGTGCGTCAGGCCCCGCGGGCCCGCACCTGCCGCCGGGGCCGGGCCTGCCGCTGCCGGGCCGGGATCCCGCGGTCAGCGGTGTCCAGGACGTCGGCGGACGCACCGTCGGGCAGTTCGACGGCGCTCGGCACTTCGATGAGGCGCTGCCCGGCGCGGGCCTCAGCGGCCTCGACGCATTCCAGCTCGGCGTTCGTCCGCAGGATCGCGACCTCGATCGTGAACGACGCGCCCGCGTCGCCCTCGCGCTCGCGGCGCAGGGTCTGCAGCGCCTTCGCCTCCGTCAGCAGCACCCGGCGCTGCACCCGGCACACCTGCCGTACCGCGTCCTCGCCCCGCAGGCTCGCGGCCAGGACCTTCTGCACGAACTCGTCGCGAAAGCCGGCGCTGCGCCGCACCGGTTCCGCCAGCCACTCGGTCAGCTGCTCCAGGCCGGCCTCGGTGACCTCGAGGACGCTGCGGTCAGGGCGCATGCCTTCCTGCGGTTCCACCCGCGAGGTGACGAGCCCGTCCCGCTCCATCTTGTGGATTACCTCGTAGATGTACCCTTTGTTCAGCCCGCCGTACTCTGGCCCCAGGGCAGCTTCGATCTGCCCCTTCATCTGCCAGCCGTGGCTCGGTCCGCCCTCCAGCAGGGCCAGGATCACGTGCTGAAAAGCCATATCTTCCACAGTACCCCACGGCGCCGCCGCCGAACGTGGCGACGCGTGGTCTTTACGCTGAACAGTCAGGTTGAGTACTACCCCGGTAGGGTCTGGTCGGGCATGATTGGGTACGTGGGGGGAAGTCGGTTCGCCCGTGACGGTGCCGCCGCCCGCGACCAGCGCTGGACGCAGGCCGGGAGTGGCAATCGAGCTGAATAACGTCGTATGCCGGGCCAGCGCGGCCGGCCCTGGTGATTCCGGCGTTGCGGGCCTAAGCCTCCAGGTGCCCCCTGGCCAGAGCCTGGCTCTGCTCAGCCAGCCGCACGGCACCGCGACCGCCCTGTTCGACGTGATCGCCGGGCTCAAGCGGCCGCGGGCCGGGGAGCTCTGGGTAGACGGCGTCGCCGTGCACCGGCTGGGCGGGCGGGAAGCCAGCCGCTACCGGGCGGGGCGCGGGCTGGTCTCGCCGCGGTTCCCGCTGCTGGCGTCGCTTCCGGTCGCCGACAACGTGCTGGCCGCGTCGGCCGGCCGGCCGGGCGCGGCGGTGGCCGAGCGGGCGGCGGAGCTGCTTGAGTTCGCCGGCTTCACGCGGCTGACCGTTCCCGTGGAGCAGCTGACGGCCGAGGAACGGTGGCGGGTCATGATCGCCCGGGCGCTCATGCCGTCCCCCCGCCTGCTGCTTGCGGAGGATCCCGCGACGGAGGTCGACGCGCGCGCCGTGGACCGGGTTCTCGACGTGCTGATGGACGCGCACGCAAGGTTCGGGTTCACCCTCGTCCTCGCGGCCGAGCGGCTGGCCGCCGCGGTTCGCTGCGAGCGGCGGGTCTCCCTGGTGGGCGGCGCCGTGGCCGAGGACGAGATCACCGGCGACGACGACGGGTGGACGCGGAGCCGCGTCGACAGGATCGGGTGACCCGCCCGTGGGACTGACACCGTGCGGCTGATGACGGGCTACCACCGCTCGGTCTGGTGGTGGATGAGCGTGACGCTGCGGCGGGCTGGCCGTCGCCATTGCCCTCGCGGTCCTTGTCGTCGGTACCTCCGCTCCCGCGTCGGTGCAGCTCACGGGCAGCGTGCCGGGGACGGGCGCGGCGCGCTCCTACGACATCATCGTCAGCGCACCGGATTCGGGGGGAGGCGGCGGCTCCGGCGGGCTGACGGAGAAGCCGGCCACCCTGGACAACCTCTCCGGCGGCATTACGCTCGCCCAGTACGACGCGATCCGCAAGCTGCCCGGGGTGGCGGTCGCGGCCCCGCTGACCATGGTGGGCTATGTCCCGTTCACGGTCAGCGCGCCCATGACCATCCCGGCATCGGTGCGCGCCGCGAAACCAACCGGGGTCACCCTCACCGTCCGGCTGCGCTCGGACAACGGCCTGTCCACCGTCACCTGGGACGACGTCACCGTCGCCTACCCGACCGTCAAGCCGTCCACGCTGTCCGTCAAGCTCAGCTGGACGTTCCAGCTGCCGCTGGTCGCGGTCGACCCCGCCGCCGAGGCGCGGCTGCTGAACCTGAACGGCGCCGTCACCAGCGGGAGCTATCTCCCCGAGACGGCCGCCCACGGGGAGCGGGCCGGTGCCGATGCTCATGGCCGGGTCGATCGCGAGCGACGAGGCGGCCCAGGTCACGATCGACTCGCCGGCCGGCGACACGGCGACCCTGACCACGGCCAGGGCCTACCAGCAGCTCGTCGGGGAGGTCACGAGCACGCCGGGAACGATTTCCGGCTACTGGACGGCCGGGCCGGTGGCCTATGCGAATTCGCCGGCGGCGCGCTCACGCCGGAGCCCGTCGCCACCGACCTGGCCGCCGCGTGGAACGGCGCGTACCTGTGGGCCGGCCAGCCGGCCCAGGCGAGCGCGCTTGACGTCTCGTTCCGCACGCTGACCGAGCACGCCGCGCTCGCGGGCGGCGCCACGGTGCGGGCCGTCGGCGTCTTCGACCCCGCCAAGGTCGCCAGCGCGCCGGCCACCCCGTCGCCGTACAGCCCCGAGCTGCTGACCGGCGCGGACCAGCGGTCCAGGCAGCTGCTCGGCGGCCAGCCGCTGGCGCCCGACGGCGACCCGGCCGACTACGGTCGCTCGGGCGCTTCGCTCGTCGTGCCGCTGGCCGACATCGGCGCCTTCACCCACGGCTACTCCGGGGCGGCCAGCACGGGGCAGGCAAGCACGGGGCCGATCGGCACCATCCGCGTCCGCGTGGCCGGCGCGGAGGGCGACACCGCCGCGAGCGAGGACAAGATCAGCGCCGTCGCCCAGGAGATCGTCCGCGCGACCGGCCTCCACGTTCAGCCGGTTCTTGGCACGACGGTGACCACCCGGGTGGTCGCCCTGCCGGCCGGGCTGCACGGCCGGCCGCCGCTGCTCGTCGACGAGGTCTGGTACCGCAGTGACGTCCGCACGACCGTGTGGACGGGCCTGGGCCTGGACAGCCTCGTGCTGGTCGAGCTGCAGTTGCTCGCCGGGGAAGTGGGCATCGGCTGGGGCACCTGGCGGCTGCTGCGCTCGCGGCGGCGGGAGCTGGCGACGCTCCGCGCGCTCGGCTGGCGGCGAAGACAGCTGGCCGGACGGCTGCTCGCCGAGTTCGCGCCCACCGCGGTCATCGCGGTCGCCGCGGCGGCGCTGGCGGGCTATGCGATCGGGGCCGCGCTGGCCGGCCGGCCGGAGTGGACGTGGCTGCTGCTGTGCGCGGCCGCGGTGATCGCCGCGGTCATCCCCCAGGCCCGCCACACGCTGCTCGCGGCGAGGGTCAGGGGCCTGGCCGCCGCGCCGCCGGGGGACTGGCCGCGGTGGCGCGGGCGAGTGCCGCGCTGGCGGTCAACGCGGCCGGGGCGGGCCGGCGCGCCCGCGCGCCTCGTCCGGAGGCAGCTGCGGGCCGGCTCGCGCAGGCTGCTGCGCACGCTCGTGATCGCCGGCGCGTCCGTCGCGCTCAGCCTCGAGGTCGCCGCCCGCTGGGCCTTCGCCGGCGCGGCCACCTCATGGACCCAGCGCCCCGCCACCGGGCAGGGCGCGTTCGTGGACGGCGCGGCGGTCCTGGTCGTCGTGCTGATGGCGACGTTCACGGTCGCCGACCTGGACTGGGTAGCCCTGCGCGAGCGGGCGGTCGAGGTGCGCACGCTGCGCGGGATCGGCTGGTCGGGCCTGGACCTGGCCCGGCTTACCTTGCGGAACGCGGCGTGGCCGGGCCTTTGGGGCGGCCTCATCGCGGGCGGGACCGACCTCTTGGTCGGCCTTCCCGCGTACCGGCGCCGCGCCGCTGCGGCTGATCGCCCTCGTCGTCCTGGCGGCGGCGTCCGGCATCGCGTTGAGCCTGCTGGCGAATGGCCTGTCCACGTATTCAGTAATTCGCGCCGAGGCCTCGAATAATTAACTGTTCACCCGAGGTTTCCCCCCTTTGCTCCTCGCCATCGGCAATGATTGAATCGCTTTCGTTAGTCAGGTGCCTAGGTAGCTGGCGGCGAGGTAGTGATCTGGCTCATGAGGGGGGCCGTACTTGGTCAGCGAGGACCCGACTGTGCGCATGCCGTCGGCGGACGATTCCGGGCTAGGCAGCGGAGCGCCGTCCCCCGGCAACCGCGGTGACGCCGCGCGCCCGCGGGCCGCGCGCAGCCTCAAGTCCCGGCGGAGCACTTCCGACCTGCTGTTCCGCTCGGTCCTGCGGTCGGGCGGCTCCGTCGCGCTGCTGCTCATGATCGGCGTGGGCTCGTTCCTCGCCTTCAACGCGTGGGACGCGCTGCACAAGGCGGGCTTGTCGTTCCTGACCACCCAGGCGTGGAACGCCAACGGCGGCCAGTTCGGCATCGCCGCGGTCATCGTCGGCACCGCGCCTGATCGCGCTGGTCGCGCTCGTGGTCGCGATGGTGCTGGCGACCGGCACCGCGCTGTACATCTCCGAGTACGCGCCCCGGGCCCTCAAGCGCTTCTTCATCGCGATGCTCGACCTGATGGCGGCGGTGCCGAGCGTGGTCTTCGGGCTGTGGGGCTCCTACCTGCTGCAGTGGAAGATCCTGCCGGTCTCGCGGTGGCTCAACGACTGGTTCTACTGGTTCCCGCCGTTCCAGGTGAACGGCGTCGACCGCAGCAACCCGCTCACCTCGCTCGACACCTACTCCGCGTCGACGTTCGATCGCGGGCATCGTGGTGGGGCTGATGATCACGCCGATCGCCGGCTCGGTCATGCGCGAGGCGTTCGGCCAGGCGCCGGTCGGCGAGCGCGAGGGCGCCCTCGCCCTCGGCGGCACCCGGTGGGGGATGATCAGGTCGGTCGTCCTGCCGTTCGGCCGGGGCGCCATGATCGGCGGCCTGATGCTCGGCCTCGGCCGGGCGCTCGGCGAGACGATGGCCGTGCTGCTGATCATCTCGCCGGTCTACGCCATCCAGCCGCACATCCTGCAGCACGGCACCAGCTCGGTGTCCAGCCTCATCGCCTCGCAGTACTCCGAGGCCTCGAGCCACTTCTCGATCAGCGCGCTGATGGCCGCCGGCCTCGCGCTGTTCGCGATCACCATGCTGGTGAACTTCATCGCCGCCCAGATCGTGTCCAGGTCCCGTTCCGGCGCGCTGAGCGAGGCGTGAGCCGATGACCGCACTGGATTCCGCTCCCGGCACCGGCGGGCCGCCGGCCGAGCCGGGCGCCGCGCCGCCGCGGACGACGGTGCCGCAGCGCCAGCAGCGGCCGTACCCGCCCCAGCCCCGCCCGCTGACCCTGCTGCGCCTGCCGGACGTGGTGTCGATCGTCGGCGCGTTCGTGGCCGCGGTGGCCAGCACCGCGCTGCTGTGGTTGGAGATCTCCCCGTTCTCCGGGATCATCGGCGCCGTCGTCGTCTGCTGGATCCTGTTCGTGGTCTACTACGCGGTCCTCGATCTCCTTCGACGAGAACCGGATGACGGTGCGCGACCGCCTGTCGTCGGTCGTGGTGCAGTCGCTCGCGCGCGCTGGTCTTCGGCGCGCTGCTGTGGGTCATCATCTACACGTTCTTCCAGGGCTGGCCCGGCCCTGGTGCACCTCAACTTCTACACGCAGGACGGGCGGCTACGGCGGCCCGCTGAGCCCGCTGACCCAGAGCGGCGCGCTGCACGCGGTCGTCGGCACGCTGATCGAGCTCGGCATCGCGATGGGCATCGCGCTCCCGCTCGGGCTGCTCGCGGCCGTCTTCATGAACGAGGTGCCGGGCCGCTACTCCCGGTTCATCCGCATCGTCGTCGACGCGATGACCGCGATGCCGGACATCCTGGCCGGGCTGTTCATCTACGCCATCCTGGTGCTCGACCCACAGCGCCGGGGTCGCGGGTTCGCCGCCGCGATGCGCGCTCGGGATCACCGCGCTGCCGATCATCTGCCGGGCGAGCGACGTGGTGCTGCGGCTGATGCCGGGCGGGCTGACCGAGGCCTCCTACGCGCTCGGCGCCGGCCAGTGGCGCACGGTGCGGCTGGTGACGCTGCCGACGGTGCGGTCCGGGCTGGCCACCGCGGCGATCCTCGGCGCGGCGCGGGCGATCGGCGAGACGGCCCCGGTGCTGCTGACCTCCGTCGCGAGCGAGTACCTGACCTTCAACCCCTTCAGGGGACTGAACTCGCTGCCGCTGATGGCCTACACCTCGGTGCAGGAGCCGGAATCGGTCGAGATCGCGCGCGGCTTCGGTGCCGCCTCGCTGCTGCTCGTCCTCGTCGTCGTGCTGTTCACGCTGGCCCGGTGGATCGGCGGCCGCGGGCCCGGGTCAGCTGAGTCGCGGGCAGCAGCGCAGGCGGGCGGCCGCCTCCCGGCGGGACGCCGCCCGCTACGCCCGCCGTGAGCGGGCCGCCATGGCAGTTACCGAGTCACAGGAGTTGCAATGAAAGCCAGGACCATCCTCAGTCGCGCCCGCGGGGCCCGGCCGGGGCGGCTCGCGGTGCGGGGGCGCGCGCTGCGCCGGCTGCGGCTGATCGCGTTGTGCCTGAGCCTGGTCTTCACGTTCGCCGCGGTCGAGCTCGGGGCGGTACCGTTCGCGTCGGTGCCGCCGCCGCCCGCGGCGGCGGCCTCGTACGCGCCGATCACCGGGGCCGGGTCGACCTGGGCCTACCCGGCGATCCACGCCTGGATCGAGAACCTGATCCAGTACGGGATCTCGATCACCTACACGCCGAACGGGTCGAGCTCGGGCCGGACCTCCTTCGCGGGCGGCCAGGCGGACTGGGCCGCGTCCGAGATCCCCTACGGCGTCGTCGACGGCGCCAACACCGACTCGCCGCCTTCCCGCGGCTTCGTCTACGTGCCGGACGTGGCCGGCGGCACCACGCTCATGTACAACCTGCAGATCAACGGGCAGCGGGTGACGAACCTGCGGCTGTCGGGGACGACCGTCGCCGACATCTTCACCAACAAGATCACCAATGTGGACGACCCGGAGATCGAGGCCGACAACCCGGGCCTGACGCTGCCGGACGCTGCAGATCACCCCGGTGGTCCGCTCGGACGGCTCGGGCGCCACCGCGGACTTCACCCAGTGGATGCTCGCCACCGATCCCTCCGCCTGGCAGGCGTACTGCGCGGTGGTCGGCCGGAATCCGTGCACGCAGACCTCGACGTACCCGGTCCAAGCGGGACACGGCCATGATGGCCCAGCAGGGCGACCCCGGCGTCGCCACGTACGTGGCGCAGGCCTCGTCGAACGGGGCGATCGGCTACGTGGAGTACTCCTGGGCGCTGCAGGAGGGCTTCCCGGTCGCGAAGCTGCTCAACGCCGACGGCTACTACACCCTGCCGTCCCCCGGCCACGTCGCCGTCTCGCTCCTGCAGGACCAGGTCAACACCAGCAACCCCAGCGATCCGGCGACGTACCTGACGCAGAACCTGTCGGGCGTCTACACCAACATGGACCCGCGTAACTACGAGCTGTCGGCGTACTCGTACTTCATCTTGCCCACCGACACGAACGACGGCATGACGACCGACAAGGGCTACACGATCGGCACGTTCGGCAACTACGCGCTCTGCCTCGGCCAGTCGCAGGTGGACGTGCTCGGCTACTCCGCGCTGCCCATCAACCTGGTGCAAGACGGCTTCGCGCAGTTGCAGAAGGTCCCGGGATCGACCGTGCCCACCGAGAGCCACCGCCGCCATCGCCCAGTGCAACAACCCGACGTTCTCCACCAACGGCACCAACACCCTCGCCGTTAACGACCCGCAGCCGCTGGCCTGCGACAAGCAGGGCTCCACCCAGTGCGCGGCGGGGGTAGCGGAGCCGACAGAAACCGGGGCGCAGACCGGCAGCAGCGGGGCGGGCAGCGGGACGACGGGCGGCACCACGACCTCGACTGGCACGTCTCCACCGGCGGCAGCAGCGCCACTGGCGGCACGTCCACGGCCGGCGGCGAGCGCGACCGGAGGCTCGAGTACCACCGGCGGCGACGAGTACCGGCGGCACGAAGACGAGCAGCGGGGCGACCGTGACCAGTCCTACTGGCGGAGCCTCGGCCGGGGCGACCGGGACCACCGGCACCGGGCAGAGCTGTGACCCGAACACCGGGGTCTGCTCCACGTCCGGCGCGTCGACGACCGGGACGGGCAGCGGCACCACCGGGACCGGCGCGACGGGCAACAGCGAGGTCGGCAACGGCTCGAATGACGCGGTGGCGGAGTTCCGGCCAGTCGGCGAGCGACACCCCGGTCACGCTCGCGGGAAGCAACGGCAGCGGCCTCGAGGTGACGCTGATGGCCCTCGCGGCCGGGATGATGTTCCTGCATCAGCGTGGTGCCGCCGCTGCTCGCGCAGGCGGGCAGGCGCAGCCGGCAGCGGCGCGGGATCGACGAGTTCTACGACGGCAACGACTGGCCGGGGGACCGCCGATGATCGCGTACCGGCGCGGTACTCGGCGACCAGGGGGCCGCTCGAGCCTGCTGACCGCCGCGTGGTGGGGCAGCGCGCTCACGGCCGCCTTCGCGCTCATCGGCCTGCTGGTCATCACCGGCGTGCCCGGCTCCCCTCGGCTGGCCTTGCGCGCCGACGTCTACAACCAGATGACCGGCGTCGGCTCGACGGCCTCGGCCGTCACCGTGAACTGGACAAGCGGCCTGCTTGACTCGGGCAACCAGCCGATCACCGGCACGACGGCCAGCACCGACGGCGGCCCCGAGCTGAACCCGAACTCCGACCGCGCGGCCGAGCACCGGATCGCTGTCGTTCATGGACAGCGAGTTCAAGAACCTGCAGGTCACGGTCAGCCAGACGGAGAACATCACGCACCAGGGCATCACCGTCAGCTGGACCGGGCGCCGAAGCGCCTCCCGGCCCCGCCCCGCAGTTCGACTTCCTGCAGATGATGGAGTGCTACGGCGACTCCGACAGCGGCCCGAGCCCGGAGGGCTGCGAGTACGGCAGCCCCGGCATGCTCGGCGGCAATCCGGTGAACGCCAGCGTCGGCGACCGCGGCGGCTACCTCTGCGGCACCGCGACCACCCCCGGCGCCGTCGCGCCAAGCACGACGAATCCTCCGGACGCGGAGCAGACTCCCGGCGACCCGGCGTACGGGTGCGACACGTACGAGCCGGCGGCCGAGATCCACGTCCCACTGCGACCCGACGTCGGGTCTTCCCGTTTACCGCACCTGCCCGGGCGGGTCAGTTCTACGTCCCGTTCGTGCCCGCCAACGACCCCACCAGCCCGGTCTACGAGCAAGACCAACCTGACTTCCGCAGTTCGACCAGTACAACACCAACGAGGTGCAGTTCGCGCCCATCGAACGCGGACGGGACCGGGCAGCGGCAGTTCGAGACGCTGACCGCGAACCAGTCGCCCGGACTGGGCTGCGGCGCGACTGGAGAGCAACGGCCAGACCCGCAACTGCTGGCTCGTCATCGTGCCCCGCGGCAGCTACGAGCCGAACGGGTTCAAGGCGTCCCTAGCGCCTCGGGCCTCTACTTCGAGGGCAAGTACATCGACAGCTCGCCGCTGAGCGCCTGCAACTGGGCCCAGCGGATCCAGATCCACCTCGACTACGCGCCGCTGGCGGCCGACTGCCCGCCTACCGTCCTGCCCCGAGGCGATGGTCGGCACCCAGGTCGCCTACCGGGCCGTGAACTCCTGGGAGCAGGCGCTGAACCAGCAGGCGAAGTGCGCAACGGTGTACTCCTACACGGCGACGACCGAGAGCGAGGCCACGACCCAGCTGCAGGCGCGGCCGGCAGCGGGGGAGCGGGGCTGGCGTTCACCACCGTCCCCATCGGCAGCGAGGCGACCAGGGACGGCGGGACAGCGCCGACGTTGCCGACGATCCTCTACGCGCCGGTGGCGGTCACGGCCGATCGACTTCGGCTTCAACATCAACACGGCCAATGTCAGGCGAGACCACGACGCCGGTGAACCTGACCCCCGCCCTGGTCGCCCGGGCGCTGACCCAGGCCTACCAGTACGACCTGCCCGACTATCAGATTAACCGGGCGAGCAGCCGGCCGGGACAACCTGGTGGGCGGCACAGAACCCGATCAACATCAGCGAAGATCCCGAGTTCCAGAAACTCAACTCCGAGGTCACGCCGTTCGATCTGGGGCACACGATCGCGCCGCTGGTCACCGGCGACCACTCCGGGGACAACCAGCTCATCTGGGAGTACGTCCAGTCGGACTCGGCGACCGCCGCCTGGCTGGACGGCGGGCGGCCGACTCATCCGACCCGGTGCACCGCCGATCCCGACGACGGCGGGCCTCAAACTGGGGGCGTCGCCGGCGCCCGACCCTTTCGCCTGAGACTACAAGGGCACGGTCACTGCGCCCAGGCTACGACCGCCAGCGGCGTGCCCCGACCCCGACCCGACGGGCTCACCGGCCGGGACGCTTCGGCGGAGCGCCGCCTGACGAGCAGGACCTGCTGGCGGTCCAGAACAACTTCGACCAGGCGGCCTCGACCGTCCTGGCCGGCGAGCGACTCCGCGCTCGTGCCCATCTGGGATCCGAACGCGACGGCGCCGGACGGCTCGACCGGCTGGCTGGGCTTCGGTCGGCACCGAGCCGCCCGGGTCGACGTTCATGTGGGCGGTCAACGACATGCCCGACCTGGCCGCCTACGGCCTGATCTCCGCCGCCCTGTGCGACGCGGTCCGGCGCCAACTGCGTCCAGCCCAGCGTGGACAGCGTGTCGGCGGCGCTCAGCGCGGCCACCGCCGACAGCGCCGGGCTGCTGCAGGTCAACCCGGCCACGGCGCCGGCCGGCGCCTACCCGCTGGTCGATGTCGTCTACGCGGCGGTGCCGACCGACCAGTCCGCCGCCGCCCTGACCGACTACGCGAACTTCATCTCCTACGCCGTCGGGCCAGGGACAGACCGACGGGGTCGGCGCCCGGCGACCTGCCGGCCGGCTACCTGCCGCTGACGTCCAGCCCTCGCAGACCCAGGCCCAGTGCGTCGTCACGCAGCTGCGGGCCCTGGCGGGCGGGACCGCGTCGCCCACCGCGAGCCCGACGGCCTCCGCGACCGGGACGACGACCGGCGACACGTCGACCGGCGGCACGACCACCGGCGGGAGCACGACCACCGGCGGCACGACTACCAGTGGCACGACAACGACCGGCGGGAGCACGACGACCGGCGGGAGCACGACCACCGGCGGGAGCACGACCAGCGGCGGCACGACCGCTGGCGGGAGCACGCGGCCGGCGGCACCACGACTGGCGGGAGCGCGACGGCAGGCGGGAGCACGTCCGCGTCGACGCCGGCGACCCAGTCGGCGGCTACCTCAACCTGCACCCCTGCCGCGACCGCGACCAGTAGCCCGGCCGCGACCGCGTCCGCGACGGCTCGCCGTCGCCGACCGCCGCCGCGGCGACGAGCACGGCCTGCGCGTCAAGTTCGGCCGCGCCGAACGGTTTCGACGTCCTCCCGCCCTCGGCCCAGGCGGCCGCCGGGACGACGCAGGCCACCACCGTGGGCTCGGTCCGCGACGTCCTCATCATCGTGCTGATCATCGGCGCCGCGGGCGCCCTCGCCGGTGGGCTGCTCCGCTACGGCCGCGTGCCGGGACGCGGCCGCGGTCCCGTGCCGGCGCGGACGGCCCATGACGAGGGACAGGCCGCCGCACCGGGCGGCGGGATCGCTTCCACAACTGGATCCCGGCCCCAAAGGCTTGGCCGGCGAATGTGGGCCTTCGCCGGCCAAGGAACACCCAGCCCTGCCAGTACCAGACGGTGCGGGCTACACCTGGGCGTCGCCTTCAGGCTACGTCCTAAGGCAAGGAGAGGGGAAAAACCCTATGCGACTCAAACCCCCCACGATCGCTGCGGAAGCACAAGCTCCGCAGCCTGATCGCGGCGGGCGTCATGGCCGCGGCGGTCGGCGGCCTCGGCGTCGCGCAGGCCGACCCCGGCGCTCGCGGACCCGCACCCAGACCCTGGTCGCGGTCGGTTCCGACACGATCCAGGACGTCTAGAACCGTTCGCGCACTCGACCTCGGCGGTGAACGTGGCTTGGTCGTCGTACAACGCGACCAACCCGGTGACCGGCGCGATCAACGAGAACATCACGCCGACCGACGGCACGGCCGGCAGAACGGCAGCGTTCCCGACCCGGCCCGACCGGCTCGCGGCCCCGGCCTCGGCGCCCGAACGGCTCCGGCCAGGGCGTCGCGGCGCTGCGGCTCGCGCTCAACGCGCCAGCCCGGCCGGCACGGCCCCGCTCCCGGCGACGGGCTGCGTGGACATCGCCCGCTCGTCCGCCAGCTCAGCAGCGGCATCGGCAGCGGCAACTACACCGGCGCCAACGCCATCCAGTTCGTCCCGTTCGCGATTGACGCTGTGACCGGCGCCACCGGCCCGGCCAGCTGCGCGGCACCACGTTCACCGCCGAGCACCGCCGACCTCGGCAACGGCGACACCCGTCTCGACCACGACGGTGGCGACCCCGCTCGGCCCGCCGCGGCGACGACTTCACCCAGGCCGACCTGACCACGCTGTACAACTGCGGCACGGTCACCGATCGGCGGCACACGTTCTGGCCGCAGGGTTCGTCGACCGCCTGAGCCGACCGGTGCGCAGACGATCGACCTGTACATGCCGCAGCTCGGGTCGGGCACCGGAAGTTCTGGGACGGAGCACCGGCGGCTCGACTCCCCACGACGCCGTCCGCCTGCGTCCACGACCACATCATCAACGGCGCGCTGGCGCCGGCCAACGACGGCAACGTCACCGTCCCGGTCGAGGAGCACGACGGCACCGACGTGTCCACCGACCCGCTCGGCTACGGCCCGTTCTCCATCGCCCAGTGGATCTCGCAGCAGCAACGGTCCACAACCCGCGTCCACGGCGCGGTCCTGCAGGAGCATCAACGGCGTCGCGCCGTTCACCACCACGGCACGCGGAAGCTGAACACCAACTTCCCCTTCACCCGTGACGTCTACTCCGTCGTGTCGCTGGCCCGGCTGACCGAACACCGGCGACCCGCTCGCACGCCCTGCTCGACGGCGACGGCTCGTTCATCTGCAAGGCCGGCGGCCAGATCACCTCGTACGGCTTCGCGCCATGCATCGGCGCGGCCTGCGGCGAGATCATCGCCGTCCCTGACCGCCCAGCCGTGAGCTTGCTTAGTCCCGCTCGACGGCTAGGCCCGAGCGTCCTGGGGCCTGCCCGGACCCGCAGTGTCCGGGCAGGCATCCAGGGCTCGGCCCCGGGACAGGATCTCGGTCCTGTGCCGGGCCAACCCGCCAACGGGCGCGCCGTCCGGCGCGGCCTCCAACCTCAAGGAAGCGGGAAAGGAAACCCTTCCATGAAAGGTATACCCACCTTCCGCCCGAAGCGGCTGAAACAAGCCGCGGTCCTGACGGGCGTCACCGCGCTCGTCGCCGCGGCCTCGGTCCTGGGCTCGGGTGGCGCACGCCGCCAGCCCGGTCCCGGTCAGTGACCTGGGCAACGGCCAGGGCACCCTGGGCATCAGCGAGCAGTCCGGCAAGACGACGGACACGCTCACGTTCTACCTCCACGGCCTGCCCCAGCACCGCTAACGGGTCAGCCGAAGTTGAGATCGCGGACCCGCTGAACCCGACGAACAGCCAGCAGCTGCTCGCCGGGGTCAACAACAGCGTCTCCTCGGCGTTCACGTTCTCGTCGACCGGCGCGACCGACCTGAGCAACGCGATCTCGGGCCTGTTCGACGACCCGGCGGGCGGCGTCGCGGAAGTCGTCGTCGAGTGCTTCCCGCAGGCCAGCGGCAACGGGACCGGCATGTTCGAGAACGACGTGTTCGTGCAGTTGACTCGACCGACAGCAACTTCACGGCTGTGCCCAACCCCGGCACCGGGACCGACCACGCCCACCAATGTCAGCCTCGCGCTGACGGCGTCAGCCCGAACCCGGCCACCAGCGGGCAGCCGGTCACCCTGACCGCCACTGCACCCCGTCGGCCGCGACCGGCACGGTTCAGTTCGAGAACAACGGGACTAACATCAACGGCACCCCCGCGACGATCTCGGGCGGCACGGCCACCACCAGCACCACGTTCCCGGCGGATCACCTCGCCGACGACGGAGACCCTGACGGCGGTTTACACCCCGACCGGCAACTTCACCGCGACGAACCCCGGCTCGCTGTCGCTGCCCGTCAATCCGGCCGGCGGCCAACTCCGGGACCATCCCCCTCGCGGTGAGCGTCCCCCAGTCGGGTAGCTTCTCGCTCACGGTGGACACCACGGACGTGGTCACCCTGACCGCGTCCGGCCTCAGCGCCACGGGTACGACGACCCCCATCACGGTCGCCGACACCCGTAACTCCTACCCCGGCTGGTCGGTCTCCGGCCAGGACGGGGCCTGGACCGGCACCGGCACGGCCGCGGGCGGCACCTTCTCGGGCAACCAGCTCGGGTGGGCGCCGACCGACACCGCGCTGGCCCCGGGCGTCAGCCTCGGCAGCCCGGTTACCGCGGGCAGCCCCGGCCTCGGCACCGCCGCCCCGCTGGCCTCGGTCCACGCGGCCATGGGCAACGGGTACGGCACGACCACGCTCGGCGCCAACCTCACGCTGGCGATCCCGGCGACGGCACCCGCTGGTCCGTACACCAGCGGCCTGACCATCTCCGCGGTCACCACCAACCCGTAACGGGTTGACAACGTAACAAGGTCAAGAGGCACTGCCGGGGACGGGATCCGGCGGGTACCCGTCCCCGGCACGTCCCGCTGTCAGCCCATTCGTGATCGTCGATCACATCCGCTGCGCGTGTCCCGTTCACCAGCCTTTCGCAAAACAGTCGATTTGCCGTTGTGCTGCCCTTAATTCCCCTCGTGATTGACTACGTTCCCGTTGCCGGTTGGGAACCCGCACTGTGCCTGTTGCCCTCTGACGCCCCGGAGTCTGCGCGATGAGAATTCTCCCAACTCCCAGCCGAGCCCGTCGCCGGCTCTGGGCTGGCTGCCTGCTCGTGGCCGCGGTCACCGGCGCGTTGGCCGCCGGGCCGGCCGCGCTCGCCGCGCCGACCGCGGCGGGCACCGCGGACGCAGCTCGCCGCCAGTGCTGCGGGAACGCCGTCCGGGCAGGTCACCTGGTCCGTGCTGCCCGCTACGAGCACGGGACCCGACCCGACCGGATCGAGTTCAGCTACGGCGTCGTCAAGGCCGGCTCGTCGATCCAGGATCACGTGGAGATCGTCAACCGCAGCAGCCAGTCGGCCGCGTTCTCGGTCTACGCCACCGACGCGAGCGGGACGAGCCCGCAGGGCGCGCTCCTCCTGCTCGGATCAAGCCAGAAATCCACGGACATCGGCGCCTGGGCCAGCTTCCCCGGCGGTGCCCAGCAGCTGTCGACGATCATCCCCGGCAAGAAGGCCATCATCGAGGCGTTCACGCTCAAGGTGCCCCCGCAGGCCACGCCGGGCGACCACACCGGCGCCATGGTCGCCGCGGTCGGCGTGACGCGCAAGAACGCCGCGGGCGAGAACGTCGTGGAGAACTACCGGATCGCGGTTCCGCTCGAGCTCCGGGTGCCGGGCGCGCTGCGCGCCGGGATTCAGGTGCAGTCGATCTCGACCGGCTTCAGCGACCCGCTCAACCCGTTCGGCACCGGCTCGGCGACGGTTTCCTACACGCATGACCAATACCGGGAACGTCCGGCAGAGCGCGACGCCGACGGTGAAGATTACCGGCCCGTTCGGCCAGTCCGCGACCGTGCACCCGGCTAAGGTGCCGGTGATCCTGCCCGGCGACTCGGTCCGGGTGACGGCCAACGTCTCCGGGCTGTTCCCGGCCGGCCCGATGACGGCGCACGTGGACGTCGAGTCGGGCTGGCCGAAGGGGACCATCCCGCTGGCCCAGTCCGCGTCCGAGGCGACCGGCAGCGCGCCGCTGTTCGCGTTCCCGTGGTCTCTCCTCGGCCTGATCCTGCTGCTCGTGGCGATCGGCGTCGGCATCTGGTTCTACCTCCGCTGGCGGCGTCGGCTGCGCCGGGCCGAGCTGGCGTCGGTCGCCGCGCGGGCCAGCCGCGACACCGAGCGGCGCCTGCTCGGCGGGCGGGCGGCGGCCAACGGCCACTCGGCCAACGGTCACTCGGTCAACGGCGACGGCGCCAAGCCGCGGCGTCAACGGAGGCCAAGGCCGCGCCGGCCGAGGCCAGCGCCGCGGCGGCGGAGGCGGCGCCGGGCGAGACACCGGACGGCGGTGGGTCGGCCACCGAGGGCACGACCGAGTAATGGCGCTTAGAACTAGGTAACCGCCAGCCCACCCGAGCCGACCCCCCTGGTGGCAGCATGACCGCGGTGCGTGAACCAGCCGCCGGCCCGGCCGCGCCCCCACCGTCGGCGGCGAGGCGCAGGGCGACGCGGCCGGGGGTGGCGCGGGGCGACCGCCGCCCCCGCGGGGGTTACCGGCGCCGCCCGCCGGTAACGCCCGGGGCAACTGGTCGCCCGGGCGGTCGGTACCTCGCTCCTGATCCTGGCGGTCACCGCGCTCGGCTTCGTCGCGTGGGTCGGCCTGTTCTCCTCCCTGCATTACGACAAGGCGCAGCTCAACGCCTACGACGCGCTGCGGCGTCGAGCTGGCCATGGGAACGGCGCCGAACGGGCCGACCCAGCCGAACAACTCGGCCCAGCTGCTGCCGATGGGCGCGCCGGTGGCGGTGCTCAGCATCCCGGCGATCGGGCTGCGCACCGTGATCTTGCAGGGCACCACCAGTTCGGTGCTTGAGGACGGCCCCGGCCACCTGCGGGACACGGTGATGCCCGGCCAGGCCGGGGTCAGCGTGATCCTGGGGCGCCAGACCGCCTACGGCGGGCCGTTCGGCGGCCTCGCCAGCCTGGTGCCCGGTGACTCCATCAAGGTCGTCACGGGGCAGACCGTCGCCAGCTACAAGGTGATCGACCTGCGCCGGGCCGGGGATCCGCTGCCGCCCACGCTCGCCACCGGAGCCGGCCGGATGATCCTCGTCACCGCCGACGGCGCACCGCTCGATCCCGACCGGCATCCTCTACGTCGACGCCGACGAGACGTCCAAGCCGCAGCCGTCCCCTGGCGTGGTGCTGTCCGCCTACCTGTCGCCGACCGAGAACGCGATGGCGACCGACTCGGGGGCCTGGCTGCCGATCGTGCTGTGGGGGCAGCTGCTCGTGCTCGTCGCCTTCGCGCTTGAGCTGGCTCTGGACCGCCTGGGGCAAATGGCAGACCTGGGTCATCGCCGTTCCCGCCGTCGGCTTCCTCGTGCTCTCCATCGCCGACCAGGCGACCCGCCTGCTGCCGAACCTGATCTGAGCGACGATGCCGACGACCATCCCCCAGCCCCCGAAGAGAAAGACCCATACGTGAGGAAGATGGCCAGGGAAGCCGACACGGCCGCGGACGAGCTTAGCCCCGGAGGCCGGGGCGACCCGTCCTCCCTGCTGCCGATGTCCGAGGCGCCCACGATGACCTGGGACGAGCCCAGGCAGCTGGCCGCGCTCGAGGCGCGCGACATCACCGCCTGGTTCGGCGATCACATGGTCCTCGACCAGGTCTCGCTGACCATGCAGGCCGGCGAGGTGACGGCGCTGATCGGGCCGTCCGGCTGCGGCAAGTCGACGTTCCTGCGCATCCTCAACCGGATGCACCAGCTGGTCCCCAGCGCCTCGCTGGCCGGCGAGGTGCTCCTCGACGGGGTTGACATCTATAACCCGTCGGTCCGGCTCACCCAGGCCCGCCGGGACATCGGCATGGTGTTCCAGAAGCCCAACCCGTTCCCGGCGATGTCCATCTACGACAACGTGGTGGCGGGCCTCAAGCTGACCGGCGTCAAGGTGAGCCGCAGCACCCGGGACAACGTGGTGCAAGAGTGCCTGACCAAGGCCGGGCTCTGGACCGAAGTGCGCAGCAGGCTGCGGCAGCCCGGCGGCGCGCTGTCCGGCGGCCAGCAGCAGCGGCTGTGCATCGCCCGCGCGCTGGCGGTCAAGCCGCGGGTGCTGCTGATGGACGAGCCGTGCTCCGCGCTCGACCCCACTTCCACCCGGGTGATCGAGGAGACCATGTCCGACCTGGTCCGCGAGGTGACGATCGTGATCGTCACCCACAACATGCAGCAGGCGCAGCGGGTCTCCAACCAGTGCGCGTTCTTCCTCGCCGCGCAGGGCGAGCCCGGCCACATCGTCGAGCACGGCCCCACCGACGCGATGTTCGGCTCACCGCAGGATCCCCGGACCGCCGACTACGTCCACGGCCGCTTCGGCTAGCGCCCGCCGCGCGTCCCGACGAGAGTCACCCCGCCCCGTTCAGGGACAATCAAAGCATTTATCCGAACGGCAGCAGGTGACTCGGGGGCCGGCGCGTCACTTCGAGGCGAGGCCGACCAGGTGGGCGTAGACGACGATGCTGTCCAGGTACTCGCCGGTGTTCGGGTCGAACGGGCCGCCGCAGGTGACCAGGCGCAGGGCCGGGTACGGGACGTTGCCGTAGACGTCGCTGGTCGGGAAGTTGGTCTTGGCGGCCTTCTGCACGCCGTCGACCGAGAACACCGCCGTGGTGCCGTCGGCCCGGACGACGTCGATCGTGTCCCCTTGGCGCAGGTTCTTGATGTTGTAGAAGACCGAAGGCCCGGCGTAGTCGTCAACGTGCCCAAGGATGACGGACGTGCCCTTCGCCCCGGGCGTGACGGACCGGTCGTACCAGCCGGCCAGGTTGTGATTGTCGAGCGGTGGCACCTGGACGGTCCCGTTGGAGTTGAGCCCAAGGTGCGTCACGGGCGCGTTCACCCCGATGGCGGGTATCTCGATCGTCATCGGCGTCGAGGCCGACAGCGGTGCCCCGACGCTCTTCGGATCGGGGGCAAAGGGCACCCGCGTGCCGACGGCGGCCGGGATGTCCTGTGCGGCGGCCGGCGGCAGCTGCGACCCGGCGGTCAGCGCGTGCGCCACGATGAAGCCGCCGATGGCCACCATGACAAGACCCACGACGAGGATCACGCGGATGTCGATGCCCTGGGGGCGCTGGCTCGGGTCGGCGTACCCTTTCCCGTACTCCCCAGTGGACATAAGGCGATCTTACTGACGAACCGGTTCACACGCTGCGGACGCTGCGCCGCCGACGCCACCGCGCCAGCAGGACGAGTCCGCCGCCTGCGGCCATGACGGCCGCCCCGGCCGCGGCCACGATCCCGTTGACTCCCGGCCCGGTGCCGCCGCCCGTCGCCGGCGCGCCCACGGGCTCGCCCGTGGCCGTGGACCCGGAGGTCCCGGTCGTGTTCGGCGTGGCGGTCGCGGTCGAGTCTGCTGGTCGCGGTCGAGCTGCTGGTCGCGGTCGAGCTAGCTGGTGGCCGTGCTAGTGGAGGTGGAAGAGGCGGAGCACGAAGGGGTTGCCGTCGCGGTGGTGCTGGGCGTCGCCGTCGTGGTAGTGGTCGGCGTGGCGGTGCAACTGGTGGTGGGCGTAGGGGTACAAGAGGGAGTGGGGCTGGCTGTCGTCGTGCTAGTGGGCGTCGCGGTGCTGGTGGGCGTCGGGCGCTAGTCGTTGCGCAACTGGACGTGGTCCGCGCCCGCCACACCGCCCAACGGCCCGGTCAAGGCCGCCAACGCGACTCCGGCCAGCAGGACCACCATCCCCGCGCCGAGGCCGACCTCCCCCGCCCTCTGTAGTTTCAGCCAGCTACTCTGCCGTGATCGACGCAAGATCGTCACCATTCCCTGGGTAGTTAGGTTAGTACCAAGGCAGTCAGGCCCCTAGGCCATTACATCAATGCCCAGTGTCCCCAATGGCCGGTTACCTCGACAATCGCCGTGATTCCCGGTGAACACTGAACGACGAACTCGTTCCTCGTGCTCAACAGCCGGACAGATCGGTCAATCCTCTTTCTCCTGACGCTCGGCTGGTGCTTCTGGCGGGGGAGGAGCCGCGGCGACCGTGGAGTTCGCCGCGTGCCGGGGCGTGGGGCGGCGGAGCGACAGGCGGGTGATCGCGAGGATCATGGCCACGCCCAGGGCGGCCAGGCCGGCTCCCTCCGCTACCTCTGAGCCGATCGGGGTGCCGCCGGACGAGCGCGGACACGTTGGCGACCGGACTCGCACCTTCCGCCTGCGCCGAACCCGGGGCGACCGTGGGGAACAGGCTGGAGGCATTGCCTCCGGAGCTCGTCGTCGAGGTCGGGGCCGCGACGCCCGGCGGGGCCATGGCCGACAGGCTGGACCCCACCGCACTCGCCGCGGTCACGACGAGCATAGAGGCGGTCGCCGCCGGGTCCAACGCCAAGTTGGCCGCGCTGCCGGTCACCGTCAGGCTGACCGCGGTGACGGTCGTCGCCGTGGGCGGGACCGTGACCTCGGCCTGGAACTGCCGCTGGGCGGAGGTTGCGTCCACCGCGCCCAGATCGCACAAGGACGTCCCGTCACTGGTCCCGCAGCCAAAGCTGAAGACCGGTGCTCCAGCGCCCGCGGTCGATTGCAGCTGGATCTTGGCATCCGGCACGTTGCCGCCGACCGTCCAAGCGCCCACGGCCCACTGGGACGCCTGCCCGCGCTCGCTGCTCTGCTGCAGCGGCAGGATCCCCACGCACAGGCTAACCGGCGTGGTGGTGGCCGCCGGCGCTTCGAATGCCAGCAGGGCGGCGGGCTGACCGGCGACGCCGTCTGCCGCGGCGGTGGCCGTCGAGGTGTCAGTCGGCGTCGCCGTCGGCGAGGTGGCGGTGGGCGCGGACGTCGTGGGCGCGGCGGTGGTGGGCGCTGGCGGTGGTCGGAGCGGCGGTCGGTGGGCGCGGCGGTGGTCGGCGCGGCGGTCGTGGGCGCTGCCGTGGTCGGAGCCGCGGTCGGTCGGCGCGGCGGTGGTCGGCGCTGCCGTGGCGGACTTACGTGGCGGACGCGCTCGCCGATGCGCTGGCGACCTGCAGCGGCTCGCAGGACTCGCTGCTCCCGGCGGCGGTCGCCGCCGCCGCGGTGTTGCCGTTCAGGGCGGCGACGGCACCCCCGGAAGCCGCGGTAAGCAGGGCGCTTCCCGCTATCAAGGTGACCGCCCGGCGCCGTCCGTGTGCCATCCGTATCCTCATCCATATTGACCGGTATCACTGCGAAATCAACCATTTACAGTGGAGTAGTTTAACGACGTTTTCAACCAGATTCGATACCGTACGCCGATAGTTGGGCCTAAAACCTGACTTTGGATTAGCATTCGGTGAACGCCAAGGGAACCGCTGCCCTGCCGGGACGCTCGCGAAAGCCCTGGCTGGGGCACCTTGACCCCACTCGGACCGTTCGCCAGGCCGGATCGCCGCCTCTATGGCGTGCGGTTCACCCAGCGGGAAGTCCCGCGCGGCCGGCCGTGGCGACGTCCGGCCGCCCCTTGAGATTACCTGGGTACCTGACTAATGGTTTCCGGTGCCGGCGGTTGCGTTCTCCTCCTATTTGCCGCGGCTGCAAATGCCGCGTACGCAGATATAACGGTTTCCGTACGTATGGAACTAGCCGGCGGCGCGGACGCTTCCACTTGACGTCGGCCGTCCCGGAGACGAAAGACTTCTTCGTACCCTCCGGGCGAGCTAGAGCCCGGCGCCGGACGGCACGGCCAGCCAGGCGGTGTAGGTGACCGGCCAGGTCCCGGTCGGGGCCCCGGTCAGCGACTCGGCATCGCCCGCGGTCCGGAGCGTGATCTCGTGCAGCACGGACCCGGGCAGGGACACCGACGATCGTGTCGGGCCGAGCACCACGGGCCGCCGCCCGGCCTGCTGGACCGCGCTCGCCGCCTGCTCCAGTGCCGCCGCGGGTCGCCGCCGAAGGCCCGGGAACGACCAGCGCGGCCGGCTGCCCGCACAGGCTCCGGATGGCCGGGGCGTACGTCGCCGCGGTCGACGCGTCCGTGACGAGGACGCTCGCCGACGGCCCGATGGTGGCGCACAGCGCCGAGGCCGCGGCGATCTCGCCGCTGTAGGTCGCGGACGCACCGACCCCGCGCAGTTGCACCCGGCTCGCGAGCTTCGACACGCCCGATGCGGTAGTCGAGGTAGGCGAGTTCGACAGGCCCGGGTTCAGCGTCGTCACCAGCGGCGGCAGCGCCAGCGCGAGCACGCAGCAGGTCCCGACGACCCCGAGGGCGCCCCGCGCGGCGCCGTAGACCTTGGCCCGCGACACCAGCCACGATGACATCCATACCGCGAGGAGCACGAGCCCGGGCAGCACCACGGGCACGAGCCGGTGGGACGCCATGGGCTGCCACGGCACCACGGCCGGGTCCCACAGCACGGTCACCACCGACCAGGCGACGATCAGGAACGGCAGCGCCCACAACCGCACCACCGAGGCGGGAACGGTGGCAGCGGAGACGCGAGCACGCCCGTCGAGCGCCGCCTCGACCGACCGCCGCCCGAGCGCCGCCGCCCCCGCGCAGGCGAGCAGCAGGGCGGGCGCCCCGATGTACCACAGCACCCAGCGGAGGCTTGACTCGTAGTACTGGCGCAGCCCGTCGACCGGCAGCCGCTCAAGGCGCTGCAGCGCCGCGACGGCCCTGATCATGGCCGGGTCAGTCTGCCCCCGGACGGTCTGCAGGTACGGCCGTTCGGCCAGCCCGACCAGCACGACCACCGGCAGCACCAGGGCCAGCAACTGCGCCACGCCGCCGAGCGACGGCAGGTAGGCCTGCTCTCCCTTAAACCCGATGACGGGCAGGCGGTAGGCGAACATCCGCCGCGCCAACCGCCGCACGAGCGGGGATCGCCAGCAGCAGCGTCAGCGCCGTCACCGCGCAGCAGCCGAACGCGCACAACCCGATCAAGTGCAGCTGGGCCGACACGGTCGACAGGTAAGCCCGCGCGAGCACGAGGCCCGCTGCCAGCCCGGTCCCGATGCCGAGGACGAGGCCGGCCCCGAACGGGCCGGCCTGCGGCCGTCTCGCCACGAACAGCAGCGCGAGGACGGGGAAGGCGGGCAGCAGCACGGCGACCGACGCGATGGAGGCCAGCACGGTCAGCCCGAGCGCGAGCCCGGCGAGCGCGGCGAGGACCCGCCGCCGGACCACGAGCGAGTCGATGAACAGGCACAGCCCGCCGAACAGCAGCACCTGCACGAGGGGCTCGCTGAACGTGGTGCGCGACGTGTACACCTCGGGCAGGCCAACCGCGAGCACGAGCTCCCCGGCCACCGCCCACCACACCCCGCACAGCCGTCCCACGAGCCCGGCGAACGAGAGCACGGCGCAGCCGCCGAGGACCGCCGGCATGAGCAGCGCGCCGCTCAGCCCGCGAAGCCACGTGCCGCCCGCGAGGACCAGCGGCAGCCCGGGCAGGAACGCCGGCGTGATCGAGCCGCCCGACACGGTGAACCCCGGGGTCGCGAAGTCCAGCCCCTGGGCCCCGCCGAACGCCGAAGCCGACTCGGGGATCCGCGCCGTCCCGTGCCCGGCGATCCAGTACCCGTACTGCAGGTAGACGCCGGGGTCGCTGGTCACGAAGACCTGCTCGGACCGGAGGACCGCTTGCCACACCCCGAACCCGGCCGCGATCGCGAGCATGGCGAGCAGCGCGACGGCCGACGCGTCCGCCTTCGGCCGGGCGGCCGGCGCGGGCGGCCTCCGGCTCGGCTTCGCCGAACCTCGGCCAGCGCACCGGCAGCCGCCCTATCGCGAAGTAGCACAGCGCGACCGCGAGCGGGGCGAAGACGATCACCATCGGCACGGCCCGCAGCCGCCCGGCGAGCAGCATCCCGGTCCCCGGCAACAGCCACGCCACGGCGAGCAGCGCCGGCGCCACCGTAATCGCGGCGAAGGCCCGGCCGGGCACCCGCACTCTCAGCGCCGCGACCGCGGAGAGCCTGGCGGCCAAGGAGCGCCGGGAGGGCGCCTCGGCCTGCTGGTCGTCCGCGCGCCCATGCACGGTGGGCAGAGGTAGGCGTAGGTGCATATGTGCTCAGCCTATCGATCCAAATCATGACCATTGGGAAACCAAAACCAGAATTATCCGGAACGGATTCGTGCTCGCCTGGTCCCGGCGGGATTCCTTCCAGGGAATTGCCTGGCCAGCGTGCCGCCCCGCACCATCGGAGAGCGAGCCACCCACCGCGACCCTTGAAGAGGCCATGACCAACATCGACCCCGGAAACTGGCCCGCCCCTTCTGACTATCAGGAGCTGGCCGACCAGGTGTCGCGGCGGGTGCCCGCGCTCACGGACACCCCCCAGGTCACGGCAAGCAGGCAGGCCGCGCCGACCAGCGCGCCCGCGCCCGGCCAGTTCGCCGCGAGCGGGCTGGCCGCCGAGGCCGTGGTGTGGCTGATGGCCGCGTTGGCGGGGGAGACGCCGGCCGCCAGGGCGACGATGGTGACGGCGAGGGTGCTGAGCATGGCCGCGGCGGGGTGCCGAAGCAGCGGCGGGTTGCACAGCGCGCCGACGGCGGAGCCGACCAGCAGGCACACGAGGGCGATCAGCAGGCCGGCCAGCACGATTCCCGGATGGCCCGCGGCCGCCGTCACCTTGCCGGGCAGCCCGGACGCCGGCGTGGTCGACGCGGCCTCGGCGGTCAGCACGTCGAAGACCATGGCCGCGATGCCAAGGACCGCCCCGGCGCCGAGCGGGACGATCAGGGCGGCCAGCTGCGCGCGGGCCGGGCCGGCGGCGGCGGCAACGCAGGCGCGCGCGGCATCCGGCTCCGCGGTGAGCATGCCCCTGGTCAGGAACGCGACGACCGGGACGAGCATCGCGCCGCTCCAGTCGAGCGTCTCGGCGAGGGACGTCGACCCGGCCGCGCCAACCGCCATGAGCAGGACGTAGGCGATCAGCGGGAAGATCCAGCGGTGCGACCGGAGCAGGATCGCCGCCTGGTACCGCAGCAGCGCGATCACGAGCGCCCCGTCCCGTCAGCGGCAGCGTCAGCCTCGACCTCAACCGACAGCACCCGCACCCCGTCAATGGCCCGCACCCGGCCGACCACGTCCGCCGCGCTCGCGGCCTCAAGCCGGATGGTGAGCCGTTCGGCCCGCGGGACCGCCCCGGCGCGCCGGCCCCGCGAGCACCGTGACCCGGCCGGCGTCGTCGATGTTCCAGCGCTGGTCCTCCCGGCCCGCCAGCCGGGCCGGGTCGTGGTCGACGAAGAGCACGGTGCCCCCGGCGGCGACCCGTTCGCCGACGGCGGCGTCGACCTCGCCGCGCGCCGCCTGGTCGAGCCCCGTCCACGCCTCGTCGAGCACGAGCAGGCCGGGGGAGGGGAGCAGGGCCTGGGCGACGGCCATCTTCTGGCACATGCCCTTGGACATGGACCGCAGCGACTGGTCGGCGTACCCGGCGGCGCCAAGGCGCTCGAGCCACCCCTCGACCCGCCGTTGCCCCTCCTGGCCGCGCAGCCCGTGCACGCGCGCCAGGTGCAGCAGGTAGTCCCGCCCGGAAAACGGCAGGCCGCCGGGGAACCGCTCGGGCACGTAGCCGGCGTGCGGGCGCCCGGTGACGGTCCCCGCCGACGGCAGCGACACGCCGGCGACGACCCGCAGCAGGGTGGACTTCCCCGACCCGTTGCGGCCGGACACGCGGATCAGCCGTCCCGCGGGTAGGTCGGCGCTCACGCCGCGCACCACCCAGGGCTGGCGTATCCCGTATCTCTTGCCGACCTCGTCAAGTCGCATGACGAACCTCCACGCAAAGCGTAGCGATCAGCGGCATCATAGGGAGGGCTGGCGCATAGACATGACACCGCGCGGACCCACGCTTGGTATGTCACGAAATGGTGGAACCCCGGCGGCAAACCCGCGAAAAACCGCCGCGTACGCGGCCGGACAGTAGACAATGAGGCGCGCATTTAACGACAGATGCCTGCCCGCGGACGGCCGACACCACACGATGACACAGCGGACCCGCGGCGGGATCCCAGAGGCGGTTACATTGAGTGTTATCGAAACGGCAGGCGCGCGTGTACTCACGGGCCACACGGGTGCGGTCAACTCCGTGGCCTTCAGCCCGGACGGTGCCAGGCTCAGCACCGCCAGCGAGGACAAGACGGCCCGGGTGTGGAACGCCGCCACCGGCGAGCTGCTGCACACGCTGAGCGGCCACGAGGACGCGGTGTTCGCCGCTCCCTTCAGCCCGGACGGCAGCAAGATCGCGACCGTCAGCGCCGACCTGACCCCGCGGCTGTGGGACGCCCGCACCGGCACCGTCGTGCTGGAGCTGACCGGGCACACGGTCGCCGTCTTCGGCGTCGCGTTCAGCCCGAACGGCCGCGTGCTGGCCACCACCAGCTACGACGAGACGATCCGGCTCTGGGACACGGCGACGGGCGCGAGCCAGCACGTCCTGGAAGGGCACAGCGACATCGTCTACAGCGCCGCGTTCAGCCCGGACGGCAAGCTGCTCGCGACCGCGAGCGGCGACGGGACCACCCGGCTGTGGAACGCGGGCACCGGCGCGTGCACGCGCGTGCTCACCGGGCACACCGGCATCGTGTCCGCCGTGTCGTTCAGCCCCGACGGCGCGCTCGTCGCCACCGCCAGCTTCGACGGCACCGCGCGGCTGTGGGAGGTCGGGACGGGCAACTGCCTGCGCATACTGAACGGGCACGCCGACACCGTGTGGTCGGTGGCGTTCAGCCCGGCCGAGCGCGTCGTCGCCACCGCGAGCGAGGACGCGACCGCCAGGATCTGGGACGCCGCCACCGGCGCGCCGATCCGTACCCTGGAGGGCCACACCGACTCCGCGTTCGTGGTCGCCTACAGCCCGGACGGCAAGCTGATCGCGACCGCGAGCTCGGACACGACGGTCCGCATGTGGGAGTCGGCGACCGGCAAGTGCGTCCGCACCCTGGAGGGCCACGCGGGCGCGGTGAGCTCGCTCGCGTTCAGCCCCGCCACCCGCCAGCTGGCCACGGCGAGCACCGACGAGACCGCGCGCATCTGGGCGCTGTTATTACCCCCGGGGGGATGACCCCGGTGACCCCCCCACGCATGGGGGAGTCCCTCCCCCATATCCCCCTGCCGGGGCGGAGCCCCGGGACGGCGCCTGCGGCGCCGGGTACGTATCCAGTGGTCGCGGTGGTCGGTCCGCTTTCGCTAGTGCGGGATGATCGCGTAGGTGATCACGGCGGCGGCCGCGCCGAGCACCGAGCCGGCGATCACCTGGGCGGCCGTGTGGTCCTTGACCACGACCCGGGACCAGGCGGTCAGCGCCACGAGCAGGTACGCGGGGGCCAGCCAGGGACCGAAGAGCAGCGTCAGGATCGTCACCGACCCGGAGGCGACCGCGCAGTGGATGGAGATCTTCCACACGCTCGTGATCGCGGCGAGCACGGCCACACTGCCGAGCATGCAGCTGATGTAGCCGGTCAGCTCGCCCGGCGCCCCCAGGCTCACCAGCAGGGCGAGGCCGATGGCGACCGAGGCGATGATGAACGAGAGCACGATGAGCCGGGGGCGCTTCGCCCCGACGTACCGGTCGGCCCACCGGCCGCTCCGTACCCCCAGGCTGATGAACACCATGGGCAGCACGCCGGCGAACATCGCCGCGACGGCTCCCCACGCCAGCCCCGCGGCGCCGTCGGAGTGCCAGCCGACGGCGAGGGTGGTGGCGATGATCCAGTTTTTCGGCTCAAGCAGGTAGGAGACCCACTCGGCCGCTGACCTGTTCCTCACGCGTGCTTCACGGTGACCAGGCAACCAAAACCGAGGGCCGAAGGCAAGATCCGTCCCGGGTTGTCGGTGAGGAGCGAGGGGAGTTACGTTCCAGGAGACCCGAAGAGGAGGGGGCCGCATGCCCGCACGCACCGGCGCGGAGTTCCTGGCCCGGCTGGCCAGCACCAGGACGCACGTGGAGATCCAGGGCGAGTCCCTGATCGGCGGGGTGGCGTCGCACCCGGCGTTCGCGAACGTGGTGCGGACCTACGCGGGGCTGTTTGACCTGCAGCACGCCCCCGAATACCGAAATATCCTGACTTACCAGTCACCGGCCACCGGCGACCCGGTCGCGACCTCGTTCCTGATCCCGCGAACGGCCGAGGACCTGGTCAAGCGGCGGCAGGCGTTCCGCGTCTGGGCGGAGCGGTCCCAGGGCATGCTCGGCCGCACGGGCGACTACCTGAACAGCGCGCTGATGGCCCTGGCGTCGGCCGCCGACTGGTTCGGCCAGGCCGACACCGCCTTCTCGCGGAACATCGTCGCGTACTACGAGAAGGTCCGCGAGGAAGACCTCCTCTGCACGCACACCCTCATCCCGCCCCAGGCGAACCGCGCCGTGGCCGCCAGCCAGCAGGCGGGCGGCGCCCTCATGGCGCACGTGGTCCGCGAGGACGACAACGGGATCGTGGTCCGCGGCGCCCGCATGCTGGCCACGATCGGCCCGTTCGCCGACGAGCTGCTGGTGTTCCCCTCGACCGTGCTGCGCGGCACCCCGGAGGACAAGCCGTACTCGTTCGCGTTCGCGGTCCCGGTCGACGCCCCGGGCCTGACCTTCATCGCCCGCGAGCCCTTCGACTACGGGCGCTCGCACTTCGACCACCCGCTCGGCTCGCGGTTCGACGAGTCGGACGCGGTGGTGATCTTCGACGACGTGCACGTCCCCTACGAGCGCTGCTTCACGCTCGGCGACCCGGAGATCTGCAACGGCTTCTATACCGCCACGGACGCCCTGCAGCACATGACCCACCAGGTCGTCTCCCGCACCACGGCCAAGACCGAGTACATACTCGGGCTGACGACGCTCCTGGTCGAGTCGATCGGCATCGGCCAGTTCCAGCACGTCCAGGCCGACCTCGCGGAGATCATCACGACCCTGGAGACGCTCCGCGCGCTCGGCCGGGCGGCCGAGGCCGACGCGGCGGTCAACGCCTACGGGGTCTGCACCCCCGCCTGGCCGCCGCTCAACACCGCCCGCAACCTGTATCCGAAGCTGTACCAGCGCTTCCCGGAGATCCTCCGCAAGCTCGGCGCCTCCGGCCTGATGGCCACCCCGACCGAGGCCGACGTCGTCGGCAACTCCGCGGCCAACATCGACACCTACCTGCAGGCGGCCGCGCTGAGCGGCGCGGACCGGGTCAGGCTCTTCCGCCTGGTCTGGGACACGTGCGCGTCCGCCTTCGCCAGCCGCCAGGCCCTGTACGAGTACTACTTCTTCGGCGACCCGGTCCGGACCGCGAGCGCGTACGTGGCGAGCTACGACAAGTCCCCGTACGTCGCCCGGGTCCGCGACTTCCTCGAATCCTCCGCCTAGCTCACCTGGAAGGACCGCTTCGCCAGCCCCATCCAGTACCCGTCGATCACGGTCGATACCGGCGCGGCCGGGTCCGACGCGGCCCCGAGCGTCACGAACAGCGGCAGGAAGTGGTCCGCGGTCGGGTGCGCGTACGGCATCCCCGGCGCCTTCTTATAGGAGGCGAGCGCCTCCACGTCCCCCCGCGCCAGCGCCTCGCCCGCCCACGCGTCGAACTCCGACGACCACCCGGGCACGAAGCCGTCGGTGATCGTCGCCGGGGTCAGGAACGGCAGCCCGTGGGTGAGGAACCCCGACCCGATGACCAGCACCCCGGTCTCGCGCAGCGGCCGCAGCCGCGCGCCGAGAGACAACAGCGCAAACGGATCCGAGGACGGGATCGACAGCTGCAGCACCGGCACGTCGGCCAGCGGGTACATGACCTTGAGCGGCACCCACGCCCCGTGGTCGAGGCCGCGCGAGGGATGCTGGTGCGCCGGCGCGGCCGAAGGCATCAGCGACGCCACCTCGCGCGCGAACGCCGACGCGTCCGGCGTCGGGTAGGTGAGCGTGTAGTACCGCTGCTGGAACCCGCCGAAGTCATACACCAGCGGCGTGCCGAACGAGGGCGCCGACAGCATCAGCGGCGCCGCCTCCCAGTGCGCGGAGACGATCAGCACCGCCCGCGGCTTCGGCATCGTCAGCGTCCAGGCGGCCAGCTGCGCCATCCACTCGGCGTCGTCGAGCAGCGGCGGCGCGCCGTGCCCGATGTACAGCGCGGGCACCGGCCCGTCCGCCGGCTCCCACGAAGGCTGCGCCGCCGACCGCGGCGCGGCGTCCACCACGAACGCGTCGTAGGCGCCGGCCGGCACCTGCGGGTCGAAGACCGAGCGTCCGGCCATGACCGCCTCCACTCGCCAGGCAAGGAAAGTTGACGCTTCAACTGTATCGTATCGTTATTGAAGCATCAACCAAGAGTCATAGAATAAAGCTATGGAGTGGCTCAGCGACCAGCAGCAGGCGGCCTGGCGTCCCTTTGTCGCGCTGCTGCTGCGGCTCCCGGCGGTCCTGGACGCTCAGCTCCAGAAGGACGCGGGCATTACCCAGTTCGACTACCTCGTCCTGTCCGGCCTCTCCGAAGCCCCCAACCGCACGCTCCGGATGAGCGAGCTGGCCGCGACGGCGAGCAGCTCGCTGTCCCGGCTGAGCCATGTCGTCAGCCGCCTCGAGGCCAGGGGCTGGGTCCGCCGCGAGCCCTGCCCGGGCGACGGCCGCTTCATCAACGCCGTGCTCACCGAAGAAGGCTGGGAGAAGGTCAAGGCGACCGCCCCCGGCCACGTGGCCGCCGTCCGTGAGCTGCTGGTCGACACCCTGACCAGCGAGGAATTCACGCAACTGGGCGCCCTCAGCGAAAAGATCCTCGCCGCCCAGGGCATCAAGATAGTGATCCCGAACGAAGGCGCCTGACTCTCACCGGCGAGCCGCTATTTCCATGTCGCGGGCAACGCATAACGCCCGGGGACTTGGTCACGAGAGCAAAATGGCCCCCGGATTCAAGCCCTACGGCGCCGGTCCGCTCGGCGGGGGCTGAGTGACAGCCGGGAAGGTCACGTCGATCTCGAGGCCGCCGCCTTCACGGGCGCGGGCGGTGACGATCGCATCGTGGGCGTCCGCGATGGCCCGCACGATCGCCAGGCCAAGCCCGTGGCCGCCCGGCGTTCCTGACGCGTGAGCCCCCTAGTCGCTGGAACGGCTGGAAAAGCCGCTCGACCTCGTCCGGCGGCACGACGGGGCCGGTGTTGCTCACCGACAGCACCGCCTGGCCGTCGCGGGTCCCGGTTCTGATGTCCGCCCAGCCGCCGGGGACGTTGTACGTCAGGGCGTTGTCCGCCAGGTTCGCGACCAGGCTCTCGGCCAGCCGCGGATCGCCCGCGACGGGCGCCGGGGCCAGCGTCGGAGTCAGCCCTCCGCCTCGGGCCTGGACGACGCGGGCGGCAACATCGGCCAGGTCGACCGATTCGCGGCAGTCAATGCCGCGTTCCCCCGTCGCCAGGGTGAGCAGCCCGTCGATGAGGCGCTCGGTCTGCGTTCCCAGTGCCAGCACCTGCTCGACAGGCCTCCCGCAACGTCGCCGCGTCAGCCGACGGGTCGGCGAGCGCCACCTGCAGCAGGGTCCGCTCGGCGGTCAGCGGGGTGCGCAGTTCGTGCGAGGCGTTGGCCACGAAGTGCCGCTGCGCCTGAAACGACGCCTCGAGCCGGGCGAACAGGTCATTCAGCGTCCGGCCGAGCCTGGTCAGCTCGTTCTCACGGCCGTCAAGCGGCAGCCGGCGGCTCAGGTTGGTCGCGGAGATATCGCGCGCGGCCGCCGTGATGATCCGCACCGGCCGGAGCAGCCGGTCCGCGAGCAGCCAGCCGGAGCCTAGCGACGCGGCTACCAGCACTACCAGGATCACCGCGACCGGGCCGAAGGCGTGCGCGTACGGGCGCGTGACGACCGGCGGCCCGACGAGCCGGCGTGCACGGTGGACTTGACCGTCAGTGACGCGGCCGCGAGGACCACCAGTCCCGTCACGGCGAACGCCCCCGCGTACAGCAGTGCGAAGCGCGTCCGCAGCGTGCCCGCCATCAGGCCTGGTCGCCGATCCGGTAGCCGCCCTCGCGGAAGGTGTGAATGACCGGCGGTGACCCGAGCTTGAGCCGCAGTCGCCTGATGGTGGTCTTCACCGCCGTGGTGAACGGATCCGCCTCCGCGTCCCACACCCGTTCCAGCAGTTCCTCGGTCGACACCACCCGGCCGTCCGCGGCCAGCAGGCACTCCAGGACGGCGAATTCCTTCGGGCTGAGCTCCAGCCGCCGGCCAGAACGGAACGCGGCCCGGCGCGCGGGGTCGAGGCTGACCGAGCCGGCCGCCAGCACCGGGGGCACGGCCGGTGCCGACCGGCGGGCCAGCGCCCGGACCCGCGCTACCAGCTCAGCGAAGTCGAACGGCTTCGGCAGGTAGTCATCGGCACCGATCGCCAGTCCGTCGACCCGGTCCGCGACTGTGCTCGCGGCGGTCAGCATCAGCACCCGGCTGCCCGTACCGCCGGCCACGATCTGGCGGCATACCTCGTCGCCGTGGGTCCCGGGCAGATCCCGGTCAAGCACCACCACGTCGTACCGGGTGACCGCCAGCGATTCCAGCGCCTCATCCCCGTCTAGGACCACATCGACCGCCATTCCCTCCCGGCGCAATCCGGTCGCCACTGCCGTGGCAAGAACCTCGAAATCCTCGGCGACTAGTACACGCATGCCCATACGATGCCACACCGGCCGGTGTCAGCCAGGTGTCAGCGCTCGGCACCGGGCTGACACCCGCGGCTCGCGTAGAACGGTCCCATGATCGAAATCACGGACCTCCGCAAGCGGTTCGGGCCGCAGCAAGCGCTCGACGGCATGACCTTCACCGCGGTCCCCGGCCGCGTCACCGGGTTCGCCGGCCCGAACGGAGCCGGCAAGTCCACCACGATGCGCGTCATCCTCGGCCTTGACCGCGCCGATTCAGGAACGGCGCTGGTCAACGGGCGACCCTACCGGTCATACCGGCATCCGCTGCGGCACCTCGGCTCGCTGCTAGACGCGGGAGCGCTGCAACCGAGCCGCACCGCCCGCAACCACCTGCTGTGGCTGGCCCGGTCCCAGGGGCTCCCGGCCCGCCGCATCGACGAGGTACTCAAGGCGACCGGCCTGGACGGCGTGGCCGGGCGCCGGGCCGGCGGCTACTCCCTGGGCATGCGGCAGCGGCTCGGAATCGCCGCGGCGCTGCTCGGCGACCCGCAGGCGCTCATGCTCGACGAACCGTTCAACGGGATGGACCCCGAGGGCATCATCTGGCTGCGCGGATTCCTGCGGAGCCTGGCCGACCAGGGCCGCACCGTGCTGGTCTCCAGCCACCTGATGAGCGAGGTCCAGGACATCGCGGACCACGTGGTCATCGTCGGGCGCGGGCGGGTGATCGCCGATACCCCGATCACGAGCCTGCTCGGGCGCTGGCCGTCCCTGGAGGCGGCCTACATGGAGCTGACCAGGACCGCCGTGGAGTACAGGGGGTCGCTGTGAGCGCGCTCGCGGCCGAGTGGGTCAAGTTCCGCACCGTCCGCGGCTGGGTTGTCGCCGTGGTCATCGCCGCGGCGGTCATCGCCGGCCTGGCGCTGTCCTCCGGCATGCACGGCACCTGCACGGGAGACTCGTGCGCGCTGCCGACGGGACCGGGCGGCGAGGCCGTGACCGACAGCTTCTACTTCGTCCACCAGCAGCTGGCTGGCGACGCGACCATCACCGTCCGGGTGGACTCGCTGACCGGCCAGGTCCCGGCCGCGACCGGTCCCGGGATGCGACCCGGGCTGGTGCCGTGGGCCAAGGCAGGGATCATCGTCAAGGCGAGCCTGGCGCAGGGATCGGCGTACGCCGCGATGATGCTCACCGGCGGCCACGGGGTGCGGATGCAGTACGACTACACCGGCGATATCGCCGCGCCCGCGATCAGCGCCCGGTGGCTGAGGCTGGCCAGGCACGGCGACCAGGTCACCGGCTACGAGTCCGCCGATGGCGCCCGCTGGATCACGGTGGGGAGCGTGACCCTGCCTGGCCGGACCGTTCAGGCCGGGCTCTTCGCCACCTCTCCGCAGTACTCAGCGACATCGCTCGGCTCATCTCAGGTCAGCGGCGGCCCTAGTCAGGCGACCGGCACGTTCAGCGACGGGCGGCTCAGCCGGGCCGGCGGTACCTGGACCGGCTCGGACATCGGCGGCGCGCAAGGCGGCCTGGCGGGACCGGCGACCGGATACCGCGACGACGACGGAGCGTTCACCGTGACCGGCAGCGGCGACATCGCGCCGGCCGTCTCCGGGGCCTCCGGTCTCGGCGTGACGATCGCGCAGACGCTCCTCGGCACGTTCGCGGCGCTGATCGTGCTGGTCGTGGTGGGCGCCATGTTCATCACCGCGGAGTACCGGCGCGGGCTTATCCGGGTGACGCTCGCCGCGTGCCCGCGACGCGGCCGGGTGCTGGCCGCGAAGGCGGCGGTGACCGGCTCGGTAGCGTTCGCGGCCGGGCTGGCCGGGTCCGCGATAGCCGTGACCGCCGGCCAGGCGATGCTGCGGTCCAATGGCGTGTACGTCGCGCCCGTCTCGGCGCTCACGCAGGTGCGGGTCATCGTCGGGACGGCCGCGGTCCTGGCGGTCTGCGCCGTGATCGCGGTCGCGGTCGGTACCGTGATCCGGCGGGGCGCCGTGGCGATCGCCGCCGTCATCATGATCACCGTGGTCCCGTACCTGCTGGGGGTGGCCATCCCCGTGCTGCCCGCCACCGCCACCAACTGGCTGATGCGGGTCACGCCGGCCGCCGCCTTCGCGATTCAGCAGACAGTCGTGCAGTACCACCAGGTCGACAACGTGTACCTGCCGTCGGCGGGCTACTACCCGCTCACCGCATGGGCCGGCTTCGCCGTGTTGTGCGCCTGGGCCGCGGCAGCGCTGGCGCTCGCCGTGATCACGCTGAACCGGAGGGACGCGTGAACGCGCTGTACGCCGAATGGACGAAGCTACGCACCCTGCCCGGCACGATCTGGCTGCTCGCCGGGGCGGTGCTGACCACCGTTGCGGTCAGCACGCTGACGATCGCCGCCGCCAGCTGCCACGCCGCCGCCTGCGGTCAGGATCCGGGCCGGATCACCCTGACCGGAACTGACATCGGGCAGGCCGTCGTCGTGGTGCTCGCCGTGCTGGCGATCGGCGACGAGTACGGCACCGGCATTATCCGCCTCTCGCTCACCGCGGTACCCCGCCGCCTGAGCCTGCTCGCCGCCAAGCTGGCGGCCCTGACCGGGCTGGTACTCGCGGCATCCGTCGTCGCCGTCACCGCGTCCGTGATCATCGGCGCGGCTCATCCTGCCGGGCCACGGCTTCACCACCGCTCACGGATTCGAGCTGGGGAGCCTCGGGGAGCTGGCTGGCCCGTTCCGTATGATCATCTACCTGACTTTGATCGCGGCCCTCAGCCTGGGCGTGGCTACGGTGGTGCGTGACTCGGCGGCTGCCGTCGGCATCGTGCTCGGGCTGCTCTACCTGTTCCCGGTGGCCGCGAGCATGGTCCGCGACCATGCCCTGCAGCGGCTCCTGGAGCAGATCGGGCCGATGTCCGCCGGGCTCGACGCGCAGGCCGCCAGCGGGCTCAGGGGTCTGCCGCTCACCCCGTGGCAGGGCCTCGGGGTCGTCGCTGCCTGGGCCGCCGGGGCGCTGCTGCTCGGCGGCCTGGCACTGCGGATCCGCGATGCCTAACCCGAGGTCAGGGGAACTCCGCGGTCGCCGCCACCGGTAGGTCCCGTCCGGAAACTGCCGCCCCTTGACCAATTGGCCTTGTCGTCCCCTAACGCCCGGGGACGACCAGGCCAGACTCGTAGGCGACCACGACCGCCTGGGTCCGGTCGCGCAGCCCGAGCTTGGACAGGATCCGGCTCACGTGAGTCTTCACCGTCTCCTCGGTGACCACAAGCCGCCCCGCGACCTCCGTGTTGGACAGCCCCTCGGCGACCAGGCACAGCACCTCGGTCTCCCGTGGCGTCAGTACCGCGAGGGCGCTCGGACGGCCTGCTGCCCCCGGTGCCGCCGCGGCCGCCTGCGGCCGCAGCCGCGCGAACTCGCTGATCAGCCGGCGCGTCACCGCCGGGGCGAGCAGCGCCTCGCCCGCCGCGACCACGCGGACCGCCTCGAACAGCCGCTCGGCGGTCACGTCCTTGAGCAGGAAACCGCTCGCCCCCGCCCGCAGCGCGTCGAAGACGTACTCGTCCAGGTCGAACGTCGTCAGGATCAGCACCTTAGGCGGGTCTTCCCCGGCCGTCAGCCGCTGGGTGGCCTCGATCCCGTCGGTCCCCGGCATCCGGATGTCCATCAGCACGACGTCCGGGCGCAGCGCGGTGCAGACGGAGATCGCGTCCGCCCCGTCCGCCGCCGTGCCGAGCACGGTGAAGTCCGGCTGAGTGTCCAGCAGCGCCGCGAACCCGGCCCGCACCACCTCATGATCGTCCGCGACAACGACAGAGATCACGGCGTTATTAAACACGGGGCCATTCAACCCGGGGCTATTCGGCACGGGCCGCCTCCACGGAGGCCCGGGGCCGCCGGACGGGGTCGGGTTCCGCGGGCAGCACCGCCTCCACCAGGAACCCGCCGCCCGGCGCCGCCCCGGTGTACAGCGCGCCGCCGACGGAGAAGGCCCGCTCCCGCATCCCGAGCAGCCCGTGACCGTCGACCCGGCGGCTGGCATCTTCGGGGAGCGCGGCATCCCGCCCGGCCGTCCTGCGGCCGGCCGCCGGACCCGGCGAGCGGGCCAACCGGCCCCGGCCCGTTGTCGCGGACCCGCAGCCGCAGCGTGCCGGCGCCGTAGCGGAGCTCCACGTCGACCGCCGCGCCGGGCGCGTGCCGCCTCGCGTTAGTCAGCGCCTCCTGCACGATGCGGTAGGCCGCGAGCTCGACACCGGGGTCAAGCGGCGCGGCCGGCCCGGAGATGATCAGCCGGGTCCCCGCCACCGAGGCCTCCCGCACGGCGTCGATCAGCTCGCCGAGCTGGGTGAGCCCCGGCTGCGGCTGCCTGCTCACCGCGGACCCCGGCAATCCGGGCTCCCTCGTCCCGGCGGCGCCTTCCGCCGCGTCCTCGCGGAGCACGCCGAGCAGCCGCCGCATCTCGGTGAGCCCGGCCCGCGCGGTGTCGCCGATCTCAAGGAACCGGCGCGACCCGGCCTCCGGCAGCCCGGGGATCGTCAGCCGCCCGGTCTCCGCCTGCACCGCGATCATCGAGATGTGGTGGGCGACCACGTCGTGCAGCTCCCGGGCGATCCGCGCCCGCTCACCGCGCGCCGTGTGCGCCACCAGCGTGTCGGCGAGGGCCTCGCCGGCCTCGCTGTACGTCCGCGCCGCCCGGCTCGCCCGCAGCGCGATCCCCGTCCCGGCCGCGATCGGAACCGCGGACGCGAGCAGCACGCACGCTAGGTTGTCCCGCCGGACGAGCGCGAGCACCAGGAACGGCAGCGCCAGCCCCACGGCCAGGTACTGCGCCCCCGCGGGACCGACGGGCCGGCCCGCCACGGACCGCAGCTCACCGTCGGCCCCAAGCCGCCCGGCGGCGAATACCGCGCCGAGCGCCCCGGCGACGGTCGGCGCGGAAAACACGGCGAGCACGAGCACGTTGGCGAGCGCCGCGACGACGGCCGCCCCGACCGGCCGCAGGAGCAGCAGCGGCACCGTCGACAACAGGGCGAGCGCGCACAGCGCCACGGCATACAAGAAGCCGAGCACCTCCGGGTTTCCGACTTTGCCGCTGTTCGCGAAACCGAGCGATACGGCCTGGGCGATCGCCTGGCCGGACGCGGCCAGCGCGAGCAGCGCGCCAGCGATCCGTCCCGCCTGCGGCGCGCCGGCCAGCCGCGTCAGCCAGCGTTCTCCCATGCCACTCATTGTCACCGTGATCCCGCCGCGTTAGCGTCCTCCCTGGTGAGTAAATCACCGGTAGCTCCCAAGAGGGACCACGCCCCCGTTCGGTAGCACCGAAGCGGTAGCGGCGAAGACCGCTCTGCGCCGTGACGACCGCGACCACCGGAGGAACCTAGCGTTGCCCACCATGGAAGCAACGATCGAAGTGACCGGGCTCCGCAAGCGGTTCGGTCAGGCGCAGGCGCTCGACGGCATGACCTTCACCGTCGACCCCGGCCAGGTCACCGGCTTCGTCGGGCCGAACGGCGCGGGCAAGTCGACCACGATGCGCGTCATCCTCGGCCTCGACGCGCCCGACGAGGGCACCGCGCTGGTCGGCGGCCAGCCCTACCGGCGGCTGCGGCACCCGCTCAGCCACCTGGGCGCGCTGCTCGACGCGGCCGCCCTCCAGCCGAGCCGGAGCGCGCGCAACCACCTGCTCTGGCTTGCCCACTCCCAGGGCCTGTCCGCCAAGCGGGTGGACGAGGTGCTCACCCTGACGGGCCTCGCCGGCGTGCGGCAGCGCAAGGCCGGCGGCTACTCCCTGGGCATGCGCCAGCGCCTCGGCATCGCCGCGGCGCTGCTCGGCGACCCGCCGATGCTGATGATGGACGAGCCGTTCAACGGCATGGACCCCGAGGGCATCGCCTGGATGCGGACGTTCCTGCGCGGCCTCGCCGCGGAAGGCCGCGCGGTCCTCGTCTCCAGCCACCTGATGAGCGAGCTGCAGGACACCGCCGACCATCTCGTCGTCGCGGGCCGCGGCCAGGTCATCGCCGACACCAGCGTCGCCGCGCTGATCGCGGCCGCCTCCGGCGACCGCGTGCGGCTGCGCACCCAGGCCCGGGCCGACGCGATGCGCATCCTCGCCAACGCCGGGGCCGAGGTCGCCGCGACCGCGCCCGACGTCCTGACGATCGCGGGCCTTTCCGCCGAACGAGTGGTGGCGACTCTCACCGCCCACCACGTTCCCTTCGCCGAGGTGAGCGCCCACCGCGCGACCCTGGAAGAGGCCTACATGGAACTGACCAGGGACGCGGTGGAGTTCCACAGTGCTCAGCCAGGATCACGGGGCCGGCCAGGACGCGGACCGGGCGGGGGCGTCGTCATGACCACGATCGCCCCCTACCGCTCGCCGGCCGCGCCCGGCAAGAACGGCTTCGCGCAGGCGCTGCGCGCGGAGCTGACCAAGTTCCGCACGGTCCGCGGCTGGATCATCGGCGCGCTGGTCGGCGTCCTGGTGATGGCCGGCGTCGGGCTGCTCGCCTCGGCCGGCGGGCAGAGCTCCTGCCAGGCGAGTCGGTGCCCAGGGGCAGCAGAGCAGCGGGAGCTGCAACTCCGGCATCTCGTTCATCCTCGGCCCGAACGGCGAGCCGGTATCCGACAGCTTCTACTTCGTCCGCCAGCCACTCGCGGGCGACGGCAGCGTCACCGTCCGGCTGACCTCGCTGACCGGGCGCGTCCCCGTCGCCGAACAGCCGGCGGGCAACGACAACGGTCCCCGGCGTCGTGGCGTGGGCCAAGGCCGGCCTCATCATCAAGGAGAACCTCACCCAGGGCTCCGCGTACGCGGCGATCACGGTCGCCGCCGACCACGGCGTGCGCTTTCAGTGGAACTACACGGGCGACACCGCCGGGCCTGCCGGGCCCGGTCGGGCCGGCGAACCCGCGCTGGCTGCGGCTGACCAGGTCGGGCGACGTGATCACCGGCTACGACTCGGCCGACGGCACGCACTGGTCGCAGGTCGGCACGGTGACCCTGGCCGGCCTCCCGTCGACCGCCCAGGTCGGCCTGTTCGCCACGTCCCCCGACTACGACGCAGGTGTCGCAGAACTTCGGCGGCGGCACCAGCGGCAGCGGCGGCGGCCCCACCCAGGACACCGCGGTCTTCGACCACCTCGCCACGTCAGGCGGCTGGACGGCGGGCCCGTGGACCGGCCAGTACGTCGGCACGCCGGAAATACCGGGGGTCGGTCGGATACCACCAGTCGGGCGGCCAGTTCACCGCTGACCGGGCAGGGCGACATCGCGCCGATCCCGGCCGGGCACGGCGGCCCGGCGGACGCCGCCGCCACGGTCAGCGACTACCTCATCGGCACGTTCGCCGGCCTGCTCGCGCTCGTGGTGGTCGCCGCCCTGTTCGTCACCGCCGAGTACCGGCGCGGGCTGATCCGGCTGACCTTCGCGGCGACCCCGTCGCAGGGGCCGCGTGCTCGCGGCCAAGTCGGTCGTGGTCGCCGTGGTCGGCTTCATCGTCGGGCTGCTCGGCGCCGGCGATAGCGGTGCTGGCGGGCGAGGCGATCACCCGCGCCAGGGGCGATTACGCGTTCCCGATCTCCGGGCCGGCCGAGGCCCGGGTGATCGTCGGCACCGCGATCCTGGCCGCGTTCGCTCGCGGTGCTCGCCCTGGCCATCGGCGACCATCGTGCGCCGGAGCGCGGCCACGGTCGCGGTCGCCATCGTCGTGATCGTGCTCCCGTACTTCTTCGCCGCGGCCGCGGCCTGCCGCTGAGCGCGGGGGACTGGCTGCTGCGGATCATGCCGGCCGCCGGCTTCGCCCTGCAGCAGCCGTACCCGGCAGTACCACCAGGTCACGATGCTCTACGCGCCCTTCTCTGGCTACTTCCCGCTGTCGCCGCGTCGGCGGGCCTCGGCGGTGCTCGCCGCCTGGACGGCGGCCGCGCTGGCCCTGGCCGCCTACCTGCTGCGGCGCCGGGATGCATGAGCGAGCGGAAGGGCGCGGCGGTGCCTGGACTGAGGAGCGAGGAACGAGCGACGAGGGAAGGCAGCGCCTCCTTCAGCGCGCTGAAGCGAGCGGGGAGCACAGCGTAATGAGCCACGCCCTGCACGCGGAGTGGACCAAGCTCCGCACCCTGGCGGGCACCTGGTGGCTGCTTGCTCGCCGCGGCCGCGCTCACCATCGCGGTGAGCGCGGCCGCGGCCGCGCGCCTTCCACTGCCCGCCGGACGGCTGCACCCTGCAGGCAGACGGGCGCGGACCCGGCGAAGATCGGCTTCACCGGCGTCGACCTCGGCCAGGTGGTCATCGCCCTCTCGCCGTGCTCGCGATCGGCGGCGAGTACGGCACCGGCATGATCCGCCTCACGCTGACGGCGGTGCCCCGCCGCCTGACCGCGTTCACGGCCAAGGCCCTGGTGACGGCCGCCGCCGCGCTCGCGGCGGCGGTGCTCGCGGTGGGCGGCTCGGCGCTGGCCGGCTGGCTGATCCTGCCGGGCAAGGGCCTCATCGCGGCGAACGGCTACGTGCCCCTGTCCCTCGGCAACGCCGTCCGACCTGCGGGCCGCCGGCGGCACCGTCCTCTACCTCACGCTGATCGCCCTGCTCGCCTTCGGCGTCACCACCGCCGTCCGCGACTCGGCCGCCGGCATCGGCCTCGTGCTCGGCATCCTGCTGCTGCTTCCGATCATGTCGGCCGTCATCCCCGACCAGGTCCTGTCCCGCCACCTGGAGCAGCTCGCGCCGATGACCGCGGGCCTGTACATCCAGGTCACGGAGGGCGTCAGCCAGCTCCCGCTGACCCCGTGGCAGGGCCTCGGCGTCACCGCCCTCTGGGCGGCGGGCGCCCTCATCCTCGGCGCGGCGGTCCTCCGCCTCCGCGACGCCTAGCGGGGGCGGCCTATGCCGCCCGCAGCCGCTTGGCGAAGGCCGCCGCGGCCGCCCCCGGATCATCCGCCTCGGTGATCGCGCGGACCACGACCACCCGCGTCGCGCCCGCCTCGAGCACGGTGTTGAGCCGGTCGAAGCTGATCCCGCCGATCGCGAACCAGGGCCGGGACGCGCCGAGCAGCGCCACGTGCGTCAGCAGCCCCGTCCCGGTGCCCGGCCGCCCCGCCTTGGTCGGCGTCTCCCACACCGGCCCGGCGCAGAAGTAGTCGACGCCCTCCTCGATCGCGGCGGCCGCCGACTGCTCGGAACTGTGACTGGACCGCCCGATCACCGGCCCGGGCCCGAGGATCCGCCGCGCCACGGAAACCGGCAGGTCATCCTGCCCGAGGTGCAGCACGTCCGCCCCCGCGGCCAGCGCCACGTCCGCCCGGTCGTTCACCGCGAGCAGCGCCCCGTGCCGGGCACAGGCGGCGCGGAAGACCTCAAGCAGCGCCAGTTCTTCGCCGGCCTCAAGCCCCTTCTCCCGCAACTGGACGATGTCCACCCCGCTGGACAGCACCGCGTCAAGGAACGGCACCAGGTCCCCGGTCGCCCGCCGCGAGTCCATGCACAGGTAAAGCCGCGCGTCCAGCCAGCCGCGCCCGCAGATCAGTCATGGCTCCAATCGTGCCCGATCTCAGACACCTACGCGTAATGATGGCGACGTCCGCCTGGGCCGCCGGTTCCGTTCACCTGCCAGTACGCCGCCACCAATCGGCTCCGGGCGTGGGCTGCTTCCATAAGGTATCGAGCCCGACATGTCATCTTTTATCGGATCAAACCGCTGCCACTCGGCAGGCGCGGAAACATGATCGGGTGTCTTTTGTGCCCGCCGGCGGGCACAAAAGACACCCAATCCTCGACGGGTACCCCATAGGGGTATATGACCGCGTCGCGGTCAGGCGCGGGCTACGGGGTTATACGTGGGCCTACGTCACGACGTCGGCCGGATGCCCGCTAACGACCGCGTCCGACGCCAGCGTTACACTGAAGTGAACAGCACGGGAGCCCTAGCGAGGGCTGAGAGGGAGGCGAGCCGCCTCCGACCGTCGAACCTGATCCAGGTAATGCTGGCGAAGGGAGCGCATTGTGGATGCGGACGTCATCGTGGTCGGCGGCGGCGTGATCGGCACCGCCATCGCCTGGCGGGCGGCCCGCTCCGGGCTGGCCGTGACGCTGATCGACCCCGGCGGCGACGACCCGCGGGCCGGCGACAAGGCGAGCCTGGTCGCGGCGGGCATGCTCGGCCCGGTCTCCGAGTCGGTCTTCGGCGAGCAGGACCTGCTCAACCTCAACCTGCACGCCATCGACCGCTTCCCGAGCTTCAACCGCGAGCTGGAAGAGGAGAGCGGCAAGGCACCGGCCTGCGCACCGAGGGCACCCTCGCCGTCGCCTACGACAGCGGCGACCTGGCCGCGCTCGACCGGCTCACCGACTTCCGCCACTCGATCGGCCTCAAGGCCGAGCGACTCGACGGCAGGGAGTGCCGCAGGCTCGAGCCCTTCCTCGCGCCAGGCACCCGCGGCGGCGTCCTCGCCACGGGCGACCTGTCCGTCGACAACCGCCGCTACCTGGCCGCCCTCCGGGTGGCCGCCGCGGCCAGCGGCGTCAGGACGCTCGCGCGGCACCGTGACGGCGGTCGGCGGCGGCCGGGTGCCTGGTAAGGACTACCCGGCGACTCCGGCGAAGCACAGGGAACGACGCTCACCGCGCGGCACGTCGTCGTCGCCGCCGGCCACGCCACCCGCGCCCTCGACGGGGTGCCGGACGAGATCCGCGCCGCGATCCGCCCGGTCAAGGGCCAGATCCTCCGCCTGCGGCACCCGGGGAACATCCCGCACCTCCTCACGCACACCGTCCGCGCGATCGTCCAGGGCCACGACCTCTACTTCGTGCCCCGCCAGGACGGCGAGCTCGTCGTCGGCGCGACCCAGGAGGAGCGCGACGACCGCGACGTCACCGCCGGCGCCGTGCACGACCTGCTCCGCGACGCCAGCCACCGCGGTCCCAGCGGTCAGCGAGCTGATCTTCGCCGAGGCCAGCGCCGGGCTGCGGCCCGGGACCAGCGACAACGGCCCCATCCTCGGCCGCCTGCGCCGCGGGCGGCAACGGCAGCCTGATCATCGCCGCCGGCCACTTCCGCAACGGCATCCTGCTGTCCGCCGTCACGGCCGACGCGGTGCTCGCCCTGCTGCGCGGCCAGGAAACCGACGACGCCTGGACCCCCTTCCGCCCCGGCCGATTCCAGAAGGCCCTCGGGGGGACGGGGCAAGCGCATGACCCTCACCGTCAACGGAGACCCGCGCGAGCTGCCGCCCGGTACGACCCTGGCGGACCTCGTGACCCAGCTCGTCCCGTCCGCGCAGGGCGTCGCCGCCGCGCTCGACGGCGCCGTCGTGCCCCGGCGCGCCTGGCCGGATACCCCGCTCGCCGACGGATCCGTGGTCGAGGTCGTGACCGCCGTCCAGGGAGGATAGGAAGAAAATGAACATCCCGAACGGGAGCGTGCCTCCGCCCGTCGCCCGCCCATGGCACCTGGCGGGCCGCGACCTGACGTCACGGCTGATCGTCGGGACCGGGGGAGCACCCTCACTCGACGTCCTCGGCAAGGTCCTCGCCGCCTCCGGGACCCAGCTCACCACGGTCGCCATGCGCCGGGTGAGCGGCGGGCAGGCATCACTCATCGGCACCATCCGGCAGGCCGGCGTCGCCCTCATCCCGAACACGGCCGGCTGCCACACCGCGGCCGAGGCCCTGCTGACCGCCCGGCTGGCCCGCGAGGCGCTGGACACCGACCTGGTCAAGCTCGAGGTGGTCGCCGACGACATCACGCTGCTGCCCGACCCGGTCGAACTCCTCGAGGCGGCCCAGCTGCTCGTCGCGGACGGGTTCACCGTGCTGCCCTACACCAACGACGACCCGGTGCTCGCGCTGCGCCTCGAAGAGGCGGGTTGCGCCGCCGTCATGCCGCTCGGCGCCCCGATCGGGTCCGGACTCGGCATCAGGAACCCGCACAACATCGCGATGATCGTCGAACGGGCCGGGGTTCCCGTGGTCCTCGACGCCGGCATCGGGACCGCCAGCGACGCGGCCCTGGCGATGGAGCTCGGCTGCGCCGCGGTGCTCGTCGCGTCCGCGATCACCCGGGCCGCCGACCCGGAGCGCATGGCGGTGGCGATGGCCCTGGCCGTCGAGGCGGGCCGGGCCGCCTACGAGGCCGGCCGCATCCCGCGCCGCTGGCACGCCGTCGCCTCCAGCCCGGGGGCGTCCGACGGCACGAACCGCCATCGTATCGCGCCCCCGACGGACTCGGGCGGACATCCGTCCCGGGGGGCCCGCCGACCCCCCGGGCCGTACCCCCCGATGTCGCTTCGCGACGGAATGCGGCAGGGTGTCTGAGAGGTGATGGCAGCATGATCCCCAGGGTCCTGACGATCGCCTCCTCCGATTCCGGCGGCGGCGCGGGCATCCAGGCGGACCTCAAGGCCTTCGCCCGCTGCGGCGCGCACGGCATGTCCGCGATCGTCGCGCTCACCGCGCAGAACACGCTGGGCGTGACCTCGATCGCCGAGCAGTCCGCCGAATTCGTCCGGGACCAGATCAGGGCGGTCCTCGACGACATCGGCGCCGACGCCGCCAAGACCGGCATGCTGTTCTCCTCCGCCATCATCGAGGCGGTCGCCGGATGAGCTGGCCGGGCGTCGGCTGCCGCTCGTCGTGGACCCGGTGATGGTGGCCAGCTCGGGCAGCAGGCTGCTGCTCCCCGACGCGGTCGACACGCTGACCGGGCGGCTGTTCCCGCTGGCGACGGTCGTCACGCCCAACCTGCCGGAAGCCCAGGCGCTCACCGGCCTGGACACCGAGGACCGGGCCGCGCTGGCCGAGCGCCTGGTGGCGATGGGCGCCGGCGCGGCCCTGGTGACCGGCGGGCACGGCGCCACGCCGGCCGACCACCTCTTCGACGGGCGGACGCACCTGGCGATCCCGGTCGCGCGGCACGACATCGCGGCGACGCACGGCGCCGGCTGCACCCACTCCGCGGCCCTCGCCGCGGGCCTGGCGGCGGGCCTTTCCCTCGCCGACGCGGCCCGCCAGGCCGCGGCGGTCGCCGGCGACGCGGTCGCCCACGGCCTCGCCGGGATAGGCGGCGGCGACGGCCCCGTTCACGTGCTGCACAGTATTGCCCGCGGGGGGGCGACCCCCCTGCACCCCCCGCGCATGCGAGGCGGCTTCGCCCCCCCATAATCCCCCCCACGGGAGGACGCCGCAGAACAGACCGATTGCGCCGCTTCGGGCCCGCGGTACCGCGCTGTGGTGCGGTTAAGGCCCCGTGGTTGCCTGTGCAGGCAGCGCGCCGCCAACACTGCGGCGCCTGAGCCGCAGCTCAGGTATTGAGGTTCTCGTTTCGGCTGTGACCAGCGGATACAGTCGCAACTTAGGAAGTCTTCAGCAAGCTTCCAGTTCGGCTGCCTACTGTCGGGGACATAAGCAGTGACAAGCGTGAGCTGGAGGCAAGAGCCGTGCCGGACAAGGCGGTCATCTCGCATCGGGGCGAGAAATATGAGATCGGGCGGGGAAAGCGGTTTTACGGCATTTGGGTGGTCGGCGCGCCGTATGACGCGCCGGTCGACCGGTGGCCAGAGAACCGCGACGGCTGGCAGCAGGCGTGGGCGAGGTTCGCCGCGATGGAGGACCCGGGCACGATCAAGCCCGTCACGCGCGAGCGCAGGGGCTTGCGGCTGAGGCTTGGTCGTCGCCAGGACAACGGCGGTGCGAGCGATGCCCGCGCCGGCCGACCGGCGCTCGCGTGGCGGCACGCCGCTGCTCCTCGGCGAGGGGCTGCTCGTACTCGGCGTGGTGCTCGGCCTGGCCGGGCTCTTCCCCGCCTACGAAGGGGGCCAGAGCCTGCTGTCCCAGTGGGACCAGGTCGTCCCGCACCTGCTGTACGTGATGGGCTGGGCGGCGACGGCGGCGCTGGTCGCGCTGAGCGTCGCGCGACCGAGCAGCGCGGCGCGGTTCGGCGCGCTGTTCGGGCTGGGGCTGAGCGCGGTCACGTTCGGGCTGTTCTTCGCGGACACCGGCGAGGTGATCTCCGGCGTCTCGCTCGGCTCCGGCCTGGTGATGAGCCTGCTCGGCTGGCTGGCCTGCACCGCCGGGCTCCGCGCTCGCGTTCCGCGCTAACCCCGGGCCGGCTCAGCAGCCCTCGCGGCCGGTTCGGCCCACCCGAGGGCACGCCGGGCCCCTGGCGCTGCTCGTGCTCGCCGGGATCGGTACCGCGGCGGCGTTCGCCCCGTCGTGGGACAACTACGTCCTGGCGTTCGCCAGCGAGGGCACCTCGCAGACCGTCACTGCGGGCAACGCGTTCGACAACCCGGGCTGGGTGATCGCGGGCAACGTCCTCGTCATGGTGGCGATCATCGTGGTCGCCACGCTCGCGGCGCTGTGGCGCCCGCCGCGCCAGGGGGCGCTGCTGCTCGCCGGCGCGATCGTGCCGCTCGCCGGGGAGGCGGTGTCCGCCCTTATCCAGGCGGGCCAGCCGGCGTCGCCCGCGATGTTCGGCATCTCGTCCGCGCAAGCCTCCGCGTACGGGCTGACGATCTCCTCCGGGCTTACCGGAATCTTCTGGGTTTACTTTGTCTTCGTTATTTCCCTGCTCGTATCCTGCGCGTGGCTCTTCACCGAGCCGGGGCATCCGGTAATGCCGGGATTCCCCGCATCGCCGTGGTCGCCGGCCGGGGGAGATGAGGCCACACGAGACGCCGCCGGTACGGCCGTGAGCGAAGATGCGGATAGCGACGTGAGCGAAGACACGGATAGCGATGACGTCGATAGCGAAGCGGGGAGCGAAGGTGGCGAGCAATCCGCATACGCCTGATTGCGCTGTGTCTTCGAGGACACGGTCTTCCCCGATCTGACCGTAGAAAAACGCCCCCGGCGATCGCCGGGGGCGTTTCTCGTTTTGGTGAGCAAGGCTCGGTAGTCGGCCACGTAGAAGATAGGTATTTCTACGTAGGCTGGCTACTTGCTGGTGGCTGCCTGGTACTTGGCAACGACATCGCCGGGCACGCGACCGCGGTCCTTAATGTCGATCCCGTTCTCGCGCGCCCAGTTCCTGATTTCGGTCGTGTTCTGCGCCGAGTTGCCCCCGCGACCGGCGCGACCTGCGACGCGACCGCCGCGACGAGCGGCACCGCCGACCTTGCGTGCGTGCGTGACGTACTTACCGAGAGCCGACCGAAGCTCCTCAGAGTGCTTCTCGTTCAGGTCGATCTCGTAATCAGTCCCGTCTAGGGCGAACCGTACGGTGCCCTGAGCCGCCCCGCCGTCAATGTCGTCTATGAAGAGTGTTGTGATCTTTTGGGCCACTTGGAATCCGCCTTTCCTGGTATCGACAGCTATCATACCGATAGCTGCGGAGCGTTAGGCGCCAGGACCCACCCCGTCCCGCACAAGCCTGGGTAAATGCCGGTTCCCCGCGATCGGCAACCCGGCTTTGCAACGCTTAGCTTGAAGTAAGCATAACTCATGTCGCGGGGTAAGTGCTCCCCGGAATCCCCGAAATCATGCGTGTCGCGTTACCGCAATCGCGTGCCCAGAGGTATAGACCGATCAGACGGGCCAGGATTCCTTGGCCCAGCCCATCTCCCAGAACATCCACTCGTACCTGCTCGTCGTCCGGAAGTGGCGGCGTACTCGGGCCCGCTCATCTTCGGAAAGGCCGTGCGAAACGCGGTTCAGCTCGCTGATCACATCGGCCACGACATCGCCGTACTCGTCGCCGCCGTAGGTGGTAATCCAGCGCTGGTAACGCGGATCCGGGGAGCCGCGGGCGATGAGTTCCTTGCCGACGGCCGCATAAATCCAGTAGCAAGGCAGGACCGCGCCGACTCCCTCGGCATAGCTGCCGCCCCGCACGGTGGCGAGCAGGTAACTGGTATAGGCGAGGTTGGTCGGGGCGGGCTCGGCGCTCTGCAGAATTTCCGGTGGAATTCCCAGCTCGTCGAGAAGCGCCCCATGTAGTTCCAGTTCGGCCGCGATCGCGTCCGCCGCGTGGCCCGCGAACATCCGCGTCGCGCCGGCCGTGGGCGCCCGGCTCGCGACGGCCGCCAGCGCCCGCGCGTACTCGCGCAGGTATAGCGCGTCCTGGATCACGTAGAACGCGAATGACTCGGCGGGCAGCGTCCCGTCGGTCAGCCCGGTAAGGAAGGGATGCGCGAGGATCGCCCCGTAAATATCGCTGATGCTGTCCCAGAGCCCCGCACTGAACGACTCGTCCACGCCGTCACCATAAATCGCCACCGTTAGCCCGCGACACCTGCCCCGGGCGATCAGCCGGGTGAACAAGAAGTCACCCTGCGCCGCCACTACGCTCTGCAATGTCAGACGGCGCTGGCAGAGTGGACGCCACCAACAGAAGGGGGCACCATGAGTGCTGTGACTTTCGGAGAGGCAGATGCCAAGGCCGGACTCCCGTTCACCGTGGAGGAACTGGACCGACTGCCCGATGACGGCCGTCGGCATGAACTGCTTGACGGGGTGCTGGTCGTGAGCCCCCGCCCAACCACCCTTCACCAGTTCACTGCCTTCCAACTGGGCAAGCTCCTCGATGGCGCGTGCCCGGAAGACCTCTGCGTCATGCTCGAGCCAGCGCTGCAGTTGACCGCGACGACCACCGAGTTCGCCCCGGACATCGTGGTGGTGCCGGTCAACGAGGTTGGCGTCGCTAAGTTCACTAAGCCGCCATTGCTCGTGGTCGAAGTCCGGTCGCCAAGCACTGCGATCATCGACCTGAACCGGAAGAAAACTGCCTATCAGAGGTTCGGCGTCCCGTCGTACTGGATCGTCGACCCCGACCCGGCGCAGCCGGAAGTGACCGTCTTCGAGCTCCGTAACGGCCGCTACGTCACGGTCGCGATTACGACGGCCCCGTTTACCGTCGAGCGCCCGTTCCCGGTCACCTTGAACCCGGCGCAGCTGACGCGCCGCCTGCGCCCGCGCGATACCGAGGCGAGCTGACGCCGCCGGCTCCGGCAGTATTGGCGGCATGACGATTCTCGCGGCGACCTGCTGGCCTCAGATTCCGCCAGAGCACGTTCGTACGGTGGCGCGCGCGGCCGAGGATTCCGGCCTGGCGGAACTGTGGCTGTGGGAGGACTGCTTCTTCGGCGGCGCGATGAGCCTCGCGTCGGCGATGCTCGCCTGGACCGAGCGGCTGCCGGTCGGGATCGGGGTGCTGCCCGTCCCGCTGCGGAACGTGGCGCTGACCGCGATGGAGACCGCCGCGCTGCACCGCCTGTTCCCCGGCCGGGTGACGGTCGGCGTCGGCCACGGCGTGCAGCGCTGGATGAGCCAGGTCGGCGTCCGCGTGGAGTCGCCGGTGACCTTGCTCGGCGAGTACCTGCCCGCGCTGCGCGGGCTGCTGCGCGGTGAGCGGCTGACCGTCGCGGGCCGCTACGTGCGGCTGGATGACGTCGCGCTTGACTGGCCGCCGCTCACGTCGCCGCCGGTCTTCGCCGCGGCGGCCGGCCCGCGCACGCTCAGGCTAAGCGCCGAGCTTGCGGACGGCACCATCCTGGACTCAACCAGCACGGTCGAGCGGGTGCGCGCCGCGCGCCGGGCGATCGACGAGGCCCGCGCGGCGGCCGGCCGGGCCGGCGCGCACCCGGTGGTCCTCTACCTGCTGACCGTGACCGGCCCGGACGCGGCGCGGCGGCTCGAGGCGATGGGGCGGGCCGGCACCGCCGCCGTCGCGGGTGATGCGCACGCGGTCGCGGAAGCCGTCCGCTTCTGGGCGGCGGCCGGGGCGGACAAGGTCGTGCTCCACCCCGGCGCCGACGACGACGACCCGGTGGCCTTCGTCAGGTTCGCGGCCGAGCGGGTGCAGCCGCTGCTCGCGTTAGGAGGGGAACCCGCCGTCGTAGGGGCCGTCAGCCGGCGCTCGGCTGGGCCGGCTCGGCCTGCTCACCGTGCGCGGCGGTGAGCCGGTAGTAGACCAGCGTGACCACCGCGGCGAGGAACGGCGCCACCAGGGCACCGGACACGAGGTCGGAGATGAAGCTGCGCCAGCCGTAGGGCAAGGCGAGCAGGACGGCCGACAGCACGATCTCCACGAGGATCATGACGATCCACACGACGACGAGCGTGCCGAACACGTTCCACGCGTAGCCGCGGACGGTCCGCCAGCTCCGGCCGAACGCCTCGATCGCGCCCGCGCCGCCGATCACGATCTCCGGCACGAGCAGCGACCAGAACGTGAGCAGGATCAGCCCGGGCACGATGATCAGGATGAGCCCGATGCCGATGCCGATGGCGGCGAGGATCGACGCGATCGCCACCGTCCCGACGTACGGCAGTGCCGCCTGGAGCGTCGCGCGCAGGTCCAGGTCGATGGTCCCGTCCCGCACGTCCTGCACGGCCTTGACCAGCGCCGCCTGCAGCAGGAACGCGCCGAACACGGTGAGGATCAGCCCGATGAACGCGCCGGCGGAGCCAAGCGCCCAGCTCAGCAGCGCGTTGACGACGGCGATCACCAGGTAGATGGAGAACGAGATCGCGATGAAGTGCGAGGCATAGCGCTTGTACAGCGCCCAGGCCTCGCCCAGCACTCCAGAGAGAGGGCTCATGGCCTCATCGTAGGGAATTGCCCCTGGGAGAGCGAGCATCGAAACCGCCGATCCCGCCAGGGATAATTTTCCCAGGCCATGCAACCTGGCCGCGCCCTTCTGCGGTCTGCACTGGCGAAGGAGGTGGCCATGAGCGACGGATCGGACGAGGAGTTCGACGCATTCATGCGCGGCCGGTGGCCCGCGATGGTCCGGCTCGCCTACGCGCTGACCGGCGACGCCGGGCACGCCGAGGACCTCGCCCAGGCCGCGTTCGCCCGCGCCTACGCGTCGTGGGGAAGGGTGCGGCGGGCCGGGAATCCCGGATGCCTACGTGCGGCGGATCGTGATCAACGAGCACCGCAGCCTGTTCCGCAAGCGCCGGGTGGCCGAGGAACTGCGCGGCGACCTGGCGGACACCCTCGGCGGTCAGCAACTCGGCGGGCAGCAGGGGCCCGAGGAGCAGCACGCGCTGCTCGACGCGCTCCGCGCCCTCGGCCCGCGCCAGCGCGCCGTGGTCGTGCTCCGCTACTGGCTCGACCTGTCGGAGGCGGAGACCGCGGCGGCGCTCAACTGCTCGGTCGGCACGGTCAAGAGCCAGGGGTCACGCGCGCTCGCCACGCTGCGTAAGACCGCCGGGGTGCGGGACGCAGCGCGCGGACGAGGACATCGTGGAAGGAGGCCTGTGGTGAATGAGCTGGGAGAAGACCTGGACCGGGCGCTGCGCACGGTGACGTTTAGCGAGGCGCCGGTCGAGCGGGTCAAGCGCGACGGCCGCCGGATCCGCACCCGCCGCCGGGTCACGCTGCTCGCCGGCGTCCTCGCGGTCGCCGCGGTCGCCGCCGGCGTACCCGGCGCTGGCCAGGAACAGCGCCGCGCCGCCGGCCCCGGCGGCCGGGCACACGACGCCGCCCGCCAGCCACGACCCGGTTGTCACGGACGGTCCGGCGTCAGGTGCGACCAGCGCGGCGGGCGGGCTGACGAGCAAGACGGGCGTGATCGCCAGCGGGCGCGATCGGCGGCGCGCGGTGGCAGGTGACCGTCCGCGGGCCGGGCGCGGCCAACCCGGTCCCCGCCGATCCCTGCTTCACGGTCACCCTCTCTTCGCCCGGCGGCTTCGGCGGGACCTGCAATGACCTCCAGGCCATCACCGCCAGCGGGTTCGCCGGCGACCCGGCCGTGTTCACCGGGATGAGCGAAGGCACCACGGAGGTGTCGATCGCCCAGGTCGTCGCAGGACGTGACCTACTTCATCGTTACGTTCACCGACGGCCAGCAGCTCAAGCTGATCCCGGTGACGGCCCACGGCCACCGCTACGTCACGTGGATCGCCCCGGTGTCCATGACGATCGCCAGCGTCGTCGCCCACCTCGGCGGCCCGTACTACGACAGCGGGCAGACGGCCACCGCGGTCCCGTTCGACCTGCCGGGCCAGGTGCCTGTCGTCAACCAGTGGCTGAAACCCGGCCAGTCCGCGCTGCCGCGCGCCGTCGGCGTCGTCGGCGCGGGAACGACGGGCGGGCACGCCTGGCGGGCCACCGCGTACGTGGGGCCGTGGGGCACCTGCGTGACCGTTAACGCAGCAAGGCTATTACTGCATGGATTCCCGTCCTGGCGGCGCCGTGCAGGTCGCGGGCCCGCTGAGCGGGTCTGTCCCTGGACTGCGGCTTGTCGTGGTCATGGCGCCCGTGAGCGTGGCGAAGGTGACGGTCACGCTGTCCGCGGGCAGGCCAGTGACCGTCAGGCCGGCCACCTTCGGGAGCGAGCGGCTGGCCGCGTTCGCGGTCGGCAAGGGCGTCGCGCCGACCGGCTGGACCGGGTACGACGCGTCCGGCGCGCGGACCGGCGCCGGCTCGATGCCGTCCGGATCCGCGACCTCGTCGGCTAGCCCGTGAGCGCTCGCTGAACCTTCGCTGACAAGCGGGGAACCTCCTGTCCGCTTCCGGCTCCGGCCCGTTAGCCTGGGTGCCCGGACGGAAGCGCACAGGGGGTTCTCATGGGCGGACTAAGCTACGGTTCTGCGCGGCCCGCGGTCACGCAACTGAACCTGGCCGCGGTCGCGAAGTACATGTTCTGGCTCATGTACCGGAACGTCGCCTCCGACGGCCTGGTCTTCGACGACCCCGTCAACCCCGGGATCGTCTCCGCGCCCGGCTGCGTGCTCGCCTCCCCGTCCTGGGAGAACACCGCGGCCCACGTCACCCAGGACTACGTCTACCACTGGACCCGCGACGCGGCGATCGTCGCGCTGGAGCTGGCCTGGGCCTACGCCGACGGCACGCTGCCCGACAACCAGCCGCTGATCGACTACGTGCTCTTCTCCCAGACGTGCCAGCGGTCGGCCGGCGACTTCGACCGCGCCTCCTTCTACATCGACGGCGCGCAGCGCCCGTGGACCAACCAGACGGACGGCCCCGCGCTGCAGGTCCTGGCCCTGCTCGCCATGTACCGGCAGCTTGACGACCCCACCAGGCAGATCGCGGCGCAGCTGATCGACGCGGACCTGGACTTCCTGCAAAACGCCTACCAGGGCCAGACGTACAACCTGTGGGAAGAGGAGTACGGTTACTCGTTCTTCGCCCGCTCCGCCCAGCTGCGCTGCTTCCAGGCGATCGCCGCGAACACCATCGGGATCACCGTCCCGGCGTGGCTGCCGGACGCGCTGAGCTGGCTCATCAACGCCCTCGAGTCCCACTGGAACGGCGAGGTCTACCAGTCGGTGCTGCCGGTCCCGACGGACTACCGCGCCCCCTACGACCCCAACATCGACATCGTCCAGGCCGCGATCTACGGCGCCGAGTCGGTGACCGACCCGCGGCTGCTCGCCACCGCCGCCCAGCTGCGCGCCCAGTGGGCGGATCCTGCCTCGAAGTACTTCTACCCGATCAACGGCGCCGACGGGGCGAACGGCCTCGGCCCGCTCCTCGGCCGCTACCCGGGCGACCTCTACGACGGCGACACCGACGCCCGGGTCGGCGACCACCCGTGGGCACTCAGCACAGCGAACTTCGCCGAGCTCTACTACCGGCTCGCCTCCAGGATCACCTCATCCCGAACGGTGGCGGCCGACTCCCTCAGCGCCACCTTCCTCGCTCAGGTCGGGGTGACGTCATCGACGCCACCGCTCGCGGCGGCCGCGGCGCTGCGCGCGGCGGGCGACGCGATGCTGCAGGCGATCGTCTACCACAGCGACCACTTCGAGCTGTCGGAGCAGTTCGACGCCGTCACCGGCTTCGAGAAGTCCGTCTCGAACCTTTCATGGTCATACGCGGCTTTCCTGTCCGCCGTCCGCGCCCGCACGTCAGCCAGTTAGCCACGCCGCTATTTCCCCGTGGCGCTAGCACCCGGGGCGGCTGATCATGCCGCGTTGCCCGGCGCGGCGGTCTGCAGCGGGGCCTTCGCCGTGTCCGCGGGCAGCGTTGACGGGTTCACGAACTCACTCCCGTTCGCGTTCGCCACGACCGCCTCGCCGGTCGCGGAGCCCTTCAGGTACTGCGGCCAGCTCAGGAACCACTCGGTCCACCCGTTGTCCCACGCGCCGGAGCGCGGGCTGTTCTGGATGGTGATCGGGTCGCCGGGCACGGCGAGGTTGTAATAGGTCTCGGCGTTGGCGGGGGAGAGGTTCACGCACCCGTGGCTGACGTTCTCGAAGCCCTGCTCGCCGACCGACCAGTACGCGTCGTGGTAGTAGTCGCCGCTGAACGTGAACCGCACCGACCAGGGGACGAGCAGGTCGTACCCGGGGCCGATCATCCGGACCGGGTTCTCCTTCTCGATCGTCAGGTAGGAGCCGTCCGGCGTGTCGTCGCCCGGCTTGCCCGAGCTGATGCTCCAGTCGTACTTCAGGTGGCCGTTGACGTAGATCTGCGTCTTGTGCGCCTTCGTGGACGCGACCGCGATCACCGAGTCGCCGATGTCGAACGTCTGGGTCAGCGTGTGGTAGCCGTACACGCCGGGCGCGGACTCGACCCCGTCGAAGTGCCCGGTGAATGACACCGTGGTGTTCGCCGGCCAGTAGTCACGCGGCCGGAAGTCGAGCGTCTCGTTGCCGTCCCAGTACCACGAGCCGATCACTGGCCTGGAGGTCTGCAGCTCGATCGAGCGCTCGACCGCCGCCTTGTCCTGGACCGGCGCGCTGAAGGTCAAGATGATCGGCATCCCGACCCCGTAGGACTGCTTGTACCCCTCGAAGATCTTGGTGGAGAACGTCGACGCCGGGGTGAGCGTGCGGAACGCGGCCGTCTTCGTGGTCGTCACGCCGCTGCTTGCCCCCCGCCATTCGACACCGCGGTCGCCGTCACCGTGTAGGACTGCGAGACGTTCAGCGCCCACGTGCTGTGCCAGGAACTGCGGTCCGCCGAGTAGCGTGCCGGTGACCGGGTCGCCCGCGGTGGCTCACGTCGACGCTCTTCAGCGTCCCGCCTGCCGCCGTGACCGTGATCCCCTTCGCCGGGTCGGCCGCGCGAGCGCCGTTCCCCGGCGTGATCGTCACGACGGGCCCGGCGGGCGACGGCTTCGCCGAGGCGGAGGCGTGACCGCCTGCCGCGTTGCTCGCCGTCGCCGCGGCCCCGCTCGCGCCCGCCTGCTCGATGATGGTCGTGGTGCTCCCCGTGCAGGCCGCTACCGCCGCCACCAGCGCCCCGGCAGCAACAGCGGAAACCACCCGAATCGCCCTCATGTAAACACTGTAACCAGTGGCCCGCCATTAGTAACGGGGCCGGCAGCGCGGGTAATCGGCTCATTACTTGAAGGGCGTCGCCGCCCGCGTAATCGGCGGCGAGCACGGCGGCGACCGCCGCGATCACGGACTTGTTCGTCGTGCGTATGCCGAGTTCCCTGTTGCGCCGGAGGCTGGCGGCGGAGAAGTTCTCCGAGCCCACGAACATCTGCTCATCGGAGCTTCCGGCGTCGGCCACGACCGCCTTGGCGTGGATGTAGAGCACCTTGGTGCTGTCCTTATATGTCCGAACGTGTGCGCCCGCCTTGACCAGCGCGCTGAACGCGCTGTCCCAGTCGCTTTCCGCGGTCATGGTGATCGTCACGTCGACGCCGCGCCTCGCGGCGGCCTCAAGCGCACTGGTGATCGACGGGGTCGCCCATCTCCTCGTTTTCCACGGCGAGGGTGTGCCTGGCCGCGCCGATCACGGCGAGGATCGCGGCCTGCGAGTTGGTCGGCGACCACACCAGGTCGGCGCCGTCAGGCGGCGTGACCTTCTTGTGCGCGAAGTCGGCGTTGAACGTCGCGACGACGGCGGCGACGTCGGCCTTGCTGGTGTCGATGACCGCGAAGTCCCTGGTGCCCGCGTAGTCCTGCGGACGTCATGTTGAGCGTCATGATCACCGAGGTCTTGTCGTCGACGGTGAGCGTCTTCTGGTGGTAGGTGATGCCGGACGGCGCCCAGGTCACGTGCACCTTGTGCGCCTTCAGGAAGTTGTAGGTGGCGGTGTTCCGCGACTTCTCCAGGTGCGCGTCCAGGATCACCCGCACGTCGACGCCGCGCTTGGCCGCCGCGGCCAGGTCGTTCTCCGCGGTGGTGGTCGATCAGCTCGTACATGGTCAGGTCGATCGACGACTTGGCGCCGTTGATGAGCTGCGTAGATCGGGCCGAGCCCGGCCTGCGGCTCGGCGAGGACGCGCAGCGCCCCCGAGCCCGCGGAGACGGGCCCGGCCGCCTGGACCGTCGAAGACGAACCTCCGAGCCGCCCGGGTCGGTGACTTGCCCGAGTGCGAGCCCGCGGTCGGACTGGCCGCGAGGTCCACCTTCACGCCGTGACATCCCGCCAGGGCCACCGCGAGGCCCACCACCACGGTGCCACGCGGCCAACCACCACCGGAACTCAGCAATCGTCGCATGGCCGCCCATCTACCCGTGAAATATGGCAAAGCACATCAGAAGCGGCACGAGATTACCCCGGCGCAGCCGGCCGCGGCCCGGTCTGCGCGGATTGGTTGGGGAATGATGCCGGCGACGGTCCGTGATGCCGGGAACACGGCCCGACGTTTTGTCACATAGGCCACGCACGTCACATGGTGATCATTCGCTCACGCCAATCACAGAACGATAACTCGGTGATCACCGATTAATCGGACAATGTGCCTGCCTGGGATGCCCGAAATGTGAGTGTGACATATCCCACACATCACGGTCTGATCTCTAATCATTTCATGACAACGATGTACAGGGCTCTGACCTGCAGTTCGTGGTGATTAGGCAATCATTTGGCAACGTCGAAATCGGCAGTTATCCGAACGTGATCTGTGTAGGAATGTGTACGCCAAAATCCCCTCATGCCAGACAGGCGTCAGTTGTGGGTGATACGCAAGAACGGCTCGGGGGAAAGAGAATGCCGCGTGCTTACAACTGAATACGCATTGTTACGCGCGATGAAAGGACAGAAATGATGGCAAGCCCGACGACTGACTGGTGGTCTGATACCTGCATCCCGGTCCACTCCGGCCGGCCCGGAGGCGCCTAAGGATGCGGCGCAACTGGCTGGCCAGCGCCGCGGTCGCCGCGGTCGCGATCAGCGTCCCGGTCACCGTCGTTACCGGTACCGCCCAGGCGGCGACCATCAGCGGCCAGCAGAAGGCAAGCCCGGCAAGCGCATCCACGCGGGTCCTAGTCACCTGGAACATGGTGGCCGCGACCCTGGCGAAGAGGCTGGTGGGCGACCCGTACGCATACGGCGGCACGAGCCCGGCGGGCTTCGACTGCTCCGGCCTCTCCCAGTGCGTCTACCGGCACACCGGCCACGGCAAGCACATCGACGCGGACGGCGGAGGACCAGTTCCTCCAGTTCCGGCGGATCAGCCACGCTGCCGCCCGGCCGGGCGACCTGGTGTTCTTCCACGATTCGAGTGACCCGGCCAGCTTCGTCTACCACGTAGGCGTCTACGAGGGCGGTGACGACATGGTGGCCGCCACGACCTACGGCGAGGGCGTGCAACTCCAGTCGTTCGCCTGGGCCGGGGACACCGTCACCTTCGGGACCGATCACCCACTAATAAGAGCGGCGTCAAGCGGCGCCCGTGCGGCTGACCCAGTGCGGCTGGCCCTGTGCGGCCAAATCCGCCGCGACGCCGTTACCTCCCGCTTCCCCGGACGAGTGGTGGGTGGCCGCGGTCATCCACCACTCGTTCGGGATGCTTGGCGCGCTCGGCCCCGCTCTCCCCGTCATCGCCGCTCGTCGGCTCGCTCCCCGTCAGTCCCAGGGGCGCGTCGGCTCGCGCTCAGGTTTCCGCTCGCGCTCGAATACCCGCAGCTAGCGGCGACGCCGGCGGTATGCTACGGGGATCATGCGGAACGGGAGCAATTAAGTGGAATCTGCGCCTACCCAGGCTTCCCAGGCCCGGGCTTTCCAAGCACGGGCGCAGCAGCCAGCGCTGTCGCGCCGTCACGAGGCCGGGGCGGACTCCGCCCGCGGGATGCTGTTCACCCTGCTCGGCGAGTTCGTGCTGCCCGATGAGGGCGGCGCGTGGACGAGCGCGGTGCTGGCCGCGTTCGAGCGCATGGGAGTCGCGGAGAAGGCCACCAGGCAGGCGCTGATGCGCACCTCGAACGCGGGCTGGCTGCGCGCGGAGAAGGTCGGCCGCCGCACCCGCTGGCTGCTCACCCCGTCGGCGACGAGGGTGCTGACCGAGGGGGCGAGGCGCATCTACTCGTTCGGCGCCTCGTTTGAGGGCACCGGGTTTGAGGGCACCGGGCAGTCCTGGGACGGGCAGTGGGTCCTGGTCCAGGTGCGCATCCCGGAGACCGACCGGCGGGCCAGGCACGTCGTGCGGACGCGGCTCGCCTGGGCCGGCTTCGGCTCGCTCGGCCCCGGCCTGTGGATCAGCCCGCACGTCGCCCGCGAGCAGGAGGCGATCCGGGTGCTCCGCGAGGCCGGGGTCGCGGAGGGCGCGCACGTGTTCGTCGCGCGGCGGACCGGCCTGTCCGACACCCGGGAGATGGTCGCCGCCGCGTGGGACCTGCCGGAGATCGAGGCGGAGTACGAGCGGTTCGTCGCCGAGTTCCGCGGCCCTGGCGTCCCCTCGGACGTGCTGCTGCGCCAGCTTGAGCTGGTGCACGCCTGGCGCCGGTTCCCGGCGCTCGACCCGGCCCTGCCGAGTGAGCTGCTGCCGCCCCGCTGGACGGGGACCAAGGCGGCGGAGCTGTTCCTCGACCGGCACAAGCGATGGGCGGACGACGCGCGCCGCGAGTGGCAGCGTCTCAACAGCGACCCGGCGTGATCTTGCCCGTAGTGATCATCGCGGTGTGACCCGGTATGTCCGGGCCCGGCCCGGCCGTCGCCGGGCAAATATGCTACGAAGTATTGACGGGCATGCAGATATTCGTAGAGCATGGTGACATGTCGCACGTGAGATTCCAGACGAGCCCGGAGCGGTACCGGCACTGGCGGCTCGACATCGACGGCCCGGTGGCCACCCTCGCCATGGACGTGGACGAGCAGGGCGGCCTGGTGCCCGGCTACGAGCTGAAGCTGAACTCCTACGACCTGGGCGTGGACATCGAGCTGTACGACGCGGTCCAGCGGCTGCGGTTCGAGCACCCGGAAGTGAAGGCCGTCGTCATGACGAGCGGCAAGGAGAAGATCTTCTGCGCGGGCGCGAACATCCGGATGCTGGCGGCGTCGGCGCACTCGTGGAAGGTGAACTTCTGCAAGTTCACCAACGAGACCCGCAACGGCATCGAGGACGCCACGGAGAACTCCGGCCAGACCTACCTCGCCGCGCTCAACGGCACCGCGTCCGGCGGCGGCTACGAGCTGGCCCTGGCCTGCGACAAGATCCTGCTGGTCGATGACCGCTCCTCGGTGGTGTCGCTGCCCGAGCTCCCGCTGCTCGGCGTGCTGCCCGGCACCGGCGGCCTGACCCGCGTGGTGGACAAGCGGCACGTCCGCCGCGACCTGGCCGACTACTTCTCCACCAAGTCCGAGGGGATCGGCGGCAAGAAGGCGGTCGAGTGGAAGCTGGTGGACGAGGTGGTGCCGCGGGTCGCGGTGGCAGGAAGTGATAGCAGAACGGGCGCGTGACTCCGCCGCATCCGCCGCCCGTCTCCCTGGCGGCCCGGGGATCGAGCTGACGCCGCTTGACAAGACCTGCGCCAACTCCCGGGCAACCGGCGGCGGACGGCAGGCACCGCAGGTCACCGGCAGATCACCTACGCGCACGTGACCGCGCTGCTCGACCCCGAGCGCGCGGTCGCCGAGATCACCGTGGCCAGGCCCGTCCGAGGACGCCCCCGCCTCGATGGACGACGTCTACGCGCAGGGCGCGGCGTTCTGGCCGCTGGCGGTGGCCCGCGAGCTCGACGACCTGATCCTCGACCTGCGCACCAACGAGACCGAGATCGGCACCTGGGTCTTCAAGACCGCCGGCGACGCCGGCCCGGGTGCTCGCGTACGACGAGCTGCTGCTCGCGAACTACGACCGCGACTGGCTCGCCCGGGAGATCGTGCTGTACTGGAAGCGGACGCTCAAGCGGCTCGACGTCACCTCCCGGTCGCTGATCGCGCTGATCGAGCCGGGCTCAGCCTTCGCCGGGTCGCTGCTCGAGCTGGCCCTGGCGGCCGACCGCTCCTACATGCTGTTCGGCGTCTTCGAGGACGTTGACCCGGACGCTTCGCCCGCGGCCATCACGGTCGGGGCAGCGAATCTTGCCAGGCCCCCGGCCAACGGCCCGCTGCCGATGGGCAACGGCCTGACCCGCCTGCAGACCCGGTTCCTCGGCGACCCGGACGCGCTGGCCGCGGCAGAGAAGGCGGCGGGCGAGCCGCTGGAGGCCGAGGAGGCGGAGAAGCTCGGCCTGGTCACCTTCGCGCCGGACGACATCGACTGGGAAGAAGAGGTGCGGATCGCGATCGAGGAGCGCGCGTCGTTCTCGCCGGACGCGCTGACCGGCCTGGAGGCGAACTACCGGTTCGCCGGGCCGGAGACCATCGAGACCAAGATCTTCGGGCGGCTGACCGCCTGGCAGAACTGGATTTTCTACCGGCCCAACGCCTCGGGCCCGGACGGCGCGCTGCGCGCCTACGGCACGGGCAAGCGGGCCGACTTCGACCGGAAGCGGGTCTGATCACCATGACGAGGCCGGATTACGCCGAGAAGATACCGAACAACGTCGGCCTGGCCGAGGACCGGCGGCTGCAGCGGGCGCTGGAGTCCTGGCAGCCGGACTTCCTGTCCTGGTGGGAGTCGATGGGGCCCGACCCTGCCGACCCAGGACGTGTACCTGCGCACCGCGATCGACGTGCGCGGCGAGGGCTGGGCGCAGTTCGGGCACGTGCCGATGATCGACTACCGGTGGGGCATCTTCCTCGCCGACAAGAACCCGGACCGGCGGATCGCGTTCGGTGCGCACAAGGGCGAGCCCGCCTGGCAGAAGGTGCCGGGGGAGTACCGGGCGGAGCTGCAGCGGCTGATCGTGATCCAGGGCGACACCGAGCCGGCCAGCGTGGAGCAGCAGCGGAACCTCGGCGCGACCGCGCCCGCCTGTATGACCTGCGGAACCTGTTCCAGGTCAACGTCGAAGAGGGCCGTCACCTGTGGGCGATGGTGTACCTGCTGCACGCCTACTTCGGCCGCGAGGGCCGGGAGGAGGCCGGGCGAGCTGCTGCACCGCAACTCCGGCAGCGAGGACTCGCCGCGGATCCTGGGGGCGTTCAACGAGGAGACCCCGGACTGGCTGTCGTTCTACATGTTCACCTACTTCACCGACCGGGACGGCAAGTACCAGCTCGGCACCCTGAAGGAGTCCGCGTTCGACCCCCTCAGCCGGACCTGCGAGTTCATGCTCAAGGAAGAGGCCCACCACATGATGGTCGGCACCACCGGCGTCGACCGGGTGGTGGAGCGCACCGCGCAGGTGATGGTGGAGAACGACACCGACGAGGTCGCCGCGCTCGGGGCCATCCCGCTGCCGGTCATCCAGAAGTACCTGAACTTCCACTACTCGGTGTCGCTGGACCTGTTCGGCGGGGAGACCTCCACCAACGTCGCCAACTACTACACCGCCGGGCTGAAGGGCCGCTGGCTGGAGGAGCGCCGCAAGGACGACCACCGGCTGGCCGACGACTCGATCATGGTCGACGCCCTGCAGGAAGGTGAGATCGGCCAGGTCGAGGTGTCGGCGCTGACCGGGCTCAACACCGACCTGCGCCGCGAGTACATCGCCGACTGCTCCGGCGGCGTCAAGCGGTGGAACCGCATCCTCGCCGACGCGGGCCTGCCGCAGCGGCTCTACCTGCCGCACGTCGCGTTCAACCGCAAGGTCGGCGCGTTCGCCGCCATCGAGGCGTCGCCCACGGGGGAGAGGCTGACCGCTTCCGAATGGGAAGCGCGCAAGGGACAATGGCTCCCGACCGACACCGACAAGACGTTCGTCCGTTCCCTGATGCAGCCGGTGTACCAGCGTGGCAAGATCGCTGCCTGGGTCGCACCCCCGCGCAACGGGATCAACGGCCAGCCCTTCGACTACGACTACGTGCACCTGGCCTAGGCCAGGCCCGGACCCAGGGGCAACGCGATGGCGCAGTTGTTCAACGCATGTGAGTACCTGCTCGACCGGCGGCTCGCCGCCGGAGACGGCGACCGGCTGGCGCTGACCGGCCCGGCCGGCGACCTCAGCTACGCCACCCTCTGGGACCGGGTCCGGCGGACCGCGGCGGGCCTGCGGGCGGCCGGGGTCCGGCCCGAGCAGCGCATCCTGATGGTGATGGCGGACTCGCCGCACTTCGCCGTCGTTTACCTCGCCGCCATGCGGGTGGGCGCGATCCCGGTGCCGGTCTCGACGATGCTCCGGCCAGAAGGCATCGCGGAACTGCTGCGCGACTCGCGGGCCAAGTTCCTGGCGGTCACCAGTGAGTTCGCCGCCCCTCTACTGACTAACACTGCGGAGTCGGCCGCGGAGTTGGTAAGCGCAGGGGGGGCACCTGAACTGCAGGGGATCTTGGCCGATTTCCCGCTGTCGGCTCCCACGGGGACGAGCCCTCGGGAACCGCCAGTGCCCGGCCGGTCTACTTGCTCGATGACCTGGCTAGCGCGGCCCCGGACGACTTCGTCTACGACTCGACCGCCGACTCGCCCGCGTTCTGGCTCTATACCTCGGGGACCACGGGCGACCCGAAGGGCGCGATGCACCGGCACGGGTCCATCCCGGTGGTGTGCGAGACCTACGGGCAGCAGGTGCTCGGCATCCGGCCCGAGCGACCGGTGCCTGTCGGCGGCCAAGGCGTTCTTCGCCTACGGCCTCGGCAACTCGCTGCTGTTCCCGCATGTCGGCCGGCGCGGCGAGCGTGCTGCTGCCGCCGGCGTCCCGGCCCGACCTGATCGCGGAGACGGCGGTCAAGTACGGTGCGACGCTGTTCTTCGGCGGGCCGACGTTCTTCGCGAACATGCTCCGCGCCGGGATGCCCGCCGACGCGCTCGGCGGCGTGCGGCTCGCCGCCTCGGCGGGCGAGGCGCTGCCCGCCGCCCTGTACGAGCGGTGGACCGCGCACTTCGGCGTCGACATCATCGACGGCATCGGCATGACCGAGATGCTGCACATCTTCCTGTCCAACCGGCCGGGCGCGGTCCGGCCGGGCACGACCGGCGTCGCGGTGCCCGGCTATGACCTGAAGCTGGTGGACGAGGAGACCGGCGCGGAGAGTGGCCGGGCTCCGGGGTGGCCGGCACGCTGTTCGTCCGCGGCGCCTCCGACCGCCACCGGCTACTGGGCCAGGTACGACGCGTCCCGGCTGGTGTTCCAGGGGGAGTGGCTGCGCACCGGCGACACCTACGTGCGCGACGCCGACGGGTACTACGCGTGCCTGGGGCGGACCGGCGACATGATCAAGGCGTCCGGCATCTGGGTGTCCCCGATGGAGGTCGAGGCCCGGCTGCTTGCCCACCCCGCCGTCGCGCAGGCCGTGGTGGTCGCCGCGCCGGACGCCGACAGCCTGGAAAAGCCCGTCGCCTACGTCGTCCTCACCGCCGGCGCGCAGGTCACCGAGGCCGAGCTGATCGAGCACTGCCGCGAGGGCCTGCCGTCGTTCAAGCGGCCGCGCGCCGTCGTCTTCACCGACGGCTTCCCCACCACCGCGACCGGCAAGATCCGCCGCGTGGAACTGCGCACCATGGCCGCCGGCGTGCTGCGCCCGCAGGGCCCGGGTTCGGTGGGCACGGTCTGATGCTCGACGGGTTCCAGCTCGTCGACGTGCACCTGCACGCCGCCCGCAAGACGACGCTCAAGCTGCCCTGGGACACCTGGGTCCAGGGCTTCGCCGACCGCGACGTCATGGACCGGCTCTACGACTCCGCCGGCGCCGTGATCCCGGCGGCGTTCGACGCCCTGCTGGCGGCCGAGGGCGTCGACATCGGGCTGCTGATGTGCGAGTACTCGCCTAAGGTGACGGGGCATGCAGGCCATCGAGGACATGCTGCCGATCGCCGGGTTCAACCCCGACCGGGTCAAGGTCATCGCGAGCGTCAACCCGCACTACCACTACCCGGTCGACGAGGAGGTCCGCCGCCAGCTCGCGCTCGGCGCGGTCGCGCTGAAGGTCCACCCGGTGCACGCCGGCGTCGCGGCCAACGACCGGATGCTCTACCCCGCCTACGAGGCCTGCCAGGCGGCCGGCGTCCCGGTGGTCGTGCACTGCGGCACCTCCACCTTCCCCGGGTCGTCCAACGCGTTCGGCGACCCGGTGGTCCTCGACGACGTGCTGCGCGACTTCCGCTCGCTCACCCTCGTCCTCGCCCACGGCGGGCGCGGCTGGTGGTACGACGCGGCGGCATTCCTCGCCCTGTCGCACGAGCGGGTCTGGATCGAGCTGTCCGGCCTGCCGCCGTCCCGGCTGCGCGACTACTACGCGCGGCAGAACTGGAGCCGGCTCGACGAGGCGGATGATCTTCGGCACCGACTGGCCGGGCATCCCCGGCATCGCCGCCAACGCCCGCGCGGTCGCCAGGCTCATGCCCGACGAGGACACGGCGGCGGCGGTCCTGGCCGGCAACGCGGTCCGGGTCTACAACCTCAAGCCGGCCGCGTGATCCCGCCTGCCCGGCTCCGCGCCCCGGCGCGCCCCGTGAACCTTCAACCTATACGGTGGTCCTCATGACCGTGATCAATTGACCCCGGATCGGCCGGTCGGCATCGTCGGTGCCGGCGACGATGGGCGCAGGGATCGCCCAGGTAGCCGCCGTGGCCGGGCGGCGAGTCGCTGATCGCCGACGCCGTTCCCGGCGCCGCCGAGCGGGCCGTCGCCGGCATCCGCGACCGGGTCAAGGCCCAGGTCGCCAAGGGCCGCCTCAGCGTCGACCCCGACGCGCTCGACCTCACCGCCGGTCGACTCGGTGGCGGGCCTCGCCGGGTGCGGGGTCGTGATCGAGGCGATCATCGAGGACCTGGCGGTCAAGCGGGCGCTGTTCAGCCGAGCTTGAGCGCGGTCGTCGCCGCTCGACGCGATCCTCGCGTCCAACACCTCCTCCCTGTCGCCCACCGCCCTCGCCGCCGGCCTCGCCCAGCCCGAGCGCCTGGTCGGCCTGCACTTCTTCAACCCGGTCCCGGCCATGAAGCTCGTCGAGGTCATCTCCGGGCTCGCCACCGCGCCGGACGTCGCCGACGCGGCCGCCGACCTCGCCACCGCCTGGGGCAAGACCGTCGTCCGGTCCACCGCCACCCCCGGGTTCATCGTCAACCGGATCGCCCGCCCCTTCTACGCCGAGGCGTGGCGGCTGTACGAGGAGCACGCCGCCGCTCCGCAGCACATCGACGCGGTGCTGACCGGGGCGCGGCGGCTTCCGCATGGGGCCGTTCACCCTCATGGACCTGATCGGCCACGACGTCAACGAGGCGGTTACCCGCTCGGTCTGGACCGCGTTCGGGCACGACCCGCGGTTCGCGCCCTCGCTCGCGCAGCGGGCCCTCGTCGAGGCCGGCTGGCTCGGCCGCAAGGCCGGCCGCGGCATGTACCCGAGCGACGGCGCCCCCGCCGGCTACCCCTGCGCCCGCGGCCAGCTCACCCAAGGTCGTCATCGAGCACGCGTCCTACGCCGGTGACGGCGGCCGCGAGCCGTCGCCGCTGCGCGCCCTGCTCGACCGGGCGGGCGTCGGCACCGTGTCGGGCGACCGCGACGACAGCGGCGCCGGGCTGCCCGGCGGCCTGGTCGAGCTCCCTTCCGGCGCTCTCCTCGCCCAGTGCGAGGGAGTCACCGCCACCTCGCTGTCCGCCGCGCTCGAACGCCCGGTCATCGTCGTCGACCGGGTTCTCGACCCCGCCACCGCCACCGCCATCGCGATCGCGCCGTCCGACGGGTGCCCGCCCGCCGCCCTCAGCGAGGCGACCGGGCTGCTGCAGGCCGCCCGCCTGGACGTCTACGTCATCGAGGACACCCCGGGCCTCATCGTCACCCGCACCGTCGCCATGCTCGCCAACCTCGCCGCCGACGCCCTCGCCTGCCGCGTCGCCAGCGAGCCGGACATCGACACCGCCATGCGCCTCGGCGTCAACTACCCGCTCGGCCCCCTCGCCTGGGCGCGCCAGTGGGGCATCGGGAACATCCTCCGCATCCTCGACAGCCTCGAGAACTGGTACCGCGACGGCCACTACCGCCCCAGCCCCCTGCTGCGCCGCACCGCCCTCGCCCAGCGCGGCCCGGCGGCCGACCCGCTGCTACCCCGCCAGGGCCCCACGCGCCCCTGAGCCACTCCAATCACCGAAGCCCTGATAACAGCAAGAAGCGTGCCGACGCCAGCAGCCCGCTCCTCCCCGTGTGCCGTTGGGCCGGCTATAGCCGGCCCAACGGCACACGCGGATCATGAACTGGAGAACCGATGAGCCCTGTTGTAGGTGCGCGACGAGGGCCCGGTCCGGTGGATCGGGCTGAACCGTCCCGATAAGCGCAACGCGATCGACCAGGCCACCAGCGACGCCTTCTCGGCGGCGCTCGACGACGCGCGCAAGCAGCCCTGCGTGCTCATCGTCCACTCCACCACCCCGGGCATCTTCGCCGCGGGCGCCGACATCGCCGAGCTCCGCGACCGCGACGCCGACGCCGCCCTGCTCGCCATCAACGCCGGCCTGTTCGAAAAGCTGGAGGCGCACCGCTGGCCCACGATCGCCGCGATCGACGGCGCCGCGCTCGGCGGCGGCTGCGAACTCGCCCTCGCCTGCGACCTGCGCGTCGCGTCCGGCCAGGCCTTCTTCGCCCAGCCCGAGCTCTCGCTCGGCATCATCGCCGGCGCCGGCGCCAACTGGCGCCTCGCTCAGGCGGCCGGCCAGCAGGTCGCCCGCCGCATGCTCTACGCCGGCGCGCGCCTTTCCGCCGCGGAAGCGCTCACGGCGGGACTCGTCGACGAGCTCGCCGAAGACCCGTCGGCGGCCGCGGCCGCCCTGGCGGGAAAGATCGCCCGGCAGTCCTGGCGGGCGCTCGAGCTGACCAAGCTCGCCCTGCGCAGCCACCGCCCCGCCACGACCACGTTCGACGTCGCCGCCCAGGCGCTGCTGTTCGGCACCCAGGACAAGCACGACCGGATGACGGCGTTCCTTAACCGCCGCACCCGCAAGCCCTAGCGGGCTACGACGCCTGGCCGGCGCTCGCCGGCACGCCGAGCAACTCAGCCGCGACGGAGACCGGGGCGCCGGTGACCGCGGCCAGGTTGATCGCGTCACTGGGCCGGGCGTCCACCGCCGCGCCGCCGCGCAGCATCACCCGCGCGTAGAAGATTCCGTCACGGTAGTCCGTGACCTGCACCGAGCGCACCGCGGACCCGGCCGCGGCCACGAGGGAGGCCGTGAACTGATAGGTCATCGGGCGCGGGAACTCCTGGCCCTGCAGGCCGAACGCCAGCGCGGCCGCCTCCGCGTCCCCCACGCCGATCCGCAGCCGCCGCTCGTCGCCCTCGGCCGCCGCGGCCAGCTCGATGAAGAACCGCTCCCGCCGTCCCGGCCCGTCATTGACGTCCCGGACCACTCCCGTGATTGTCACGGGGACCATTTCCGCCATATCAATTCCTCCGCTCCGCCCGGAACGGCGCCTTAGGTGGCATTTTAGGTCCCTGGCGCGCGGGCCCAGATCGGGAACAGCGGGCCGGACGGGTGAGCCCGACCCCAACTCATTACAGCGTGCGGACAACCTGGCGGGCGAACGCCCCGATCCTGCGCGTACGCGGGCAGTCAACGTATCGTTGGGGGGTGCTAACCCGGCACGGCTCGCATATCGGATGGCGCTGGATTGTCGTCGTGGCCGGCGCCGCCGTACTGTGCTGCCTGCCGGTCCTGGCCAGTGCCCTTCCGGTCAGCGTCCCCAGCCTCACGGCCCGCCAGCTGGAGAACCGCATCCTCGGCGCGCAGCGGCTGTCGTTCTCCGGGTACGCGGAGAGCGACGCGAACTTCGGCCTCCCGCCGCTGCCCGCCTTCTCCAGCGTGACGCCGCTGCTCGACGGGGTGACCCGGATGCGGGTCTGGCAGGCCGCGCCGGACCGCTGGCGGGTGGACACGCTGTCCGACACGGGGGAGAACGACACCTACCAGGCCGGCGCCAACACCTTCATCTGGGACTCGGGTGCCCAACTGCTCACCGGAATCTACGGCGCGCAGGTCATCCGGCTCCCCCGGGCGGCCGACCTGGTGCCGCCGGCCCTCGCCGTCCGGATCATCAACGCGGCGGGCCCGGACGCCAAAGCCAGCATCGTGCCGCCGCAGCGGGTCGCCGGGCAGAGCGCGGCGGGCCTTGAGATCACGCCGACCGCGCCGCAGTCCACGATCGCCCGGGCCGACATCTGGGCGTCGCCAGCGACCGGGCTGCCGCTGCTCGTGGAGGTCTTCGACCGCGGCGCGACGCAGCCGGCCCTGGAAACGCGGTTCCTCCAGGCCGGCCCCTGGACCCCCGAACCCGGCGTGCTGAACCCGCAGCGCGGTCCGGGCACCGGGTTCACCACGACCACGCCGAGTGCCTTCTCCGGTGTGCTCAGCAACCTCGACGACGAAGTGCTCCCCGGCCGCCTCGCCGGATTCGGCCGTCAGCCGTCGCCGGTTCCGCAGATCGGCGTGTACGGCGCCGGGCTAGCCGCGTTCGCCGTGCTCACGTTCCGCCGCGACACCGGCGGCCAGCTGCTAACCGACGCGCTCGACGCGGGCGCGGCCCGGCTCAGCTTCACGGACGGCACCGGCGCCGTCGCGAGCGCGCCGCTCGTCAACCTCGTCCTCGTCCACCCGTACCGCTCGCCCGACACGTTCCTGCTGGTCGGGCTGGTCAGCAAGGCCGCCCTCGAGCAGGCGGCCGGGGTGCTCGCCGCCAAACCGGACCAGGATCTGAGCCATTGATCACGACACAGGACCTCACGAAGCGCTTCGGGAAAGTCCAGGCCGTCCGCGAGGTCAGCCTGGACGTCCGCGAGGGCGACCGGTACGGCCTCCTCGGGCCGAACGGCAGCGGCAAGACCACCCTGGTCCGCATGCTGCTCGGCCTGGTGTACGCGACCAGCGGGTCGATTTCCGTGCTCGGGGAGCCGGTGCCGCGGCACGTGAGCCGCGTGCTGCCCGAGATCGGCGCGCTGATCGAGGAGCCCGCGGCCTACCCGCACCTGTCCGCGCGCGCCAACCTGCGGCTGCTCGACGCGGCCGGCCCGCACGGGTCGCGGCGCACCCGGCGGCGCCGGGTCGACGACGCACTCGAGCAGGTCGGGCTGGCGGGCATCGACCGGCGCCCGGTACGCGCCTACTCGCTCGGCATGCGCCAGCGGCTCGGCCTGGCGGCCGCGCTCGTGCGCCGCCCGAAACTGCTTATCCTCGACGAGCCGACTAACGGCCTCGACCCGCGCGGCATCAGGGACATCCGCGCCCTGCTGATCGACCTGAACGCCGCCGGGGTCACGATCTTCCTGTCCAGCCACCTGCTCCCGGAGGTTTCCGCGCTGTGCACGCGGATCGGGGTGCTCGACTCCGGTGCCCTGGTGCTGCAGGAGCAGCTCGCGTCCCTGCAAGCGCCGACGGGCCGCGTCCTGGTCTCCACCGATGATCCGGAACGGGCCGTGGCGGCTCTGGACGGCCTCGTCGAGCGCAGGGACGGGGCCGACCTGGTGGTGCGCGCCGCCGACCCGGCGGCCCTGAACGCCCGCCTGGTAGCGGCGGGCGTGCCGGTCACCTCGCTGCTCGCGCAGCGGCGCACCCTGGAGGAAATCGTGCTAGAAGTGACCGGCGCGGGCTCTGACCAGTTCGGCGTTCCCGCTGCCCAAGGACCGGCGTCGGACCCCGACCCGGCACTCCCGCCCGCGCCTGAACTCCCGCCGGCACCGGCGCCCCCACCGGCCCAAGCAGCGCCGGCCTCGCAACCAGCACCTCCACCCGCGCCCCCGGCCGCAGATTCGGACATGTCATGATCGCGGTGGAATTGTTCAAGCTGTGCCGCCGGGTGCGGACCTGGTTCTCGATCGCGCTCATCTGCGCGCTGCCGCTGATCGTGGCCATCTTCATCGCGGTCACCCACCTGGCGCCGCCGCCGGGGCAGGGCAGCGCGTTCCTGTCGGCGGTGCTCGACAACGGGCAGCTTTACCCGGCGGCGGCGCTGGCTCTCGTGCTGCCGGTGTTCCTGCCGGTCGCCGTCGCAGTGGTGGCGGGCGACTCCATCGCGGGCGAGGCGTCCACGGGCACGCTGCGCTACCTGCTGGCCCGCCCCGTCGGCCGGACCAGGCTGCTCGTCGCCAAGCTCGTCGCGGTGATCACGTTCACGCTGGTCGCCGTCATCGCCGTCACGGTGACTTCCTACGCCACCGGCGTGCTGATCCTCGGGCCGTCCCGCGCCTCGGCCGTGGGCTTCGCGCCGGGCGGCAACTCCGGCTCGATCGCGCCGGGCGCGGGCGGCGCGCCCACGGCCGGGCTGCAGCCGGGCGCGGCCGTCACGTCGCTGTCGGGCACGCCGCTGACCACTCTCCAGCTCATCGAGCGGGTGCTCGGCGCCATGTCGTTCATCACGGTCTCGATGCTCGGCGTCGCCGCGATCGCGATCTTCCTGTCCACCCTCACCGACTCCGCCCTTGGCGCGGCGCTCGGGGCGCTGGCCACGCTCGTCGGCAGCGAGATACTGGTCACGCTGAACGCCGCGAGCGTGGTCCAGCCCTACTTGCCGACGCGGTACTGGCTGGCGTGGATCGACTTCTTCCGGCAGCCGATCTTCTGGCGGGACATCCAGCGCGGCTTCGCCATCCAGGCGGTGTACGTGGTCGTCTTCCTGGGCGCGGCCTGGGCGAACTTCGCCACCAGGGACATCACAACCTAGGCCGAACTCCGCCGGCCCGCCCCGCACCCCGCCGCCCGCCATCTTGTTCCATCTGCATGTAAATAAAGCGCAGCATGTAAGAAAAGCGTTCGCCACGCACGTTTTTCTTTCCGCTTGCGAAAAGCCTTCCCGCTAAGCAGCGTCTGCCCGTTAGCCTCCGGCGGGACAAACCGCAGCACAGCGGTACATATAGGGCGGGGGTGCCCGGCCCGGTGGCCGCCTCTCGCGGGCCCGCTGGCCCCGGCTTGGGTGGCCGGCTCATCCAGGACCGCCCTGAGCGGGCTCCGGACCCGTCAGCGCGCCCATGACCGGGGAGGAAAACCGGAAGGGCGGGTTGCGGCAGGCGGCTGGTCGGGGTGAGTGGCTGAGGATCGCGGTCATGCGCGGGTCCGCGGCGCTGCCGGTCGTGGTGCCGGCCAGAGCCCGCGACCGGAACGGACTGGTGCCTTGCCCGCAGCAGCGCGACTGCCGGCGCGGCCGGCCGGCGCACCGCGAGGCCGGGCACCGCAGATCCGCCTGCGGCGCCCCGTCCCCTGCTCCTTCCCGCTCCCGCCCCGGCGCCTCCTGCGGGCGGTACCAGGGCGGGCAGCGCCGGCGGCCTGCACCCCGCCGCAGACCCCCGCTACTCACCTCGGCCACCGACCACCGGTAGCGCCCTTTTCGGTTTCCTCGCCGGGCAATGGGCGCGGTGACGGGTCCGGAGCGCCGAGCCTCAGGGCGGTCCTGGACAAGCCAGCCAGCCGGGGGCAGCGAATGTCCGCGACCTGGTCGGCTCGCCTGCCGGGCCCGGTTCCGGCCGGGGAGGGCCGCGGTGAACTGAAGCGCGGGGGTCCCGGGTCAAGATCGAGGGTCAAATGCGGTGAGGCGCCGCCCGGGGCAGCCAACGGGCCGGGCATTTCCCCCATTACCCCGCGAAACGCCGTGCCGGACCGGGCGCCCGGCATGATCGAGGGTCATCAGCGGCGAAATGCGCCATTTTTGACCCACTGCGATCACGAAGCAGGCGCCGATTACGGGAGCATATGTTCTATTTATCCCGTCTGTTTTGCCGGTTCCGGCACGGCGGTCGCACGCCTGACCCCTGGGTCGCGATCACGGGCCTGCGGCGACTGGGACCTTCACGAGACCCGAGACAGGGCCACTTTTGACCCGCGGTCCTCGGCTGATACCCCTACTGGCACCCGGCCCCCGGGCGGACGGGGCAAGGCCCCGGACATTCAGAGAAGTTTTGCGGGCCAGCGCGGGCGAGTAATTGTCGCAACTTGCGGCATTTACGGAGCGCTTACTGGCCCCCTAAGGGCTCGTAACGAAATGGGCTGGTGTAGGCGCACGCGCCCTCGCCGTGGGGATACGCCGCGGGCGCATGGGCGGGATGCCTTGGCTGCGGTTACGCGGCGGTGCGTTCGCTGGCCGGGCGACGGCGCAGGTGCGGCATGGTAAGGGCGGACGGGACATAGCCCATTTGGAGCTGGCCGACGCCGGTACCGGGCGGGACGATCGCGTCGATCTGGTCGAGGACGTCGTCGGCTCAGGTTCACCTCGGCGCCGGCGAGGAGGTCGTCGAGCTGTTCGATGGTGCGTGGGCCGAGGAGCGCGGCGGTCACGCCGGGGTGCGCGATCACGAAGGCCACCGCCATGTGGGCCAGCGAGATCCCGGCGTTCTCGGCGATCGGGATCAGCGCTTCCACGGCGTCGATGCGGTGTTCGTCGCTGAGGTGCTCAAAGTAGTGGCCCTGGCGGGTCAGGGTCGAGCGCTGCCCCTTGCGTACACGGCCGGTGAGCATGCCCTGGGCCAGCGGGCTCCACACGATGGTGCCCATGCCGTAGCGCTGGACGGTGGGCAGCACGTCGCGCTCGATACCCCGGTTCAGGATCGAGTAGTGCGGCTGCTCGCAACGGAAGCGCTCAAAGCCCATGCGCTCGGAGATCCAGTGAGCCTCGACGATGCCCGCGGCCGGCTGCTTGGAGGTGCCGATCGCGCGGATCTTGCCGCTGCGCACGAGATCGGTGAGCGCGGAGAGGGTCTCCTCCATGTCGGTCGAGTCGTCCGGGTAGTGGTACTGGTACAGGTCGATGTAGTCGGTCTCCAGGCGGCGCAGTGAGTTTTCGACGGCGGTAGTGATCCAGCGACGCGAGGCGCCGCGCTGGTTGGGGGCCTGGCTCATGGGGTTGGAGAACTTCGTGGCGAGGATGACGTCGTCGCGGCGGTCCTTGATCGCCTTGCCGACGATTTGTTCGGACTCGCCGAGGGCGTACACGTCGGCGGTGACGATCAGGTTGATCCCAGCGTCCAGCGCCCGGTGAATGATGGCGGTCGCCGCGTCGTGGTCGTTGTTGGCCATGGCGCCGAAGTTCATCGCGCCGAGCGCGTAGGTGCTGACGTGGATGCCGGAGCGGCCGAGGGGGCGGTATTGCATGGCGGTCTCCATTGGGCAAAGACATAATCGGGGAGACTCCCCGTTTACTTCCGCTACTATATGGGGACAGTCCCCGCTTAACAAGTGGAAACGGGGAGACCGTCCGTTCAGCTGGGGAGAACCAGGTGGCCGCACCGCCGAAAGGCCGACCGATCCGCGCCGATGCACGCCGCAACTACGAGCACATCCTCGCGGCCGCACGCCAGGCGTTCACCGAACTTGGTCCGGATGTGCCGCTGGACGTCATCGCGCGGCGCGCCGAACTCGGCAACGCGACGCTCTACCGGCACTTTCCCACCCGTGAGGTGCTCATCGAGGCCGTCTACCGGACCGACGTCGCCGAACTGGCTTCCAGCGCCCTGGACCTCGCCCGGCAGCACGCTCCCCGCGAAGCACTGGAGCGCTGGGTGCGCGAGCATTTCATCCCCGCGCAAGAGCAGCTCGGCCTCGCGGCAATGCTCAAGGACGCACTGGTCAGGGCCCCCGAGGTCTTCTCGGAGAGCAAACAGCAGTTCACTGACACCGTGGACAGGCTCGTTAGCGCGGCGCAGAACGCCGGAGACGTCCGGCAGGACATCTCGACGCGCGACATCCTCCGCATGGCATACGGCATCGCCGTGGCCTCCGAGGGCGCACCCCAGGCCCGCGAGCGCATGCTCACCGTCATGTTCGACGGGCTGCGCCCCGCCTGATGGCTTCGACGGCTCCGTTCGCGGCGCGGGTGGCATTCCCCGCGCACCTACAGTCCGTCTTCGACCTCCCACGGCCTGCGTGCAACCTTCGTCTCGGCTGTCTCGCACCCCTTCCGGACAACCCCAACTGAGCTGACACTCCGGCATTCCCGGCCAGCCTGCAGCCTCAATTTGTTAGGAGTCGTAAGCCCCCGAGGGCTTCAAGAGACGCGCACGAGCCGGGCGCTGGCGGGGAGACGCCGCTTCCCGCCAGTTCGCGGAGCACAAGACCGACGACCAGCGGCGCGGTTGGCAGCTGGCTGTGCTGGATATCCACGCCCGGGCAGACCGACTGCAGCGGCACGTTTACTGCCCCCGCCAGCCGGGCCGAGTCCGGCGGCTGCACCGTCTGGTCATCGGTGCTCCACAGCGACAGCCACGGCGGGCGCGCGCCGGTCGAGTCCTGCAACTGCGTCAGCAGGGCGCTTCCCGGCGCAAGCTGCTGACAGGCGACGGGACACTCGGCGGGGTCGTACCCGGTGCCCACCGCGGCGATCCGCGCGCCGTGCAGCGGGGAACCCAGCGTGACGATCTTTCCGGCCCGGCCCTGGCCGCCGTAGTCGACGTCCCAGAGCCAGGCGATGACGCCGCCCGCCGAGTAGCCGATCACGGTGACCGGCCCCGAGCCCGCGCCGATCGCCTGGTTGACGTACCCGTTAAGCACCCGGGCCTGCACGGCGAGGTCGCCCGTGCCATCACCCGCGAGCGGCACCACGATCGCCGTCCGGCCCGTGCCGCGGATCCGCGCGGCCAGCTGATCAAGCGACCCGGTCGACCCGCCGTAGCCGGGAACGAGGAGCACCGCGCCCGGCCGCCCCGCCACCGGTTCCGGCTCGCCCCGCGGCACCAGCACCCCGGCGACGACGCCGGCCGCGGCGACGAGCAGGCCAACCCCGCCAAGCAGGATCTGGCGGCGCGGGCTGAGCCCGGTCCACCAGCGAATGGGGGCACTCATGCTTCCATCATGGCAACCCCCGGGCCAAAAGCGTCCCGAATAGGCCGCGGTCGCGGCACCCGGCCTCCCGGGCGCCGCGACCGCGCGCGTCAGGCCGGCGCGGTGACCTCCCGGTGTCACGGTCAACCGCAAGCTACCAACTCGATCATCATCACTCCACCCCTTTTTCCTGCCGCCTGACCGCAACTCCCGGCCTGCCCTGAACGACAACGGCAAGCTCCTGGCAAGAAGCGTCACATATGGACGGCCGCCAGCCGGTTGTCTGATCGTGCGGATACTTCAACCGGCCGCGACCGGCCGTCAGCGAAAGGCGCACGACCATGTTCTGCACGCAATGCGGTAGGGATGTCCTCGACGGGGCGATCGACTGCGCCGGCTGTGGCACCAGGATCGCCGCCCAAGGCCCGGTTCCTGCCCGCTACGCCGAGCAGGTGACCAGCCCGATGTTCCAGTTCGACCCGCACCGCTTGACGAATGGCGACCGGATCACCGCGATCAGCACCCTCGTGCTGCTGGTCTCGCTGTTCCTGCCCTGGTACGGCGTGAGCTTCCTTGGCATCAGCGCGCAAGCGGACGGGCTCGCCGGCCACGGCTACCTCTACGTAGTCCTGCTGTCCTCCTTGGCGATCCTCGCCTACCTCGCGCTGCGGGCAGGGTGGGAGGAAGTGCCCGCCCGGCTGCCGCTCGCGCACGAGCGGCGGCTGCTCGCCGCCGGCGGCCTGAACGCCGCCCTCGTGCTGCTCGCCTTCCTGATCAAGCCCGACGGGACGGGCTGGCGCTTCGGTGCCTTCGTCGGCCTGCTCGCGGCGCTTGCCGCGGTGGCGCCGCTGGTCGTCCCGGCGGTGCTGGCCCGCCGGGCAAGCGCCTGATCCGGCTGGCCATGTTGACGGCCAATGTCGACGCGGTGCCGGGCATGAGGTCAGGACTGCGCCAGGCTCGCGTCCCCGACGGGGAACTCAAGGCCGGGCGCCTCGTCGGACACCCAGATCAGCCGCGGGTACCTGGCCGCGCCCGCGTCGGACCTCCTTGGCGGCGCCTTTCCCGGCCGCCGCGGAGATGCGCCGGGCCGCCCGCGCTTCGAGGGCGAAGCCGTTGGCCGCCGCGCGCCGTTCCATCTCCGCGGCGTAACGGGCCGCCGTGGCATGGTCCCCGGTGGCCAGCGCCACGCAGGCGGCCACCGCGCGCCGCTCGAGCGCCAGCAGCGACCCGTCCGGCTCCGCCGCGGGCTCGGCCTCGGCCGTTCCGTCCCCTGGCGGCCGGCCATTCGGCGGGCGGCGGCCAGGTCGCCGCGGGCGAGCCGGGCGAGCGTCCGGTGCACCGCGACCGTGGCCCGCAGCCGTGGCTCGTCGATAGCCGCCGCGATGTCGTCGGCCTCGGCCAGATACCCCTCCGCCGTGGCCACGTCCCCTTCGACCAGGGCGATCATCGCCAGCGAGTCGAGGTAATGCCCGCGGCTGCGGCGTTCACCGAGGTCCGCGGTGGTCCTGAGGGCGGCCGTCTAGCAGTTTCCGCGCTTCGGCCGTCCGGCCGACGGACAGCAGCACGTGCGCGTAGGAATGCTCGGAGTTGGCGGCGCCCTGTGCATCACCGAGCCGCCGCCGGAGGGCGACCGACTCAAGGAACAGGGCCATCGCCTCGTCGGCGGCGCACCGGTGGAAGTGGATCTTGCCGAGCGAATGCAGCACCCCGGCGGTGCCGAAGCCGTCACCGATAGACCGCATCTCGGCCAGCGCCTCGGCATACAGCCGTTCGGCGCTGTCGAGCTCGCCGTGCTCGTGGGCGATCGCCGCCAGGTTGAACAACGCGCGGCCGACCATGTCCCGTCGCCGGGCGGTCCGCGCGGCGGCCAGCGACAGCCGCAGCATCCGCCGCGCCTCGTCCGGCTGCCCGCGCAGCCGCGCGACCACGCCAAGCACGCCGAGCGCGCGGCACTGGATCCCCGCCGCGTCGACGGCGGTGACCGCGGCGACCTGGTCCGCGAGGTCGAGTGCCCGGGTAGCGGTGGCCGCCGCCTGGTCGTAGTCGGACAGCATCAGGTGGGCCTGACTCTGCACGGTGGCGAGATGCGCGCTCAGCATCCCGTCGCCGGCGGTCAGGCCGGCCGCCGCGGCGCGGCAGAGGTCGAGTGCGTCCGTCACCTGGCCGCGCTGCAGCATGCACTGCGCCAGCCGCCAGGCCACGCCCGCCCGCACGGCGGGCGGCGCGGGCCGGGCGAACGCGTCACGGTACGAGTCCTCCGCCTCGCCCGCGCGCTCGGTATGAGCGAGCAGGTCGCCACGGGCGATAAGCAGCTGGCGCGTCGCGTCCTCGGCCAGCTGGCCGCCGCCGAGAAGTTCCGTGGCGAGGTCCGCCGCCCGTGCGCAGCGGCCGCTGAGCGTCAACTCGGGGACGCTGGCGACGAGCAGGTCCGCGGCCTCGGCGGGCTCCCCGGCGCGAGCGTAGTGCCAGCCGGCCTCCAGCGGGTCGGCGAGCACCTGCTCGCAGTGCGCCGCCGCGAGCCGGTGCAGCTTCCGGCGGCGCCCGGTGTCGCCGGCGAGTCCGGCGTAGACGTGATCCCGCACCAGGGGGTGCAAGGCCGCCCTGGCCGCATGCTCGACGAGCTGCCTGCGCCGCAGTTCCTCGATGCCACCGATGACGTCATAGCGGCCCTCAAGCGCCACGCTCGCCTCGATGAGCCGCTCGTCAAGCAGGTCCACCGGGTGCCGGAAGACGGCGAGCAGCGCGACAAGCAGGCGACCCGGGTCGGTCAGCCCGGCCAGCGTCGCCCGCAGCAGGTAGGCCGAGACGCCGGACTGCGCCTCCAGCCGCTCGACGAGCGCGGCGGGGTCGGAACCGCTCTGCCCGGCCGGGCCGAGCGCCAGCCGGATGAGCATCGGGTTGCCGTCCGTCCGGTCGATCAGGCGGCCGGCCAGCGGGGCGGGCAGCGCGCCGCCGGCCAGCTGGTCGACCAGCACGCGCGCCTCGCCACGGTCGAGGCCGCCAAGCGGGAACGGCTCGAACCCGGACAGCTGCGAGTCTTCCCGGCTGATGGCAAGGAACCTGGCCCGCGACGAAGCCGCCAGGTGCTCAACCACTGCGCGCGTGTCCCCCGCGCCGCCCAGCAGCTGCGCGTTGTCCAGGCAGATCAGCGCCTCGCCGCGGTTGAGCGCGGTGGCCAGCAGGTACAGCCGCTCATCCGGTGGCAGTGGCCGCTGCGCCTGGCCGGACCCGAGCAGCGGCGCGGCCTCGGGCCGGCCGTGCCGGCCAAGGAAGCCGGCCAGCCGCCGGACCACCGCCTCCACCGGGGTGGTGATGCCCTCGGTGAGGGTCAGCCAGCACACCGGCACGTCGTCCGCGAGAGCCCGGGCGACCGCGGCGGCGAGCGTGGTCTTGCCGGCCCCGGGCGGGCCGCAGACCAGCACGCGGCCCACCTCGGCCAGGCGACCGCGCAGCCCGGCGGCCGCGGCCGGGCGCGGCACGCACGGCCGCGGCGCGGCGGGGATCGCGGCCAGATCGTCCGCGTGGGTCGCGGCGCCCTCCCGCCGTTCGCCTTCGTCCACCGGACCAGGCCCGGGCCGCTCCCTGGAATCGCGCGCGGCCAGGGCAAGCGCGTGCAGCCGGCTGGCCAGCTCGGGCTCTCCGGACAAGCCGAGCGCGGACACGAACAGCGCGGCCACGACCGCCGGGTCAGGCAGCCGCTTACCCTGCTCAAGCCGGGATATCTGCGCCTCGCTGTAGCCGACCGCGATGCCGAGGTCCCGCTGCGTCAGCCGGGCCCCCCGGCGCAGGACGCGCAGCAACGTGCCGAAGTCGGCGAACGACGCGGCGGGCAACTCCATGCGACGCGCGACCATGGGCCAACACCACCCTGACCTGAGATCCCATTCTTACTACCATTACGGACGACGGGCCCGGGGAGATCTCCTGTCCGGCGTTATTTCGGTTGAACTCACGTCCCGCTAACTGGCAAGAAATGTCACATCAGGGCGCACGGCCCCATGGTGAACTGCGGACATGATCTCCGCTGACACCAGTCCCCGACGAGCGGACCTGGCATTATGACCGGGCTGTGGGCCGTCGCCCTCGCCGCGTGGCTCTGTCTGTTCCTCCTGGTGCTCGTCGTGGCGGCGGCGGCCAGACGCGGCGCCCCGCCGGTCCCGCCTGCCCGGGCCGAGCCGCCCGCGGTGATCGGCCTGCTGGCCAGGGGCCCGGTCGTGCGGCTGTACCAGGCAACCCTGCTCGACCTGGCGGCCCGCGGCTGGTTCCGGCTGCGCCGGCCAGGTCCCGCCGGCGCGGCGGGCGGCCCCGGCCCGGCGATGTGCGAACTGGCCGCGGAGCAGCCGCCCGGCGCGCTGACGCCGTACGAGCGGCGGGCGCTCGCCCACGTCGCGTTCCGCGCCGGAGCCCGGTCCGACGTGCCCGCCCCGGCCCTGTCGGACGGCTTTCAAGAAGGCGAGGACGCGTTCCTGGCCGGCTTCCGCCGCGAGGTCGCCGCCGACGCCCGCGGCCGGGGCCTCACCCAGCCCCGGCTGCGGGCCGGCACCCGCGCGCTGCTTTGCGCCGCCGCCGTGGTACCCGCCGCGGCGGCCGTCGCCGCCTTTGTGCCGCATCATCGGGGCGCGAGCCTCTGGTACATCCTGCTGGCCTACGGCGCGGCCTGCGTCGTGGTCGGCGGCGCCGGCGCCAGCGAAGTGCCGAGCCGGGCCGGCCGCGCCGCCCTCGCCGCGCACCGGCCGGGACGCCAGGCGAGGGGCGGGCGCCCCGGGCGGCCACCCGGACCGGGCCGGCGCCTACGCCGCCGCGCTGGCCCGGTCCGGCGCCGGAGCGGAGATCTTCGCTTCGGCCGGCCCCGACCAGACATGGTCCAGCTTCGGCGGCCGCTGGCGCCCGGTCACGATCGGGTCGCCGGCGGAGACCTCCGTCCTCGGCCCGGCCGTGGGCGTCTACGGCTGCTTGATGTTCCCCGTCCTGTCGGTATCCGCCGTGCTCGGCTTCGGCGGCGTCGTGTCCGGCTTCGGCGGCGCCGGGCTGCGCGTCTGCGCCCTGGCCGTGATCACCGGCGGCGTCCTGCTGGCCGCCCGCGCCGTGGCCCGTTCAAGCACGCGGCCGAGCTTCGCCGAGTTCGACGGCCAGGTGATCAGGCAGTGGGTGATCGAGGGCGACGGCGACACCCCGACGCGCCACTGCGTCGCGGTCGACGCCGGGACCGGCAGCCGGGCCTGGGCGCTCACCGTCACGGCCGCCCAGTACCCGGTCCTCACCCCCGGCACCTTCGTGCACGTACAGGTCAACCCGCGGCGTAACCGGCCGCTCAGCGTTCAGCCCACGGAACCGCCGCCCGTCGCCTCCCGCCTCGCGGCCTTCCTCGCGGACCAGGACCAGGGCCAGGCCGGCGAGAACCCCGGCCGCCGCTGACGCAGACCGCCGCTCAGCTTCCACTGAAGAACGCGGTGAACACGACCAAGGTAATGGTGGCGACGGCAAAGAGGCCGTGGATGACGATCACCGGACGCGGGAAGTGCCGTTCCGGCGGAACGGCGATCACCCTGGCCGACGCCGAGCCAGGCGCCGCGTAGGCACGATACACGCCCACCCAGCGCGCGGCCATCACCAGGCCAAGCAAGGCGACGACGCCCAGGCCGGCGACGGAAGCCCAGGCCAGCGGATCCTCGTCCGTCACCAGGTAAAAGCCCCATACCAGCAGCCCGCCGACGCCCAGCAGGGCATGCGCGGAGATCACCGGCACCGGCAAGCGAGTCGCGGCCCCGGTCTGGAAGTCGTGGTCATACTCCATCAGCCAGATAACAAGCAGGATCAGGCCCGCGAAAATGGTGGCCATCCAGGTAAACAAGGTGACGATGCTCATTGGCGTCACGTCTCCTGCCGCTCGGGAGATCAGGCGAAACACCTACATCTACGGCAACTACCGAAAAATGGATTGATCTGGGCCAGGCCGGCGGACACCTCGTCTTCACGGTGGCGGTCGCGGCTAGATTGGGCCCATGCGGGTCTCGACCTGGAACGTCAACTCGGTCAAGCAGCGGATGCCCCGGCTCCTGCCGTGGCTCGACCAGCGCAAGCCGGACGTGGTCTGCCTCCAGGAGACCAAGCTCGCCGACGACGCGTTCCGCGCCCTTCTGTCGGGCGAACTCGAAGCCCGCGGCTACCAGGTTGCCTTGCGCGGTGAGCCCAGGTGGAACGGCGTCGCGATCCTGTCCAGGACCGGCCTCGACGACGTGGTCACCGAGTTTCCCGGACTGCCGGGATTCCCGGGGCCCGAGGCCCGCGCCGTCGCCGCGACCTGCGGCGGGACGCGCGTCTACTCGGTGTACGTCCCTAACGGGCGAACACCGGACTCCGACCACTACCACTACAAGCTCGCCTGGCTCGCCGCGCTGCGCGACATCGTGAGCGCCGACCGCCCCCGAGAAGCCGGCGTCCTGGTGTGCGGCGACATGAACATCGCCCCCGCCGACGCCGACGTCTTCGACCCCGCCGCCTACATCGGCCAGACCCACGTCACCCCGCCCGAGCGGGAGGCGCTGGCCAGCCTGGAGTCAGTCGGCCTGCACGACGTCGTCAGGGACAAGTGGCCGGACAAGCGCATCTTCACCTACTGGGACTACCGCGCCGGCATGTTCCACCAGGACCTGGGCATGCGCATCGACCTCGTCCTGGCCAGCGACCCCGTCGCCAGCCGGGTAAGGGCCGCATGGGTCGACCGGCAGGCGCGCAAGGGCACCGGGCCGAGCGACCACGCGCCCGTCATCGTCGACCTGGACGAAGCCCCCGACGGCGACATCGGACCCGTCGTTCCGCCGCCCTCCGCGCGCCCTGGCGCCAAGCGCCCCGCCCGGCTACCGCAGGCCCCTGGCGCGGACGAGGGATAGCGCCGGGGGAGCCCGCCGCGGCGGTGCGTCTTGCCTCCGCGGACCGCCGCCCTTGGCCGCCGCGGCCGGGCGGGAGGGCGGCGATCCGCAGTCCCCCTGCGGAGCGGGCCGGCGCTGCCTCGCCGGCCCGCGATGGCCTAGGGCACCAGGCCGAACACGGCCGATGTCCACTCGTACTGTGCCAGCAGCACGTCGCGCAGCAGGGCCGCGATAACGTCATCGGCCCGCGGCTCGTCGTCGGTGATCTCGATGTCCGCCGGGGTGCCGTCCGCGGGAATCCGGCCGGCCACGGCGTTCCCCGCCCGGTCCACGGCGACGGCGACCACGGAGAACGCGGCGCGGGCGGGATCGTGCCAGACCATCGCGATCGAGTCGAACCGCAATACGCGCTGAAGGGTGCGAATCCGCTCGCTGTACCGCGAGATATCGGGGATCGGCTGGTTCCGCAGTGACCGCGCCCCGGTCCGCAGGAAGCTGGCGAGGTCCGCCCCGCACTCCTGCCATCCCTCGCTCAGGTCGCCGAAGAATACCTCTGCTGCCATCGGAAATGGCGGATTAGGCAATGTATTCTGTCCGAGGTGCAGGCGTGGCACCGGCACCGCGGTGCCCGCATATTCGGCGAGGGCGCTGTGCGCGAGCCTGCCGAGGAGACCGAATCCGTGGTCGGGAACGCCGGCCAACGGGCGAATATGATCTTTGTTCCCCATATTGCAATTGTGTCATGAAATTGAATCGACGTCACTAAATTGGCGAATATCTTCTAACTCAGTGTTAACACAAATAACTCAGCGTTAGTTCGCCGGGCAGTAAGCCCCACGTCTCCATATTTATGGTAAGATGTGGCATATGGGGTGATTAGCGTAGGATTCCCGCGAAACATTTGGGGCTGCCGGTGCTTATGTGTCTTGTGCGGCAAGCTATAACGCTGGGCAACCTTCGATAACATTCGGTAATCAACGTTCCGTTGATAAACTTACGGAATTCAAGTTGCCTGCGCGCGCTCGCGTCAGCGGTAAAGGCAGTGGATCCGGCGCTAGTAGCCACTGGTCGATCTTTATTTCTCTTTAGAGCGGCTTTGCGGGTGGCGCGGCCGTTGGCCGCTTTCCTTTACCGGCCGCCCTGTTCGGTGGCGGTGAGGACATCGGTGAAGGCGGCGAGGAACTCATCGGCATGCTCCGCCAGGAAGGGGAGCGGCGGCCTGACCTTGAGCACGTTGCCGTGCGGGCCGGTGGCGCTGATGAGGACGCGGCGCCGCCGCATGCCGTTGACGATCGCGGAAGCGAGTTCGGGTGAGGGCTCGCCGCCGGCTGGGGTGATGACGTCGACGCCGAGGTACAGGCCCACTCCGCGGACGTCGCCGAGCACCGCGGAGCCAAGAGCGATGCGGCTGAGTTCGTCGCTGAGGTAGGCGCCGGTGGCGGCGGCGTTGGCGGGGAGGGCCTCGGCGTCGAGGACGTCGAGGACGGCCCCGGCGGCGGCGACGCAGACGGGGTTGCCGCCGAAGGTGTTGAAGTACCTGGCACTGCCGCCGAAGTCGTCCAGGATGTCCCGCCGGGCGACCAGGCCGGCGATGGGGAGGCCGTTGCCCATGGGCTTGCCCATCGTGACGATGTCGGGGGTGAGTCCGTGCCGCTGGTAGCCCCACATGTGGGTGCCGGTGCGGGCGAACCCGGACTGGACCTCGTCGGCGATGTAGAGGCCGCCCGCGGCGTGGACGATCTCGGCGACGGGGGCGAGGAAGCCCGCGGGGTCGGGAAGCAGCCCGTCGGAGGAGAAGAGGGAGTCGGCGAGGAAGGCGGCGAGGCGGTGGCCGTGGCGTTCGAGGTCGGAGATGGCCCAGGCGACGGCGGCGGTGAAGTTGACGCCCGGGCCGGGGGCGGTGACCGCGCGGACGTGGGCGCCGAGGGGGACGTTGGGGCCGAGGCTAGGGGAGAGCTCGGCGAGCGCGGCGGTGACGCCGTGGTAGGCGTTGGCGGTGACGATGATCCCGGTGGCACCGGTCTGGTGGCGGGCGATGCGGAGCGCGAGGTCGTTGGCCTCGCTGCCGGTGCAGGTAAACATGGCATTGGCGGGGGCGGCAAGGTCGTGCGTGGCGACGAGCCGCTCGGCGTAGTCGATGACCCCGTCGGTGAGGTACCTGGTGTGGGTGTTGAGGGTCGCGAGTTGCCTGGTCACGGCCTCGGTGACGTGCGGGTGGGAGTGGCCGACGCAGGGGACGTTGTTATAGGCGTCCAGGTAGGCGTTGCCTTCCGCGTCGTACAGGTGCACGCCCGAGCCGCGGACGAAGGACACGGGCTGGTCGTAGAACAGCCGGTAGGCGCGGCCGAGCACGCGGTCGCGCCGGCCGATGAGCTCCTGGGTGGCGGGCGGCAGGTCCGCGGCTCGCGTCGGGTCGAAGCCGTTGACCATCAGCGGAGCCGGCTCGGTCACTGGTGCACCTCACATTCCGCGGGACGTTCCGCAGGCAGCCCGCAGGGAGCGGGCGATCTCATCCGGGGTGAGCAGCCGCAGGGCCGCGAGGTGCTCGACCGCCTGCGGTGTCCGCCGCAGGAGGTACCCGCGGTTGGCGGGCTCGCGCATGGCGTTGCACTGCGACACGATGATGCGCGCGGCGACGCGGGCCACGATGAACTCGGCCGCCAGGGCGAGGTCGGCGGCGTCGAGCGGGTCGACGGCGTGGTACGCGCCGACGAGGTCGAGGGCCGGGGCGAGGATATCGGCGGCGGTGCCGAGCTGGTAGCAGGCGGCGACGCCGACGTCCATGGCGACCGGCCCGGTGAGGGCGTCGCCGAAGTCGAGGATGCCGGTGATCCGCTCGCCGTCGGTGAGCAGGTTCTCGCCGTGGAAATCGGTATGGATGACCTGTGCGGTCGTTCGCGCGAGGCGGGGCCGGACGCGGCCGTCGAACCGGTCCAGGCAGTCGGTGAGCGCGGCGCGCACCCCGCCCGCCGGGACGAGGGCGCCGGGCGGCAGCGCCTGCGCGACCTCGGGCAGCAGGCCGTCGCCAGGCAGCTCGTCGAGCAGCGGGCGCAGCCGGCCGAAGTTCTGCAGGTCCCACAGGTGGGTCCGGCGCGCGCCCGCGTGGTCCAGAGCCCGCAGCGCGACGTTGAGCCGGGCGAGCGTCGCGCCGGTCTCCCGGCGCAGCGCGGCGCTGACGGCGGCCCGGCCGACCAGGTCTCCCTCGAGCCATGAGGTCATCCGGACGAGCCGGCCGGGACCCTCACCGCCCGCGATCCGTATCTCGGGCGCCCCGTCGAGCGCGGCGGTGACCCGCTGGACAGGCAGTAGCGGCGCGGCCTGCGCGAGGTGGAGCAGGATGGCCGTCTGGAAGGAAACCTGGTCCGCGCCCGCAAGGACCGGGGTGTCGGTCACGCTGATCTTGAGCAGCCGGTACTGGCCGGCGGGGGTGGTCAGCCGGAACGCGTCGTCGTGCTCCGCCGCCAGCCGCTCGGCGCTCGCGCTGACCCCGTAGTACCTGAGCACGATCTCCTCGGCCTGCTCCGGCGTGACACGAGGAACGGCAACCACGCCACCATCGTATGCGTCAGGAGATCGTCGCCGGTCAATAGAGACTGGCGACGATCCTTTGGCTGAGTCGCCCGGTCAGGGCGCGACTTGGGTCTCCGCGTGGCCGGGAGTCGCCGGGTCCACGTGTGGCACCGCGAACCTCGGGTTCGCTCCGGCCGCCACCACGCGCATGACGAATCCCGCCGCCTCCTCGGCCTGGCGGGCACTGGCGAGGGCGCCGATCACCGCCGTGCGGCCGCCGAGGTCGGCGACCAGCGACCGGGCGTGGCCGAGGGCGTCCTCATCGTCGCCGCAGATCGCCACCACCGGGGCCGACGCCGGCGGTCCGGTGTAGGGCCATGAGGCCCCCGCGAACATGTGGAGCGCCTTGACCACGTGCGCGCCGGCCGCCGTGCGGGCCACGACCTCGGCCGCCGAGCCGGAATCGGGGAGCAGCCGCCCGGACGCGTAGTCCACCGGGTTGGTGCAGTCAAGGACGGTCTTCCCCGCCAGTGACCCGCTGCCGGCACCGACGAGTGCCAGCGCCTCGCCGAGGCCGTCCCAGGCCACGGCGACCACGATGATGTCGGCCCGCCCCGCGATGTCGCCGGGGTCGACTGGTTCCGCGGCCGCCCCGATCTGGTCGGCCGCGCTCGCGGCGTGCCGCGGGTTGCGCCCGGTCAGCAGTAGCGTGTGCCCGGCTCGCGCCCAGGCGCGGCCGAGTGTCACGGCGAGGTTCCCTGTCCCCAGCATCCCGATCTGCACAGCTGTTCTCCTTCGTCCGCAGCGGCGTCAGGGCAACGCTAGGAGCCGTGTTCCTACCGATCGGTAGGAACACGGGTGTCAGACTGAGGCGGTGACCGACGAGAACTGCGTGGCGTTTGTCGCCGACTGCCATGTGCGGGCCGCGGCCGAGCTCATCAGCCACACGTGGGACCCGGTCATCCTGTCCGCCCTTCGCCTCGGGCCGACCAGGCGGAGCGACCTCCTGCGCCGCATCGCCGGTGTCAGCGACAAGGTCCTGACCGACTCCCTGCGCCGGCTGGCCGGCCGAGGGCTTGTCACCAGGGCAGGCGCGACGAGCGCGGTCTACCGGCTCTCCGCCCTGGGCGAGTCCTTCGCGAACGGGCCGCTGGCTCAGCTGGCGCGGTGGGCCGAGGAGAACCAGGCCGGCCTTGCCGACATGTTCGCCGAGTTAACAGAAGTGACTCTCGTGGACTGAGAGGCGGCTTACACGCTCGTGCGCGGTTCGCGGCGCGCGGGGCGGGTAGCGGGCTGAGTATGCGAGAGAGACCAGTAATCGCCGTAGCTAACCGGCTCCCCGTCCAGCAGGGCGATGACGGGGGGTGGGAGCTGTCGCCCGGCGGCCTGGTCACCGCGCTGCGGCCGGTGATGGCCACTCACCCGGGCGCCTGGATCGGCTGGGACGGCGGCACCAAGGGCATGCCGCAGACGCTGCCCGACTCCGGCGTCCAGCTGATGCCGATCGGGCTGTCCGCCGCGCAGGTCCGCGACTACTACCGCGGCTTCTCGAACGCGACGATGTGGCCGCTGCTGCACAACGCGATCGAGAAGCCCCGCTTCGAGCGCGCGTGGTGGCGCGCGTACCAGGACGTCAACCGGGTTTTCGCGGAACGGGCCGCGGCCGCGCTCGGCGAGCGGCCGGACGCGATCGCCTGGGTGCACGACTATCACCTGACGCTCGTCCCGCAGTTGCTGCGCGACCGGCACGCCGATCAGCCGATCGGGTTCTTCCTGCACGTGCCCTGGCCGTCGCCGGACATTTACGCCCGGCTGCCCTGGCGCGAGCAGGTGCTGCGCGGCCTGCTCGGCGCCGACGTGGTCGGCTTCCACACCGACGAGTACCGCGTCAACTTCCTGCGCTCCTGCGCGCGCGTGCTGTCGGACTCGGGCATCGAGGTGCGCGGGGCGTCGGTGGTGCTGCCCGACGGCCGCGCGGTGGCCACGGTCACCGCGCCCATCTCCATCGACGCGGCGGAGTTCGCCGCCCTGGCGGCGGACCCGGAGGTGAAGGACGCCGTCTCCGCGCTTGAGGAGCAGTTCAGCGGGCGCACCCTGCTGCTCGGCGCCGACCGGCTCGACTACACGAAGGGGATCATCGAGCGGCTGCTCGCGGTCGAGATGCTGCTGGAGCGGCGCCCGGACCTGCGCACAACCCTCGCGTTCCTGCAGATCGCGATGCCGAGCCGGGACGACGTGCGCGAGTACCGCCAGCTTCGCAGCACGGTGGAGCAGCACGTCGGGCGGATCAACGGCCGGTTCACCGCGCCCGGCAACGACGTGCCGGTGCACTACCTGTACCGGGGGCTGTCGAAGCAGCAGCTGTCCGCCTACTACGCGTTCGCGGACGGGATGCTCGTCACGCCGCTGATCGACGGCATGAACCTGGTCTGCAAGGAGTACGTGACCGTGCAGCAGGCCCACGGCGGCAGCGGCGTCCTCGTCCTCAGCGAGTTCACCGGGGCCGCCGTGGAGCTGTCCCCGGCCGTGCTGTGCAACCCGTTCGACGTGGAGGGGCTGTCCTACCGGATCGAGCACGCGCTCGGCCTGGCGTCGCAGGCCAGGCACGCCGCCCTGACCTCGATGGCCAACCACGTCCGCACCCACGACGTCCACGACTGGGTATCCGGCCAGCTCGCGGTCATCACCGCCCGCGGCGGTAGCCCCGCGGCGAGCGTCCCGGCGCCGCGGGGGCGGACAGCCTCGACGACCTGAGCATGCCGGTCCTAGTCGGCACCTCGGGCTGGCAGTACCGGCACTGGCGCGACGCCTTCTATCCCGCGGGCGTGCCGCAGCGTCAGTGGCTTGAGTACTACGCCGGGCGGTTCCCCACCGTGGAGAACAACGGCACCTTCTACCGGCTGCCCGCGCGGGCGACGTTCGAGCAGTGGCGGGCCCGGACGCCGGACGGCTTCGTGATGGCGGTGAAGGCGAGCCGCTACCTCACCCACATCCGGCGGCTGCGTGACCCGGCCGGGCCGGTGGGCCGCATGCTCGAGGCCTTCGCCGGGCTCGGGGAGAAGCTGGGACCGGTGCTCCTCCAGCTCCCGCCCGATATGCGGGCCGATCACGCGCTGCTCGACCAGGCGCTCGGCCAGTTCCCGCCCGGCACGCGCGTCGCGGTCGAGCCGCGGCACTCTTCCTGGTGGAGCGACCCGGTCAGGGACGTACTGACTGCCCGCGGCGCGGCGCTGTGCTGGGCCGACCGGGCGGGCCAGCCGGTGACCCCGTTGTGGCGCACGGCCGACTGGGGGTACGTCCGGTTTCACGAGGGAACCGCAACCCCCTGGCCGAGGTACGCCGACGATTGCCTGCGAGAGTGGGCGGCGCGGGTCGCCCGCGCCTGGCCGGCGCCCGGGCTCGCGTACGCCTACTTCAACAACGACCAGGAAGGCGCCGCCGTCCGCGACGCGGCGGCCTTCGCCAGCCTGACCGGGGCTGGCCACTAGCCCGGGCCGAGCCTACGGTTGGCCGTGAGGGTTCAGCGCGAAGGAGCAGACATCACGCGCACGCCGGGCGGGGCCCCACCCGGCCCCGCCCGCCGACAAGTGCGGTGCGGTAGAGCGTCAGGCCTGCGAGCGCCAGCCCGCGTGGTAGCTCTCCTGGACGACCTTCGAGTACGGGGCCGGGGAGACGATCGCGCGGACGGCGACCTGCTCGTGCGGCTGCACCGTGGTCTTCTTCGTCCCGCCGTCCGGCTCGCCCCAGATCACCGAGACCTCGGCGCCGACCGGCACGTCCGGGTCGACGGTCGCGAGCGACAGCCCGGCCCGCTCGTTCGCGGAGTACCCGGTGAACATCGACAGCCCGACCACCTTGCCGGACGCGTCGACCACGGAGTCGAAGTTGGACGAGCCGTAGTTCGCGTTGGGCAGGTCGAAGAACTGGTAGCCCGGCGCCGGCCCGAGCGGCGAGGCCAGGATCTTGGCCAGGTCCTCGGCGTTCCACTCCAGGGTGACCTTGCGCCGCTGAACCGAGGGATCGATCGCCGCGAGCGCGTCGCGCCCGATGAAGTCGTGGTCGAACTTCACGAACGACCCGTACCCGAGGTCCCACGGGTTGGTGTAGTAGTCCGTGATGTCATCGGACACGAACGAGCCCGCGATCGCGTTGGTCGCCTCGTAGGAGTCGGCGCCCAGCCACTCGCGGTAGGAGCGCAGCTCGGGCGCGGTGTAGATCGCGGGCAGCGGCGAGGGGATCCAGCCGGACTCCAGCGTGTTGCAGGAGTAGGCGCGCGCGCCGCAGGGCTCGAGCCCGAACTCCCGGCCCGCCTCGAGGACCGCGTCCCTGACCCGGTCGTAGGACTCGTACGGGCCCCAGATCTCCAGCCCGGGCGCGCCCGCCATGCCGTGCCGCAGGGTGTGCACCTTCTCCCCGGCGATGTTCATCGAGCCCATGCGGAAGAACCGGACCTGCTCCATCGGCTCGCCGTTGAGCTTCTCGATGACCGCCCAGGCGTTCGGCCCCTGGATCTGGAACCGCCATACCTGGCGGGTCACGGCCTTGCCGTACGGCCGCGACGGCGAGCGCGGGTCGAGCACCATGTCGACGTTGTAGCCCTGCGAGCCCTGGTAGAGCAGCCAGTTGGCGACCGGCGCCCGGCCGACGAAGGTGAACTCCTCCTCCGAGTCGTGGAACAGGATGCCGTCGCCGATCACCCCGCCCTCCGGCGAGACCGGGACGAACTGCTTCGCCGTGTCAACGGGGAACTTCGCGGTGGAGTTGATGCCGGTGTCGCTGATCAGCTTCAGCGCGTCGGGACCGGAGATAAAGATGTTGTGCATGTGGTGCGACTGGTCATAGAGAACCGCCGTCTCCCGCCAGGCGATGACCTCGCGGCGGAAGTTCGTGAACTCGGACGGTACGACCGGGTAGATGTACGCGCCAAGCTGGGAGTTGCGCAGCAGCTCTACCGTGTTCCCCGCGCTGTCGAGCAGCTCCTGCAGGTTCTTGGGGCTCATATGTCACCTGTTCTGGTGCGACGTCGGCTTCTCGTGCGGTCCACATGGTAGTGCCCGGGACTGTGCGGGGTAATGCCCGCTATTGGCACACTTGCGCCGCGGTCTTGTGGTCAGGAGAACAAAAGGAAAGAATCATCAGAACGGGGGCGTGGTGCTGTGTTTCCCCCACTCGTCTCCGGGCGCTCGGGACTGTGCTTTCCCGCTCGCCTCGCGCCCTCCCCTGTCGCTCATCGCTCGTTCCTCGCTCCCTCGCCCTCGTCCGCGCAGGCCGCCGGCGCGCTTCGCTCGCGGGGAGGCTCCCTTCCTCCTCAGTCCGGGAGCGGGGCGCGCCCTTCGACTCGCGGGGCTCCTCTACGAAAATGCGCGTGCCCGCCGGAGTCAGCCGATTACGTTCGGAATAGAGTGCTTGAAAGCCCTGTGAACTGGATAGACGGCGGGGGAGTGGTATCAGTGTGCTGGGGGGAGGCGCATGGGGATACGGCTGACTTCGCGGCGCCTGCTGGCCGGCTACGCCCTCTGGATGGCGCTGCTTGTCGTGGCGCACTACGCGCTCGCGGGGCAGCGGACCGGCACCGCGGCGCTCATCGAGGTGAGCGGCGTGGCCGCGATGCTGATCGGGGTGGCCGTGAACCGCCCGGCCCGGCGCACGCCGTGGCTGCTGCTCGCCGCCGCTAACCTCACCGGCACGCTCGGCGAGGTCGCCTCCCGCGTCTACGCGACGGTGACCCACGCCCCGCTGCCGTTCCCGTCGTTCGCCGACGTCATCTTCCTGGCGGCGTACCCGCTGTACGTGGCCGGGCTCGCGATGTTCATCCGGGCGCGGTCCACCGGGCGTGACGCGCGCAGCATGATCGACGCGCTCGTCCTCATGGTCGGCCTGATCACTGCTCTCCTGGGTATTCCTCGTCATGCCCGACGCGACGTCCGCGTCGCTGTCCTTGCCGCAGCGGATCGTGAGCGTGGCGTACCCGGTTGGCGACCTGTTCGTCCTGGTGACGCTCGCGCGGCTGCTCACGCCGGGCACGGCCCGCGGGCCGTCCACCGTGCTGTTCGCCTTCGGCACGGTCTGCGGTGTCGCGTCCGACGTCGCCTACGACCTCGCCCAGGGCACTCGGTCACCGCACCGGCGTGCTGCTCTCGCTCGGCTACCTGGCCAGCGCCATCGCCTGGGGGGCCGCCGCGCTGCACCCGTCGATGGTCGAGCTGACCAAGACGGTCAGGCAGCGCGTCCCTGACGCCGCTCCCGGCAGCGTGATGGTGCTCATGCTCGCGTCGCTGATCCCGCCGGTCTACCTGCTCGTTCACTCCTTGAAGAGCACGACGGCATCGAAGGCCGTCGTGGCGGTCGCGTGCGGACTGCTGTACCTGCTCATGCTCTCCCGGCTATGGGATGTCGCCGCGACCAACCGGCGCAGCCTCGTCCGCGAGCGGACGCTGCGCGTGGCGAGCGCGGCGCTGGCGTCGGCGGGCTCGGTCGAGGAGGTCGCGACCGCGGTCACGGACGCCGCGTCCGCCCTCACCGCTGCCCAGCCCGCGAACCGGACCGCGCTGCTGGCCGTCAGGGACGGAGACTACCTCCGCTACGTGCACACGGCGGGATCGGCCGAGCGCCGCCTACCCGCCAGACCCGGTTGGCATCTGGCTGCGGCTCTCGGAAGGGCGCACGCCGAGGTTCGTCTCCACGCAGGAGATCAGGTCCGCCAGGCACGGCATCGCGTCGTCCGCGTCCAAGGCGGCCGTCCCGCTGCTAGCAGGCGCCGAGGGCGCGCTGCTCTGCCCGCTCACCCTCAAGGACCGGCCCGTCGGCGAACCGTTCATCGGACTTATCGGGTTCCTCGGCGACCGGCGGACCCTCGGCGACCTCGCCACGGTGCTTGAGATCCTGGCCGGGCAGGCGGCGCTGGCCGTCGAGCGGCTCGCGCTCACCGAGCAGGTGGCCCGCCAGCGCGGCCAGGCGCTGTTCCGCACCCTGGTGCAGGACACCTCCGACGTGATCCTCATCGTGGACGACGACCGCAGGATCCTGTACGCCACCCCGTCCGCGGCCGACATCTTCGGCGACGTCACCGTCGAGGGCGCGCTGCTCGCCGACCTGGTGGCCCCCGCGACGCGGGATGACGTCGACCGGGTGCTCGACCTGATGCTCACCCTCAGCGCCAGCGGCAGCGCCGTGTCCCGCGGTGCCTCGCCCGGGTACCTGCTCCAGGTCGAGCGGCTTGACGGGCGCATGGTCGTGCTCGAGGTCCGCTGGAGCGACCTGCGGCACGACCTGACCGTCGGCGGCCTCGTGCTCACCCTGCGCGACGTGACCGAGCAGCACGAGCTCGAGGAGGAGCTGAAGTACCGGGCCTTCCACGACTCGCTGACCGGGCTGCCCAACCGGTCGCTGTTCGCCCGGCGAGGCGGCGGACGCGCTCGACGACGGCCCGGGCCGTGGGCAGGACCGCGGGCGTGCTGTTCGTCGACCTTGACGACTTCAAGGTCGTCAACGACACCATGGGGCACGGCGTCGGCGACGAGCTGCTCGTCGAGGTCGCCGCCCGGCTGGCCGCCTCGGTCCGCGCGTCGGACACCGCGGCGCGCCTCGGCGGCGATGAGTTCGCGCTGCTCATCGACGACGCCGCCGGGCCCGATGACGTGGACGCGTTCGCGGAGCGGATCGTGGCGGCGTTCACCGAGCCGTTCACCCTCAGCGAGGCCAAGGTGCTCGCCACGGCGACCGTCGGCGTGGCGACCTCGGCGGACAGCGGCGACGTGGACGAGCTGCTGCGCCACGCCGACCTGGCCCTCTACGCGGCGAAGGCGGCGGGCAAGCGGCGGTGGCGGCACTACCAGCCGGTGCTGACCAGCGGGATGCTCAGGCGGCGGGAGATTCAGGCCGCGCTCGAGGACGCCGTCAAGAGCTCCGCGTTCACGCTGGTCTACCAGCCGATCGTGAGCCTGGAGAGCGGCGAGATCGCCGGGTTCGAGTCGCTGATCCGCTGGCCCCACCCGCGCTGGGGGATGATGCTGCCCGGCCAGTTCATCGCGCTGGCCGAGGAGACGGGCCTGATCGTCCCGCTCGGCGCGTGGGTGCTGCGGCAGGCCCTGGCCGACGTGGTCCAGTGGCGGCGTGACCTGCCGCCGCCCGCGGTCGAACCGGGCGCAGGCGACCCCTGCTCCACGGCCCCCGGGTCCGGGGGCCCGCACGTCTCGGTCAACGTGTCCGCCCGCCAGTTCCGCGACCCGGGCTTCGTCGACAGCGTGCGGCAGGCCCTGCAGGCGTCGGCGCTGCCGCCTTCGGCGGTGCTCCTCGAGCTGACCGAGTCCCTCGTGCTCGGCGGCAACGAGCAGATCCGGGCCGACCTGAACGAGCTCAAGGACATCGGCGTCAGGCTGGCGATCGACGACTTCGGCACCGGCTACTCGTCGCTCAGCTACCTGCTTGACCTGCCCATCGACGTGCTGAAGATCGACAAGACGTTCGTGACCGGGATCGCCTCGTCCTGGCGGCGGCACGCCCTCGTCGAGGGCATCGTCAGGCTGGCGCGGACGCTTGAGGTCGAGGTAATCGCCGAGGGCATCGAGACCGAGACGGAACGGGAGCTGCTCGCCGGGATGGGCTGCCAGTTCGGCCAGGGCTACCTGCTGTCCGTCCCGGTCGACGCGGACACGGCCTCCGGCATGCTCCGCCGCGGCCGCGGCCTGGTCACCGAGCTGCCCAGGCAGCCCCGCCGGGGCCCGGACGGCCGCTACCTCACCGACTTGTGAGCAGTCCCGCTGGTAGCCTGGCGCGATGCGGACCGGCCGTCTTGAGGCGTTCAGCGACGGCGTGCTTGCCATCATCATCACGATCATGGTGCTCGAGCTGCGCGAGCCGGATGGCAGCGACCTGGCGGCGCTGTGGCACACGACCGGCCCCGGACTGCTCAGCTACCTGCTCAGCTTCGTGTACGTGGGCATTTACTGGACCAACCACCACCACATGTTCCAGCTCACCGAGCAGGTCACCGGCGGCATCCTGTGGGCGAACCTGGCCTGCTGTTCTGCCTGTCCCTGTTCCCGTTCACGACCCAGTGGGTGGACGCGACCCACTTCGCGCAGACCCCCGTCGTCGTCTACGGCGTAAACCTGCTGGTGGCCGGCGTCGCCTACTACGTCCTGCAGTGGTCGATCATCCGCTCGCAGGGCCACGACTCGGCGCTGCGCAAGGCGATCGGCGGTGACTTCAAAGGCAAGATCTCACCCGTCGGCTACATCGCCGGCTGCGTCGCCGCCCTGCTGGGCGGCGCCGGCACCGGGCCTGGCCGGCCCGGCATCTGGGTCGCGGGCGCCTGCTACGTCGCGGTCGCCGCCATGTGGGTCATCCCCGACCGCCGCATCGAACGGCGCGTTGAAACGATCATCACCACCGAACCCGCCGCTGCCCCCGACGAGCGGGACTGACGGGAACGCCACGCCGCTGCATCCTTGCCGCTGCCCGGCAGCGGCGTAACGCCCGGCATCCAGCGAGCGGCGCGGGGCGGCGCCCGGTAACCCGGTCAGGCGTCCAGTGGCTCGCGCTCCGGGTCGTGGGCGTAGATCCAGCCGCTGGCCACCAGGGGGTCGGTGTCCTTGAACGAGGCGTCGCGGGCCCGCTGCTCCGGGCCGTCCGGCAGGTGGTTGACGTGCGCGCGGGCGTGGCTGACCTGCTGCAGGCGGGTCGTGCGGGGGATGCGCAGCGACTCGTACCGGCGCAGCGCCGCGGCCGGGTCCGCCGGGTCGGCGGCGAGGCAGCGGGCGAGCGCGGCGCCGTCCTCGATCGCCTGGGCGGCGCCCTGGCCGAAGAACGGGAACATCGGGTGCGCGGCGTCGCCGAGCAGCGTCACCGTGCCGCTGCTCCACCGGGTGAGCGGCGCCCGGTCGAGCAGCGCCCAGCGGCCGGGCGTGCCCGCCGCGCGGATGAGGCTGACCAGCCGCTCATCCCAGCCCGCGAACTCGGCGAGCAGTTCCCCGATGGGCGCGGTCGCGGTCCACGACTCGGTCGTGTAGTCGCCGGCCGGGGCGAAGGCGACCAGGTTGACGAGCTCGCCCGCGGAGATGGGGTAGTGCACGAGGTGGTGGCCGGGGCCGACCCAGAGGGTCTGGGCGGGCCGCCGGGCGAACGCGGGCGCCCGCGCGGCGGGGACGAGCGCGCGGAAGGCGCACAGGCCCGAGTACGCTGGCGGCGCCGGCGCGGTGAGGGCGGCGCGGACCATCGAGTGGATGCCGTCCGCGCCGATCACGACGTCGGCCGCGACCCGCTCGCCGTCCGCGAACGTCAGCGTGGGGCGCGTGCCGTCGGCGTCAAGGGCGACGCAGCGCTTGCCGAGCCGGACGGACGCGGCGGGGACGGCCCGCTGGACCGCGTCGAGCAGGTCGGCGCGGTGCGCCGTGTAGGTGCGCTCGCCGTAGAGGCGCTCGCACTTCGTCGCCAGGTCTTCCGAGGACAGCACGGCGCCGTCTCGCCAGCGGCGGAACTCCCAGCCGGTCTCAAGCGGGACGGCGCGCTCCGCGAACGCGCCGAGGACGCCGAGGGCGCGCAGCAGGCGGGCGGCATTGGGCGCGACGACCACGCCCGCGCCGACCTCACTGAGCTCTCCCGCCTGCTCGTACACGGTGGCGGCCAGGCCCGCGCGGTGCAGGAAAGCGGCGGCAGCCAGCCCGCCGATCCCCCCGCCGACGATCGCGATCTCGGTCATAAGCCCACAGACTTATCAGAACGAGGTTGGCTTGCTCCGCTTGCCGTCTGTTTTACCGGGCCGCCGGCAGCTGCCCGCACCTTAACTGGTCACCGTGAGGACGTAGGCGGTCGGGCTGAACGGGACGCCGCCTTCTCCCGCGCTCGCGCCGCGCGGGACCGTGACGGTCCGCTGGCTGACCTGCCAGCCGTGGCTCTTGGCCGCCGCGAGGATCGCGGCGGCGAAGTCCGCCGCGGCGTCGTTGTACCCGTCCGGGTGCGCCGTATGGACGCTGCCGGGCCCGCCGTCGACGCAATGGTAGGCAGCACCCGGGTGCAGCGCCGCGTACAGCTTGTTCGTGCTCGCCGTCTGCAGCACGCCGTTCCGCACCAGGCACATGGTCTCGTAGCTCGCCGCGATGAACCAGGCGCCGTACCGGCTGCCGGGCACCGGCTGGTTCCATATCCGCGCGTGGTCCTCGTTGCCGCTCAGCGAGAGCTCGTTGCCGCCGACGCAGCCGCCGAGCCGCCAGGCCACGTGCTGTGGCACGTAGCCGCCGCCCTCCACGTCGGCCGCCTCCGATGAGATGCACTTCAGGTGGATCCCGGCGACGCTGACCGTCGTCGCCGTGGAGACCGTCTTCCACTGCCCGAGCGCCTGCTGGATGTCTGCAGCGGCACGGTCGACCTGGCGCTGATGACCACGTTGAGCGGCTCGACGAACGGCGGGATCTGCGCCAGCGGCGTGGCCGCCCGCGCCGTGTCCCAGCTGGCCGGCGCGCAGTAGTCGGCGTTGCACGCCGCCTCTCCCCGCACGGTCGCCGGGGCCGAGGCCTGTGTCGTCGGCGATGTCGCGGCCGCGGGACTGGCCGTGCTCCCGTGCGCGCACCCGCTCAGCGCGGCCATGGCCGCGACGCCAGCCGTCACGGCCAGCGTGCACAACCGTTTCCCGTGCCGCCCCGCAGAGTTTCCCATGCGGGCAAGTATGCCCGCCACCGCTAAGCCGCTACAGCGACTCGATCCATTCGTCGGCGGTCGTGACCAGGGCCTGGCGCGGGAAGACCTTCTCGGTCAGCACGCGGTGCACCTCCTCGTCCCGGTCGGCGCAGGCGTCGGCGAGCACCGTGAGCCGGTAGTCGAGGTCGGCCGCCTGGCGGAGCGTGGAGAGCACCACGCCGCTGGTGGACAGGCCCGCCAGGATCAGCGTGTCGGCTCCCGCGGCGCGCAGCAGCACGTCGAGGTCGGACCCGCTGAACGCGCTGACCCGCCGCTTGACGATGACCGGCTCGCCGTCTAGCGGGGTAAGCGCGGCATGCACCTGGGTGACGGCGTGGTCCTGCGTCATCGCGTCGCCGCCCTGCGCCGCGAGGGCGGAGAACGAGGCATTGGACTCGGCGACCTCCGGGTAGCCGGGCCGGAAGGCCACCCGCACGAACATCACCGGGATGCCTGCCGCCCGCGCGGCCTTAGCCGCGCGGTCCGCGGCCTCGATCACGGACGACGAGCCGAGGCTCTCGACGATGCCGTGCTGGAAATCCATCAGGAGCAGGACGGAACGGGTGCCGGGCGTACCGGACATGAGCGTGCCTCCATGAGGGGTGGACCGTAGCTTCAGGCCGAACTATTTTCAGGCCGAACTTATCAGATCAACCTGAAGAACTTTCCCTGGCCGCCTGGCGCGCTCAGGCGTCCAGCACCCCCGGCAGCACGGGCGGCAGGCTCGACCACGGGAAGTTGATCCACCGGTCCGTCTGCTTCCACACGTAGTCGCACTTCACCAGCGACGTCGGCTTCTCGTACACCACGGCGCAGCGCACCTCGGCCACGTGCCCCTCGATGAACCCCCGCACCAGCTCGAGGGTCTTGCCGCTGTCCGCCACGTCGTCCGCGACCAGGACCTTCTTCTCCGAGAAGTCAACCGCGGACGGGACCGGCGGGAGCATCACCGGCATGTCGAGCGTCGCCCCCACCCCGTTGTAGAACTCCACGTTCATCACGTGCAGGTTCTTCACGGAAAGGGCATAGCCGAGCGCCCCGGCGATGAAGAGCCCGCCGCGGGCGATCGCCAGGATCAGGTCGGGCCGGAACCCGTCATCGGCGATCGCCCGGGCGAGCTCCCGCGACGCGTCGCCGAAGGCCTCCCAGGTCAAGGTCTCCCGCACATCGTCCATAGCCCGTGACCTTACCGGTCACTCCGCTGAGCACTGAGGGCGAGGTCGCGTCGTAGTCAGCCAGCCAGGCCGCGCCCCGGCCGTCCGTGTCGCGCCGGTTCAGCCGCCGCCGCACGGCGATCGCGGCATCGCGGCGCATCGCGGCCCAGCGCGACGGCAGGTGATTGGACACCCCGCGGGCCCGCGCGGTCAGCACCACCTGTGAGGCCCGGGGCCGCCGCGTCCGCTCGTAGGCCGCCAGGGCCGCGACCGGATCGGCCGCGAAGCGGGGGTCGGCCAGCGCGTTCGCGAGCACGGCCCCGTCCTCAAGCGCCTGGCAGGCCCCCTGCCCCAGGTAGGGCAGCATCGGGTGCGCCGCGTCGCCGAGCAGCGTCACCCGGCCCGACGTCCAGCCGGGGATCGGGTCCCGGTCGTACAGCGCCCACTTGTACCAGGTGTCGCCGGCCTCGAACAGCCGCAGCAGCGACTGGTGCCACCCGGCGTACCGCCCGAGGACCTCGGCGCGCTCGCACTCCGTCACCCACGACTCGTGCCGGTAGGACTCGTCGTCGTAGTGGCAGACCACGTTGATGAGCTGCTCGCCGCGCAGCGGGTAGAGCACGATCGTGCCGTGCGGCCCGAGCCACTGCCCGTTGTCGGCCGCCACGTCCGACAGGGCGCCCCCGCGCACGGCCGCCGTCGGAATGACCGACCGGTAGCAGATCTTCCCGGTGAACCGGGGCGCGTCCGGCCCGAACAGCGCCGTCCGCACGCCGGAGTGGATGCCGTCCGCCCCGATGATCACGTCCGCCTCGGCGGTGCTCCCGTCCGCGAACCGCGCCGTCGCCGTCGACTCGCCGGACTCCACGGCGACGCTCCGCTTGCCGAGCGACACGATGCCCGCGGGCAGCGCGGCGGCGAGCACGTCGAGGAGGTCGGCCCGGTGCACGGTGGCGGGCTCGATGCCCTGCAGCTCCGCCTGCCGCGCCCGGCTCGTCCTGGAGATGACCCGCCCGCTGATCCCGTCCCTGGTAACCGCGTAGTCGGTCTTGCCCGCGACCTCGCGGACGGCCTTTTCGACACCGATGAAGCGCAGCACCCGCATCGCGTTGGCGTGCAGGGCGACCCCGGCCCCGATCTCCTTCAGTTCCCCGGCCGCCTCGAACACGGAGACCTCGACGCCGGCCCGCAGCAGCGCGTTGGCCGCCGTGAGCCCCCCGATCCCGCCGCCGATAATCGCAACACGTGTCATGCGCCCATCTTCCTGCAGCCCCGCGGGCCCCTCAATCGCGTCTGGCGACGGAATCTCCCCCCAAAGATTGTCGCGGAGCAGAATCATCATTCGAACGAGGCGTACAGTCCTTGCCCCGCTCGCTGCTCCGCTCGCCGCCGGCGCTCGCGCTCCTCCCTCGTCGCTCAGTCGCTCGTCTCGCTCCCTCCCTCCTCAGTCCGGAGCAGGGCGCGCCCTTTGGCACGCGGGATTCGCCGGTCCTCGCACCATGGCTCTCCTCGTGCCTCGGTAGAGCTCGGTGAGCAGCGCGACGGCGGCGAACGTCGCCGGGTGCGGGTCGTGGCGGCGCCAGATGAGGTGGACGGCGATCGGCGGCGCGTCCCGCAGCGGCCGGAAGACCACGCCGTCGCGCCGGTACTGGCTGGTAGTGCCCTCCGGCGTGATGCCGACGCCGCCGCCCGCCGCGATGATCGCGAGCCAGTCGTCGATGTCCCTGGTGTCGCGTAGCGGTGGCCGGCCGTCGGCCGGCCACAGGTCGGGAGTCGTCGTCCCGGTGCGCCGGTCGATCAGCACGGTGCGCCGCGTCACCTCCGCCAGCCCGACGGACCGGCGCCGCGCCCACGGGTCGTCGGCCGCGAGGGCGAGGTAGCGGCGCTCCCAGCCGACGACCACCATGTCGAACCGGTCGCCGGCGGGAGCGGCCCGCAGCACCGCGACGTCGCACAGTCCCTCGGAGAGCCCGCCGGTGGGGGAGTTGACCCGGATCAGCTGCAGCTCGGTCTCCGGGTGGGCGGCGGCCCAGCGGCGCTGGAATTCCCTGGTATGACGGCCCATCGCCGCCCAGGCGTGCCCGATGCGCAGCGCGGTGTGCCCGGTGGTCGCCTCGCTGACCAGGTTCGCCGCGGCGGCGAGGATCTGCCTGGCCTGCGCGAGCACGTGCACGCCCGCCGTGGTTGGCGTGACGGTCCTGCTCGTGCGGTGCAGCAGGCGGACGCCAAGCACCCGTTCCAGCGCGATCAGGTTCCTTGACACCGCGGCCTGCGAGATGCCGAGCTCGATTCCCGCGTCGGTGAACGTCCCCGTATCCGCGATCGCGACCAGGCAGCGCAGGTGCCGCAGCTCAAGATCCATGCGTTCAGCGTATAGCCGGTGCTATCCATGCATTTTGCGTATGAATGCCCCGCGCGCAGTCTGCTGTCATGACGCTTTCCTCGCGGGTTTCCCCGCCCGCCAGGGCCGGTCAGGCCAGCGGGCCCGTGCCGCCCGGCGGGCCCGTGCCGCCCGGCGCGGTTGACCGGCTCGCCGGCATCGGTCTGATGACCGGCAGCGCCGCCGCCAGCCAGCTTGGCGCCGCGACCGCCGCGCTCGCCTTTTCCGCGCTCGGTCCGGTCGGCGTGGTGGCGGTGCGCCAGTGGGTGGCCGCCGCCCTGCTGCTGACCGGCGTCCGCCCCAGGTACACGTCGTTTACCCGCGCGCAGTGGGGGCCGGTGCTCGCGCTCGCGCTGATCTTCGCGACGATGAACCTGTCGCTCTACACCGCGATCGACCGGATCGGGCTCGGCCTCGCGGTGACGCTTGAGTTCCTCGGCCCGCTGGCGGTGGCCCTGCTCGCCTCCCGCCGCGCCCGTGACCTCGGCTGCGCCTTGCTGGCCGGCGCCGCCGTCGTCGTGCTCGCCCGGCCGCGGCCGTCCGCCGATTACGCGGGGATCGCGCTGGCGCTGCTCGCGGCGGCCTGCTGGGCCGGCTACATCCTGGTGAACCGGGTGGTGGGCGCGCGGGTGCCGGGAGCGCAGGGGCCGGCGGCCGCCGCCGGCCTTTCGGCCCTGCTCTACGTGCCGGTCGGCATCTGGGTGCTGGCCGCGCGGCCGCTCACCCCGGCCGCGCTCGGCCACGCGGCGGCGGCCGGGCTGCTCAGCTCCGCCGTGCCCATGGTCTGCGACGTGCTGGCGCTGCGCCGGGTGCCCGCGAGGTTCTACGCGCTGTTCATGAGCGTGAACCCCGTCTTCGCCGCGCTGACCGGCCTCGTCATCCTCGGCCAGTCGCTTGGCCTCGTGGACTGGCTCGCGATCGCCGCCATCGTGAGCGTCAACGCCGTCACGGTGTCCGCCCCGCCTGCCCTGCCCTGCCCGCCCCGTGCCGCCCGCGCGCCGCGCGTGCCCCGCGCGGAAGCGCCAGCCATTGCCGTTGACTGAGTCAAGGATTATTCTTGACCCAGTCAACGATCCGGAGGAGCCTCATGACCGGCCAGGCGACCGCCGCCCCCGAGACCACAGGTCCCACACAGGCCCAGGTGACCCAGGTCCGCGCCTTCAACCGCTTCTACACCAACGTCATCGGCGTGCTGCACGACATGTACCTGGACACCCCGTACACGCTCACCGAGAGCCGGCTGCTTTACGAGATCGCCAAGCACGGCACCGTCGAGGTGTCCTGGCTGCGCCAGGCGCTCGACATCGACGCGGGTTACCTCAGCCGGGTGCTGAGCCGGTTCGAGTCCGATGGGCTGGCGACGCGGCACAGGTCGGCGACGGACGCGCGCCGCCAGGAGATCCGCGCGACGGACGCGGGGCGCGCCGCCGTGGCCCAGCTCGACGAGCGCGCCGCCGTGCAGATCGGCGCCCTGCTCGGCGGCGTCGACCGCGGCCGGCTGCTCGACGCTATGCAGGTGATCACCGAGGTCCTCAGCCCGCCCGGCCAGCGCAGCGTGACGCTGCGCCCCCTCGCCGTCGGCGACCTGGGCTGGGTGCTGCAGCGGCACGGCACCATGTACGCGGCCGAGTTCGGCTGGGACGGCAGCTTCGAGGACTTCTGCGCCGGGATCATCGCCGAGTTCCCGGCCCTGCGCGACGGGGCCCGGGGACGCGCGGAAGGCTGGATCGCCGAGGTGAACGGCGTGCCGGCGGGGTCGGTCTTCTGCGTGCCCGACGCCGGCCCGCCAGGCAAGCCGGGCCGCGAGACGACCGCCAGGCTCCGGTTGCTGCTGGTGGAGCCCTGGGCCCGCGGCATCGGCCTCGGCGGCAGGCTGGTCGCCCACTGCCTGGACTTCGCCCGCCAGGCCGGCTACACGGACATCGTGCTGCTCACCTACGACCAGCTCGCGGCCGCGCGCCGGATCTACCAGGCTGCCGGGTTCACGCTGGACAGCGAGCACCCGGAGGAGGCGTTCGGGCAGCGGATGAACGCCCAGACGTGGTCAATGCGCCTTGCGGGGAGCTAGGCGCGCGGGCCGCGCTGGCCCGCGCCGCGGTGGCGGCACAGCGCGACTGGCTGAGCCGCCTGCTGTCGCAGCCGGCCGGGGCCGAGCCGGCCGGGGCCTGATCCGGCCGGGGCCTCGTCGGTCGGCGGTCCACGTCTAGCATGGTCCCCGTGCCTCATCTGCTGCATCTGGACTCTGCCGCGTCAATGAAGAACTCTCGTTCCAGGGAGATCACCGCCACCTTCGCGGACGCGTGGCGCGGCCGCGGCCCCGAGTACTCCTTCACCTATCGGGACCTGTACCGTGAGCCGCTGCCGCACCTGGCGGACGCCGTTCTGCACTGGCCGCCGCAACTGCGGGCGGCGGGGGCCGCCTCGGTGGACGCGGCGGCGCTCGCGAGGGCGGAGGCACTGCAAGACGAGCTCATCGGCGAACTGCTCGGCGCCGACGTGCTGCTGGTGGGCGCGCCGCTGTACAACTACTCGGTGCCGTCGTCACTCAAGACGTGGATCGACCACGTCCACGTCCCGGGTCGGACCGCGCCGTTCGTCGACGCTCCCACCCAGCCCCTGGCGGGGCGCCCCGCGGTCATCGTCTCCAGCCGCGGCGCGTCCTACGACGCGGGCTCGCCCACGGACGGCTGGGACCACGCGGTCCCCATGCTCGAGCTCATCCTCGGTACCGCCCTGGGCATGTCCGTCGAGGTGATCACCACGAGCCTGACGCTCGCGGAGACCGTCCCCGCCCTGGCGCCGCAGCTCGACCGCAGCCGCGCCGAGCTGGCCGCCGCCCACGAGGCGGCCGCGGCCGCGGCCCGCCGCCTGCCCGTCGGCTAACGCGCCGGCCTCGCTACCATGTGGCCATGACTGCCGAGCAGGACGCGCCGCGCGTGGTCAGCGCGAGCCGGGAGATCGCGGCCACCCCGGAACGGATCTTCGAACTGATCGCCGACCCGGCGCAGCAGCCCCGCTGGGACGGCAACGACAACCTGAGCGAGGCGGAGGCGGGCCAGCGGGTCCGCCGGGCGGGTGACGTGTTCCGGATGACGCTCACCACCGGGTCCGTCCGCGAGAACCACGTGGTCGAGTTCGAAGAGGCCCGCCGCATCGCCTGGCACCCGTCCGAGGTGGGCCGCCGCCAGCCGGGCCACCTGTGGCGGTGGGAACTTGAGCCGGTCGGCGACGCGCGGACGCTGGTCACCCACACCTACGACTGGACGCTCCTCACCGACGGGAACCGCCTGCCGCGCGCCAGGTCCACCACTCAGGGCCGCCTGCTGGCCTCGCTCGAGCGCCTCGCCGCGCTCGCCGAGTCCTCCTGACCGGCTCCGTGCGCCTCCTGGTCATCGGCGGCAGCGGCTACCTCGGGCAAACGCTCACGCGCCAGGCCCGGCTCGCCGGTCACGAGGTCATCGCTACCTGCCACGCGCACGCCCCGCCGGCCACTGACGCCGACTGGCGCACGGTCGACATCCGGCGCCCCGCGGAGGTCGCGGCGCTGGCCCTGGATGCCCGGCCCGACGCCATCATCAATGCCGCCTACCAGTACTCGGACTGGGAGACCACCGCCGAAGGCGCGGCCCACGTCGCCCTCGCCGCGGCCACGGCCGGGACGCGGCTAGTGCACGTGTCGAGCGACGCGGTCTTCTCCGGCGCCGCGCCCGGCTACGACGAGCGGTGCCTGCCCGACCCGGTGACGCCGTACGGGGCGGCCAAGGCCGCGGCCGAGACCGCGGTCAAGGCCATCACCCCGGCCGCCGTGATCGCCAGGACCTCGCTGATCATCGGCGACGGTGACTCGCCGTACGAGAAGCTGGTGCACGCGCTGGCGGCCGGCACCCGGTCCGGCGTCCTCTTCACTGACGACGTGAAGTGCCCGGTGCACGTCACCGACCTGGCCTCGGCCCTGCTCGAACTCGCGGCCGCGCCACAGTCCGGAGTCCGCCACGTGGCCGGCCCCGACGCCGTCAGCCGCTACGAGCTCGGCCTGCTGGTCGCGGCCAGGGACGGCCTGGACCGGGCCGCGCTGCCCGCCGGCCCGCGGACCGCCGCGAACCTCTCCGGTGGTTCCGACGTCCGCCTTGACTGCACCAGGACCCAGGACCGGCTGACCACCCGGCTCCGTGGCGTCCGCGAGTTCCTCACCCCGCCGCCCGAGCCCGAAAGACATCCCAGGGGCTTAGATGTCAAGCTGCGAGGTCAGATTGAAGGATGTTTTCCTGCCGGGGCCAGGCGGTTGCCTCGTTGTAGGGGGTGCGGGTCTTGAGGCATCCGTGGAGGATGCCGACGAGCCGGTTGGCGAGCTTGCGGAGGGCAGGGTTGTGCCCGGCGCCGCGAGCGCGTTCGGCGTCGTAGAGGGCGCGGGCGCCGGGCGAGGCGCTGATGGCGGACAGGGCCTGGGACATGAGCGCGTCGGTGAGCCGGTCGTTGCGGATGAACCGGACCGCGACGACCTTCTTCTTCCCCGAGGCGCGGGTGATGGGGCTGGTCGCGGCGTAGTTCTTGCGGGCCTTGCCGCTGGCGTACCGGCCGGGGTCGTCGCCGAACTCGCCGAGGACCCGGGCGCCGAGAACCAGCCCGATTCCGGGCTGGGACAGGTAGATCTCAGCGTCCGGGTGACGGCCAAAATGTGCCCCCACCTGCTCTTCGAGGACTTTGACCTGGTCGTTCAGAACCGTGATCAGCGCGATCAGGGCCCGGACGGTGACTGCGTAGGCGGCGGTGACGGCCGGCGGCTGGCCCAGCTGCTCGCTGCGCAGCGCGGCCAGGATCGCGGTCGCCTTGCCGGGAATGTCGCGGCGGCGGGCGCGCTTGAGCGCCGCGGACACCTGCGCGCGGGTCAGCCTCGCGGCCCGCGCCGGGTCCGGCGCCTTGCCCAGCAGCTCCAGGGCGTCGGGGGCGTCCAGGTCGTCGAAGGCCTCCAGCGCGGCGGCGTAGTACTCCCGCAGCTGGTGCCGCAGCCGCTGCACCTGCCGGGTCCGTTCCCAGATCAGCGTCTTGTGCGTCCGGGCCACCACCTTGACCGCGCCGGCGTCCGGGCTGTCGCCCGCCACCGCCCGCAGCTGATGGGAATCGGTGCGCACCATGTCGGTCAGCATGTGCGCGTCGCCAGTATCGCTCTTGGCACCGGACACGCCGTGCCGTTCCCGGTAGCGGGATGCCTGCAGCGGGTTCACCCCGTAGACCGCGTAACCGGCCGCGACCAGCGCGGCCACCCACGGGCCCCGGTCGGTCTCGGTCCCGATCACCACCTCCGCATCGTCGCCGTCATCGCCCAGCTGCTCCCCGATCAGGGCGTGCAGCCGGGCCATCCCCGCCACGCCCTCCGGCAGCCGCTTCCTGGCCAGCACCCGGCCGGCCTCGTCCATCAGCTCCACATCGTGATGGTCCTCAGCCCAGTCATCCCCCACGAACAACCGCATCCGCTCTCCCGTCCAAGATGTCGAAAACCACTAGCAGCCTGCGGGAGAACAATCAGCGCCCTAATGAAACAGTGCTCCCGCCCAGCGGGCGGGCACGACATCCCAGCAGCGATCGACTCTCCCGGCTGCCGGCAGGGGCACTGTCTTTCGGTAGGGCTCAAGGCCCTGGGAGAAAAAGTGCTCACCTGCCGGCGGCCACCAGGCACCGAGTCTGCCGTATGCAGGCCCGGTAGATCTCATTAGGGTGAATCCAGCCAGTTAGGCCGGGTAGCGCCAGGGTTCTTGAACATAGACGCGCCCGGCCGGAGTCTGCCACTGGTGCCAGCCTGGCCTGGGCTGGGTAACCGTCCAGTTTAGAGGGAAATTCGGGTCAGGGCCGCTAAAGCCCACGGCATTGGGGGAGGCGCCCGGGAGGTCAGCCTGTTCGGCTGGCGTGCAGGCGGCGAACTTCGGCGGCGACGGACGCGACGTCGACCGGCCCGGTTGTGTCCACGGTGATCAGCGAGCCGACGCCGACGGGCCGGTCGTATTTGTCCATCGCGGTCAGCGTCGCCGTCTTCAGCCAGTGGACCTCGTGCCTTAGCCGGGCGTTGTAGCGGGCGACCGCGACCTCGGCCGGGCACGCGCAGTGCACCTCGACGACGCGGTCGCCGAGGCCGCGCAGCTTGTCCAGCTCGTACTCGCTGTGCGGGTGGAAGTTAGCCTCGATCACCATGTCGCCCGCGCGGGCCACGAGCATCCACAGCAGCTCAAACGACGCAGCGCTAAGCCGCTGCGACCATGCCCGGTCGATCTTGCCGTCGCCAGGCACGTACAGGGCGTCGTGCAGTGTCTCCTTGACCAGGTCCTTCGTCACCAGCGAATACCCGAGCTCGGCCGCCAGCGGCGCGGCAAGGCTGCTCTTCCCCGCCCCCAGCCTCCCTGAGACGTACGCAATTCTGCTCACCCGACCCAGCCTGGCACAAGCGAGCGCTTGCTCACGCGGGATCGCGCCGGGCGTTCGCCCAGTGCCACGCCCGGTTCTGGGATAGCGAAAACGAAGCGTATTCCGGCCCAGACTCGCCGGCGGCGTCATCCCAGGCCGGCCGCCGCGGCCAGTCGGTCGGTGCCGTACCCGGTGATCAGCAGCCGCTCCTTCCCGTTGGCAAGCAGCCGCGCGGTCCAGTCGGTGAACCCGCCGTCTCCGATCTCCACGACCGCGCCGTCCGCGAGCGCGTTCACCTTGAAGCACACGTCGCGGTAGTAGCCGCGCCCGCCGGCGCGGTCCCGGTCGGTGACGATCTCGGCGTCGGCCGATGCCAGGGCGGCGGCCGTGTCCGCCGCGATGCGCTCTCCGGCCTCTGACAGCGGCGTCAGCGCGACCTCCACATCACGCACGCCCGCGGCGCGCAGCGCGGCGACGGCGAACCGGAGCTGCTCGCCCAGCGCGGCCAGCTCGAAGCGGCGGCTGCCAATGTCGCGCCCGGCGGTGACCGTCGCGAACAGCCCGAAGTGAGCGGCCCAGCCGTCCGGGAACCGCTGCGCCCGGACGACCCGCTGGACCGCGGCGAGCCGCACGACGCCAGAACCGGCGCCGCCGGAGCCGCCCGCCCGGCGGACCGCGGCCTCGAGCGCCAGCGCGTTCGTGGGGTCGGCCGCCACCTCGCAGGCGCGGACCGCGGTCACGACCTTGTGCTGGCTGACCGTCGCGAGCGCCGAGTGCGTCCCGAGCGGGACCAGCGGCGCGAGCGGGACGACCTCCGTCTCCGCGGGCAGGCAGCCGAGCAGGACGTCCTCAGCCCGCCGGGTCGCTCGCCACGGCCCACTGCCAGGACGGACGAAGCGGTCGCGCTGGTAGCGGCGCAGGACGGTGGCCGGGGTCTCCCGGCCGGCCCGCCGCCGGACGACCTCGAGCATCACGGTGGTGAAGTCGCTCCCGCTCAGCGCGGCGAGCCGGTCGATAACGTCCGTCCCGCCAACCTCCCGCGCCACCCGGTCAAACGCGTCAACTCCGTCCTCGCTGCTCATGCACCGATCATCGGTGATGCCCGCCCCGGCTGACCACCCAATTTCCGCCGCGCCCAGCGCCCCGCCCCATCCCGCGCCGCGACCGGCCCACCGGAAAACGACTTAGCGGATCGTCACCCCGGAGTGCTCCAGCCAGCGGTTGACGTCAAGCAGGAACGCGACCGGCGCCATCGGGCTCGGCCGGATTGCCATCATGCCCGGCAGCCGGGGATCGCTGGCGTACGCCGCGGTCAGCCGTTCCCGGCTGACCAGGCCGAACAACGGGGCGCCGGGGCGGGCCAGGAGCTCACGCAGCTGAACGTCGAGTGCACGCTCATAGGCGGGGTCGGCCGCGCCCGGGTAGATGCTCTTGCGCCGGTTCACCAGGTCGGCGGGGAGCAGGTCGGCCGATGCCGCCCGCAGCAGCCCCTTCTCGATCCCGCCGGCCTCCTTCAGCGCCCACGGCACGTTCCACACGTACTCGACAAGACGGTGATCGCAGAACGGGACGCGCACCTCGAGCCCAGTGGCCATGCTGAGCCGGTCCTTCCGGTCGAGCAGGGCCGGCAGCCAGCGGGTCAGCCCAAGGTAGAGCACCTCGCGGATGCGCCGGTCGGCCCGGCTCTCCCCGGCCAGCCTGGGCGCCTCGGCCAGAGCCTGCTGGTAGCGGTCCCCGGCGTACTCGGCGAGCCGGATCCGGGCCCGCACCTCCTCGTGCAGCAGCGGCTCCCAGGAGCCGCCGGCCGCCCACGGGAACGTCGGCGCGGCGAGCAGCGCGGGCACGTGGTACCAGGCGTAGCCGCCGAACACCTCGTCCGCCGCCTCGCCGGACAGCGCGACCGTCGACTGCTGGCTGATCTCGCGGAACAGCAGGTAGATGGAGACCCACATGTCACCCATGGTGGGGAGGTCGTGGGCGGCGAGCGGCGCCCACTGCGCGGCCACCAGGTCCTCGGCGGACAACACGATCGTGCTGTGCCGGGAGCCGATGTGCTCCGCCGCGGCGCGCGCGAACGGCTCGTCGTGGCTCGGGCGCAGCTGGTCCGGTTTGAAGGCGTCGGCGCTGCCGGCGAAGTCCACGGAGTAGGTGGCGAGCTTCGCCCGGTCCCGCCGTCCCAGGCTGCCGGCGGCCAGCGCGGAGACCACGCTGGAGTCAAGACCGCCGGACAGCAGGCTGCACAGCGGCACGTCGGCGACGGTCTGCCGGTGCACCGTGTCGGCCAGCAACTCCCGGACGGTGGCCGCGGTCGCCGCCAGGCCGTCGGCGTGCGGGGCGGCCTCCAGCGCCCAGTAGGCCGCGGTGCGCACGCCGCCGCGGCCGACGGTCACCATGGTGCCCGGCCTGACCTCGGCCAGTCCCCGGTAGATGGCGTGCCCAGGGGTCGCCGTGCCGAACTGGCTAAACAGCTCGGCCAGCCCCTCGGCGTCGACCTCGGCGCGAAACTCCGGGTGCGCGAGCACGGCCTTCGGCTCCGACCCGAACAGCACCCCGTCGGGCCGCTCCGCGTAGTAGAGCGGCTTCACGCCCAGCCGGTCGCGGGCGAGCAGCAGCTCCTGCCGCCGCCCGTCCCAGATGCCGAAGGCGAACATCCCGTTCAGCCGGCGCACGCAGTCGCGTCCCCATTGCAGGTAGCCGCGCAGCAGCACCTCGGTGTCCGAACGGGTGCGGAACTCGTGCCCGTGGGCCACGAGCTCGCGGCGCAGCTCGGTGAAGTTGTAGATTTCCCCGCTGAACGTCAGGACGACGTCGTCCGCACCGGACGCGCGCATCGGCTGATCCCCGCCCGGCAGGTCGATGACGGCGAGCCGGCGGTGCCCGATCGCCGCGCGCGGCGAGCACCACACGTCCCCCGCGTCGGGGCCCCGGCAGGCCATGGTCGCGGTCATCGCCTCGATCGCGGCGCGCTCGGTGCGCAGGTCCCGTCCGAAGTCGACCCACCCGGTGATCCCGCACATGCTTCCGCCCTCCGTCCGCGAGACTTCGCTATGAGGGAAGGTACGGAGAGGGAGTTAAGGATCGGTTGAGCGCCGAAACAGGCGCCACCGTCCGTTCGGATAAACACCGCTCAGCCGCACGGACGGTGGTGCCCGCTAGCGGCCTACCTGACGGCGTCCTCAAGCGCCGCGTACTCGCGCTCGGACAGCGCGATGCCCGCGGCGGCGACGTTGTCTTCCAGGTGCGCGATGCTCGCCGTGCCGGGAATCGGCAGCATGACGGGGGAGCGGTGCAGCAGCCAGGCGAGCGCGAGCTGCGACGGCGACGCGCCCCGCTGGGCGGCGAGCGCGGCCAGCGGGCTGCCCGGCTTGGCCAGCTGCCCGGTGGCGAGCGGGAACCACGGGATGAACCCGATGCCGTTGGCCGCGCTGAAGTCGAGCAGTTCCTCGGCGCTCCGGTTCGCCAGGTTGTAGAGGTTCTGCACGGTCGCGATCGGGGTGATCTCCGCGGCGGCCCGCAGTTGCGCCACGGTCACCTCGGACAGGCCGATGAACCGGATCTTGCCCTCCTCGCGCAGCTTCGCGAGCTCGCCGACCTGGTCCTCGAGCGGCACCGTCGGGTCGATGCGGTGCAGCTGCATCAGCGGGATCTGCTCCAGGCCGAGGAAGCGCAGGCTCAGCTCGGTCTGCTGGCGCAGGTACTCGGGACGGCCTACCGGCGCCCACTGTCCTGGTCCCTGCCTGGTGTGCCCGACCTTGGTCGCGATGACCAGGTCGGCGGGGTAGGGGTGGAGCGCCTTCTTGATAAGCGGCTCGGCGACGGCCGGCCCGTAGGCGTCGGCGGTGTCGAGGAGGTTAACGCCCAGGTCGACGACGCGCCGCAGCACGCGCACGGCCTCGTCGGGGTCCTTCGGTTCGCCCCAGACGCCCGGGCCTGGAAGCTGCATGGTGCCGTAGCCGAGGCGGGTCACCGGAAGCTTGCCGCCGATCGAGAACTCGCCGGAAGCCTTCGCCGGCTGGGCCTGCGTGGTCATGTCCGATTCTCCTTCGTTTCGAAACTAGACGTTCAGTTTTAACCGCCGCACCCCGATGCGTGTTCCCGTCCCGCGACCTCTCAAAGTCCTCTGAAAGTTCTCAATTCCCTCTGGATCGGGGGCCGGCTCAGGCCGCGCGGCCGCTCCGCCCGTACGTGAGTCAGGATCCAAAGCTGCGGGAGGAGCCCAATTCCATGAAGCCCACTAGACGATCCGCGGTCATCGCCACGATGGCCGCGACGGCGGCCGCCGTGCTCGCCGCCAGCGGCGTGCTCGCGACCTCGGCGAGCGCCGCGCCGAACTCATTCATCGGCCCGTTGCACCACACCAAGGTCGTCGCCTCGACCGTGCCGGCCAACGGTGACGTCAACCCTTACGGTGTCGCGGTCGTACCGCGCAGCACCGGCAACCTGTACCGGGGGGACGTGCTCGTCAGCAACTTCAACAACAAGGCCAACGTGCAGGGCACCGGCACCACGATCGTCCAGGTGTCCCCGGGCGGCAAGGCGAAGCTGTTCGCCCAGATCTCCGACAAGGCGTGCCCCGGCGGCATCGGCCTCACCACCGCCCTGGTGTCGCTGCGCAGCGGCTGGGTGATCGTCGGCTCGCTGCCCACCAAGAACGGCAACATCTCCGGTCCCGGCTGCCTCATCGTCCTCGACCAGTGGGGGCACGTGCGCAGCACCATCGCCGGGCACGGCATCGACGGGCCGTGGGACATGACCGCGCTTGACCAGGGCAACATCACGGAACTGTTCGTGACCAACGTCCTCGGCGGCATCATCGGGCACCACAAGAGCGCCAACGGCGGCACCGTGCAGCGGCTGGTCATCACCAGCGCGCCGGGCCGGACGCCGCACGTGCTGAAGAGCACCACGATCGGGTCGGGATTCTCCGCCAGGACCGACCCGAACGCGCTGGTCATCGGCCCGACCGGCGACGGCCTCGGTCGCGACGGCACGCTGTACGTCGCCGACTCCCTGAACAACAGGATCGCCGCGATTCCGGACGCCGTCTTCCGGCACAGCAATGACGGCCCCGGCCGCACCGTGTCGAAGGGCGGCCGCCCTGAACGACCCGCTCGGCCTGGTCACCGCGCCGAACGGCAACGTCATCACCGCCAACGGCGGCAACGGCAACCTAGTGGAGGTCACGCCCCAGGGGCGCGCAGGCCGCCGTGGTGACCGTCGACAACAACTCCGGCGGCGGGGGCAACCTGTTCGGCCTCGCGATCAAGCCGGGTGCGCGGGCCGTCTACTTCGTCGACGACTTCGGCTCGGACAACAACCTCCAGATTCTCTTCTGACACAAGTAACTCGAGTAACTCGAGCCGACCGCCGCGCCCCACGCCGCACCCGGGGGCGCGGCGGTCTCGTATAGCCCCCGCACTCAAGTCACGGACGCGGCGGTCCTGCCGCCCGCCGTCCGCGCCGCCACCGTGGCGGATTATCCCGAACGGTGGCGGCCCGGCCCGGTCGCGCCCGCCGTCGCGCCCCGGGTGGCGGCCCGCCCGGCGCGGATTTCGCGCCGGTCACGCGCCCTATGATCGTGCTATGCCTGGTCGGGTGGGGATTCTTGTCGCGCGACGGTACCTGCTGTCCGAGCCCGTCGGCCAGGGCGGCACCGGCCGGGTGTGGCGCGCCCGTGACGAGGTCCTTGACCGCGAGGTCGCGGTCAAGGAGATCCTGCTTCCCCCGCGGCCGGCCGCCGCGCGCGCCGACCTGCTGGCCCGCGTGACCGGCGCGGCCCGGGCGGCCGCCCGGCTCGATCACCCCGGCGTGGTCACGATCCTCGACGTGGTCGAGCACGAAGACGCGCCGTGGATCGTCATGCGCTTCATCCCGGGCCCGTCGCTCGCCGCGGAACTGGCCGAGCGCGGCCGGCTGCCCTGGCCGCGGGCCGCGCGGATCGGCGAGCAGGTCGCGGACGCCCTCGCGTACGCGCAGGCCGCCGGGATCCCGCACGGCGGCCTGAAGCCAGGCAACATCCTGCTGACCGAGCCGTCCGGCGCCGGCCAGGCGAGCGCGCCATCGTGACCGACTTCGGCATCGCCCGCGTCCTCGACGCCGCGGGCACGGAGGGCGGCGCGGGCATGCGGGCCGGCACCCTGCATTACGCGGCCCCGGAGCAGCTGGAGGACGACCCGGTCGGCCCGCCCGCCGACCTGTGGGCCCTCGGCGCCATCCTGTACCACGCGACCGAGGGCCGGCCGCCGTTCACCGGGTCGACGATGACGGCGGTGCTTGGCGGCCATCCTCACCGGGCGCGCGGACCCGCCGGAGCACGCCGGCCCGCTGCGCGACCTGATCGAGTCGCTGCTCGCCAAGGACCCCGCGGCCCGCCCGGACGCCCGGTCGGCGGTGAACGCCCTGGCCGCCGCGACCGCCTCCGGGCTGACCGACCAGTCTGCGGCCGGACCCGGCCCCCGCCATGACTCTCAAGTCGTGGACCCCCCCGAGGCAGACGGGAAAACCCCGGTGATCGCCTCCGGTTCCGGAATGTCGGGCGCTGGCGCGCCACGACATTCCGGAAATTTCAACATATGGGCGAGCACCCTCCGACGACCCGCGCCCGTCCACGCCGCCAAGCCCGCCCCAACTACCGGGCCGGTCCGCCGCGCCTAGCGGGCGGCTTCCCCTCGTCGCCGGGCTGGTCGCGGCCATGCGGTCCAACCCGCGGCTGGCCGTCGGCGCGATCACCGCGATCGCCATGGTCCTCGCGCTGCTCCTGGTGACCACGCTCTTCTCCCCGTCCTCCCACCCGCCGAGCTCGCCGGGCAATCCCCCCGCCTCTCCCGGCCATTCCGCGCCCCCGTAACGCGCCGCGGCGCCGTCTTGGGCGGCTGACCGGCGAGGCGGCGGGCGCCAGCGCGGGAAATTGACCCGGTGCCGTCGCCAGGGGCCGGGTTTACGGATGACTGAAAGCCGTGCACGCGTCCCGGAGGTCCAGCCATGACGACGGCACCCACGACCGCTCCCGCCCAGGGCACCGAGGAGGTCCAGGACGCCGGCCATGTCGACGTCCTCATCGTCGGGGCCGGGGTCTCCGGCATCGGCGCCGCGCACCACCTGCGGGAACAGTTCCCCGACCGGACCTTCGTCATCCTGGACGCCCAGGACAACCGGGGCGGCACCTGGTGGACCCACCGTTACCCGGGCGTGCGCTCCGACAGCGACCTGTTCACCTACGGCTACCGGTTCAAGCCGTGGCGCGGCCCGTCGATCGCGGCGGGCGAGGAGATCCTCGCCTACCTCGACGAGGTCATCGACGAGGACGACCTCGCCCCGCACATCCGCTTCCAGCACCGGGTCACGGCGGCCAGCTGGTCCACCGCGGACCGCCGGTGGACGGTCGAGGTCACCCGGGAGGACAGCACCGGGGGCACCGCGCAGCGGCTGCGGTACACCGCCGGCTTCCTGCTGATGTGCCAGGGCTACTACAACCACACGAGGCCCTACCGGCCCCAGTGGGAGGGCATGGACCGGTTCCAGGGCGTGATCGTGCACCCGCAGCAGTGGCCGGCCGACCTCGACCTGACGGGCAAGCGCGTCGTCGTCATCGGCTCCGGCGCCACGGCCGCGACGCTGATCCCCGCGATCGCGGGGCAGGCGGAGCACGTGACGATGCTGCAGCGTTCCCCCTCCTACTACTTCGCCCCGCCCGTGAACGACCCGCTCGCCGTGGAGCTGCGCGCCCTGGACGTCCCCGAGGAGTGGACGCACGAGATCCTGCGCCGTAAGTTCATGGCGCAAATGGACCTGCTCGCCCGCATGTCGACGGAGTCGCCCGGCGAGCTGCACGCGTTCCTCGTCGAGTCGATGCGCCCGCTGCTGCCCGAGGGCTTCGACGTCGACAAGCACTTCACCCCGCGCTACCGCCCGTGGCAGCAGCGCATCGCCATCGTCCCGGACGGGAACCTGTTCGCGGCGCTGCGCGAGGGCAAGGCGTCGATCGTCACCGACACCATCGAGACGTTCACCGAGCGCGGGATCAAGGTCAGCTCGGGCGAGGAGATCCCCGCCGACATCGTGGTCAGCGCCACCGGGTTCAACCTGTCGCTCTTCGGCGACGTCGCGTTCGCCGTCGACGGCGAGCCGGTCGACTTCACCGGGCACGTCACCTGGCGCGGCATCATGATCAGCGGCGTGCCGAACATGGCCTACGTCTTCGGCTACTTCCGGCACAGCTGGACCCTGCGCGTGGACCTGGTCTGCGACCTGCTCGTCCGCCTGCTGGCGAACATGCGGGACAAGGGCGCCACGATGGTGACGCCCGCGCTGCGCCAGGAAGAGGCGGACATGCCGCTGCTGTCGTTCGCCGACCCGGATAACTTCAACGCCGGCTACGTCATGCGCACGCAGCACCTGCTGTACAAGCGGGGCGACCGCGAGCCGTGGACCCACCTGCTCGAGCACGAGCAGGAACGCGACATCCTGCCCAAGGCGGACCTCGACGACGGGACCCTCGTCTACCGCTGAGCCGGCCGGCGGGTGCACTATAGGGGGATGGTTCGTTCGGCTCCCCGGCATGACCGGGACGCGGGCGGCCCGGCCGACGTCCTCGCCGCCAAGGCCGCGCTGCGCGAGGAGGTCTGGTCGGCCATGCGGGCGGCGAAGGTGGCCAGGTTCCCCGGCGCGGCCGGGCGCATCCCGAACTTCACCGGTGCCGAGAAGGCCGCCGAGCGGCTGCGCGGACTGCCCGCCTGGCAGGCGGCGCAGACCTTGAAGGCCAATCCCGACTCGGCGCAGCTGCCGGTGCGGCAGCGCGCGCTCGAGGACGGCAAGACCGTCTACATGGCCGTACCGCGGCTGGCCGAAGCCGAGCCGTTCTTCGCCCTGGACCCCGACCACCTCGACCAGCCGCCGCGCAAGGCCGCGTCGATCAGCGGCGCGTCACCGGTCCGCGCGGCGGGTGCACACTGGACGAGGTGACCCCGGTCGACCTGGTCGTGATGGGCTGCGTCGCGGTCGGCGAGGACGGGGCGCGGCTCGGCAAGGGCGGCGGCTTCGCCGACCTCGAGTTCGCCCTGGCCACCGAGGCGGGCCTCATCGGCCCGCACACCGTCACGGTCACCACGGTGCACGAGATCCAGCTCCGGCCGGCCGGCGTGATCCCGCTGACCAGTCACGACATCCCGCTCGACTTCATCGTCACCCCCGAGCGCGTCATCGACTGCCGTGCCCGGCACGCGCCGCGGGCGGCGGCCGCCATCCGCGTGGGACGACCTGACCGAGGAGAAGATCGCGGCGATCCCGCTGCTCGGCGCCCTGCGCCGGGACCGCTGACCCGCCGGTCACGCGGTGCAATGCGGAGGCTAGCGAAGGACGCCGGCGACAAGGCAGCGCGCCAGGGCCAAGGTCGCCTCGGGGGTGACACTTCCTGCCGGGGCGACGGCCAGGGTGAGCAGCGTCCCGTTGTACAGGGCGATCAGCGCCTGCACCTGCTCCGGGGTGGTGGGCAGCCCGAGCGAGCGGTGCTCGGCGAGCGTGGTCTCCAGGGCCCCCGCGCCGAGCCGTGACATCGCCGCGGCGAGCGCGGGCTGCCTTGTCGACTCGAGGGCGAGTTCGTAGGCGGCCAGGTAGCGGGTGCGGTGCCGGGTGGCGGCGTCGTACAGGGACGCGCCGATGAGCCCGGCGAGCGCGTCGGCGCCGGCCGGGACGGCGGCGCCCGTCGCGGCGGCCGCGGCCCGGTCGGCGGCGGCCATCTCGGCCATGTGCAGTTCCCCGACTCGCTCGGCCGCCGCCGCGAGCAGGTCGTCCCGGCGCGGGAAGTAATTGGCCGCCGTTCCGGCGGGCAGCCCCGCGCGCTCGTCGACCGCGCGGTGGCTCAGCTTGTGGATGCCGGCGGTGCCGAGTACCTCGATCGCGGCATCGGCCAGCGCGTTCCTCCGCCGCGTGTTCCGGGGTGGGGCCATGACAGCACCCTACGATATGACTACTGTGATAGTACTATTAAAGCAATGATAACGAGACGGGAAGGTAAACGCTCATGAAGGTGCTGATCAGCGGCGCGGGGGTCGGCGGTCTCGCCGCGGCGCGGGCGCTCATCGCCGACGGCCACGATGTCACCGTGTTCGAGCAGGCGACGGAGCTGAGGCAGGGCGGCGCCGCGGTGACGCTGTGGTCCAACGGCACCGGCGTCCTTTCCGAGCTCGGCGTGCGCCTCGACGGCGTCGGCGCGCCCATCGACGTGCTGGAAACCCGTGATCGCCGCGGTAAGTCGCTGGTCAGGATCGATGTCGCCCAAGCGGCGGCGCACTACGGACATCCGCACGTCTGCCTGCCGCGCACCCGGCTGCTTGGCCTACTCGCGGGGGGCCTGCCGGAAGGCGCGATCGCCTTCGGCCGCGCGGCCAAGTCGGCGGAAGAGACCAGCGGCGGCCCCGGCGCGGCGGTGCGCGTCACCTTCGCCGACGGCGGCACGGCCGACGGTGACCTGCTCATCGCCGCCGACGGCCGCGGCTCGGCCCTCCGCGACCAGCTATGGGGCGGCGACCCGGCCGGCCCACCGGCTGGGCGACCTGGCAAGGCATCAGCCCGGTACCCATCGAGATCACCGCGTCCCGCCGCAGCGTGCTGTTCGTCGGGAAACCGGGAAGCTGCGGCCTCATGCCCGCCGGGGACGGGCTGCTGCAGTGGTGGTTCGACCTCAGGTGGGCGCCGGGCACTGCGCCGCCCGTCAAGCCCGTCGCCATGCTCCGCGAGCGGTTCGGCGACTGGGCGCCGCCGGTACGCGCGGTCCTGGCGGCGGTCACCGACGACGAGACCGGCTTCTTCCCTCACTGCGGGCACCGCGTGCCGCGCACCTGGGGGAGCGGCCGGATCACGGTCATCGGCGACGCCGCGCACTCCATGCCCCCGACCCGCGCCCAGGGCGCCAACCAGGCGCTAGAGGATGCCTGGGCCCTGGCGGGCGCCCTCAGGAACGCGGCCAGCCCCGGGCTAGGAAACCAGCCGGATACCGAGGCGGCGCTGCGCGCCTTCGAGCGGTCCAGGTCCCGCAAGGCGTCCATAGTGTCAAGGCAGGCGCGCACCGAGGACTACAACAAGTACGGCGCCGCCATGTCCCGCCTCATCCCCGCCTCGCTGGCCGGCCGCTACTACACCCGCTGGCTCCGCCAGATCAGCACCTACCTCGACGTCGCCGCCCAAACCTGATGCGGCCGCGCCGCGGCGCCCGGCAGCCGCAGAGTCAAGCAAGAAACCGGGTGTTATGCGGTTCAATAGCGCCATGGGCGGCAGCGCGCGGGACCGGGCGACGCTGCTGCCGCTCGCGCCGGGCGTCTACCGGTTCAGGGATGCCCGCGGAGGCGTCCTCTACCTGGGCCGCGCCACTAGCCTGCGCCGGAGGGTCGCCTCCTACTGGGGCGACCTCGGCGGCCGGCCCCACCTCGGCGCGATGATGGCCCGGGTCGCGCGCGTCGAGGCCGTCGCCTGCGACTCCGTCCACGAGGCCGCCTGGCTGGAGCGGAACCTTCTGCTGGCCCGCAAGCCCCCGTGGAACCGCGCTCCCGCGGGCGGCCAGGAAGTCGAGGTCTGGATCCGGCTCAGCGAAGGCACGGCTACCCCGGGCGTGGCCGTCGTCCACGAGCGGACCCAGGCCGGGCGGCACTACGGCCCGTACCTAGGCGGACGGCAGGCGCGACTCGCGGTGTCGGGGCTGTGCCGGGTCCTGCCGCTGAACTACGCGGGCGCCGAGCTGGCGGGGACAAGCCGGGACCTGGCCCGCGTCCGCGGCGTCGCCGCGGCCGACCGCACCGCGCTGGCCGACACGATGGCCAGCGTCCTGAACCGCGACCCGGCGGCGGTGACCAGCCTGCGGGCCCGCCTCACCGAGCGCCGCGACGCTGCCGCCGGCGCCCTCGCCTTCGAGCTGGCGGGCAGGCTGCAGCAGGAGATCGAGGCCCTCGACTGGGTCACCGCCGAGCAGAAGGTCACCAGCCAAGACCACGCCGACTACGACGTGTGCGGCTGGGCGAACGGCACCCTGGCCCGCTTCGCGGTCCGCGCCGGCCGCCTCGCCGGCTGGACCCAGCGCGCCTGCGGCGCGGCGGCGGCCGCGCCCCGCGTCGCCGCGACCCCGCCGGAATGGCGGGAGTTCGCGCGGCGCAACGCCGCCCTCGCCGCCCGCCTCGCCGCCTAGCCGACCCAAATCGATCATCCCGAACGGTTGCGGCTTACTCTCCTGCGCCAGCGACTCCGCCTGCGCGGGCTAGGGGCTCAGCAGCTGGCCCACGTTGAAGGGCCGGGTCAGCAGCCCGGCGCTCAGCATCGTGTCGGCCACCCGTTGCAGCCGGGCCCGGCTCAGCGCCGTCGGGTACTGGTCCATCTGCACCGCCGCCACCAGCGCCGGCTTCATCCCGCTGATGTAGGTGGCGATCGCCTGCTCCACGACCGAACGGTTCGCCGACAGCGCCTCCGCCTGCACCAGCGCGGCCGTGAACTCCGTGACCACCGCGGGGTTCGCCTTCGCGTAAGACCGCAGCGTCGCGTAGCCCGCGGTGGGGAAGCTGGCCATGGGGCCGCTCGCGGTGTCCGCCAGTTCCTCGGCCCCGGTCTCCTCGCCGGACTCGGTGATGAACGGCTCGGCCATCCAGGCCGCGTCCACCGCGTGCGCGGCGAGCGCGCCGGCCATGTCGGGGAACGGGATCACCTGGTAACGCACCGAGTCGACGGGCACCCCGTACGCCCGCAGCGTCGAATCGGTCATCATCGTCGCGATATTCCCCGTCGCGTTGACCGCGATGGTTTTCCCGCGCAACTGGGTCACGCTGCGGATAGGGGAATTGCGCGCGACCATGAGGTCGTTGGTGTTGGGCTGCGCCTGCGCGCCGTCCGCGACGACCCGCAGCTGGGCTCCCTGGCTCGCCGCGAGGATCGTTGTCACGTAATTGCTAAAGGCGAATTGCAATTGGCCGGACAGCAGTTCCTTGGTCGCTTGCTCGCCGCTGTTCAAGGTCACCGGCGTCACGTCAAGCCCGTGGGCGTCGAAGAGCCCGTGCTGCAGCGCCACGTACACCGGGGCGTCGTCGGTAATCGGCAGCACGCCCAGACTGACGTGCGTCAGCCCTCTTCCGCTGGCGCTTGGCTGCCCCGGCTGGCCGCTGGCCGCGGACCCGGTGCAGCCGGCGAGGGCCACGGCCACCGCGGCGAAGGCGGTGCCCACGATCGCGAACCTGCGAGCATGCCGGAATCGCATATGATTTCTCCCTGCCCGCGGGGCGAATATCACGCGGAAAATTTCTATTTGGCCCAGTATCACACGCTGTGCCGCCCTAGAGTGGGAAAAGCGCGCATTCCGCGATTCGCGAATGTCGGCATCCGTCCTTATCGATATTGATCTTATTCGTGGATAAACCGGTTTTGCTAACGGGTTACCGAGGGACATACGGGGGATGATGGTGCATACCGCCACAACGGACACAAGGGACGCGCAAACGGCGCCGGCCCGCCCGCCGCGCCGCCGCGCCGGGCCGCGCGCCTGGCGCGACTGGCCCGTTTCCTGGCGCCTGATGGCGGTCGCGGTCGTCGCGGTCCTTGTCGACCTGACCCTGGGCGGCCTCCGCGTGGTGGCGACCTCGGAAAGCGGCACGGCCTTCGGCCGCGTCACCCAGCTGGCCGTCCTCGGGCAGCGCGTCACCGGCCTGGCCCAGGCCATGGAGGACGAGCGCGACCAGACCGCGGGATTCATCGCCGCCGGCCGCCCCGCGCAGGACACCGCCGTCGTCGACGGCGCGCAGTCCCGCACCGACGCGGCCGCCGCCCAGGTGACGGCCGCCGCGAGAGGCATCGGGCCCGGCTTCCCCGCCGCCACCCAGGCCAAGGTCACGACCGTCCTCGACCGCATCGCCGACCTGCCGGGCCTGCGCCAGGCGGCCGTCGCGACGCAACTGCCGTCGCTCCCGGTCATCACGGACTACTCGGCGGCGATCGCCGACCTGTTTTCGCTCAACGACGAGATCGCCCAGGGCGGGGCCGACCCGGCGGTCGCCGACGGCGTCCGCGCCCTCGGCGACCTGTCCCGGTCAGAGGAAGCCGTCTCCCGGCAGCGCGCCATCTTGTTCGCCGCGCTCACCGAGCACTACTTCGAGCCCGGCGCGCTCACGGACCTGATCACCGCTCAGTCCGCCGAGGCGGGCTACCTGCAGGCGTTCCAGGCCGACGCCACGCAACCGCTGCAGATGGCCTACGCCGACGAGGTGACGGGCAGCCAGGTCGACGAGGCGCAGCTCATCGAGCAGCGCGTCGTGGCGACCGGCAGCCCGCAAACCGGCGGCCTGGGCCTGCCCGCCGGGAGCCCGCCGGCCCAGTGGTACGTCGCCATGACCGGCACGCTCGCCCCGATCCGGGCCGTCGAGGCCCAGCTGACCGGCTCGATCGTCGCCCAGAGCAAGGCCCTCCAGGCCGGCCGCGGCGCTCCGCGCTGCTCACCATCGTGTTCATGGCCGCGGTGCTGATCTTCGTGCTTGCCGTCACCGTGGTCGTCGCCAGGTCGCTGGTCCTGCCGCTGCGCCGGCTCAAGACCGGGGCCCTGGAGATCGCCACCGCCGCGCTCCCGGCCCGGGTCAAGGAGCTCACCGAGCGACCCGACGCCGATCCGAACCTCGACGTCCAGCCGATAAGCGTCCACTCGGCCGACGAGATCGGCCAGGTCGCCCGCGCGTTCGACCAGGTCCACGCCGAGGCGCTGCGGCTCGCGGGCAACGAGGCGGTGCTGCGCCGTAACGTCGGCGCCATGTTCGTCAGCCTGTCCCATCGCAGCCAGAGCGGCATCGACCGGCTGTCCCGCATGATCACCGACATCACCAGCCGCCAGCAGGACGACGCGCTGCGGGCCGACCTGTCGGCCATGGACCGGCTGCTCATCCGGATGCGCCGCAACTGCGAGAACCTCCTCGTCCTGGCGGGCTACGAGACGGTACGCAAGTGGGGCAGCCCCGTTCCGCTGGCTGAGATCGCCCGCTCCGCCGCGGCGGGCATCGACCCCGACCGCAGCCTCTCGGTCAACGTTTCCCCCGGACTCGCCGTGGCCGGCTACGCCTCCACCGACGTCACCCACCTGCTGGCCGAACTGGTCGAGAACGCCGCGAACTTCTCACCGAAGGAAGCCCCGATCACGCTGAGCGCCGCCGAACTGCCCGGCGGCGGCATTCAGGTCGACGTCTCCGACAGCGGCCTCGGCATGACCAAGGACCGGCTCGACGAGATGAACGCCCGCCTCGCGGACCCGCCGGTCGCCGACGCGCTCGTGTCACGGCACATGGGCCTGTTCGCCGTCGCCCACCTGGCCGCCCGCCATGGCGCGCTCGCCCGCCTCCAGCTCGGCCGGAAGGGCACTATCGCCCAGGTCTGGCTCCCCGCCGAGATCACGGCGGGCGGCCTCGCGGGCCCGGCCCGGGGCGCCGACGGGGGAATCCCGGGCCATGGCCCCGCCCGTCCCGGTGGTTACCTGCACGCCGCCGCGCTTCGCCGGTCCGGCGGCCAGCAGGTCATGCCCGGCGCGGACGCCGCGGGCCGCCCCGGCTCCCAGCCCGCTCGGGCGACTCCGCCGCCCCCGCCACCCGCTGGCCCCAACGGGCACGGTCCGTCCGCGACGACGCCGTCCGGCCGCCCCGAGGCGGGCCTCCCCCCGCGCGGCTCCCGCGCCCGCCGCAGCGGGCGCCACGCCGCCTCCCAGCCCGGCGAGACCCCTCTCCCGCGCCGCTCGCCCGAGTAGCCCCGCCCAGGGCAGAAGCCGCGTTCGTTCCTGGACCACAAATGTGATCTTGATCTTTGCCCGTTCCGGGCGCTTGCCGGGGGGTGACCGGCAGACGTTATGGTGAGCCGGGTACAGGCGCGCCCCGGCTGCCCCCGCCCCTGGAGACACAGCGGAGACTCAGATGATCATTGACTGTCACGGTCACTACACGACGGCACCGGCCGCCCTCCAGGAGTTTCGCGACGCCCAGCTCGCCCGGCTGAAGGACCCGGCGCTGCCCGTCCCCGCCGAGCCGCAGATCAGCGACGACGAGATCCGCGAGACGATCGAGGGCAACCAGCTGCGGATCACCCGGGAGCGCGGCCACGACCTGACGATCTTCTCGCCCCGCGCGTCCGGCATGGCCCACCACGTCCCCGACCGGGCGACGGCGGTCGAGTGGGCCCGGGTCTACAACGACCTGATCTACCGCGTGACCACGCTGTTCCCCGCCAACTTCGCCGGCGTCGCGCAGCTGCCGCAGGTGGCGGGGGAGCCGCTGACCGAGAGCGTGGCGGAGCTGGAACGCGCGGTCACCCAGCTCGGCTTCGTCGGCTGCAACCTCAACCCCGACCCGGCCGGCGGCTTCTGGAGCTCGCCGCCGCTGACCGACGAGTACTGGTTCCCGCGTCTACGAGAAGATGACCGAGCTCGACGTCCCGGCCATGATCCACGTATCCACGTCCTGCAACCCGGCGGCGCACACCCTCGGCGCGCATTACCTGAACGCGGACACGACGACGTTCATGCAGCTCGTGCGGGGAAGGCTGTTCGAGCGGTTCCCGACGCTGCGCTTCGTCATCCCGCACGGCGGCGGCGCGGTGCCCTACCACTGGGGCCGCTTACAAGGGGATCGCCACCAGGGAGAAGTTCCCGCCGATCGAAGAGAACGTGATGACCAACGTGTCCTTCGACACCTGCGTCTACCACCAGCCCGGCATCGACCTGCTGACCGGCGTCATCAGCCCGGACAACATCCTGTTCGCGTCGGAGATGCTCGGCGCGGTGCGCGGCAACAACCCCGACGGCGACTTCCCCTGGGACGACACGAAGCGCTACGTCGAGGCGGCGAAGCTGACCGACGACGACCGCGCCAAGATCTTCGAGTCGAACGCCCGCCGCGTCTACCCCCGCCTGGACGCCGGCTCAAGGCACAGGGCCGGTCGGTAGCGCCACCGGCCGGCGCTTGAGCCGCATCGTCGTCTCGCGCGCGCACTCGGGGCAGGTGACGCTGACCGGCTCGTCGCTCTTCTCCGGCGGCTCGAAGGGTGCCCACGCGCCGCAGCCGGGACACTTCAGCCGCGCCGTCGGCACCCGGTGAGTCGCCGAACCTCCCCAGGTACTCCGCGAGCGGCCCGAGGCCCGCCGCCGCCCGGCGCGGTCGACCGCCGTCCGGGTCGCGGAGGTTCCGCGGCACGCCACGCGCCGTCCCGCCGTATCACCTGGGTGCCGTACACCTGCGGCCGCCCCTCGGCGAGCAGCACCCGGTCGGTCAGGTAGGCGAACTCGCGCATGCGTCGCCTCGCCCGCCTCGACCGCGGCGGCCATGAGGTCGAGGCACTGCCGCTGGAACGCGGGGTCGGCGTCCGCGTGCTGCGCGAGCAGCCAGGCCGCGTGCGCCCCGTCGGTCCCGACCAGCGATGCCCCCGGCCAGCCGTGCGCGGCGACGACCTCCTTGAGCCAGGGCAGGTTCTCCCGTCCGCCTCCCGCATCCCGTCGGCGTCCAGCGCCTTCCGCGCGACCTGGTCCTTCTCCACCCTGCGCAGCAACTCCGCCCGCAGCCCGTCATCCATACGCTCCACGGTAAGCGGCGCGACGCAGCCGTCTCTAGCCCCGCAGAGCCCGATCGCGGCGATCATCTGGTCACGCCGGGACGGTCTGCCTGACCCGGTCAGAACCGGAGCTCCGGGTCGTCGACGCGTCCGCGCGCGCAGCAGCTTGACGTCGGCGCTGTAGGTGGGGGAGATCCGCCACGGCGCGCGGCTGCCCTGGCGGGGGAGCTGGTCGAGCGCGCGCTGGATGTACCCGGAGCCGAAGCTGGTGAACGGCGCCGTCGGCATGCCCGCGTCGGCGACCGGGTCACGGTGCCGTAGCCGCGGGCGTCCATGTGGCGCAGCAGCCGGGTGAGGTGCTCGCCCACCAGGCCGACCTTCAGCGTCCAGGACGCATTGGTGTAGCCGAAAATGAACACGAAGTTTGGCACGCCGGACAGCATCATGCCCTTGTAGACGAACCGGTCGGCCGCCTGCACGGGCTCGCCGTCGACGGTCAGCGCGATCCCGCCGAGCGCCTGCACGTTCAGGCCGGTGGCCGTGACGATGATGTCGGCCTCCACGCTCCCGGCCGTCCGTGAGCAGCACGCCGTTCTCGGTGAACGTCTCGATGTGCCCGGTGACCACCGACGCCGTGCCCTCGCGGATGACGCGGAACAGGTCACCGTCGGGCACGATGCACATCCGCTGGTCCCACGGGCCGTACGGCGGGCTGAAGTGCTCGTCGACCGGATAGCCCTCCGGCAGCAGCTTGACGTTGAGGTCCCTGATGACCTTGCGCGCCGCCTGCGGGGTACTTCTGGCACAGCCGCCAGAGCGTCACCTGGCGGAAGATGTTCAGCCGCCGGGTGATCGCGAACCCGCGCTCGTCGCCGAGCAGCCGCGGTCAGCCGCGCGTTGAGCGCGTCCCGCGTCGGGACCGGCAGGACGTAGCTCGGCGTGCGCTGCAGCATGGTGACGTGCGCGGCGGTGGCCGCCATCGCGGGGATCAGCGTGACCGCGGTCGCGCCGGACCCGATGACCACGACGCGCTTGCCCGCGTAGTCAAGGTCCGCGGGCCAGTGCTGCGGGTGGACGATCGGCCCGGCGAACCGCTCCCGGCCCTCGAAATGCGGCGTGTACCCCTCGTCGTAGCGGTAGTAGCCCGACGCGGACAGCAGCCACCGGCAGGTAACCGTGTCGTGCTCGCCCGTCTCGGTGTTCTCGGTCGTGACCGTCCAGCGCGCGTCGGCCGACGACCAGGAGGCGGCGAGCACCTTGGTGTGGTAGCGGATGTGCCGGTCGATGCCGTACTCGGCCGCGGTCTCCCGCAGGTAGGCGAGGATGCTGCCGGCGTCCGCGATCGCCACCTCCGACCGCCACGGCCGGAACTCGTACCCGAACGTGTGCAGGTCGGAGTCGGACCGGACCCCGGGGAAGCGAAACAGGTCCCAGGTCCCGCCGGACGCGCCGCGCGCCTCGAGGATGGCGTAGCTGCGCCCCGGATGGTCCCGCTGCAGGTAATAGGCGGCGCCGATCCCGGAGATGCCGGCCCCGACAATCAGCACGTCAACCGAGTCCACGCGCCGCACCCCCTTAATAGCCAACACCGCGGGCTAGAACCCGATCGGCAGCCCCGCGTAGTTCTCGGCGAGTCCCGCCGCCCCGGCGGCACTCGAGGTCACCCACCTAAGCTGCGACAGCTGAAGCTGCGCGTCAAACGGGTCACCGGAGATGTGCAGCATGGACGTCATCCACCAGGAGAAGTGCTCGCACCGCCACACCCGGCGCAGGGCCGTGTCGGAGTAGGCGTCGGCGAGGGCGGTGTCGTTCTTGCGCACCAGCCGGCCGAGCGCGGGCGCGAGCAGCGCCACGTCCGCGATCGCGAGGTTCAGCCCCTTCGCCCCGGTCGGCGGGACGGTGTGCGCGGCGTCCCCGGCGAGGAACAGCCGCCCGTACCGCATCGGCGACTGCACGAAGGACCGCATCGGCAGCACGCTCTTCTCGGTGATCGGCCCTGAGCGTGAGCGTCCAGCCGTCCTGGCCGTGGCCAAGCCGGGTGGCGAGCGCCGTCCCAGATCTGGCCGTCGGACCAGTCGTGCGACGTCGGTGCCGTTGGGCACCTGCAGGTACAGCCGGCTGACGGTGGCGGACCGCATCGAGTGCATGCGCGAATCCCTCGGGGTGCCAGGCGTAGATCAGCTCGTCGGTCGACGGCGCGACGTCGGCGAGGATCCCGAGCCAGGAGTACGGGTAGATGCGCTCCCAGGTCTCCCGCTGGGCATCGGGCATGGCCGCCCGGCTGGGCCCGAACGACCCGTCGCAGCCCGCCACCGCCGCCGCGTCGATCCGCTGCGGCACCCCGGCCGAGTCGGTGAACGTCACGGAGGGGTGGTCGGTGTCCAGGTCGTGCAGCGCCGCGTCGGAAGCGTCGTAGTACACCGTCCGGCCGGCGGCGTCGCTCGCGGCGACCAGGTCGGCCTGCAGCTGCGTCTGCCCGTACACCCAGACGCTCCGCCCGACCAGGTCAACGAAGTCCAGGTGGTGCCGCTCCGACGGCCACTGCAGGTAGATGCCGCGGTGCTCGTCGCCGCTGCGCCTCGATCCCGGCGCCGAGCCCGACCGAGCGCAGCAGGTCGACGCTCGAGCTCTCCAGGATCCCGGCCCGGATCCGCGCCGCGACGTACTCCTTCGACCGCGCCTCGACCACGACCGAGTCGATGCCGTCCTGCGCGAGCAGGTGGGCGAGCAGCAGGCCAGCGGCCCGGCCCCGATGATGGCAACATCCGTCCGCATGCGTCTCTTTATAGACGACAAACCGCCCGCGCCGCGACGGCGGACCCCTGGCCCGCGGCCCAGGTCACCGTCACCGCGGGGGCCGCTGTCGGCCGGGGCCATCGCCTCGCTGACCGTCCGCCGCCGCTACTTGTCCGCCGCATCCCGAACGATGAAGTAGTGACCCTCGTCCAGGTCAGCGATGAGCCCCGGCTCGGTCGGGCGCCAGCCGAACCGCTCCCGGGTAACGGCGCTGGACGCGGGAAGGTCGGTGGCGGCGAAGCCCGCGAGCGTCCCGAACTGCTCGCGCGCGTCCTCGGCCGCGATCGACTTGGCCGGCACTCCCAGGTGGCGCCCGATGACCTCGGCGATCGCGCGGAACGGGACACCCTCGTCGGCGACCGCGTTGAGCAGCGTCCCGGCCGGCGCCTGCTCCAGGGCGAGGCGGAACAGCCGCGCGGCGTCCACCCGGTGCACGGCCGGCCACACGTTGGCGCCGTCGCCGATGTAGGCGGAGACCCCGGTCTTCCTCGCGATGCCGATGAAGATGGGGATGAACCAGTAGTCGCCCTCGCCGTGCACCGACGGGGGCAGCCGGACCACCGAGGCGCGCACACCGCGCTCCGCGACGGCCAGCGCGGCCGGCTCCGACACCCGGGGATGAGCCGGGTTCACCAGCCGGACCGCCTCGGTCGACACGCCCCCGGCCGGCCCTGCGGCAGCCCGGAGGCGACGACAAGCGGCTTGCCGGTCCCGGCGAGGGCGTCGCCGAAGGCGGCGATGGCCCGCCCGTCGACGGCGGCGGCGGCCGCCGGGTCGCCGGTGGGGGAGAAGTCGTGGATGTAGCCGGTGTGGATCACGCCGTCGGCCCCGCCCGCCGCCGCCCGCAGCCCGTCGGTGTCCTCCAGGGATCCCCTGATGACCTCGGCGCCGGCGGCGGCCGCCGCCGCGGCGGACTTGTCCGACCGGGCCAGTCCCACTACCTGGTGCCCGGAGCTGAGCAGTTCCCGTACGACGACGGAGCCGATCCAGCCCGTCGGACCAGTCACGAATACGCGCATGATCAAGCCTTTCGCGATTGTCATGGTTGCCCGGCCGCGGGCGGCACCGCGGATGGCAGGCCCGGCCGGTACCTTCACGATGCCCCGGGCCGTCGCCCAGCGTCCAAGGCCCGTTCCGCACCACGCGATCCGAATCCAGCATCATCGCAGCTCAGCAGGTATTTATGGAGCGTGCGCCGCGCGGTCTCGGCGATCAACAGAAAACGGTGCGGCAAGGCGGCGGTGGACTGCCTGAAGGGCCCGCCCGTGGAAAATGTCACCTGGCCGGGTGGGTAATGCCGGGATAGCCTTGCCAGCATGACTACGCCGCAGCACCGGGCCAACCTGTTCATCGACCCCGTTGACGACCCGCGAGTCGGCGGGCCGAGCCTCGGCGGCGAGCGCGCGACCCTGACCGAGTTCCTCCGCGGCCAGCGGCTCACCCTGGAGCTGAAGTGCCGGGACCTGGACGCCGAGCAGATGGCCCGCCGCTCGGTGGAGCCGTCCACCTTGTCGCTGCTCGGCCTGCTCCGGCACATGGCGGAGGTCGAGCGAGTCTGGTTCAGGAACCGCTTCGCCGAGGCCGGCACCACGAAGCGCTACCAGACGGCGGATGACCCGGACGGCGACTTCAACGGCGCCGTCCCCGACCAGGCGGTCGTCGACGAGGCCTGGGCGGCCTGGCGCACCGAGATGGCGTTCGCCGACGACTTCATCGCCGACCACGACTTCGATTTTGTCGGCAAGGACAGCGAGGGCGAACCGGTCTCGCTGCGCGAGCTCATCGTCCACATGATCGAGGAGTACGCCCGCCACAACGGCCACGCCGACCTCCTCCGCGAGCGCATCGACGGCCGCGTCGGCGAGTAACGCCCGCTCAGGCCAGGTCGGCGTCGTGGCCGAGCAGCGCGATCTGGGTCCGGTTGGTGAGGCCCGCCTTGGTCAGGATGTGGGTCACGTGCGCCTTGACGGTCGGCACGCTCATCAGCAGCGCGACGGCGATCTCGGCGTTGGTCCGCCCTTCGGCGATGGCCTGCACGACCTCGCGCTCCCGCGGGCTGAGGCCGGCCAGCTGCCGCAGCGCCTCCTCCTTGGCGTTCTCCTGGGTGACGGCGCGGCGCATCAGCCGCCGGGTCACGGCGGGGGAGAGGATCGGGTCGCCCGCGGCGACGCGCCTGATGGCGTCCGCGATCTCCGCGGGCGGCGCGTCCTTCAGCAGGAAGCCGCTGGCCCCGGCCCGCAGCGCGCCGAGCACGTTCTCGTCCGCGTCGAACGTGGTCAGCACGATGACCTCGGGCGGCCGGGGCGCACCGCTCGGGACGCCGCGCAGCCGGCGGGTCGCGGTGATCCCGTCCACCCGGGGCATCCGCAGGTCCATCAGCACGACGTCGGGCCGGTGCTTCGCCACCGCCGCGGGGACCTGGTCGCCGTCGCCCGCCTCGCCGACGATGACCAGGTCCGCCGGCGCCGTTGAGCATCATGGACAGGCCGGCCCGCACGAGGGCGTCGTCGTCCACGAGCAGGACGCGGATCTCGTCAGTCGCGCTGGACACGGGTGACATTCTGCCCCGCCGCACCGGGCGAAGTCACGCCGCGGGAAGTCACGCCCGCCGAAGGCACGCCGTCCGCGGGCCCGTCCGCCGTCTCCGGCCAGGGCAGCCAGGCGCTGAGCCGGAACTCGCCGTCCGCGTTCCGCCAGTCCAGCCTGCCGCCCGCCAGCTCTAGCCGCTCGGTCAGCCCGATCAGCCCGGTCCCGCTCCCCGGCACGGGGAACGCCGGGCCGGCCGAGGCGGGCCCGGCGGGATTGACGACGGACACGTCGAGCCCGGTGCCGGGCCCGCCGCCGAGCGTCACGGCGACCGGCTGGCCGGGCGCGTGCTTGCGCGCGTTGGTCAGCGCCTCCTGGACGACCCGGTACGCGGTCCGCCCGGCGACGTCCGGCAGGCCGGTTGCGGGCCACGCGTCTCCGTCCGTTTCGATCCGCATGCCGGCCGCCCGCGACTCCTCGATCAGCGCGGGCAGGTCGGCGATGCCCGGCACCGGACGGCTCGCCACCGCGAGGTCGGGCAGTTCGTCGTCCCGCAGCACGCCGATGACCTCGCGCAGCTCATCGAGGGCCTGGTGCACGCCTGACCGCACGACCTCGGCGGCCCGGGAGATCTGCTCGGGCGGCGCGTCCGGCCGGTAGGCGAGCGCGCCGGCGTAAGTGGCGAGCAGCGACAGCCGGTGCGCGAGCACGTCGTGCATCTCGCGGGCGATCCTGGCCCGCTCGGCGGCGCGGGCCTCGGCCACCCGGCGGGCCTGGTCGGCCTCGGCCCGTTCGGCCCGGTCCCGCAGCGAGGAGATCAGCGCCTGGTGCGCCCTGACCAGCGTGCCCCAGCCGACGAGGGCGGCGTAGCCGACGCCGACCAGCAACGCGTACCAGCCGTACGGCAGCCCGGAAATCGGCTGCCAGCCGCCGCGGATGAGGTGCGCGGCGGCCCCGGTCCCCGCCACTGCGGCCGCGATACCGAACGGCCGCCAGCTGGCGACCAGCAGGACGGCCATGGTCGCGGGCGGGGTGGCCGCCGGGGAAACCGCCGCGAGCAGGGACAGCAGCAGCGCCACGGGTACCGGCCAGCGGTCGAGGAAGGGGACGAGCCCGACGCTGACGACGCCGACGGCGATGTTGAGTGCCAGGTAGCTCCCGTTGCCGCCCCCCGCGACCGTCACCCCGACGAGCACCGCCATCGCCGAGGTCCAGGCGACGCGTTCAACGCGCCCGCCCGGCCGCCCCCTGGGCGGGAAGCTCTCCGGCGCTGCTTGGACGGCCTGCACAGCTGCCAAGTCTACGGTTACGCCTGGTCAGCGACCACCGACCAAAGTATAGGCTCGGCCGGCCAAGGCCCGGCCGCGGGCAGACCAAGGACGGCCAGCCCGCCGCCGCAGGCCGATGCTGGCGGTGCCGCCGCGAGCGAACCATGGCTGTCATGAACGAAGCAGAAGTCATCAGCAACCAGCTCGACGTCCCGAGGCCCGGCCGCTACCAGGTCAGCCCGGCGCTCTCTACGGTCACCATCCGGACCAGGCACCTGTTCGGCCTCGGCCCGGTCCGCGCCACGCTCGCCCTGCGGGACGGCCGCATCGTGGTCACCGACCCGCCGGAGGCGTCCACCGTCCAGGCCCGCTTCGCGGTGCCGACCTTCGAGTCGGGCAACGGGGCCCGCGACGCCGCCGTGCTGTCGCCGAGCCTCCTCGACGCCGAGGCTCATCCCACGATCTCGTTCATCTCCACGGGGCTGGTGAGCGAGCAAGGGACCTGGTCGCTGCGCGGCGAGCTCGAGGTGCGCGGCGTCACCCGCCTGGTCGAGGCCCGCATCACCGCGCTCACGGTCGACGCGGCGGGTACCACGCTCAGCGCGAGCGCCCAGGCGGGCATCGACCGCTACGACTTCGGCATCACCACCTACCGCGGCCTCGCCGCCCGCAGGCTCACCGTCAACTTCGACATCATCGCCCACCGGGAGCAGTCATGACCCAGACCGGCGCCATCGCGCTCGAGATCACGAACCTACGCAAGCGGTACGGCCAGAAGATCGCCGTCGACGACCTCAGCCTCCGCGTCAACGAGGGCGAGATCTTCGGCATCCTCGGCCCGAACGGCGCGGGCAAGACCACCACCGTCGAGTGCGCCGAGGGCCTGCGCCACCCCGACGGCGGCACGGTCCGGGTGTTCGGCGTCGACCCCTACCGCGACCGCACCGCGGCGCGCCAGCTGGTCGGCGTTCAGCTCCAGGAGAGCCAGCTGCAAGACAAGATGACCGTCGCCGAGGCGATCAGCCTGTACGCGTCCTTCTACCCACGGCACGCCGACACCGAGGCGCTGCTCAGCCGCCTTGGCCTGACGGAAAAGCGCGACACCCGCTACCGGCGACTGTCCGGCGGGCAGAAGCAGCGCCTGTCGATCGCCCTCGCCCTCGTCGGCAGCCCCCGGCTGGTGGTCTTCGACGAGCTGACGACCGGCCTGGACCCCGCCGCCCGGCGGGAGAGCTGGCGCCTCGTCACCGAGCTGCGCGACGCCGGCGTCACCGTCCTGCTCGTCACCCACTACGCCGACGAGGCCGAGCGGCTGTGCGACCGGGTCGCCCTCATCCAGTCCGGCCGGGTCGTCGCCTGCGGCCGCCCGGACGAGCTGATCAGCAACAGCAGTACCGGCCACGGGACCGGCCACGCCACGCTCGACGACGCGATCGTGGCCCTCACGACAGGAGAAGCAGCATGACCGCCATCACCGCCGAGCCGGTTAGCGCGCACCGCGACCGCCAGCGCTCCGCCCTCCGCAACCTGGTCACGACCGAGGCCAGGCTGCTGGCCCGCGAGCCCGTCCCGCTGCTGTGGGGCGTCGCCTTCCCGATCGTCCTGCTGTCCATCATGGGCGCGTTCTCCCACGGCCCGGACAAGGCGCTCGGCGGGGTCACCCTGGTCGCCACCTACGAGCCCGTCCTCATCGCGTTCACCATCTCGACCTTCGCCCTGCAGGGCCTGGCCCCGGTGCTCGCCGGCTACCGCGAGCGCGGCATCCTCCGCCGCCTGAACGCCACGCCGGTCGGTGCGGGCCGCCTCCTGCTCGCGCAGCTCACGGTCAACCTGTCGGTGACGCTGGTCGGCACGGCCGGCATCGTGATCGTCGGCGACGCCGCGTTCGGCGTGCCGCTTCCCGGCCAGGGCGCCGGCTTCGTCCTCGCACTGTTCCTCACCTCGGCCGCCATGCTGACCCTCGGGCTCCTGATCGCGTCCCTGGCCCGCACCGCCCGCGTGGCGGGCGCGGTCGGCACCATGCTCTTCCTCCCGCTGATGTTCTTCGCCGGCCTGTGGGTGCCGCTGGCCACGATGCCCGCCCCGCTGCGCCGCGTCAGCGACGACACGCCCCTCGGCGCGGCCGTCTCCGCCCTCCAGCACAGCATGACCGGCCAGTGGCCGCCCGCCAGCGGCCTGGTCATCCTCGCGGGCTACTCCGTGGTCTTCGGGGTGCTCGCCTGGCGGCTCTTCCGCTGGGAATGAGAGCGCGCCCGCCCGCGGCTGACTTTTACCGCCCAGTGACTCCCGTGCGCCGCCACGCCCCGCTCGGTGACCCCGCCCTGGCCAGCGGCCCGCGCGTATGCCACAGTCGGGTGACATGACCTCGCCCGCTGACCTGACCTACGGCACCTACCTGCGCCTCGATGACCTGCTGGCCTGCCAGTCGCCGCAGACCGGCGAGCACGATGAGCTGCTCTTCGTGATCATCCACCAGGTCTACGAGCTGTGGTTCAAGCAGATCCTGCACGAGGCGGCCCGTCTGCAGGCGACGCTTGAGGCGGGAGACGCCGCGTCGGCGCTGGGCACCGCGCGCCGGATCGCCAAGATCCTCAAGACGATAGTCGGCCAGATGGACGTCCTCGAGACGATGACCCCGCGCCAGTTCGCCAGCTTCCGCCCGGAGCTCGGCAGCTCCAGCGGCTTCCAGTCCGCCCAGTTCCGCTACCTGGAGGCGGTACTCGGCCGCCGCGACTTTCACCAGGCGGTCATCGACCCGGTGCTCGCCGAGATCATGGCCAGGCGGCCCGTGTTCGCCTCGCTGCTCCGCTTCCTCGCCGCCGCCGGCTGGGACGTCCCCGCGGCCGCCCTCGGCCGGGACCCGCGCGCGCGGCCGGCCCCGACGGCGCGGTCCAGGCGCTGCTCGCCGAGGTCTACGACCAGTCCGGCGAGCCGGCCGAGGTCTGCGAGGCCCTGGTCGACATCGATGAGGGCGTCCAGGAATGGCGTTACCGGCACGTGAAGATGGTCGAGCGGATCATCGGCACCAAGACGGGTACCGGCGGCTCGGCCGGCTCCGCCTACCTGCGCTCGACCCTGTTCAGCCCGGCCTTCCCCGACCTGTGGGAGGTCCGCTCCCGGCTCTAACCACCGATTGGGCAGCAGCCTGCGCTCCGTTGTCCGCGCCGGCCAGACTGACGCACTGCCAAGCCTTGAGGAGACGATCGTGTCCCCTCACCTGTCCGTCCTCAGCCGGCCGCCGCTGGACCGCTTAGCGCCCCCGGATCCGCCGAGATGGGCGCGGCGCGGCGGCTCCGAGCCTCAACTGTGCGTTACGGTTGAGACACGAATCGGCGACAACTGCCGCGTGCGGACTTGCCCGCTGCCCGAGCGACACCTTGAATGAGGATTCATAGTCAGGTAGTCCTGCCTAGCGAAGCTGGGACTTGTGTAATGAAGCACAGTTCAGTTCTCGAGGTCCGCGACGTGAGTGTCCGCTTCGGCGGCCTGACGGCGCTTAGCGCCGTATCGCTCACGGTTGCGCCCGGCCAGGTTGTCGGCATCATCGGGCCGAACGGGGCGGGCAAGACGACGCTGCTGAACGTCTTGTGCGGCTTCATCCGGCCCGATGCGGGCCAGGTACTCATCGACGGCCGTCACTACCGCAACCTGCGCCCGCACCAGCTAGCCGGGCTTGGCATCGCCAGGACACTGCAGGGGGTGGGCCTGTTCGACCGGCTGTCAGCCATCGAGAACGTCATGATCGGCGCGAACTGCCGGGCCGACGGCTGGATTCTGGTCGGCGCTGCTTGGGCTGCCCCGCTCCGGCCGGGACGAGCGCAGGCTGCGGCAGGAGGCACGCCAGGCACTCGACCGGGTAGGGGCGACCGAGGTAGCGGACGCCCGGCCGGGCGAGCTGCCCTACGGCATGCGGAAGAGGATCGCGCTGGCGCGTGCGCTCGCGGGCCAGCCGAAGATCCTGCTGCTCGATGAGCCCGCCAGCGGTCTGGCCGAGGTACGAGCTCAATGAGCTGGGCGGGCTCATTCGCGAACTCGCGGCGGAGACGTCCCTCGTCATCGTGGAGCACCACATGGACCTGATGATGTCCGTCTGTGACTCGCTCGTCGTGCTGGACTTCGGGAAGGTGATCTCCCGCGGGTCCCCGCAGGAGATACAAGCCGATCCGGCGGTGACGGCCGCTTACCTCGGTGCGAGTGGATCTGAGGGTGAATAGCCCAACCGGGGCCCAAGGCGCCCATGACGCCCAGTCGCATGGCTCGGCGTCGCTCGCAGTCGAGGACCTGGTGGCGGGTTACGGCGAGGTCCTGGCGCTGGACAAGGTCACGATCACGGCGGCTGCGGCCACTATCACGGCGGTGCTCGGCGCCAACGGCGCGGGCAAGACCACGCTGCTGCGGGCGATCAGCGGCATGGTGCGACCACGCAGCGGGCGGGTCCTGCTCGACGGCGCGGACCGGGCCGGGCGCGGCCCGGAGGACATGGCCAGAGCCGGAATCGCGCACGTTCCTGAGGGACAGGGCGTCATCGCGGAACTCACCGTGGAAGAAAACCTGCGGATCGGCATGATGTCGTGGCCGGGCATCGGCTGGCGGCGAGCGGAACGGACCGCCGCGCTTGCCGAAGCATACGAGCGCTTCAGCGTGCTCGCGGACCGCCGCCGCAGGCTGGCGGCCACCTTGTCGGGCGGCGAGCGGCAGATGCTCGTGATAGCGCGCGCACTGGTGGCACGCCCGCGCGTGCTGCTGCTCGACGAGCCGTCGCTCGGCCTTGCGCCCAGGGTCATGACGCAGGTCATGGACATGGTGGTGCGGCTCAGCCGGGAGAACGGCATCACCATCGTGCTCGTCGAGCAGAACGCGCGGGCCGCGCTCGCGATCGCGGACCGGGGAGTGGTGCTCAACCTCGGCCGCGTCGTCGCCGCGGCCGAGGCCCGTGCGCTCGCCGCCGACGTCGCGCTACGCCATCACTACCTCGGGTTCTAGCCGCACCGGTTCGACCCAAGCGGAGAGGAGGAAGCGAGTGGTCGAGTTCTTGCAGTTCACGCTCAGCGGGATCAGCTTTGGGATGATCTACGCCGCGATAGCGCTGTCTCTGGTGCTGATCTGGCGGGGCACCCGGCTGCTGAACTTCGCGCAGGGCGGGATGGCGATGTTCACCACCTACATCGCGCTGGAGGTGATCCGCCACACGGGTTCCTACTGGGCCGGGTTCGCGGTCGCGCTCGCGGCCGGAGTCGTGCTCGGCGCCGTGGCCGAGCTGGCCGTTATCCGGCCCACCCTGGGCAAGCCGGAGCTCAACGCGGTGATCGTCACCATCGGCCTGCTCATCCTCCTCGAGGGTCTGGCCGGCATCCTGTACGGCGGCCAGTACCGGTCGTTCCCCGCGGCATTCTCTGTCATCGGGCTGAAAGCCGGGTCGACACCGCTTGGCGTGTCGCGCTCCGACGTGTTCGTCGCGGTGGCGGTGCTGGCCGCCGCGCTGCTGCTGGCCATCGGGTTCAGGTACACCAGCGCGGGGCTCCGCATGCGGGCCGCGGCGTTCAACGCCACCGTCGCGCGCCTGTCGGGCATCCGGGTGGCACGCGTGATCACCGTGGGCTGGGCGCTGGCCGGCCTGCTCGGGGCCCTCGCGGGCGTGCTCGTCTCGCCGTCAACGTTCCTCTACCCCAACAGCATGGACTCGATCTTCGTGTTCGGCTTCACCGCGGCGGTGATCGGCGGCCTCGACAGCCCCGCCGGCGCGGTCGTCGGCGGGCTGCTACTCGGCGTCGCGCTCAGCTACGCGGGCGGCTACCTGGGCTCCCAGGGCTCGGACCTGACCGCGCTGGTGGCCCTGGGCATCCTCGTCGTGGTGCTGATGTTCCGGCCAAACGGAATATTCTCCGGCGCCCGGGTGCGGCGGGTATGAGCATGCGGTCAACGCCACGGGTGCTCGCGCGCCGCCCTCGCGACGGCCGTGGTCGTCGCATTCCTGTCCATCAAGCTGAACGCGTTCAGGGACTACCAGATCGCCGAGATCGCCATCGAGGTGACGGCCGTCGCCGGGCTCACGGTCCTGACCGGGCTGAGCGGCCAGATCTCGCTCGGCAACGGGGCGTTCATGGCCATCGGCGCCTACACGACCGCGCTGCTGCTACTCCATCTCGCCTGGTTGCCGTTCATAGCCGTGCTCGTGGCCGCCGCCGCGGCCACCGCTGTCGCCGGGGCGGTGGTGGGAGTGGCCGCGGCCAGGCTGCGCGGCCCGTACCTCGCCGGCGCCACGCTCCTGCTCGGCGTCGCGCTCCCTTCGGTCGCGTACGCCTACCCGGGGACTTTCGGCGGCGACCAGGGCCTGAATGTCGTCTTCACCACGCCTGGCTTCCTCGGCGTGAACTTCCCGCTGACCAGGTGGCAGGCGTGGGTCTGCTCGGCCGTGGCGCTGGTCACCCTGGTGCTTCTGGCGAACCTGAGCCGCAGCAGGGTCGGCCGCAACTGGCGCGCCGTGCGCGACGATGAGGTGGCCGCCGCGCTGGCCGGCGTGAACGTGGCCAGGGCGCGCGTCCTCGCCTTTGTCGTGAGCGCCACCTGCGCCGGGATGGCCGGCGCGCTGCTGGCCATCGTCACCGAACTGGTCGCGCCGGGCGCCTTTACGATCACGCTCTCGATCGCGCTGCTCACCGCCGCGGTGATCGGCGGCCTGGGCACCCTGCCCGGTGCGGTCTGGGGAAGCCTGGTGATCGTCCTTGTGCCGACCTATGCCACCGACGTGGCCACCAGCCACGGCCTGTCAACTTCGGTCGCGTCCAACATCCCGGTCGCGGCCTACGGCGTAGTGCTCATCCTCGTCATGCTCGTCTTCCCGCAGGGAATCCAGGGCGGAGTGCGATGGCTTCTCGGCCTCGTCGGTATCTCCGCTGCCCGCACCTGGCGCGAGGCATCCGGGCCGGATGTCACGCCTCCGGCCGGCAAGGCGCCGGCCAGCCAGCACGAGGCCCTGCTAGCCCGGGGGAGCGACCCTCCGGAATCCCACAAGAAAGAAGGCACTCAATGAAGAGATCACGTCGGCTTCGCGTGCCAGCCATCGCTGCCGTGGCGGTAGCCGCGCTCACCGTTGCCGCCTGCAGCTCTGGCTCTAGCAGCTCTGGCGCTAGCCCGGGCGCGGGCGAGCAGCTCAAGCGCGGCCCTGACCGCATCCGCGCCCGGCATCACGGCGACCACGATCACCATCGGCAGCCACCAGCCGCTCACCGGGCCCGCCGCGCCCGGCTACAGCGAGATCGCTCCCGCGTCGGCCGCGTACTTCGCGTACGTCAACGCGCACGGCGGAGTCTACGGCCGCAAGATCGTGTACAAGTACCTCGACGACGGCTACAACCCGACCACCACGGCTCAGGTCGTGCGCCAGCTGGTGCTCCAGGACAACGTGTACGCGATATTCAACGGCCTCGGCACCCCCACCCACCTGGCCGTGCTGAGCTACCTCAACTCGCAGAAGGTCCCCGATGTGTTCGTCGCCTCCGGGTGCGACTGCTGGGACGCCCCGACGACGGCCCCAGAGACGTTCGGCTGGCAGCTTGACTACATACGCGAGGGGAAGATCCTCGGGCAGTACGTGGCCAAGCACTTCGCCGGCAAGAAAATCGGCTACTTCTACCAGGACGACGAGTTCGGCATGGACGGCGTCAAGGGCCTCGACTACGAGATCCCGAAGTCGATGGTGGTCAGCCAGGCAAAGCTACGTCCCGACCAACGTCAACGTGGCGCCGCAGGTCGCGGCCCTGCGCGCGTCCGGCGCCCAGGTAGTCGTCTCGTTCTCCATTCCCGCGTTCACCGCGCTGCTGAAGCTGAACAGCCTCAAGCTCGGCTTCAGCCCGACGCTCGTGGTCAGCAACGTCGGCTCCGACCCGATCACCCTGTCCGGGCTGCTCGAGTCGTTCGCGAAGCAGGGCGGCGCGACCGTCAACGGGAACGCGCTCACCAACGGGATCATCACCGATGACTACGCTGCCGTCGGTCGGTGACACCAGCAACAGCTGGATCGCGCTGTTCAAGAAGATTCACGACCAGTACGACGCGAAGGCGCCATTCGATGGCAACGTGCTCTACGGCATGGGCGCCGCGTACACGTTCGTGCAGGCGATGCTCAAGGCGGGCAGGAACCCGACCAGGGCCGACCTGGTGTCGGCGATCAACAGCGGGCTCCCGCAGGGTGACTTCGTCGCCCCGCTCGCTTATTCCGCGACAGATCACGACGGTGCCACCGGCGCCTACATCGGTATCATCAACAACGGTGTCCTGACACAGGAGGGACCGGTCCTACGTCACGGACACATCCGCGACCGGCGCGATTACCACCTATACCGGAACCGAGGCTCAGGCACCGGCCAGCGGTGTCCCCGTCCCCTGACCCTGGACAGCGAACGCAGCATGACAACAGACGAGCGGCCGCCAGCAGAGCGCTTGCTGGCGGCCGCAGAGGAACTCTTCGGCCAGCGCAGTTACAGCCGGACAACGGTCGCGGACATCTGCGCGAGGGCCGGGATGGCGACCGGCAGCTTCTACGCCTACTTCGGGTCCAAGGAGGAAATCTTCGCCGCCGTGGTCCGGGCGATCAACGCGGACCTGAGGATGGCAATGAAGACGGCCCTGGCGAAGGCCGATGGCGGCCAGCGCACGCGGGAACGCGAGTGCTTCCGCGTGTACTTCGAGATGATGTCGAAGCGTCCCTGGATGGACCGGATCGTGCGCGAGTCGGAATTTGTCGCACCCGCCCTGTTCCGTGAGTATTACGAGCACCTGGCCCGGGGCTACGCGCGCGGCGTGCGCGTAGCCCAGCTCGCCGGCGAGGTAGACGCCCGCTACGACCCGGAGGTCATCGCGTACGCCTACACGGGTATCGGCAACTTCGTCGGCATGCGCTGGGCCGACTGGACCGCGGGCGGGCAAGTACCTGAGGACGTACTGGACGACGTGCTGGAACTCCTCGCCCGAGGGCTCGCCCCGCCCGCCGGGGCCCAGCTCCAGCCCCGGCTCGGGCCCCGGCGAGGCGGAGCCCCGGCCCCGGCGTCAAGAAATGATCGCGTCCAGTGCCTGAGCGCTGCTCCGGCGGCATCGAGTCATTTGCGCAACGCGGCGTTGCGCAAATTGACGGGTCACGGCGCTCGGTAAGGAGAGCAGTACTGGCAGCGCGGCGATCGCCACTGCCCAGTCTGGCGACGCGGGGTCGATCAGCGTGAAGTGGTCGCCGCGGGTCTCGGTCAGCGTGGCCCGCCCGCCGGCGGCCGTCGCGGCGGCGACGTAGCGCTCGCTGTAGGAGTAGGGCACGTTCCCGTCGCCGCGTGAGTGCAGGCAGAGCACGGGGACATCGAGCGGCACCGCGGCGATCGGGTCGGCGAGGCGATACTCCTCCGGCAGCTCGTCGGGCCCGCCGCCCATCAGGTCAACCGCCGCGGTGCCGCCGACGCGCTCCCGCGCGCAGTCGGCCAGCGCGAGCACCCCCGCCTGGGAGATGACCCCGGTCACCGCGACGCGCCGGGTTCCGCGCCCGGTCGCTCCCCGGTGGCGAGCTTCCCGCGCCCCGGCCGCCCAGGCGCGAGGTGCCCGCCCGCGCTGTGCCCGACCGCGACCACCCGGGAGGTGTCCACCGGCAGCGTCGCGAGCAGGTCGATCCCCGCGGCCACGTCCGCGAACGTCCCCGGCCAGCCGCCGCCGGCGAGCGCCCGCCGGTACTCCAGGTTCCACGCGGCGTACCCGCGGGCGGCCAGGTCCGCCGCGAGCGGCCGCCCGAGCGACAAGTCATACCGCGCCCGCCAGAACCCCCCGTGAATGACCACCACGGTCCCGGCCGCCGCCCCGTCCGGCAGCCACAACTCACCGACCTGATCAGGGGCGGCCCCGTACCGGTACGTCACCGGTGCCCGTCGCCCCGATTCCCGCGTCATAGGGATGATTATCCGCGGCGCAGGGTCCAGGCCTCGGGGAATCTAGCCAGGCCGCGGGATGACCCCTAAACTCCAGTTGCTCATTTGGGCCGAGTACCGGGAGACGCTCTATGAACGTGCTGGCCGGCGGCGGCGCGCGGAAATCGGTCCCGATCCTTGCGGCCCTCGCCGCGCTGGCGGCCGGCGGCGGCTGCGGCGGGCCGCGGGCCGCGCCCCAGCCCCAGTTCACGGAGATTCCGCCGCTCAGTATGGACGGCGAGGCGGCGGCGAGTTACGTGACGATCCTGGGGCCGGTGACCGGCACCGGGTCCGAGTCCTTCACCATCGCCGCCCGCTCCGGCTATGCCTCCTGGCTGAGCTGCATCGGGAAAGGCCAGGTGTGGCTCAGGAGCCCGGCCGGCAGCTTCACGGCGGCCTGCGGTTACGGCAGCACCTGGACGGCAGGTCAAACCCAGCCCACGCACTTGCCGGCCGGGCAGCAGGTCACGGTGCGTGTCGTCGCCGCGTCCGGCACCCGGTGGGAACTCCGGATCGACGGCCCGCCGCCAGCCTCGTAGCGCCCTCGCCGCTACCGGTACTCGGCGAGGCCGCGGGTAAGGCCTCGCGTCACGAAATCTCTTCTCCCTCGTCATCGACACCGAGTTCGGCATATAGTCGCCGGTTGATGTCGTCCGACCAGGACCGCGCCCAACGTCGCAGCTCGCTTATCTCGTGATCCGTGAGGCCGTAATCGGCGAATGCCTGATCGTCGTACCAATCAGCGCCGTCAAGGCGGGACTTGAGATCTTGCAGGCTGAATTCATCGTCCCAGGCGTGGCGTCGGCCGAGAGCCTCCAGTTCAGCACTGGTGCGAAGGCGAGAAGCGGCGTGGATGTCGATAAGGTCACGCGGCAGCCCCCTGCCTGCCAAGGCTCGGACTTTGGTACCGATAACGTCGTCCAAGGCGAGTACCGGCCCGTACGGCGTTGCTTCCGGCGGACGGCTGAACGACTCACGAAGGATGTCGAGTTCGCACTGCTCGCGAGAGCCTTGATCGGTGGCCATCATGCGTGCACCGTGATGGTCCACCCCGATGACCTCGACCCGCCAGCCTCGTCCGCTCAGTCCTTCAACCACGACGGTGACGATGGTGCCCATCATCACCGTGCTGTCTGTCGCCATGTCGATATCACGGCTGAAGCGATCGACTAGGCGATGGGCCTGCACCGCGTAGCCGCCAGTGATGACGAGTGGGAAGGCGTTGCCAATTTCCAGAACGTCCTGCAGCAGTCTCCTGTGCAGGTCGTTGAGGTTCATGGCGTTGCTAGCTGCTCCTCTGCTAGCTCAGGAAACGCGGTCTCCCACACCTTTCGGACTGTGCGGCTGACCAAGTTACGGAGGACAGGCCACTGACCGACGAGTAGGTCCCTGTTGAGGTAGGAGGCAACGTCAGCACGCTGTCCCTCGGCAAGCACGATGCGGTACATGTGCATACACGGCTTGGGCAGATCCAGATTGAATGCTGTCTGGCCAGACCAGGCGACGTGGAGTGGCAGTTGGACGGTGCCGTGGTCAGGGCCGGTCAGGTCGTCCAGGGTCTCGGGCAGCCTGCCGCGGTACCGCTCCTCAAGAACCGCGGCACGCGAGACCGGCGCTGCTTCCAGCAAGTCACCCACGCCACTCATTATGCACTCCCGCGCCTGTACCGCATGGCTCAAGCGGTCGGTGCCGGGAACACCTCGAAAGTGCAGTGGGCGCCCGGAGCCCCAGCCATCTTGGCGTCGTAGGTCAGCACCGGCGCGTGGAAGAGCTCGGCGACGGCGACGTAGCAGGCATCGTAAGCAGTGTAGTTACCGCGCAGTTCCCAGACGCGGGGGAGGAGCGTCGTGTGAGCGACCCGCTCGATGGTCAGGTCCGCAAGATCCTGCAGTGCCTGGTCGGCACGTTGCTCAGTCATGGATCCGGTAAGCAAGGAGCGGCGCAACACCGAGGTGACCTCGACATCAACGAGGTGCGGCGCCGCCAGTTCTTCGCCGCGTAGCCGCTCCCTGGCCTGTGTTCCATCCGGACCGTCATCGCCGAGCGCCATGACCAGGAAAGAAGCGTCGGCGATGATCACCGCTGATCACGCTCCTTGCGCAACTGCCTGACCACGTCGCCGGCCGACAGGTGGCCGCCGCTGCGGTGGCCGACGCGGTCAAGCACCTCGTCGACCGTCGGGCGGGCGGCGGCTCGCTCGATCCAGGCCAGCATGTATTCCTGAAGAGACTGGCCCGCGGCCGCGGCCCGCTGCCGCAGCACCGCATGCGCCTCGTCGGAAACGTTCTTGACCTGGATCGTCGCCATGCCGCCATAGTAGCGCTTCAAGCGCCATTTTGGCGCTACCGGTGACGACCGTCCTTCCCGTGACGTTCGGTGCGCACTTCGTGCCGTTGCGTTCATGCAATGAAAGATAGAAGGCCCCTATGACATTCAGCACTCCGTTCCATAAAACTGCTACATAAACGGATACATGGCAACTATGTGCGCATTGAACTCGTGATCGATGGCACCCCGGATGCGAAGCGGAGGTGGCCTCCACGAGACAATGGAAGCAGACACTTAACAGGAGAGGGCAACCGATGAAGCTCGGCATACATTTTATGAACTTTAGCCACCCAGCCGGTGCCGCCGCGTTGCGCGCGGCGGTGGGCGACACCGCGGTCGCGGCCGACCAGGCCGGCATCGTCCGGTTCACCGCGATGGACCACTGGTTCCAGATGGAGCACTTCCAGACGGCTTTCGACCCGATGCTCGAGGGCTACTCGGTGCTGAACTTCGTCGCGGCGAAGACCGAGCGGGTGCAGCTCGGCCTGCTCGTCACCGGAGTCACCTATCGCTACCCGGGCCTGCTGGCGAAAACCGTGACCACGCTTGACGTGCTGTCCGGCGGCCGGGCGTTCCTCGGCATCGGCGCCGCCTGGTACGAGCGCGAGCACAAGGCGCTCGGCGTGCCTTACCCGCCGGTCGCCGAGCGCTTCGAGCGCCTCGAGGAGACCATCCAGATCTGCCAGCAGATGTGGAGCGACAACGACGGCCCGTACGAGGGCAAGCACTATCAGCTCGCGGAGACGATCTGCTCGCCGCGTCCGCTGCAGTCGCCGCGTCCGCCGATCCTCATCGGCGGGGGAGGGGAGAAGAAGACGCTGCGCCTGGTCGCGAAGTACGGCGACTCGTGCAACCTGTTCGGGTCGTCCGTCGAGACCGTCGGGCACAAGCTGGACGTGCTGCGCGCCCACTGCGACGCCGAGGGCCGCGACTACGACGCTATCGAGAAGACGATCATCGGCCGGGTGGACCCGTCCGGTGACGTGAGCGGCTTCCTCACCGAGATGGAGGAGTACGCGAAGCTGGGGATCGACCTGGTCGAGGTCGCGCCCGCGATGCCGGACCCGGCCCGGTTCGTGACCCTGCTCGGGGAAAAGGTCGTCCGGCCGCTCGCCGAGATCGGCTAGCCGGGCGCCGGGGGAGCGCGAACCGCGCTACCCCCGGCCGGCTCCTGGCCCGCGAGCGCCGGCCCGGGCGTCGTCAAGCAGCGCGAGGACGGCGCGCGCCTGCGCGTCCCGCCCGTACAGCGCGGAACTCATGGCTCGTCCTCCTTTGGCTCACCCTGATCGCGCCGGATGCTCGCGATGGCTACCCCGGCCATGATCAGCAGGCCGCCGCCGATCATCGCCAGGGTCACGCGCTCGCCGAGGAACACGGCCGCGCCGGCCACGCTGACCACGGGCTCGAGGTAGAGCAGCAGGCTCACCCGGGTGATGTCGCCGGCCATCGTGGCGATGCTCCACAGCAGCAGGCCGGCCGCCGTGCAGCCGAGGGCGAGGAAGGCGAGCTCCGCCCAGACCGCCGGCCCGAGGTGCGCGAGGCCCGCGCCGGGCAGCATCCAGGCGGCGCCGAGATAGGGGACGGAGCCGACGACGGTGGCGGCCGCGGTCGCCGGGACGGCGCCGAGCTCCTCGCTGAGCGGGCGCAGCACGATCGTGTAGGCGGCGAACGACAGCGTCGCCGCCAGCACCAGCCCGGTGCCCGCCAGCGCCCGGTCGCCGCCGCCGACCCCGCCGATCGCGCCGGGGCCGGCGAGCACCGCGACCCCGGCCAGGGCGGCGGCGCTGCCCAGCCAGGCCCGGACGCCGCCGCGCGCGCCGAGGAACAGGCGGCCGAGCAGCAGGACCCAGACCGGCTCGGTCGCGAGCAGCAGCCCCGCGGTCGAGGCGGGCAGGTACCGCAGGCCGGCGGTGACCGGCAGGTTGTACCCGACCAGGCCAAGCAGGCCCGCGGCCACGAGCCGGACCGCCGAGCGCCGCCGGAGCCTGCGGAAGACGGGCCAGGCCCACGGCAGCAGCACCAGAGACGCGGCGGCCAGCCGGATCAGCAGCAGCGGCAGCGGCGACAGGTGGGTGACGGCCGCCCTCGTCGCCACCGGCGCGAGCCCCCAGAAGCACACCGCCACCAGTCCGGCTGCTAGCGCGTCACGTCTCACCGGTCCTCCTGGTCGCCTTGGCGGTTTCCCCGTGTGCCTGACTGCGGCCAGTCTGCTGTAATGACCTTATGCAGTTCAACACTTACACGGTGGCGGGCGCGCGCATCGCCGTCTGGCTGGTCAACCACCCGGCTCCCGGCATGGCCGCGCTCGCCGCGGAGCTGCACCGCCACGACGTGCACGAGCCGACGGGAACGGCGGCGGACGTGGCCGCGCTGCGGCCGTGGGCGGCCCGGCTGCGCGCGGTCTTCGCGGCCGGCGCGGTGGCCGACAAGGCGACGCTCGCCGACGCGCTGCTTGTCGCCGCCGACTGCCGCCCCCGGCTAGTCAGCCACGGCCCGGACATGCCCTACCACCTGCACTACGCGCCCCTCACGACGGGACTCGCGGCGCGGGTCCGGGCGCTGACCGCCGGTGGCCTGGCGCACGTGATCGACGGTGGTGCCGGCAGCCGGCTGCGGGTGTGTGACCGGGCCGGCTGCGACGTGGCGTTCATCGACACCTCACGCAACGGGCGCCGCCATTTCTGCGAGGTCCGCTGCGCCAACCAGGTCAACGTGGCGAACCACCGGCAGCGCCGCCGCGCCGTCAGTCCGGCGGGCTGAGCACGCCCTTCTCGATGGCGGGCGCCGTTTCACGCCACCCTCACGAGCGGTGGTCGCTCGCGCATGACGCTAGGTCAGGGAGGGCGGCGCCCGAATCTGTCATCGCGTCCGTAGCTGACGGGCGCGGCTCGCGCAGCGCGACCGCGGCCACCGCGATGGAGGCGGCGCCGAGGACCGCGCCGACCGCCCAGGCGAGGTGGTACCCGCTGGTCAGCGCCTGCGCGGAGGTGCCGGCCGCCGGTGCGGGAGGCGGCGAGGGCCGTCAGCAGCGCGACGCCGAGCGCACCGCCGACCTGCTGCATGGTGTTGAACACGCCGGAGATGACCCCGGCGTCCGCGTCGGTCGCGCCGGACATGCCGAGCGTGGTCACGGCGGGCAGGGTCAGCCCGCCGCCGACGCCGAACAGGAGGAACACCGGCAGCAGGTCCGTCGCGTAGGCGGCGTGGGCGGGCACCTGGGTCAGCAGGGCGAGCGCGACCGTGATCATGACGAGGCCGGCGAGCAGCAGCCCGCGGGCGCCGAAGCGCGCCGTCAGCCGCGCCGACAGGCCGAGCGAGACGACGGCGATCACGACGGCGGTCGGGGCGAACCCGAGCCCGGCGGCCGCGGGGCCGAAGCCGAGCGCGCGCTGCAGGTACAGGGTCACGATGACCTGGAACCCCATCGCCGCGCCGATGACCAGCAACTGGGCGAGGTTGGCGCCGACCACGTTGCGCGAGGCGAGGACGCGCGGCGGCAGCAGCGGCGTCCGCGCGGTGGCCTGCCTGACGGCGAACGCCGCGAGCAGCGCGACCGCGACCAGGGCCGTCCACCAGTCCGCGGGCGAGGCGATGGCGAGCACCGCGAGCATGACGCCGCCGGTCACGAAGGCGGCGCCCGGCCAGTCCGCGCCCGCCCGCAGGCCGAGGCCCTGGTCGGCCGGCAGCACCCGGGCCAGCCGCGAGCCAGGCGGCCAACCCGACCGGCAGGTTCACGAAGAAGATCCAGTGCCAGCTCGCGTACTGCACGAGCAGGCCGCCGATGATCAGCCCGGCGGACGCGCCGACGGCGCCGGTGAAGGCGAACGCGCCGATCGCCCGGCCCTGCTCGGCGGGGTCGTCGAACAGCCGGACGATCATGCCGAGGGTGACGGCGGACGACCATCGCCGCCCCCGCGCCCTGGACGAAGCGGGCCGCGATCAGCATCCCCGGGCCGGCCGCGAGCCCGCACGCGAGCGAGGCGGCGACGAAGACCGCGATCCCGGCGAGGAACATCCGCTTCCGGCCGAGCAGGTCGCCGAGCCTGCCGCTGAGCAGCAGCAGCCCGCCGAACGCGATCAGGTAGATGGTCATCACCCAGCTCAGGCTGTCGGCGGTGAAGCCGAGGTCGGCCTGGATGGCGGGCAGCGCGACGGTCACGATCGTGCCGTCGAGGATGACCATGAGCGACGCCGCGCACAAGATGACGAGCGCCAGCCGGCGACGCGCCGCGGACGGGCGGCGGCGCCGGGGTTGACTGCTGGACATGGATCTCTCCAAGGTCGGAACCAGCCGTTAGAGAGACCGTAACAGATAATCTAAAAGTAGACAATCTAATAATTATCCTAGCTCGGAACGCGCGCCCGGCGCACGGGCCGCTCCAGCGGCGCCGGCGTCGGCCAGCGGCCGCCGCGACGAGCATGGTCAGCGCGCCCGTGAAGGCCTCCCGCTGTCCTTCCGGCAGCGCGTCGAGCACCTCGCGGTGCACCCGGTCGGCGATCTCGTGGCCCGCGGCGACCAGGGCGGCGCCGGCCGGGGTGACCGTGATGATCCTGGCCCGCCGGTCGGCGGGCGACGGCGTCCGCTCGGCGTAGCCCTCCCGCTCGAGGTAGTCCATCGTGTTGAGCATCGTGGTCTTGTCCAGGTCGGCCAGCTTCGCGAGCTCGATCTGCGTGTACTGCCCGCCCATCGCGTGCGCGAGCACGCAGTACTCACGCGGCGTGATCCCGATCTCGGCGAAGGCCGCTGCTCATCCGGGTGGCCAGGACGTGCGCGGTGTGGTTGAGCAGGAAGCTGAGGTCGAGCACGTCCGCCCGGGGATCGGCGCTGCGATGGACGTCATGCTGCCATGGTACGTCTACAAGTAGATAGTTCCCTGGCCGACGTGTTAGCCCTGGTAGCTCCTGACCTCCACGTCCACGGTGACCGGGACCGGGGCGGGCAGCGCGGCCACGCGGGCCGCCAGGGCGTCCGGCGCCGATGTGCCGGGCGCTCGGGCCCATCGCGACGAGGTCGGTCAGGTCGGCGTGGCCGAGGCGCAGCTCGTAGCGCACCGCGGTCACCGCCGTGCTCGCGTAGTCGCCGTAGGCGTCCGCGAGCCGCGCGGACTTGCGCTCGTCGATGCCGATCAGGCCGAGTGACCGGCGCGGCTCTCGCTGAGGTGGCCGGGACCAGGGGCGGCGACGATCAGCGTGCCGCCCGGGGCCAGGACCCGGCGGATCTCCGCCGGGTTGCGCGGCCCGAAGACGCTCAGCACCAGCGCCGCGCGAGCCGTCGGCGAGCGGCAGGCGCTGCCAGGCGTCGGCGCCGAGCGCCGCCGCCCGGGGATGCGCCCGGGCGGCGCGGCGCAGCGCGGGCGCGGACAGGTCGACGCACGCGCCGAGGCGGCCGTCCAGCGCGTCGAGCACCCGGGCGAGGTAGTAGCCGGTGCCGCCGGCCAGGTCGAGCACGAGGCCGGGACCGCCCCGGTCGGCCCGTGCTTCGAAAGCCCGTGTTTCGAAGGCCCGGGCCGCGAGGGCGCTCAGCGCGTCCGCGACCGGCTGGTAGTGCCCGGCGCCGAGGAACGCCTCGCGCGCGAGCACCATCGCGGCGCTGTCGCCGGTGCCCGGCCCGCCTCGTCCGCTGGTCAGGCTGACGTAGCCCTGGCGCGCGATGTTGAAGCGGTGCCCCCGGCCGCAGCTGACCTGCTCATCGCCCACCGCGACCGGCCCGGCGCAGACGGGGCAGCGGACGCTCGCCGCCACGGCGGCGAGCGTCCGGCGCCGGCCGGGCACCGGGGCGGAGCCAGGCCTGCCACTCATGGCGGGAAGCTTATCCGGGGCGGGTCATCAACGGCCCGTTCGGAAAAACTCAAAGCCCATTATCCCGAACGGGAGCGTGTTTCACCTGGCCACCTCCTGCGCGCCGGGAGGGGCATGGCAAACTGGCCACCGGCGGCGATAACGCACTCCGGAGGGACCTATCTCATGCGCGTCATCATGCTTGCCCCGCCTGGTGCGGGGAAGGGAACGCAGGGCGAGCGGATCGCCGCCAGGTACGGGGTGCCGCACATCGCGAGCGGCGACATCTTCCGCGACGAGGTGGCGCGGCAGACGCCGCTCGGCAAGGAGCTCAGCGGCTACCTCGACCGCGGCGACCTGGTACCCGACGACCTGGTGCTCAGCCTGGTCAAGGACCGGGTGGTGACCGCCGCGGAGCAGAGCGGCGGCTACGTGCTCGACGGGTTCCCGCGCACGCTTCAGCAGGCCGAAGCGGCGGCCGGCATTGGCCGCGAAGCCAATGTCAGCGCGCAGGCGGTGGTGTACCTCGACGCGCCGGCGGACGTCCTCATCGGCGCGTCTCACCGGCCGCGGCGAGGACCGCACGGACGACTCGGAGGCGGTCGCGCGCCACCGCCTCGCGGTGTACGCGGAGCACACCCAGCCGCTGGTCGACTACTACGCGGCGCGCGGCATCCTGGTCAAGATCGACGCCGCCGGCCCGATCGACGTCGTGAGCGGCGAGATCTTCGCGGTGCTCGACCGCATCAAGCGCTAGGGCCGCCGTCCGGTCATCCTGCCCACCAGTCACCGCCGCGGGCTGGCAGCGGCAGGTCGATGACGAGGACGTCGAGGACCGGGGCGCCCGTCACGTCGAACCCGGCCTCATCGCCCCGGGTGCGCGCGACCTTCCGCCAGCCCCACGACCGGAAGGCGGCCTGCGCGGCGCCCGCGCCGGGCGGGACCGTCACGGTGGCCCGCTCCTCGGGACGGCCGCCGAGCAGGAGCTCGTGCAGTTCCCGGCCGATGCCCTGCCGCCGCCAGGAGGCGCGCACCAGCAGTTCGGTCAGCGCGAACGTGCGGCCGGGGTGCTCGGCCGTGACGTCGGGCGGCAGCGGCGTGGTCAGCCCCCGCCACCAGGAGGTGGAGGGCCGCAGCGGCATCCCGGAGGCATAGCCGACCAGGTAGCCGCCGTGCCGTGCCTCCGCGAGCGCGAAGCCCGGCTGCCGCCGCCACACCCGGGCCCGCCGCACCCGGGCCTGCTGCGCCGGCGCCGGGTCGCCCGCGTTCCCGTGGACCTCGCCGGCCAGCGCCAGCAGGTCGGCGTCGCGCTCGCTGGCCTCGCCGCCGTCGAGCAGCCGGTACGCGATCCCCGACTCGCCCAAGCGGTCACCTTCCGTGATTGCGGCCTCAGAAAGACGTAACCTGTTCACGCTCTTACACCGACACGGTCAATCTAGCGGCGCTTACGGCCCAACCGGTGGGCGGCTCCGGCCGTCATAGCGGATAGATCGCGGAATGTCCCCACATCGGGCTATTTAATGAGGTAACCGGTAGCTGTGCGTCGGCGATTGGAAATGTTGGGTATCGCGGCCGCCGCGGGCGCCCTCGCGGCGTGCTCCGCGTCGGCCGCCTCGCCAGGCTCGGCCTACGCGAGTCCCGCCACGGCGGCGGCCACGCTGCGGGCGGGAGCCGTCTCGCTGCCGGCCGCGGTGACCCGGGCCCCCGCGACGGCGGATTCCGTCCTGGCGGACGCGGCGCCGGGCGCGCTCACCGCCGCGTTCGCGCGCGTGCTGTTCGCCAGCGCCCCCGTCGTGGTGGTGTCGGCCACCGCGGGCCAGGCGGTCCGGGTAGCCGCGGCGGACGCCAGCGCCGCGCACGCGCCGCTGCTGCTCGCCTCCCCGCTCACCGCCAAGTCCCTGGCCCAGCTGGCCGCCTCGGCCCGGGCGTTCCACCCGGTCGCGGTGCTGACCGAGGGGCTGCCCGCGGCCTGGCCGGGCAAGCTGGCGGCGGCGCTGCCTGGCGTGAAGGTGGTCGGGCAGCCCGCGTCCCTGCCCGCGACGCGCGCCCCGGCGCCGCTCAGCCGGCTCGCCGTCCTGGTCCCGGCCGCCGGCACCGCCGCGTCGGGCACGTCGTCAGCGTCGATCGCGGCCGTCACCGACACGGCGCGGTCGGCCGGCGCGGCCGTGGTCGACGTGACGGGCACCGACCCGCGCTCGGACCCGGCGGCGATCACCGCGCTGGCCCGGCTGCGGCCGGACAAGGTCGTCGCCGTCGGCGCCCAGTTCGGCCCCGCTAGCCGCCTGGCCGGCCGGATCGCCGTCGCGGAGACCGGCCGCCAGCTGCCGGGCGGCGGGCAGGTCCTGTTCCCCGGGCACCGGCTCGTGGCGCTCTACGGGCACCCGGGAACGCCGGGCCTCGGCGTGCTCGGGCGGCAGGACCTGTCGGCGAGCATCGCCCGGGCGCGGCAGATGGCCGCCGCCTACGGGCCGCTCAGCCGGGTCCCCGTCGTCCCCGCCTTCGAGATCATCGCCACGGTGGCGGAGGCGATCACCGGGCCCCGACGGGACCTACTCGTACGAGACGCCCGTGTCCGAGCTGCTGCCCTGGGTGCGGCAGGCCACCGCGGACGGCCTGTACGTCGTGCTCGACCTGCAGCCGGGGCGCGCCAGCCTGCTCGCCCAGGCCGAGCACTACGAGTCGCTCCTCGCGCTGCCCGACGTCGGCCTGGCCCTCGACGCCGAATGGAAGCTGCAGCCCGGGCAGAAGCCGCTACGGCAGATCGGCCACGTCGACATAAGCGAGGTCAACAGCGTGGTCAGCTGGCTCGCGGCGCTGACCGCCCGGCATGACCTGCCGCAGAAGCTCCTCGTGCTGCACCAGTTCCAGCTCGCGATGCTCACCGGCGAGCGGTACCTGGACACCAGCCACGACGACCTGGCGATCGTCATCCACATGGACGGGCAGGGCACGCCCCGGGTGAAGCAGGGCACGTGGAACGCGGTCACCGCGGCGGCGCCGCGCGGCGTGTTCTTCGGCTGGAAGAACTTCCTCGTCAAGGACCACCCGATGCTCACGCCCCGGCAAACGATGGCGGAGACGCCCGCCCCGGTGATGATCTCTTACCAGTAGCCAGTCACGCCCGGGGCCGGTGACACCGCCCCGGCGTCAGTAGCCCTCCTGCGGTTCTGGCTCCTCGTCCAGCCGGACGCCCGGCCTCGTCCAGCCTGGCCAGCATCTCCGCCGGGTCGGCGTACACCCGGTAGGCGCCGGCCCGCTCCAGCTCCTCCCGGCCGTAGCCGCCCGACTGCAGCCCGATGCCGAGGGCCCCGGCGCGGCGCGCCGCCAGCAGGTCCCAGACGCTGTCGCCCACGACCATCGTTTGCCTGGGGTCCACGCCGAGCAGCGCGGCGGCGGCGAGGAACAGGTCCGGGTCGGGCTTGGCGTGCCGCACCAGGTCCCTGGTCACCATCGGGGTGTCCTCCGGCAGGCCGAGCAGCTCGAGGGCGGGCCGCGCGGTCGCCGCGTACCCGCTGGTCGCGATGCCCCACCGCACGCGGGCGGCGGTGAGCGCGGCGAGCAGCTCGCGCGCGCCGGGCAGCGCGGTCACCGAACCCATCTGCTTGCGGTACTCGGCGGCGTGCGCGAGCTGCAGCTCCGCGATGTCCTCGGGCGACAGCGTCCGGCCGGTCTCCCGCAGCAGGGCGTGCACGAACAGCCCGCCGCTCATCCCGATCCGCCGGTGGATCCGCCAGACGGACAGGTCGATGCCGATCTCGGTGAGCGCGGCCCGCCAGGCGATCACATGCTGGTAGACGCTGTCGATCAGCGTCCCGTCAAGGTCAAACAGGAAAGCCGGCGTTGGTGCGTGCGGGTAGTCCATCTAAAAATTGTGGCACCGCCTGCCCGGCCGCGCCCGGCGAGGTGCTAATCAGGACCATGCTGATGAGACCCGTGCTGATCTGGGCCGTTCTGATCAGGCCGTCTGATCAGGGCCGGGGCCGTGACGGCGCGCCCGCCAGCCGCAGCTCCCGGATCTCCGCGGTGTTGAGCGGCGGCACCCGGCGGTGCCGCGACGGGTCAAGCCGCAGGAAGCCCGCCTCCAGGATCTGCAGCGGGTCGCCGTGCGACACCAGGAGGATGCCGCGGCCCGCGTACCGCCGGTCAAGCCCGGCGACGAGCGCGGTCACCCGGTCGAGCACCGCGGCGGCGGGCTCGACGCCCCCCACGGGGGCGGCGCCCGCCTCGTCGGCTGCCCAGACCTTGGCGTAACCGGCCGCCGGGGTGCCTTCCAGGTCGCCGAAGGACCGCTCGCGCAGGGCCGGGGTGACGATGACCTCCGCCGCGCCGAGGCGCGCCCGCACGATCTCCGCCGTCTGCCGCGCGCGGGCGAAGTCCGACGAGCAGATGACCGTGTCCGCGGGCAGGCCGCAGGCATCCGCCGCGGCGCGCGCCTGCCGCAGGCCAAGCTCCGACAGGCCGTAGTCACCGCCGCGGTCGCTCTCGATCGTGCTGACGATGACGCCGGCCTCGTTCGCCTTGCTCTGCCCGTGCCGCATGCCGCGGAACGTGTTCGCGAGCCGGTCCACGCCGTCCAGGTGGTTCATGTCCTGCTCGACGCTATCACCGCCAGCGCGCGGCCCTGTTAGCGTGCCGCCATGGGAATCAAGCTCAGTGAGCCGGCGGTCCGGCTGATCGACGGGCGCAACTACGCGGTGCTGGCCACGGTGAACGCCGACGGCAGCCCGCAGACGTCCGTCATGTGGGTCGGCCGCGACGGTGACGACCTGCTGTTCTCCACCGTGGAGGGCCGGGTTAAGCACCGCAACATGGTGCGCGACCCGCGGGTGAGCGTCACGGTGATCGACTTCGCGGACCCCGAGAACTACGTCGAGCTGCGCGGCGTCGCGTCGATGACCCCGGATACCGGGCGGCGCGTCGACACCGGCCTGTCGTGGAAGTACGACGGGAAGGACCCGGGCGAGGACCGGCCGGGCGCGGTCCGCGTGGTCGTCCGCGTCGAGGTGCTCAAGACCGCCGGCCCCGCCGCCTAGCCGGGTTGTCGAGACGTGAGGCCGGGGGCGGTCAGGGGGACGTCGCGGCGATCGAACGGGCGGTCTGGTCGAGGGCGCGGATGCGCCGGTTCTCGCGGCCAGCGCACCAGACCAGGCCGAGCGGCAGCGGCGGCAGGTCGCTGATCGGAACGAGGACGATGTCGTCGCGGGCGAAGATCGGAACGTCCGGGCTGGTCGGGTGCACGATCCGGCCGCGGGCGACGAACGAGAGGATCTCGTTGATGGTCGCGGCGGGCTGGGTGCGGGGGATGGTCCGCCCGGACGGCGTGCGCGGCGGGCTGATCAGGTCGTAGACCCCCGGCGGGATGGACGAGGGGAGCAGCGCCACCTCCTCGTTGGCCAGGTCCTCGACGGAAACCGTCGCCTCGCCGGCCAGGCGGTGCCCGGGGGCCACGGCGAGGGCCCGCCCGTAGAAGGCGAACGCGGTCCCGGTGACCAGGCCGGGCTCGCCGGGGGCGAGCCAGTTGCACACGACGTCAACGTCGCCGCGGCGTAGCTCCCGGTAGGCGTCGAAGGTATCGACCTCCTGGAGCCGGAGCTCGCAGCCGGGGTAACGGGCCTGAAACGCCGTGACGAGGCGGCTCAGTGCCGGGCCCTCGGTGGTGAGCACGAAGCCGAGGCGCAGCAGTCCGCGCACGGCGTGCGACAACTCGCTGGTCTCCGCCAGGACCCGGTCAAGCGCGGCCAGCGCGGGCACTAGGTCCCGCCGTAGCCCTTCGCCGGCCGGGGTCAGCCCGACCCGGCGGCTGGTCCGGTCGAACAGCTTGACCCCGAGCCTGGATTCCAGCGTGCGCACGGCCTCGCTGACCCCGGGCTGGGAGATGCCCAGCCGCTCGGCCGTGCGGCCGAAGTGCAGTTCCTCGGCGAGCACGAGGAAGATCCGCAGCTCGCGAAGCTCGACGTTCTTCCACATCGATCACGAATCCTAATCGGTCCGATCAGGGATTCCGCCTTGATCGGGCTGGTTCCGGCCGGCAAGTTGGTGGCAAGGTACCGGCGCGGTGTGGATGGGAGAGGACATTGATCCTGGTCATTGGCGGTCGCAGCAAGATTGGCGCGGCCCTGATCGAGGAGTTGCTGAGCCGGGGAGAGCGCGTCCGCGCCCTGGTACGCGCCGGTGAGCGCGCCGGAAGCCTGCCGGCGGCGGCCGGCGTGGTCACCGGCGACCTCGCCGACGAGGCCTCGCTGGTCGCCGCGATGGACGGAATCGAGAAGGTGTTCCTGCTCTCCAGCCCGCACCCGGATGCGGTCACCTGGCACCGCAACGCCATCGACGCGGCCCGCCGGACCGATGTCCGCTTGCTGGTGCGCAGCTCGATACTCGGCGCCGACGAGGAGTCCGCGCCCGAGTTCATTGGCGCCCATCACGTCAGCGACCGTTACCTGCGGGACTCCGGGCTGCCGCACGTGATCGTCCGCCCCAACCTGTTCCTGCAGAACATCCAGGAATCCACCATCCCCGCCATCGACGCGTCGGGAAACTTCTACGTGGACGCGGGTCAGGCCCGCATCAGCATGGTCGATACCCGCGATGTCGCCGCCGTGGCGGCCGCCGCCCTGTGCGAGCCCGGCCATGCCGGCGCCGATTATGACGTCACCGGGCCGGAGGCGCTCTCCTACGCCGACGTGGCCGCCAAACTCTCCAGAGCGCTCGGGCGTGAGGTCAGTTACGTGGACGTGCCCGACGACGCCGTGCGCGGGGCGCTGCTCGGCGCGGGCCTCAGCGACTGGTTCGCGGGCGCGCTCGTCGGCCTGTACCAGGACTACCGCCGGTCGGGCACGGACGGTTACGCCGCGCAAGTCACCGACACCGTGACCCGCCTTACCGGCCGCCCGGCGCGCTCGCTTGACGACCTGCTCGCCGAAATCCCGGCCTAGGCGATCTCGCTCTTAACGGGCGTGCCGAGCTCCACCGTCTTGCTCACCGTGCACAGCGAGTCGTGGGACCGGCGCACCGCGCCTGGGAGCAGTTCCCGGGCCGCGTCGCCCCCCGCACCCTCGGGAAACGCGACATGAAACGTGACCGCGATGTCCGTTAGGCGGCTGCCGAGCTCGTCGCGGATCTTCTCCGCGCCGACCTCGATGGTGAACTCGGTCGGCTCCGCCCGCCGGGACGTCAGCACGTCCACGTCGATCGCCGTGCAGGTCCCGATCGCCGTGAGCAGCAGTTCGACGGGCGTGAACTCCCCTTCGGCCCCCGAGCCCACCGTGATCGTCCCGCCGCGTTCGTTCGTCACCGTGTACTGGCCAGGCGCGATCCGCTGGATGCCGACCTGCCGGTGCGTCTCTTGTGCCATCTCCGCCGCCCCTCCTCGCCAACCGTCTCTCCCGAACAGTTTCCCGCAACCGGCGGGAAGAACGCCGGGGGCCCCGGTTCACCGCACTACCCGGGCCGACCAGCCTCTGCGGCCCGTCAGTAGACGCAGGGGATGCCGGCGGGAACGTCGGCGGGGCGCTTGACGTCTGCCGCTGACGGCGTGCTGGCCGGGTGCGCGGGCGCTGCCGGGTGGACCGCTGCCACGGCGCGCACGCCGACCTCGGTGGCGCTCACCGACTGCGTCCCGGCCGTGCTGCCGGCCGCGGTCGCCGGCGGCAGCTCGCTGGCGGGCAGGTTGTTCTGCTGGGCGGCCGTGACGAAGTCCTGTTCGGTGACGGTGGTCGCGCCGAAGGTCTCCAGGCCGGGCGGCATCGCGATGACCTGCTGGCCGAGCAGCACCTCGACGTGCCCGGCGGGCAGTGACGACAACGAGGTGGCGGCCTGCGCCCCGACCATGGAGGCGATGCTGTCCGCGTTGCCTTCCGCGCCCGCGCCGTAGAAGACCTGCGTGTCGCCCTGCAGTTGCTGCGACTGGGCGGAGGCGTTGCCGGTCGTGCCCGCGGTGTACCCGGCGGCGGCGAAGGCCTGCGAGACGCCGCCGGCCAGGCCGCCGGCGCCGCTGCCGTTGTAGACGTCCACGGTCACCGACTTGGTGGCCTTGACCGCCGCGGACCCGTAGAACGCGCTGTTAACCGTCTGCCGCAGGTTCGGCACGTAAATGTAGTTCGCGTCCTGCAGGCTGGGATACCCGGGAATCGTGATGTTCTGCACGGCGGCATCGGCCAGCGTGGACATCTTCAGGTGCGAGCCGGTCAGCGACTGCATCTGCGGGGCGAAGCTGAGCAGTTCGAAGCCCTGGTCGGTCTGCAGGTACGACTTGGCGTTGTTGAGCATGCTGGAGATCAGGCCCGGGTCGGTCAGCACGTTCCGGTGCTTGAAGTCGTAGATGATGTAGTCGATCGCGGCCTGCTGCCGCGCGGTCCGGCCGATGTCGACGCCGGGCAGCGAGTCCCTGGCGCGGACGAACGCCAGCGCCTGAGCCGCCTGCAGGTGAATGTACTGCGCGCCGCCCTTCTTCTCGTTGTAGCCGTCCTTGAAGGCGTCGAAGCCCGAGTTGCTCGCGCTGAGCGGGGCGCCCGGGTAAGGCTCGTCGACCAGGTTTCCCCCGCCCTTGAACGCGTCCGGCTCTACCGAGGCCGGGGCCGGCGCGATGCACACGTTGATGCCGCCGAGTTGGTAGGCGATCTGGAAGAAGCCTTCGATGTTCGACACGACGAAGTGGTCGATGTGCACGCCGGTGACCGACTCCACCGTCTGGGTCTCGAACAGCTGGCCGGCCTGGTTGGCGCCGGTGTACAGGGCGCTGGTCTGGCCCATCGTCCCGATATTGGCGCTCACGTACTGGTCGTAGGCGTAGAGGTAGGCCGCGTCGATCTTGCCCTCAGTCAGCACGGCGCCGCCAACGGTGACGGAATGGGGGAAGTTGACGACGTCGTCGCGGGGGATGGAGTAACCGGTCGCAGTCCGCCCGCCGGCGAAGACGTGGACGAGGATCAGCGTGTCCGTGTCCTGCGAGCCCAGGTCCCACGTTAGTTACCGGAGTGCGTCTGGGTGAGCTGCGCCTAGCTGAGGTTCTGGCCCTGGAAGTTGGTACGGCTCTCCAGCCCCATGAGCAGGATGTTCATCGCACCGGTCGGCGGAACGTTACTTCCGAGGTTCGCGCCGCCCTCAAGCGCCGTGGTGGCTCCGACCAAGCCGTGGGCGTATCCACTCAGTACGAGAACAATCGCCGCCGCAAGGCACGCCGCCAGGTAACCGACCTTACCGAAAATCAGATTGCCGATCCCAGACCCGCGCACGCATGCTCCTCTCGATCGGGCCCGAGCATACCGACGGCCAAACGCCGCATAGCGAAAAATGAAGAGATGTAAGGGATTGCCAACCAACAGCCGGACCCACCGCCGGGATCAGCGTCCGCCCAGGCCGGACCCTGGTTTGCCACCCACAACCACAGCGAAGCCGCTAGCAAGGCGGAATCCCGAAGTGCGCACACCGGGATCCGAGCCGTGAATAAGCCCCGGGTCGTTAGGCGGGGAGCGGGTCGCCGGTCTCCAGCAGGGTCTTCAAGCTGGCGATGACGGCGGGATAGGCAGCTAAATGGCTGCATGTCAAGGCCGGGCTCCGCCGGGAGGGAAGCCGGCCATGGCTCAGTCCGCGCCGAGGGCGGCGGCGAGGTCGCCCGCCCGGCCAAGGAGCCGGGCAAGCGCGATCGCGTCCATGTAGTCCTCGTAGCGGACGATCATGCCGTCGCGCACCCGGATGACGCCGAGCGCGGTGAGCTGGTAGGCGTCGCCGGTGACGTTCGACGTGCCGTGGTGCGTGATCCGGGTGACGACCACCTCGGGGTCGTCGGTCTGCCAGGTCACGGCGTCGACGCCGGCCATGGTGAACAGCTCGCGTGACCGGCCGATCGCGGCGAAGTAGGCGCCGATCGCGTCGCGCCCGCGCAGCTCCGGCGGCTGCCCGGGCAGGGCGAACGGATAGGTGAGCACGCCGTCGACAGCGAAGAGGTCAGCGAACACGACGCCTTCCCCGGCGACCATCTTGCGAACCTGCTCCGCGACCTCGCGTGGCGTCATTGGCATGGCGGACTCCTCTATAATCGGAACGATGACTCCGCTTGCACTATACGGAACTAGCGCCCCGGTTAGCTACCATGACTGAGCGGCCGCTGCGCGCCGACGCGCGGCGCAACCGGGACAAGGTCCTGCGCGCGGCGCGGGACGCGTTCGCCGCGTCCGGTTATGGCGTCCCCCTTGACGAGATCGCCGCCATGGCCGGGGTCGGACCCGGTACGGTCTACCGCCATTTCCCTTCTAAGGAAGATCTGTTCGAGGCGGTCGTCGCCGCCAGGCTGCGCGACCTCATCGACACCGCGCGCCGCCTGGCCGATGACCCGGATCCCGGGGAGGCCTTCTTCGGCTTCCTCGGCCGCTTCCGTCAGGAAGCGGCGGCGAAGCGCGACCTGCCCGACGCCATCGCCATTCCCGGCGCGCTGCCGGAGGAGCTGCACGCCGCGCTCGACGTGCTGCTGCGCCGCGCGCAGGAGGCAGGCGCGGTGCGCGCCGATGTCACCACGCCAGACCTGGTGGCCCTGCTCAAGGGGCTGCTCCAGGCCATCAACGACCGGCCGCCGGGCCCCGAGGACGAGGGACGCGCCGGCCGCCTAGTCACCGTGCTCATCGACGGGCTGCGCCGCCAGTAACCAGCCTCACGCCGGAGCTGACCTACCCGTACTACTTCTACGGCCCGGCGATGGGCGGACTGGTCAACGCGGGAACGGACATCCGGCCGCGCTGACTACCCGCCGCTAGCCGGCGGGAACGGGGCGTCACGGACATTCCATTACTTGAGAGGCAATCCGCAGGACATTGTGAGTGATCGACTCACTTACCCTCATATACTCGCCCCCGTGACAGCCAAACGGAGCGCCCACCAGCGGTTCCCCGAGGTGATCGCCGCCGCGGTGCGGGTGTTCGCCAGGGACGGCTACCGGTCCGCGCACATGAGCGACGTCGCGCGGGAGGCGGGCCTCTCCGAGGCGGCGCTTTACCGTTACGTCGACGGCAAGGAAGGCCTGTTCGTGCTGGCGATCAGGCATGCGCTGCTGCTTGAGCCGTTGCCGGGGGAGGGCGACCCGGCCGGCGAGTTCCCGCTGACCGCGCCGTCCCTCGCGGAGATGATCCGCCAGGCCCGCGAGTTCGTGGCCGCCGAGGTCCCGTTCGGCGCCCTCGCCCAGGCGCTGCGCGAGGACGACACGGGCTGACCCGGACCGACCCGGGCGACCCCGCGGCCGAGCTGCGGCTGATCCTGGGCGAGCTGTTCGCCCTCGAGGAGCAGACCGCCCGGGCCGCCGACATGATCGAGCGCTCCGCCCGCGAGCTGCCCGAACTGGCCGACCTGCTCAACACCGGCCTGCGCCGCCCCGTGCTCGACGCGCTGGCCCAGTACCTGGACAGCCGGGCCAAGGCCGGCACGCTGCGCCGGACGCCGGACACCGCCGCGACCGCGCGCCTGGTACTTGAAACGCTCACCTGGTTCGCCCGGCACCGTCACTCCGACCCGTACGGCGCGGCGATCCCGTCCGGCCTCGCCAGGGAGACCGCGGTCGACGCGCTGCTGCACGCCCTGGTCCCCGCGTACCTGCGGAACAGTACCTGAACGCCGAGGAGCGCCCATGAGCACCGCGATCGAGGTCAACAGGCTCACGATGAGCTACGCCGACCGCCAGGTGCTCACGGGCGTCGACTTCGAGGTCAAGGCCGGCGAGGTCTTCTGCCTCCTCGGCCCCAACGGCGCGGGCAAGACCACGACCGTCGAGATCCTCGAGGGCTTCCGGCAGCGGACCGGCGGCACGGTCAGCGTCCTCGGCATGGACCCGCAGGCGCAGCCGGCCCGGCTCCGCGAGCGGATCGGCATCGTCCTGCAGGAGTGCGGCTTCCCGCGGCAGGCCCGGGTGGGGGAGCTGATCGACAGCTGGCGCGCCTACTACCGGAACCCGCGCGACCTGGAAGACCTGCTGAAGGTCGTGGAGCTCACCGAGGACAGGAACGCCCAGGTGCGCCGCCTGTCCGGCGGGCAGCGCCGCCGCCTCGACCTGGCGCTCGCCCTGGCGGGCGACCCGGACCTGATCTTCCTCGACGAGCCGACGACCGGGTTCGACCCGGAGTCGCGGCGCCGCTGCTGGGCGGCGATCGAGAACCTGCGCACCCTCGGCAAGACGATCGTGCTCACCACCCACTACCTGGACGAGGCGGAGCGCCTCGCCGACCGGGTGGCGATCCTGCAAGGCGGCCGCATCCAGGTCGCGGGCACGGTGCGGCACGTCGCCCGGCAGGCCGGGAGTAAAGACGAAGATCAAGTTCACCGCGCCCGAACGACTGCTTGATGGCTCACTCGCGCCCCCCGATCGCCTCGGGGTCGTGGTCACCGGCGAGCTCGCGGTCTGCCAGACGGAGAACTCCGCGACCGCGCTGCGCGAGCTGCTCGGCTGGGCGAGCGCGAACGACCTCGGCGACCTCGGCGACCTGTCCGTAGAAACCCCCACGCTGGAGGACGCCTACCTGCGGCTTGTGGCGGGCGATGCAGTGCGCGCGCCGATGGCAAAAACCGCCATCGTATCGGGCGCGCGGCAAACTGATATCTCCCGGGGGGACCGACCCCCCGGTAGCAGGCCCCGGACGCTGCTCGAAAGCCCATGTCTCCCGCGATGGCCCGTACCCCCGCAACGGAGGTCCGCGACCGTCAGCCTGGCCTTCCGCCAGGCCATCCTCGAACAGCGCTCGTTCTGGCGCAGCGCGGAGTACGCGCTGTTCACCTTCGCCCTGCCGCTCGCGCTGCTGCTGCTCATCGGGTCGACGACCGCGACCGGGGACCTGCCGGGCACGCGCGTCGAGGGCCAGATGCTCTTCGTCCCGTCGATCATCGCGTTCGGCGTGATCGTGGCGGCGTACGTGAACCTCGGCGCGAAGCTCGCCACGCTCAGGCACGACGGCGTGCTGAAGCGGATCAGGACCACCCCGCTGCCCGCCAGCGCCTACCTGTCCGGCGTGCTCGGCAGCACGGCCGCCACCACCCTGGCGATCACCGCGTCCATCATGGCCATCGGCGCCTTCGCCTTCCACGCGGTCCCGCGCGCCGGCGGCCTGCCGGAACTCGCCGGCGGCCTGGCCCTCGGCGTCCTCTGCTTCGGCTCCCTGGGCCTGGCGCTGAGCGCGGTGGCGAGCAGCGCCGAGTCCGCCGCGCCGATCGCCAACGCCAGCTACCTGCCGCTGGCGATCATGTCCGGCATCTTCGACCCGACCTTCTCCGTCCCGCACTGGCTGTCCGCGGCCGTCGGCCTGTTCCCGGTCCGTGCCCTGGCGCAGATTCTCCAGCAGTCCTACACCCCGGTCGCCCACGCCCCGCTGACCGACCTGCTCGTCCTGCTCGCCTGGACGGTCGCGGGCTGCGGCTTCGCCGCCTGGCGCTTCAAATGGCACTAAACGATTAACCGGCACTCCGTGGCGCGCGCTAGAACCGGGCCTTCCTGGCGCATGCCGTCATCGCCCTGATGCTCGTCGGGGTCGTGCTAGCCGTACCTGAAGACCTCGGCTGCCACGATCGACCCGGCCAGGCCCGGAGCCGCAACATCGAGGCATGAACACGCAAACATGGTCAGCAGGCGGTCACAGCACCGTCATCACGGACGACAATCAGATCATGACCGAGTCGGCGTCACCGCTGCGGCAGGTGACCGAGGCGCCCTTCACCCGGCGTGCGCTGGTCCGAGCTCGGCTACGCCCTCGCCAGCCTCCCGCTCGCGGTCGCCGCCATCGCGCTCATCGTCCCGACGCTGCTCAACGGGCCGCTGTGGGCGTTGTCGACCGACGCCGTGCGCAGGTTCGGCATGACGGCTCGTGCCCTTGCCCGCAGGCTGCTCGGCGAGGAAATCCCGCCGCCGCCGCTGCTCCGGCCCATGAACCGGATGAAGGTGGCCACGCCCGACGCCCTCCGCCTGGTCGAGGCGGCCAGCAAGCCGCCGGCGGCAAGACCCGGGTGTGGGAGACGAAGCCCGGGGTCACGATCACGCGGCTCCCGCGGCAGCGGATCACCGAGCTGGCCGCCGAGGCGGGCATCACGATCACCGCGCTGCGGCCGCAGAACGAGCTGGGCGAATGGATGGGCGCGCGCGTCCTCGACCCGGTCGCCTGGCGGACGCGCGCCTACTTCGCGCTGAAGCTCCCGCTCACCGTCGCCGGGCTCGGCGTCATCGCGGCCTGCTGGCTGGGCGGCCTGATCGGCTTGACCTTCCCGGCGTGGTGGGCGCTCGGACTCGTCGGTCACTGGGTTACCAGCCTGTCCAGCGCGTTCAGCTTCCTCCCGCTCGGCGCCCTCCTGCTGGTCGCCGCCCCGTGGGCGACGCACGGCCTCACCGAGGTCGACCGGCGGCTGATGCGCGGCCTGCTCGGCGGCGGCTCGTCCGCGGAGCGGATCCAGGCGCTTGAGCAGAGCCGGGCGAGCGTCGTGGACGATTCCGCGGCGCGGCTGCGCGGCATCGAGCGGGACCTGCACGACGGCACCCAGGCGCAGCTCGTGGCCCTGGCCATGAAGCTCGGCCTGGCCCGGGAGAAGCTGTACGACGGCGGCGGCGTCGACCTGGCCCGCATCGCCCAGCTCGTCGAGGACGCGCACCGCGGCGCGCTCGAGGCGATCGCCGACCTGCGGACGCTGGCCCGCGGGATCCACCCGCCGGTGCTCGACAACGGCCTGGCCGATGCGCTCGCCACGCTGGCGAACCGCAGCGCGGTTCCCGTCGAGCTGATCACCGACATCCCGGAGCGGCCCTCGGCCGCCATCGAGACCATCGCCTACTTCTCGGCGGCCGAGCTGCTCACCAACGTGGCCAGGCACAGCGGGGCGCGGCACGCTACGCTCGAAGCCGTGCACGTCCCTGGCCTGCTGCGGGTCCGCGTCACCGACGACGGCGCGGGCGGCGCGCGCGCCGTACCCAACGGCGGCCTGCGCGGCCTCGCCGAGCGCGTCCGCGCGGTCGACGGCCGCATCGAGGTCGACAGCCCCCAGGGCGGCCCGACGACCGTCACCGTCGAACTGCCGTCCCACGCCTGAGAGCGCGGTAGCCATGCGCATCGTCATCGCCGAGGACGCCGCCGTGATCAGGGCGGGCCTGCGGGAAATACTGACCGACCGCGGCCACGAGATCGTGGCCGCGGTCGGCGACGCCCCGGCCCTGCTGGCGGCCGTCGACACGCACGAGCCCGACGTCGCGATCGTCGACGTCCGGATGCCGCCCCACCACACCGACGAGGGCCTGCGCGCCGCGATCGCGATTCGCCGCGCTCACCCCAAGGTTGGCATCCTGGTGTTCTCCCAGTACGTGGAGACCAGGTACGCGGCCGACCTGCTGAGCATGCGCTCCGGCGGCGTCGGCTACCTGCTCAAGGACCGGGTCGCCAACGTCGCCGAGTTCGACGACGCGATCAGCCGGGTCGCGGCGGGCGGCACCGCCCTCGACCCCGAGGTCGTCACCGGCCTGCTGAGCGCCACCCGGCACGGGGCGGCGCTCGACGCGCTCACCCCGCGCGAGCGCGACGTCCTCGCCTTGATGGCCGAGGGCCGCTCCAACGGCGCCATCGCCGAGCGCTTCTACGTCTCCGAGCGCGCCGTCGAGAAGCACATCAGCAACATCTTCAGCAAGCTCGGCCTGCCGCCCTCCGATTCCGATCACCGCCGCGTGCTGGCCGTGCTGGCCTTCCTCAACGACCGGTGAACCGCCGCGCCAGCGGTTCCTCGCGTCGCGGCCCAGGCGCTAGGCCGCGTTCCGCCGTGCGGCCAGGAAGCGGCGGATTTCCTGGGTCTGGGCGTCGCTTTCGGCGTCACCGCTGCGCGCGATGGCCGCCTCGATGTCGTTCAGGTCGCCGGCGGTGGTGTAGGAAGAAAGCTCGCGCCAGAGCGTCCGTCGCCGCGCGTGCTCCGCGCGGACCTGCTGGAGCCGGGTCAGAACCGAGGGCGTCATGATGTGTCCCTTGTCGTATTTGTGAATGCTTTCACAATCCAGTGAACCCAGTTCTGACCCATGCGTCCAATGATCTTATGGCAGCCGATCCATGCCTTATAGTCATGAATCCATGGACACTGACGTGCTTCGCTGGTTCCAGCTGGTCGCCGACGGCATGACGGTGACCGAGGTGAGCGAGCTTGAGATGGTCACCCAGTCCGGCGTTTCGCGCGCCCTCGCCCGCCTTGAGGCGCAGGCCGGGACGCCCCTGCTCGAACGGTCGGGCCGGACGCTGCGGCTCACCCGGACCGGGGAGGTGTTCAAGCCGCACGTGGACCGGCTGCTGGCCGAGCTGCGTGACGGTCTCGACGCCGTGGCCCAGTTCGTGTCGCCGGAGGCCGGCACGGTCGCGGTCGCGTTCCAGCAGTCCCTGGGCTCCTGGCTCGTGCCGGACCTGCTCGGCAGCTTCCGCGCCGCGCATCCGGGGGTCGGCTTCCGGCTGACCCACGCCCGCGACGAGCTGCACGGGCTGCCGCTGGACGGCGGCGCGACCGACCTGGAGATCGGCACCCGCCGGTTCAGGACCGGTGCCGAGGCCACCCGTCCCGGTGACCTCGCCGTGCGGACGCAGCGCATCGGGAACGAGCCGCTCCGCCTCGCCCTCCCGGCCACCCACCCGCTCGCCGCGCGGCCAGGGGAGGGCATCCGGCTGGCCGACGTCGCCGCCGAGTCGTTCATCGGGCTGCGTCCCACCTCGGCCCTGCGCCAGCTCGGCGACGACCTGTGCGCGGCGGCGGGCTTCCGGCCGAAGGTCGTCTTCGAGGGCGACGACCTGTCCAACGTCCAGGGCCTGGTCGCGGCGGGCCTGGGCGTCGCCATCGTCCCGGCCCCGCGCGTCGGTTCCCCGGTGGCGGGCCCCGGCCCGGTGCTCTACCTGCCGATCCTCGACGAGGGCGCCGAACGCGACATTTACCTGACCTGGCCCGCCGACAAGCCCCTGCTCCCGGCGCCCGAGCTGTTCCGCAGGCACGTGATCGACACGGTGAGAGCGGGCCGCATCCGCTCGGTCAGCCGCTGACGGCCGTCCCGGCCGCCGCCTGCCTCAAGCGGCCGGGCGGCGTAGCACTGGTTACACTCTTAGAATCCAGTTCTGAAACGGCGAGCGGGAGTAACCGGTGGAACCAGCACCACGACAACCGCGAGACAAGGCCGCCGGCTCCTGGCAGTGGGCGCGCACCGCGGAGACCCAGCGGGCGCTGCTCGACGCGGCGCGCGCGGTGTTCGCCGAGCAGGGCTTCGCCGACGCGAGCATCGCCGAGGTGGTAAAGCGGGCCAAGTCAAGCGTGGGCAGCCTTTACCACCACTTCGGCGGCAAGAGCGAGCTGTACTTCGCGCTGTGGCAGGAGCACCAGGCCGCGCACGACCAGGCGGCGAGCGGCGCCGTCGCCCAGGCGCGGCGGGCGGGCGTGACCGACCCGTTCGAGCTGTTCTCGCTCGGCGCCCGGGCCTACCTCGAGGGCAGCTGGGAGCGCCGGGACCTGGCGCTGCTGTTCCTCAGCGGCGACAGCCCGCCCGGCTTTGAGGTGATGGCGCGGCGGCGCGGGCACGAGTGGCTGGTACAGAACGACACGCTGCTGCGCCTGTCGGAAACGTCTTTCGACCGGTTGTACGTGACCTCGCTGACCTCGATCATCGGCGAGGGCGCGCGCGAGGTCGCGTCCGCGAGCAACCGCCGGCAGGCGAGCAAGATCATTGATGCCACGATCGAGTACATCCGCCGCCTCATGACCGGCGGCCCCTGGAAGCCGCCGGTCGCCGCGGCGAGCGCACCGCGTCGCCCGGCCAAGCGCCCGGCCCTCGCTCCCCGCGACTGACCAGCAGAGCCTGATCAGCAAAGCCTGGCCTGCAGCCTGGGACGGGGACCTACCTGTCACCGGTCGGCTCGTGACCGGGCCCTGCTCTTCCCGGAGATTGACAGCGCATCCAGGCGGCCGCGCCGCCGCCGGCTGACTATGAGCTCACGGGGCGCGGTGCCCAACGGCGTTCTCGAGCTTGATGTCACCTGTCAGCAGCGCCCGTTCGTTCGCGGAGCACGGCTACGCCGCGCGCTGGCAGGCGGAGGGGATCGGCTGCCTTCCCGGACAGCAGGTCGACGCCGCTGGCCGGGAGGGTGACCGGCTCATCCGTGTGGTTGAACACGAAAAGCCAGGACGTGCCGTCTTCGCCATAGCGCCGGCTGACCGCGACTCCCGGCGGCACATCGGCCAGGACCGGCTGAACGCCGGCCGCGGCTGTGGCGTCCCGCAGCAGCAAGTCGTACGCGCTGTCCGCGAGCCAGGTCGACAGGTACCACGCGACGCCGTCGCCGAGAGAATTCCTCGTCACTGCGGGCAGCCCGGCTAGCACGCCACCGTCATAGCGAGCGAGGACCTCGGCGCCCGCCGTCCGCAGCCGCTCGCTCCACCTGCTGCCCGTCGCCCATGGCCCGCCCGTCGCCCCGTCCAGGCCCGCAGAGCTCAGCGTGACCGTCGCGTCTGGCGGCAGCGGATGGAACTCCTCCACCCGGATACCCAGCAGGTCACGCAGCGCGCCCGGGTACCCGCCGGTCCGTACCCGGTGGAACTGGTCGGCTATCCCGGACAGGAACGTCACCACCAGGTGCCCGCCCGCCGCCACGTACCCGCGCAGCGCGGCGGCCACGTCGCCGGACATCAGGTAGACGGCGGGGACCAGCACGAGCCGGTACCCGGACAAGTCCGCGGCTGGCGGCGCGAGGTCGCAGGCGATGCCGGCTCGCCACAGCGCGGCGTGCACGGAACGAGCCACGTCCATGTGGCGGATCTGGTCCGACGGCAATCCCCTGGACTCAAGCGCCCGCCTGGAATCCGTGTCCACCAGCACCGCCGCCTCGGCCCGGAGCACGCTCCCGGTCACTTCCGAGAGACGCTCAAGCGCCGCGCCCAGCTCCACGGCCTCCGCGAAAATCCGGGTGTCCCGGCCGGCGTGCGGGACCAGCGCCGGATGGTACATCTCGGCCCCGGCCCGCGACGCGCGCCACTGGAAGAAGCACACGCCGTCGGCGCCGTGCGCCACGTAACCGAGGCTGTCACGCAGCGTCCGGCCCGGCTCCCGGTGCACCATCAGGCCGTTCTCGACGACGACGCTCGCCGCCTGCTCCATCAGCAGCCACGGCTTGCCGCCACCGGCGGACCTGGCCAGGTCCGCGGTGAACGCGATGTCGGCATGCCCGCCTGGCCCCGCCGTCGTCAGGTAGTGATCGATCGCGAACACATCGACCTCGCGGCCCCACGTCCACGGGTCAGGGACCACCCAGTCCGCCGACACGAAGTTCGTCGTCACCGGCACCCCGGGGCAACTCTGCCGGATGACGTCCCGCTGCTCGGTGAACGCGGCGCGCAGCTCGTCGGACCAGAACCGGCGGAAGTCCAGGTCCTGCCCGGGATTGGGCAGGTATTGCGTGGCGCGTGGCGGGAGGACCTGTTCCCACGCCGAATAGCGCTGGCTCCAGAACGCCGTCCCCCACGCCTCGTTCAGCGCGGCCAGGCCATTCGCACCGTCTCCGTAGCGGCGCCGCAGCCAGTCACGGAACGCCGCGGCCGCGTGGTCACACCAGCACAGCGTGCCGTACTCGTTGTGCACGTGCCACAGGACGAGCGCCGGATGATCCGCGTACCGCCGGGCCAGCTCGCCCGCGATCCGCGCCGCGGCCTGGCGGTAGGCGGGCGCGGCGGCGCAGTAGGTGTCTCGGCTGCCGTGCCACAGCCGGACTCCGTCCCTGGTGACCGGCATCGCGTCCGGGTGCGCGAGGGTGAACCAGGGCGGCGGCGACGCGGTGGGTGTCGCCAGGATCACCCGCACCCCGTTCGCGTGCAGCCGGTCAAGCGTCTCGTCCAGCCAGCCGAACTCGAACCGCCCCTCCTCGGGTTCCAGCAACGACCAGGAGAACACGCCGACGGTGGCGGTGTTGACGCGCGCCGCGCGCATCAGCTCGTCATCCTATGCCCACACCGCCGCGTCCCACTGCTCGGGGTTGTAGTCCCCGCCGAAGGCCAGCGTCACCGGCTGCCGCATCGGAAGCTCGGCATCGCCGTCGCGGAGGAACAGCGGGATCCGGTCGAGCGGCGCTTCCGCCATGCACCGTCGTGCCGCCATCGGCGCCTGTCGCCGGTCCACGCGTCGGTCCACCGGCTGCCGGCGGGCAGGTACACGTCCCGTTCCCTGGCACCGTGCCACGCGACGGGCGCGACCAGCAGCGACGGCCCGAACATGAACTGGTCGGCGACGTCCCAGACCTGCGGATCATCGGGGAAGTCGACGAACAGCGGCCGCATCGGCGGCATCCCGGTCTCGTGGGCGGCCCGCATCTGGGTCATGACGTACGGCCGCAGCCGTTCCCGCAGGAACATCATGGCCGCGATGCACTCGTAGGCCTCGTCGCCGAAGGACCACGCCTCGTTCGGGCCGCCGGTCTGGTCGAGCCCGAACGGCATCGACGGCTCACGGAACCCGTGCAGCCGGAAGATCGGGCAGAACGCCCCGTACTGGAACCAGCGCACGATCAGCTCGCGGTACTCCGGGTCGTCCGGGTCCCCGCCGTGGAACCCGCCGATGTCGGTCGTCCACCACGGCAGCCCGCTGACCGCGACGTTCAGCCCGGCCCTGATCTGCTCGCGCAGGCTGGCGTAGGTGGCCGGTATATCGCCTGACCAGAGCACCGCGCCGTAGCGCTGACTTCCCGACCAGGCAGAACGGACGAGGGTGACGCTCCCCGGCAGTCCCTCGGCCCGGTTGCCTTCGTAAAACGCGCGGGCGTGCTCGCGCGGGTACAGGTTGCCCACCGCCAGGCCGGGACCCGCGTGGTAGCGCAGGTTCTGCGTGGAACCTGGGCCGCATCTCCGGCTCGCAGGCGTCAAGCCACCAGGCGTCGATGCCGTACGGGCAGCAGGTAGTTGTCCCGCACCCGGCTCCAGATGAACTCGCGCGCCTCCGGGTTCGTCGCGTCGTAGAAGGCGACGCCGACCGGCGCCGGTATGCCCTTGTCCGGCCAGGTGGCGTGGGCGAGCGGCCCGGTCTCGGTGCCGATGAGCAGCCCGCGATCGGCCAGCTCGGCGTGGTTCTCGCTAGCCGGGCTGACCGAGGGCCATATCGACACCATCAGCCGGGTGCCCATCTCGCGCAGCTCGGCGGTCATCGCCGCCGGGTCCGGCCACTCCGCCGGGTCGAACTTCCAGTCGCCCAGGTGGGTCCAGTGGAAGTAGTCGGCGACGATCACCGACAGCGGCAGGCCGCGCCGGTGATACTCGCGAGCCACGGCGAGCAGCTCATCCTGGGTGCGGTAACGCAGCTTGCACTGCCAGAAACCGGCCGCCCAGTCCGGCAGCATCGGCGGGTGGCCGGTGGCGTCGGCGTAGCTCCCCAGGATCTGCGCGGGCGAGCCCGCCGTGATCCAGTAGTCGATCTGGCGCGCGCTGTCGGCCGTCCAGCGGGTGCCGTTCGCGGCGAGTTCCACCCGGCCGATGGCCGGGTTGTTCCATAGCAGTCCGTAACCGCGGCTGGACAGCAGAAAGGGGATGGTCACCTCGCCGTTACGCTGGACCAGGTCGACCACGGCGCCCTTCTGGTCGAGCAGGCCATGGGGATGCTGGCCCAGCCCGTACAGGCGCTCGCCTGGATAGGCGCGGAAGCGCTGTTCCAGCCGGTAGTAGCCGCTCCCCGCGGGCCCGAAGAGCCGGGGACCTGGCCACCAGAAGTGAATGGGCTCCTCGGCGAGCAACTCGGCGCCGTCCGCTGTCCTGGTGAAGCGCAGCATCGCCTGTCCGTGGTCGGTATGGCCGGCGTTGATCTGCGCGGTGATGGCGCCGTTGACAAGCTGCGCGGTGCTGTCCTCGATCTTGGCTCGTGCCTCCGACTGGCCGGGCGGCCCGTCGAGGGCGGCCGGCAGCCCGTCAAGAACCGGGCCGATCGCGGCCCGGACCCTGATGGCGTCCGGGCCCCAGGGCTCGACCCGCAGCGTCTGCTGCTGCGCGCTCCATTCAAGCGCGCCGCCGAGATCGCGGATGCTATTCACAGGTTCTTCTCCTTGGCGTGTGCGGTGCTGCCGCGGACGGTGAGCACCGGCCGGAGCAGGGTCACTCCCGGTGAGCGCCCGTCGTTCATCCGTCCCATCAGCATCTGGACCGCCCCCGATCCGAGTTCGGCCGCTGGCATGTTGACCGAGGACAGCTGGGGTGATGTCTGCGCCGCGATCTGGTCCGGGCACACCGCCACGATCGACACGTCCTCGGGGACGGTCCGGCCGGCCGTGCGCAGCAGGCCGAGCAGCGGCGGGATCACGGCCTCGTTCTGCACGATCAGGCCGGTCGTGCGCGGTCGTTCTTCGAGGATCCTGGCCAGCACGCCCGGCCACGGCCTCATAGCTGCCCGCGCACGGGCGATGCACCAGGTCCATGCCCCGCGAGGCGGCGCCGGCGGTGATCCCCGCCAGGGTGCGCATCGCGAACCCGGCCCGGCGCTGGTACACGCCCTCGGCCTCGCCGATGAAGGCGACCTCGCGATGGCCGAGTTCCCCCAGGTGCTGGACGCACAGCCTGCCCGCCTCCGCGAAATCGAGGTCGATGCAGTCGAGCCCGGCCGTGTCGGCGGGAACCCCGATGAGCACCGCGTCGATGCCCGCTTCGCGCAGGATGGGGATGCGGTCGTCGTCCATGCCGACGTCGGTGAGGATCACCGCGTCAGCGCGGGCGGTGGAGATGACCCGTCCGATCCCGGCCGCTCCCTCGTCGCTGGTCAGCAGCAGCACATCGTGCCCGAACCGGCGTGCCGCCGTGGTCACGCCGATGGCGATCTCCATCATCACCGGCACGTACAGGTCGCTGCGCAGCGGCACGAACAGCGCCAGCACATCGGATCGGCTGCTCGCCAGCGCGCGGGCGCCGGCGTGCGGGTGGTAGTTCAGCTCCTTGATGCTGTGCTGGACCCGGTGGCGCGTCTGCTCGGAAACCGGGCGCTTCCCGCTGAGCACGTACGAGACCGTGCTTGCCGCCACCCCGGCATGACGCGCCACGTCCCCGATTGTCGTCATTGGGCTCCCTTGAGCTGCCGATCGAAGCGCTTCAAGAATTTCCCTTCTGGCCAGCCCAGGCAGGCTGGAACCACGGTATCAAGGGGCAGTGCTTCGCAAGTGGCGCGCGTTCCTCCCGTCAATCGAAGCGCTTCACTTGCGCCGCGCCCGGCTGCCGGCTGCCGGCCGGCAGCCCGGACGCGGTCATCCGACGGTGACCGAGTAGGAGTTGGCGTCGATCTGTCCCTCGCCGCCGCCCGCCGGATCGGCGTAGAGGATCCCCCTCCCGTTGGTGCCGAGATAGACGCGGCCAAAGACGTTCGGGTCACCGGTGATCGTCTGGCCGATCCACGCGTACTGCTCGGAGTCGTCGTTGATCCGCACCCAGCTCGCTGCCCTCGTCGGTGGACAGGAAGATGCCCTGCACACCGCCGACGATGCCGGTCAGGTAGATCGCCGGGTAGCCGGCGCCCGGTGCCGCCTTGCCGAACCCGAGGGTGGCGACGGCGGCGACGCTGCCGATCTCGCGCGAATGTCCGCCGCCGTCGGTGGAGTGATACAGCAGCCCGTTGCCCGCGGTCAGCCACAGGTCGCCGGCCCGCCCGAACACGGTGTGCAGCGCGGGCAGGCTGGAGGTTCCCTCCGGGTTGACGCCGGCGGGCAGGCCCGTGGTCTCGGTGCGTGAACGTCGCGCCGCCGTCGGTGGAGACGAGCAGTGAGCCGGTGGCCGGGTCGAAGTCGTAGAACACCCCGGCCTTGACCGGGTCGGCGACGGGGAAGGCACCCTCGGCCAGGCCGGAGACGGCGGTCCAGGACTGCCCGCCGTCCGTGCTGTACTGCGGGGCGGCATCGGCCGGCGCCCACACGATGGACGAGCCGTCGGCGCTCACCGCGACCACGCCTGCGCCCTCCGCGGCGCCGGCGGGCAGCGCCATTGCCGACCACTGCGCGCCGCCGTCGGTGGAGTAGTCGCCGCCGTCGTAACCCACGAGCGCCACGTCGAGCGGTTTCTCGCCCGCCTCGGCCACAGACGTACCCGAGTCGATGACCGGCTCGATCATGCCCGCCGGCGGAGACCGGTTCAGGCTGGTGTGGCAGAACCCGCCGAGGTCGCTGACGGCGCTGAGCAGCATGCACGGTCCGGCCGTGGGCACGAGCAAGTCGTTGACGGCCGTCTCCTCGATGCCCTCGGCCGCGGCCGAGGACCAGGTTGTCGGCTCGCCGTGGTCGGCGGCGGTGAGGTCGTCGGTGCCGTAACACGGTCGCTCCGGTGCCGAAGACGGCGTGGTCGGGGTTGAACGGGTCGATCGCGATCGAGGCGATCCACCAGCCGAACTTCGGCGTCGCCCCGAACGCGAGGAACGGCGACGCGGAGATGTCAAGCGTGGCCTTCGCGCCCACGTCCGCCCAGGTGGCCCCGCCGTCGGTGGAGCGGAAGATGGTGTCGACCGGGTACCAGCGGTCGTTGGTCGCGACCATGACCGTGTCCGGGTGCTCGGGGTCGACCGCAAGGCCGGCGTAGCCGAACGTCGGGTTGCCGTCAGCGCCGGGCGTCTCGGGGGTGATGTTCGTCCAGGCGCCGGTGAGCGTGTCGTACTTCCACACGCTGCCGTCCGTCATGCCGTTGGGCCCCGGCTGGTTGGCGTAGTCGACGTAGAAGACGCCGTTGGCAGCCATCACGCCGTGCTGGGGTTCCATGCCCGTGGGCTCGCCGGGCACGAGCTGCCAGGTGGCGCCGGCGTCGGTCGATTCATACAGGTCGGTGCCGGTCGCGTTGCCCACGAAGATCGTCTTGGTCGGCGCGCCTCGATGGCCGCCGACCGCGTCGAACGTGACGAACGAGAGCCCGATATCGTCCGGGGTGCTGGTCACCGGGAAGCTGGTGACCTGCGCCCAGGCGGCGCCGCCGTCGGTGCTGCGCCACAGGCCGTTGGCCGGGCTGGCCAGGTACAGGACGTCGTCGTCGTCGGGGTCGACGGCGAGCCGCTCGCCCATGTTGCGGCCGTTCTGGTTGGATGCGAGCTGGATCGGCAGGTCGGTGATCTGCCAGGTACGGCCCTGGTCGTCCGAGCGGAGGATCTCGCCGTCCAGCGGAACCGCCCACGGCTGGGTGTACTCGCCCGCCGCCACCCACACCTTGTCCGGGTTGACCGGATCGGGTGCGATGGACTCGACCCCGAGCTCGTTCCAGTCGTCGAAGCCGGTGAAGTCCATCAGCGGAACCCACCTGCTCGCGGCGGCGTCCCAGCGATAGGCACCGCCGATGTCGGTGCGCGCGTAGGCCAGGCCCGGTTGCGCCGGGCTGAACACCAGCCCGTCCACGAAGCCGCCGCCGACGATCGCCGCGTTGCTCCAGGAGTACGCGGCCGTCGACGCGGCCGTCGACACGTTCTGAGGCACAGTCTGCGACGCGGTCGCGGTGCCGGGTGCCGCCAGTCCCGGCCAGAAGGGTGACGCCGCAGGCAGCGAGCAGCGTGCGGCTAGCCTTTGATAGCACCGAGCAACACTCCCTTGGTGAAGTGCTTCTGCACGAACGGGTAGACGATCAGGACCGGCACGACGGTGAGCGTGACGACCGCCATCTGCAGGGACAGCGGGGCGATCTGCTGGTTGCCGACGAACCCGCCGATGGTGCTGCTGCCGCTGCCCGGCATCGGGTTGCCCTGCGTCACGTAGGTGTACAGCACCATCTGCAGTGGCCACTTGACGCTGTCGGCGGGCATGAACAGCAGGATGTTGAACCAGGAGTTCCAGTAGGTGACCCCGTAGAACAGGGCGATGACGGCGGTGACGGCCCTGGAGGTGGGGAGCACGATCCGCCACAGGATCTTCCAGTCGCTCGCGCCGTCGATCAGGGCGCTCTCGATCATGTCGCTGGCGATGTTCATGAAGAACGCCCGCATGACGATGATGTTGAACACGCTGACCGCGCCGGGCAGGATCAGCGCCCAGTACTGGTCAAAGCCGCCGAGGCCGGAGACCACGAGGAACAGCGGGATGATCCCGCCGCTGAAGAACATCGTGATCATCATGAACCACAAGATGGCCTTGTGGCCGAACGACCCGGCGCGGGACAGGCCGTAGGAGGCCAGGATCGTGACGGCCACCGAGAAGGCGGTGCCGACCGCGGTGATCAGCACGCTGATGACCAGCGCGCGGCCGACGACCCCGCCCTCGGCGATCAGCCGGTAGGCGCTCAGCGTCAGCCCGTGCGGCCAGACGACCAGGCCGCCCGCGATGTTGACCGACGCCTGGTTGGAGAAGCTGGTCAGCACGATGGAGTACAGCGGGAGCGCGATGATCAGCAGGATCACGACGATCGCGCCCGATTTGGCGCCCTGGGTGGCGGCGGAGGGCCGTTCCTGCCACACCGGGCGCCTGGGGTCGCGCCTGGTGCGGCGGGGCTGCGCCGCGGCCTGCCGGGGAGCCGTTGTCGTCATGGGGCCGTCACCTTCTGCGGTTTCCGTAGAGCCCGTCCTCGCCGAGCAGGTGCGCGGCCCGGTTGGCCGCGACGATGAGGATGACCGAGGTCACGCCGAGGAACAGCCCGGCCGCGGCGCCGTAGCTGTAGTTCCCCTGCACGATGCCGTTCTCGTAGGAGAACGTGGTCAGCACCTGGGCGGCACCCGGCCCGACGGCGGGCAGCTGGATCAGTACCTGCTCGAACCCGAAGGTCAGCGCGTAGCCCAGGTTGAGGATGAGCAGCAGGACCATGATCGGCCGCAGCCCGGGCAGCGTGATCCGCCAGGTGCGCTGCCGCCAGTTCGCCCCGTCCACCGCCGCCGCCTCGTACAGCGAGGGGCTGATGGCCGCGAGCGCGGCCAGGTAGATGATCATGTTCCAGCCGGATTCCTTCCAGATCAGCTGGCCGGCGATGAGGAACTTGAACAGGCCCGGGTTGGTCATGATGTCCGGCGGGCTGGCCACGCCGTGGCTGCGCAGGAACGTGTCAAGCAGGCCGGAGCCGCCGAGGACCTGGTCGAAGATGGTGACGACCATGACCATCGAGAAGAAGTGCGGCAGCGTCACCACGCTCTGGATGAACGAGCGCAGCCGCCGGGACAGGATGCCGTCGAGCATGATCGCCAGCGCGATCGGGACCGGGAACGACAGCACGAGCTGGACCGAGAACAGCACGAGGGTGTTGGCGAACGCGTGCCAGAACCCCGGGTCGGTGAACAGCAGCTGGAAGTTCGCGATACCGACCCAGGGGCTGTGCAGGATCCCGTCGTAGAGGTCGTAGTCCTGGAACGCCATCACCAGGCCGAGCATCGGCGTGTACCCGAAGACCAGCAGCAGCACGGCGGCCGGCAGCGTCATGATGATCAGCCACCGGTCACGCCGCAGCCGGGCCCACGCCGGCCCACCGCCGGGCCCGGAGCCGGGAGCGCGGGGGCGGCTGAGGTGGAACACGGGACCGTTCAGAGTGAAGGGCTTTTGAATTTTTCTGAACGGTCCCGTGCTTCGCGCGACTGGCCGCGGGCACCAGGCTCAGCCGGTCAGGCGTCGCCATACTTGGCCCGGACCGTCTCGTAGAACGCCTTGAGCTTGCTGCCGCCGCTGCGCAGCCAGGTGTTGACCGTCGACTGGTAGTCGGAGATCGTGGCCCGGCCGCGGACCACCTCGTACATGATGTAGTTGATCCCGCCGGTCCCGGTGAACGGCGCGAACACGGCGGCGGCGGTCAGGTCGTTCGGCACGGTGACGTTCATGCCGTAGAACAGCGGCTTGTAGCCGTACTTCGCGTTCCGCTGCCCGAATTGCGCCGACGCGGTGGTGACGGCCGGGTAACCGGGGTTCGAGATGATGTTGTTGGGGCTGGACAGCAGGATCGGCACCACCGCGTCGACGTCCTTGTTGCCGGTCGCGGTCAGCACCGGGCCGTTGCCGGTCATGGTGTAGTCGGTGTTCGCGGCACCGTAGTTGACCAGCGTGAACTCGTAGGAGCCGAACGGCGCCGCGAGGTAGTTCGCGATCCGCAGCAGCTCCTTGATCTGGTCGGGCTTGAGGTTCTTGTTGAGGTAGCTGACGTACTCGGTGGACGGCGCGAGCCCGACGCGCGGGGTGCCGCTGCCGCTCGCGGTGAAGAAGTCGAACGCCATCCGCACGTAGTTCTTGTTCGCCGCCTGGCCCGAGGTGACGTCGGACGCGTCCCAGGCGCCGCCGCCGTCGGCGGTAGATGACGTTCTGGCCGGACCAGAAGCGCTGCTTGGCGGTGCCGGTGTTGCCGGCCACCGCTTCGGGGTTGACCATCCCCGCCTTGAACAGCGATGCCTGCCAGTTCATCGCCTCGATGATCTCGTCGGTCTCGAAGGTGGTGATCAGGTCGCCCTTGCTATTGGTCGTCCACACGTACGGCGGAGCGATCGTTATCCCGAACGGGTAGCCCATGAACTGCCAGATGTCGTCGAACGCCCAGCGCTTGGCCTTGGGGTCGTTGATCTCCTTGCCGAGGTCGTACAGGTCGCTGAGCGACTTCACCGACGGCGTGCCGATGCCGAGCTTGTCCAGGATGTCCGCCCGGTAGAACAGGTACACGCCGGTCGCGAAGCCGGACACGACGGTGGGGATGCCGACGATCTTGTTGTTCCAGATGCCCTGCTGCCAGCCGTTGCTGAAGATGGCCGCCAGGTTCGGGTACTGCTTGATCTTGTCCCCGGCGAGGTAGGGGGTAAGGTCGGCGAGCTTGCTCTGCGTGGCCTGGCCGAACCCCGGCGGCTGCGCCCAGGTCGGCACCTCGATCCAGTCGGGCAGCTGGTTGCCCGCGAACAGCGTGGGCAGGGTGGTGGTGATCGTGGTGCCGTTGGTCGGCTGCCACTGCATGTTCGCGCCGAGCGCGGCATTCAGCGCCTGGTAGTAGGTGTTGCCGACGGTGCGCGGGATCGCGCCCCAGTCCGGCGCGATCGCGGTGTAGGTGCTGCCGCTGCCCGGCGTCTCGCTGACCGTGTGGACCAGGGTGGCCGGATAGCTCAGGTAACCGGGTTCCGAGCCGTCGATGCTCGGGTAGTCGGGTTTGATCCCCGACGTTGAGCGGAGCGTAGGCCGGCATGATCTTCGCCAGCTCGGATGTGGACGTCGAGCCAGTCGTGACCGCGGGCGCGTTGCCGCAGCCGGCCAGGAGAGGGGCCGGCCGCGACCGCGCCAGCGGTACCCGCGGCGGCGGTGAGGAAGCCGCGTCTTGTGAGGTGCGGGCTCGTCGGAGAGCCATGAGACAGTCCGCGATCCATGTGCGGTACCGCCCTTCGGGGAGGTTCGGGTAGAGCCGGATGTCGAAGCGCTTCAACGAGTTACAGGGAGATTAGATCCGGTGTTGACGTGCGCGCAATACCCAAGAAACGTTTAATTTTCTTGCGCATTGATCGACTCGGCTGAGTTTGAGCTATGTGCGACTCGCGGTCACGCTTGACAGGGCTCTGGCGAAGCGCGATCGTCGAAGCGTTTCGCTTAGGACGTCGGGACCGTCACCATGACAGGTCGTCGGGAACTTGTCTTCGGACATGACGGACGGCACCAGCGCCACCGTGAGCAGCGCCGCCGTTCCGTGACCCTTCGCTGCCGCTGCGCGAGCGCGCCGAGGACCTGCTGGCCCGGCTGACCGGCCCGGAGAAGATCGCGATGCTGCACCAGCGCTCGCCCGCGGTGGCCCGGCTTGGCCTGGCCGAGTTCCGCACCGGGACCGAGGCGCTGCACGGCGCGGCCTGGAACGGGCCCGCCACGGTGTTCCCGCAGGCCGTCGGGTTCGGCGCGACCTGGGATCCCGGCCTGGTGACCGAGCTAGGCGTGGCCGTCGCGCGAGAGGTGCGCGCGCTGCACGACGCTGACCCCATGGTCAGCCTCAACCTCTGGGCGCCGGTGGTGAACCTGCTGCGGGACCCGCGATGGGGCCGCAACGAGGAAGGTTACTCGGAGGACCCGCGGCTCACCGCCGCCACTGCCATCGCCTACTGCCGCGGCCTGCGCGGCGACGACCCCGCGTACCTGCGCACGGCCCCGACGCTGAAGCACTTCCTCGGCTACAACAACGAGGACGGCCGGGACACGACGTCGTCGGTGCTGCGTCCGCGAGTGCTGCATGAGTACGAACTGCCGGCGTTTCGTGGTCCCGTCGAAGCGGGCGCGGCCTGCGGTGTCATGCCGGCCTACAACCTGGTGAACGGCCGGCCGTGCCATGTGAGTCCCTACCTCGCGCTGGCCCGGTCCTGGACCGATGAGGAACTGCTGATCTGCAGCGATGCCGGGGCGCCGTCCAACCTGGTGGACACCGAGCACTACTTCGCCGACCACCCCGCCGGACATGCCGCCGCGCTGCGCGCGGGCGTGGACAGCTTCACCGACCACGACGGCGACCCGGCGTTCACGGCGGCTCAGCTCACCGGCGCGCTCGCCCGCGGCCTGATCACGATGGCGGACGTGGACCGCGCGGTCCGCCGGAAACTGCTGATCCGGCTGCGGCTCGGCGAATTCGACGCGGGCGGCGGGCCGTTCGCGTCCGACGGGGCGGGCATGCTCAACTGCACCGCGCATCAGCGGCTGGCCAGGCGGGCTGCCCGCCGCGCCATCGTGCTGCTGAAGAACGACGCCGCCACGCTGCCGCTGCGGCCGGGGCCGGGCAGCCGGATCGCCGTCATCGGCCCGCTGTCGGAGATGGTGTGCGAGGACTGGTACAGCGGGACGCTGCCCTACCAGGTCACCGCCGCCGATGGCCTGCGGGAGGCGCTGGGCGCGCTCGGGGGCGAAGTGACCGGCCGGGAGGGCATCGACCGGGTCGCGGTGCGGGCCACCTCGCGCGGACGGGCTGCGGCTCGGCGAGTTCGACGTCGCCGACTGGGGCAACGACATCGTCACCCTCCGCGCGCGGCGGACGGACGCTACCTGAGCGTCCGCGACGACGGCGCGCTCGCGGCCGACGCGGGCGCGCCGAACGGCTGGGTCGTGCACGAGACCTTCGCCATCACCAGGCTCGCCGCCACCAGCGCCGGCGGCGCTCGGGTGCTGCTGCGGTCGACCGCGACCGGCCGCTACCTCGGCATCGACCCGGACACCGGCACGCTGACGGCGGCGGCGCCCACCGCGGCCGAGGCAGAGCCGCTCAGCTGGGACATCGTCGCCGACGGAACCGGGCTCGCCGCGGCCGCGGCCCGCGCCGCCCGACGCCGCCGTCGTGGTGGTCGGCAACCATCCGCTGATCAACGGCAGGGAGACGCAGGACCGGGTCACGCTGGCGCTGCCGCCCGCCCAGGAGCGGCTCATCCGCGCCGTGCACGCGGCCAACCCCCGGACCGTCGTCGTCATCGTGAGCAGCTATCCGTACGCGGTGACCTGGGCGCAGGAGAACGTGCCCGCGATCGTCTGGACCTGCCACGGCGGACAGGAGGCGGGCCACGCGCTGGCCGACGTGCTGCTCGGCGAGCACGCGCCGTCGGGCCGCCTGCCCCAGACCTGGTACCGGCGAGACGCGGACCTGCCGGACATCGGCGACTACGACATCATCAAGTCCAGGCGGACCTACCTGTACTTCGACGGGCGAGCCGCTCTACCCGTTCGGGCACGGGCTGAGCTACACCACATTCAGCTACACCGGACTCCGGCTGAACGGGGCCAGCCGAGTAGTCGGCGGTGCCCGGTGACACGGTGAGCGTCAGCCTGAGGGTGGCCAACACCGGCCTCACGGCCGGGGAAGAAGTGGTCCAGCTGTACGTCCGCGCGAGGCAAGGTCCTCCCGCGCCGGGTGCCGGCAGGCTGCCCGTCGGCCGGCCACGACGCCAGCTCGTCGGGTTCGCCCGGGTGGCGCTCGGCGTCGGCGCCGCGCGCACCGTGGAAATGCCGCTGCCGACGGCGGCGCTCGCCTGCTGGGATGTCGAGACGCACCAGATGGTCAGTGCCGCCCGGCGACTACGAGGTCATGGCCGGGCTAGTCCAGCCACGACATCAGGCAGGCGGCGATCCTGACGGTGTCCGGGCCGGCGCCGCCGCCACGGCGGCTAGCGGGCCGTGAGGTCGCGGCCGCCGACTTCGACGACTACGAGTACGTCACGCTGGTGGACGCCACCCGTGAATCCGGCGACGCGGTGGCGTCACCCGAGCGGGGCGGGTGGATACTCTTCCGGGACGCGGAGCTGGACCTGCCTCGCGGGGGCAGCATCAGGCTGCGAGTGGCGCGCGCTCGCCCGGGCCGGGCACGAGTCGAGCTGTGGCGGGCCAGCCCGGACAGCAAGGCGCCGCTCGACGGCGTGCAGATCGGCCAGGTCACGGTGAACTCCACCGGCGGTGACTACGCCTGGGCAGAGGCGACCGCCGCACTCACCGCATCGCCCGATGGTCTCGTCGGCCGCGCGGACCTGTACCTGGCATTCCACGGCGAGCTGCGGCTGCGCTCCTTCCGGATCCTCGGGTGACGGCCGGCTGGCCGCCCCGGCGCGGCAGCTACGACACGACGCCCGCGGCCAGGTGGGAAGACGCCTATCCGGTGGGCAACGGCCGCCACGGCGCGCTTGTCCACGGGGACCCGTGGGACGAGACGGTCGTCGTCAACCACCATCACCTCGTCTGGCCGGACCGCTCGGCCTCGGCATCGTCCTCGGCCGCCGCCGTCGCCCCGCCGGACCTGAGCCACCGCCTCGGCCGGGCACGGGACCTGCTGCTGGCGGGAGCGTCCGCGGCAGCGCTCGCCCTGCTCACCGACGGCTGGCCGGATTGTCCTCCGCGCCCGTTCCACCCCGCGTTCGCCATCAGGCTCCGCGACGCCCGGGTCGGCCAGGGCGACATCGCGCGCCAGCTACCCGCCGCGTACCGCCGCAGGCTCGATTACCGCACCGGCGTCGCCACCGCGACCTGGCAGGAGGGGCCGGGCCAGTGGCGGCGCCGCTGTTTCGTGTCGCGGGCTCGTGACGTGGTGGTGCAGTCGCTGACCGCGCCGCCCTACGCGCTGCTCGACGTCGCCGTCGAGCTGGACGTCGGCCTCCCGGGCGCGCCGCCGGGGCTGGAAACGTCCGCATCCCTGCGCGAGCTGGCACCCGGTGACATGCAGATCGTCGCCTGCGTGCGGTATCCCCGGCCCGGGCCGGGTGGATACGTCGGCGTCACCAGGGTGGTGGTCGCGGGCGGCACGCAGCTCGGCCTGCCAGGGCCGGGCCGGGCCGGGCGGGCCGCCCGGTGTGCGAGTTGGCGGGGGACGCGAGCTTCTCCTGCTGACCCGGGTGCAGCCGTTCGCCGCCACCGCGGACGCGAATGCGGCCATGCAGGCCGCCTTGGCGGCGGTCGGCGGCCTGCGGGCGAGCCGCCGCGAACTGACCGCCGAGCACGCCCGGCTGCACGCCGCCGCCTACGGGAACGTGCGGCTGAGCCTGAACGCGCCTGGCGGGCAGCGGGCGATGGCGGTGAGTGAGTTGCTCAGCCGTCAGGCGGCCCAGCCTGACGAGCCGCTGCCCGCGCTGCTTGAGAAGCTGTTCGACTCGGGCCGGTATCTGCTGCTGTCCGCCAGCGGCCTGCTGCCGCCCCGGCTGACCGGGCTCTGGCAAGGCGACTGGAACGCGGCCTGGTCCGGTGCCGTGACGACCAACGCCAACCTCGGCCTGCAGCTTGCCGGTGCGGTCACGACGGATGTACCCGCGGCGATCGCCGCGCTGGCGGACCACGTTCGCGACCGGCTCCCGGACTGGCGGGAGAACGCCAGGCGGCTGTTCGGCTGCCGCGGCATTACCGTGCCGCGCAGAGCGACGGGCTGGACGGCCGGTGCGGGCACTTCGCGGCCGACTACCCTCACCAGCTGTGGACCGCCGGGGCCGACTGGCTCCTCGCGGTGCTGGTGGAGGCCGTGCACGCGAGTGAGGATGAGGCGCTCGGGCTGCGCCTGCGGCCCGTGCTGCGGGAGCTGGCCATGTTCTACGAAGACTTCCTGACCCGGACGGACGAGGACGGACACCTGATCTTGGTGCCGTCCTACTCGCCGGAAAACGCACCGCGTGGATGGTCAGCGGCAGCGCTCAACGCCACGATGGACATCGCCGCGGCGCGGCACGCGCTACTCGCGGCGGCGGCCTGCGCGGCCGGCGAGGCCTGCCGCCCGGCTCAGAAAAGGAGGAACGTCGCTGGCGGGAGCTGGCGGACCGGCTCCCGCCGTACCGGGTCAACGCCGACGGCGCCCTCGCGGAGTGGGCCTGGCCGCCAGCCGGGTCGGGCCAGCCGCCGCTGCCCGACAACTACGATCACCGGCACATCAGTCACCTCTATCCCGTCTGGCCACTGCACGAGATCACCGCTGCCGGTACTCCTGAGCTCGCCGCGGCCGCGTTGCGTGCCTTGCGCCTGCGCGGCGCCCAGGATGACTCCGCGCATGGCTACCTGCACAAGGCCCTGGTGGCGGCCAGGCTCCGCGACGCTCGGCTGGCCGGGCAGCTGCTGGCCGCGCTTACCGGACGCCGTTTCTTCTTCCGCTCCCTGATGAGCAGCCATTACCCGCGGCAGCAGGTCTACAACGCCGACGCGGCCTGCGCGCTACCCGGGGTGCTGACCGAGCTGCTGGTCGATTCGGCGCCGGCCGGCCAGCCCAGCCGGGATGGATTGAATTGCTGCCCGCGGTACCGGACTTCCTGCCATCGGGACGGCTGCGCGGTATCCGCACTCGCACCGGCGTGCTCGTCGCCGACCTGCGCTGGGACCTGACGGCTGGCCGGGCCGAGGTTGTCCTGGTCGCGCACGCTCCAAGGGAGATAGCGCTAGCTTGTCGTCAGCGCGACCGGCAGCGGGTTACCTTGCCAGCGACGCGGCCCGTCCCGGTCAGCTTCGAGTGGCCGGCCGATCCGGCGCGTCGTTCATAGCGCGGTGCGGTAGGTCGCCTCGTCGAAGTCGGCCGGCAAGGCCGCCTCCGGTCAGATCCCAGACCCACAGGCCGACGAACGCCCCGGTGAATCCCAGGGCGCGGATCTGGCCGCCCTCCATTTCCTCGGCGTGCTCGTCGGACAGCACGGTCGCGTCGAGCGGAAGGCCGAAGAGACGCCAGCCGGCGCCCGTGTCGTAGCGGAAGCGCAGGACGCGTCCGTCGATGTCGAGGCCGAGACGCAGCCGTGGGCTGCCGCCGAGCCGTTGCTGTCCCGGCTCGTCCACTGTCAGCACGCCCCGGTCGCAGGCGGCTGCGCGCAGCACCGGCTGCCTCTGGTCGTCCGCGGTGACGTGCAGGTAGTACCAGTTACGGGTGTTGTAGTAGGCAGTGATCCCGGCCAGGTGCTGGAAGGTCCGCGGCCGGTACTCCACCGTGGCGTCGAACGTGCAGCGGGCTGCGGTCACCCGGCGCGCCACCAGACTGGGGCCGATCATGCTCTGGGGGGAGCGGCCGCCGTGAAGCCGCAGGTGAGACGCGCGCTGGGTGAGGGACACCCAGTCCTGTGCCGCGGGGCGGCGCAGCGTGGACCAGTGCGGCCCAAGGGCTGGTTCGTCGAAACCGTCGAAACCGTCCGGGTGCGTTCCGCTCTCTTGCGGGGCCGCGTCCCCCTCGGCGTCTCCCTCGGCGTCCCCTCGGCGGCTGGCAGGTGGGGGGCGGGTACTTCGAGCGCGGGCTGGCCGCCGGGGATGCGCGGCCATCCCTCTGACGGCCAGGTGACAAGTGCCAGCGCGGTCTCCCGGCCCAGCACGCACGGGCCGTGGCGGCCGTCGGGGCGGGAGACGAGATAGGCCAGGTACCACTGGCCGGTCCCGGTCTCCGCCAGGCTGCCGTGCCCTGCCTTCTGCAGCGGCAGGTCCGGGTGGTGGCGGGCGGTGATCAGCGGCCCGCGCGGGTCGCGCTCGTACGGGCCGGCCAGGGAGGACGAGCGGGCGACGGTGACCTGGTGCTGGTAGCCCGTGCCACCGTCCGCGGTGAGCAGGTAGTACCACCGTCCGCGCCGGTAAAGGCCGGGCCCCTCGACCCACCCCGCTTGGGGCGGAAGCGCGATCGGTACCGGTTCGCCGGCCAGGCGGCGCGCGGCGCGGTCGTAGCGGGTGGCCTCCAGGCCCGCTGATCCGCCGTGGCCCGGCCGCCAGTCGTGGACCAGGTTCAGCAGCCAGCTCTCCGCACCGTCGTGGAACAGCGACGCGTCGAAGCCGCGCATGTGCAACGGCACCGGGTCGGACCACGGGCCGTCGATCGACTCCGCGGTGACCAGGTAGCTGGGGCAGTCGGTGAAGCCGCCCGCGTACGTGGACACGTTGCTGTAGACGAGGTGGAACAGGCCGTCCGCATAGCTCAGGTTCGGCGCCCACACCCCGCCGGAATCCGGACAGCCGGCCAGGTCGAGCAGTCGTGTGCTGCCCAGCGCCCCGCCCAGAGCACGCCAGTGCACTAGGTCCCGGGAGTGGTGCAGGCGTACGCCCGGGTACCACTCGAACGTCGATGTCGCCAGGTAGAAATCGCCTCCCACCCGCAGCATGGACGGGTCAGGGTGCGAGCCGGTCAGGATCGGGTTGCGGATCATTCCGTGAGAGGAGCCATCGCGCGGAAGGGAGGCCGGGTAACGAACGAGGGTGACGCAGGTGGCGGCTTACGTCTCCGGTGAGATCGATGCGGACCTGCCGCTCGGCGAAGCGCCACTGACCGGCTGAGCGTTCGAAGCGGTCGTGGTACCGGCCGCTGACAATGGGCTGCAGCGGCAGGCCAGGCAGGGCCTGCAGGACGGTGAAGTACGCGCGCGAGACCGCTGTTCCGGCCTCTTCGTTAAGCTCGATGGCGATGTTGGTGGTGACGTGCTTGGTCCGCGGTGTCCCGTCGTCATAGGTGATCAGCATGTTGCCGAACATCTTCTCGATGGCATCCGGGCCGCTCACCGGGGTGCCGCTGCCGGTGAAGGTGGCGTCGGCGAGGAGGGTGCCGAGGCCGGTGAAATCGCCGCCGTCCACGAGCTCGGCGTAAGCGGCTATCAGGTTCTCGATGGCCCGGTAGCCCGGCGACGGGCCGGCGGGGACGGGGGTGGATGCCATGACACAAGCCTGCTCTCGCCAGCGGCATATGTCCAATAAATGAGCGGTCCCCGGTCGATAACCTGCATGCATGTCAATCCCAGGGCCCGTCCCGCAGGCGGACCCGGACGATGTCCGCGTACAGGCCATCAGTTCGGCACAGCCCAGCGGAGCTTGGGGTTAGCGGTCCTGCGTGGGTTGCATGAGGCCGTGGAGGTGGGCGGGGGTGGCAAGGGTGTGGTGGCAGATCGCGTCGAGGAACACGGCGGTGACCGGGTCCGGCCGCACCCGGGTGTAGGCCGCCAGCGGACGCCTCACGGCTGGGTCGGGACGGCGCAGCACACCGGGGAAGGCCGCTGGCACGACATTGCCAGGCAGGAGCGTGACGCCCAGGCCGGCCTCCGCGAGGTTCAGCGCGGACGGGGCCTGCTCGGTGCGCACGGCGGCACGCGGCGTGAAGCCGGCGGCGGCGCAGGCGGCGTCCAGCACGTCGGCCAGCCCGCTCGGCGGCGTGAAGTGCACCCAGTCGTGATCTGCCAGTCCGGCCAGGCTCACCGTCTCCCCCGTCCCTGGGAGCTGGGTGCCGGGTGCGGCCGCCACGACGAACTCCTCGACGCCGATCTCGCGCACCGGCCCGTCCCAGCCGGGCGGGGTGGGGCCGACGGCGACGTCGGCCTGCCCGGCTTCCATCGCCGCGATCAGGTCGTTGGTGTGCCGGAACTCCACCAGTCGGACCTGCACATCCCGGTACCGGCGGCGCCAGGTCGCCAGCGCGGGCGGCAGCACGCCGACGCTGATCGAGAACAGCGTGCCGACGTGCAGTTCGCCGGCGTCGATGCCGGAGGCACGCTGCGCGGCGGCGGCGGCCCGCTCGGCGTGCGCGATGCTGGCGCGCGCGTGCGGCAGCGCGGTGCGGCCCGCCGGGGTGAGCCGCACCCCGCGGGGCAGCCGCTCAAGCAGCGGCCCGCCCAGCTGCCGTTCGAGTGCCTGGATCTGGTGGGACAGCCCAGGCTGGCTGACGTGCAGCCGGGCCGCCGCCGTGGTGAACGAGCCCTCATCGACCACGGTCACGAAGTACTCAAGCTGCCGGAGAGACACTGACATGCAGGCAGCTTATCGCTATGAGACTTTCTATCTATTGGACATATGGCACGAATGGCGGCACGCTCACAGCCATGACCAATTCGCACACCGCTCACCGGCCCGGCCCGGACCCGTATGCCTACCTGCCGCAGGTGCCCTCGTTCGAGCTCACCAGCACCTCGGTCACCGACGGGCAGCCGCTGCCGCTAGAGCAGCTCTCCGGGCTGCTCGGCGTCCCCGGCGGCCAGGACATCTCACCGCAGCTGTCCTGGGCAGGCTTCCCGGCCGACACCGAGAGCTTCGTCGTCTCGATGTACGACCCGCAGGCGCCAACCGGCAGCGGATTCTGGCACTGGGTTGCGGCCGACATCCCGGCCGCAACCACCTCCCTGGCGGCCGGCGCGGGGACTCCCGGCGGCGCGCACTTGCCCGACGCCGCGTTCCAGCTCACCGCTGACGCGGGCGCGGCCCGGTACGTGGGTGGCGCGCCGCCAGCCGGCTCAGGCGTGCACCAGTACTACATCACTGTGACCGCGCTCAGTGTCCCCAAGACGGGGCTCGGCCAGGACGCTAGCGCGGCATACCTCGGATTCGCATCGCCGGCGCAGACCCTCGCCCGCGCGACCCTGGTCTGCCCGACACCGGCCCCGGCCGCCTGACAACCTCGCCTGACAATCCCACCTGGTGAACCCGCGTGCCTGGAGGTAAGAAAGTGCGCATGCTGTGCCTGCACGGCTACCACGGCAGCGCCGCGATCCTGCGCCGCCAGATGGCACCGCTCGCGGCCGCGATCGGCCCGCGTCGAGCTGGTGTACGTCGACGCGCCTCGCTGGCCGGGCGACTTCGGGTGGTGGCACGAGGGGTTCGCGGGTGGGAACGCACGCGACAGGGCGGTCGAGTTGCTGCGCACCGGGCCGCCCGTCGACGGGATCTTCGGCTTCAGCCAGGGCGCGGCCCTGGCCGGCCTGCTGGCGGGCCTGCGGGACAGCCAGCCCTCGCTCATCCAGTTCGAGTTCGCCATCATGGTCGGCGGCTTCACCAGCACCATGCCCAAGCACGCCGGATTGTTCCGCCGTAAGATCGCCATCCCCTCGGTGCACGTGACCGGCCGCGCCGACACGATCGTGCCCCGCCGCGACTCGCTGCGGCTCGCCGACCGGTTCGCCGACCCGCTGATCATCGAGCACGCCGGCGGCCACATCATCCCCGCGCAAAGCTCGGTGACCGAACCGATCAGCAGCTTCCTGGCCCGGTTCAGCCACGGTGCGAGCACCGCCCCGGCGCCCGGTGCGGATCGCTGAATGCGGCTTCAGCGGGTGCTCTTGATGAACGTCAGGGCTGCTTCGGCGACGTCTTGCCAGCCGCTGTCGAAGACCAGGGAGTGACCGCGGCCCGGGATCTCCTGAAGCTGGGTGGCGGCGCGGTTGCGCTTCTGCTTTCGGTAGGAGGCGGCGGCGATGGCGTGCGGGGCGATGTGGTCTTTCTCGCCCGTGATGAGCAGCATGGGGCCGCGATTCGGGTTCTTGGTGTCCACCTTGAGCTCGGTGAACGGGTTGATGTTGGCGGTCGCGGCCTGGAACAGGGGGATCCCTGAGCCCGGGACGGGATAGGCCTCGTACAGCAGTTTGGCCTCGTTCTCGCTGACGGCGTTGGCGAAGGAGTAGCGGAACTGCTCGTAGGTGAGCATGACCGACCGGCGGTAGTTGGCCGGGTTGGCGATGACCGGGCTGGCCGAGCGGAGCGCGGACAGCGGCAGTGGCAGTACCCCGCGGAACGGGCCCGAGTCGATCGGGACGGACGCGGTGCCCAGGCCCAGGCCGGCGAGCTGCTGGGTGATCAGGCCGCCGAAGGAGTGCCCGATGATCGCTGGCTTGTGCCGCAGCGCCGCGATGGCTTCGGCCATGTGGCTGGTGACCTGCCCGACGCTCTTGCCCGCGAAGGCCCGCGGGTTGGCCCGGGCCTCGCCGACGGTCGCCGGGTCATCGGGCCAGCCGGGGGCGATGGTGGCGTAGCCGTTCTCCTCGAAGAAGGTGCGCCATGGCTGCCAGCTTGAGGGGAGCATCCACAGGCCGTGGACGAAGACGACCGGCGGCAGGCCGGTGGCGTTGGCCCGGCTGATGTCTTGCGTCTCTCGAACGCTGAGGCTCATTGATATACCGCCATTCGGGACGGGAGCTGGGAATCCGCCGGCGTGCGTAACCGGCGGACGGACTGTCGGACTGCTGCCAATCCTTGCGTGCCGGCGGCGGGAAGTCGATGTCCGGGAAGGCACGGGCAACTAGGCGCAGATTGTTCCGGCGAACAACATGTGGTCCGGGTATTCCGTGAGGAACTGGTAGGTTCTGGCAGTGCGGAAGCTAATATTGGCTGGTGGGACAATCACCGCCGGACGACGCCGGCCCCGGGCTCGCCTTGCTCGGCGCGGAGCTCAGGGAGCGGGCGGGCGAGCTCGCTGACGGGATGGCCGCGCTGATCAGGGCGGCCGTGCCGGTCTACGGCACGGCCTCGGTGATCAGCGACGAGGAGCTGCGCCGGACCTGCCGGGACAACGTCGGGTTTGTCTTCGGCCCGATCGGGCGCGCCCCGGCGGTCGCGTCCCCGGAATCGCGCGAGAACGGGAGACGCCGCGCGCGGGCCGGCGTGCCGCTTACCGCGGTGATGGCGGCCTACCGGGTCGCGGCCCGGTACCTGTGGGACTGCCTCGCCGACACCGCCGCCCGCAGCGAGGTTTCTGCCGGTGTCACGCTCCGTGCTGCCTCCGAGATGTGGCTCGCCTTGGACACCTTCACCCAGGAGATGGCCGACGGCTACCGGGAGGAGAGGACCTTCCAGGTCCTCGGCCAGGAGGAGGAACGCTCGGCCGTGGTCCAGGCACTGCTGGAAGGCCGGCTGGATGAGGCCAACCTCTGGGAGGCGGCCGACATCCTGCGGATCCCGCTGCGGGGCAGCTACGTCGTTATCGCGGCGCAGGTACCAGGCCCCGGGCGGCACGCCCTCCCCCAGGCCGAGGCGGCACTCAAGCGCATCGGGGTGATCTCGGCGTGGCGGCTCCTGCACGACGCCGAAGTCGGGATCGCCTGGCTGCCCGGCCCGCGACCTCAGCTAACCCGCCTGGCGGATTCCCTGCACTCGCTCAGCACCGGCCTGACCGGGGTCAGCCCGTGCTACGACGATCTCCGGGACACCCCCCGCAATCTCCGGCTGGCCAGGATCGCGCTGCGCAGCGCGTTCCCCGCTCAGCGGGTCACGGTCTTCGACCGTGACCTGTTCGCCGTCGCGGCGGGCAGCAACCCGGAGGTGATGCGGCACGTCTCAAGCAGCATCCTGGGCGCACTTGACCAGATACCGGCCGCCCAGCGGCCGGTCTTGCTCGCCACCCTCGGCGCCTGGCTCGACAACGGCGGCTCCGCCAGCAAGGCGGCCGGCGTCCTGTTCTGCCATCCCAACACGGTCAGGCACCGGATGCGCCGGGTCGAACAGCTCACCGGACGCTCCCTGTCCGACCCCCGCGGAATAGCCGAACTGAGCCTCGCCTTCGAAATCGACCGCCGCGGATTGTTCACATAGGTGTTCAGCAGCCTGCCAACTGTTCAGATAGATCTGACCGGGCGAGCACGCTCCGCAACAGCCTCCTCGAACGCCTATCGACTCGGCGCATGGCGGGCACTACCTTGACCTTATGGCAGCCAGTATCTCTTTCTTTGACCATGTCGGGTTGATCGTCGATGACCTCGAAACCATGGCAGCTTTCTTCACTGGCCTCGGCTTCATCCGCGACGACCTTGGCGAGTCCCGCGGCACCTGGGTGGACCGCATCGTCGGACTCCACGGAACCGTGCAGGAGATCGTGCTCATCTCAGCCCCGGACGGCAGCGGGCATATCGAGTTGACCAAGTTCCACTCACCCCAAAAAGAAGACATGCCGCGTGAGCTGCCATCGAACGCCCACGGCCTGCGGCACATCGCTTACCGAGTAACGAACGTCAACGCGACCGTCCTCCGCGCACGCGAACTGGGATACGCCCTCGTCGGCGAGGTCGCCGACTACCATGACCTCTTCCGCCTCGCCTACGTCCGCGGTCCCGAGGGACTGATCCTCGAGCTGACAGAGGACCTGAAGGCCACACCCAGCGGCGAGTGAACTTCGACACGGACAGCCGATTAGGACCGCAACCCCGTCAGGGGTCAGTCTTCACTCGGCCCCACGCATCCGCCGCAAAGAGCTGATCACCAGGCTCCAGGCGGGGTGATGCGAGAGGTGCGAGCAGCCCGGCCACGTGGAAGTCCACCACGTCGGCAAGCTCGCCCACCTCGGCAAGCCGGGGAGGCCACGGCCGCCGCGGGCAGAACTCATGGCCAGGAACAGGTCAGGATCGCGCCGCGATTACGCTCGGTCCTCGGTGATAATCGGGGCCGTGGATCGCTTGGCCCGCCCTTCCTCTGCACTGATCGCCTCTGGTGATCCGTGGCGGATGACTCTGCGTTTGCCCGTGTTCGGGACGCTCGTCCTCGCGGCCGTGTTTTTCCTGGTGACCGCGCCCGTCAAGGAGACTCCGTCCCTGTTCGATCACGCGCCGTGGCTCAACGACCCGTTCGACACGGTGATCTCGTTCATGATCTTGCTGGTCCCGCTGATCGCGGTGCTGTGCATGCCGCGACTGCTCCTGTGCCGACGGTCTGAGCCGCTGCCCGCCGCCCGGATCCGCGACCTGCTGCGGGGCTGCCGGGTGTTGCTGGCGGGCGTCGGCCTGACGCTGGCGAGCGAATGGGTCAGTGTCGTAATCGGGGACAACCGCGCGGCCTGGAACGGTGCGACCTGGCTTCAGGTGGGAGTGCTGGCGCTGCTGAGCGCGGCGACGGTGGTGGTGCTCATTGGCGTGGGCCGCGCTGGCCTGCCCCGGCCTGCGGGCCCGGCCGACTCTGGCGCGTCCATTGACTGGCTGGTTGATCTACTGCTGCTGGCCCGGCAGGAAACCCGTCGCCTCGGCCCGGGCCGCGGCCGGCCCTCGCGCTGCTGGCCTGGTCTGAGCAACGGTGCGCGCGGCAGGTCCGGCGGCATCCGCTGTGGACGGCGCTGATCTTCTCGGCGGTACTGGGGGCGGGAGTCGGGGTGAATCAGGGCCTTCGTGAGGGCTACTACCCGCAGGTCACCGTCGTAGCCAGCGCCCTGCTGACGGTCGGGACGTTCGGCCTGCTGGTGATGGCCGGCGCCTACCTAGGCCTGATCCACGGCAGCACACCTTGGCGGGGCGCACGGCGCCGGCTTCTCGACGCGGGCGTCATCACCAGCGCCGGCGTCCTCGTGCCGTTCGCGCTGCGCTACCACCTGTGGTGGCTAGTCGGGGCCACCAACGCGGACGCCAGTCTCGGCCAGCTTGTGGAACTCCTCCTGCTTTCCGCGGGCATGATCTTCGCCGTGGTGCTGTCAGCGGAATCGATAATGGGCAGCCACTCCGAGTCGGTCCAGTCCCCGTAAGGCTCTGTCCGCGCGCGGACTCGGGATGAGAGCACCTGCGTCGTCTCCGGTCGAACGCTGGACATAACTCACGTCCACAAGAGGATGACGCAGCCGCCTCGTGGTCGCCGTTGTGTAGCCGAAGACCGCGATCACGGAGAACGCCGGCGGCACGAACGTCTGGCGGCCCCGCACACTGCGGAGCCTGCTCAGCGGCGCCGACCGGGTGAGGACGCTCGCCACGAACACGACCACCAGCAGCACCATAATCACGACGGAGAGCGCATCGGCCATTCGGCTGGCCCTGTGGCCGAAGGACCGATGTCCGCAGGCGCCCGGGACGGTTCACTAAAAACATGATTCACAACAAGACGGCTCGCTGTGCGGCCGCACTAGTCATCGGGGTTGCCGCAGTCGCGCTCGCCGGCTGCGGTTCCGCTGGAAGCCTCAGCCAAGGCATCCAGCAGAAGCTGAACGGACACGTCGAGACCGTCGACTATGCGACGGGTGCGATTGGCAAAAGCAATCAGAACGCTCGACTGCCGAGCTGGGTACCGGACCAGGCGAGCTCGGTCTCCGAGGCCATCCGAACCACCGGCTCCGAGCGCATCCTCCGCTTCACCCTCAGCGACCCGAAGACGCTCACCGCCTGTCATCCGGCCAGTGCTTCCCGCACGAAGGCGACGCTGACCGCCTCGTGGTGGCCCAGCGGTCAGGAATCCAAGACCGACCAACTCTGCGGCACCGACTGGTACGTCCTCGTACAAGCGGCCACTGTCTACGCCTATCGCCCCGAAACCCTCCCCCAACCCTGATCGCACCTCGCAGTAGCCAGGCGCCCCGGACTGACCAGATCGCCGGGTTCGGCCGTCGCCGATTCGCGGCGTTCGTCCGGGAGGACGGCCGCGAGGCCCGGTCATGCCCGCCTCGCATAGCCTTGCCGCGTGGAGAACCCGCATGACTCGTGGGTCGCGGACACCGCGGAGGCCAACACGCTCCCGCGGCCGGCACAAAGGATCCTCGCCGCCGGGCTGTACGCGGCGCTCGCCCTGGTGTGGCTGCTCGACCTGGAATCCAGCAAAGGGTTGCGCACCACGAACTATGACTGGCTGCCACCCCTGGTGGCCGGCCCCGCGGCCGCCGGGCTGCTGTTTCTGCCCGACCGGTGGCTGTCCCTTGAACGACGCGCCTGGGCGGCGGCGTGCGGTTCACTGGCATTGACCGGCGGGATGCTGCTTGCTCACCGGCCGAGCGGCGGCAGCTGGGGCATGCTGGAGTCGGTGTGCCTGCTGATCATGCTGGCACGAACCTGCCGGCGATCACGGCGGCCACTCGCCGCGGTAGCGCTCGCGGCCGCCGTGATCGCCGCCCCGGTTCGGTTGGACGACCCAGACTCACTGGCGACCGCCTTCACCCTCACCTTCGCGGTCGGCGGGGCGATCGGGATCGGCTGCTACCAGCGGGCGCTGGACGGGCGCAATGCCCGCGCGGTGGAGGCCGTCCGGCAGGGCGAGCGGCTGGAACTGGCCCGGGACCTGCACGACTTCGTTGCCAACCACGTCACCGGCATTATCTGGCAGGCGAACGCCGCCCGGACGATCCGTGAGACGGAACCGGAACAGATCGACCTGATCCTGGAGAACATCCAGAAGGCGGGCGCGGAGACCCTGGACTCCATGCGTCGCCTGGTGCGGGTACTGCGGGAGGTGGATGGCAGGCCCCGGCGATCCGGGGAGTTGTTCACCGAACTGGCCGCGCTAGTCTCCGACTTCCGCACGGGCGAGGCCCAGCAGGCCACCCTCTCGGTTGCGGACCCGGCCCGCTTCGCCCGGCTCGCACCCGAGGTGGAGACATCTGTGCACCGCCTGGTGCAGGAGTCGCTGACCAACGTGCGGCGGCACGCCGCCGATGCGCTGGTAACAGTGCGGGTGGGCCTGGAGGACGGACGGCTGCGGGTCGAGGTGCGCAACACGCCGCCCGCCGCGCGGTCCGCCGCCCCGGTCGGAGGCCGCGGGGGCTTCGGGATGGCGGGGCTTCGAGAACGCATGGCGGCGATGGACGGGACGCTACAGGCGGGCGGGACACCGGACGGCGGCTGGCTGGTGGCCGCCACTTTCCCAGTGCTGGCCGTGGCAGGATCGGCCGGGTGAGCAGTACGACGGCCGCAGGTTCCGCCGCGCCCTCGACGAGGGTGCTCGTCGCCGACGACCAGCAGTTGGTGCGCACCGGATTCCGGCTGATCCTGGATGCGCAGCCGGACATCCAGGTGGTGGGCGAGGCTGCCGATGGCGCCGAGTGCGTGGAGATGGCCAGGCGGCTGCGTCCCGACGTGTGCCTGGTTGACATCAGGATGCCCGAACTCGATGGCTTGGAGGTCACCCGCATCCTGGCCCGGCCCGAGGCGACTGACCCGATGCGCGTCGTCGTGGTGACCACCTTCGACCAGGACGATTACGTCCATCGGGCGCTGCGCGACGGCGCCTGTGGATTCCTACTCAAGGACGCCAGCCCGGCCCTGCTCGTCGAGGCGGTACGGGCCGCACACCGCGGCGACGCGCTGCTCTCGCCGGAGGTGACCGTGCGGCTGCTGCGTCAACTGGAGAACAGACGCGGACCGTCATCCGCCGGTGGGCAACCGCCACGGACGGCGCTGACGGAACGTGAATTGGCTGTGGCGCGGCTGGTGGCTGTCGGTCGCACCAACCAGGAGATCTGCGCCGAGCTGTTCGTGTCGCTCGGGACGGTTAAAACGCATCTGGCGAAGATCCAGTCCAGGCTGGGCGTACGCAACCGGGTGGAGATCGCCGCCTGGGCCTGGGCGACGGGCGCCGTCTCCCAGGGCTCCGGCCCGCAGAGTTGACAGGACCTGGACTGTGAGTGAGTGTCTAGAGAGGTCTTCACGTTTTGGTGAGGCCTAGTTTCACGTTTCGGTGTGACATTCAGACAGCAGCCGAACAATCAACTCTGCAGGTCAGCCAGTCCCCCAGACGAGCCGCACCCAACGCAATTTCACGCGAATAGCCAGTGGCCAGATACCTGCAAAAGGGCCAACTGGCCTGCACGCGCCGAAGATTTCACGCGAACGCGACCAGCCCCGATGAGCCCAGCTGTAAAACCTTCGGCTCAGCCTACGTTGGTTCGAGTTCGCTGAACACGCAGACCTGGACGGAGTGTTCCGCGGCTTCCCGGGCGAGCAGAGGTAACGCGCTGGAAGGCGCGCCGCGTGGTCCGGCTACGGCTTGCGGCCCATCGCGGCGTAAATGCGCACGGCTTGCGGGTCCGGCGGCATGCCGTTGTCCGGCCGCCAGGCCAGCACCGGTTCCACGCCGGGTACAGCAGGTCCAGGCCAGCGAAGAACGCGGCGACCTCGGCACGGCTGCGCAGGTGGTACGTGACGCCCGAGCCCTTCGCGGCAGCCTGAGCGGCATCCGCCTCCTCCGGGTCGAAATCCCCGGTGAGGTGCGAGATGGTGAGGAAACTCCCGGACGGCAGCGCGTCGAGCAGCTGAGCCACGATTCCGTGCGGGTCGTCGGCGTCGCCCAGGAAGTGCAGGACCGCGATCAGCATAAGGGCGACCGGCCGACCCAGGTCCAGCGTGGCGTGCAGCGCCGGGCTGGCCAGGATCTTGCCGGGCTCGCGCAGGTCAGCCTGGATGAACGAGGTGGCGCCCGCCGGGTGGCTTTTCATCAGCGCCCGCGCGTGCGCCAGGACGGTCGGATCATTGTCCACATAGAAGACCCGGACCCCGGCGCGACGGCCTGGGCGACCTCATGGACGTTGCCCGCAGTCGGGATCCCCGTGCCTATATCAAGGAACTGGCGGATGCCAGCATCGCGGGCCATGTACTGGACAGCGCGGCTGAGGAAGGCGCGGTTGGCGCGGGCCCCGACCAGCGTCGTCGGCACCACTGCGGTAATGGCGTCGCCGAGCGCCCGATCAGCGGCGAAGTCGTCTTTCCCCCCGAGCCAGTAGTCGTAAACGCGCGCCGGGTGCGCGACGCTCGGGTTGAACAGCGGCAGCGGCACGCTCGGATCCCCGGGGGCCTGCGGCGATGGGACAGGCATGTCAGGGTTGGCTGCTTTCGTCATTTGAAGTCGATCCTCCGCAAAGGATTCCGAGCGTCGTCCGGCCAAGTCTAGCCAACCACCCCTGGGCCAATCGACGGCATTCCGGCTCAAGCCGCCCGGAAAGTAATGACTGGGTGCCAGCGAAACCACCAGTCGTTCGGGAGAGCGCGACGTTCGCGGCGCAGCCCGATCAGGTGCGCGAGGTCCGCGTGTTCGTTGGCCACGTGCTTGGCCCGTCGCACCCGTGCAGCGCGGCGGAGGTGAAAACCGCGTTGACCAGGAATCGCCTTCGCTGCACGTCGGCCCTCCAAAGAGCGGTTGAGGTGGCTACGGTTTCCGTCCAGCCGGTGGGGAGCTGCAGGCCGAGGTCGCCGGGCAGGTTGCTAGGGGTCATGCCTAGCTCGGTCTCGGAGACCTTCCGGCCGAGGGCATTGCTTGGGACTTCGGCGACCAGTTCGGGGACCGGCGGACGCGGTTGCTCGCCCGCGAGCCACCTCAGGACTGACGTATGGTCGCACCGCACGCTGGCCAGGCCCCGGGGCGCGGCGAGGTCAACGACCCTGCGCGCCAGCCCCTTGTTGGACATTGCCGCCTCGTCCAGCAGGACCCGTAGCCGCAGGTTCTCCTCCTTCAGCCCTCGCGCCATGTGCCTGCTCCTTCTACCTGTGCGGACCCGCCCTCCGCAGCACCCAGCCGCAGGAACCGGCGACCAGCCCCCGGGTCCCGCAGCAGTCTGGGACTCGCGGACAACGAGGACGGAGACGACCAGCCGGTGACCATTGGCGCCGTCGCGGATGAGATGGCGCAGGGCACTATCCCGGAGGCACACCCATGACCAGCACAAAGACGAGGAGGCGAACCGTGGACCACCGCCCCCGCCCCACGCACCTGCCTCCGGCGCGGGCTCTGAGCTTGTTATTTAACCCTTGTTTCCTGGGTCGTCCCGAGTTGCTTGAGTTGTTCCGGTGTGGCGTGGTGACATGAGTCAGCCGCCGCCCGATGATCTTCGGGTTCCTACCACAGAACTTGCAGACACCGAGGCGGCGGCTGATGGCTTTCATGATGTCCTGGCACGAGAGCGGCGCAGCACCGCGATCCCGGTCTCCGGGTCGCGCACCGGGCCGGTGAAGGTTCCCGGGGCAGCCGCATCGTCCCGAAGCCGAGCCGTGCGACGGGCAGGTCACCGCCGATCGCGAACGTGCCGGAGGCGGCGGACAGATTGTTGCTCGTTGTCTCGGTCATGCTCACAGCCTGCCCCGTCCTCGCGGTCGGGGCGAGGAGCTGGCAGGTTGCTGCCATTAGGCGTGCTCGGGGCCGGCCTGCCACCGACGAGGCCGCCGCCCGGCGGCTCGGCACCTCGCTGCGCATCTACCGGCGCCAGGTCGCCGAGCTGATGGCCGCGCTCGGGGGCCGGGCCCTCGCTTCTAGGCCGGTGTGCGCGTCGGCGAGCTGGGGCTAGCCCATTGACCCGAGCGACACGCGCCTAAGCCCGCCGGCGTGACAAGATTCCGGCCCGGGCAAGATTGGTGGCGAACAGGGCAACCTGGGGTCCGGCGGTGAACGTCAAGAGGGCATGAGAGCTTCCCGAGAAGCCGAGTACACCGAGTATGTGCAGGCCCGGCTGGGCTGGCTGCGGCGGACGGCGTACCTGCTCTGCCAGGACTGGCAGGGCGCGGACGACCTGGCCCAGAAGGCCATCACGCGGCTGTACACGCACTGGGGCCGGGCCGGGATGGCCGCCAGCCTGGATGCCTATGTCCGGGGAATCCTGGTCAAGGCGTTCCTGGATGAGCGGCGGTCCGCGTGGGCGCGCCGCGTCACCCTTCCTGGTGTCTATGAAGAGCGTCCGGACGCCGTCCACGACGCCGAGATGCGGCTGGATGTCCGGGCCGCGCTGCGGTCGCTGCCACCGCGGCAGCGGGCCACCGTCGTGCTGCGCTACTACTGCGACTGCCCTGTCGAGGAGGCGGCCAAGATCCTCGGCGTGACTCCCGGCACCGTGAAGAGCCAGACCGCCAAGGGGCTGACCGCGCTGCGCTTGGCGCCGCCCCGTGATGGACGGAATGAATCCCATGAACTCGATGAACGAAGACACTGTTCGCACGCTGCTGGCCGACGTCGCGGGCGTGCCCGAGCCGCCCTCCCGGATCAGCATCGAGGCGGCCAGGAAGACAGGCCGCCGTCGGCAGAGGGCGGCCCGGGGGATCGCCTCGAGTGCCGTCGCCGTCGCGGCGGTCGGCGGAGCGCTGATCGTTCCCCACTTTCGCCTTGCCATTGCTCCTGCCAGCGCTAGCGGGACTTCCGGCCGGCACCAGGCCTGCCACCCAGGTTCGGGCCCGCCGCACGGGCAAGGCGGGCCGCCCCTGCCCCCGCGCCCGTGCGGTTCAGCCCACTGAGACTCTCGGCGAACTTCGGCTGGCTGCCTAGCTTCTGGAACGAGGAGCAAGGCCAGCGTCACCGTGACGCCGACCTTCACGGTGGTGAACCTGGCGCACGGGCAAACCCTCAAGGTGAGCCCCCGCGGCTGGTATCCCGATCCCAGCCTCTACGCGAGCACCCGAGGGTCGTTCCCCGGCGCGGCCACCGACCCGAAGGCGCCCGCGGTGAACGGCCAGCCCGCCTACTGGGACAGCAACGGCATCATGTGGGAGTACGCGCCGGACGCATGGGCGTACCTGTACGGGGCCGGGAACACCCAGACGCATGCGGGCCAGGCTCTGGATGAGCAGATGGCGGGCAAGGTGCGGTTCGGCCGGCAGCAGACGGCTCTACACGCCCTTCCGGCTCAACCACGGGCTGCCTGCGGGATGGGCGGTCGCGAGGACCGACAGCGTGGTGACGGACGGGCGGCCGCTGGTGTGGCAACTGGAGGCCCGGCAGTTCAGCCGCAGGCGCTGACCATCGCCGATGACCCACAGGGCGGGGTGTGCGACTTGCAGCCGCCGCAGTCCACCCTGACGGCGGACGGGATCCAGTGGACTACTACTACTCCACCGGTCCAGGCGCTGATCAGTTCATCTGCGCTACGACACGCGTCGGCGGCAGAGGATACCTGAACATGTACTACTTCTGGCGCGGCCACGCGCAAGCGCTCAACCTGGCTAACCTGGTGCGCTCGATGACTTTCCTCGGCCCGGACCCGTCGGGCTGGACCACCCAGCCGATTGCCCCGTAGACGGCCCAAGGTCGCGGCAGGCGGCGGTAACCCCGGTCCGTTCAAAAGATTCAAAGCATTTAGCTGAGGGCGGTGCTCGACCTTGGCGCGGTGCCGACCGCGCCGGGCTGCGCCCGCGCGTGGACGGGGCGGATCCTGTGGGAGTGGCGGCTGGCCGGCCTGTCCGACACGACCGAGGTCAACGTCTCGGAGCTGACGACCAACGCGGTGCTCGCCTCCCGCCGGGAGGGCCGCCCGTGCATCCGGCTGATCCTGACCCTCGACGAGGGCGAGCTAGCCATCCTTGTCCACGACTACTGCTCAGGTTCTCCACAGCCCCGGTGCGCCGGACCCGATGACGAGGACGGACGCGGGCTGCTGCTGGTCCAGGCGATGAGTAGCAGAACCGGCTGGTACCCGACCCGTGACGGCACTCCCGGCAAGGTCGTCTGGGCAGTTACCTCGGCCCACGCCGCTTGAAATCGTCGGCGACCAACCACTTCGGCACTGCCCAGCCACCACCTATAAGGAGGCCCGATGCCAGCCACCACCAGAAGCGCAGCGCGACCAGCTGACCGTGACCGGCCCCGCTCGCCGCCACGCGCGCCTGCGCCGGAATACACCGTCAGGTATCTCGATGGAAGGAATCACGTCATGCACATCCGCCTCACCCGGCCGTCTTGGCGCCGTCCCGCGCCGCATGGGGGCCATGTTGCCCCCTCACCGGGGCAGCCGCAACCCGCATGGCGTCCGGCGGCATCGGCCCGCGTGCAGCCACGCTCGCGCTGACTTCACCAGCCCATGTACGCGTCAAGATGAGCTGGCGGATGGGCCTTGGGCTCATCCGCCGATGGTAAGGGCGAGGAGGGTATCGACCGCGGTTTCGAACGGGACGGGTGCTCCGTTGTACCTGAGCGAGGAGAAGCCCTCCCTGGAGCGCGGCGAGCAGAGTGACGGCGAGGTCATCCGGGTCGAGGCCGGGCGGGAGGTGCCCGCCGGCCTGAAGGGACCTGAGCCCTTCGCTGATTTCCGCTGTCCACCGTTCGAACCCGGCGGCGATCAGGGACCGGGCCTCCGGGTCGCTCTCGGCGAGCTGGCCGCCGAGCGAGCCGAGGGGGCAGCCGCCCTTTGCCTGGACGCGCTCCGCCGCATAGATCACCATGTCCCGCCAGGCTTGGACCCCTTGCACGCTGCCGAGATCCGCGTGCCGCTGGTTACTGACGGTGGCGTCGGCCTGGTAGTCGATGACCGCCTGCACGAGGTCATTCTTGTCGGGAAAGTAGTGGTAAAGCTGCGAGCCGCTTACTTCCGCCGCCGCCTTGACGTCGTCCAGGGTGGTGCCCGCGACCCCGCGCTCGTGGATCAGGACGGCGGCCTCCTCCACTATCCGTGCCCGGGTGCGCTCGCCCTTGGGGGTGAGCCTCGGCCTGCCGACTCGTCTCGTTGACCATTCACCCATTCTAGCAACATTCTGAGTTTGGCAACTCAGCGGGTCAACCAGCGTCCCGTGCAGGTCAAAGGCCAGTACCTCGCGGTCAGTCACTGGCGGCAGCCATCAGGAGGCCGGGAAATCCTCGGCGTAAGCCCCGCATGCCGCGAAGTGGGCGGCGACGCCGGGGTAGCGCTCCGCCGGGTCCCGTCCGGCAGCGGCGAGGTCGACGTAAATGTGCAGGACGGCCATCGCCTCGTCGCAGCCGATGTCATCGAGCGTGGTGCCCGCTGCGCCTAGCTCGCAGATCAGCCGGGCCGCGTCGATGATGCGGACCCGGGTCCGCTCCCCCTTCGGGATCAGCCGGGACCGGGCGTGCACGTCATTCGTCATGCCAGCAGGGTAAACTCTCTTTCTGGGTTTGACAACCCAGTCGAAGTCCGTCATAGTGAGTCGCGTAATCCATTTATCGACCCGACGAGAGGGTCAACTCCATGCAACCCGCATGAGTTTGACAGCCCACTTCGAGGCTGACAGAGTGGGCTACACGACTCACTCCTACTGCACATCTTTCGAGGAGAGACCATGAGCAAGTTCGATGCTCAATTCGCCGGTCGGCTGGACGGACAGACCGTGCTAGTCACCGGCGCCAAGGGCGGTATCGGCCATGAGACAGCCCACGGCATTGGGAACTGTGGGGCGACTGTGCTGGTGCACGCCCGCGGTGCCGACCACGCCCGACGCGCTGTCGACCTGCTGGTCACCAACGGCAACGGCAAAGGCCAGTACCTGGCCGTAGCCGGAGACCTCGGATCTCTAGCCGGTGTTCGGGAACTGGTCGACGCTGTGCACGAGGCCGCGCCGAAGGGACTCAACGGACTGGTAAACAACGCGGGCGCCGCGTTCTCCAGCAAGGCACTGTCACCCGACGGGTACGAGCGGACCATCGCCATCAATCACGTCGCGCTGGCGGCACTGACCGACGGGCTGCTCGACCTGCTCCGGAAGGGCGCTGATGTTTTCGCCGCGCCCTCGCGGGTGGTCAACATGACCGCCCTGATCGAGTCGCGGGGCAAGCCGGTCACCGACTGGAGCTACCCGGGTAAGTACAAGCAGATCCAGGCCTACGCCGATGCCAAACTGCTCGCCCCGACGTACACCTACGCCCAAGCTCGCCGCCATGAGGGCGAGGGCCTGACGTTCAACGCAGTCAGTCCGGGCGCGGTCAAAACCAGTCTCGGCAGCAAGGCCGGCGGGCCGTTCAAAATGGTTGAGGCGTTCACCAATCCGTTCGTCGGGCCTCCGGAGAAGGGGTCACGCGGCTGTGTGCGGCTGATGGCCGATCCGGAGCTCGCGACCGCGACCGGGGGCTACTACAGCTCCGCGAAGTTGAAGAAGTCCTCGAAGAAGTCCCAGGACGCCGAAGGCCAGGAACGCATCTACGCCCAGACCCAACGGGAATTGCGCGCCCACCCCGGAGCTGGTGGTTACCTACCGATGAGACCCGCCGACAAAGAGCTCACGCAAGCGGTGCGGTCACTACGTGATCCTCGCGCCTGGGGTCGGTGGGGCGTTCCTGGGCCCGTCGCCAAGCGCGCCGACGCCATCGCCGGAGCTGCCGCTCACACCCAGGGCCCAGTCCGTGACGGGGCGGCACTCGCCCCGCCCACATCACCTACAGGAGTTGCGTCGTGGCAGACTTTCCCGCCCCAGCCGAGGGCATCGTGCTCACCCATTTCCTCGTCTCCGACGATGTCGACCGCTCGCGGGCCTTCTACACCGAGGTGCTCGGTGGCGAGGCGCTGATGGATGGCGAGCCGACGATCGTGGCGCTGGCCAACAGCTGGATCATCATCAACACCGGCGGCGGCCCCACGGACGACAAACCCTCGATCACGCTCGAGGCCCCGCACGATCTGTACCGGGTCAGCGCGTTCCTGAATATCCGTGTTGCCGACATCGCCGCCGTATACGCCGACTGGTCGGCCAAGGGCGCGCAGTTCCTCCGCGAACCGATCGATCCGTGGCCCGGAGATCCGCTGCTACCTGCGTGACCCCGACGGTCACCTCATCGAGGTCGGGCAGAGCCGACGCTGAGTGCCAT
>CAWKKG010000056.1:0-123360 GCA_963850115.1 uncultured Actinomycetota bacterium
GCCGGGCTGCTCGGCCTGAACGCATCTGGGGCCTGGCCGTCTTCGCGCTCGGCGGCGCGCTCGGCATCGGGGCGCTGAGCTCGGAAACACGGGGCCGGCGGTCCAGGCAGGACGTCGTTACCGCGCTCGTCCTCGTGCTCATGCTCGGCCTCGGGGCGCTGTTCCTCAGCCTCAGCACTGAGTACGCGGAGGTGACCTACTCGCTGCTGTTCGGGGAGGTGTTCGGGGTCAGCCCGAATGTGCTGCTCCCCATCGCGGCCTTCGGCGCCGTCGCCATCGCGGCGATCGCGGTGATCTACCGCCCGCTGCTGCTCGCGTCGGCGCTCCCGGAGGTCGCCGAGGCGCGCGGGGTCAGCACCCGCCGGATGGAGCTGTGCTTCCTGGTCGTGATGGCCCTGGCCACCAGCATGACGGTGCCCGTCGTGGGCGCCCTGCTCATGTTCGCGCTGATGATCGGCCCGGCCGCCGCGGCCCGCTCGTTCACCCGGCGCCCCGGGTACGCCATCGCCCTGGCCACCGGCATCGCCCTCGTCACCGTCTGGACCGGCATCGCGCTGTCCTACCGCACCAACTGGCCGCTCGGATTCTACGTCGGCGTCATCGCCGCCGGGTTCTTCCTCCTCGGCCAAGGCTGGACCCTCGTCCGCCGACGCGGGTCCGCGCCCCGCCCGGTACCGGCGCTGAGTACTGTCCAATGATCCCGAACGAGGGCGTGGTGCCTCCCGGGCCGCCCGCCGCCAGAACGGGTGGCGGGCGGTTGAGGGCCATCCACCACCCGTTCGGACGAATGATTTTGATCTTCCTAGCAGTCGACGAGCGCGGGGCTCTGGTTCAGGAGCTGGGCGCGGGCGGAGGTGAACTCGGCGAGCGCGGCCGTCGCGGCCGGGCGGAACACGGCGGCCCGGTGGCAGTTCTGGAACGCCAGCCGGACGCCGTAGTGCCGCTCGACCGCGGCGCGCATCGCGTCGCTGGCCATCAGCCGCAGCAGCTGGCCGCGCGCCGCCTCATCGGGCGGCGGCACCTGGTTGTCGGCGAACTCATCACCCCCGGCCTCCAGGTCGGTGATGAGGCCGGCGATCAGGTCCCAGGCGTACGGCAGCGAGGTGCGGACGCAGTCCAGGAACGCGGCGTCGTCTACCTCGCCGCGCTGTGCCCGGTCAAGCAGGTCCGGCGGTACTGCTAGTGACATCGAGAGGTCCCTTCTCCGTCACGGTGCGATTACTCTCGTAGTCATCCTCCATGAAAATGACAATCATTTCAATATGATGGGCACTGGCTGTTGTGACCATCAGGCTCAGGAACGGAGCGGAGAAGCAATGAAGATCGCGTTCGCGGGCAAGGGCGGCAGCGGCAAGACCACGCTGTCGTCGCTGTTCGTGCGGCACCTGACCGCCCAGGGGCTGCCGGTGGTCGCTATCGACGCCGACATCAACCAGCACCTGGCCGAGGCCCTCGGCGCCAGCCAGCCGCCGCCGCTCGGCGCGCACCTGCCGGAGATCAAGGAGTACCTGCGCGGGACCAACCCGCGGATCAGTTCGGCCGCGGCCATGGTCAAGACGACCCCGCCCGGCCGCGGGTCGCGGCTGCTGCGGCCCGGCGGGCCCGACCCGGTCCACGACCTGGGCACGGTCACCCCGTGCGGCGCCCGGCTGCTGGCCACCGGCCCCTTCGACGAAGACGACCTGGGCGTGTCGTGCTACCACGCCAAGACCGGCGCGGTCGAGCTGTACCTCAACCACCTGGTCGACGGACCCGGCGAGTACGTGGTCGTCGACTGCACGGCCGGCGCCGACTCGTTCGCCTCCGGCCTGTTCACCCGCTTCGACCTGACCGTCCTGGTCGCCGAGCCCACCCGCAAGGGCATCAGCGTGTACAAGCAGTGGCAGAACTACGCCATGGGATTTGACGTTCCCGTCGCCCTGGTCGGCAACAAGGTGCAGGCGCCAGAAGACGTGGCGTTCCTGCGCTCGAATGCCGGGGAGGACCCACTGGCCTGGATCGGCCACGAGTCCGCCGTCCGGGCCATGGAACAGGGCCGGCCGTTCAGCCTTGACGACCTCAGCCCGGACAGCGCGGCCGCGCTGTCGGCCATCAGGGCCCGGCTGGACGCGGCGCCCAGGGACTGGGCCAGGTACAGCCGGCTGGCGGCCGAGTTCCACCGGCGCAACGCACTGGCCTGGGCCAGCGACCGGGCCGACGAGGACCTGACCGCCCAGATCGACCCCGACTTCACCCTCGGCCCGCACGCGCTGGTTCTCGCCGCGATGGGCGCGGGCTGCCAATGACCATCTCCATAATGCAGGTTGCCTGCTTCCAGCGCTCCTCATCGGGCTGGCACGCCAGAAGATTCATCTCCCTGGCACTCGCGCCCAGCGGTCGTTTCCGTTGCTGCCCGGCCGGGAGACCGCGCTCAGCTGAGGCGCGATCTGGCCGCTACGGAGTGAACGGAGCGGTGACCGTCGCGTCGACGGTTATCTGGCCCGCGTGGCGGAAGACCAGGGTGAGCGGCACGGTCCGGCTGTTCTCGAACGGTACCGGGTGCTCGATGAGCAGGCCGCCGATGAGGGGACTGAGCGAGAGTGTTCCCCCGGCCGGGACCGTCAGGCCCGCGACCTGGGTCTGCTTGCCGCCGAGGCCGCCCTGGACGAAGATGACGCGGCCGGCGATCGGCGTGCGGACGGCGATCAGCTCGTCGGCGACCGCGCTCAGGTTGCGAATGACCAGGTAGGCGTGCGCGGTGCCGACCGCGTCCGCCGCCTGCGGGGTGAAGGCGCGCATCGGGACGGCGGCCATGGTGACCTGGATCCGCACCTTGGTCAGGGTTCCCGCACCGTGCGCGGCGGCCCACCCGGTCAGCAGCCCGGTGAGCACGGCCGCGCAGATGACGGGCCCGGCCGCCGCGCGGACAATCTCGGCGGGCCAGCCAGAGGCGACGGCGCCGTACCGTGACCGGGCAGGAGCCGGTGAGCCGCCACGCGCCCGCGGGGCGCCAGGCCGGGCGGGCCAGCCCGCGCAGGGCGCCGGCCGGGGGTGAAGCGGCGCAGCCGCAGGCTGTTCGCCACGACGATCAGCGAGCTGGCGGACATGGCGATCCCGGCGAACAGCGGGTTCAGGTAGCCGAAGGCTGCCAGCGGGAGGGCGATCAGGTTGTAGCAGAACGCCCAGCCGAGGTTAGCCCAGATCACCGCCATCGTGGCGCGGGCGAGCTCGATCGCGTCGGCGGCACCGCCGATGCCATCGCCAACCAGGGTGAGGTCGGCGGCGCCGATGGCGGCATCGGTACCGGAACCGATCGCCATGCCGAGGTCGGCCTCCGCGAGGGCGGCGGCGTCGTTGACCCCGTCACCGACGAACGCCGCCGACTGCCCGGCAGCCCGTAGTCCCCTAATGACCGCCGCCTTGCCGTCGGGCCGTACGCCGGCGAGCACGTCGGTGCCCACGATCCCGACGTGCCCGGCCACGGCCGCCGCGACCTGCTCGTTGTCACCGGTGAGGAGGACGGTACGCAGGCCGAGGCCGCGCAGCCGTGCCACCGCGGCGGCCGCGCCCGGTCGCAGCTCGTCCTCGACCGTCAGCGCGGCGCGCGCGCGGCCGTCCCAGCCGACGAGGACCGCGGTCCGCCCTTCGCCCGCCGCGGCGGCGACGGCGGCGCGGAGCCCGGAGGGCACCTCGATCTGCAGCTCGGCGAACAGCGCGGGGCTGCCCACGGTTACGTCCCGGCCCCGGACGCGGCCCCGCACCCCGGCTCCGGGCAGGGCTGTGAACCCGGTGACCTCCGGCAGGCCGCCGAACCGGGCGGCGGCCGCCCGGGCGATGGCCTGGCCGATCGGGTGCTCGGACCCGTCCTCGACGGCCCCGGCGAGCAGCAGCGCAGCCTCCTGCGCGGCTTCCCCGGCGGTGCCGCCGGGGAAGGAGGTAATGACGCTGGTGACGGTCATCGTGCCGGTGGTGAGGGTGCCGGTCTTGTCGAGCACGACGGTCCTGAGCCGGCGGGCCGACTCGAGCGAGCGGGCGCTCTTGACCAGGATGCCGAGCTCGGCGCCGCGGCCGACCGCGGCCACCAGCGCGGTCGGCGTGGCCAGGCCGAGCGCGCACGGGCAGGCGACCACGAGGACGGCGACGGCGGCGCTCCAGGCTGCGGCCGCGGGCAGGCCGGCCCCCAGCCAGAACCCGAGGGTCGCCACGGCCAGGGCGATCACGCAGGGCACGAAGACGGCGGCGATCCGGTCGGCGAGCCGCTGGGCGCTCGCCTTGGTCGCCTGGGCCTGGGTGACCAGCCTGGTGATCTGGGCGAGCAGCGTGTCGGCGCCGACCCGGCGGGCCCGGACGACGAGCCGGCCGCTCATGTTCACCGTGGCCCCGGTCACCTGCTGCCCGCGCCGACCTCGACCGGCATGGACTCGCCGGTGACGAGCGAGGAGTCCACGGCCGAGCTGCCCTCGACCACGACGCCGTCGGCGGCGATCTTCTCCCCGGGCGGACCACGAACAGCTCGCCGGCGGCCAGCTCACCGACCGGGACCCGGTGCTCGGTGCCGTCGCGCAGCACGGCGGCGCTCTTGGCGCCGAGCGCGGCCAGGGCGGTCAGCGCGGACGCCGACCGGTCCCTGGCCCGGGCCTCCAGGTAACGGCCGGCCAGCACGGCGGCGGTCACGCCCGCGGCGGCGTCGAGGTACAGGGTCATGCCGCTGGCGGCGGAGAAGGTGAACGCGAACGGCATCCGCATCCCGGCCGCTCCCGCCCCGCCGAAGAACAGCGCGTAGAGCGACCAGCCGGATGACGCGGTGACGGCGAGGCTGACCAGCGTGTCCATGGTGGCCGCGCCGTGGCCGAGCCCCGCGAGCGCGGCCCGGTGCAGCGGCCAGGCGCCCCAGACGGCGACCGGGGCGGTGAGCAGCAGGCTGACCCACTGCCAGCCGGTGAACTGCAGGGCGGGCACCATCGACAGCACGATCACGACCACCGCCAGCGGGACGCAGACGGCGAGCCGGCGGCCCAGCTCCCGCGCATGCGGGTCGGCGGGCTGGCCGTCATCGGCCGGCGGCGCGGGCAGCGCCGCCTGGTACCCGGTGGAGTTGATCACGCTGATCAGCTCGGCGGCGCTCCCGCCCGCCCAGGCTGGTGAAGTACGCGCGCCGGTGGCGTAGTTGACGGTCGCGGCCACCCCGTCAAGCCGGTTCAGCCGCCGCTCGATGCGGGCCGCGCAGGAACCGCAGGTCATCCCGGTGACCACCAGCTCGGCCTCGACCTGCCCGCTGGCCGCGAACGTCCCGGTCTCGGTCACGGCTGGCCGCCCATGTTCATTCCGCCCATGTTCATCCCGCCGGTGGCGGCGCCGCCCCCGGTGTACTGGATCTGGGAGTGCCCGGTGGTCACCGGCCCGACCGTGCTCCCGATGGCGTGCGCCCAGACGAAGATCGCGGCGAGCAACACGAGAAAGCCGGCCAGTTTGACCGCAGCCACCTATGAATCACCTCGAACAGGGGTTCAGAACCGAAGCAGGTCCCGCTGACCGCAGCCTACAACCGGGGCGAAGGCGTGCCGCAAGGGCTGGCCGGGCAGGAGCCGCCGCGGCCACTGCCGCTAGATCATCAGGATCAGCATCAGCGCCATCGTGACGCCCATGGCGATCCGGCAGCCCACCACGGTCCCCGGCGAGTCCAGGACTGCCATCGCCCCGGAGCGACCGCCGCCCGCGGTGCCGCTCCGGCCAGCCTCGCCGGATGCCGGCCGGCAGGCCGGCGACCGTGCCGTCCGCGCCCGATCCCGCCATGGCCTCGGCACCGACGGTCCCGGCGCGTGCGCCCGCGAGCGCCGGGGTTGCCGCTCCGGCGACCGCCACGGCGAGGCCGTGCCGGAGGCTGGACAGCTGGTCGAGGTCCCAGATCGTGTAACCGACCAGGATGAGGGCGAATACGAACGCCAGCGTCGGAACGTGCAGCGTGGACATGCCGCTCATCCCGCCCATGCCGCCCATCCCGCCGCTGCTCGCGGCGGGCGCCGTGATCGCGGCGAACATGTAAACCATCGCCGCGCTGTGCACCAGGTGCGGCGCGCAGTGCCCGACCGCCAGCGCCCGGGCGCCGCTGGCCTGGTAGTCGCGCACCACCCGGTAACCGAACCAGGCCGTCAGCACGGCGAAGACCACCACCCACGCGCCGTTCGGCAGCGTGGTCAGGCTCGGTGCCAGCATGCCCGCCATGGCGATGCCCATCAGCAGGTGCGAGACGTCGGTGTCGGTGACGACCGCGCCCGCGCTGCCACGGCCGGGCCGCGACCAGCCGGGCCGCGCTGACCGCCGCGACCACGAGCATGATCGCGGCGAATATGTCGAGGATCCAGGCGGGAGTCATCGCGCTTCCTCTTCGCTCGTAACTGCCTGGCTCTTCGCTCGACCGCGGGCACGTCGCTGGCTGCGGGCCGGTCTGCCGGAACGGCCCGCAGCGGCCAGTAGGCGAGCGCCAGCAGGGCGAGCAGCGGGCCGGAGTTGACGTCGGTCCCGCCGCCGGCCAGGATGCCGCCGAGCGCCTGCGCGAACACCCAGATGAACGCGGCGACCACGATGGCGAGCACCAGCGTGGCCTTAGTGATCCTGGCCGGCAGGTAAACGCCGACGGCGATCAGCACCAGCGCGACCGCCAGGACGACCGAGGCGGCCAGCCCGTCGTTGCCGATCAGCGACGCCGCGCCCTTCTGCAGGTCCTGCAGCCAGACCGGCTCGCCGCTCTCCATCCCCGCGATCATGCCGCTCACCCCCGCCGGGGCCCGGTTGTCCGGGGTCAGCGCGAAGTAGGCGAGGCTCAGCCAGAGCACGGCCCACAGGGCGCGGGCGACGTGCGCGCCCACCGCCCTGGCCGCGGTGAAGGGCGCCGGGACCACGCGGTCGGCGGGCCAGAGCAGCACGGCGAGCAGCGCGTAGATGATCACCGCCCCCGGTGCGCCGTTGAGCGGGCTCGCCGCCCCGCTCAGCACCCCGCCCAGCCCCTCGCCGAACCACCACACGCCCAGCGCCCAGAGGACCGAGGCGGCGAGCGCGACCCGGACCGTCGGCCGGAACGCGATGCCGAGCCCGAGCAGCAGCTGGATCGTCGCGAAGATGGCGTTGAGCAGCACTATGTGGTGGTCGACGAGGTTCGCGTTCCAGGTGATGGGCTTCGCGATGACCGCGGGGTTGCCGTCGGCGGTCCCCGCCAGCATGCCGTTGAACCCGTTAGCCCCATTGGTGAACATGAACGCCTGGTACTGCAGCACCCCGTCAAGCAGCCAGATGGCCGCGAGAACCAGCTGCAGGGCGCGCCTGGCGTCAAGCGACGGCCTGGCCGCCACCGGCTCGGTGCCGAGCCTCCCCCGCCACGCAGTGCGGTTGCCCGCGACGGCGACATCCGTCATCAGAACTCCTTCGGGTTATCGCGCCGACAGCCGCATACCAGGCGAGAATGTCAGGATAAACGATAGAAGGATCCCCGCGGATGACGCAACATTATGCGATGAATCACAGAAGGCTGACTACGCTAGACAATCAGAATTAACATGTAAGTCGCAGGTGGAACAGTCGTAAGTCCGCGCAAGCGGCGCATCATTGACCCTTGGAGGTATTTCTCGCCATCAAGAAAATAAACCCCCGTACGGTATTCCATAAACCCCAGCAGGGTATCCTGAATACCTCCCTGGGGTATTCCGGATAACGACCAGCTGCGACGATGGCCACGATGACGACCACGAAGCGGTACTTCCTGGAATACGGCGGGCCGAATTCTTCCCCGCGGCGCGCGCTCGGCCGTCTCCGAGACCGCCTGGCTCAGTGGAGGGTCAGGCGCCGTCCGCGGCGATGAGGGCCTCGCCGAGCGCGGTGCGCCAGTACAGGACGTTGCGGCCGGATCGGCGGCGGGCGACGACGCCCGCGTCGAGCAGGACCCGCAGGTGGTTGCCGACGGCGCCGACCGGCAGGCCGCATGCCGCCGCCAGGTGAGTGGTGCCAAGCGGCTGGTCGAGGAGGCGAAGCAGCGCCGCGCGGTTCCCGCCGACGAGCCGGCCAAGGCCGCCGCGCCTGGCGGCGTCGGCAGGGGCGAGCCGGCCGGCGACCGGGTAGTAGATCGCGTACCTCACCGGCTCGGTCCAGCCGACCCAGTTGGCGTTCGCCGTGACGGGGATGAACGACAGGTCGGCGTCGGCGGACAGCACCCGCGTCGGCCGGTCGAAGCGGTTGATCCGCAGCTCCCCGTCGCCGGCCCACTCCCTGCCCTTGCCGAGGTCACGCAGCACCGCGGCCCACCCGTGCCTGGCCAGCTGCCCGGTGCGGGCGACGATGTCCGCCCGCAGCAGCCGCTCCCGCCGCGGCCAGTCCGTCGCGACGGCGTGCGTCCATATCCACTCCAGAACGAATGCGGCTTCCTCGGTCACGCCACCCGTCTCCAGCGAGCGCGGCAGCGGCCCTTGCATCGTCTCCCGCAGGTCGGCGCGCAGTGCATCGTCCTGGGTGGCGGCCACGTCGGCGAGCTCGGCCGCGAAGGTCGCGTCCGGGGTGGGCGGCGGGGACGCGAGGAAATGGGCGAGCCAGCCGGGCCGGCTGCCCAGCCGCGGCCGGCGACTGTGCGCGATCAGGTCCCGGCGCGCCGGGCGCTCGTCAAGCATTGCCTCGAACGCGACGTGGTGCGCCGCGCGGAAGGCCCGCTCCGCCGGGTCGGACGGCCGCAGCAGCGCCTCAAGCGCCGCGACCACCTCGGCCTTCGGCGACACGGCGAACCGCGCCTTCGCGAGCAGGTCCGACGTCACCCGCCAGGTTCCCATGGCCCTTCCCCTATGCCGACGACATTTCGCGTACCCGCGAAAGATTAGCGCGCGTCGTCCGGGCCGCCGCAGACTCACCGGGTGCGTACCTACCGGGAGCTGTTCGCCGTCGCCGAGTTCCGCGCGATCTTCATCGCCCAGTGCCTGGCCAATGCCGCGGCGGCGGCGGGCAGCCTGGCGCTCGGCACCGTGACCTACGCCGCGACGGGTAACGCGGCGCTGACTGGTCTTTCGATGTTCGGCGGTCCGCTGATCAGGCTGGCCGCCTCCTGGCTGACCGCGTCCGCGTCCGACCTGCTGCGCCCGCGGCCGGCGCTGATGGCCGTGGCGGCGGTCACCTGCGCGGCCGACCTGCTGCAAGCGGTGCCCGGTATGCCGTGGGGCGCGCGGTTCGCGGTCCTGGCCCTGCCGTGGATCGCGATGGCCGCGACCGGCGGCGCCATGCTGGCGCTCGTGTCCGACATCCTCCCGAGGGACAGCTTCGTCTTCGGGCGGGCGACGCTCAACGTCGCGGTCGGCGGCATGCAGGTCGCCGGGTACGGGCTCGGCGGCCTGCTGCTGGTGTCGCTCACCACGCCGGGGCTCTTCCTCCTGGCCGCCGCCGCGGCGGCGGTCGCCGTCCTCGTGGTCCTGAGGGGGGTCGCCGATCATCCGCCGCGGGTCGCCGGGCAGTCGCTGGCGCGCCGGTCCCGCGCGGTCAACCGGATGCTGCTCGGGTCGCCGCTGCTGCGCCCGCTCTTCATCGCCGGCTGCGTGCCCAACGGCCTGGTGGTCGGCTGCGAGTCGCTGTTCATCCCGTTCGGCGGGCACCAGGCGGGGTACCTGATGGCCGTCACCGCGGCCGGGATGCTGGCCGGGGACATCCTCGTGGGCCGGGTGCTGCCCGTTCAGGCCCGCACCTGGCTCATCGAGCCGCTGCGGTTCCTGCTCGCGGCGCCGTACGTCGTGTTCCTGCTGCACCCGCCGCTGCCCGCGGCGCTCGCGCTCGGCTTCCTCGCCTCCGCCGGGTACGCCGCGAGCCTGCCGCTTCAGGAACGGCTCCTCGCGCACACCGGGGCCGACGTGCGCGGGCAGTTGCTCGGGCTGTACTCGACGGGGCTGATGGCGATGCAGGGCATCGCGGCGGTGCTCGCCGGCCTGCTCGCGCAGCGACTCGGCGGCGGGTCGTCCGGCGCCTCGGCCGCGATCGGCATCCTCGGCTGCGCGTCCCTCCTCGTGACCGTCGCGCTGATCCCCGGGCTGCGCCGCACCCGCCCTGCCCGCCGTCCCCACTGAAGAGCCAGCGCCGCCGTCCTGGCCTTGGAATCTGCTGCCGCTTTCAGCGAAAGGCGGACCCGTTCGGGGCAAGTATAAAGAAATTCTTAACGAACGGATTCATGGCTTCCTTCCGCCGCGGACGGCGCCCGGGCATCGAATTGACGAGATGCCGCCGGGTAGCGTGACCAGCGGGACATACGTTCCCTACCGCGCCAGACGAGGGCAACTGTGCCGGTCAGCGCAAATTCAGGTCGCGATTTCCCCCGGCTTTCAGCTATCACTCAGCTTGAGTTCATACCGTATAGAAACTCGTGGCCAAGCTTGAAGACGTGAAGTCATCCCGGTGGACACTCGTCCGGCTTTCCGGGAATTCAGCCGACATCTCGCGGGGCGCGCCCCGCCCGGCCGAAACGGGAGCCCACAGTGACCGCCACCCCAACCCGGGCAGGTGAGCCGCAGGCCGAGCGCCGGGCCGGCGCCGGCCGCCGCATGGCGCGGCTGCTGCGCGCCCACCCGTCGGACCCGGCCTGGGCCAGGCCCGCGCTCGCGGCGCTGCTGCTGGCCACCGCGCTGCTCTACCTGGTCGGCCTGGACCGCAACGGCTGGGGCAACGAGTTCTACGCCGCCGCGGTCCAGGCTGGGACCAAGAGCTGGAAGGCGTTCCTCTTCGGGTCGCTTGACTCGAGCAACTTCATCACGACCGACAAGCCGGCCGGCTTCCTGTGGGTCATGGAGCTGTCCGCCCGCGTCTTCGGGGTCAACTACTGGAGCCTGCTTGTCCCGCAGGCCCTGGCGGGCGTGGCCACCGTGGGCGTCCTCTACACCACCGTGCGCCGCTGGTTCGGGCCGCGGGCGGGGCTCATCGCGGGCGCCGTCATGGCGCTCACCCCGGTCGCGACGCTGATGTTCAGGTTCGACGACCCGGACGCGCTGCTGACGCTGACGATCACGCTGGCCGGGTACGCGATGACCCGGGCCATCGAGTCGGGCCGGACCCGCTGGATCTTGCTGACCGGGGCCTTCGTCGGGGCGGGCTTCCTGTGCAAGTTCATGGCCGCGTTCATGGTGCTGCCCGCCCTCGCGCTCGCCTACCTGTGGGCCGGGCCGCCCCGGCTCGGCAAGCGGGTATGGCAGCTGCTGGCCGGCGGCGGCGCGCTGCTGGTCACCGCCGGCTGGTGGGTGGCGGTCGTGCTGCTCACCCCGGCCGCCGACCGGCCCTTCGTGGGCAGCTCAACCGACAACAACATCCTCAACCTGATCCTCGGGTACAACGGCTTCGGCAGGCTCACCGGCAACGAGTCGGGCCGCGGCGGCATCCTCGGCACCGGGATCCTGGGCACCGGGGGCCCGGGATCCGGGGCGGGTGCGGCCGGCCGCGGATTCGGCGGGGGCGCGTTCGGCGGATCCGGCGGGATCACCCGGCTGTTCTCCGCCCAGTACGGCGGGCAGGTCGCCTGGCTGATCCCGGCCGCGCTGATCGCGGTCGTGGCGATGCTGTGGGCCTCGCGGCGGGCCGGCCGGACCGACCGCACGCGCGCCGCCGCGCTGCTGTGGGGCGGCTGGCTGCTCACCGCCGGGCTGGTGCTGAGCTTCATGTCCGGCATCAGCCACACGTACTACGTCGTCGTGCTCGCCCCGGCGATCGGGGCGCTCGCCGGCATCGGCTCGGCCAAGCTGTGGGAGATCCGCCGCAGCTGGTTCGCGCGGGTGACCCTGGCCCTGGCGCTGCTCGTCACTGGCGGCTGGGCGTGGGTGCTGCTGGGCCGGAACCCCGGCTGGTTCCCCTGGCTGCGGGTGGTGATCGCGCTCGCCGCGCTCGGCGCCGCCTGCCTGGTCCTCGCCGGCGTCGCGCTGCGGGCGGGCCGCGGGCGGCGCGCGCTGAGCGCGGTCCCGGTGTCCCTGGCCCTGGTGGCCGGGCTCGGCGGCCCGCTGGCCTACAGCCTGCAGACCGCCGCCACCGCGCACGCCGGCGCGAGCCCGTCGGCCGGGCCCGCCGCACTGTCCGCTTCCGGCGGCGGCGCTGGCCGCGGCGCGTTCTCCGGCGCGGGCGGCCTGGGCCGGGCCGGCGGGGAGTTCCGCGACCGGTTCCCCGGCGCCGAAGGCCGAGCCGCCGACGGCACCCAGGAACGCCGGGCCGGCGGTCTGGGCGGGGCGGGGCGGGCTCGGCGGCAACGCCGCGCTCAACGCCGCCCTGGCCACGCTGCTCGAGGCCGGCGCGCCCGGGTACAAGTGGGCCGCGGCCACCGTCGGCTCAGACAGCGCGGCCGCGATGGAGCTGGGCACCGGCGGCGTCCCGGTCATGGCGGTCGGCGGCTTCAGCGGGAGCGACCCGACGCCGACCCTGGCCGCGTTCGAGCAGATGGTCGCCGCTCATGAGGTCCACTACTTCGCGGCGGGCGGCGCCGACGGCGGGGCCGGCGGCGGTCGCCGCCTTCGCGGGCGGCGGGGCCTGCCGCGGCGGCGCGGGCTCCGACTCTGCGCAGATCACGTCGTGGGTCGAGAGCCACTTCACCGCGAAGACGGTCGGGGGCGAGACGGTCTACGACCTCAGCGCCCCGGCCGCCGGTCGTGACGGTCAGGAACTCCTGACCGGGGTCAGGAGGCGGTGCGGCGCGGCCAGCGCCGCCGAGACGAGGTCGGCCTTGCCCGGGCGCGGCGCCCAGCCGGGTCCCGGGGCGACCACGAGGTCAGCGACGGGCACCACGCCGCGGCACGTGGCGCAGGTGCCGTCCTGCGCCACGTCCCCGTCGTCGAGGGCGTGCCGGAACAGGCGGCGCGGGCCCTTCTCCGAGTAGTAGTCGTCCCCCCACGCCAGCATCGACCGGACGACCGGCCACAGGTCGAGTCCCTTGCCGGTCAGCGCGTACTCGTCGTGGCCGTGCGGGCCGGGGACGACGGCGAGGACGCCGGCGTCCGCCAGCGCGCTGAGCCGGTGGGTGAGCACGGCGCGGGGAATGGCCAGGTGCGCGGCGAAGTCACCAAACCGGCGCACGCCGAAGAAGGCGTCGCGGACGATCAGCAGGGTCCACCGCTCCCCCACGACTTCCAGCGCCCTGGCGAGGGAGCAGCCCTCTCCCGTGTAGTCCTTCGGCAGTGCCATGCCCGCCATACTAGCGCGTTTCCCGCCCCGATAGTTCATTGACTGAACCATGCGGTCCGTGGTTAACTGCGACGATAGTTCATTCAATGAACCAATCGTATTGGCGACCAGGGCCAGGAGGAACGATGTCGAACGCGGAAGCGCCCGGCCTGGACGCGGCGGCGGCGCCGGGTACCGGGACGTCCGTGACCGGGCCGCGGCACGGCGCCAAGGCGGCCGCACCCGGCGCGCTCATCGCGGACGACGGGCACCCGGCCCGCTGGTGGATCATGGCGGTCCTCGCCTCAGTCGCCTTCATGGCGCAACTTGACCTGTTCATCGTGAACGTGGCGCTGCCGGTGATCGGCCGGTCCTACTCCGGCTCGTCCCTCTCCGGGCTGTCGTGGGTGCTCAACGCCTACGCCATCGTCTTCGCGGCCCTGCTGGTGCCGGCCGGGCGGCTGGCCGACCACTTCGGGCGGCGGCGCTTCCTGCTCGCCGGCGTCGCGGTGTTCACCCTCGCATCGGCCGCCTGCGCCGCCGCGCCCACCCTCGGCGTGCTCGTCGCGGCGCGGGCCGTGCAGGCGGTGGGCGCGGCGCTGATCGTGCCCACCTCGCTCGGGCTGCTCTACCCGGCGTTCACCAAGCGGCAGCACGCCATGGTCGTCGGCATCTGGGCCGGCGTGGGCGCCGTCGCGGCGACCGCAGGGCCGCCGGTGGGCGGGCTGCTCGTCGAGGCCTCCTGGCGCTGGATCTTCCTCATCAACGTGCCGATCGGGGTCGCCACCCTGCTTCTCGGGCTGAAGGTGCTGCCCGAGGTGCGGGCCGTCGCCGGCAGCCGGCTGCCCGACCTGGTGTCCGCCCTGCTCGTGCTGGCGTCCGTGACGCTGCTGGTGCTCGGCACCGTGCAGGGACCGGCCTGGGGCTGGGGCTCCGCGCGGACCGTGACGCTGCTCGCGATCGCGGTCGCGGTGACCGCCATGACCGTGGCGCGGACGCTGCGCCACCCGCACGCGCTCATCGAGCGGGACCTGTTCGCCAGCAGGCCATTCACCGGCGCGTCGATCGCGCTGTTCGTGTTCTACATCGGGTTCGCGATCTTCCTGCTCAGCGTGGTGCTGTTCCTGCAGGGGCAGTGGCACTACAGCGTCGTCAAGTCGGGGCTCGCGATCGCGCCAGGGCCCGCCACCGCCGCGGTGTTCGCGGTCAGCGCGGGCCGCATCCGGGCCAGGTTCGGCCGGCTGCTGCCCGCGATGGCGGGCACGCTGTGCATGGCGGTCATGGCCGGCTACTGGATGCTGTTCACCGGGTCCGCGCCGGACTACCCGGCGGCGTTGCTTCCCGGGCTGATTGCCGGCGGCGTATCGGCCGGGCTCACCCAGGCACCGCTGTTCGCCGCGGCGGGGACGCTCCCGCCCGATCGCGCGACGACCGGCAGCGCCGTGCTGAACATGGCCCGGCAGGTCGGCAGCGCGGTCGGCGTCGCGGTGGTGGTCGTCATCCTCGGCACCAGCGCCACGCACACAGTGACCGACTTCCACCACGTCTGGGCCGCCGAGGCCCTCGCCGGCCTGGTCGCCTGCCTGTCCATCGCCGTCACCGCGGGCCACGGGGCCCGGACCAGGCCCGGGTCAGCTTGAGGAGCCGTACTGGATGGGCACAGTGATCGCCTCGGTTTTGCTCCAGGTGCCCGCCGGGGTCAGTTGGTAGACGGTCAGGCTAGCTCCGGCGACGGCCAGCGCGTCGGTGGACCCGCCCGGCCCGGCCGCCAGCACGGCCGTCGTGGGCGGCGTCGCGGGCAGCTGCCGCCAGGTCGCGCCCGGCCCCGCTATCGTGGCCGCGCGCCCGCCTGAGAGCAGCACCCAGACGGCCGGGCCCGGCCCGGTGCCCACGGCGAGGACCTGGCCGGACCCGGCGGGCAGGGGCGGTGACGTGGTCCAGCTAGTTCCGTCGGTGGTCCACGCGGTGCGCAGGCTCGTCGCGCCGCCGGCCTCCGACGTAAGCAGCGCGGTGTCGCCGGCGGTGGTGCCCGCGAGCCGGAGCACGCGCACCGGGCCATTGCCAGGGACGGCGGGCCCGGCGGCCTGCCAGGTGCCCGCGCCGCGGGCGAAGATGCCCACCGTGCCGGCCCTGGCGCAGGACGCCGCGGCCAGCGGTGTACCAGAAGGCGAGTAGGCGACCGCGGTCAGTGAGCTGACCTCGCAGCGGCGGCCCGCGGCCGAGGCGGCGACCGCGCCGGGAGCGGCCAGCCGGGTCCAGCTGGCGCCGGAATCGCCGGCCTGGTCGATGGCGCCGTCGTCCAGCAATGCGAGCGTGCTGCCGCCGTGGGCGGCAAGGGCGTCAGGAACGGCGGCGACGACCGCGTCGATCAGCCCGGCGCCCCAGGTCTTGCCGTCGTTGGCGGTAGTAGCCAGCGGAGAGAAGGTGAGCCCCTGGCTTGGCCGGAAGGCGACGGTAAGCGAGCCGCCGCCGCCCGACGCGACCAGGCCGCCGTTGTCGGCGACGCCTGGCGGCGTGTCGAGTACCCACTTGGCACTTCCCGCGGGCCGGGCGAACAGCTCCCAGAACCGGTTCTCATCCGCCGTCGAGCCGCCCATCGCCACGATGGCCCACGTCTCGCCGCTGGCCACGGTCATCGCGGTGGCGAGCGGAGCCGTCGCGGCGGGCGGCGCGGCCGGGGCCTCGCTACCCGCGGACCCGCAGCCGGCGACCAGCACCGCGCGCCCAGCAGTGCGGTCAGGCCGACCCCGCGCCGGACGGGTCGCCTGCTTATGACTGGCTCAGCGCTTCCCGTGCGTCCCCGGCGAGCAGCGCGCCGAACGACGACTGGGTGCTGGTCGTGCCCGGTCCCGGGTCGTCGCTGATCTCCTGCCGGATGATGCCGGTCCGGTCGATGACGAACGCGAGGTCGTTGTGCGCGCTCATCGCGCCGGCGGGCAGGTCCTGCACGTCGACCCCGTACGTCGCCCAGATCTGCTGAAGCTGGGTGAGCGATCCCGTCAGGTACAGCCAGTTCGGCACGGTGCTCAGGCCTTCCTGCTGGTCGAATGCCTGGGTGAACTGGACGCCGTAGTAGGTGGGGTTGGCGACGACCGCGACCAGCTCGACCTGGCTGTCCGTGCTGCCGAGTTGCGCTCCCGCGGCCTTGAACTCCTGCGCGATGAGCGGGCAGTCGGAGGTGCAGACGGGGTCAAGGAACGTCAGCAGCACCGTCTTGCCGCGCAGACTGGCCAGGGTGACCGCGCGGCCGTGCTGGTCGGTCAGCCGGAACGGGGAGGCCGGCGTGTCGAGCGGCGGCGAGTAGCCGGCGATGGCCTCGGCGAGGATCGGGTCGGCGGTCCCGTTGACCGACGCCGCCGCCATCGGCGCGGCGCCGATCACCACCACGGCGACCGCGCCGAGCGCGGCTACCGTCTGGACGCTGACCGTGGCGACCGCGGTCCGCACCCGCTCTCGCCACGGGAGGCTCCGCCAGTTCCCGTCGGCCGCTGCGGCTGTGACCGGCTCCGGCTGGGCCTCCGTCGCGACCGGGTCGGCCGTGGACGGCTGGTCCGCGACCGCGACCCGGGTGAGTGCCAGGTAGCCCGCCGCCAGCAGCAGAAGCGTCGGGACCATGCTGTTGGGGTCGGTGCCCAGCCCGCCGAAGAAGCCGAAGTCCTGGACCAGTACCCAGTCGGCCAGGCACAGCACGGCCGCGGCGATCAGCGCCGCGCGGATCAGCCGCCGTCGCCCGGATAGCAGCGCCGCCCCGGTGGCGGCCAGCGCGATCACGGCGAACAGGTTCACCGCGAAGCCGTGCGCCGCGTCGAACGCACTGAACGCGGCGACCATGGCCGACAGCACGTGCGGCTGCGAGGCCTGCGCCATGCCGGCGACCATGCCGGCCAGCGGGCCCGGCTGACCGTGCACGGTGCCCTGCCAGTAGCCGCGGCCCGGCCAGGCCTGCAGCAGCGCCATGCCGGCGAAGAACGCCCCGGCGCCGGCCAGCAGCAGCCGCCCGGTGCGCGCGGCGGCCCACGCGCGCGGCGGCAGCGCGATCAGCGCGCCCGCCACGCAGTACAGCAGGACCGCGCCCGGCGCTCCGGTCAGCCAGGACAGTCCAGGCGCGAAGATCCCGCCGAAGGACTCACCCCACGCCCACACGACAAGTCCCCAGGCCACGCTGGCGAGCCCCGCGGCGCGTGACCAGCGGCCGCGCGGCGCGGCAAGCAGCCACAGCCCGATGCCGACCTGGATCCAGACCGAGGCGGCGGCGGCCGTGATCGGGTGATCCGACCAGATGGTCCCTCCGGCGTTGACCAGGTCCTGCACCCAGCGCGGCGAGGACTGCGCGGCCGGCTCGATGACCTGGGACGGCAGGCCGCCCGGCATCTTCGGCTGGGCCTGCAAGATGCCGTCGAACAGCCACAGCAGCCCGAAGCCGATCCGCAGCACCCGGCGGCCCGCGGGCTCCACGTCGCGCGGCCCCGCGCTCCGGGCTGCCTGCTCGGGCACCCAGATCTTCGACGTGCCCCAGATCAGCCACAGCAGCACGACGACGGCCACGGCGATGGAGCCCTGGTGCAGCAGCGCCGACCGGAACGCGGCCTCCAGGGTCGGATCGGACGGGTCAAGCCCGGAGTTCATGCCCGGCACGGCGCGGGCTCCTTAGCGGTCACGACTGACTAGTGCGACAGCGGAGCCAGAAAGTTCCCCGGCTCCGTCCGGCATTTCCGCCGGCGCCGGGCCATTACCGGTATCCCTGGCTTACCGGGCAGCCTGGCCGGTGGCGGGTGCCCCGGATCCCTGGCTACTCAGCAGCGCGAGTCGCTGGCCGGGGCCGGGCGGGACGCGGCGCGGTGGTCGGCGAGCATGGCGTCCAGGTCCTCGCGGGCGCGGGCGACGCGGGACCGGATCGTGCCGACGGGGCAGTCGCAGACGGCGGCCGCCTCCGCGTAGGAGCACCCGAGCAGCTGAGTCAGCACGAAGGCGGCCCGCCGGTCCGGCTCCAGCGCGGCCAGCAGCTCGTCGGCCGCGGCCTGGGCCCCTGGCTCGGCGGGCGGCTGCCCGAGGCCGGCGTCCGGGACGGCCGCCAGCCGGGCCGCCAGCCGCCGGTCACGGGACCTGGCGGTTATCTCCGCGGCGCACGACCGGCGGGCGATGGCCAGCAGCCAGGAGCGCACCGGGGCGTCGCCACGGAACTTGCGCAGCGCGGGTATGGCCCGTAGGTAGGTGTCCTGGACCAGATCATCGGCCGTTGCGGGATCGACCAGGTAGGCGCACAGCCGCCACACGTCCCCCTGGGTCTCGCGGACGAGCCTGGCCAGGGCAGCACGGTCACCGCGTCCGGCGGCGCGCGCGAGGGAGGTCAGCTCATCCACGGGAGAAAGCCTACGACAATCTGTAGTAGAGGTTCGGCACCGGGTGGAAACGTCGGCGGGAACTTTTCGCCGTCATCATCGCACTACTGGGGCATGGAATGTGACAGGGCCCGCGAGGCCATCTCGGCCAGGATCGACGGAGAGGACCCCGGCGTGCCGGACGGCGCGCTCGACGCGCACCTGGCCGGCTGCGACGCCTGCCGGGGCTGGCAGCAGCGGGCGCACGTGCTGACCAGGCGGGCCCGGCTTGGCGGTCCTTTCCTTGAACGGGATCTGACCGGCCAGGTGCTCGCCGCGGTTCCCCCGGCGCCGGCCAGGCGGCGGCTGCGGCTGGCCCTGCGGGGCGCGCTGCTCGCGGTCGCGCTCGCCCAGCTCGCGATCACCGTGCCGCTGCTGGTCCTGGGGCACGACCATGATGCGGGACCGCACGCCGCGCACGAGCTCGGCTCGTTCGACCTGGCCCTGGCCATCGCCTTCGCGATCGGCGCGATCCGCCCGGCGCTGTCGGCCGGCCTCGCCTGGACGTGCGCGATCGCGGCCGCCGGACTGGCGGGCACCGCGATTGCCGACCTGATCGGCGGGCAGGCCATCGGCGCCGACGAGGCTCAGCACCTGGTCGCCGTCGCCGGCGCGGTGCTGCTGATCTGGCAGTCAAGGGTCACCGGCACTGGCACCGCCAACGCCGGCACGATCGAGGCGACCGACTGGTCGCGAGACACGCAGAGTTCCCAGGCGGCCGAGTCCGGCATCGTCTCCCGGCTGGAGGGCTCGCCGCGGTTCCCCGACGGCGGCGGGCAGCGCCGCCCGGCGTCACGGCGCCCGACGCCGCCCGCGTTGCGCCTGCCGCAGGCCTCCCCGGCAGCGCCGAGCACGCCGCGGCGGGCCAGGGAACCGCCGACCCGCCGAAGTCACGGCCCGGGCGTGACGGGGACGGCAAGGAAGCGGTCGCGTGACGGCGGCAAGCCCCGCGAGTACGCCCGCCAGAGCCAACGGGCCGGCCGCTGAAGCAGCGCCCGGCGGTGACCGTACGCGGGAAATTGAACTGTCGGTCGAGGGGATGACCTGCGCGGCCTGCGCCGTCCGGGTCGAGAAGAAGCTTGGCAAGCTGGACGGCGTGCACGCGGCGGTCAACTACGCGACCGGGACGGCCCTGGTCACGGCGCCGTCTGAGCTGCCCGTGGACGCCCTCACCGGGGCGGTCGCGCAGGCCGGCTACGCCGCCACGGCGCGCGGCGGAGCCAGCGCGGACGAGGACGAGACAGCCGGCGAGCGCGACGCGCGGCGCGACTTCGCCTACCTGCGCCGCCGGCTGATCGTGGCGCTGATCTTCTTCCTGCCGCTGACCGACCTGTCCCTGATGCTGTCACTTGAGCCGTCGCTGCGGTTCGACGGCTGGCAATGGGTGCTGACCGGCTGCGCGGCCCCGGTCGCGCTGTGGTGCGCGTGGCCCTTCCACCGGGCCGCGCTGAAGAACGCCAGGCACGGCACCTCGTCGATGGACACGCTCGTGTCGCTTGGCATCATCGCGGCCTGCGGCTGGTCGGTCTATGCCATGTTCGCCCTCGACCGCCGCCAGCGGAGCGGGTCGGTGTGGCAGCTACTGCTGCACGCCTCGGGCGGCGGCATCTACCTGGAGACCGCCGCCACGGTCACCACGTTCCTGCTCGCCGGACGGCTGTACGAGGCGCGGGCCCGGCGCATCGCCGGCGAGGCCATGCGCTCCCTGGCGGCCACGGCCGCCAGGGACGTGTGCGCGCTTGACCCCGACGGAACCGAGCGGCGGATCCCGGCAGGCGAGCTACGACCGGGGGACCGGTTCCTCGTCCGGCCGGGCGAGACGATCGCCGCGGACGGCGAGGTGCTGTTCGGCCTGAGCGCGGTCGACCGCAGCATGATGACCGGAGAGTCCGTGCCGGCCGACGTGGCGGAAGGCGACAGCGTCACCGGCGGAACCGTGGCGCTCACCGGCCGGCTCGTCGTCCGCGCGGACAAGACCGGCAAGGACACCCAGCTCGCCCAGCTGATCAGGCTGGTCGAGCAGGCCCAGGCGCAGAAGGCCGGCATCCAGCGGGTAGCGGACAGGATCTGCGGCGTGTTCGTCCCCACGGTCCTGGCCTGCGCGGCCCTTACCCTGGCCGGCTGGCTGCTCGCCGGCTCCCCCGCCGAGCACGCGTTCAGCGCCGGGCTCGCCGTCCTGATCATCGCGTGCCCGTGCGCCCTCGGGCTCGCGACGCCCACGGCGCTGGTGGCGGCCAGCGGCCGCGGCGCGCGGCTTGGCATCTTCATCAAGGGCCACCAGGTCCTGGAGACCTCCAGGTCGGTCACGGTGGTGGTGCTGGATAAGACCGGAACCGTCACCACCGGGGACATGTCCGTGGCCGGAGTCCGCACCGCCGACGGGGTGTCTCGCGCCGACCTGCTCCGCTACGCGGGCGCGGTCGAGCAAGCGTCCGAGCACGCGGTCGCCGCGGCGATCAGCGCGGCCGCGGCGGAGGACTACGGGCCGCTGCCGCAAGCCGACGAGTTCAAAGCCCTGCCGGGACTCGGCGCCCGGGGAATCATCGACGGCCGCGAGGTGACGGTGGGCCGCGAGAAGCTGCTCGCCGGACGGGCGATGACCGCGCCTGCCGACCTGGCCGCGCAATGCCGCTCGTGGGAGCGGTCTGGCCGCACCGCGGTGCTTATCGGCTGGGACGGCGCGGTCCGGGGCGCCGTCGCGGTCAGCGACACGGTCAAGCCGTCCGCGGCGGCGGCCGTCGCCCGGCTGCGCCGGCTCGGGCTGCGTCCCGTCTTGCTGACCGGGGACAACGAGGCGACGGCCAGGGCCGTCGCCGAGCAGGTCGGCATCGACGAGGTCATCGCGGAGACCCTGCCCGCCGGCAAGGCGGCCGTGATCGCCGGCCTCCAGGCGCAGGGTCATCGGGTGGCCATGGTCGGCGACGGCATCAACGACTCCCCCGCCCTCGCCGCCGCCGACCTCGGGCTTGCCCTCGGGTCCGGTACCGACGTCGCGATGAGCGCCGCGGACCTGATCCTGCTGCGCGACGACCTTAGCTGCGTCCCCGACGCGATCGTGCTCGCCCGCGCCACCTTCCGTACCATCCGCCGCAACCTCGCCTGGGCGTTCGGATACAACGCCGCCGCGCTGCCGCTCGCCGCGCTCGGCTTCCTCAACCCAGTCATCGCCTCGGTCGCCATGACGCTGTCCTCGGTCTTCGTCGTGGCCAGCAGCCTGAGGCTGCAGCGGCACCACGTCCCCGCCGACATCACCCCACCAGCCGGAGAGACACATGCACGGGTACACCCACGACAAGGACAGCTACCTCAGGCGGCTGCGGCGGATTGAGGGCCAGGTGCGCGGCCTGCAACGGATGATCGACGAGGACAAGTACTGCATCGACATCCTCACCCAGGTCGCCGCGGCCACCAAGGCACTGCAGTCGGTCGCGCTCGCCCTGCTCGAAGAGCACCTCAGCCACTGCGTCGCCCAGGCCGTGGCCGAGGGCGGCGACGGGGCGGCGGACAAGGTCCGCGAGGCGTCCGACGCGATCGCCCGCCTAGTCCGTTCCTGAAGGCGTCCAGGCAACCATCGGCTGCCGCTGTCACGTGACCCGCTGGCCGCTGTCACAGGTCCGGGTGGTGCCTTGTCTTGGAGGGAAAAGCATCACGCGGGAGGAAAGACCATGCGAGTCTTCGTTACGGGAGCGACCGGGGCGATCGGCCAGCACCTGGTGCCCGGGCTGGTCGCGGCGGGTCACCAGGTCACCGCCAGCACCAGGACGCCAGGCAAGGCCGGGGGGTTGCGGGCGGCCGGCGCGGTGCCGGTGGTCGTCGACGGACTGGACCGCGCCGCGGTCCTCGCGGCGGTGCGGGCCGCCGCGCCGGAGGTGATCGTGCACCAGATGACCGCGCTTGCGGACATGCGCAGCCTCCGCGACACTGACCGGGTGTTCGGCGCCACCAATGAGCTGCGCACCCAGGGCACGGACAACCTGCTCGCGGCCGCCGCCGCGGCGGGCACCAGGCGGGTCGTCGCGCAGAGCTACACGGGCTGGACCAACGAGCGTTCCGGCGGCCCGGTGAAGACCGAGGACGACCCGTTCGACTCAAGGGTGCTGCCCACGGCGGCGCGGACGCTCGCGGCGATCAAGCACGTGGAGGAGACGGTGCCGCTCGCCGTCCCGGAGGGAATCGTGCTGCGCTACGGCAGCTTCTACGGCCCCGGCGCCTCGCAGGTCCTGCTTGACCTGCTGCGGAAGCGGATGCTGCCGGTCATCGGCGACGGAGCGGGCATCTGGTCGTTCATCGAGATCACCGACGCCGCGGCCGCCACGGTCGCCGCGGTCGGCGGCGGCGCCCCCGGCGTCTACAACGTCGTCGACAGCGACCCGGCGCCCGTCGCGGACTGGCTGCCGTACCTGGCCCGGGTCGCCGGCGCGAAGCCGCCGCTGCGCGTCCCCGCCTGGCTCGGACGGCTGCTCGCCGGGGAATTCGTCGTGACCCAGATGACCACCGCGCGCGGGTCGTCGAACGAGAAGGCGCGCAAGAGCCTCGGCTGGGAGCCGCGGTACGCGAGCTGGCGGGAGGGATTCCGTGACTGGGTCGCCGGATAAGACGAGCCACGAGGAGCCGGGACGGGATGAGAGCGGCATGGCCGCCTTCCGGCCGCTGCTGTTCTCCATCGCCTACGGGATGACCGGCTCCGTGGGAGACTCCGAGGACATCGTCCAGGACGCGTTCCTCGGCATGACCCGGGCGCTCCAGGCGGGAACGGTCATCGCCGACCCGAAGGCGTACCTGACGACCGCGGTGACGCGGCTTGGCATCAACCACCTGAGGTCGGCGCGGGTCCGCCGGGAGACGTACGTCGGCGACTGGCTGCCCGAGCCGGTCGTCGTGCCCGCCGGCGAGCCCGGGCCGGCCGAGCACGCCGAGCTGGCGGACTCGCTGTCAATGGCGTTCCTCGTGCTGCTCGAGGCGCTCTCCCCGGTGGAGCGGGCGGTGTTCATGCTGCGCGAGGTGTTCGGGTACGACTACCCGGCCGTGGCCCGGGTCACCGGCAAGAGCCAGGTGAACTGCCGGCAGATCTTCGCCCGGGCGAGGCAGCGCATCCTGGCCGGCGCGCAGGCGGCCGGCGACGCGCCCGGCCAGGCTCGGCGGGCGGAAGGCGAGGAACTCGCCCGCCGGTTCTTCGACGCCGCCGCGGGAGGCGACATGGACGCGCTGCTCGGCATGCTCGCGCCGGACGTCGTCTTCCAGGGAGACGGCGGCGGCAAGGCCCAGGCGCTCGCGCAGCCGCTGGCCGGAAGGCAGCGGGTGGTCCGGCTGCTCGGCGGCCTGTTCCGCCGCGGCAAGCTCATCGGTGCCTCCTACCGGCTCGCCTGGGTGAACGGCCAGCCGGGCGCGGTCACCTACGACGCCGAGGGACGCGTCGTCAACGTCTTCGCGCTCGACATCGCGGACGGCGCGGTGCAGGCGATCCGCTCCGTGGTCAACCCCGACAAGCTCGGCCACCTCGGGCCGGTGTCCGACGTGGCGCGCCTGCCGCAAAAGGAGCAGCCGCGGCCGGAATCGGCCCCCGGTGACTCCCTCCGGTAACCTCGGGCCCATGGAACTCCACGTCGGCTGCGCGATGTGGAGCTACGCCCCGTGGCAGGGGCGCTTCCTGCCCCGGTCGGCGTCACCGCGTGACCGGCTCAGCGCCTACGCGAGCTGGTGCAACGCCGTCGAGGGCAACACCACCTTCTACGCGACCCCGGGCCGCGACACGGTGAAGTCGTGGGCCGAGCAGACGACACCGGGCTTCCGGTTCCTGCTCAAGCTGCCCAGGACGGTCACCCACGAACGCCGGCTCGCCAACGCCGACGAGCCGCTGCGCGCCTTCCTCGCCGCGGCCGAGCCACTCGGGCCCCGCGCGCACGCCCTCTGGATCCAGCTGCCGCCGTCCTTCTCCCCCGCCGACCTCGGCGCGCTGGCCGGCTTCCTCGGCGGGCTGCCCCGTGAGCACCGGTACTGCGTCGAGGTGCGGCACCGCGCGTTCTTCGAAGACCCGCGGGCCGGGCAGGGACTGGAGCGGACCCTCGGCGCCGTCGGCGCGGAATGGCTGACCTTCGACACCACCACGCTGTTCGACGGGCCCCCGGCGAGCGCGGCGGAACGCGAGGCGTGGACGAAGAAGCCGCGCCTCCCCCGCCGCACGCAGGCCCTCACCGCAAATCCCGTCGTCCGGTACATCGGCCGGGACGACACGGCGCGAACCGTCGCGGGCTGGCAGCCCTGGCTCGGCGTGGTCGCCGGCTGGCTGCGCGAGGGACGCTCCCCCACCGTGTTCATCCACACCCCGGACAACGTCGACGCGCCGGAACTGGCACGCCGCTTCCACGAGCAGGTGCGCGCCCTGCTTCCCGGGGTCGCGCCGCTGCCCGAGCCGGTCCCCGCCGGGCCGCCGACGCTCTTCTGAGCATCGGGAAGGGTGCTCGGCCGGTACGAGGCGCTCGGGCCTTAGGGCACCGAGAGGAGGGGTCTCTTCGGGGTCGCTAGCCGACCAGGCGGCGGAGGCGGTGCGGGTCGGTGATGCCGTCGACCGCGGCGATCCGGCCGCCGACGACCGTGAAGGCCATCAGCGCGGCCGGCCGGCCGCGCAGGGTAACGAGCACGCCCGCGGCCCCGTTGACGAGCACCGGGCGGAATTCCGCGTGCGGGCTGGCGCCGCCGAGAGCGGCAGCGGACACGGTCGCGGCGCCGCGCAGCACGGCCGGGGTGCCCGCGAAGCCGTCGGTGCGCAGCACGACCTCGGGGTCAAGCAGCTCAACCAGCGTCGCCATGTCCCCGGCCCTGGCGGCGGCGAAAAACGCGTTGACCACCGCCTGCTGCGCGGCGACGGTACCCTCCGGCTCGTGCGCGCCCGCCGCCCTGACCCGGTGCCGCGCCCGGCTCGCCAGCTGCCTGGCGGCTTCCGGCGTGCGGTCGAGCATGGGGGCGATCTCGCCGAACGGGAAGTCGAACACGTCGTGCAGCACGAACGCGACCCGTTCGGCCGGGGTCAGCGTGTCGAGGACCACGAGCAGCGCGAGCCCCACCGAGTCGGCGAGCAGCGCCTCCTGCTCGGGTGTCGGCCCGTCCGCCGGGCTGAGCACCGGGTCGGGCACGCGTGACCCGGCGAGGCTCTCCGGCCGGGCGGCGCGGGCGCGCAGCGCGTTCAGGCAGACGCGGGTGACGATGGTGGTGAGCCAGCCGCCGAGGTTGGCGACGTCATCGGCACCGGCGGCGCTGAACCTCATCCAGGCTTCCTGCACCGACGTCGTCGGCCTCATCGAGCGAGCCGAGCATCCGGTAGGCGACCCCGCGCAGCCGGGCGCGGTGCTCCTCGAACCGCTCGGCCAGCCGCGCGGCCGCTTCTTCTTCGCGCACACCGGTCACGTTCCCTCCTGATCGCGTGTCAGTAACAGTGACACAGCAAACCGGCCCGGTGTGACCGCAGGCCGACGGTATCGAGGACGAGGAAACGTCATGCGAGTTCTCTTGGTAGGTGCGAGCGGCGCGATCGGCCGCCGCCTCATTCCCCAGCTGGCCGAGCGCGGCCATCAGGTCACGGGCACCTCCCGGTCGGCCGCCAAGGCCGGCCAGCTCAGGTCGCTCGGCGCCGAGCCGGCCGTGCTCGACGTGCTCGACGCCGGCGCGGTGCGCGCCGTGGTCGCCAAGGCCCGTCCCGACGCGATCGTCTACCAGGCCACCGCCCTGGCCGGCCAGGCCTTCTCCCGCAACATGGACCGCGGCTTCGCGCCGACGAACGAGCTGCGGACCAAGGGGACCGACATCCTGCTGGCGGCCGCCGCCGAGGCAGGTGTGCCGAGGTTCATCGCGCAGAGCTTCGCGCCGTTCCGGTACGCGCACGTCGGCGGCCCGGTCAAGGACGAGGGCGACCCGCTGGTGTCCGATCCGCCGCCGTCGGCGCGGCTGATGTTCGGCGCCATGGCGCACATTGACCAGGCGGTCACGGCGGCGGGCGGCATCGCCCTGCGTTACGGCGGTTTCTACGGCGACGTGGACGCCATGGTCACCGCGGTCCGCAAGCGCCAGTTCCCCTTGATCGGCGACGGGCGGCGGCATGATGTCGTTCATCCACCTGGAGGACGCGGCCGCCGCGACCGTGCTCGCGCTCGACGCCGAGGGACCGGCCATCTTCAACATCACTGACGACGAGCCCGCCCCGATGCGCGACTGGCTGCCCGCCCTCGCCGCCGCCCTCGGCGCGAAGCCGCCGTATCACGTCCCCGGCTGGGCGGGCCGCCTGTTCATGGGCAAGACGCTGACGATGATGACCGAGGCCAGGGGCGCTTCGAACGCGAAGGCCACGAAGGAGCTCGGCTGGACCCTGCGCTACCCGAGCTGGCGCACCGGCTTCCCCGCCTCCTACGGCCGCTAGCCGCGCCTACCCGGCTCGCGGCAGCACCACGGGCGCCGTCGATCCGGAGCCGCCGCGCCGGACACAGAGGACGTGGGCGCGTAGGAGACAGCTACTTCCGTTCGGGATGATAGGTCTTTTATTAGATGTAGTAGGTCTGCTATCTTCTGTACATCATGTCTGATGTTGCAGCCGAAGTTTGCGACCTGCGGATGCGGTACGGGACCACGGACGTCCTGCACGGCATCGACTTCGAGATACGCACCGGGGAAGTCGTCGCGCTCCTCGGGCCGAACGGCGCGGGCAAGACCACCACGATCGAGATACTCGAGGGCTTCCGAGCGCGGTCCGCGGGGCAGGTGACCGTGCTCGGCGCCGATCCCGAGCACGGCGGCGAGCAGTGGCGGGCGCGGCTCGGGGTCGTGCTGCAGTCCTGGCGGGACCACGCCAAGTGGCGGGTCCGCGAGCTGCTGCAGCACCTCGGCACCTACTACGCGCGGTACGCGACGGCCGAGATCCCGCGGCCGTGGGACACGGCGGAGCTGATCGACCTGGTCGGGCTCACCGCCCAGGCGGACCGGCGGATCGGGTACCTGTCCGGCGGGCAGCGGCGGCGGCTCGACGTCGCGATCGGCATCGTCGGGCGGCCCGAGCTGCTGTTCCTCGACGAGCCCACTTCCGGCTTCGACCCGATGGCCCGGCGGGAGTTCCACGAGCTGGTGCACCGGCTCACCGACCGCGAGCAGGCGACCGTGCTGCTCACCACCCATGACCTCGCCGAGGCGGAGAAGCTCGCCGACCGGGTGCTGATCATCGCGGGCGGCCGGATCATCGCCGACGGGTCGCCGGATGAGCTCACGCTGCGGATGTCGGCGCAGGCCGAGGTGCGGTGGACCGTCGACGGGCAGCGCTACGTGCACCCGACGGACGAGGCGACGGCGTTCACGCGGAAGCTGTTCACCCAGTACGGCGAGGCCATCGAGGACCTCGAGGTCCGGCGGGCCAACCTGGAGGACACCTACATGGCCCTGGTGCAGGAGTACGAGCAGTGAACGCGATGAGCGTGGTCCGGCTGGGGCTGGCACGGGGCGGCATCGAGCTGCGGCACGCCTTTACGTACCCGCCCGACCTGCTGGTGAGCCTGTTCTTCCCGCTGATCCAGATCCTGGTGCTGTTCCTGATGCGCGGCCATCACGTGCCGGGCACCACGTTCTCCCTCGGGTCGCTCACGCTGCCGAGCATCATGGGCATTTCGTTCGCGTTCGGCGGCATGATCGGCGTGGCCGCGCTGCTCATGACCGACCGCGAGGACGGCACCCTGCTGCGCGCCAAGGCCACGCCGAGCGGGATGTCCGCCTACGTCCTCGGGAAGATCACCTTTAGCTCCGCCACCACGCTGATCGGCCTGGTCATCACGCTGATCCTCGGCCTGGTGGCCTTCCCCGGCGTGAGCCTGACGGCCGGCGGCCTCGCGACGCTCGCCTGGGTGACGGTGCTCGGGCTGCTCGCGACGATCCCCCTCGGGATCACGCTGGGCTCGCTGATCCCGAATCCCCGCTTCTTCCCGCTGGTCATGCTGCCGTTCGGCGGGCTCGTCGCGCTGTCGGGGATCTTCTACCCGATCACCCACCTGGCCGGCTGGATGCAGGGAATCGGGCAGCTGTTCCCGATGTACTGGCTGGGGCTCGGCATGCGGGCGGCGCTGCTGCCGTCGCACCTGGCCGCGGTCGAGATCGACGGGTCGTGGCGGCTGCCCTACGTGTTCCTGGCCCTTGCCCTGTGGTCCGTGCTCGGGCTCGCCACGGCGCCGCCGGTGCTGCGGCGGATGGCGCGGCGCGAGTCCGGGTCGCGGGTGGCCCAGCGGCGCGAGCGGGCTATGCTGCGGGCGACATGAGCGAGTCACCGCGAGCGGGCGGGAAGGGCGCCGAGACCGTCTACAACCGGATCGCGATGCTGCGCGCCGAGCGGAAGGTCTCCCGGCGGGAACTGGCCGACGCGCTCGGCGTGCACTACCAGACGGTCGGCTACCTGGAGCGCGGCGAGTACAGCCCGAGCCTGTACCTGGCGTTGCGGCTCGCCGCGTACTTCGAGGTACCCGTCGAGGTCATCTTCTCCACCGAGCCGTTCCCGCGCCTCGGCTCGGCGTCCGAGCACAGCGCGAGCGCGGGCTAGCGGCGCGGCGGCTGCGCTAGAAGTCGTCCCAGTGCGGCGGGCGGTCCCGGTAGAGCCGGTCGTCATCCCGTTGCCGGTACTCCCCCCAGGCCGCGTCCGTGTCCTCGGGGCTCTGCTCGGGCACAGCCGACGCGGCGGCGAGCGCGCCGCGAGCGGCCGCCGCGCCGGGCGCGGGCGCCGCGTCAGCGGGCGCGGCGTCTTCGGGCACGGAGGGCGCCGGGTCCGTCGGCTCGGGCGCCGCGCCGGGTGAAGTCATGTCGCCGCCTCCGGTCGGTCCCGCCGGCAAGGGGAGTCCCGGCGGGCACCGCCCAGCCTACCGCCGGGCACCGCACGGCCCCGGCACGGCGGCATCAGCCCGTCCTCACCTCGCCGTATACGCGGAGCGGGGCCCGTGCGATGGGAAATCACGTCCGGTCCGGCCGGGCTTGCCAATGACTGTTAACGATAACTTTTCGGCAACACCAGTCTAGATTGTCCCAAAGAGTCGTCCTATTGTCTCTGTTATCACGTGACTCGGGTCACAGATTCCAATAATGTGATCGCTAACATCGCCGACGGAGTTCCCTTTCGACGGAGACAGCTGGAGGTCCGCGATGAGGAAGATCGACCCCAAGGTCGATGAGGCCATACAGACGCTGAACATGAAGGACGGTCCGTCGCGGCGCAAGCTGCTGACGGGAACCGGCCTGGTCAGCGCCACGGCAGCGGCCTCGGCCCTGCTCGCGGCATGCACGTCAAGCAGCAACACCAGCAGCGGCACGGTCAAGATCACGGAGTCGGGCGCGGCCGCGGTCGCGGGCAACTTCCCGAAGACCCCCGGCTGGAAGTTCTACTTCGTCAACCACGTCACCACGAACCCGTTCTTCACGCCCACCCAGTACGCGCTGTCCGACGCGGCCGCGCTGCTCGGGCTGCCGACGCCGGTCTGGGGCGGCTCGACGAACTCGATCATCTCCGACATGGTCTCCAACTTCGACACCGCGGTCGCCGCGGGCGCGGCCGGCATCGCCCTGGCCGCCATCAGCGCGACGGCGTTCACGGCGCCGGTCGCGAGCGCCATGTCAAAGGGCATCCCGGTCGTGACGTACAACGCCGACGGCGTGTACGTCAACGGCAAGCCGGTGATCGGCACCAACCGGCTCTGCTACGTCGGCCAGTCGCTCTACTCGTCCGGCCAGTCGATGGGCGAGCAGATCAAGCTGGCGGTCCCGGGCGGCGGCGACATCGTCATCTTCACCCCGGTGGTCGGCACGGGGAACACCCAGCCGCGGTACGACGGCGCGGTGTCGGTGCTCGGCAGCAGCTACAACGTCGCCGAGATCGCGACCGGCGCCACCACGCCCGTGGAGGCCCCGGCCATGAAGGCCTACCTGAACGCGCACAAGTCCACGCTGAAGGGCGCGTTCGCGGTCGACTCCGGTGACACCGAGTTCCTCGGCGCGCAGCTCAAGTCCCTCGGGCATGTCGATCCCGGCCGGCGGCTTCGACACCACCGGGCAGACGGTGCCCAACATCCAGAGCGGCACCCTGGATTTCACCATCTACCAGGACCCGTACCTGCAGGGGTTCCTGCCCGTCCTCTACATGTACCTGTACAACCTCTCCGGCGGGGTCCTCGCGCCGCCGGACACCGACACCGGCCTGTCGGTGGTCACGAAGTCCAACGTGGAGCCCTACATCGCCGACAGCCGGTACCAGGGCAGCACGACCGCGGAGAAGTACATCCCGCGGGCCTCGGGCGCGATCAACAGCCCGATGGCCTCGACCAGCACCTGACCCGCCGAATCCACCGAAACCATTCGCGGCCGGGGCGAATCCCGTTCTTTCGCCCCGGCCGCGTGCCGTGAAAGCCTGTCGGCGAGAAGGTGCGGCCGACTTGAGAACGAAGGTGAACTTTCGTGAGTGAGACAGCTCAGCAGGGGAACCAGGACACCGGTTCTCTACTGAAGCAACCGCGCGCCGGGGGCGGCCCGGTCGGCGGGCTGCTGAGAACCGCGGGCCGTACCCTGCTCCGGCAGCGGGAATCGACCGTGTTCGTCGTCGCGGTCGGGCTCTTCATCTACTTCGCGGTGTCCAGCACCTCGTTTGTCACCGGCACCAACCTGCCGATCCTGTTCACGCAGGACTCCGCCCCGTACATCATCATCGCGCTCGGCGAGGTCTTCCTGCTCATCTGCGGGGAGATCGACCTGTCGGTCGGCTTCACCTACGCGCTGGCGCCGTTCCTGATGTACTTCCTGAACACCTACGATCACGTCCCCGGCATCCTCGCGATCATCATCGCCCTGCTGATGGGGGTGGTGGTCGGCTGGGTCAACGCGTTCCTGACGGTGACCGTCGGCCTGCCGTCGTTCATCACGACGCTGGGCACCGGGTTCATCCTGCTGGGGATCGTGCAGGTCACGTCGCACGGCGAGCCGGTGAGCGTGCCGGCCGACATGGCCGGCAACGTGCACTGGCTGGGCGGTAACTGGGCGCCGTTCATCTGGGCGGTGGTGCTCACGCTGATCATGCACATCGTGCTGACCAGGACCCGCTGGGGGCTGCATACGGTGTCGGTCGGCGGCAACCTGCTCGGCGCCCGCGAGGCGGGCATCCACGTCAACACGATCAAGTACGGCAACTTCATGCTGACCGGCCTGTTCGGCGCGCTGGTCGGGCTCCAGGCCGCGTTCGTCACGAACTCCATCGACCCGACGGCAGGCGGCTACCAGCCGATGTTCTACGCCGTGACGGCGGCGGTCATCGGCGGCACCGCGATGCTCGGCGGCACCGGGACCGTAATCGGCGCGTTCTTCGGCGCGGTCGTGATCGGCATGCTCACCGACGGCTTCACCATCCTGGGCGTCAGCGCCAACCCGCTGCCTATCATCTTCGGCGGCGCCGTCCTCGTGGCCATGATCGCCAACGTCCAGCTCGCGCGGCTGCGGGAAAGGGGAGCGCAATGACCGAGGCACCGGAGTTCGACGGCGACATCCTGCGCGCTGAGCACATCTCCAAGAACTACGGCGTGGTGACCGCGCTCACCGACGTCAACCTGCGGCTGGCTAAGGGCGAGGTGCTCGGCCTCATCGGCGACAACGGCGCGGGCAAGTCCACGCTGCTGAAGATCCTGTGCGGCTTCCAGCAGCCGAGCTCGGGCCGGATCGTGCTCGAGGGCCAGGATGTGCGGTTCAAGTCGGTGGACCACGCGCGCTCGCTCGGCATCGACGCCGTGTACCAGGACCTGGCGCTCATCCCGCAGCTGACCGTGGCCCAGAACATGTTCCTGAACCGGGAAAAGGTCAGCTGGCCGCTGCTGAACATCAGGGCCATGCGCAGGGAAGCGCAGGAGCACCTGGAAGAGATCGGCGTGCGGATCGGGGACATCAACGCGCCGGTCGCCCGCCTGTCCGGCGGGCAGCGGCAGGCGATCGCGGTGGCGCGCTCGGTGTTCTCCAACCCGAAGATCCTGCTCCTGGACGAGCCGCTCGCGGCGATGGGGGTCAAGGAGGGCTCGCTGATCCTTGACCTCATCACGCAGCTCAAGGCGCAGGGCAACGTCTCGATCATCATCATCGCGCACAACTACGGCCAGGTGCTCGAGGTGTGCGACCGGGTGAACCTGATCCAGGACGGCCGGATCTCGCTCGACCGGCGGGCGGACGAGACCTCCGCCGAGGAACTGACCGAGATGGTCGTGGCCGAGTACCGCAAGGCCCTGGAGGAACGCCAGCGGGCCAACGCCGGGCCGCAGTAAGAGCCAATCGTCAACCGTGTCGTGAACCCAGGGCTAAAGTACTGGTCAGCGGTAATTCATACCTTTATGCCTTAGGGGGGGCCACGGTAAGCGAACGGCTGACGGGGCGGGGCAGCAGCTCGTCGGCCAGCACGCTGTACGACGTGGCGCGCCAGGCGGGAGTGTCCACCGCGACCGTCTCGCGGGTGGTGCACGGCCACGACGGGGTCCGCCCGGCGACCCGGCGGCGCGTGCTTGAAGTCATCGAGGCCCTCGGGTACGTGCCCGACAGCGCCGCGCAGAGCATGGTCCGCGGGCGCAAGGAAGTGGTCGGGCTCGTCGCCATCGCGAGCCGCGGCCCGGACACCGAGGTCGAGCAGGAAGGCCTGCTGTTCATCGAGGAGGTGCTGCGCGGGGTTGAGTCCACGCTCAGCCCGCTCGGCTGGCCGGTGCTCATGTCCGTGCGCCGCTCCGCCGACGACGCGGGCGCTTTCCAGTGGCTGCAGAAGATGTCGGCGAAGGTCGACGGGCTGCTGATCGCCGAGGGCATCGACGCCGAGCACATGACGAGGCTGGCCTCGCGCCTCCCGATCGTGCTGATCTCCGGTTCCCCCGACCAGCCGGGGGCCGACGTCGTGCACGCCGACAACCGCACCGGGACCAGGGCGCTGGTGGGCCACCTGATCGAGCGGCACGGCCGGACCCGGCTTTACTACGTCGGCGGCCCGGCGGAGGCACCGGACGCCGGGGAACGGCGCGCGGCCTTCGAAGAGGAACTCGCCCGGCATCCGGGCGCGCGGCTGGCGGGGTCCTACGAGGGCCGGTTCGTGGCCGCCAGCGGCCAGCTGGCGGTGCGCGAGATCCTCGCTGCGCCGCGTGCCGACGCGCCCGACGCCATCGTCTGCGCCAATGACCAGATGGCGATCGGCGCCATGCGGGAGCTGCAGGCGGCCGGCCTGCGAGTCCCCGCGGACATCGCCGTGACCGGGTTCGACGACATCCTTCTCGGCGCCCTGCTCGCCCCGCCGCTGACCACCGTGCACCAGCCGATGCGGCTGCTCGGCGAGCGGGCCTGCGCCCTGCTGCTCGACCGGATCGCCGACCCGTCCCGGCCGCGCCGGGTCGAGCGGCTGCCCACCGAGCTCATCGTGCGGGAAAGCTGCGGCTGCGTCGCCCCCTCGTTACACCCCAGGCGGGGCTAGCCGCCAGGCGGGAACGCGGGTTAATCTTCAAAACTGGCCCGCAGCCCACGCTGTCCGGCTCCGCCGCCCGATCCGCTCCGAGCCGAGGTGCCCGACCCATGCCCGACCGACAGTTCCCGAAGCCGAACGAGATCTTCGAGCTCATGCGGTTCAAGAAGCCGGAACTCGACGCGAAGAAACGCCGCCTTGACGCCGCGCTGACGATCTACGACCTGCGGGACATCGCCAGGCGCCGCACGCCCAAGGCCGCCTTCGACTACACCGACGGCGCCGCCGAGTCCGAGATCTCGCTCAAGCGCGCCAGGGAGGCCTTCGAAGACGTCGAGTTCCACCCGTCGATCCTCAAGGACGTCTCGGCGGTCGACACGTCGACGACGGTCTTCGGCGGCCCGTCGGCGCTGCCGTTCGGCATCGCCCCCACCGGCTTCACCCGCCTCATGCAGACCGAGGGCGAGGTCGCCGGCGCCGGCGCGGCGGGCGCGGCGGGCATCCCGTTCTCGCTGTCCACCCTCGGCACCACCTCGATCGAGAACGTGAAGGCCGCCAACCCGAACGGCCGCAACTGGTTCCAGCTGTACGTCATGCGCGACCGGGAGGTCTCCTACGACCTCGTGCGCCGCGCCGCCGCCGCCGGGTTCGACACGCTGTTCTTCACCGTCGACGCCCCCGTCGCCGGTGCCCGGCTGCGCGACAAGCGCAACGGCTTCTCGATCCCGCCGCAGCTCACGGTCGGCACGGTGCTCAACGCGATCCCCCGCCCCTGGTGGTGGTACGACTTCCTGACGACGCCCAAGCTGGAGTTCGCCTCGCTCACCTCCACCGGCGGCACGGTGGGCGAGCTGCTCGACGCGGCGATGGACCCCACGATCAGCTTCAAGGACCTCGACGTCATCCGCGAGCTGTGGCCGGGCAAGCTCGTCGTCAAGGGCGTGCAGAGCGTGCCGGACGCCAGGACGCTCGCGGACCTCGGCGTCGACGGGATCGTGCTGTCCAACCACGGCGGCCGCCAGCTCGACCGCGCCCCGGTCCCCTTCTACCTGCTGCCCGAGGTCGTCAAGGCCGTCGGCGGCCGGACCGAGATCGCGATCGACACCGGGATCATGAACGGCGCCGACGTGGTCGCGTCCATCGCCATGGGGGCGCAGTTCACCCTGGTCGGCCGCGCCTACCTGTACGGCCTGATGGCCGGCGGCCGGGCCGGCGTCGACCGCGCCGTCGCGATCCTCCGCGACCAGGTCATCCGCACGATGAAGCTGCTCCAGGTGGCTAGCGTGGCCGAGCTGAACCCCGGGCACGTCACCCAGCTGCGCCGCCTCGCCCCGGTCAGGGAGGGCGGTGGCTGAGGGAGCCGCCCTGCCCCCGTTCGGGATAGAAGAAGAGGAAGCCCCGGAACGGGGGCGGCTGACTCCCGCGGCGCACCCCGTGTTTCGAACGGCTGTGTTTCGCACCGGCCCCGGCGGGCAAACGGCGGCTAGGTATGGAAGGCTAGAGGCTGACGATGCCGAAGGGGACACATCTGTGCCAGCGCAGCCGATTGAGGAGCCGGCGCCACAGCCGGTGGTCAGCCCGCTGACCGTTGCGGCGGTCTTTCTCGTGCTCACGATCAGCCCCGGCGGGGAGGACGCGGTCCGCGACCTGATCCCTGACCTGTCCGGCCTTGGGCGGTCCGTCGGGTTCCGCATCCCCGAGGCCTCGCTGCAGGTGGTCACCGCGATCGGGTCCGACGCGTGGGACCGGCTGTTCGCGGGACCGCGGCCGCGCGAGCTGCACCCGTTCCGCGAGCTGACCGGGGCGCGCCACACGGCCCCGGCCACCCCTGGTGACCTGCTGTTCCACATCAGGGCGAGCCGGATGGACCTGTGCTTCGAATTCGCCGCGCAGGTGATGAAGCGGCTCGCCGGCGCGGTCGAGGTCGCCGACGAGATCCAGGGGTTCCGGTACTTCGACGAGCGGGACCTGATCGGCTTCGTTGACGGCACCGAGTCGCCGTCGGGCGCGGCCGGGATCAGCGCCGCGATCCTCGGCGCGGACGACGACCCGGACTTCGCCGGCGGCAGCTACGTGATCGTGCAGAAGTACCTGCACGACATGGCGGCGTGGAACGCGATCAGCGTCGAGGAGCAGGAGCGGGTGATCGGCCGCTCCAAGCTAGACGACATCGAGATGCCTGACGACGTGCAAGCCGGCGAACTCGCACGTCGCACTCAACACGATCACCGGGCCGGACGGCGAGCAGCGGCAGATCGTGCGGGCGAACATGCCGTTCGGCAGCCCCGGGCAGGGAGAGTTCGGCACGTACTACATCGCGTACGCCGCCACGCCCGCGGTGACCGAGGAGATGCTGTCGAACATGTTCATCGGCAACCCGCCCGGCAACACCGACCGGATACTCGACTTCTCGACCGCGCTCACCGGGTGCCTGTTCTTCGCCCCGCACGCGGACTTCCTCGACGACCCGCCGGGGCCGCCCGCCGCGGCCAGGCGTCTCCGCGGCGGCCGACGCTTCCGTTGCGCCGGGTGCCGCCGCGGCGCCGGGCGACGGTTCGCTCGGCATCGGGTCGCTCAAGGGTTAGCCGGATTTCGCCGCACAGCCGCCACCCAGCTCCGGGACATTGAAAAGGGGAACGATGAACAACCTGTACCGCGAGCTCGCCCCCGTCTCTTCCGCCGCGTGGTCCTCCCTCGAGGAAGAGGCCAAGCGCACGTTCGCGCTGCACGCCGCAGCGCGGAAGGCGGTCGACGTGACCGGGCCCGACGGCCTGGCCCTCGCGGGCCTGGGCACCGGGCACGTGACGGCGGTGGACCCGCCGGCCGACGGGGTGACGGCGGCCCTGCGCGACTGGCGTCCCGTCGTCGAGCTGCGGGTGCCGTTCACGCTTTCCCGGGCCGCGATCGACTCCGTCGAGCGCGGCGCGCTCGACCCGGACTGGCAGCCGGTCAAGGACGCCGCGAAGAAGATCGCCTTCGCCGAGGACCGGGCGGTCTTCGACGGTTACGCGGCCGCCCAGATCACCGGGATCCGGCAGGCCTCGTCCAACCCCGCGCTCACGCTGCCCGCCGAGGTGCGGGACTACCCGGACGTGGTCAGCAAGGCGGTCAGCGAGCTCCGGCTGGCCGGCGTGGCCGGCCCGTACTCGCTGCTGCTGTCCGCGGACGCGTGGACGGCGGTCAGCGAGACCTCGGACCACGGCTACCCGATCCGCGAGCACCTGGCCCGGGTGCTCGACGGCGACATCCTCTGGGCGCCTGCGATCGACGGCGCGCTGCTGCTGTCCGGCCGCGGCGGCGACTACGAGCTCCGGCTCGGCCAGGACCTGTCGATCGGCTACCAGTCGCACGACGGGGACTCGGTTCAGCTGTACTTCACCGAGTCGTTCACGTTCGCGGTATACACGACGGAGGCGAGCGTCGCGCTTAACGCCTAGCATCCCGGAGCGTTGCTCCGCGACCTGGCCAGCTCGCGGCTGGCCGCCCTGGTCGAGCGCCGCGACGTGCCCTCGGTCTCTTACGCCATCGTGACGGACGGGGAGGTGACCGTCGGCGGGCACGGCGGCACCGGCCCGGACTCCGTGTTCCAGATCGGCTCGGTGACCAAGGGCCTGACCGGCCTGCTGCTCGCCGACCTGGACGCCCGCGGCCAGGTGTCCCTGGCCGGCAGGGCAACGGACTACCTGCCGGGGGCCTCGCCCGGCCGGGTCACTCTGCTTGACCTGGCAACGCACACGTCGGGGCTGCCGCGCCTGCCGCCCGGGCTGCTCCGGTACGCGCTGCTGCGCCCGCATGACCCGTACGCGTGGTACCCGGCCAGGCGGTTCCTGCGGGAAGCGCGCCGGTCGCTGGCCGCAGCGCCGGGCGGCCAGCCGTATTTGTACTCCAACTACGGGTTCGGGCTGCTCGGGTACCTGCTCGGCCAGGCCGCGGGCACGGGGTACGAAAGGCTGCTCGCCGAGCGGGTCTGCGCCCCGCTGGGCCTGCGGGCTACGGCGTTGGACGCAGCGTCGGTCCAGAGGCCGGTGCAGGGTTACCAGCGCGGACGGCCGGTGCCGCCGTGGCGCCTCGGGGTCATGTCCGCGGCCGGCGGGCTGTACTCGACCGCCGCCGACCTGGCGCGCCTGCTCACCGCCTGCCTGGAGCCGGACACCACGTCGCTCGGGGCGGTGATCCGCTCCGCCCTGGCCCCCCGCGCGCCGATCTCCGGCAACCAGGAGATCGGCCTGGCCTGGCACCACGTCCTACGCGACGGGCGGCGGGTCATCTGGCACAACGGGATGACCGGAGGGTACAGCGCGATCGTCGCCTTCAGCCCGGCGCGGCGGGCTGGCATCGCGGCGCTTGCGAATGGGGCGGGCCCGCTGCCGTCACCGCTTGACGCGCCCGTTATCGATGCCCTCTTCGGGGCGTGACGCTGGCTCGTGCGGAAGCGCCCGCGACGCGGTCAAGGCGCCTTGGATGAAGTTCAGAAGCAAGGCCAAGGCGCAGACCGTCCCGAGGCCGACGGCGGCGCCGGCCACCGTGTCGGTGAAGTAATGCCAGCTCAGGCCGATGACCGCCATGGCCACCACAGCGGTGACCACGCAGGCCATGGCCACCACCGCCACGCGGGCCAGCCGGGTGGCGGCCCGCTGCGGCGGGACGAGGAGCAGTACGGCGAGGGTCGCGGTCAGGGCCGCGGCGGACGCCGTGTGCCCGCTCGGAAAGGAGAGCGCACCGAGATAGACCCGGTGGAAGACGTGCTTGAGCAGCGCGTCGTTAAGAGTGGTGGCCACGGGGACGGCGGTCACCGCGAGCACCGCGCCGCTCAGCCGCCCGACGATCAGGCAGCCCGGCCGCCGTGGCGACGCTGACCGCGATGGCCGGAATGAGCGTCCCCGGCGCCGCGAGCCAGCCAAGCAGCGTTTCCTGTCCGGCGAAGAAAGCGATCACGCGTGAGTCGACGGCATTGTCGAGCCCGTCGGGCACCGTCTGGCCGACGAACAGCAGGCCGAGCCCGACAGTGACGATCGCGCAGGCCGCCAGTGTCAGTCCGGCCCGGGCACGGAAGTCCCCGAGCAGCGGCTTGCCGTGCGGTACGAGCATGCCAGCCTCCCCTCATGCGGCCGTGCACTAGACATGGCTGCAATGCCCGGAGATACCGAACCGGAACCAGGGCTGCTAGGTGAACGCATCGTCCCCGGGATCTCCGATGACCTTGCGCAGGAGGCCCGTGGCGTCGGCGGGCGCCTCGTCACTGGTCCAGGCTACGTACTGGTCGGGCCGCACCAGGATAAGGGGGTGCCGGTACGCCGTCCGCGGCCCGTCGAAGGTGTCGGTGATCACCCGCAACGGCACGCGGAGCCGGCTGGCGGCCGCCAGGAACGCCGCGGCGGGACTCGGGTCAGCGGTGAGCGCGATCAGGGTGTACTCGCGCCCCAGTTCCTCGAACACGTCGCGGCCCGAGGACAGGAGCGCCGGAGCGAGGTGATGGCCGGGGCGCGCCGTGAAGGCGTGGTAACCCTTGACGCCGCACGCCGAGCCCTCTGGTCCCCACACGATGGGCGAGCCCTCGTAGTGCGGTTCGTAGGTCGGCGGCGCGGTCTCCCCGGCCGTCATCGAGCGCCACGCGTCCTCGAACTCGCCCCGGTCGCGCTGCGGGCTGTACCGGGCGAGGAAGTCCCGGTCCCGCTCGATGCCCGCGGTGATCGCCTCTCCCGTCCCGACGAAAACCGGGCGCCGCTCGCGTTCGTAGCTGTCGAGCAGCGGGGGCCTGCCCCATCCTTTCAGCACCGCGGCGAGCTTCCATCCGAGGTTCACCGCGTCCTCAAGTCCCGTGTTGAGTCCGTACCCGCCGTAAGGCGGGTGGCTGTGGGCCGAGTCGCCGGCGATGAACACGCGGCCTCGCCGGTAGGCGTCGGCGACGTTGACGCGCAGGTCCCAGAGGCCGACGTGCTCGAAGGCGCAGGGCGCGGGAAAGCCGGCGGCCCGCTCGATCAGGGACTGGACGTCAAGATCAGAGGTCGTCGCGTCCTGGGATACGGGCGCATGGAAGAAGTAGGTCTCCGCGGCGTCAACCCGCCCGAGGAACCGCCAGTACCCGGCGAGTTCCGGATGCAGCACCCGGTACGTGGTCCGCGGCGGAAAGCGTTCCAGGTGCGCGCTCAGCTCGGGCGAACGGAAGACCGCGAGGACCATGCGCGTGTTGAAGTCGGCCCCGCTGTTCGCTATGCCCGCCTGCTCCCGCACCGTCGAACGAGCGCCGTCGCAGCCCACGACGTAGGCGCCCGCGATCTCGCAGCGCGCACCGCCCGAGTCTTCCAGCGCCGTCACGCGCACGCCGTCGCCATCCTGGCTGATGCTGGCGGCGGACCAGCCGAACAGCGCGACAACCGGATCCAGGGCTCGCACCCGGGTGCGCAGCACGGACTCCGTCAGGTACTGCGGCAGCCGTTCGTTCGCCTGAAAGTAGAAGTCGGCGACCGACTCGCGCCCCGCGGGTGCGTACCAGTACTCCCCCGCGAGGCTTTCGTACGCCGTGATGCCGCCGATCGGGAAACCCTTGGGCAGCAGGCTCGCCGCGCGCAGCTCGTCAGCACAGTCCCAGTAGTAGAAGTGCTCAAGGCTGCGTGCGGTGAGGTTCTGCCCCTTCGGAATCGCCGCGGGCTCGGTCCTGCGCTCGACCACGACGCACGGGATGCCCGCCTTGCCGAGCGTCGCCGCCAGGCCGAGGCCGACCGGGCCGCCGCCCACGACAATGACCGAAGTCTGGATTCGACGCACCCTTTGCCTCTCCTCGGACCGCAGGCATCGATCATCTTCTCATGGCCGCGCCCGTGTCCCATTTCGGCAGCCCCGGTCGCGCGCTCCCGGCCGAGGGCATCGGCTCGCCCGTGCCACTCACCTCCGTCAGCGGACTGGGCTAGGCTGTCCGACTGTGATTCCGGCACCCGACATTCCTGGGCACAATGTCGTCGGCGTCCTCGGCTCGGGAGGTTTCGCCACCGTCTACCGGACCTGGCAGGTCGCGGTCGGCCGCGAGACGGCCGTCAAGGTGGACAGCCGGGTGCTGCACAACGAGCGCGACCAGCGGCGTTTCTTCCGCGAGGTGACGGCGGCCGGGCGGTTGTCCGGGCATCCGCACGTCGTTAACGTCTACGACGCCGGGACCTTGCGGGACGGGCGTCCGTACATGGTGATGGAGCTGTGCCCGGGCGGCTCACTCAACGATGAGCTGCGCCGCAGCGGGCCGATGAGCGCGGAGCGGGCCTGCCGCATCGGCACCGACCTAGCCGACGCGCTCGCCGCGGCTCATGCGGCGGGCATCCTGCACCGGGACATCAAGCCGGCGAACATGCTGATCAACCGCTACGGCGTCGTCGGCATCGCGGACTTCGGGCTGGCCTCGGTCATCGCGGCCAACGGCGAGCAGTCGGTAAGCCGTGATGCGCTGACCCCGGCCTACGCGCCGCCGGAAAGTTTCGACGGGGCGGAGCCGACGGCGGCCGCCGACCTGTACTCGCTCGCCGCCACCATCTACGCGCTGATGGCGGGCCGGCCCCCGCGCTACCCCGCCGACGGGAGACGACCCGGCGTGGCGACCATCTACGCCATGCACGGCCAGCCGGTCGACGACATTCCCGGCGTGCCGCCCAGGATGCTGGCGATCCTGCGCCAGTGCCTGGCGGCCGACCCGGCGCAGAGGCTGCCAAGCGCGGCCGCCCTCAGGGATGAACTCGCCGCGCTCCTGGGCCGGCCAGATCCCGGCCCCGCTTACACGGCCCCGCCGCGGCACGCGACGCAACCGCCCGCGGCCATGTCGCGCAGCCTGGCCGGGGCCACGGCGCCAGGCCACGGGGCGAACCCGGTCACCCAGCGCCGCCGTTGGCGCCGCGCGGCGCTGGCCGCGGCGGTGGGCGGCGGCCTCGTCCTGGTCGGCGCCGCGGGCCTGATCGTGGGCGACCGCCTCCTTGCCCCGGCCGGCACCCCGGCCAGGACCGGCGCGACGGGCAACGCAACCGCTACGACCGCTACCACCGGTACGACGGGCAACGCGATCGACACGTTTGGCATCGCCACGACGACCACCCACTGCCCGGCAGCGGCCGTCGCCGGCACCGGAGCGCGGTGCACGGCGTCACCGGAATGCTGGGACGGACTGGTCGAGGACGAGGGCATCATCACCACTCCGAGCCCGCTGCCATGTACCGGACAGCACACCTGGCAGACGTTCGCGATCGGGATCATGCCCAGCAGCGCGGCGAGCTTCAACGTGAACATCGTGCAGGCCAACCCGACGGTGGGCGCTGTCTGCTCATATGCGGTGCTGCTCAGCTCCCGGGTGGGCAACGCGCGGAAAATCCCGCAGAGCCAGTGGAGCATCCAGGTGGTGCCACCGGACGAGGCCGCATTCGACACCGGCGTCCGCACCTACCGGTGCCTCGCGTCCCTTGGCTACGGGGAATCTCAGACGTCTCAGTTCGGCCCGTAACAAGGGCAACGGAGCGATGGAGGCGGAGCCGCCCCCAGTCCGGGATAAGGCGTTGGTCTCTCCCGAACGAGGGGCGTGGCTCCCTTACCTGCCGACGGCGGCCCGCTCCCGGGCGAGCGACCCCTCCGCGAGTTTTTCGTCCAGGCGCTTGCCCTCGATGTCGGGGTCGGGGACGTAGCGCGCGAACCACCGCGGGTGGTACCAGATCCTTGACCCGATGATGGCCATGACCGCCGGCACCAGCGTGAGGCGGACGACGAACGCGTCAAGGAAGACGCCGATGGCGAAGCTGAAGCCGATCGCCTTGATGGTCGGGTTGCTGGTGAACATGAAGGCCACGAAGATGGAGAACATGATCAGCGCCGCCGCGGTCACCACGCGGGCCGAGTGCCCGGTGCCCTGGGCCACGGCGCGGCGGCCGTCGCCCCCCTTCGTGTACTCCTCCTTGATCCGCGACACGACGAACATCTCGTAGTCGCTGGACAGGCCGAAGATGATCGCCAGCATGATGATCGGCAGGAAGCTGATCGTCTCCGTCGGGGTGATGCCGAAGATGTGCTGGCCCCAGCCCCACTGGAACATCGCGACCTGCGCGCCGAGTGCCGCGGCCATCGAGAGCAGGAAGCCGAGGATGGACTTGATCGGCACCAGGATCGTCCTGAAGGCGAACGTCAGCAGGATGAACGCCAGACCGACCACGACGATCAGGAAGATCGGCAGGGCGCCCGACAGCTTGGCCGAGACGTCGATGTTGGATGCCGTCGTACCGCCGACCAGGATGTGCGCGCCCGTGTTGCCCTCGATCGCGGCCCGGTCGCCGCGGATCGTGTTCACCAGCGTGGCGGTGACCGGGTCGTTCGGCCCGGACTTCGGGATCACCTTGATCAGTGAGATGCCGTTTTGCGTGGTCACCGGCGTCACTGTGGCGACGTCGGGCAGCTTCGTGAGTGCCGCCGCCATCTGGCTGGCGGCCGCGGGGCTGTGCACGTCCTGGGCGACGATCAGCAGCGCGCCGTTGAAGCCGGCGCCGAAGCCTTCGGTGGTGAGGTCGTAGGCCTGGCGGTCGGTGGAGGTGGTGGGATCCGATCCGGCGCCCGGCAGGCCCAACTGGATGGACAGCGCGGGAACCGCGAGCGCGCCGAGCAGGGCGATCGCGCCGATGAGCACGGGCACCCGGCGGCGGACGACGAACCTGGCCCACCGGGCGCCGGCCGGGCTTTCCGGGTCCGCGGCGGAACGGCGGGCGGTCCGCTCGGCGCGCGCGCCGAGCAGCGGCAGCCGGGTGAACTTAGCGACCTTCATGCCCGCGAAGCCGAGCAGCGCCGGCACCAGCGTCAGCGCGATCAGCAGGGCGACGGCGACGGATGCCGCCGCGGCCAGGCCCATGACGGTCAGGAACGGGATACCCACCACGCTCAGGCCGCACAGCGCGATCATCACCGTCAGGCCGGCGAACACGACGGCGCTGCCCGCCGTGCCCACGGCGAGCGGCACCGATTCTTCCGGCGTCATGCCGTTGAGCAGGTTGGTTCGGTGCCTTGACAGGATGAACAGGCCGTAGTCGATGCCGCAGGACAGCCCGAGCATCAGCGCGACCGTGGTCGACGCCGAGGCGATCGTCACCACCGACGCGACGGCGGTGATGCCCATCAGCGTGGTGATCACGCCGACGATCGCGCCGAGGATCGGCATGCCCGCGGCCGCGAAGGCGCCGAAGGTGATCATCAAGATGATGAACGCGATGACGATGCCGATCAACTCGGGCGTCTCCGAGATCGCTACCCGCCAGCCGGGGTAGACGCTGCCGTTGTACTCGACCTGGACGCCTTTGGCTTGCACTGGTGCCATCGCGGCCTTCACCGCGTTGAGGTTGGCGTCCGTCACGCTGGTGGCCGGCGCCGACCACTGCACCGTGCCGAGCGCGATCGTGCCGCCCGGCGATATCAGCTTGCTCTGGAAGGGCGTAGTGACGACGGAGACCTGCGGAATCGCCTTGAGGCCGGCCATGGCGGACTCGATCGCCGTCTTATCGGCCGCATCGGTGACCTTGCCGTCGCCGCTGTGAGTGGCGAAGACGATCGTCGTCTGGCCGCCGCTGAAGGCCGGGAGCTTGGCGGTCAGGACGGCCGCCGCGTTCTGCGACTCGGTACCGGGGATGCTGAAGGTGTCGTTCGTCTTACCGCCGCTGGCCTGGGCGATCGCGATGGCGGCGATGGCCGCTACCAGCCACAGCCCCAGGACTAGCCGCCTTCGCCGGTAAGCGAAACTGGCAAGCCGGTACAGATAGCTCGACATAAGGAAACTCCGCGGGTGCAGTACAGCACGGGTATCGGGCTTCCGACGCTAGGCGATTCACTAGCCGTTCGTCAAGTGAATCGCTAGCCATTTGTCAGGTGAATCGCTAGCCACTCGGCAAGGGGATGACTTGCCGTACAGCTAGTGACTCACTGGCCGCCAGCGGTTATACTGCGATCCGGTTCAAACGAATGAGGAGTCATCGATGGCGACGCCGGTCAGGGGCACGTCCGCCCGGGCAGCGCAAGCCGAGCGGACGAGGCAGCAGATCCTCGAGACAGCGGAGCGGCTGTTCGCCGAGCAGGGCTACGACGCGACCTCGCTGCAGATGATCGCCGATGAGATGGGGCTAACCAAGGCCGCCGTCTACTACCACTTCCCCGCCAAGGTCGACATCAGGCACGCGATCCTGCGACCCAGAGTCGAGCAGCTTAAAACGCTGATTGACGAGGCGGCCGCGATACGCGGGCGCCGCGCCCGGGTCGAGCACCTGGTGAACGGCTTCGTCGACTTCTTCGTTGCGAGCCGCCAGTACCCCCTGACGTCAACCGATCCCGCCGCCAAGCGGGAAAAGCTCGACGAGGAGCCGCTCTCGATGCGCCGGCGCGTCGTCGCCCTGGTCTTCGGCGACAGCCCCACCGGCGCGGAGCGGCTCGCCGTCGGGGCCGTGTCGTCCATCCCTGAACTCCTTCCGCAACTGGCGGACCTCTCCGACGAGGAGCTGCGCGAGGCCCTGCGGACGACGATGCTGCATATCCTCCGGGTCCCGTCCCGGTCCCAGTGCTGGCCTGGGGCTAGGCGCGCCACTTGATCGCGGCGTTACTCGCGCAGCTGGACGTCCCTCACTTGGAAGCGGCTTGCGCGGCCCGCGCTGCCGGCTGCGTTCCCGACTTCGCCGATACCGGCGGCGTGGGCAGCCACGCTTCGCCCGGCTCCACGATGAACTCGTAGTCCAGCGTGTACCAGGGCTCGGTCACGTCCGGTGCGGGCGCCGGCTCGTCCCCGAGTTCGTGCCGCACGTAGCTCGCGATGAGCACGCGGGTCACGCCGAACTGCGCGTCGGTGTCGAGCATGGGGTCGTCGTGGCTGTACAGCTGCGAGGTGATCGTCTTGTAGCCGGCCTTGTAGACCATCGCGTGGATGTGCGCCGGGCGGAACGGATGGCGCTTCAGCGCGGCGAGGAGGTCACCGGTGGGACCTCCCGCCGGCAGCGGATAACCCGACGGCTTGACGCTGCGGAAGCTGAAGCCGCCCGCCTCGTCGGTGTAGAACCGGCCGCGCAGGTTCCATTCGGCCTGGTCGGGGTCCTGGTTCTCGTACAGCCCGATCGGCGAGGCGTGCCAGACGTCGACCTCGGCGCCGGCAACCGGCGTGCCGCCGGTGTCCGTCACCGTGCCGGTGAAGAAGAGCGACGGTCCCTCGGTGGGCGAGCGGACGATCGAGTCGCCGCTGTTCATCACCGGAGCACCCTGGCGCCAGAATGGCCCGAGGAGGTTGGCGGAGGTCGGCTTCTCCTCGGTGCCGTTGTTCATCAGGCACACCAGCGTCGACAGGCCGAGGCTGCCGGCCATCAGCCTGACCTCGTTGTGGCTGGGGGTGGTGAGCTGGCCGAGCCTGGCCACGATGTTGATGCTGGCGTCGAACTCGGCCTCGGTCAGCCGGACTTCGCGGGCGAAGTCGTGCAGATGCCGGATGAGCGTCTGCACGATTTCCCTGAACCGCGGGTCGTCGGCCCGCCCGGTCTCCGCGAGCACAGCCTCGGTGAGCTGCAGCTCGTCCTTAACGATCATCTACTCCTCCTACCCGGCGGCCCCGCAGGGGTAATGCGCCCAGGTTCAGCCCGTCCCCGCGCTCCCTCGGCACCGTACTTGCCCTGGCCGCCGCCGACAACGGGCGGCGGGCCACCTCGCTGCCCGACCGTTTGAGCGGTGATCACAAACGAGCCGTGGCTAAGCGCCTTCGCCGAGCGCGGCGGCCGCGGCGCGCAGCTCGTCCAGCGCCTCGCGGGCCAGCTCGGTGAATGTCCGCTGGTTGGCCGGCTCAACCCAGCGGCGGAAGGCCTCGTGGAAGGCGCGGACTCCGAGTTCGGCGGCCAGGCCCGCGGCGGGTTCGGCCACGTCGCGCTTCCTGAGCGCGTCCGTCATGGCGGCGCCGAGGCCCGCGCGCTTGAAAACAGCACGTTCCCGCAGCTCACCGTTGCTCACGACGACCGCGAGGAGACGGGGCCCGAACTCGCGCTGGCCTTGCGTGAAGGTGGCGGTGAGGGCGTCGAGGGCCGCGGCGACCGCCTCCAGCGGCGCGGCCGCGGCCGGCGCGGCGGCGATGCCGTCCACGAGGAGCCTGGCGTGCGTGCCTTGCCCGGCGGAGAGCACTTCCCGCTTGTCGGGGAAGTGCCGGAAGAAGGTGGTCTTGGTCAGCCCGGCCCGCTCGGCGATCTCGGAGACCGTGGTGTTCTCGTAGCCTCGCTCGGCGAACAAGTCGAGGGCGGCGCGCACCAGTCGCTCCTGCGCGTTCGGTTCCCATCGGGCCATGGGACAAGCTTAGGCGATGTGACTTAGTACCGTCATCTCTGCTACGGTGACGGTACTAAGTCACATCACTTCGCCGCCGGGCGGCGGGGCCTTATTCCCTGGAGGAAAGCATGCGCGTACTCGTCACCGGCGCCAGCGGCCACATCGGCTCGGCCGTCGTCCCGGAACTGCTCGGTGCCGGGCACGAGGTCGTCGGCCTGGCCCGGTCGGAGACCGCGGGCGCCGCCGTGCGGGCCATGGGCGCCGAGGTGCGCCGCGGCGACCTGGAAGACCTGGACGGCCTGCGCGAGGCCGCGGCCGACGCGGACGCGGTCATCCACCTCGCGTTCGACCACCACCGCATGATGCTCGCCGGCGACTTCGCGGGCGCGGCGGCCGTCGACCTGGCCGCGGTGCGGGCGTTCGGCGACGCACTGGCCGGCACCGGCAGGACCTTCATCGGGATCGGCATGGTGCGCGAGGGCGACGACCCGTTCTCCGCCAGCCCGCGGGCCGCCACCGGGCGCGTGGTCGTCGAACTCGCCGACCGCGGCGTCAGGTCCGTGCTCGTGGCGGTGCCGCAGGTGGTGCACAGTACGCGGGACAGGCAGGGTTTCGTCCCAACGCTGATCGCGATCGCCAGGGGCACCGGAGTGTCCGGCTACGTCGGCGAGGGCGCCAACCGCTGGCCTGCCGTGCACACCCTGGACCTCGCCGGCCTCTACCGGCTCGCGCTCGAGAAGGCGCCGGCCGGATCGCAACTGCACGCCGCGGCCGAGGAGGGCGTCCCGGTCCGTGACATCGCCGAGGTCATCGGCCGCCACCTGGGCGTGCCCGCCGTGAGCGTCCCCGCGGAACAAGCCGGCGACCACTTCAAGTTCTTCGCGCCGTTCATCACGTTCGACAACCCGACCTCGAGCGCGAGCACCAGGGAACTGCTCGGCTGGCAGCCGGTCCGCCCAGGCCTCATCGCGGACCTCGACGAGGGCCACTACTTCGCCGGCGAGTGATCCCGGCCCCTGGCCCGGGTGGCCTGGCGCGGACCCGCCAGGTCTACCGTGTTAGCGAAGGAGGATGCGATGCGAGCGTGGCACGTGGACCGGCCCGGGCCGGTCGGGATCGACGGCGGCGGGGCCCCGCCGCTGGCAGAGCGGGACACCCCGGTGCCTGAGCCGGGTCCTGGCGAGTTGCTGCTGCGGGTGCTGGCCTGCGGGGTGTGCCGCACCGACCTGCACGTGACCGAGGGCGACCTGCCGGTGCACCGGCGCGGGGTCACGCCCGGGCACGAGGTGGTCGCCGAGGTCGTGGCGGCGGGGCCAGGCGAGTCGGCCGGCTTCGGGGTCGGCGACCGGGCCGGGGCGGCGTGGCTGCGCTCCACGGACGGTACCTGCCGGTACTGCGCGCGCGGCGCGGAGAACCTCTGCCCCGCCTCGACGTACACGGGCTGGGACGCGGACGGCGGCTACGCCGAGTACCTCACCGTCCCGGCGGCGTACGCCCACCGGCTACCTCAGGGCTACTCCGACGCCGAGCTCGCCCCGTTGCTCTGCGCCGGCATCATCGGCTACCGGGCGCTTAAACGCGCCGACCTGCCGCCCGGCGGACGGCTCGGCCTGTACGGGTTCGGCGGCAGTGCGCACCTGGCCGCGCAGGTCGCGCTCGCCCAGGGCGCGTCCCTGTACGTGATGACCAGGGGCGAGAAGTCGCAGGAGCTGGCGCGTTCGCTCGGTGCCGCCTTCGTCGGCGGGGCGGCCGACATGCCGCCGGAGCCGCTCGACGCCGCGATCCTCTTCGCGCCCGTCGGCGACCTGGTCCTGCCCGCCATGGCCGCGCTCGACCGCGGCGGCACGCTCGCCATCGCCGGCATCTACCTGACCGACATACCGCCGCTGTCGTACGACAAGTACCTGTTCCAGGAGCGCCAGCTGCGCAGCGTCACCTCGAACACCAGGCAGGACGCCAGGGAGTTCCTCGCGTTCGCCGCGGGGCACAAGCTGTCGGTCACCACGCACGAGTACCCGCTCGACGCGGCCGACCGCGCCCTGGCCGACCTCAAGGCCGGCCGCTTCGACGGCGCGGCCGTCCTCATCCCGTAGTCCCGGCAGCTTGCTGTCACCGGACGGAGCGCGAAAGACCGCCGTCGCGCGGCGTTATGCCGCGACGGCCTCCCATTCGAACCCGTCCGGGTCGGTGAAGGAGCCGACGTCACCGCCGATCGCGAGCCGGTGCGACCCGCTGCCCTCGGGCGGCACGCCGACGTCCTTGGCAGGAACGGGCGAGGAGGCCGATGCCGAGGAACAAGCCTCGACCGTCCTGAACCGGTCAGCGGCCATCCGCCGCGTCCTAGCTAGCGGCGTATGTCGAGGGCGGTTGGTTACTTTGCGTGGCTGGCATCTTGGGGTTTCTCGCCCGTCGGTCGCTTCGCTGTTAGCCGTCCGTAATTGGCTGAATACTGTCGTCATTTCGTTACATCCCTTGGTATGTACGCGTTGAATTGTGTTGTGGTGTTCTGTGTGCGTTTGGTGAAACTGACGGGTCGCGGGTACGTGATTCGCTTAGGACGGGAGCACAGGGTGCGGATTGGTGCCGGGGTGTTTCGTCGTGCCTTGGTGGTGCTGGTGGCGCTGGTGGTGTGCCTGGGGCTGGCGTCTGCGGGGGCTGAGGCCGCTGTCTCTGTTGTGGCGCCTGCCTTGGGGACGCCGGGGCACGGTGCCGGGCTGTCGGCACAGCGGGCGCTGGTGCGCCAGGAACTGGCGACCCGGGAGCACACGGCGTCGAGCGGGCAGGCGGCTGCGGACGCCGCCAGGGTCCGGGGCATGAGCGTGTCCCAGAGGCGGGCGCTGGTGGCCCAGGCCCGCGCGGCGGCGGAGCGCCCGGTGACCCCAGCGGCCAGCGTGGCCTCCCCAGCGGCCCCGTACGAGGCGTCCCCCAGGTCGGCTGTTTCCGCCGCCGCGCCGAGCATGTCCGCTGTGGCCTCGTCGAGCTCTTTGTCGGCTTCCCCGGCGGCGTCGGGGGACTCGGGGTCGCCGACCTTTACGTGGCTGACGGGCCCGGGCGGGGTGGTGGTGAACTGCGACCAGGTCTGCGAGAGCCTTGCGACGGTCGTGCCCGGGGAGCCGCTGACGGTCAGCACCGACGTGTTCAACTCCAGCGACCCGCCGGTGTCGGAGCAGGTGCAGGTGACGTGGACGCAGCAGTGCGGGCAGTCAAGCGCGGCGATCGCGACGCAGACGGTGACGGCCCCGTCGATCTTCGGCACTTCACCGGCGGTCGTGGCGTCGGCGCCGTTCACCGCCCTGACTGCGTGCGCGGGCCAGGACGTGGCCTCGGACATCTCCGATGTCACGCCGGAGTACCAGGTGGCGGCAACGGCCACGGTGGTGGGCGGGTCCGCCGGCAGCACTGACGACGACCTGTTCTGGATCGATGTCCCGCTCAGCGAGCTCATCGCGTGCCCGGGGTCGCTGGACAGCGCGGGGGCCGGCAACCCGCAGGGGAACTGCGGGGACCCGGTGGACACGGCGTCCGGCGCGTTCGCCGACTCGTTCACCGACGCGACGGTGCGGTCGGCGGGGTACCCGCTGGTGATCGCCCGCTCGTACTCCTCGGCGGATAGCGCATCGGGGTCCCTGGGGCCGGGCTGGTCGCTGCCGTGGGAAGCGCGCCTGTCGGTGGCCGCCTCGACCGGGGACGTGACGTTCACTGCGGAGAACGGCGACGCGTACGTGTACGAGCCGGCCCTGGGCGGCGGGTTCTACCGGCCCCCGGGTGCCCTGTCGAAGCTGTCGGAGACCACGGGCTCCTCGGGGAGCGTGACCGGCTACAAGCTGACCGCGCCGGACAACCACGTGCTCAAGTTCAGCGCGTCGGGGCAGCTCACCGCGGAGGTCGACCCGACCGGGCGGGGGCTGGCGTTCGCGTACGGCTCCTCGGGGCAGGTGTCGTCGATCACGACCGCTTCCGGGGGTACGGTGACGCTGACCTACAGCGGCTCCCTGCTCTCGCAGGCGGCGCTGCCGGACGGGAACGACGTTACCTACGGCTACACCGGCGGGCTGCTGACCTCCGTCACCGACCCGGACGGCGACACCGCCAACTACGGCTATGACGCGTCCGGGCTGCTGGCCTCGGTCCAGGACCCGGACGGGAACTACACCGCCCGCAACACCTATAACGCGTCGGGCCAGGTGACCTCGCAGGAGGACGGGGCGGGGAACGTCACGGGCTTCTCCTACACCACGACCAGCGGGGGCTTGGCGGAGGCCGATGTCACCGGCCCGGACGGCGGGATCACCAGCCATGTCTACGACGACGGGCTGCTTGACCAGGTGACCGGCCCGCTGGGCGACACGACCGGGTACGTCTACAGCGACCGGCTGCAGCCCCAGGTCGTCACCGACCCGCTCGGGCACGTCACGACCACCTACTACGACGACAACGGCGACGTCCACGGCGTCATGGACCCCCTGGGGAACGAGCCAGAGTGGTCGTACAGCGGGTTCGACATGACGAGCTCAGAAAACGCGGCCTTCAACGCCGCCAGCTTCGCCTACAACTCGCTGAACGAGGTCACGTCGGCGACCAGCCCGGCGGGCGAGAAGACGACGTTCACGTATGACTCCGCCGGGAACCTGGTCTCGTCGGTAGACCCGCGCGGGAACGCGTCGGGCGCGACGGCCTCCAAGTACACCACCGCGTACGCGTACAACACGACCGGGCTGCTGGCGTCCGTGACCAACCCGGACGGGGGCGTCACCAGGTACACGTACGACCCGATGGGCTACCCGCTGACCGTGACCGACCCGGAGGGGAACGTCACGACGTACGCGTACGACAGCGACGAGCGGGTCACGTCGGTCACCGCGCCCAGCGGGGCGGTGACCAGGGTACGGGTACGACGCGGCGGGGAACCTGGTCACGCGCACCGACCCGGACGGCAACACCTGGACGGACGCCTACGACGCCGATAACCGGCTCGTCAAGGCCACCGACCCGCTCGGCGCAGCGGTCACGTACGCGTACGACGGCGACGGGAACCCGGTGACGTTCACCGACGCGCGCGGCATCACCACCACGACCAGCTACGACGCTGACGACCGGCCGGTCAAGGTCACCTACTCCGACGGCACCCCGCCGGTGACCTACGCTTACAACGCCGACGGGGACGTCACCAGCATCACCGACCGGACCGGCACCCGGACCCTGACATACGACGCGGCCGGCGACGTCGCCACCGACGGCGGGTTCACCTACGGCTACAACGCCAACCGCCAGGTCGATTCCCGGACCTACCCCGACGGCACGAAGGTCATCTACAACCACGACGCCGACGGCCAGCTCCAGGCTGTGACCGTCAACGGGGCGAAAACCACCTACGGCTACGACGCCGCGGGGAACCTGACTTCCGCGGCGGAGCCTAACGGCGTCACCGAGTCCCGTACCTATGACGGCGCCGGCAACCTGACCGCCATCGCCGACGCCACCTCCAGCGCGACGCTGGACTCCTACGGGCTGACCCTGAACGCCGACGGCCAGCCGGCCGCTGCCGCGGCCACCCAGGACGGCCAGGCACTGCCCACCCAGTACTACGGCTACGACGCCGACGGCCGGCTGACGTCGGCCTGCTACGCGTCCAGCGGGTGCTCGGCCGCGTCAGCCGGGACCGCGACGGGCTCGGCGACCGGGGTGAGCGTGACCGCGGGCGCCGACTCGGCCGCCGTCACGTGGACCCCGGTCAGCGGGGCGAGCAGGTACACGGTCACCGCCTCGCCCGGCGGCCAGACCGCAACCGTCGGCCCCTACGCCGCCTCCGCGACCGTAGCCGGGCTGGCGGCGGGCACGGCCTACACCTTCACCGTGACCGCCACCAAGGCATCCGGCTCCACCGCCCTCGGCCCGACGTCGGCGGTCACGCCCGGCAACGAGGCCACCTACAGCTATGACGCGGCCGGGAACATGGCCGGCACCGAGGCCGACGGGCTGACGACCGCGAACACCTTCAACGCCGACGAGGAACTCACCCAGTCCGTCACCGGCCCGGCGACCACCACGTACGCGTACGACACTGACGGCGACCAGACAACCGCGGGCAACGACACCTTTACCTGGGACGGCGCAGGCGAGCTGTCCGGCGTCACCACCACGGCCGGGACATTCACCTACGGCTACGACTCCGCCGGGAACCTGGCGACCACCAGCCTGAACGGGACCAAGGTCCAGGGCACCACCTGGGATACCAACGCCCCGCTCCCGCTGGCCGCCGAAGACACCACCGGCACCGGCGCCACCAGCGCCGACTACGCCTACGGCCCGGACGGCCTTGCCACCGTGACCACCCCGGCCAGCACCTACTACCCCGTGACCGACTGGCTCGGCTCCCTCACCGGCCTCACCGGCTCCACCGGCGCGCAGGTCACCGCCACCAGCTACAGCCCGTACGGCACCCCCAGCAGCACGAGCCTGACCAGCGGTGCCCCGTCCCCGTCGATCGGCTACGCCGGCTCCTACGCCCTCCCCGGCGCCGACGGGCTCGACGACATGCGCGCTCGCGACTACAGCCCCGCCACCGGCGCGTTTACGAGCGTCGACCCGGACCTGACCGCCACCGGCACCCCCTACGCCTACGCCCAAGACGACCCCGCCGCCCTCACCGACCCGGCCGGGCTCTGCTCAGCACTCGCGTCCGCCGTCCCCGACGTCGGCCTAGCGCTCCTGACCATCGTCAACATCGCCCAGGGAGGCCTCGATCCCCTCACCGACGCCGCCGAAGCCATCGCACTCACCGACCTCGCCGACACCACCGCAGAAGACGCAGGGGCTGCGATTGAGGGATTGGAAGGTCCGTTCTACCGCAGGGGCTATCCTGCTGCGCAGAACCTTCCACAGCAAGTTGAAGAGTCCGGGGAGCTTTGGGGGCAGTCTCCCAGGAATAACCTAGGGGGCGTTCCTCGCGTGAAGGCGTACCGGGGTTCCCTTCCGGCAAATTCCCCTAAAGGCAGCTTTGAATTCTACACGCCTGCGGCACCGAGAGCGGCCGGGTACGGGGCACCTCCGGATGAGGCTGTATGGTTTGAGGGTGATCCTGGTGTCCGGTCCTTCTCGATTGACGGAATCGACTGGGCGGCGATTCCCGCAACCATCACTACGGTCCTAGGTGAGTGACGATGAGTCAAAGTAGCCTGTTCAGGCAGGTCATGCTGTCAGAAGAGCAGCTCCGGGCAGGCCTCGTTCAGTCCGTGGACGAGGTGCAGATTCCGTGGGAACCAATCGCGATGACAAGGATTCGGGCAACAGAACTTGAGGGGATGGCGGGAATCTCATTCCAAGAATCATTCGATGATCTGGATGAGGGATACTTCGCCCTCTTGGAGTTCGCAGAGTCTTTCAGTGTGATGCTGAAAGACTATCCAGAAGCCCCGGTGAAGGGTACTAGGATCTGCACGGACCCGAATGGGCAGCGCTCCATGAATCGGCTGGAGATCATTCTGGAGGCGATTCATCTATCGCATGACTGGCTGATTTGGACCGTAGACGGTCTTGAATAGCCCCGACGCCGCGTACTGGGTAGACGCACCTGGCCTGCCGACTCTCGCTCCCATACGTCATCGACTACCAGCAGCCGCTTCGGTCCGGCGTCCAGCAGCGCGCCGAGACGCTGCCCTGCGATCTCCGGATCAGTGAACGTCGCCTCTTCATTAGCGACCAGCCTGATCACCTCGTTGACCTTTGCCGCGATCGCGGCGGCGCCTCGTACGTCCCGGCCTAGCGTCACCAGGTACACCCGGCCCCGAACCGTTGCCACACCCACCGGCCGCGCTTTGTTGGCGTCGAGGAGTCGCCAGCGGAATGACTTTGCCGGTTATTTCGCTAGGCATCACTGTTAACTAGCCGATGGCCTTGCGCCCGCTCCGCCGCGCGAGCAGCTGCAGCGGGTCTGGCTGATAAGCACACGATGGGATAGCAGTGTCCGATTTCAATGACTGGAACCAGGGTGTCATCGCGGAGTTCCGCGCCAACGAAGGCCGCGTGGGCGGCAGCTTCGAGGGCGCGCCGATGGTCCTGGTGCACCACGTCGGCCGCAAGAGCGGCAACGAATACGTCACGCCGCTGGTCTACCTGCCCAGCGAAGGCAACGACGACTCGATCTACATCTTTGCGTCCAAGGGTGGCGCGCCAACCCACCCTGACTGGTACGGCAACCTCACGGCGGCGGGCAAGGCCACCATCGAGGTGCTTGGCCGCACCTACCAGGCCACCGTCACGGAACTCAGTGGCGAGGAACGCGATCGCGTCTACGCCGAGCAGGTCAAGCGCATGCCCGGCTTCGGCGAATACGCGGAGAAGACCCAGGGCATCCGCAAGATCCCGGTGCTGCAGCTAAAGCGCCCGTAGCCGCCTGCCGGCTCGGCGATTCGGGTGGTCCGGCAGGCCTCGGCCCGCCGGACCACTCCACCCCAGACGGGCCTCATCCCGTAACGGCTTCCCACTCGAACCCGTCCGGGTCCGTGAATGAGCCGGCGTCGCCGCCGATCGCGAGCCGGTGCGAGCCGGAGCCCTCCGGAGGCACCCCGGCGTCCTTGGCCAGGGCCCCGCGCCCGTAGAGCCCCAGCTTGACGGCACTGGACGGGGTGGCGAACTCGACGTACTTGCCGAAGCTCTTCGCGACGGAGAGCCCGCGGCCGGTGTAGAACCGCTTGCTCGTCCCCACGTCGGCGGCCCCGAGCAGGAGCACGATCTGGTCGATCTGCCTGGTGGCCGGGCCCTTGTCCTTCTTCGCGGACGTAGCGACCTTCCAGATCGTCCCGTCCGGCGCCCGCACGACGCCGCCGTAGCCCCAGAGCGACTTCGTGACCGGCTTCAGCGCCGTGGCGCCGGCGTCGAGCGCGCTACCGACAAGGGCCCGGACGTCCGCGGGCTGCGAGACGGTGAGCGACAGGGTGAACCCCAGGAAGCCGGTCGTCGGCGCGGTGGCGGTCCGGAAGCGCAACGGGGTGTCCAGCCCGAAGGCGGCGGCGTAGAAGTCCTTGGCGGCCGCCGGGTCGGCGACGTCGAGAGTCAGTGTTTCGATGGAAGTCATGCGGCCAAGCTAACGACGCCCCGCAGGTCAGCGCTTCTCGATTCCTGCTCGGTGCCGCCCGCGGGCGCGCGCCGCGCAAAGCGAGCAGTTTTGGAGAAGCCCCGGCCACCAGGCCGCTCTAGCGTGACCGGTATGTGCATCGCCTTTGACGGCGCCTACATCCTGGAGGCGCCGCCCGCGGACCCTGGCATCGCCGACGACCACCGCCCCGGCCCGGAGGTCACGCCCGCGGTCGTGACCTCCGGGCCGGGGTCCACGGCAACTTCTGACCGGCATCGAGCGACAAGCGACGCCTGAAGGCTTCTTGCTGTTATCAGGCCTGGGTTGCCTTAAAGAGGTCACGTCGGGCCTCCGCCCGGGCCGCGCAGGCTTCCACCGCCTGGCCATGTGCGCCGCGGGGCCCGAATATTCGGGCCTTGAGGCACATACGCACACGTCTAGCGTCCTCGTGTGCCCCAGGGCGCCTTCGTTCTGGCCTTGCCGCACCCGGGCCCGTAGCTGTTTCTGGCCATGGGGCCCACGCGACCACAAGCCTGGGCCCGCGGGCAGGCCCGGCTTCTCTGCGTGAGGTGAGCGGCGTTCTAAAGCGGGCGCCTCAAAGAAGAAAGTGACTTACCTAATCCGGGCCAGGACAATCGGACTCAGTGAGAAACTACACTTCCTTACTTTTTCCCGTTTTGATCAAAGGATTGCGGGTGAGCGCGGGCGCGGGCGGCCGCCTGGCTGCCCTGCGACGGCCAGGCGGACGTCTGCGACTGGCTAGACCCGAGCGCCGCCGCCGGGCGGCGCGCGCACGGCATCATGTGACCTAGAACGGAGGAGGCGGGCGATGGCGCTGGGCACGGCGTTCACGGAACTATGCGGGGTGCGGCATCCGATCGCGCTCGCGCCGATGGGCGGGTCAGCGGGCGGGGCGCTGGCGGCGGCGGTCAGCAATGCCGGCGGGCTCGGGCTGCTCGGCGGCGGCAACGGTGACATCGAATGGCTGACCCGTGAGCTGCCGATCGTGGCCCGCGGCACCCGGGCGCCATGGGGAGTCGGCTTCCAGAGCTGGGCCGTGGACAGGGGCACGGTCGAACTGGCGCTCGCGTCACGGCCGAGCGCGGTGATGCTGTCCTTCGGCGATCCCGGTCCGCTCGCCGAGCCCGTCCGCGCGGCGGGCGCGGTGCTGATCATCCAGGTGACCGGCCTCGACGAGGCCAGGCAGGCGCTGGACCTGGGCGCCGACGTGATCGTGGCCCAGGGAACGGAAGCCGGCGGCCACAGTGCCCGGCACGGCTGGTCCACGCTGCCATTCGTGCCAGTTGTCCTCGACCTGGCCGCGCCGGTCCCGGTGCTCGCCGCCGGCGGGATCGCCGACGGCCGGGGCGTGGCCGCCGCGCTGGCGCTCGGCGCGGCGGGGGCGCTTGTCGGCACCCGGCTGCTTGCCACCGCCGAGGCCCTGGCCGACCCGGCGGCCAAGAAGGCGATCGTGGACGGGAGCGGCGAGGACACCGAGCGCAGCGCCGTCCTTGACATCGCCCGCGGCTCGCGCTGGCCGCGCGAGTACATCGCGCGCACCATGGCCCACCCGTTCCTTGACGAATGGCGGGACAGGGAAGATGAGCTGGCCGCCAGCCCGCTGGCCAGGAGCGACTACCGGCGGGGAGCGGCCAGCGGCGAGTTCCCGCCGCAGCCGGTCTGGGCCAGCCAGGCCATCGACCTCATCACCGACCTGCCGCCGGCCGCCGACGTGGTCGCAGCCCTCGCCGTGCAGGCCGAGGAAGCGCTGGCCAGGGCACTCGGCCGCTAGCCGACCCCTTTACCTGACCGCCGTGACGTAGCGGAGCAACGGCAGGGTGCCGAGCGCCTCGGCCCGGAACCCGGCGGCGGCCGCCAGGTCGTCCAGCGGGCCGACGGAGGCCGCGGCGTGCCGCATGCGGGCCGCGCCGAACTGGGCACGGCCGCTCGCTCAGCCCGGTCCGCGTCACCGGGCAGGCCCTCTCCGACGATGCTGGGAGAGAAGTGGTCCCCCATCCGATCGCCTCAGGCGACGTCGTGCAGCTCCGCGCGCGACTCCGCGTGCCCGCCGAGCTGGCGGAGCTGGATGCCGGCGGTGATCTGCGAGAACCCGTAAATCAGCGCGTACAGGCCGAACAGCAGGGCCAGCGTGAGCACGCCGACGCCGGGGCGGGCGAACAGCAGCACGCCGAACGCGACCGACACCAGTCCGGACACGATGAACAGCGCGCGGGTGCCCGCCGTCTCGCCGCTTTGGAAGCCGGCGAAGAACTCGGCGACGCCGCCGGCCAGGGCCCACGCCGCTACCACGATCACCAGGACGAACGCGGTAGGCGCGGGCCAGGCGAGGGCGAACACGCCGGCCGCCAGGTCGATCAGCCCGAGCAGCAGGTGGCCAAGGACCGGGCCGGCGGTCCCGCCGCTGAAGGCCCGCATGGTCTGCAGCCCGGCGTCGATGAACGCGTAGACCGCGAAGAGGACGACCAGGGCGAGGATCGTGGCCCCCGGCCAGGCGATGGCGAAGATGCCGACGATGACGGCCAGGATGCCGATCAGGATCAGTGAGGTGGAGGTGGACTTGAACATGCTTAGTATCCCTTTCGCCTAGCCAAGGTTGCGCAGGCGGGCCAGCGGAAGCGTAGACAGCCCGGCCTTGATAGCGGCGGTGACGGAGTCGGGTGACTGGTCGGCGTCGACCGCGACCAGGATGCCGCGTTCGGTGTAATAGGCGACGAGCGGCGCCGTCGCCTCGGCGTACACCTCGAGCCGGTGCCTGATCACCTCGGCCCGGTCGTCGGCGCGCCCGCCCGGGCCCGCGCGATCGAGCAGCCGCCGCGTCAGCACCGCCTCCGGCGCGTGCAGGTAGACGGCCGCCTGCAGCTCCACGCCGAGGCGGGCCGCGAGTTCGGCCGCCGCGGTGGCCTGCGGGAGGGTCCGCGGGAAGCCGTCAAGGACGTACCCGCCGCGGGCGGCGGCCTCGACGACCGCCGGGGTCAGCACGTCAAGCACGATCCGGTCGGGGACCAGGTCACCGCGGGCCTGATAGGCCGCGATCTCCCGGCCGAGCAGGCTGCCGGCGCCGGCCTCGGCTCGCAGCAGGTCGCCGGCGGCGATGTGCCGGGCGCCGGACCAGGCCGCCAGCCTCTCGCCCTGCGTGCCCTTGCCGGCGCCAGGCGGGGCGAGCAGCAGCAGCCTCACGACGCGATCAGGCCGGGCGGGACGACGATATCCCGCTTCTGGATCTTTCCGGTCGGCCCCTTAGGAAGCGAGTCGGCGATCCACACGTGCCGCGGGTACTTGTAGGCCGCGACCTGGCCCTTGACGTAGTCGCGCAGTTCCTCCGGGCTGACGTCGGCGCCCGGCTTGAGTGCCACCGCGGCGGCTACCTCCTCGCCTAGCGACGGGTGCGGCAAGCCGATCACGGCGGCCTCGGCGACCGCGGGGTGCTCGTAGAGCACTTCCTCGATTTCCCGCGGGTAGACGTTGTAGCCGCCGCGGATGATCAGGTCCTTCTTCCTGTCCACGATGTAGAAGTAGCCGTCCTCGTCAACGCGGGCCAGGTCACCGCTGTGGAACCAGCCGTCGCGGATCGCCTCGGCGGTGGCCTCGGGGCGCTGCCAGTAGCCCTTCATCACGTTCGGCCCGTGGATGACGATCTCGCCGACCTCGCCCCGCGGGACCTCCTGGCCCTCGCCGTCGACGAGGCGCATTCGCACGTCCCTGATGGGCGTGCCGATCGAGCCGGGCTTGTGCTCCCGGTCGGGGTGGTTGAACGAGGCGACCGGCGAGGTTTCCGACAGGCCGTATCCCTCGAGCACCGGGACGCTGAACGCCTCCTCGAACCCGCGCAGCACCTCGACCGGCAGGGCCGCGCCGCCGGAGATGCACATCCGCAGCGAGGAGGTGTCGTAGTCCGCGCGGCCGGGGTGGTGCAGCAGGGCCACGTACATGGTCGGCACGCCTTCGAAGACGGTGACCTGGTGGCCGGCGACGATCCGCAGGGCGTGCTCGGCGTCGAACCGGGGCAGCAAGGTCAGGCACGCCCCGGACGCCACCGCGACGTTGAGCGCGACCGTCTGCCCGAACACGTGGAACAGCGGAAGACCGCCGAATATGACGTCGTCCGGGCGCGCGCGGACGATGTCGGTCCGCGCCACCTCGGTGTTGCTGATGAGGTTGCCGTGGGTGAGCTCGGCGCCCTTCGGGTGGCCGGTCGTGCCCGAGGTGTAGAGGATCACCGCGGTGTCCTCGTCGCGGGTGTCCGCTACCCGGAAGTCCGGGGTGGCGGAGGCCAGCAGAGCGGGGAAGCTGTCCCCGTCCACGACGATGGTTTCCGCCTTGACCTGGTCGGCTCCGCCGCGCGCCTGCTCCGCGAAGGAATGCCAGGCGAAGACCAGCCCGGCCCCCGAATCGCCGAGGTAGTAGGCGACCTCCCGCGCCTTGAGCAGCGGGTTCATCGGCACGACGACGCCGCCGGCGCGAAGCACGCCGTAGTACACCACGGGCACCTCGGCGACGTTGGGCATCATGACGCCGATCCGGTCCCCGGGCTCGAGGCCACGCTCGCGCAGCAGCCCGGCTACCCGGGCGCTCGCCTCGTCCAGGGCCCGGTAGGTCATGGCCGCGCTGTCCACCCGGACGGCCACCCGTCCGGCGTGCGCGCGGGTGGTGTCTGTCAGGTTCTTGGCCAGGTTCGTCACGTGGTTATTGTCCGGCCGGTCACCCGGGGGGTCGTCGGTCCCCGGTATCAAGCCTGTCCCCCGGCGTTGGTACGCCGGCACAACCGTTGTGCCGTAGGCCCGACAAGGCGCCCCATCCTCGTACTGGCAGCACGTTATCCGCGGGTTCACCCCGGCCTAGCGTCATGGGCACACCGCGAAAGGGGGCCGATGGGCACCATGGAATTCGACGTCCTGATCGAGATCCCGCGGGGCTGCAGGAACAAGTACGAGGTCGACCACGAAAGCGGCCTGATCCGGCTGGACCGCACGCTGTTCACCTCGACGATGTACCCGGCCGACTACGGGTTCGTGCGGGACACCCTGGGCGAGGACGGCGATCCCCTTGACGCCCTGGTGCTCGTGCTCGAGCCCACGTTCCCCGGCTGCCTGATCCGCAGCCGCCCGATCGGCATGTTCCGGATGACCGACGAGAAGGGCGGCGACGACAAGGTCCTCTGCGTCCCCGCGGGCGACCCGCGCCAGGAAAACCTGCGCGACCTGCCCGACCTGCCGGAGTTCGACCGGCTGGAGATCGAGCACTTCTTCCTGATCTACAAGGAACTAGAGCCGGGCAAGAGCGTCGAGGGCGCGTCCTGGGCCGACCGCGCCGCCGCCGAGGCCGAGGTCGAAGCCTCCCGGCGGCGCCTGCGAGAGAACCAGGCGCAAGGCTGAACCGGGAGCAGGCACCGGCTTCCGTTCTGGATGATGATTTTGAGTTTGCCCGAACGACAGGTGGTTCCTCTGGCCGGCTACGTGAATGCCCCGATGCCGGTGATGGCGCGGCCGACGATCAGCGTCTGCATGGTCTCGGTGCCCTCGAAGGTGTGGATCGCCTCCAGGTCCACCATGTGCCGCATGACCTGGTAGTCGAGCAGGATGCCGTTGCCGCCGAGCATGTCGCGCGCCTCGGCGGCGATCGCGCGGGCCTTGCTGGTGTTGTGCATCTTGGCCAGCCCGGCCACGGTAGGGGTCAGGCGGCCGGCTTCGGCCAGGCGGCCGATCTGGAGGCAGTACAGCTGCATCGCGGTGAGGTCGGCCAGCATCTTCACCAGCCGCTGCTGGATGATCTGGAAGCTGGCCAGCGGCTCGCCGAACTGGCGCCGCTCCATCGCGTAGCGCAGGGCGGCGTCGTAGGCGGCGGTCGCGTGGCCGAGCGCCCCCCAGGCGCAGGTGCTGCGGGTGGTGGCCAGCACCCGGCTGGTGTCCTTGAACGAGCGCGCCCCGGGCAGCCGGTTGGCGGCCGGCACCCGCACCTCGTCCAGGGTGATCTCGGCCTGCCACACCGAGCGCAGCGAAATCTTCCCCTCGATGACCCGGGCCTGGTAGCCCGGCGTGCCCTTCTCCACCACGAACGCGTTGACCTGGCCGTCCTCGGTGTTCCTGGCCCACACGACGACCAGGTCGGCGACGCTGCCCAGGCCGATCCACCGCTTGCGGCCGTTCAGCACCCAGCTGTCGCCGTCCGGGCGGGCCGAGGTTTCCAGCGCGACCGAGTCCGAGCCGTGGTCAGGCTCGGTCAGCGCGAAGGCCCCCAGCTTGCTCATCTGGGCCATGTCGGGCAGCCAGCGCGCCTTCTGCTCCTCTGAGCCGCACATCGCGATCGACGTCATGGCCAGGCCCGCGTGCACGCCGAGGAACACGCCGAGGCTGCCGTCGCCCCGGTGCAGCTCCATCGTGACCAGCCCGCACGCCATCGGGCTCATCCCCGCGCACCCGTAGCCCTTGATGTCCTCGCCGACGATGCCGAGCTCGGGCAGCCGCTTGACCAGCGGCCAGCAGATCTCTGCCCGTTCCCAGTACGCGCCGACGACCGGCACGACCTCCTCGTCGACAAACCGCCGGACCGCGATGAAGTGCGACCACTGCTCGTCGGTGAACTGCTCGCGGACGGAGAAGAAGTCCGTCCCGAGCGATTCCCCGAGGTGCTCGCTGGACACCTGCGTCATTGCTGGCTCCCCTCCTTGGTCTGCTGGGTGAGGTCGGCATTCAGGAACGCCTCCACGACCGAGGCCAGGCGGGCGGCGTCGGCGGCCAGCTCAAGGTGCCCGCCGCGGTAGACGTGCAGCTTGCTCCGCCGGATCAGGCGGTGCATGATCCGCGCGTTGACCAGCGGGATGATCGGGTCGTCGTCGCCGGCCAGGATCAGGGTGGGCGGCCGCAGCTTCGGCAGCCACGGCAGGCTGGTCCAGCCAAGCTGGGCGATCAGCTGGTAGTAGTAGCCCCGGGCCGGGCCGAGCCGCGTCGTGGCGTGCAGCAGGTCACGGGCCACCGCCGGGTTCTCCCGCGCACTGCCCCCGTACAGCTCGCCGGCCACGCGGGCCGCGTAGCCCGGATCCTGGTGGCGCCGCGGCGTGAGCATGCGCAGCAAGATGCGCGGGCTCGCGGGGACCATGAGGACGCCCGGCGCGGTCGCGACCAGCACCAGGCGGCGGACCCGCTGCGGCCGGCTCAGCGCGAACTGCTGGGCGAGCCCGCCGCCCCAGGAGATGCCGAGGACGTCGGCCTGCTGGTAGCCGAGCTGGTCGAGCAGGCCGGCCAGCAGCGACGGCAGCGTGGCCAGGTGGTAGGGCACGACGGGGGCCGGCGAGCCGCCGACGCCCGGCATGTCGAACCGGATGACCGGCCGCCGCGGGTCGAGCGCGTCGACGAACGGCTGGAACAGCTCCAGGCTCACGCCGATCCCGTTGCACAGCAGCAGCGGCGGCCAGCCCTGGTCCCCTTCGCGCACCGAGACGCGCAGGGTGCGGCCGCCGACGGCCACCATCCGCATCCGCTCCGGCCTCACCGGCCCAGCCTGGCCCGCCTTCCGCCGCCGGCCGAGGATCCGGCCCCGGCCGGCTCCCTGGCGGTCTTCCCCGGCCGGCTCTGGGACTTGACTGGTCAACGGTCATAGACGTACGTTCCAGGCGCGTCACTGATCGGCATCAGTCCCCCGCCGCCCAGTTCCCCCGGCGCGGGCTGCTCCTCTCCGCCGCGCTCGGCCAGCCAGGCCGCGTAGTCCGGCCACCAGGACCCGTGGGCGGTCTCCGCCCGGCGCAGCCACTCCTTGGGGTCTTCCGGGCACTTCTTGGCGACCTGGTACCTGGCCTTCTGATTGTCCGGCGGGTTGACCATCGCGGCGATGTGCCCGCTGGTCGACAGCAGGAACCGGGGCCGGCCGCCCAGCAGCTGGGTGGAGGCGTAGCAACTCTGCCAGGGGCAGATGTGGTCGGTGATCCCGGCGACGATGTAGCTGTCCCGGTCGACGGCCTTCAGGTCAACCGGCGAGCCGAGCATGGTCGCGTCACCAGGCCGGGCCAGCGCGTTGGCCGCGCCCAGCTCGAGGAAGCCCCGGTGCAGGCCGGCGGTCATCCGGGTGGTGTCCGCGTTCCAGTACAGGATGTCGAACGCCGGCGGCTTCTTGCCCAGCAGGTAATTGTTGACCCAGTAGTTCCAGATCAGGTCGTTCGGCCGCAGCCAGGCGAACACCTCGGCCAGCGACCGGCCGTCCAGGTAGCCCCGGGCGGCGGACGCGGCCGCCGCGACCTTCGCCGCCCGCTCGTCGATGACGGCGCTGGCCAGGCCCGCGTGCGCCTGGTCGAGCACGGTGACCAGGAGGGTGAGCGCGGCGATCCGGTCCTGCTGGCCGATGTGCGCCAGGTGCGCGGCCACCATCGCGGCGACGATGCCGCCGGAGCAGGTCCCGGCGAGCGCGGTGCGGTCGCTGCCGGTGACCCGCGCGGTCGCGTCCATGGCGTCAAGGATCGCCTGGCCGTACGTGTCGAGGTCCCACTTGGCGTGCCTGGCGTCCGGGTTGCGCCAGGAGATCATGAAGACCTGCAGGCCCTGGCTGACCAGGTACTCCACCATGCTCCGGCCGGGGGCCAGGTCCATCACGTAGAACTTGTTGATCACCGGCGGGACCATCAGCAGCGGGACCTGCCGCACCGCTTGCGTGGCCGGACGGTACTGGATCAGCTCGAACACCGGGGTGCGCAGCACCACCGACCCGGGGGTGACGGCCAGGTCCACGCCGACCTCGAACGCGTCCGGGTCGACCATGGTCGGCACCCGCGGCGCGACCGCCATGTCGGTGAGGAAGTTCCGCAGGCCCGTCACGGCGCTCGCGCCGCCGGTGTCGACGGCGGCCTTCAGGGCGGCCGGGTTCAGCAGCGGGTTATTGCTCGGGGCCATCGCGTCGATCAGGTTGGTCAGCACGAAGCCGACGCGCTGGGAGTCGGCCTCGTCGAGGCCTGCCTCGGCCACGACGCCCTCCGCGGTTTCCGCCGCGGCCAGGTAGGCCTGCATCGCCCGGCGCAGCACCGGGTTGCCCGTCCAGCCCGGGTCGGCGAACCGGCGGTCCCGGCGGGACGGCTCCACCTGCGAGCGGCCCACGGCGATGCGGCCCATCTCGCCGAGCAGATGGCGCCCGCGCCCGGCGACCAGCCGGGGCCTGGCCGCCAGCGCCGCGGCGAGCCGCAAGCCGGAGCCGCCCGGGTTCACCCGGCGCAGCATGCCCGTGGCCGCGTCGGTGAGCAGCAGGTCCAGTGGCGCCGCGGCGTCGGGCGCGGCTGGCCTCGTCGGATCGTTGTCGGTGCTCATTATCAGCCGAGCGTAGGCCGCGATGCGCGTTCTTCCATTGGTCGCTGGTCACGAACCGCCGGCCGGGCGTCGTCCCGCGGGCACAGGATCCGCTGGCCTGCCCGCTGCCCAAACTCGCCGGAGTGTGTAAGAATCCGCAGGTGGACATGGATGGTCCCGTGGTCGCCGAGGTGATGGCGAGCGTCGCGGCGATGGTGAGTCGCCAGGTCGCCGCGGTGTCCGCGGACGTCTACGAGGTGATCGTGCGGGAGATCCCTGAGTTGCGCGACGACCCGGCGGTGCTCACCCTGCTCGCCTCGAGCGTCGACAGCAACGTCGCCACCTGCCTGCAGATCGTGCAGCACCAGATCGACCTCAGTGACGTGCACGCCCCCGCCGCGGCCCTGGAGTACGCGCGCCGGCTGGCGCAGCGCGGAAGGCCGCTGACCGCGCTGCTGCGCGCGTACCGGCTCGGGCACACCTGCTTCGCCGACTGGCTGCTCAAGGAGTTGGCCCGGCAGACAAGCGAGGCTCAGATGCTGACCGCCGCCACGCTTGGCATGTCCGAGACCGTGGCCAGGTACATCGACCAGACCTCCGAGGAAATCGTCGCGGCCTATACCCGCGAACGGGAAAACTGGCTGCGCAACCGGAGCGCCGCCCGCGCCGCGCGGATCCGCGACCTGCTGTCGGGCCAGCGGGTCAGCGTGAGCGCTACCGAGGCCACCCTGGGCTACCGGCTGTGCCAGTACCACGTGGGCCTGGTGTGCTGGGCGGACGACGCGACGGCGGCGGTCGGACAACATCACCCGGCTTGAGCACGCGATCGGCCACGTCGCGGAGAAGCTGGGCTGCTCCGGTGAGCCCATCTTCCTGCCCCGTGACGAGTCAAGCGCGTGGGCCTGGCTGCCGCTGGGCATCCACGACACGTTCGACGCGACCGGCCTCGGCCCGGCCGTGGGCGGTGACATCCATTTGGCCTTCGGCGACGTGGCCAAGGACGTCGCCGGGTTCCGCCTCACCCACCAGCAGGCCGTCGCCGCCCAGGCCGTCGTGCTCGCCGCGGGGCATCCCGCGCCGCGTTCGGTGACGTTCGGCGAGGTCGCGCCCGTGGCGATGATGCTCGGGTCCACGGACCTGCTGCGGGCCTGGGTGCTCGCCACGCTGGCGGGCCTGGCCACCGACGACGAGCATCACGCTCGACTGCGCGAGACCCTGCTGGTCTTCCTGCAAACCGGCGGCAGCTACAAGGCGACCGCCGAGCGGCTGACGCTGCACAAGAACACGGTCCAGTACCGGATCCACAAGGCCGAGGAGAGCCTCGGCCGGCCGGTGGGCGAGAGACAGCATGACGTGGAACTCGCGCTGCGGGCGAGCCACTGGCTGGGCGCGTCCGTGCTGCGGCAAGCCCCGGGCACGACCAGGCACCCCGTGCCGGCCCAAGCAAGGCCTCCGGCGGCGCGGGCCGATTAGTTTCCCCGGCGAGTGACGTTTCATCAGGTGTCAGCAACGACACAGCAGAGGGAGGAACCTGCGATGACGACGATTACCCCGTGCCTGTGGTTCGACGGGAACGGCCTGGAGGCCGCCGAACTCTACGTCTCGATCATCCCGGACTCGCGCATCACGAACGTCAGCTACTACGGCCCCGACCAGCCCGGCGCGGAGGGCTCGCCCCTCACGGTCGCCTTCGAGCTGGCCGGCCGGCCCTACACCGCGCTGAACGGCGGACCGCAGTACAAGTTCACCGAGGCGATCTCGCTCCAGGTCTCCGCCGCTAGCCAGGAGGAGGTCGACCGCTACACCGACCAGCTGACCGCGGGCGGCGGCGAGGTCGGCCCGTGCGGCTGGGTCAAGGACCGTTTCGGCCTGTCCTGGCAGGTTGTCCCCGACGTGCTGCCTGAGCTGCTCAGCGACCCGAACCCGCTGCGCGCCCACGCCGCCATGCAGGCCATGCTCGGCATGATGAAGATCGACATCCAGGCAGTGCGGGACGCCGCCGACGCCGCCGCCACCGTCTGACGAGGCCGCGCCGGACATGGACGTACTCGACGAGGCCCGGTTCACCGAACTCAGCGAGCGCCACCGCCGCGAGCTGCAAGTGCACAGCTACCGCATGCTCGGCAACCTGGAGCAGGCGGAGGACGCGGTGCAGGAGGCGCTGCTGCGGGCGTGGAAGGGCCGGGCCTCGTTCGACGGCGGTCCCGGCGCGCGCGCCTGGCTGTACCGGATCGTCACCACGACGTGCTTCGACGTCCTGCGCGCGGCGCAGCGGCGGGGCGAGCGCGTCGTGGAGTCGATCGCGGACGTGCCGTGGCTCCAGCCGTGTCCCGACGCGCTGCTCGACGAGGCGGCGGAGCCGGAAGGGGCGGCGATCCGCCGCGAGACCGTAGAGCTCGCCTACCTGGCCGTGATCCAGCTGCTGCCCGCCCGGCAGCGGGCGGTGCTGCTGCTCAGGGACGTCCAGGGCTACTCGGCCGCCGAGACCGCCGCGATCCTCGAGCTATCGGTCGCCTCGGTCACGAGCGCGCTGCAGCGAGCGCGGGCCACGATCGCGGAGCGGGTGGCGGCCAGGGACGCGGACTGGTCGCCGAGCGGGATCACCGAGGGCGACCGGGCGCTGCTGGCCGCGTTCATCGAGGCGCACGAACGGCAGGACCCGGTCGCCGCCCTGGCGGTGATCCGCGAGGACATCCGGGTCACGATGCCGCCCATCCCGGGAGTCCACGTCGGCCGGGAGGCGATGGCCGGGCTCATGGCCCAGGCGTTCGACCCCTCGATCTTCGGCGACTGGAAGCTCCTGCCGACCGCGGCCAACCGCATGCCCGCCGCGGCGTCGTACATGCGGCGCGCCGAGGGCGACCTCTACCTGCCGTTCAAGCTGGACGTGCTGCGCACCGGCGACGGCCTGATCGCCGAGATCACCACCTTCGACGCGTCCTTGTTCGACCGGTTCGGCCTCCCGCCGGCGCTGCCCGCCACGGCGGGGTCACGAGGCGCCTAGGGCCATGGCAGGCGGGTGGTCCACGCCGGCGGTCATCACCCGATCCGCAGCGGTAGCCTGCGCGGACCGCGGATCTGGCCTGTCGACCAGCTCACCGCGGCGGGATCGGCCAGGGTAAACGCCGGTACCCGGCTGAGCCACACGTCGAGGGCGACCCTGAGTTCCATCCGGGCCAGGTGCGAGCCCAGGCAGCGGTGGATGCCCAGGCCGAACGCGGCGTGCCGGTTGACCTCGCGGTCGATGATGACCTCGCCGGCCTGGTCGAACTGGGCCGGGTCACGGTTCGCGGCCGGGAACGACAGCAGGATCCAGTCGTCGGCCTTCATCTCCGCACCGCGCCAGCGCATGTCCTGCTTCACCAGCCGGGCCATGGTGACCGGCGCGTAGGCGCGCAGGAACTCCTCGGCCGCGGTGGGCAGCAGCGCCGGCTCGGCCACCAGGCGCTCCCGGTCGGCCGGCGTCCTGGCCAGGTGCCACAGGGAGGCGCCGATCGCGCTCCAGCTGGTGTCGATTCCGGCGATGAGCAGCAGGGCCATCGCGCCCGTGACGTGGTCCGCCTCGAGCTTCTGGCCGAATATCTCGGCGCCGATCAGGTAACTGGTCAGGTCCTCGCGCGGGTTGGCCAGGTGGTCGAGCACCTGCTCGCGCAGGTAGCCGAACAGCCGGTCCATCCGCTCGACGCGCTCCTCGGGGAGAAGGTTGATGCCCTCGAGCACGTCCTCGACGAACTCGCGGAACCGGGGCCCGTCCTCCGGAGGAAAGCCGAGCATGTCGGCGATCACCCGCATGGGGATGTGCTGCGCGTACTCGCCCGCGGCGTCGACCACGTCCCGGCCGTCGAACTCGTCGATCAGCGCGTGGCAGTAGGCCCGGGTGGCCGGCTCCTGCCGGGACACCGCGGTCTTGGTGAACGCGGGCAGGAGCAGCTTGCGCGCGTGCTGGTGGAACGGCGGGTCGGAGGAGATCGGCGGCGAGCCGCCGACCGGGGCGAGATCGCGCGGCGGCCGGAAGTTGCCCATGATGATCGACCGCGAGGAGAAGCGCTCGGTGTCGTAAGCGATCGCCGTGACGTCGTCGTAGCGGGTCGGGAGCCACCCGCCGCCGAACCGCTCCGTGCGCGCGATCGGGCAGCGCTGCCGCAGGTCGTCCTGGATAGCGTAGGGGTCGGCGGCCCATTCCGGCTCCAGGTGCGAGAAGTCGGTGGCCCAGTCGGAGACCGGGCCGGTGACGATCTCGCTGCGGGTGCCCTCGGGCTCGCCGCCCGCTGGCGGTTCTGGGTCGCGGCTAAAGCGGTCGTCGATGGTCATGTCAGGCCTCCTCGATGAGGTCGATCGCCTCTTCGGGGCAGCTGAGCACGGCGCGGCGGGCGTCGGGCACAGCGCCCGGCGGCACCACGCCGTCACCGAGCACGGTCCCGTAGCCCTCGCCGTCCTCGCCGAACAGTCCGGGCGCCAGGTCGTAGCACCGCCCGTGTCCCTGACAGCGCTCAGTGTCTATCCGCAGTTTCACCATGAACAGAATTAAAAAACCGTTCATTTCATTCGTCAACGGCCCGGCCCCGGCAGACCGCCCGCTAGCCGGCATTCACCGGGCGAAAGCGCCGGGCCGGCGGGAGTCAGCCGCGGTCGTTCGGGATCAGCCGCCTTGATCTTTCCTCAGCAGCCACCGGGCGATCCGCTCGAGGCTTCGCGGGCCGAACTCGCCGCTGGGCCGGGCGAGCGCGCCGTGCGGCGCGCCCGGCTCCATGACGAGCGTGACGGCACCGCCGGCTTCCGTGACGGCCGCCGCGAACGCTTGCCCGGACAGCCGGGTCATGTCGAACTCCGCGGTCAGGATGAACATGGGCGGCTGCCCGCCGAGCGGTCCGTTCGCCGGGAACGCGTACGGGTCGGTGAGCACCGACGCGCGGCCCGCGTAGTTGACCGCCAGCTCCCGCGTGTCCTCGGGCCTGAAGAGCGGGTACGGCGACTTCTTGCGCAGCCTCGCGACCTCGTCGGCCGGGTAGGCGGCGGCGGGGTCGGCGTGCAGCATCGGGTAGGCGAGGACGAGCGTGCGCGGCCGCGGGGCCGACGGCGCGTCGCGCAGCTTCTTCGCGAGTCCCGCGGCCAGGCACCCGCCGGCCGACGCGCCGCCGAGGTGCAGCGCGGCCGGGCTCACCCGGAGGGCATCCGCGGCGTTGGCCGCCGCCCAGCGCCAGCCCGCCTCCACGTCGTCGAGTGGCACCGGGTAGCGGACGCCCCCGACCGCCTTGCGGTAGTCAAGCGCGAGCACCGCGATCCCCCGCCTTGCCAGGGCCAGCCCGACCCAGTTCGACTCGGCCCCGTCGAGCGTGCCGCCGATGAACCCGCCGCCGTGCACCCACACGAGGGCGGTGACTGGCGGGCCCTCCGGCAGGTAGGCGCGGGCGGCGACCGGCCCGTGCGGCCCGTGGATCCCGACCTCGCGCACTTCGACCGACGCCAGCTCGGGGAACATCCGCAGCAGCGTCGCCGGCTGTGCTTCCGGCGCCGGGTCCGGCAGGTCCCCGGACTCTTCGGCGATCGCGAGCAGTTCACGGAAGGGCGGCTCGGCCCGCCCGGCAGCGAGCCGGATGACCGCCGGGGGGAGGACGCGGCGCGCGACGGCGAAGGCCCGCGCCCGGGTGACTACGCGAGTCATTCTTGGCCGCTACCAGCGGGGGTGGATGTCGGCGCGGAGGTACTTGTCGTACAGCGCCTCGATCTGGCCGAGCGCGTGCTCGCTGAGCGGCGGCAAGGCCGCGGCCGCGGCGTTCTGCCCCGCTTGCGCCGTGTCGCGGGCGCCGGGGATGACGGTGGTGACACCCGGCTGCTGCGTTACCCAGCGCAGCGCGGCCTGTGCGGTGGTGACCGTCGCACCTGAACCAGGCGCGCCCGGGTCGGCGGCGAAGGCGCCCGGCTCCGCCACGATGGCGGCGAACTCGGCGGCGCCCCGCACGCCGGTCGGGAAGTCCACGCCGGAGAACGTCTCGCCGACGTCGAACGCCTCGCCGTGCCGGTTGTAGCTCCGGTGGTCGTCGGCGGAGAAGACGGTGTCCGTCGTGTACCGGCCGGAGAGCAGCCCGGACGCTAGCGGCACCCGGGCGATGACGCCGACCCCGGCGGCGGCGGCCGCGGGCAGCACCTGGTCGAGCGGCTTGCGCCGGAACGCGTTCAGGATGATCTGCACGGTGGCCACGCCGGGCCGCGCGATCGCCGTGAGGGCCTCGGCGGTCGTCTCCACGCTGACGCCGTACGCGGCGATCCGTCCCTCGTCGACCAGCGTGTCAAGGGCGTCGTAAACCGCGTCCGCCGAGTAGACCGGCGTCGGCGGGCAGTGCAGCTGGACGAGGTCAAGCCGGTCCACGCCGAGGTTGGCCCGCGACCGGTCCGTCCAGGCCCGGAAGTTCGCCAGCGTGTAGTTCTCCGGCCGCTGGGCGACCCGCCGGCCCATCTTGGTGGCGACCGTGACCCCGCCGGGGGCTTCGCCCGACAGGAACCGCCCGATGATCCGCTCGCTGCGCCCGTCACCGTAAACGTCCGCGGTGTCGAGGAACGTGACGCCGGACTCGACGGCGGCGCGCAGCACCGCGAGCGCGTCCGCTTCGGTCACCGATCCCCAGTCGGCGCCGAGCTGCCAGGTGCCGAGGCCGACGACTGAGACGGGCCGGCCGGTCTTGCCGAGAACTCGCTGTTCCATATTCCGCGATCTTAGGGGCTCGGTGAACTTGCGGGGCCGGGGACTCAGGCCGCCGGGTCGCCGCTGAGCCTGCCGAGGTCGGTGCCGAGCCACGCGTCAAGCCCGGCGTAGCCGCCGGGGGTTACCGTGACGATCCGGCTGCCCTCCTGGCGGCGCACCCAGCCGCGCCGCGCGAACTCCGCGCTGAGCGCGGCGCCGAGGCCGCCCGCGAGGTGATGCCGCCGCTCGGTCCAGTCCATGCAGGGCCGCAGCAGCGGCCTGGTCCGGCACGGCACGCCGGCGACGTCGATGCCGACCTCGGCGAACACGTGAGCGCCGCCCGGGCCGAGCACCCAGGCACCGTCCCGCTCCCCGATCGCGTCGCGCGCCGCGAGGCCCTCGGTGACGGCGACGCCGGTCACGCCGGCCAGGTGGTCATAGCACATCCGGGCCCAGCGCAGGTTGCGCATGCGGGTCGAGCCGCGCAGCGACTGCACCGGCCGCGCGGGCGCCAGCAGCTGCAGCGTCTCGAGGGCCTCCGCCACCTGCCCGCTCGCGAGGGAGTAAAGCTGCTGGCGGCCGCGGCGTTCCGCGCGCACGAGGCCCCCGGCGGTGAGCTGCTTCAGGTGGGCGCTGGCCAGTGACCGGGAAATGCCGGCCGTCGCGGCCAGCGCGGACCCGGACTGCGGCGCGCCGCCCATCAGGACCTGCAGGATGCGCGCGCGGTTGGGGTCGCCGATCAGGCGGCCGATCGCGGCGAGGTCGGCGTCGGGTTCCATGCCGTCAACCCTATTTCAGGAACCGTCAAACGGTCATTTGACAGTTCTCCGGCTAGGGTCGGGCATATGACACGCAGGACTCCCCCCGCCTGGGTCCGGGTCGCGCTCGTGATGTTCGCCGTGGGCTGGGGCGCCAACCAGTTCTCCCCGATGCTGATCGTCTACCGGCACGCGCTTGGCCTGAACGCGGGCGAGATCGCCGGGCTGTTCGCCATCTACGCCGCGACGCTCATCCCGGGGCTGCTGGCCGGGGGTCCGCTGTCCGACCGGTTCGGCCGCCGGGCGTGCGTGCTGCCGTTCGCCGCCCTCTCGCCGGTAGCCACGCTGCTGCTGGTGCTCGGCCCGCATAGCCTGCCGCTGATCGCCGCCGGGCGGGCCCTCGCGGGCCTGTGCTCCGGCATGGTGTTCGGCCCGGCGACCGCCTGGGTCCAGGACCTGTCTGGCGGCGACGCGCGCAGCGCGCGCCGGGCCGCGCTGGCGCTGAGCGCCGGGTTCGGGCTCGGTCCCGTCGTCGCCGCGTTCCTCGCTCAGTGGGCGGGCGATCCCCTGGTCGTGCCGTACCTCCCGCACCTCGCCCTCGGCACGGCGGCGCTCGCCATCGGGCTGACCGCGCCCGGCGCGCAGCCTGATCAGGCACGGGGCGGTCGGGCCGGGGGCGATGGGGCCCGGCCAGGTGAGGCCGGCCGCCGCTGGCCGCCGACCGCATTGCGCACCAGGGAGTTCTGGCTCGGCGTGGCGCTGCCAGCGCCGTTCGTCTTCGGCACAATCTCGCTGGCCATCGTGGTGCTGCCGGAGGAGGTCACCAGCGCGCGCACCCTGTCGGCCGGGTACGCCGGGCTGATGACGATCCTGGCGTTCGCCGCGGGCATCGGCGTGCAGCCCGCCGCTCGCCGCCTGACGGCACGCCGGCCGCGCGCCGGCATCATCGCCGGGCTCGCCGCCGCCGTGGCGGGCGCCGCCATCGGCGCCGCCGCCGTCGCCGGCCCGAACGAGGCGCTCGCCGGGGTCGCCGCGGTGTTCCTGGGCCTCGCCTACGGCCTCTGCCTCGTCAACGGCCTGCACGACGCCGAGCAACTGGCCGGGCCGCGCGACCGCGGCACCGTGCTCGCGGCCTACTACGTGCTCGCCTACCTGGGCTTCGGCGCCCCCTACGCGGTGGACGGCCTCAACCAGGCGTTCGGCAAGCCCGGCACGTTCGCCGTGCTCGCCGGCATCGCGGCGGTGGTCGGCGGGCTGACGTGGGCGCGGGCCGGACGGTCGGCGACGCCGCCCGCGCCCCTTGATACCGAACGGAATCGGCTTACTTCCGCACCGCCGACCAGCCCGCCGGAGGGCCAGCCAGCCGGCCGCCGCCCGTAAGAACGGTGCGGGCCGGCTCAGCCTCGCTGCCTGCCGATTGTCCCGAGGTGGGTGTCATTGAAGCCGCTCAAGAACTTAAGGCCGTAGCCGAGCACCCGGTCGCCGGCGATGTGAAAGGCCCACACCAGCCCGACGAACGCGCACCAGCGGGTCCCGCTCAGCACGTAGCAGAGCAGCAGGACGGCGGGCACGGCGTAGAAATGCGCCAGGTTGTAGCAGACGGCGCCGACCCGGTTGCCCGCCAGGTACCCCGTCATCGACGCGTCGAACGCCAGGAAGAGCGCGGGCAGCCACCACCACGCGAAGTGCAAGTGGACGAAAGCGACGACGACAGCGGCGGCGATGGCCAGGTTCTCTGCCCGCTCAAACCAGACAGGCAATCGATTCACTGTGCTGTCCAAACCACTGTGCTGTCCAAACACGGGGGTATCCGGAAGCTCAGGACTGCGCCGCGGCCTCGCGGATAAGCCGCACGGCCTCGGAGACGCCGCCGTTCCAGGCCGGCCCGTGACCGGGCAGCATCCAGGTCGCGTCGACGTCGCTAATGCGGTCGAGCGAGGTCATGGCCTGCGCGGGATCGAGCGTGAACGGCGCGGGCTTGGGTCCCTTCACGCCGGTGAGCACGTTGCGGGTCGTCATCTCGTCGCCGACGAACAGCGCGTCGACGGCGGTGACGTGGACCGCGATGCTTCCCGGCGTATGCCCGGGCGTGTGGATAATCCGCGGCTTGCCCGGGACGTCGAGCACCTGCCCGTCCTCGACCGGGAGCAGGTCGCCGGCTGGCGGGATCTTGAGCCCGCCCTCGAGCGCCGAGTACCACAGGAAGCCGACCAGCGGTCCTACCTTGACCGGCCCCCAGCCGCTGTTGGGCTTCTTCACCTTGAGGTGGGCGCGGTCGGCGTCGGCCGGGAAAACGTAGGCGGGGATGCCCTTCTCCCGGGACAGCCGTCCGGCGAAGCCGATGTGGTCGGTGTCGCCGTGCGTGAGGATCAGCGCCCGCACGTCGTCGAGGGTGCGGCCGAGCTGCGCGAGTTCCCTGCCCAGCAGTCTCCAGTAGCGGGGCAGCCCCGCGTCGATGATCGTCACGCCGTCACCGTCGACAACGAGGTAGCTGTTGACGGTGTCCGAGCCGATCCGGTGCAGGCCCTTGGCTATCTGCATGGCGCCGCCTCCTGGCGTATGTTTAACGCTACGGTGATTAGCCTTCGTAAGGCTACGATAGTTAGCCTTCGCTCTTGTCGCAACACAAATACGGCCGCGCGTGAACAGGAGGCCCTGATGCCCGCCCACTCGCAGACCTCGACCGCGGCTATCGTGGCGGCCGGCCGGCGCCTGCTGGAAACGCGCGGCGTGGACGCGCTGACCATGCGCGACGTGGCCGACGCCGTCGGGGTGCGCGCGCCGTCCCTTTACAAGCGGGTGCGCGGCCGCGCCGACCTGGTCCGGCTCATCCTTGAGGACGTGGCCGACGAGCTGACCGCGGTCGCTCGACGCGGCGGCAGGCGGCGGCGATCCCGTCGCGGACCTGCGGGCGATGACGAGCGGCCTACCGCGCGGTTCGCCCACGCCGAACCCGGTCGCGTACACGCTCATGTACGCGCCGCAGGCCCTGCCGGGCGCGACGGCGCGGTCCGTGCGCTCCTCGGCCACGTTCCTGCGCGTGGTCGCGGAGCTGGCCGGCCCTGAGCACGCGCTGCCGGCCGCGCGCACGATCGTGGCCTGGGCGAACGGGTTCATCACGATGGAGCTGGCGGGAGCGTTCATGCTCGGCGGCGACGTGCAGCAGGCCTGGGAGTTCGGCCTGGACCGGGTCCTGGCCGCGGTGCGCCGCGTCGGCGCCGGCGCTGACCCGCGCTCCGCGGCGGCCCGCTTACGCGGCCAGGCGCAGCCGGGTGCACCGGGTGACGTAGGGCATCTCGATCTCGTCACGCCCGCTGAGCGCGGGGTGGCCGCTGAGCAGCTCCGTCACCTCGCCGAGGAGCTGGCTGCGCTCCTGCTCGGTCATGCTGATCACGTAGCTGCGGGACGCGACCAGGTCGAGGATGTCCTGGCGGGTCAGCCGGCTGCCGCCAGCGCACCTCCATGCGCTCAGGCGCCCCGAACGGCGCGCCGACCTCCGGGCTGGCGTCGATGGCCTGCCTGGAGTGCCGGTGCATGATCGCGCCGAGCGTCGCCACCCACGGCTCGGCCTCGTCGCGCATGTTCCAGACCAGCGACAGGGTCCCCCCGGGCGCGAGGACCCGGGCGATCTCCGGCACCGCGAGCGACGGGTCGAACCAGTGCCAGGCATGGGCGACGACCACCGCGTCCACGCTGGCGTCCGCCGAGCGGTATCCGCTCGGCGGTCCCCGCGACCACCACGGCGCCGGGCACGGTCGCCGCCAGTTGCTCGCGCATCCCCGCGCGAGGGCTCGACGGCGGTCACCTTCAGCCCGGCCTCGACGAGCGAGCGGGTCAGCTTGCCCGTGCCGGCCCCGAGGTCGAGCACCCGCTTGGCCCGGCGCGGGACCAGCCACTCCACCGCTGACCCCGGGTATTCCGGGCGCCCGCGCTGGTACTGGCCCGCCGCCGTCCCGAAGGACGACGCGTGCAGCAGGCGGGACCAGCGCCTCGTCGCGCCCTGCCTGGTCATCCCGCACGCGGCGCCGATCTCTTCCCAGCTCGCGGCGGGACCGCGGCGCAGCCCGGCGATGATCTCCGCGCGGCCGGTCTCCATCGCGGCGATCGCCGCCGTCAGGCGGGCGAGGCCGTCCAGCCCGCCGCCGCCGGCCACCAGCCGCGCCGTCTCCTGCGCCACATCGCTGCGGGAATCGCTCACGGAATCGTCTACGGAATCGCTCACGATAGGCAACATATGTTGCCTCACACGACCTTGTCAACATCTGTTGCTCACCGTCCTGAGAGCGTCCGCCGCCCGCCGGGACCAGGTCGGCACCCGGTCGTCGCCGGCCCGCCCCGGATGGTGTTGACTACCGGAAAGCCGACCCGAGCAACGGAGTGCCCGCGTGAGCAACGACACCGCCGACCTCATCGTCGCCGCGGGCACGGTGCACAGCATGGCCGCCGATGCCGCCCCGGTCACGGCGCTCGCCGTCCGCGACGGCAGGATCGCCGCGACGGCCGGGCCGGACGACCGGGGCGACCTGCTCGCCGCCTGGCGCGGCCCGGGCACCGTCGTGATCGACGACCCGGAACTCGTCGTACTGCCCGCCTTCGTCGACACCCATAACCACCTCATGCTGGCGGCGCAGAACATCCTCGGCGTGCCCGTCTCGCAGGCCGCGGACATAGCGGGAATGGTCCGCCTGATCAGGGAGCGCGCCGCGCGGACGCCCGGCCGGCGAGTGGATCCGGACCGCCGCCGACTGGCACGAACTGCGGCCTCGCCGAGCGCCGCCTGCCCACCGCCGCCGAACTCGACCAGGCCACGACGGATCACCCGGTGCTCCTGCAGCGCGGCGGGCACAACGGCGTGCTCAACTCCCCCGGGCTGCGCCTGGCGGGAATCGGCCGCGACACCCCCGACCTGGAGGGCGGCTTCATCGACAGGGACGCGGCGGGCGATCCCCGCGGCTGGGTGCAGGACGCGGCGCTTGAACTCGCGCAGCGGGCGGTGCCGCCGCTGCCGGAAGCGGCCCTGATCGACGGCCTCGCCCAGGCGTCCGCGAGCTACGCCGCGCATGGGCTCGGCACCGTGCGGGACGCCGCCGTGACACCTGCCCAATGGCACGCCTACGTCCGCGCGCAGGCCGGCGGGCAGCTGTCCGTCCGCTGCCACGCCATGATGCTGACCACCCCGGCGGCCATCGCGGCCGCCGGCTCGGTGGACGCCTACCTCGACTCCCTGGAGCAGCAGGGCATCAGCCAGGCGCAGGGGAGGGCCTGCTGCGCGTCTGGGGCCTGAAGTTCGTCCTCGACGGCGGCGTAGAGGCGGCGGCGATGACACGGCCCTACGCCGACCGGCCCGGCTACCTCGGCGAGCTGATGTGGGACACGGACGGCGCTGGCGGGCGCGCTGGCCGCGTGCGCGCGGCGCGGCTGGCCGGTCGGCACGCACGCCATGGGCGACCACGCGGTCGGCACGCTCCTCGACGCCATCGGTGACGCCCGCGCGCGGGCCGGCGACGTGCCCGCCGGGATGTTCGTGGTCGAGCACGGCGGCCTCATCGGCGGCCACATCGCGCGCGCCGCCGGGCCTCGGCGTGCACGTCACGGTCCAGCAGGCGCTGCTCGACGGGCTAGCGCCGGCCTTCCTCGCCGCCTGGGGCGCGGAGCGGACCGCGGCGCTGTTCCCGTGGCGGGGCCTGGTCGACGCGGGCGCCTGGATCAGCGCGGGCACCGACCACCCGATCGGGCCGCTGAGCCCGCTGCGCGCGGTCGGCGGCATGACCACGCGCGCCACCCCGGCGGGCGTGCTCGGCCCGGAGCACGCGATCGGCCGGGCGGAGGCGCTGCGCCTGTACACCGTCGCGGGCGCCCGGTTCCTCGGCGGCGAGGCCGCCGGCACCCTGGTCCCCGGCGCGCCCGCCGACCTGGTCGCCTACCGCGCCGACCCGTTCACCTGCCCCGACGAGGAACTGCCGGACCTCTCCCCCGCCGCGACCGTAATCGGCGGCCGGCTCGCCTATGAGGGCGGCTGACGGCGGCAAGCAGGCTCCGGCCGGGCGCAGCTGACCAGGAACAGCAGGACCGACCTCGGCGGATTCATCGGTTGTCCGTGCGGACAGCGCGACCCTGGAACGCGTTGTCCGCCCGGCCATGGAGGTCGTCGCGGCTACGGAAACACCATGAAGAGGTCACCAGCCGTTCACACAGGGAGGCCGCCATCATGGGTCTCGAAGCCGGACTCGGGGAAGCCCTTCACACCGACTACTTCCAGCTCCGCGAGGAGTTCACGCCAGCCCAACTCGACTACCTGGAACGGACCCGCGCGTTCGTCCACGAGGAGGTGCTGCCGGTCATCAACGGGTACTGGGAGCGGGCGGAATTCCCGTGGCCCCTGGTCAAGAAGCTCGGCGCGGCCGGCCTGGTCGGGGACGGGATCGCCGGCTACGGCTGCCCGGAGATGGACCCGCTGGCCGCCGGCCTGATCACCATGGAGCTGAACCGCGGCGACGGCAGCATCGGGACCTTTCTCGGCGTGCAGGCCGGGCCTGGCGATGCGCTCGATCGCGATGCTCGGCTCGGAAGAGCAGAAGCGGCGCTGGCTGCCCGACCTGGCCAGGGTGGACAAGCTCGGCGCGTTCGCGCTCACCGAGCCGGACCACGGCTCGGACTCGGTCGCCCTTGAGACCACCGCCCGCCGCGACGGCGACGGCTACGTGATCGACGGGAAGAAGAAGTGGATCGGCAACGGCACCGTCGCCGACGTGATCGTCGTGTGGGCCCGCGACGCTGCCGACGGGCAGGTCAAGGGGTTCCTCGTCGAGAAGGGGACGCCCGGCTACCACGCGCGGCTGATCGAGGGGAAGGGCTCGCTGCGCGCGGTGTGGCAGGCCGAGATCGACCTGGACGGCGTGCGCGTGCCCGCGGAGAACAAGCTGCCGGGCGCGCGGTCATTCCGTGACACCGCGGCCGTGCTCGCGAGCACCCGGGCCACCTGCGCGTGGGCCGCGCTCGGGCACGCGGTCGCCGGGTTCGACGCGGCGCTGACCTACGCCGGGCGGCGTACCCAGTTCGGGCAGCCCCTCGCCGCCTTCCAGCTGGTCCAGGACCGCCTCGTGAAGATGCTCGCCAAGGTCACCGCCATGCAGCTGTACTGCCGGCGGCTCGCCGACCTGGCGATCGCCGGCCGCGTGGAGCCGACGCTGGCGGGCCTGGCCAAGTCGCACAACACCACCGCCGCGCGGGAGGTGCTCGCCGAGGCCCGCGACCTGCTCGGCGGCAACGGCATCCTGCTCGACTTCCACGTCATCAGGCACATGGCCGACATCGAGGCCATCCACACCTTCGAGGGCACCGCCACCATCCAGAACCTCATCGTCGGCCGGGACATCACCGGCCTCTCCGCCTTCACCGCAGGAGCGTGATCACCATGACAAACCTGGCCCTTGACCTGCGCGAGGCCGCGCAGATGTACCCTGACCGCCCCGCCGTCCGGCACGACGACACGGTCCTGACCTACGCGCGGCTCGACGACCTCAGCGCCCGCGCCGCCGACTGGCTGCGGTCACGCGGCCTGCGGCCGGGCGACCCGGTCGGCATCATGCTGCCCAACGTTCCGCACTTCCCCGTCTTCTACTACGGCGTGCTGCGCGCGGGCGGCACCGTCGTCCCGATGAACCCGCTGCTCAAGGCCCGCGAGGTCGCGCACTACCTCGGCGACTCCGGCGCCCGCCTGGTGCTTGCCTGGGAGACCGCGGCCGCGGAGGCGGAGGCCGGCGCGGCGACGGCCGGGCGCCGCGGTCCGTCAGCATCGGCCCGGCGACCCTCGACGCGGTCGCCACCTGGCCGACCAGCGCGTCGCCGGAGGTCGCGCGCGCGCGCCGACGACGACACCGCGGTGATCCTGTACACCTCGGGCACCACCGGCACCCCCAAGGGGGCGGAGCTGACGCACGCCAACATGCGCCGCAACGCCTCGGTGACCGCCACCTCGCTGCTCGCCCTCGGCCCCGACGACGTGGTGATGGGCTGCCTGCCGCTGTTCCACAGCTTCGGGCAGACCTGCGGGCTCAACGCGGCGGTGCAGTCCGGCGCCTGCCTGACGCTGATCCCCCGGTTCAGCGCGCGGGCCGCGCTCGCGGTGATCGAGCGGGACCAGGTCACCGTGTTCGAGGGGGTGCCGACCATGTACGTCGGCATGCTCGGCGAAGGCGGCGGACGCGGCGGACACCTCGTCGCTGCGGCTGTGCGTCTCCGGCGGCGCCGCGCTTCCCGTCGAGGTGCTGCACGGGTTCGAGAAGGCGTTCGACGCCGTGATCCTCGAAGGCTACGGCCTCTCCGAGACCTCGCCGGTGGCCACGTTCAACCGCCGGGACCGGCGCAAGCCCGGTTCGATCGGCCTGCCGATCGAGGGCGTGGAGCTGCGGCTCGTCAGCGTCGATGACGGCGACGTCCCCGCGCCGCCCGGCGAGGTCGGCGAGATCGCGATCCGCGGGCACAACGTCATGAAGGGCTACTGGAGGCGCCAGGAGGCGACCGCGGCGGCGATCCGCGGCGGCTGGTTCCACACCGGGGACCTGGCACGGGCCGACGAGGACGGCTTCTACTACATCGTGGACCGGAAGAAAGAGCTGATCATCCGCGGCGGCTACAACGTCTACCCGCGCGAGATCGAGGAGGTGCTCTACGAGCACCCGGCGGTCCTGGAGGCCGCCGTGATCGGCATCCCGCACGCCTCGCTCGGCGAGGAGGTCGCCGCCGCCGTCGCCTTGCGGCCCGGCGGCGAGGCGACGCCGGAAGACCTGCGCGACTGGGTGAAGCAGCGGGTCGCCGCCTACAAGTACCCGCGGCACGTGTGGCTCACCGACAGCCTGCCGAAGGGCCCCACCGGAAAGATCCTCAAGCGCGAGATCGTGATCCCGGCCGACGTCACCGGAACGGCGGCGCGGTCATGACGGGCGGCACCACGGCGGCACCGCCGACGGCGTCCCCGGCGACCCGCCGGAGGCCGCGGCCGCCCTCGACATGCTCCTCACCCAGGCGGCGCTCGGCCCGCTGCGCCGGTTCTTCCCCGGCCGCGCCGCGCTCAGGCTCGCCTGGGCCCTCGCCGGCCAGCCCGGCCTGGTCGCGTCCCGCGCGGGTGGCCTGACAGCCGAGCTCGCCCGCGTCATCGGGGGCTCCTCGGGCGTCGCCCCCGGCAAGCGGGACCGGCGGTTCGCCGACCCCGCCTGGACGGGCAACCCGGTGCTGCGCCGGGTCATGCAGGCCTACCTCGCGTCCGGGGACGCGGCACTCGGCCTCGTCAACGACATCCCGCTCGACTGGCGTGACGCGGAGCGGCTGCGGTTCGCGATGAGCAACCTGGTCGACGCCCTCGCGCCAAGCAACAGCGTCCTGTCACCGGAAGCGGTCAAGGCGGCGCTCGACTCCGGTGGCGGCAGCCTGCTGACCGGGGCCAGGCACCTGCTGAACGACCTCGCCAGCGCGCCGCGCGTGCCCGCCATGGTGCCGCCCGACGCCTACACCGTCGGCACCGACCTGGCGACGACCCCGGGCGCGGTCGTGCTGCGCACCCCGTCGTTCGAGCTGATCCAGTACCGGCCCGCGACCGAGACCGTCCGCGAGCTCCCGGTGCTGATCGTCCCGCCGACGATCAACAAGTACTACGTCCTCGACCTCGCCCCCGGCCGGAGCCTGGTCGAGTACCTGGTCAGCCAGGGGCAGCAAGTGTTCGTCATGTCCTGGCGCAACCCGGACAAGCGACACGCCTCCTGGGGGTTCGACGAGTACACGCGCGCCATCATCGAGGCGGTCGACACCGCGGCGGACATCTGCGGCGCCGCGGCCGCGCACCTGCTCGGCGGCTGCTCCGGCGGCATCCTCGCCAGCCTCGCCGCCGCGGTGCAGACCGCCGGGGCCGCGCCCGGTGCGCAGCCGCGGATCGCGAGCCTCGGGCTGCTGGTCACCATGCTCGACCAGTCGCGCACCGACGCCGTCGGCGCCCTCGTCGATGAGCCCATGGCGGAGGCGGCGATCGCCGCCTCCGCCAGGAAGGGCTACCTGGACGGGCGCAAGCTCGCCGAGGTCTTCGCCTGGCTGCGGCCGCAGGACCTCATCTGGAACTACTGGGTGAACAACTACCTGCTCGGGCGCGAGCCGCGCGGTTCGACATCCTGGCCTGGAACGCCGACACCACGCGGATGACCGCCGGGCTGCACCGCGACTTCGTCCGCGCGGCCGTGTCCAACTCACTCGCCACCCCGGGCGGCGTCACCGTGCTCGGCACCGAGATCGACCTGGCCCAGGTCGACCTGGACAGTTACGTCGTCGCCGGGGTGGCCGACCACATCTGCCCCTGGCAGTCCTGCTACCGCGGCAGCCAGCTGCTCGGCGGCAAGACCCGGTTCGTGCTGTCCACCAGCGGTCACATCGCGGCGCTCGTCAACCCCCCGGGCAGCAAGAAGGCCAGCTACCAGGTAAGCGACGACGTCACCGCGGACGCCCCGGCCTGGCAGCAGTCCGCGGCCACCGAGCAGGGATCGTGGTGGCCGGACTACGCCTCCTGGCTGGCCGCCCGCTCCGGCGGGCTGGTACCCGCCCCGGCTAGCCTCGGCAGCGACCGCTTCCACGCCATCGAGGCGGCCCCCGGCGGCTACGTGCGTGCCGCATGACCGACGACCTGGTGAAAACGGTGCCCGTGGGCGGGCAGCGGCTGCGCGTCGCGGTCCGCCCGGGCACCGGCGGCGGTCCGCCGCTGCTCGTGTGCAACGGCATCGGGACCCCCCTCGAGGCCCTGGCCCCGTTCACCAGCGCGCTCAACCCGGCGATCACCGTCGTCCGGTTCGACGTGCCCGGCACGGGCGGCTCCCCCGCCACCCTGCTCCCCTACTCAGTTCCCTGGCTCGCCTCGCTCGCGGCCAGGATGATGAGCCGCCTCGGCTACGACCGCTTCGACGTCCTCGGCATCTCCTGGGGCGGCGGCCTCGCGCAGCAGCTGGCGATCCGCTATCCCCGGCGCTGCCGCCGGCTCGTCCTCGTGGCCACGTCGACCGGCAGCCTCATGATCCCCGCCACGCCCCGCGTCCTGCTGCACCTCGCCTCGCCCCGCCGGCACCGCGACCCCGCCCACGCCGCCCGGATCGCCGGCGACATCTACGGCGGCGCCCTCCGCCGCCGGCCCGACCTCGCCGCCCCGATCGCCCGCGGCTACCCCGCGCCGGCCTCCCGCCGCGGCTACCTCTACCAGCTGCTGGCATCCGCGGGCTGGACCAGCCTGCCCTGGCTCAGGCTCATCTCGCAGCCAGTGCTGATCCTCGCCGGCGACGACGACCCGATCATCCCCCTGCCCAACGCGCGCCTCATGGCGTGGCTGCTGCCCGCCGCCCGGCTCCACGTCTACCAGGACGGCCACCTCGGCCTCCTCACCCAGGCCGACGAGCTCGCACCGCTGGTCAGCGATTTCCTGCTGGCAGTTGAACCAGCCGCACTCCCCGCGGTCCAATGAACCACATGACCACGTCAACGTCGATGAGTCATCACAAGACCGCGGAACACATCGTCGCGGCCCTCAGCGGCGACCTCCCCGCGCTGACCGGCCGCATCGTCGCGCGCATCCGGGCCGAGATCCCGTTCTACGCCGGGCAGGACATCGTCTCGGCCGAAGACCTGCGCACGTCCGTCCGCGCCAACATCGACTACATCCTCGCCACCCTCACCGGCACCGCGACGCCCAACCTCAGCGCGCCGAACGCCACCGGCCGGGCCCGGGCCGCCCAGGGCGCGCCGCTCGCCGAGATGCTCACCGCCTACCGGGTCGGCGTCGCGGAGCTGTGGAACGCCATGGCCGCCACCGCCCGCGGCCTGCCCGGCGTGCCCGACAGCGACGTCATCGACCTCGCCGGGGCCGTCTTCGCCGTGCAGAACACCTACAGCGACGCCGCCCTCGCCGCCTACCGCGACGAGGCCAGGGAAATGCTCCGCACCAGCGAACGCGAGAAGGCCGCCCTCGTCGAGGTCGTCCTCACCGGCGCCGCCGCCAAGGGAACCCTCTGGGAAGTCGCCAACACCCTGCGGCTGCCGCTCGACGGCGCCTTCCTCGTCATCGCCGCAGAAACCGAACTCGGCCACGACCCCGTCCCCCGCGCCGAATCGGCCCTCGCCGTCCTCGACGTCCGCTCCGTCTGGCGCCTGGACGCCGAGTTGTCCCTCGGCGTCCTCTCCCTCCCCGACCGGACCAGGAACGGCGCCGTCCTCACCGTCCTCGGCCGCCAGGCCACCCGCCGCATCGGCGCCAGCCCCGTCTTCGCCGAGCTGCACCAGGCCAGCTGGGCCCTCGACCTCGCCCGGCTCGCGCTCGGCAGCAACCCGAACACCAACGGGGTCACCCAGTTCCGCGACAGCCCCATCGACCTGCTCGTCGCCGCCGCACCCCACGCCGCGCTCAAGGCGGCCAGGGCAGTCCTCGGCAGCCTCCTCGACCTCCCAGAAGACGAGCTCGCGCTGCTCCTGTCCACCTTCGAGGCCTGGGTGCGCGCCAGCGGCTCCGCGACCGCCGCCGGCGCCGAGCTGTACTGCCACCCCAACACCGTCCGCTACCGGCTCAGGCGCATCGAGGCAAGCAGCGGCCGGACCCTCGCCAACCCCGGCGACGTCGCCGAGCTGGTCACCGCCGTCCGTGCCTGGCGCGAACTCCCCCACGCCTGAGCCGGTGAATCCGGGCCACGACACGCATCGTTGCCTGCAATGAGTTACGTATAACTTCATGTAGCATCTCAGTCATGCCCTCCTCCTGGCACGACTCCGTCACGGCGATCTTCACCGAGCACCCCGAGCTCGCGGTGGAGATCACGGCCAGCCTCAGCGGCGCGCCGGTACCCCAGGGCGTACCGGTTCGCGTCGCGGCCCCGAACTTCAACGACCGCCCCTCCACCGACTTCCAGGCGGACGCCGTCATCGTGGCCGGGCCCGCCCGCGACCCCGTCCGCGCCGTCATCGTCGAAGCCCAGAAGCGCACCCTGCACGACAAGCCGCCGCAATGGGCCCGCTACGCCGCCCAGCTGTGGACCTTCCTCCGATGCCCGGTCGACGTGCTGGTCATCTGCCCCGACGCCAAGTCCGCCTTCTGGTACGCCCGGCCGGTGCCGACCACCCTGCCCGGTTACACCCACCTGCCGATCGTCCTGCCCCCGTCCGCCATCCCCGCCATCACCACCCCGGACGAGGCCGCGGCCCGCCCTTCCATGGCCGCCCTGTCCGTCGCCTACCACGGCGCCGACCCCGCCGTCTGCCAGGCCTTCGCCGACGGACTCCGCCAACTGCCGCCCGATGACGCGGTGAAGTACCATGAACACGCCTTCAACATGGCACCGCTCGCCGTGCAGCGCATCCTGGAGCAGACTCATGACTTCCAGTACCTGGCCCGTCTACAGCCCCATCGCCAAGGAGCACTTCGGCCGCGGCCAGAGGGAAGGCGAAGCCGACGCTATCCTGCTCGTCCTCGAGGCCCGCGGCCTGGAGGTCACCGACGCCGACCGCGAGCGCATCACCGGCTGCACCGACCTGAGGCAGCTCAAGAAGTGGGTCAGGCGCGCCGCCACCGCGGAGAAGACCGGCGACCTGTTCCGGTGAGCGTACCTCGACCGGATGGACTGGCCACCCGGCGGCGGCCCGGGCGGATGAACTGACCGCCGGCTCTGTTCCCAGCCGTTTCCCCTGCGATTGCGCCATCACCCTATGCAGTAAGCCTGCTACTTAAAGTACGCTGAGCAGCTCACCGCTTGATCACGACGGAAACGAGTTTTTACTGGCAGGGTGCTCGCGCCACGCGCGCCGGCTGGCTAGTGCCGCGCGTGCTAAGCTTTGGCTGGCTGTTACCCTCACCGTTGTAAATGCTGTGGCAATTCGCCGGCATCTCGGTTTGAGTGTTTCGCTGAAGGGCCAGACTGTCGCCCCGTCGCGGGCTTGATAGTGGTCCGAATTGCATTCTCTGTCACGCGCACAGCGCGGTCGGCTAGTACGTCGCCTACCGCGAGCAAGCCCCGGACCCGGCTCGCCAGCGTGCACCCTTAATACCCTCCCGGCACCTCGGTCACGAAGAAATGCAGGCAGCAGACGTTGATATCGTTTATCTGGTCGCCGGGAAACCCGCTGCCCGCCGGCACCGGCGGCTCCGAGAACTACACGGTCGGCCAGGTCCGGGAATTGAACCGGCGCGGCGTGGCGGCGCAGGTGGTCACCGTTGGCCTAGGCGCCAGCGATGGCAGGGGGGACTTCGCCGACATCCCGTTCCTGTCATTGCCGGCGCTGGCCGACGTCAGTGAACTCGACAGCACGGTTATCTTCGTCAACGAACCGCACACCGTGCCGACCAGGCACCCGGCATTCCTTATCCTGCACAACCCGCCGCCCATCCGGGAACGGAAGCGGGCGTTCGCTGTCGAGGGGACCAAAGAACTTGCGCTGATCGCGACCAGTCGGTACGCCGCCGCGCTGTGGTCGGGATACCTGGACGTGGACGTCGCGACGATCAGCGTCGTGTACCCGTTCGCCGAGCCGGGCTTCGCCACCCAGCCCCGCCCGGGCCGCGAGGCCGGGAAGACCCGCGTCCTGTTCGCGGGCAGGCTGAGTCCGGAGAAAGGCATCTACACGCTGCTGGAGATGCTGCACATCGACATCATCGAACAGGACCCGAGGCTGACCTTCACCGCGACGACCGCGGGCGCGGACAAGCCGCAGGGAAAGATAATCGAGCGGCTGCTCAGCGCGCACCCGGGGATCTCCGTGGTGGCCAGTTGCAAGACGCCGTCGACGATGGCGGCCCTCATGGCCCGCCACGACGTGGTGGTCATGCCGTCCAACAGCCAGTACTGGCACGAGACCTTCGGCATTGTCTCGATCGAGGCCCAGCACTCGGGCTGCCGGGTAGTCGCCTCCGACGACGGCGGCCTGCCCGAGACCGACTGCGGCGGGATGGTGCTCGTCAGCCCGGACAACGCCGAAGCGCTCGCCTGGGGCATCCGCGAGGCCGCGGACAGCGGGCCGCTTTCTCGTGCCGCCCGGCATAACGCTGGGGTGCGGTTCACCGTGGGGCAGTCCGTGGACGCGCTGCTGAACGTGCTCACCCGGCCGCAGCCGATCCCGCCCGCCGCCATCGTCCGGCAACTCGAAGAGCTGATCGCGGCGCCATCGGCGGAGGTGCCGCGCGCCCTAAGCCCGGGCAGCGCGCTAACCGAGACAGCGCCGCAAGCCCTCCCTCAGGCCTAGCGTGAGAGACCGGGCCGACCGGGCCGCGTTTGACAGTGAACAGTGTTCACTGTAACGTGAACACTGTAGCTCGGAAATGAACGGTGTTCACCTGAGCGGTGTTCTTCCGGGTCGCCAGGCCGTTGGCCTGGCGAAATGCGAGGGAGAACGAATGACAGTCACCACGAGCTGGGATCTGTTCGAGGACCTGCTGGCCACCCAGGATGAGGTAATGCGTCCGAGCTGGGCGCGGGCCAGGCGGCACGGCCATCAGTACGCCGCCGATGCCCGCACGATGGCATGGGCCCCGGCGATCGAGATATCCGAGCGCAAGGACGCCTACATGGTGTCGGCGGAGCTGCCCGGCGTCAGCGCCGACGAGGTAGAGATCACCTTCGGGGACGGCCTGCTGACGATCCAGGGCGAGCGGGGCGCCGCCCACGACGCCGCCGGGGAGATGGTGCACCGGTCTGAGCGCTTCTATGGCGCGTTCCGCCGCTCGATCACCCTGCCCGGCCACGTCCAGGCGGGGAAGATCGAGGCCAGCGCCCAGGACGGCGTGCTCAGGGTTCTAGTGCCCAAGGCGCCGGACGTACAGGCTAAGCGCATCCCGGTGCGGGTCGGCCAGGCAACCGCCGCGGTCACGCACGGCGGGAAAAAGGCCAACGGGAGCTGACACAGTCACCGGCCGCCGGCCTCTAGACCATGATCCTCCCGCCGTTACGGCTGTGCGCAGCCGTGATGGCGGGAGCCGGCCATAGAAAAGCAGCCGGTCCAGAACCCCGTCTTGCCGCTCCGGCGGCACGGCGGGGTTCTGTAACGCCTACAGCACCGGCCGGGGTCCGGGGCGAGGCTGCCTGGTGCCGGGGCGACTGGTTCGCGCTGCTGCCGACGCACTGCCGCCGACGAGGCCGGTGATGGGCTGGGTGCCGTCGACGAAAGCTCGGGCGAGGTCGGACAGGCGCTCGTTGCGGTTGCGGGCCTGGTCGCGCAGCAAAGTGAACGCCTGGTTGACGTCGATGCCCAGCCGCTCGGCGAGTTTGCCCTTGGCCTGCTCGATGATGACCCGGCTGTTCAGCGCGGTCTGCAGTTGCTCGTTGAGGGTCTCGCTGTGGCGCATGCTGCGCTCGTGCAGCAGGCCGATGGTGGCCACGTCGGCCAGCGCCTGGCCAACCTGGACGCTGTCTGCGTCGAAGGCGCCGGGCGTGGCGCGGAAAAGGTTGAGCGCGCCGATGACCTGGTCGCGCAGCCGCATCGGCAGGGCCTGCACGGCGGAGAAGCCGGCCTGCCCGGCAGCGGCGGCGAACCGGGGCCAGCGCTGGTCAGCACTCAGGTTGGGGCCTGCTACGGGGCGGCCGGACCGGAAGCAGTCCAGGCATGGTCCCTGGTCACTTTGCAACTGGAACAGCTCAAGCAACCGGGCTGCCTCACTGGAGGCGGCCACCACGCGCAGTTCTCCGCGCGGGTCGGCCAGCAGCAGCCCGGCGGCGGAAACGTTCAGCAGCTCGACGCTCCGGCTGGTCAGCACGTGCAGGAAGTCAATGATGTCGAAATCGGCGACCATGGTGTCGGTAAGCTCGACAAAGGTCTCCGACAGCAGCTGTCCGTCCATCTGCTCACTCTCTTCACGAACTCAGCAAGGTCCGCTGCGCGGACCGCAACGGCGTGCCGCAGACGTCAGCGAGTGCCTCACGTCTCGTCACCTTGGGACAGATCAGGGTCGGGAAACAGCCGAAGACGGCGCGCTACGATGTCGCGGGCGACATCGGCCAGCTGTAGGTCGTTGACATAAGCATAGGCGCGCAACCGAACGAACGCGTCGGTGATGTTGACGCCAAGTTGCTCGGTGAGCATGCCGGTGGCCTGGTCGATCTCCGCTCGGTAGAAAGCCAGGCCCGCGGGCTGGCCGCCGGGGCCGCCCCCCGGTCGGGTGGCTCCCCCGGCTTGGTCCTGGGCGTCGAGCAGGAGCATGGTGGCGGTATCGGCGAAGGTCAGCGCGTCCCCAAGCTGGAAGTCGCTCAGCGAGCCGGGCCGGTCCCGGTACAGTCCAAGCACCCCGGCCCGGATCGCCCCGACCACCAGCGGGAACGCGAAGACCGCGGCCGCCCCGGCCTGACTCGCCGCCGGCGCGAACCCGGGCCAGCGGGCCCATGATTCCCCGTCCGCCAGGTCCGAGGCCAGCACCGGGCCACCGGAGACGGACGCATCAAACAATGGCCCTTCTCCGAGGGTCAGCTGGAGTTCGGCGAGTTGCCTGCTGACCTCGTCGGTCACCTGCATCAGGTGACCCGCCTGCGCGTCAAGCGCGGCGCTCAGCCAGGCGCCGGTGACCTGAACCCCCGGAACCACCGCCGCGCACACGTCTGCGGCCGCCACCCGCCCGCCCCGCACGGCCGCCTGCTCCGCGATCAGTCCCCAGACCCTGGCCAGCCGCCGGCCGTCGTAGAAGCTCATGATGACGATCCCGGCGAGCACCCAGAAGCCTCAGGTCCACGTCTGCGCCCACTTCGGCCAGGATCTCCCGCGCGCCACCGCCCTGCCGTGGCTGCCGCCGATACGGTGGCGGCCACGGCATCTCCCGGCAGGCGACGGCGGGGCGGCATGTCAGCCGACTGGCTCAGCCGCCGGCTGCGGCGGGGGTACCACGTGCTCTGCCCCGGGGGGAGTGCCGTGGAGCACTCCGCCGGCCCTGGGCAGCGCGAACCGGTCCAGGCCGAGGTAGCCGGCGTTGCGCCAGCCGAGGATCAGGAAGACGGCGACGATGGCGTACGCGGGGTTCACGCCCGCGGATCCGGTAAACAGGTAGATGATGTTGAGGCCGAGTCCGGCTGCGGCGGCCGCCCCGGTGAACAGGCCCAGGATCAGCAGCACGCCGATCGCCAGCTCGCTCACGGTCACCAGCTTGGCGATCCATGACGCGTTCGGGATGACGAAGTTGTGCAGGAAGGCCGCCCACCATCCGTAGGACGCGCCGCCCTTCCCCGACGTAGAGCCGGTGACCCCCGCGGTCGCGAACCCCTTCACGCCGGCTCCCGCGCCGTTCCAGAACGCTGCCTTCTCGCTGCCCCACAGCTTCTGGTAGCCGGCGTTCAGCCACCCGTAGCCCAGCCACAGCCGGGCTATGAGCCACAGCAGGCTAGCCGCCCTGGAACGGTACAGCCAGTCAGCGGCCCGGAGGTTTCCCTGGGGGCCCAGCCGCGCCGACGGACGGTTTACGTCGTCGGCGCGGATCAGCCCGGTCACCGGCGCGCCCAGCTCGTCCGCCGACTGGTCCGGCGGCCGCTGCTGGCGTTCCCCCGCGTGTTGAACAGGTGGAAGACCAGCAGCAGGACGGCCGCGCCGGCGATGGCGGTCAGCCAGGTGGAGAGGTTGAAGAACCCGTGCAGGGTATGCACGTGGAACAGCTCAGTGGCGGCCCAGCCGCCGCCCAGCGCCCCGGCCACCCCGATCAGGCAGGTGACGATGAGGCCCTGCGATCTTGGTCCGGGGACCAGCATATTGGCTAGCAGGCCTGCTCCGAGGCCGAGAACGATCCATGCGATGATGCCCATAACCGACTCCTCAGTCAGCGATAAAAACGACATTTGGGTAGCCGGTCCTGCGCGACGGGTCGCGGTGGGAGAAAGAAAATCTCCGCGGGCTCTTGCCCTTTACTGGGCCATAACGCCTTAACGGCGTGGCTCGAATAAGAAAACTCCGGTCCTGTGCTGTCCCTCATACTTCCTAGGGTGCAGCTGCCAGATATCCGGAGCGATATTTTGACAATACGCCCAATCGGCCCTGATGTCCAACCGCGGAGCCAGCCAGCGGCATGCGGCGGGCAGGTGAAAGCCATCTGGGCTGAGGGAAAAATGATCCCCGGATTGCCGGCCGCTATATTCACGGGACCCGCAGGGGCGCGCCCGCTCTACGATGCGCGCCGCGGCGTCTGCCACACCAGGCCGCGCTGCCGTCTAAATGCCCTCAGGCGCTTCCCCGGCTTCTGCGCCGGCATCCGGGCCAGCGGCCGCGGTGATGCCGGCCAGGATGGCGGGGGCATGCTCCCGGTTGCCCGCCTGGACGGCCTGGTCCATGGCAGCGGCGGCGTCCTGTTCTCTGGTGCTCGGCGGAACTGTGACCAGGTCGGTGCGCTCGCCGTTGGCGGAGATCGCGGTAAGCAGCCCGGCCGGCATGGTGGCGAACCAGCCGAGCCGCACGACGCGGCGGCCGGCCGGGCCGTCGACCCTTATCTGGCGGGGTCTGCTCGCATTCCAGCCGTCAGCTCCGAGCATCACCCTCGTGACGCGGCCGCTCCATTCATCCAGCGCGAGGATCAGCCCGGGCAGCTGGGTGGCCGGGTCAGCCGACCTTGGCCACCAGCCGCCGTCCAGCAGCGCGACGCTAGAACGATCCGGGCGCAGGCGCAGCCTCGGCCCAGCGAGCGGGGCCGGGCTGATCTCCGGGTGGAGGCGGGGTGCCTCGTCGGCCTGGCTCAGCCCGGTCACCGGCGCGCCCAGCTCGTCCGCCGGCCGTGGCTGGTCCGGCGGCCGCTGCTGGCGTTCCCCCGCGTGTTGAACAGGTGGAAGACCAGCAGCAGGACGGCCGCGCCGGCGATGGCGGTCAGCCAGGTGGAGAGGTTGAAGAACCCGTGCAGGGTATGCACGTGGAACAGCTCAGTGGCGGCCCAGCCGCCGCCCAGCGCCCCGGCCACCCCGATCAGGCAGGTGACGATGAGGCCCTGCGATCTTGGTCCGGGGACCAGCATATTGGCTAGCAGGCCTGCTCCGAGGCCGAGAACGATCCATGCGATGATGCCCATAACCGACTCCTCAGTCAGCGATAAAAACGACATTTGGGTAGCCGGTCCTGCGCGACGGGTCGCGATGGGAAAAGAAAGATCCCGCGGGCTCTTGCCCTTTACTGGGCCACGGCGCCGCACCGGCGCCGGCCTCAAAAAGAAAACTCCGGTTCTGCGCTGCCCCTCATGTTTCCGAGGTGCATCTGCCGTGATCCGGAGCAATATTTTAATAGTACTCCGTCACGGTCCTGCTGTCCAATAACGGAATCAGCCCGCGGCATATTAGGGAAAGCCACCTGAGCTGGCCGGAAATGATCACCGAAGTCCCGGCGACCGTGTCCTCAGGGCGAGGCCGAGCGTACGCTGAAGGCAGTGCTCAGGATCCCGCCAGCCGGGCGCTGACCGCCCCCGGTGCAGCGGCTCACCGCGAATAGCTCATATGGCGGATACTGGGCGTAGCCTTGGATACTGGGCGTACTCTTTTGGGAAGAAGATAGCCAGGATAGCCGCTGGGCCGGGACCCCGCCTTGCTGCGATGCAGTGGGGGGCTGTTATGTTCAGCATGGACCTGGGTTCCGGTAAATCAGATGGCCACGTCGTCGTCGCCCTACGCGGGGAGCTTGACCTCCTGGACGCCGCGGCCGTGGCGGTCGCCCTGGGGGCGGTCGCGGCCGACGAGCCGCGGATCATAGTTGACCTGGCCGGGCTGGAGTTCATCGACGCGAGCGGCGTGGCCGCATTGTCGCTTGCCCGCATGCACGCGCGGAACGCCGGGGGCGACCTGCTGCTCGCCGCGCCGCAGCGACTGGTACGGCGAGTTCTCGCGATCATCTGGGAGGTTGACGGCTTCGCCGTGCACGCCAGCGTGACCGAGGCTGCCGCCAGCGCGGGAGCCCCCAGGCGGGTAGTCGTGCCGGTCCCTCGGCAGGCCACCAAGCTGCGCTGGCAGCGCGTAGCCATGAACCCACCCGTCTAGAAGCGCCGCCGCGACCACAACCACCCGCCACGGAACTTGTCCGGAGACGTCATCCGCGGTACGGGCACGCGTTCACGGGTGACCGGTAAATGAAACTACCATCCGTTCGGAAAAAGATTCTCCAATCCTTTTCCCGAACGAATGGTGGTTTCTCCGCGCGGCCATGCGTGTCCGAGTTAACGCCCTGACCATTTAATTTCGGCCTGGACCGTCTTGGCAGCGGTTTCGATGAGGCCCGCCACGTCAGCGGGGTGGGAGACCATCGCCAGGTGGCCTGCCGGGACCTCGATGGTGGTGGCGTCCATGCGGGCGGCGAACTGCCGCTCGGCGTCGGGCGGGATCGCTTGATCGTCGCTGGCCACGAGGTACCAGCACGGGCGTGATTTCCAGGCCGGAACGCCCATCACGTCCTGCAGGGTGCTCGCCGCCAGCGGCTGCTGGACAGCGTGCATGACCCGCGCCTTCACCGGGTCGACGCCGGCCGCGAAGTGCTTAACGAAGTCGTCTTCAGGCAGCCAGGCGAACCCGGCGGAGTCGATGTCCAGGTGCGCCAGCGCCGGCGTCGGCGGCCCCTGTACCAGCAGTCCGCCAATTGACTCGCCGCTGTCCAGCCCGAAGGCCGCGATGTAGACCAGGCCAGCGACGTTCCGCGCGTCCGGGCCGAGGGCGGTCATGATCTGCCCGCCGTAGGAGTGCCCGGCGAGGATGACCGGGGCGTCCTGGCGCTCTAGCACCTGCCGGAGCCTGGCGACGTCCGCTGCTAGCGAAGACTCAGGGAACTGCGGGGCGGTGACGTCATAGCCGCTGGCTTGCAGCCGCTCGATGACGGCGCTCCAGCACGAGCCGTCGGCCCAGGCGCCGTGGACCAGGACGATGTTCGGTTGAACGGTCACGTCAGTGATTCCTCTCACGGGCGGCGTCGACGCCCCCGGTTATGTTCGCTGTCAGGTCTTGATGAAGGTCAGCAGGTCGGTGCATCAGGCCGCGACGGGCTCGTGGTCACCGGACCCGGGCGTCTTGAGGATGGCCGCCAGGTCAGAGCCGTCGATCGTCTCGCGCTCAAGCAGCAGTCCGATGACCCGGTCAAGAGTTTCACGATGCCCGCGGAGCAGCGTGGTAGCCGCATCCTCGGCTTCCCGGAGCAGCCGGGCCACCTCCTGGTCGATGGAACGTTGCGTTTCCTCGGCATAAGGACGGCCGGCGAACGGGTTGTCGCGGTTCGGTCCCTCCGGCCCGTAGCTGATGGGCCCGACCTCCGTGGAGAACCCCCACTCCCGCACCATGTGCGTGGCGAGTTGGGTCGCGCCCGCGAGGTCGCTCGCTGAGCCGGTCGATGGTTCCGCCAGGACGAGAATCTCCGCCGCGCGCCCGCCGAGGCGCACGGCGAGCGAGGTTGTCATGTGGCTCTCGGGGTACAGGTGGCGCTCGAACGCAGGCAGCTGCTCGGTCACGCCAAGAGCGGCGCCACGGGAAAGGATCGTGACCTTCGCGACGGGATCGGCGTGCTCCGAGAGCGCGGCCACGAGCGCGTGCCCGGCCTCGTGGACGGCCACGGCATGCTTCTCCTCGGGCAGCAGCGCGTTCGACGCGTCACGACGGCCGATGAGGAGCCGGTCCCTCGCGGCTTCGAAGTCGGCGGCGCTAAGCACGCCGCGATCCGCGCGCACGGCGTTGATCGCCGCTTCGTTCACGAGGTTGGCGAGATCGGCGCCGGAGAATCCGGGCGTGCCGCGCGATACGACGTCGAGATCCACGTCAGCTGCGAGCGTCTTGCCCTTCCCGTGGATTGCCAGGATCGCGGTCCGCTCCCTGTAGTTGGGCAGCGGGATCTCCACCGTCCGGTCGAAGCGCCCGGGCCGCAGCAGCGCCGCGTCGAGGATCTCCGCCCGGTTGGTCGCGGCCATGACGACCACCCGGGCGCCCGGCTCGAACCCGTCCATCTCCGACAGCAACTGGTTGAGCGTCTGCTCGCGCTCGTCATTCGAGCCGAACCCGCCGGGTCCGCGCCGGCCGCCGATGGCGTCGATCTCGTCGATGAAGATGATCGACGGGGCGCGCTTCCTGGCGTCAGCGAACAGGTCCCTGACCCTGCGACGCGCCGACGCCGACGAACATCTCGACGAAACTTGAGCCGCTCAGGGAGAAGAACGGCACCCCCGCCTCGCCGGCGACAGCCCTGGCCAGCAGGGTCTTGCCGGTCCCGGGGGGGCCGACCATCAGCACGCCCTTCGGGCCGACCGCGCCGGCGCGGTCGTACCGGGCCGGATGCTTCAGGAAGTCCACCACTTCCATGACCTCGGCCTTGGAACCCTCGTAGCCGGCGATGTCCGCGAAGCTCGTCTTGGGCCTGTCCTCGTCGTAGACCTTGGCCTTCGACTTGCCGATGGCCATGATCCCGCCGATCCGTCCGGTGAGCTGCTTGCTGCTGCGACGGCCGAACCAGACGAAGAGCCCGACGAAGACGAGAAGCGGCACGATCCAGGTGAGTAGTTCAAGCAGCGGGCTCGTGCTCGTGCTGGTTCCCGTCACCTGAACCTTGTGTCCTAGCAGGAGGGCGGGAAGAGCGCTGTCGTTCAGCGCGGTCGGGATCTGGGATGTGTAGCTGCTGCCACCAAGGAGCTTCCCGCTCACCGAACCCGCGGCGGTGATCGCCGCGGTCGAGACCTTGTTCGCGGTCACGTCGCTGACGAAGCTGGTGTAGCTCAGTGCCTGAACCGGCGTTCCGCCAGCGCTCGAGCGAACGAGCAGCAGCGCTATGAACGCGATCACGAGCCCGGCCGGCAGCAACCATCTCCACCGCGTCGGCGGCGGCGGGGTCGGGGGAACGGGCTTCTTAGGCGGGCTTGAACGAGCTGGGGGAACGGATTTCCTAGGCGGCCCCGGACGGGCCGAGCTCGCGCGATGCCAGGTGCTCACGAACAGAAACCCCCTTGCTCGCGTCCCCGGGCCGATGATCAGCGGGCCACGCCGTCATAGGACAAGCGAGTGGTCACCGGGAAGCACATGCAGCCTCGGTCCAAGGCGCCCTCGGCAGTTGCCCGGCAGTAGCGGGAAGCGGAGGAATCGTGCTCGTCAGCGGTGTGCCCGCACGGGCACGGCGCGTCAGGCGGCGGCTGACCGCTCGATGGTGTCGTCATAAGGTTGCCTTCCCAGAACGCAGCTACGCTTGTCCAGCCAAGTCAACCGCGCCCCGGCCGCGGGCGAAATAACCAATCTCGCATGAGCCCATCACCGCAACCGATCGCCGGACGAGGTACCCGCGCCAGGGCATCAGGGAGCCGGTTCAGACGAGACGTTGGTGGACGTAGCACCATCTCCACGCCGCTCCCAGCGCAACGCTGGCGGCGACCGGGTGGTCGGTCTCCTCGTAGTGCGCCTTGGCATGCTGGTTCGGCGACTGATCCGAACAGGCAACCCAGCCGCAGGTCAGGCAGACCACAAGGCTCGCCTGGCGATCCTGGCGGCGCCGGCAGTCCTGGCAGTCGTCTGAGCGCGGCGCGACCGGCGCCAGGCCGTCGAGGTGCTCACATCGCGGGGCCGTTCCGTTCGGGCTTACGGTCGGCGCGCCTAGGGCCATGCTCTGGCCAGGGATCATGGCAACCTCCCTCTGCGAGATCGGACTGCTGTGAGATCGGAATGCCGGGGCCCGACCCGGTCGATCTTTCACGAGTCAACCCTCTCGGCACCCAGGCGGAAACAGCCAACGCAAGCATGGCCCATCACCAGAATCGATCACCTGGGCGCGAGCGCCGGGCCCAGGTGACCGCGCTGGCCGGGCTTGCAAGGAAGTAGGGCCCTCATGCTGTGACGGCGCGAACCCTGTAACGCTAGGCCGCGACCGCGACCGCCTGGATGGCGCGCAGGCGGCCGACGGCCAGCCCCTGAATGAGGTTTGTGGCCTTGACGGTGAAGTCGGGGACGAAGGCGTGCAGGCCGAGGGGAGCGGGAGTCCGCGCGAGGACGGCCTGCATGAGGGTGACCGCGTCGCCGGTAAGGTCGGCCCAGTGGTCGACGGCGAACCCGGCGTCCTCGATGGCGGCGCGCAGCGCCCGCGGCGTGACGAGGTAGCCGCGGTCGGGCTGGTCCGCCCATGGGAGCGGGTACTCGAGCGGCCCCGCTTCTCCGGCGGTGATGTCCCAGATGGCGAGCCGGCCGTCCGCTGGCAGGACGCGGCGTGCCTCGCCGTAGAGGCGGGCCTTGTCCGGGATGTTCATCTGCACGTGCTGGCTTATGACCACGTCGAAAGAGGCGTCGGGGAACGGGAGGCGGGTGACGTCCGCCTGCCTGACGGTGATCTTCTGAGCGAGTCCGGTGAGCTCGTTGAGCCACCGCGCCGTCTCGCAGTACTCGCCGGTCAGGTCGACAGCGGTGACCTGGCAGCCGTGAGTGGCGGCGAGGAACCTGGCGGTTCCACCAATTCCGGCGCCGGCGTCGAGCACGCGGTCCTGGCTGGCGATCCCGGCCAGCTCGGCGAGTTGCCCGGTGGCGATCCGCCCCATCGTGTGGAAGTCCTCGAGAGCGCCTAGGTCCGCGGGGGCCAGGTGGTCCGTGTCCTTTCCCGCGGCGGTGAGGGCCCGCTCGATGCCTTGCCGGGACAGGCCGGTGGCGTACTGGGCGCCGAGGCCGCCGGCGGTCACGGCGTTCTCCCGCTCGCGGGCGGCTGGGGCTGGCCGTGGTACGCGTCTTCCTTGGCGGGCAGGACGCGGTCGAGCAGGTCGGCGTCGCCGGTGATCTCCAGGCCGCGGGCGGTCACCTCGTCCGCGGTGAGCTGGCCGGTGAGCAGGGCGTTGATCAGCTGGGGCCGCCCGGCGAGGACGAGCTCAGGGTGACGGGCGGGGCCCGCGTGGAAGCGGGCCTCGCCGCCGGAGACCTCGATGACCGCCGGGGCGGGGCCGGCCCGCAGCTCGATTGACACTGGGGGGCCGTCGGGGTCGTGATCGCGGAGGAAGAAGTCGATCGGGTAGGCGAACCACTGGCTGCGGAACTCGTCGCTGTCGGCGGGCCCGGCCATGTACCTGAGTCCCCACCAGCCGAGGGCCCGGATCACCGGCTCAAGCTCGGCGCCCGCCTCGGTCAGCTGGACGAGGGTGGTGGCGACCGGCGGCGGCGCCTCTTCCCGGCTGACCAGGCCGGCGGACTCTAGCTCGCGGATCCGGTCGGCGAGCAGGTTAGTGGCGATGCCGGGCAAGCCGTTCTTCAGGTCGGTGTACCGGCAGGCGCCCCTGATCAGCAGTTCCCTGATGATCAGCAGCGTCCAGCGGTCGCCGATGACGTCGAGTGCCTTGGCGACCGAGCAGTACTGGCCGTAACTACGCATGAGCCGAGCATAGCGCCAATCGAGTTGACTTCCAAGTCCATCAGGTTGACTTAGTAAAGTCGCCGGTCCCTGGCCGTGAACGCGGCGCGGACGGCGGGCATGAGGGTCTCGGCGAACGCGGTCAGATTCGCCGGCCAGGAGCTGCGCACCGGCCGCCTAGCCGGGCGGCGACGTAGCATGGCGGCATGAGATCGGCCGAGCCGCCCGGCGACAGCGTGCCCACGTGGGACATCGCGACCCCGTCGCGGCGCGGCCGGCTTCCAGGCGTCAGGATGGCGGGGTTCCGCGATCGTGCGACTGGCCTCGTCGACCTTCGGCTCGTTCCGCACCCGGAGGTCACGGTGTTCATCGACTTCGGCGAGGGGCTGCTCGTCGACGAGGCCGGCGGCCAGGAGTTGCGGGGTAGCCTCGCCGTCGGCCTGGCGCCCCGCGGCATGCGGGGGCGTGCCCGGGGCATTGAGTGCCTGCAGGTGCGGATGTCACCGGTGTTCGCGCACGCGGCCCTCGGTGGCGCCCCTGAGATCGGCGGGACGGTGGCTGCCCTGGATGACCTCTGGGGCCGCGACGCCGCGCGATTCCGCGAGCGCCTGCGCGCCGCGGCATCGTGGGATGAGCGGTTCGCGATCACTGAGGCCGTGCTCGCCGGGCGGCACGAAGCCGGCCGGGCGGTCGATCCCGAGGTCGCCTTCGCCTGGAGGAAGATGTCCGCCAGCGGGGGGCGGCTCCCGATCGAGCGGCTGGCGGCCGATGCGGGGTGGAGCCGCAAGCGGCTGTGGTCCCGCTTCCGGTCCCAGATCGGCCTCACTCCCAAGCGTGCCGCGCAACTGGTCCGTTTCGACCACGCCGCCCACCGCCTCGCCGCGGGTCACAGCGCGGCCCGGGTGGCCGCCGACAGCGGTTACGCCGACCAGTCCCACCTCCATCACGACGTCACGGCCTTTGCCGGGATGACGCCCACGGCCATCGCTAGCGCGCCGTGGCTCGCGGTCGACGACGTCGCGTGGCCGTCCGCCTAGGCGCCTGAGGACGAGCGGAACATTTCTTCAAGACGTCGGGCGGCCGCCCTCGCCACACTGCGAGCGTGCCAAAGAACCTCATGCCCGCGCTTGCGCGCTGGTGCTACCAGCACCGCATCGTCGTGATCATCGCGTGGATAGGGCTGCTCATCGGCCTAGCGGTGATGTCGCAGGCGGTGAAGACGTCATATGACAACTCGCTCACGCTGCCGGGAACGGGCTCGGGTAACGCGCAGGAGCTGCTGCAGCGGTCGGCGCCGGCCCAGGCGGGCGATTCCGACCAGATCGTCTGGCAGGTGAGCCACGGCAGCGTCCGAGATCACGCCGTCGAGCGGCGGGTCTCGGCGATGCTAGCGCGGGTGTCGCGGCTGCCCGAGGTGGCCTCGGTCACCAGCCCTTACAACCCGGGCGGCGCGACCCAGGTGAGCACGGACGGGCGCACCGCGTACGCCACGGTGAACTTCACTGCGACGGCCGAAAGCCTCGACAATGCCGACGTCAGCCAGGTGGTGGCGACGGCGACAGCCGCCGCCGAGCCCGGCCTCGCGGTCCAGCTCGGCGGCAAGGCGATCTCTGACACCGAGCAGGCGTCGCTGTCGAGCGCCTCGGCGATCGGCATCGGCGCGGCCGCGGTCATCTTGCTCCTCGCGTTCGGGTCGCTGTTCGCGATGGCGCTGCCGATCGTGACCGCGGTGGCCGGGGTCGGCAGCGGCCTGATGCTCATGGCGCCGCTCAGCCACCTGATGTCCGTGAACGGCATCGCGCCGATTCTCGGCGCGCTTATCGGCATTGGCGTCGGGGTCGACTACGCCCTGTTCATCGTGTCCAGGCACCGCCGCGGCCTGCGGTCGGGACTCGACCCGGAGCAATCGGCCGTGGTCGCGCTCAGCACCTCCGGCCGCGCGGTCCTGTTCGCCGGCGGCACGGTGTGCATCGCGCTGCTCGGCCTGCTCACCCTGGGCCTGGGTTTCATCGACGGGCTGGCGATCCCGGCGGCGATCACCGTCGTGTGCACCGTGGTCGCCGCCGTCACGCTGGTGCCCGCGTTGTTCGGCGTGCTCGGCCTGCGCGTGCTGAGCCGCAGGCAGCGCCGCGCGCTGCGGGCCGACGGGCCGGACACGGAAACCGGGAACGGCGGGTGGGCACGGTGGTCGCGCACCGTGCCCAGGTTCGCCGCCGTGCTCGCCGCCGCGGGTCTCGCGGTCATGGTCGTGGTGTCGCTCCCCGTGCTGCACCTGCGGCTCGGCTTCGCCGACGCGTCCAACGACCCCCCGTCAAGCCAGACGTACAAGGCGTACGAGATGCTCGCCGAGGGGTTCGGACCGGGCTTCAGCGGACCGCTGTTCGTGGTCGCCCAAACCCAGTCGGCCGCCGACCGCGCCGCGCTTGAGCGGCTCGACCGCGCGCTCAGCGCCGTGCCCGGGGTGGCCGCCGTCCAGGCCGGTGCCGCGCCAACAGGAACCGCCACCGGGCCGACCGTCGAGGTGACCCAGGTCATCCCGGCCACCGCACCCGAGGCCCAGGCCACCTCCAACCTGATCAGCCAGCTGCGCGATACCGTCATACCGCGCTATACGCGCGGCACCACGCTGCGGGTCTACGTCGGCGGCCTGACGGCCACGTTCGACGACTTCGCGACGGTGACCGCCGCCAAGCTGCCGTGGCTGCTCGCCGCCGTCGTGGGCTTCAGCTTCCTGCTGCTCATGCTCGCCTTCCGCAGCCTGCTCATCCCCGCCACCACGTCGGTGCTGAACCTGCTGTCGGCGGCCGCCGCGTTCGGCGTGCTCACCGCGTTCTTTCAGTGGGGCTGGGGAACTAGGGCCTTCGGCCTCGGCGCCCCCAGCCCGATCGAGGGCTACCTGCCCGAACTAGTGCTGGCGGTCCTGTTCGGCCTGTCCATGGACTACCAGGTATTCCTGGTCAGCAGGATGGCCGAGGAATGGTCGCGCACCCGTGACAACGCCCGGTCGGTGATCGTCGGCCAGACCCACACCGCACGGGTGATCACCGCCGCGGCGATGATCATGATCGCCGTGTTCGTCGCCTTCGTGTTCATGGGCCAGCGCGACATCGCCGAGTTCGGCATCGGGCTGGCCGCCGCCGTGGCGCTGGACGCCTTCGTCCTGCGGACGGTGGTCACGCCAGCCCTCATGCACCTGTTTGGCCGGGCCAACTGGTGGCTGCCCCGGTGGCTGGACCGCCGCCTGCCGCACCTGGCCGTCGAGGCGCCCGCGGCGGAGCAGTCCGTGCGCGTGCCCGAGTCGGCGGTCGGCGGGCAACTCGGCTGAGCGCCGCCCAGGGTTGCGGGGTGACGGGGAACGCTGCGCCGCTTGGGCCTCACCGGCTCCGCCGTGAGCCCCGCCAGGTCAGGACGTCACCTGGCTGGCACTCAAGGGCGTCGCAGATGGCGGCCAGGGTGCTGAACCGGATGGCGCGGGCGTGCCCGTTCTTGAACACGGACAGGTTCACGAGGGTGATGCCGACGAGCTCCGATAGTTCCGTCAGCGTCATGCTGCGTTCGGCGAGCAAGGTGTCCAGGTGGACCTCGATCGCCTGCCCGCTGTCGATGTCGTCCGCGATGTCCGTTGCCCGCTTACGCGGCATTACACAGTGCCTTCGAGGTCGCGCATGAGCGAAGGGCGGGCGGGGCCCAGGCCGAGGCCGGGTCCAAGTCTCAGGGGAGGCGCGGTGAAATGTCAGGGCGCCTTCCCCGTTTTCCGCGGAAACCCAGCCGCTTAGGGTCGCCAAGTATGTCCCCCGAGGATCCCGATCCGGCCACCGCGCCGGCTTCGACGGTTGCGGCCGCCCCTGACCTTCTGGTTCCGGCCGAGCCGGCCGCCGACGAGGAAAGCCCCGGCGCGGAAGTGCCGATGCCCGCGGGAAGCCTGCGAAGCGGTCGCGCACCGGACAATGACCTGGTCGTCGACGACCTCATCGCCTCCCGCTACCACGCTGAGCTGCGCCGGACCGCGGACGGGCAATACGAGATCGTCGACCTGGGAAGCCACAACGGCACCTACGTCAACGGCCGTCGGATCTCCGCGCAGCCACTGGCTGACAGCGATACCGTCGGCGTCGGCCGCTCGACGTTCCGGCTCACGGACGGCAGGCTGCGCCAGTTCCTTGACGACGGCGATGTCACCGTCGCGGCCCAGGACCTCGTGGTGACGGTGGCGGGCGGCAAGGTGCTGCTGGACCGGGTGTCGTTCGCGATGCCGGAGAAATGCCTAGTCGGCGTCATCGGCCCAAGTGGCGCAGGGAAGTCGACGCTGCTTGGCGCGATGACCGGGATGCGGCCCGCGGACACCGGCACCGTGCTGTACGACAACCGGGACCTCTACCAGGACTACGCCGAGCTGCGGCACCGCATCGGCCTGGTCCCGCAGGAGAACATCCTGCACACCCTGCTGACCGCCCGCCGCGCGCTGCAGTACTCGGCGGAACTGCGCTTTCCCGCCGACACCACCGCCGCCGAGCGCAACGCGCGGGTCGCTGAGGTGATGGAGGAGCTCGGCCTGGCGAAGCACGCGGAGACGCGCGCTGACCGGCTCTCCGGCGGGCAGCTCAAGCGGATGAACGTCGCGCAGGAACTGCTGACCCGCCCGTCGCTGCTGTTCCTCGACGAGCCCACCTCTGGCCTCGACCCCGGCCTGGACAAGTCGGTCATGCTCCAGCTGCGTGACCTCGCCCACGACGGCCGGACGATCATCGTGGTCACGCACAGCGTGCTGAACCTGCTGAGCTGCGACCGGCTGCTGATCCTGGCCCCCGGCGGGCGGATGGCCTTCTACGGACCGCCGGGCGAGGCCCTCGGTTACTTCGGCCTGCCCGACTGGGCGGAGTTGTTCCAGGCGTTCGACAATCACCCCGACCGCGACTGGGCAGGCGAGTTCGCCGCCTCGCTCGCCTACGCGCGGTACGTGGCGGCGCAGCGCCGGCCGGAAGCGGCCGAGCCCGAGGGTCAGCTGGCACTCGCCCCGTCGGCCCAGCGCCGCCGCGGGCTCCGGCAGTACGCCACGCTCACCCGGCGGTACGCGCGGGTGATCGCCGCGGACCGGGGCTACGTGCTCTTCATGGGGCTTCTCCCGCTCGTGCTCGGCCTGCTGATCAGGTTCGTGCCCGCCATGCAGGGGCTAGCCAGGCGCCGAACGGCAACATGTCCGCCCAGGAGCTTCTGCAGATCCTGGTCACCTGCGCCTGCCTCGCCGGGACCGCGAGCTCGGTCCGCGAGCTGGTCAAGGAACGCCCCATTTACGTCAGGGAACTGGCCGCGGGCCTGTCTCCCGGCGCCTACCTGCTGTCCAAGGTGACCCTGCTCGGCACCATCAGCATCGTGCAGTCTTGCGTGATCGTGCTGCTCGGCGTGGCCGGCCGCCAGCTGCCAGCGCACGGCGCGCTGCTGAAGAGCCTCCCGCTCCTCGAGCTGCTGATCGCGGTCGCCGTGCTCGCGGTAGCGTCGATGTGCCTGGGCCTGCTGGTGTCGGCCTTCGCCAGCACATCGGAAAAAGCGATGCCGTTCCTCGTGATGCTGACCATGTTCCAGGTCATCCTGTCCGGCGGCGTGCTGCCGTTCAACGGGATGAACGGCTTGTCCCAGCTGTCGTGGATCGCGCCGGCCCGCTGGGGATTCGCCGCGCTGGCGTCCACCGTGAACCTCAACGGGATCGGCCTCCTGCCCGGCACGGACGCGGACCCGCTGTGGACGACCTCGTCAGGCGACTGGCTGCGGGACGTCGGCATCACCGGCAGGCTGGGCGGTCCTCTACCTGCTCGTCACCTTGACCCAGCTGCGCCGACTGGGCCCGCGCCGCCGCCGCTGAAAGTGGCGGCCGTCGGGCTTGAGCCAATCGCGCAACGCGCGGTTGCGCGATTGGCTTTAGTCATCGATTGCCTGCGCTGAGCCCGTCAGTTGCCGAGGCCGCGCTCGATCGCGTCGATGATCGCGGGGCGCAGCTCGGCCACGCTGATGATCGCGTCGACCGAGCCGACCTCGACCGCCCGCTGGATGGAGTGGATCCGGTCGAACTCCGCGGCCACCTCGCCGAGCTTCTCCGCGCGCACCGAGGCCTGGACCTCGGCCAGCCGGGCGCTCAGCGCGGCCCGCTCGGCGCCGGCGTCTGGCTCGGCGAGCCGGGCCTGCAGCTCCGCCACCCGCGGGTCGGTCGCCGTGCGGTTGCTCACCTCGGCGGAGAACACCACGGCCGCCGCCGGGGCGCCGCCGAGCACGGACGCGAACGAGCCCTCCAGGGCGAGCACGGTCATGTTCGGGTTGAGCGCCTTGGAGAACACGACGAACGCGCCGCCGTGGTAGCGGGAGATGACGCAGAACACGATCGGGCCGCGGAAGTTGACGATCGCCCGGCCGATCTCGGCGCCGTACTCCAGCTGGAGCTTGCGCATCGACTCCGGCGAGCCGTCGAACCCGGACAGGTTCGCGAGCACCACCAGCGGCCGGTTGCCCGAGGCGGCGTTGATCGCCCGCGCGGTCTTCTTCGACGACTGCGGGAACAGCGTGCCCGCGGTGTAGGTGTCGGGGCCGTCGGTGGGCGGGAACCCGCGCCGCGGCACCGACCTGCGACTCGATGCCGATCAGGCAGACCGGCCGGCCGCCGAGGTGGACGTCCTGCACCACCGAGGTGTCCGCGTCGGCCATGCCCGCCCAGCGCTCGAGGACCGGGTGGTCCTGGTCGGACAGCGCCCGCATGACGGTGCGGATGTCGAACGGCTTCTTGCGGTCCGGGTTGTGCTCGGCGGAGAAGATCTCGCCCGACCGTGGCGAAGTCGCTGCCCGGCCACGGCGTGCGGGTAACCGGAGACGTCGCGGTCGGCCGGGTCGGCTGGTGGCCGCCTTGCGCGGCGCGGCCTCGCCGGGCGCGATGTAGGCGTGGTCGTAGTGCGCCATCAGGACGTCGCAGGCGGCCGTCAGGCTCGGCGCCCAGTACTGCGCCTGGCCGTTGGGGCCCATCACCCGGTCGTAGCCGCCGATGCCGAAGTTGTCCTCGGCGGACACGCCGCCGGAGAAGTCCAGCGACTGCTTGCCGGTGAGCACCATCGCCGAGTCCGGCGTCATCACCAGGATGCCCTTGGTGTGCATGAGCATGGTGGCCTCGGCGTTCCAGTACGGCTGGGCGCCGACGTTGATCCCGGCGACGACGATGTTGATCTCGCCGCCGGCCTGGGTGAACTCGACGATCCGCTTGAGCGCGGCGGCCACCCAGTCCATGTTCTCGGTGCCCGAGGTCATCGAGATCCGCGCGCCCGACGACAGCGCGAACCACTCGACCGGCACGCGCAGCCGCTCGGCGAGGTCGAGCGCGGCGATGACGCGGGCGCACTCGGGCTCGGACAGCGCGCCGAGCGACTTGGTCGGGTCGCCGAGCAGCACCACGCGGGTGACGCCCTCGGGGTGCCGCGCGCGTCGGCGTGCGTGACCACGCCGGCGACGATGGCCGCGGTGTTCTTCCCCTTCGGCCGGCTCACCGGCACCAGCGCGCCCGCCTCGTCGAGGTCGTGCTCGGTGAACCGCCCGTCCTGGCCGGCCAGCAGGCCGGTCAGCTCGTAGGGGTAGACGGTGCCGCGGCGCGCGGCGCGCAGCACCTTCTGCCGGTAGTCGTCGAGCGGCCGCATCGGCTCGGTCGGCGGCGGTCCCATGTGCAGCCGCACGTTGTGGCTGGCGTCGAGGCTGGTCCACACGGCCACCTCGGCCAGTTCCCCCGACGGCGTGCGCTGGCGGGTCACGAACTGCACTTCCTCAAGCCCGGCGCCGGACGTGGTCGGCCGGATCCGGTGGACCAGGGAGTTGATCTCGTCGGCGGTCAGGTCGACCGTCGGCCAGACGTAGATCATGATCCGGTTGGCGTCGAACCGCTTGTGCTGCGGCCGCTGCGCCTGGACGGTGCGGATCGCGTCGAGGCAGCCGGCCAGGACGTTCTCCAGCGCGGGCAGCGCGACGAGGCGGCCGTCCGCCTCGCGCAGCGGCGTCAGGTCGCGGACCTGGCCCATCGCGATCAGCCGCTCGTCGGCCTTGTTGCTCTTGGCCACCGCCTTGAACAGGTAGATCTCCTCGTCCGCGGACGGCAGCCGGGTGAGGTCGAACTCGCGCAGCCGGTCGATCTGCAGCCGCTGGGCGATCTGCGGGTGCAGGCCGCGGATCAGCCGGTCCTCGGCCATGCGCCGCGCCGCCGGCGTGCGCCAGCGGCCGGGCGGAAGGTGAAGTGGTGCTGCATCGCGACGCCGCTCGTCCCGGCGACCGTGACGGTGATCCGCGCGATCCGCGCGGCAGCGCGGCCGCTGCACGAGCAGGGCCCGACGCGAGCAGCTCGCCGAGGCGCGCCGCGAGCTGCGTCGGGCTCCGGCTGCGCCGTCCCAGGTGACGTAGAGGTCGGCGACCAGGCTGTCCGCCGGTGGCCCCGGCGGCCAGCTCGCCGAGGGCGGCGACGGCGCCGGGCAGCGTCGGCGATGTCGGCGGCCGCGGCGGCCACCAGGGTCACCCGGCCGTGGCTGGCGTCCTCGGCGGTGACGAACCGGCTGCTCGTACCGTCACCGGCCGCGATGTCGCGCGCGGTCACGTCCGCCAGCTGGTGGTTGCCGTAGTAGCGGCGGGTCAGCACCTCGAGCAGCGGCGCGTTGTCGGCGCCGCCGCCTCGACCCGCTGGCCGATCAGCCGGACCAGCGGCTCGGAGCTGGCCACCATCGCCTGGATCCGCTCCGCGCGGTCCGGCGCGTCCGGGTTCCGGTCGAGGTAGCGCAGGTCGCTCGCGGATCGCCGCGTAGACCCGGGCGCGGTTGCGGCGCAGCAGCGGCTGGGCGAACCAGCGGAACACGACGCCGCGGGCGAGGTCGGACACCGAGGGGAAGCGCAGCTGCGTCGCCTCGATGAGGTGCTCGAGCGCCAGCCCGGCCGGCTCGCGCAGCGGCTCGGCGGGCGGGGCGCTCGCCAGCCACTGCCGCAGCAGCTCGGCGACGATGCCCGCGTCGGCGGCCATCCGCTGCTGCGCGAGGAAGATGCGGAAGACGGCGGCCTCGAGCTCCGGCGTGCGGTCAAGGCTGGTGACGCCGTAGTAGCGGAACACCCTGGCCAGCTTCGCCTGGAACGCCTCGGGGACGCCGGCCCGTTCCACGTCGAGGCTCCGCAGGTAGCTGTGGAAGTACTCGCGCGGGCTGTGCACCGGGCCCTCAGGCAACGCCTCGGTGTCGCTGCCCGGCTGGTTGCGGCTCAGCTCCGACATGTCGGCGAAGACGGTGAGCAGCTCCACCTCGCCCGCCAGCGGCGTCCCGCCGCAGCTCGGCGCGGGCGGCCAGGTAGCCGGTGAGCGCGCGCTTGGGGTCAGCGGGGTCGTCGTCGAAGCCGAGCAGCAGGCCGCGCAGGTCGGCCAGGCACTGCTCGGCCCGCTCGGCCGCGGGCACGGCGGCGGGCGGCCGCGGGCAGGTCGATCTCCGCGGCGAGCCGGCCGCGGCCGGTGCGGCGTCCGACGGCGCTCGGCGTCGCCGACCGGCTCGAGGCGCAGCAGCGGCGCGCCCGCCTCGACCTGGCTGCCGACCGAGACCAGGCACTCGCGGACCCGGGCGCGGAACGGCGCCCGCAGCACGGTCTCCATCTTCATGCTCTCGAGCACGAGGATCGGCGCGTCCGCCTCGACCTCGTCGTCGACGGCGAGCGGGGTGGCGACCACCAGGGCGGGCGCGGGCGAGCGGACGACGCCGCCCTCGTCGCGGCTGACCCGGTGGGCGACGCCGTCCACCTCGACCAGGTGGACGGGGCCGTGGGTGGCCGAGGTCAGCCGGAACCGCCTGCCGTTGACCGTGATCCTGCCGCTGTGCTCGTCGAACCGCTCGACCTCGACGTCGGCCGGGTGACCCGTGCCTGGAGAAGCAGCGCCGTCCGCGCCGACCTCGACGCGGAACCGCTTCTGCCCGGTCCGCGCGACGCGCACGCGGTAGCTGGCGCCGCGGAGCTTCAGGTCGAGCGGGCGGCCCGGGTCGTGCTGCGCCTGCGGACGGCCGCCGCGGGCGGTGGCGAGCAGCCGCTGCCTGCTGACCTCCTCCTCGTCCTCGTAGGCCTCGATCGCGGCGGCCGCGAGCGCGACGGCGGAGTGCCGGTGGGCGGCGAGGCGGCCCTCGCCGCGGACCCGGTCGATCCAGCCGGTGTCGGCGCTCGCGTCGATCACCTCGGGCTGGTCGAGCAGGTCGAGCACGAAGCTCTTGTTGGTGGCGCCGCCCTCGATGATCACGGTGGTCTCGCGCCATCGCGCGGCGCAGCCGGCCGAGGGCCTCGTCCCGGTCGTGGCCGTAGGCGATGATCTTCGCGATCATCGAGTCGAAGTCGGCGGGGATGCGTGTCGCCCTCGCTGACGCCGGTGTCGACCCGGATGCCCGGGCCGGCGGGCAGCGCGAGCCGGGCGATGCGGCCGGGCGCGGGCGCGAAGTCGCGGTCCGGGTCCTCGGCGTTGAGCCGCGCCTCGATGGCGTGCCCGGACTCGGCGGGCTTGTCGCCGTCCAGCTTGCCGCCGGCGGCCACGTGCAGCTGGAGCCTGACCAGGTCGGTGCCGGTGGTCAGCTCGGTGATCGGGTGCTCGACCTGCAGCCGGGTGTTGACCTCGAGGAAGGCGAACCGCTTCTCCCCCGGGTGGTAAAGGAACTCGACGGTGGCGGCCCCCCGGTAGCCGACGGCCAGCGCCAGCCGCTCGGCCGACGCCTTCAGCTCGTCGGCCTGCTCGGCGCTGAGCACCGGGGACGCGGACTCCTCGATGATCTTCTGGTTGCGCCGCTGCACCGAGCAGTCGCGGACGCCGAGCGCCCAGGCCGTGCCCTGCCCGTCGGCGATGACCTGGACCTCGACGTGCCGGGCGCCGGTGACGAGCCGCTCAAGGAACACGGTGCCGCTGCCGAACGCGCGCAGCGCCTCGGCGCTGGTCCGCTCGAACGCCTCGGTGAGGTCGGCCGGCGTGGTGATGACGCGGATGCCGCGCCCGCCGCCGCCCGCGGTGGCCTTGAGCATCAGCGGGTAGCCGATGCCCTCCGCCGCGGCGAGCGCGTCGTCGAGGGTGGCGACCGCGCCCCGGCTCCACGGCGCGACCGGCACGCCGACCTCTTCGGCGATCAGCTTGGCGCCGATCTTGTCGCCAAGCTTGCGCATCGCGTCCGCGTCCGGCCCGATGAAGGTGACGCCGATCTTCTCGCACAGCTCGGCGAACACCGGGTCCTCGGCGACGAAGCCCCAGCCGACCCAGGCGGCGTCGGCCCCGGTCTCGACGAGGGCGCGCTCAAGCACGGCGTAGTCGAGGTAGGGGCGGGCGGAGGCGGGGCCGAGCGGGTAGGCCAGGTCGGCCTCGCGGACGAACGTGGCGGTGCGGTCCGCGTCGGTGTAGAGGGCGACCGTCTCGACCGGCGTGCCCGTCTGCGCGGACAGGTCCCGGACGGCGTGGATCAGCCGCATCGCGGCCTCTCCGCGGTTGACGATGGCGACACGACTGAACACCGGCACAGACCTCCCAAGTACGAACACGCGGAAGGCGATGCCCCGGCACGGCCGCCGGTATTCGACAACCATGGCCCGATGCCCCGCCTTCACCTGCGTCTATCCTGCTCGATGGTACGCAGGGGACCAAGGGCGGTCATGGCGCAGACCTTGGGCGCGAGGTTTGTGGGAAACCAACAAAAAGCTGGCCACGCCGCCATGGCCGGCGAAGAGCGTCGCGGCGTTCCGGGCGGCAGTTTCCCCGTTGAGTCATGTAGATAGTGTCACGTCACAATTTTCACTCAGACATCAATAGCCAGAATGGCGCCCGCAGAGCAAAATCAGACGGTCATACTTACGTCCTAAACTGTTGACGCATTATTAAGCGTTCGGTATACATCTTTCATCGGGCCCTTTTTCCTGATCAACCCGGCCGCCGGATCTACCTGGCGTAGGACAGGGAAAAGGTTCGCACCGACCTATAGTCCTGACCGAAGCCAAAGGGGGCTTTGATGGACGATTCCCGGTTCACTTCCGCGCGTCTTTTCCCCAGGAACCCCGGTGCCGCTTTGGCTGAGGTTCCGTCCCGCCTGCGACGGCTGAAGGTCCTCGGCGGGGCCGCGGCGGGCGTGCTGCTCGTCGCTGGCGTAGCGGCCGGGTGCTCGTCGGGCGGTGGCAGCGGCGGGTCCGCCAGCTCCCCCATCACCATCTGCGAGATCGCCGCCACCTCCGGCCCGTTCGCCCAGCTCGGCACCAACGACGAGCTCGGGGCCACCGCCTGGGCCGACATGGTCAACAAGGCCGGCGGCCTGAGGGCCACAAGGTCAACCTCGTGCCGGAGAACGACGCGTCCGACCCGGCCACCGCCGCTGCCCTGGTGCACAAGTGCGTGACCCAGGTCCACGCCAACTTCATCTTCGGCCCCGAGGAGACCTCGACGGCCAGCGCCGCGATCCCGGTCGCCAACCAGCTGCAGGAGGTCCTGCTCGGCTGGCGGTCGGGCTGGACGGGGCAGGGCATCAGCAACGCCAACCTGACGTCCTACTCCTTCCCCGGCATCGGCAACGTTTTCTTCGCCGACGACCTGGCGACCATCACCCAGCTCATCGTCCCCCGGCACTACACGCGCGTGGCCGTGATCGAGGACAACGCGCCCGGCGGCCTGGGCAACACGCAGTACATGCAGGGCCTCGCGTCGCAGTACGGTTACCAGGTCGTCGCCTCGCAGGTCACCAACCCGGGGGCGACGACGACACGCCGCAGGCGCTCAACCTGCTGAAGGCGAACCCGCAGATCATCGTCCTCGGCCTGATCCCCGGCCCTGACACGATCACGTTCCTCAAGGCCGTCGGGCGCAGAACCCGACGATCCCGATCAGCGAGTGCTCCGGCTGCGCCACCTCGACGTTCGTCAACGCCGTGGGCGGCCAGACGGCCATGCAGGACGTCTACATGATCGGCACGCCGGAGAACGTGCTGAGCGCCATTCCCAGTCCAGCGTCGGCCAACGCGGCCGGCCTGTCGGACACCAAGGCCTACATCGCGGCGATGCAGGCGGCGGGCCATGGGCTCGGCGAACCAGATCGACGAGGGCGGCGAGGGCTGGGACACCGGCAGGGAACTCGCGGCCGCCGTCGCGACGGCCAAGTCCATCTCGCCCGGTGACGTGAAGAACGCCCTGCAGCACCAGACCCTCGTCACCGGCGGCATCCAGGTCTACTACTGGCAGCGGTCGCCGTCCAACTACGCCGAACATGACCCAGATTGACTCGGCGATGGTGACCGTCGCGGCCGACGGGACCTTCAACGTCCTCCCGCACGTGGGGAGCTGAGTAGTGGCAGCTGTGCCACCGGCTGGCCCCGTGGCCCTGGAGGTCGAGGGCCTCTCGGTCAGCTACGGCAAGTTCGTGGCCGTCGAGTCGGTGACGCTCTCCGTCCGCGCCGGGGAGTGCGTCGCCGTCATCGGCCCCAACGGCCACGGCAAGTCGAGCATGGTCACCGCGGTCGCCGGGCCTGGTCCGCCGGGGCGGCGTGGTGCGGGTCTTCGGTCAGACGCTCCCGGCGGGGAGCCCGGGCGCCGCGGTCCGGGCCGGCCTGGTGCTCGTCCCCGAGCGCCGTCACCTGTACCCGGACCTGACCGACGCGGGACAACATCATGCTCGGCAGCTACAGCCGCACCCGCCGGATTCAGCGCCCGCCAGGCCTGGGAGGACGTGTCCGGCGTCCTCGACATGTTCCCCGAGCTTGCCCGCCTTCTCGACCAGAAGGCGGGCACGCTGTCGGGCGGGCAGCAGCAGATGGTCGCCCTCGCCAGGGGGATGGCCGCCAGGCCGCGGGTCCTGCTGCTCGACGAGCCGTGCCTCGGCCTGGCCGAGGCCGTGGCCCGCCGCGTCTACGACTGGCTCGCCGAGATGACCAGGACCGACATGACCATCGTGCTGGTTGAGGAGAACCCGGTGCACGCGCTGCTGGTCGCCGACCGCGCGGTGCGCATGTACAAGGGCCTGGTGGAACGGCCGGAGGTCACAGCATGAACGACCGGGAGGGGCCGTGAGCGAGTTCCTCAACCTGCTCGCCGCCGGGCTCACGTCCGGCGCCATCTACGGGATCTTCGGCGCCTGCCTCGCGGTGTGGTTCCGCGTGTGCAACGTGCTGAACCTGGCGGTGGGCGACTTCGCCATGTTCGGCGCCATCGGCACGGCGTGGCTGGCGCAGACGGCCGGGCTGCCGTTCATCGTCGGCATCGTCGTGTCGCTGGCGGGCGTCGGGCTGGCCGCCTGGCTCTTCGACTGGGTCGTGCTGCACTTCGCGTTCGACCGGGGCACGGGCGCGCACGGCATCGTGAGCGTGTTCTTCTACACCTTCGGGCTCTCGCTGGTGCTCGAAGGGCGCGGCCAAGGCCATGTTCGGCACGGACGTGTACGGCGCGCCGGTGATCTGGCCGGGCCCCGCGCTGGCCGTCGCTCGACTTCCACGTGCAGCGGGCCGGCGTCCTGGTCATCGCCCTGGCCATCGTGAGCGGGCTCGTCCTGTGGGCGTACCTGCGCTTCACGGTGTCCGGGCGGGCGGCGAGCGCCTGCGGTGAGAGCGTGCTCGGCTCGCGGATCGTCGGCATCGACAGCGCCAAGTTCCGGCGGCGGATCTTCATCATGACCGCGGTGCTCGCCGCGCTCTTCGGCATCGTCGAGTCGCCGCATGTCCGGCTACACGTACACGAGCGGGCCGACGATCAGCCTGATCGGCGTCGTCGCCGCGGGGTTCGCGGCGTTCCGGAGGCCGGGCCGCGCCGTGGCCGCCGGGCTGGCGATCGGCGTTGCCGAGGCCATGCTCGGCGGCTACGTCAGCACCAGCTACAACGACGTCCTGCTCTACGCCATCCTCTTCGCCATCATCATCTTCCGTCCCGAGGTTCTCGGGCTCGGCCCGGAACCGGCCTAGGGAGGGGGACCCATGAGCGAACAGGACGCCGCGGACCGCGGCACGGTCGAGTCCGCGGCCGGCGAGTCAGCCGCGGCGGAGAGCGGCAGCCTGCCGGGCGCCGCGGACCTGGCCGCCGGAGCCGGCCGCGGCGCACCGGGTCCGCCGCCGCGACCCCGTGCCGCTCGCCGCCGTCATCGCCATCACCGTCGTCGGCGGCCTGATGCTCGCCGCCATGAACGGCTCGTACCTCGGCCTCACGGTGACCACCGGCGTCGGCTACGCCATCGTCACCGTCGGGATGGTGCTGCAACTCGGCTACAGCCGCCAGCTGGCCTTCAGCCAGTCCGTGTTCATGGGCGTCGGCGCCTACGGCGCGGGCGTCCTTGAGACGAAGTACGGCTTCAGCTCGCTGGAGAGCCTGCTCGCCGTGATCGGCCTCGCCGCGGTGGCCGCGCTGCTGATCGGGGCGGTCGTCACGCGGGCGCCCGGCCTGGCGCTCGCGCTGGCGACCCTGCTCCTGCCCTTGTTCATCTACCAGCTGGCGACGTACTCAAGCTGGCTCGGGTCGTTCTCCGGCATCAACGGCGTGCTGCCGTTGCTGACCGGCCCGGACTACGAGTCGACGCTCGTCCGGTCGGGGATCGTCTGCCGTGCTGCTGCTCGGCCTCGCGGCCGGGCTCGTGCTGCGCGTCATCCGGTCAGGCATCGGCCTGCAGCTGATGGCCATGGCCGAAGACGAGCGGCTCGGCGAGTCCATCGGCATCAGCCTCGGCAGCGCCGGCTTGAGGTGTTCGTTCTCGGGTCGGTGCTCGCCGCCGTCGGCGGCGCGGTGCTCGCCAGCGCGCAGGGCCTGGTCACGCCCGACGTGCTCAGCGAGTCCGCCCAGATCACGCTGCTGCTGATGGTGTTCGTGCCCGGGCGCAAGAGCATCGCGGGCGCGATACTCGGGGCCATCGTCATCGAGTACCTCACCACGAGCACGTCGTTCATCAGCACGAACATCGGCATCATCGAGGGAATCGCCCTGCTGGTCATCCTGCTCGTAGAGCCCGACGGGGTGGCGGGGGCGGTAGACCGGCTGCTCGGCCGCAGGACGGACCAGTGGGCCGGGTCGCTTCTGGCCTGGAGCCCCGTGTTGAAGGCACGAGGGCGGCTGCGCGCACGAGGAGGTGGGAACGGTGCGGGAAACACCGCCTGAGGTCACCGGGACCGGGAGCCCGGCCAGTGCCGGGCCGGGGTCACCGGGCCAGGCCGTGCTGGCGTGCTACGACGTCACGAAGAGCTACGGCGGGGTGCTCGCGGTGGACTCGGTGACCCTTGAGATCCCGGCGCGGGGGCTGTTCGGCCTCTGCGGCTTCAACGGGGCCGGCAAGTCGACCCTGTTCAACCTCCTCGCCGGCTCGGTCAGGGCCGACTCCGGCAGCGTGCGGATCGACGGCAGGGACGCTACCGGATGGTCCGCCATGCGCCGGGCCCGGTCGGGCGTGGCGCGGACGTGGCAGACGGTGCGCCTCGCCCACGGCCGGTCGGCCGTCGACAACGTGGCCGCCGCCTGCCTGAGCGACCCCGGCCAGTGGATGCTCGGGGCGCTGTGGCGGCCGCAGGCGGCACCCGCGCGCGAGCGCGCCTGGGCGGCCCTGGAAAGACTCGGCATCGGCGACCTCGGCGCGCGGACTCGTCGACGGGCTCACCCTCGAGGCGCAGCGGCTGACGGAACTGGCCCGGGCGCTCGTCAGCGAGCCCAAGGTGCTGCTCGCGGACGAGCCGGCGTCCGGCCTGTCCGCGACCCAGCGGACCGTCCTCGCCGAGGCGCTCACCGCCATCAGCAAGAACCGCGCCGTCGTCGTTGTCGAGCACGACCTGGACATGCTCACGTCCATCAGCGGCCACATGTGGGCCATGGTGGAAGGGCGGCTGGCGTACTCGGGCGACGTGGCGACCTTCCGCTCCTCGGCGGTTTACGCGGGCCTGCGCGGCATACAGCAGGCCGAATCGCCCGGGGTCCCGTGACGCCCCCTCCTGTAGGCGACTCCAGCCCCGCTATTAACATCTACGGCGCATTGCCTCCGCTCTTTGCATTAATCATAGAAAACCTTGGGAGTAAGTGTTTACTTAATAATTGACAACCGTGATTGCCCGGTGAGACGGTGAGAATAACCGGTACGCCCGGCCTGACCGATCACATGAATCATCCCGAAGGAGGCACGAGGCGTGCTTAAGTCGGAAGACAACGAGATCTTGACCCGGGTGGGCCCGGGGACGCTGATGGGCGAGCTGCTGCGCCGGTACTGGACGCCGGCCTGCCTGACGGCGGAGGTCCCCGCGCCCGGCAGCCCCCCGGCGCGGGTGCGGCTGCTCGGCGAGAGCCTGGTGGCGTTCCGGGACACCGCGCGGGCGGGTCGGCCTGGTGCAGGAGAACTGCCCGCACCGGGGCGCGTCGCTGTACTTCGGCCGCAACGAGGGCGCCGCGCTGCGCTGCGTGTACCACGGGTGGGCGTTCGACGTCGACGGCCACTGCGTCGACATGCCGAGCGAGCCCGCCCCGTTCTGCGAGAAGGTCCGGATGAAGTCCTACCCGGTACGCGAGTCCGGCGGCATCGTCTGGGCCTACCTGGGCCCGCGGGAGACCATGACCCCGTTCCGCGACTTCGGCACCGAAGGCCTGGCCGAGGGTGAGGCCATGGCCTCAAAGCAGCACTCGGCCTGCAACTGGGTGCAGGCGATGGAAGGGCAACATCGACACGTCGCACATCTCTCACCTGCACCAGTGGGACGGGATCGACGACATCCCCGACGACGGTTCTGACAAGCCCGGCTACCCGTCCAACGCGATGTCGTGGAAGTTCTGGCGGCACGACCGCGCCCCCCGCCTGGAAGTCGACGACACCTGGTACGGCTACCGCTACGCCGGCATCCGCACCACCCCCAACGGCAACACCCACGTCCGGATCACCGCCTACGCCCTGCCGTACGCCACGATGGTCGCGTCGATCCCGTTCAGCGTGGGCTGCGGGATGTTCGTGCCGATCGACGACGAGAACTGCTGGCGCTACTTCTCGGCGCCCAAGGCGTGGCGGAACCCGCGGAACTACGGCGGCACGAACCTCTTCGCGCTCGCCCCGTTCTCGACGCCGGTCACCAACCCCCGCAACGGGATCACCCCGCGCCTTTACACGGCGGAGAACGACTACCAGCTCTCCCAGGAGGTCCGGGACAAGCGGGGCATCTTCAGCGGCGTCGACGACTTCGTGAGCCAGGACCTGATGGTGACCGAGTCGATGGGCCCGATCTACGACCGCACCCAGGAGCAGCTCGGCTCCACCGACAAGGCGATCACCCGGATGCGGCACATTCTCCTGTCCGCCGCCAAGGGACTCGCCCAGGGCAAGGAACCTCCGGCCCTCAACGGCAACTTCACCGTCATCCGGGGCGCCGAGAAGATCCTCGAGCCCGGCGAGGACTGGCGGACGCTCGGCACGGAAGAAGACCCGGTGGTCCGCGAGTCCTCGACCGCGACCACCGGCATCCAGATCACCGACATGGTGGACTGACCTGCCTGATTCCCGCATCAGCGACAGCACAGTCTGCTCGGCGACAACGTGACGCAGTCGGAGGCGGCGCCCGTCCCCGTCGCCGCCCCGGTCAGCATGAGGACCGGCCGCAGCACGTGGCTGGTCCTCGCCGCCGTCCTGCCCGGCATGTTCATGAACGTGTTCGACTTCTTCGCGGTCAACGTCGCCACCCCGGTCCTGCACCGGGACCTCGGCAGCGGCCCGCCGGCCCTGGAGCTGATCGTCGGCGGCTACGGCCTCACCTTCTCCCTGGGGCTGGTCACCGGCGGGCGGCTCGGCGACCGCTACGGGCGGCGGCGCGTCTTCTTCACCGGGATGGCCGCGTTCACGCTGGCATCGGCGGTATCCGGGCTGGCGCCGACCAGCGACATCCTGGTCGTCGCCCGCCTCTTCCAGGGCGCGGCGGCCGCGCTGATGGTGCCCCAGGTCCTCTCGATCATCCGGGTGAGCTTCCCGGCGCGGGAGCGCCGCATCGCCCTCGGCGTCTACGGGATGACCATCGCCGTGGGCCAGGTCAGCGGCCAGGCACTCGGCGGGATCCTCCTGTCGGCCAACGTCGCCGGGCTGAGCTGGCGACCGATCTTCCTGGTCAACCTGCCGGTGGCCGCGCTCACGTTCATCTTCGGCTTCCGCCGCGTCCCCGAGTCCGTCTCGCCCGCCCGGCCCGGCCTCGACCTGGCCGGCGTCGGCCTGCTCACTCTCGCCGCCGGGCTGCTGACCATCCCGATCGTGGAGGGCGGCGCCCTGCGCTGGCCGCTGTGGTGCTGGCTCTTCCTCGCGGCGGCCCCGGCCGCCACGGCGGCGTTCGTGTGGTGGGAGCGTCGCGTCGGCGCCCGCGGCAGTCCAGGCGAGAACGGGCTAAAACAACAACCCCTTGTTGACCTGGACCTGTTCCGGTCGAAGGACTTTCGCCGCGGTCTGTTCGTGAACGTGACGCTGTACGCCACGATCAGCTCGTTCTTCTTCGTGCTCGGCCTTTACCTCCAGACGGGACGCGGGGACAGCCCCATGGTCGCCGGGCTGACGTTCGTCCCGCTCGCCGCGGGCAACTTCGTCGCGAGCCTGTCGAGCAGCACTCTCGTGGGACGCTACGGACGTTCCACGCTCACGGCGGGCGCCGCCCTCCAGGTCGCCGGCCTCCTCGTGCTCATCGCGGCGTCCGACCCCCGGCAGCCGACGATCCTGGTGCTTGGCGGGGTGACGCTGTTCGGGCTCGGGCAGGGACTGCTGATCCCGCCGATCATCGGCGTAGTGCTCAGCCGCGTTCCCGTCGCGGACTCCGGAGCCGCGACCGGCGTGCTCGTCACCGTCCAGCAGATGTCGGGAACCGTCGGCCTGGCCCTGGTGAGCCTCGGCTTCTTCGCCGGGACCGGGGGCTACGTCGACGGCTTCCGCGTGGCGTGCTTCTGCGACCTGGCGCTCGCGCTCGGCTCGCTGAGCCTATCCCGGCTGCTCGCCCCCAGAAGCGACCGCGGCGGGTAGCTCCATCGCGGCGTCGGTGCCGAGCCCGCGCACCAGCGCCCGGATGAGCTCCTTGCGGGCCGCGAGCAGCTCGTCCTTGGGCATGCCCTCGGTGAGGCGCTTGGTCGACTGCGGGAACATCGTCGGCCAGAACGTGATGGCGATGAACGAGAGGGTCAGGACGTGCGGGTCCAGGTCGGGGTCGATCTCGCCGCGCTCCTGGGCGGCCCGGATGGCCAGCAGGTCCCCCGGCACGGTGCCCTCGGGGTACGGCGCGCTGCCCGCGCCGCCGTCGAGCGCCTCCCACATCAGCAGGCGCGCCCACGCCTGCCAGCGGGGCGTCATCGCGACGTCGATGTTGGCGAGGAGCCGGTCGACCAGCGGCTCGTCGGTGACACCGCGCACGAAGTCCTCGAAGTGCTGCGCGCTCAGCCGCTCGCGGACGGCGTCGTACAGGCCCCGCTTGCTGCCGAAGTGATAGTAAAGCGACCGGGGGCTCACGTCCGCCCGGCTCACGATCCGCTCCACGCGGGCGCCGGCGAAGCCGTACTTCGCGAACTCGCGCATCGCGGCGCTCAGTATCCGCTCGGCTGCCGTGGCCGGCAACTTGCCGTTCCGTGATGCGCCTCGATGCTGGCTCACCAGCCCATGATAGGGTGGACAAACCGGCCGCGGGCGATGACAGCGCCGGGTGAGCGCTAGCGCACAGACAGCGACGCGCTCGGTTGGCATGCTCTGTCCATCGGATGACCCGCGCCCGAGGAGACAGCGACATGAGCCACCAGACCCGCTCCGTGATGACCACTTCCGCCGGCGCCGCATGGTGCGGCGGGACCGACCGCGCCCGCGCCGGGCACCGCCCGCTTGACGTGCGGTGCGACACCTGGACTAGGCGCCACCGCCCGGCCGCCTGGCACCGCGTCCGCGGTGCCCGCCTGCCGGGACCGCGTGCGACGTGACCCTAAGCGCTCCCTCGCATACCTTCCGCGCACAACGGATCTTTCCTACGATTCTGGATATGGGCGACGGCGACGGCCGGCCTCAAGGCCCGTTGGTCAGCGTCCTCGGTCCGGTGGCGGTCGGCCACGCCGAGGACGCGATGACGCCAGTGGCGCAGCAGTTGCTCCGGGTGCTGCTCGCCACCCTGGCCCTTGCCCACGGCCGGGTGGTCAGCGTCGGGGTCCTGATCGACGCGCTGTGGGGCGAGGATGCCTCGCGCGAGCGCGAACGGAATCTCCAGGCCAGGGTGTCCGCACTGCGCCGGCTGCTGGCGGACGCCGACCCCGGGCACGGCGGGGCGCGCGTCGTCCGGGTGGCGGACGGCTACCGGCTGGCGCTCGCTCCCGACGCTCTCGACGCGCGCCGCTTCGCGTCCCTCGCCGAGCAGGGACGGGCGGCCGCGCGGGACGGCGACCAGGCTCGCGCCGCCGCCCTGCTCCGTCAGGCCCTCGCCTTGTGGCACGGCCCGGCACTCGCCGACGCGGCCACCTGGAGCACCCGGCTGGCCGGCGAGGCCGCCCGCCTGGAAGAGCAGCGGGTTGCCGTGACCGAGGACCGGCTCGCGTGCGACCTCGCCCTCGGCGCACACGGCGACGTGATCGGCGAGCTCGCCCAGCTCAACGGCGAGTTCCCGCTGCGTGAGCGGCTCGCCTGGCTGCTGATGCTGGCGCTCTGGCGCTGCGGTCGGCGGGGAGAGGCGCTGGCGGCGTTCGGCCAGACCCGGCGGTTGCTCGCCGCCGAACTCGGCCTCGACCCCGGCCCGGAACTGCTTGACCTGCACGCGAGGCTGCTCGCCGACGACCCGTCGCTGGCACTGCCGGATGCCGGGCCCGCTAAGGCTACGGCCCGGGGCCGCGCGGCCCCGGGCCAGGCCAGCGCCGTCACCGTACCGCGCCAGCTTCCGGCCGGCGTCGGTCACTTCACCGGGCGGGAAAACGAGATCAAGCTGCTTGACGAGCTTCTCGACTCACCCGCCCGGTCCGGCGGCGCGGTCGTGGTGACCGCGGTCCGCGGGATGGCGGGGGTCGGCAAGACCGCTCTGGCCGTGCACTGGGCGCGGACGGTCGCCGACCGCTTCCCCGACGGCCAGCTGTACGTGAACCTGCGCGGTTTCGACCCCGACGGGACACCCGTCACGGCCCAGGACGTGATCGGCTGGTTCCTGGCCGCACTCGGCGTGCCGGGCGCGGCGATCCCCGCCGAGCCCGAGGCACGCGAAGGCTTGTACAGCAGCGTGCTGGCCAGCCGGAGAATCCTGCTGGTGCTCGACAACGCCAGAGACGCCGCCCAGGTCCGGCCGCTGCTTGCCGGCGGGCCGAGCTGCTTCGCCCTCGTGACCAGCCGGTCGACCATGGTCGCCCTCGCCGCCACCCAGGGTGCGCGGCTGATCGGCCTTGACCAGTTCGGCGTCGCTGAATCCACCGGCCTGCTCGCCGCACGGCTTGGCGAAGAGCGGATCGCACGAGAGACATCCGCGGTGGGCCGCCTCGTCCGGCAGTGCGCCGGGCTGCCACTCGCCCTCGCGATGGTCGCCGCACAAGCGGCCGACCTGCCAAGCCTGCCGCTCAGCGTCCTGGCGGACGGGCTCGAGGCCGAGTCGAGTCGACTCGACATCCTCGACGACGGCGACCCCATGACCAGCATCCGGTCTGTGTTCTCCTGGTCGTTGCGGCATCTCAGCCGGTCCGCGTCCCGGATGTTCGCGCTGCTCGGAGTGCACAGCGGTCCCGACATCAGCCTGTTCGCCGCCGCAAGCACGGCCGCGCTCCCCGTTCCCGCCGCGCGCGCCGCGCTCAGGGAGCTTGCCGCGGCCAGCTTGATCGCGGAGCACCAGCCGGGCCGTTACCTCATGCACGACCTGCTTCGCGCTTACGCCGCCGAGCATGCTGCGACGGCCTACGGAGAGGAACTGTGCCACGCGGCTATGGTCCGAAGCTTCGACCACTACCTGCACACGCTGCTTGGCTACTCCGGCTTCCACCCCCTCAAGTTCGCGGCGGATCCGGCGGCGCCCGGCGTGACTCCTGAACGGCTGGCTGGCGACGCGCAGCTGACGGCCTGGCTTAAGGCAGAGCACCTGGTGCTTAGCCGCGCGGTCGGGCAAGCCGCCCAGGCCGTGTCTGGCGGCGACGTGGCGGCTGTTCGCGATTTTCGCCCAGTCCGTCTACCGGCACGGTCACTGGCACGGTTGGGAGCGCGCGGGGCAGACAGCGCTTGCTGCGGCCCAGGCGGCCGGCGATGACATCGGGGTCGGCTGGACGCGGCTGTGGCTTGGGAACATCGGCTTCCAGCTCGCGGACGTGACCCGCAGCCGGGCGGAACTCACCTCCGCCCTTGCAGCATTTGAGCGCGGCGGCGACGTGCACGGCTAGGCGCTCGCCCACACGTACCTCGCCAACGTGCTGACCCTGACGGAAAGCGCGTTCGGCCAGCGGCTCAAGGGACCAGGCATGGAGGCGGGCGACCAACAGTGGGTTAGGGAAGGCCTCGCCCATGCGGAGCGGGCTGTGGTCCTCTACCATCAGGCGGGAGATCCCGACGAGGTGCTGATGGCGCTGGCCGCCCTCGTCGACTACCACTCGCTGCGGGGCGATGTCGAGCTAGCGAGCCGCTACTCCGACCAGGCGGTTGAGCTGAGCCGAAGGGTCAGCTCAACCGACATGCTGGTCGTGACGCAGGCGCTGCTTGGTTACGCTCATCAGGCGCGCCGGGAACTTCCCGAAGCAATCTCGTGTTTCAGGGCGGCAGTGTCGATGCTGCCAGGCGACACTCCCGCCTGGGCACGGCAACGGGCAGAGTATCTCGCCGAGATAGCCGAGACCTACCAGTCCCTCGGCGACGCCCGGTCGGCCCGTGAGGCCTGGACGACGGCGCTTGACCTGCTTAATCACGTCGGCCATCCGATGGCGGCGCAGATCCGCGCACAGCTCAGCGCCCTCGCCGATCCGCCCCCCGGTTAGCGGAGGCCGCGGCCGGCGGGGCGCGTCAGTCCTTGGCGCTGGATACGCCCGCGCTGTCGGACGACGGCACTGGACCTGCTCGACCGCGCTGGCCATCCCCTGGCAGCCCAGGTCCGTTCGAGACTCCGCAGCCTGTCCGACCCG
>CAWKKG010000057.1:0-110720 GCA_963850115.1 uncultured Actinomycetota bacterium
GCTAACCAGATAATAGGGGCATTCCGGTCTGCCCGTCGTGGTTAGAGACCTCCGCTGGGCACCTCCGGCCCGGCGCGTCCTTGCTCTGGATGCCGCACAAGCGCGCGTCGCCTCGGCCCCGGCGGTGTGATCAAATACCGATAACGGTGTGATCGGATTTCCGAGGGAGCAGATCATGGCAGACGCCGCAGCGCAGCATCCGGCACCGCCCCCGGCCACGGTCGCGGACGTCATGCGCCCGCCGGTGACCACGGTCGAGCAAAACGACCACGTCGCCGGGGCCGCCTACCTGATGAAGCGCGCAGGCGCGACCGCCCTCGTCGTCACCCAGGCAGAGACCCTCGAGCCGCTCGGCATCATCACCGAGGCCGACATCTCCCACCTGGTCGCCGACGGCAAGAACCCGAACGACGTCCGCATCTACCAGCTGATGACCGCCCGCCCCACCGTCGTCAGCGCCACGACAACCATCCGCGACGCGGCCAGGGTCATGACAACCGGGCGCTTCCGGCACCTGCCGGTCACCGGAGCCCCCGGCCTGGTCGGCATAGTCGACATCACCGACATATGCCGCGCGCTCCTCGATATTTCCGAGGCAGCCGACGAGCCACTGCCTGATCCGTAGTCACCGCCAGCTGAAGTTCACCGCCGCCCGGCGATGACCCCGGGACTCCGGGGCCGTCTACGGTCAGCGGCACGAAGCGACCATGCTGGAGGACCCGTGCGGAAGATGTTCTCGTTCATGATGACCAGCGCCGATGGCTATCACGCCGACCCGGGACAGGCCCTGGACTGGCATAACGTCGACCAGGAGTTCAGCCAGTTCGCGCTGGCGCAGCTTCGCGAGGCCGGCACGCTGGTGTTCGGCCGCGTGACCTATGAGGGCATGGCCGCTTTCTGGCCCACGCCCGCCGGCGAGGAGGCCGACCCAGAGGTCGCGAAGGCGATGAACACCACCCCCAAGATCGTCATCTCGCGGACCCTGCCGCAGGCCACCTGGGCCGGCACGCGGATCATCAGCGACCACGCCGAAGAAGAACTGGCCAAGCTCAAGCAGCAACCTGGCAAGGACATCGTGATCCCGGGCAGCTCGACGCTGACCGCCGGCCTGCTGCAGACAGGTCTGCTCGACGAACTGCGGATCATGGTGAACCCAGTCATCCTGGGCCAGGGCAGGTCCCTGTTCGCAGGAGCCGGCCGGACCAGCCTCAAACTGCTGAAAACCCGGCAGTTCACCTCCGGCAACGTCCTGCTCTACTACCGCGCTGACTCCACGCTCGGTCACAGTTAGCGACTGGGATCGCGACCTGGTTCAGGCAACGGCCCGGTTCGCCTGACCTCGCCGGGTTCGGCATCGGTCTTCGCCGCGAGGTACCTCGCCGGCACCTCTCCCCGCCGTGCACCGCCAGGTCGGCGCCGGTCACGTACGCGGCCAGCGGCGAGGACAGGAACAGGCTTGACCCGGGGCGCCCGGCCGCGCGGTTGTCCAGGCACCGTACTTCGCCGGCTTCGACGGGCGGATCAGTGCTGCGTTCGCAGGAACGTCCGATGTGCGAGTGACCCGCTGGCGGGTAGACCCGCGCCGACCCGGGTACTAAGCGTGGATCAGGAGCCGAGGAGGGAGGATCAGGAATGACGACGGAAACCACGCACTCAATCCACGAACACCACACCCACATCCACGGGCCGGACTGCGGTCATAGCCCGATGGAACACGTCGGCCACGTCGACTTCCTCGACGACGGGCACCTGCACCATGCCCACGACGGGCACTACGACGAGTGCGATATCGCTGGCCACATGCCCTCCGAACCCCACGACCATGAACACGGCGAGCACTGCGGACACGTCCAGGTACGCCACGACGGCCACGTCGACTACCTCCACGATGAGCACGTCCACCGCCCCCACGGCGACCACTACGACGAATGTGCGTCACCGGGGCACCAGTCTGCCGAGGAGCACGCCCACGTGCACGGTGAAGGGTGCGGCCACGCCCCCGTCCTCCACAGCGACCATCTGGACTACGTCCACGACGGGCACCGGCACGCCGCCCACGAAGGCCACTACGACGAACACTGACAGGCGTCCGTACGCGGATTGGGCAGGGCACCGGCAGAATTGATTTGCCCCGGCCGGCGCAATGCGAAGCCGACTACGCCGAGCAGGCACAACGGGCCGAGCCGCCCACCGCTCACCAGCAGAGGCCACTAGCTGCCCGAGCAGGTCACTTACTCTCCCGCGCAGGATCTGGCGTTCAGCTCGACAGGGGTCAGCTCATGCCATCCGCACCGGGCAGCGCCGCCGGGTTGGTGCGCTGCCGGGCCTGGGCGATGGCCCAGGCGGCGTTGATCAGGCCGATATGGCTGAACGCCTGCGGGAAGTTGCCGATCATCTCACCGCTGCTCGCATCGACCTCCTCGGCCAGCAGACCGACGTCGCTGATCGCCTTGACGGCCCGCTCGAAGGTGGCTGTGGCCTGGTCGAGCTCTCCGGCCAGCGCTTGCGCTTGCGCCAGCCAGAAAGTGCACAGCAGGAAGGTGCCCTCCTCACCCGCCAGGCCGTCGCGCGCCAGGTACCTGTACACCAGGCCGCGCTCATCGGTCAGCCGCGCGGCGGTCGCGTCGATGGTCGCCTTCATCCGCGGGTCGCTGCCGGGCAGGAACCCGGTAATCGCCAGCATCAGGTTGGAGGCGTCCAGATCCTCGCTGCCGAACGCCTGGGTGAACGCGGCGGCCTTCTCATTCCACCCGCGCTCCAGGATGGCGGCCCGGATCTCGTCACGGGCGGCCGTCCAGCCCCGCACCTTGTCCTCCGCGCCGAGCCGTGGGGCCAGTGCGATGGCCCGATCCAGTGCTACCCAGCACATCAGCTTGGAGTACAGAAAGTCCCGCGGCTCGCCCCGGATCTCCCAGATGCCCTGGTCCTTCTCCTCCCACCGGGCCGCTGCGGTGTCGGCGGCGGCGGACATGAACCGCTGCGTGAGGGGATCCAGCTCGCCCAGCTGCTGGACCAGCCGCCAGGCGGCGCCGAGCATCTCTCCGTACACGTCCAGCTGGCGCTGATTCCATGCACGGTTGCCGACCCGCACCGGCCGGCGGTCCGCCACCCGGCTAGGTGCGGCAACTCCCTCTCGGACAGGTCGCGCTCGCCGCCGATCCCGAACATAATCTGCAGGTCGGTCCCGCGCTGCAGCTGGGACGCCGCCGCGTCGGCCAGGAAGCCAAAAAACTTGCCCGCCTCGTCCGGGCAGGCCGCCACCCACAGCGCCTCCATGGTGAAAGCTAGCGTCCCGGACCCAGGTGTAGCGATAATCCCAGTTCCGGCCACCGCCGATCGTTTCTGGCAGCGAGGTGGTGGGCGCGGCGACGATCGCTCCGGTCGGCGCGAACGTCAGCGCCTGCAGTACGCGGCCGGAATGGTGCACCAGGTCGCGCCACGGGCCCTCGTAGGTCTGGTGGATGGCCGACCAAGACCGCCATCCCTCCACGGTGTCCCCCAGCCGTGCGGTGATCTCGTCAGAATCCCAGACGCCCAGCGGCGGCCCCCACATCGGCGTGTGCTGCAGCGCGAAGCTCGCCGTCTGCCCGACGGTCAGCCGCAGGCGGGCGATGGCAATAGCCCCGTCAATCTGGAAGACCGAAGGCGCCGACAGCAGCAGTCGGCTAGCGCCGCCGCGGGCGGCCAGCCCGCCGGGGACTTGTTCGAGAATCGGATGGATGAGGCCGAATTCAGGACGCGGGGCGTAACTGACCTCGACGTCCATCTCTCCGGCCGTGCAGGCCAGCTGCCGTAGCAGTATCCCTGGGGACCGGGTGCCCAGGTCATGACCCCGCTCGCTACGGCCGAGCGCCATGGCGTCGGTCAGCACCATGGTGCCGGCTGCGGTCCGGAACGTGGTCTCCAGCGCCATGGTCTGGTCTACGTAGGCACGGGTGGCCTCGAACTCACCGACGGGCCGGATCGCGAAGTGGCCGCCGGCCTGGGTCAAGAATGCGGGCGAACACGGCAGGCGCGTCGAACCGGGGAAAGCACAGCCAGTCCACCGAGCCAGCCCGGCTCACCAGGGCGGCGCAGCGGCAGTCCGACAGCATGGCATAGTCGCCGACCGGCAAGCCATCATGCATTGTGGGTCCTTTCATGATGTTCTCCTCGTTTCAGTCACGGTCAAGGCATGGGTGGTCAGGGTTCAATCTGCTGCCGCAGGACGGGAAGCACGCCCTCGTTCGGATGAGAAAAGACTTTTATCCGAACGAGTCCGTGATTTCCCAGCAGGTCAGCCTGGCTGCTAACCGGGGTGAGATTCGCTCGTGGTTAAGCAGTTCGTAGGCGATGCCCGTCGCCACCGCGTACACGGCGTGGTGAAAGGCATCGATCGCGATCTCCCGCAGCGGCCAGAAGATGGCTGGCGGGGCTACATCGAGTGCGGGAAGCATCAGCTGCGCGCTTCCCCACATGGCGGCTCCGTGAGCGGCCGTCGCCGCGGGCGGCGGCCAGGCCGATGGCGTCAAGCAGTCCGTGCGCGATCCCCCAGGTGGTGCCGTAGCCCCAGTGCGATACGTCATTCAAGCGGGCCTGCGGCGATCGCGTCGTCGAATGCCGCGATACCGAGCGCCTTTGCGGTGGCCCGAGCCGGGGCCGTGCTGGGCGCCCGCCCTCGCAGCCGTGGCCTCGACCGTGCTCGACACCGTCATCGCGGCCGTCCCGGCGAAGCCGGCGAGCAGACCCTTGCCGATGGCGGCTTGCGACCTTTTCAGCGACGGTCTTCATGCCGTGAACCTCCGTACTGGCCGGTGCCGTTGCCTTCGAACTGTGCGCGGCGACCTGGGCGGTGGCATCCAGCCGCTCGAGCAGGTGATCGCCGACTCGCAGCGCGTTGGCCATCGCCGTCAGCGCCGGGTTCACGGCGCTGCTGGACGGGGAAGAAGCTGGTGTCGACGACGTACAGGTTGTCAAGGTCGTGGGCACGGCAGTTGACGTCGAGGGCCGAGCCCGACGGGTCGGCGCCGAAGCGCACCGTGCCGCATTGGTGAGCGTTCCCCGCCAGCGGGATCCGCTTGTCGAGGATCGACCAGGATGGGATCGCCGCGTCGTGACAGCCCAGCGGCCCCATCAGCTCCTTCAGCTTGGCGAGCAGCCGCTTGTGGGGCTCAAGGTTGCGGTAGACCTTCGTCAGGTGGATGTGACCCGCGCGGTCCACCGTCACCCGGTTCGCCGGGTGGGGCAGGTCCTCGGTCGTCAGCCAGAAGTCGATCGCATGCGTCGCGAGGTACTCGAGCGCGGGCCCGGGCGCAAACCACGGCGCCCCGCCGCGCAGGATATCCTTGTCGGATTTGCCGAGCATCTGGATGTGGCCGAGTGGCAACTCGGAGCCATCCGCGTCCCAGTAAAAGTCGTTGATGCCAAGCGTCTTCTGGAACTTGTCGGGTTCGGCTGTCTGCGAGATAGCGACCACCCCGGAGTTGATGTGCGCCATGTAGTTGCGCCCGACCACGCCCGAGGCATTCGCCAGCCCGTTCGGGATGCTGGTCGCTGGCGGACCTCAGCAGCAGCGCGGCCGAGTTGATCGCGCCGCACGAGACGACGACAATATCGCCGCGGTAGAACATCTCGCCGGCTACCTCGCTGGTCGACGACCACGCCGCGTGACCGGTGCCCGCTGGCATCCGTCACCAGGCGCTCGGCCTTGGCATGTGTGAGCAGGGCTTGACATTGCTCGTGCTCGCAGCGCCGGGCCGCACGCATCGCACGTGCGCGTCGGCCTTGCCGTCGGCAAGGCACGGGAAGCCGTCGAAGCGGTCGCAGCGCACGCAACGCCCGGCCTCGGGATCGGACTCGTTCAGGTCGATCCCGACCGGGAGGTGAAACGGATGGTGCCCCGTCCTCTCGAAGTCGTCTGCAGAGCTGCTGGATGCGCGGCTCATGCGAGACCGCCGGGTAGGGGAACGGGCCCGAGCGCCGCGGCTCGGTGCGGGTCCTCGCCCGCCTGCCCGTGCACGAGGTAGAGCCGCTCCGCCTCGGCATAGTAGGGCTCCAGGTCGGCGTAGGCGATCGGCCAAGCTGGCGAGATGCCCCCATAGTGCTGGACCTCATCGAAGTCCCGTTCGCGCAACCGGAACAGGATCGCGCCGTAGAATTTGGTGTTCCCGCCGACGAAGTACTGCTGATGCGGGCTTGTACGCCTTGCCGTCCTTGTCGATACCAGCGTTCGCTGGCCAGGTAGCGCTCCTTGCGGAAGACCTCGCGGCTGTCCCAGTTCGCTGGCTCGCGCGGCAGGTAGCCGCCTCGCTCGAGCAGCAGGATCCGCTTCCCCGACGGTGCGAGCCTGTGCGCAAGCGTTCCGCCGCCGGCGCCCGGTCCCAATGATGATCACGTCGTAGTACTCGGCCGTCACGGCGTTTTCCCCTCGTTCGGCCAGGCAGCTCTGCCCTGGATAATGGTTAGGTCGAAGTAGCGTTTCGCCGCCCGGAAAGTTCGGTTCACGGCTGGTCACCCAGTGCGACCGCCCACACGGCGCTGCCCGCCGTAACGAGCAGAAGATCGTCACCGGCGAAGGTGAGGTTCATCGCGCCGGGCAGCGGCACGTCGCCCAGGTGCTCGCCCGACGGCGACAGCACCCGCAGTCCCGCACCGGTGGCGCACCATAGGCGGCCCCGGTCATCGGTCTTGAGCCCGTCGGGAAAGCCGGGCCAGACCGTGTGGCGCCACCGGCTGGCCTCAACCTGGCCGCGGGTGGCGGGCTGCGCCACGATCACGTGCGGGCGAGCGGGGTCGTAGCTGCCGGGCTCGTGGTTCGCACCGCTGCCACCGATGTAGATCGTCCGCCCGTCAGGCGAGAACGCCACGCTCTGGGGCTTGCCGAAATCGCCGGAGATGATCTGGTGGCCGCCGGTAGCCGGGTCGTACCAGTGCACCGCGTCGGGCAGCGCCGGCGGCGGCCGGAAGCCCTGGAGCCAGCCGTAGCGCGGGTCAGTGAACCAGATCGAGCCGTCGGGATGGCGGGCCACGTCGTGCGGGGAGTTAAGGGCAAACCCCTCGAACCCGTCCACGACGGTTTCCCGGCGGCCCGTGTGGCGGTCAAGCCGGCTGATCCGTGCGGGCGACCACATGCTGCCCCGTTCACAGACCAGCAGGCCGCCGTTGCCGTCGGCGCACATACCACTGGCTGAGTTCGCGTCCGGGACAAGCCTCCGCCAGCGCTCCCGGCCCACCGGGACGGTCAGCTCGCGCAGGCTGAGGCCGTCGAGCCGCAGGCAGTCGATGCTTACCCGCGGTCCTCTGGCCCGGCTGCGGGCTGACCGTGAGGTCCAGTACAGGACCTGATCGTCACCGAACCAGACTGGGCCCTCGTGCGCGGGTGCCGCAGTAACCCGGACAAGGCGCGCGGCGATAACAGGTACGGTCAACGTTCCTCCCGCGATGATCCGGGGCACCAGTCCTGGCACCGTGAGCCACGATGGGAAGCCGGGCAGGATCGGGACCGCGGCCGCCACCGCGGCCACGGCGAGCATGCGTTAAAGGACATGCGTCACTGTGGGCGAGGGGAGGCCTGGCGTTACACAGCAGTCCGTGCCGTTGCCTGGATAATCGGCGGCGGCTCGGCCGGGCGTGCGGGATGGGCGGGATGGGCGGCAGGCGCCGCCGGTCAGCCCGGGTGCTCGGCGCGGAAGGCGGCCAGCAGGTCATGGCGTACCTTCCGGGGCAATTCCCGGGCGGGATGCAGCGGGACGTGGCCGAGCTGCTGCATGGTCTGGCGCATCTGCTCGACGTAGGACGCGCAGCCGTCGCAGAGCTGCAGGTGCGCGTCGATTGTCTCCCGTCGCTGTTCGTCCAGGGTGCCTTCAAGGTACTCGGTGACCAGTTCGACCAGGTCGATGCACTCAATGTCCCAGCCGCGCTCGCGGGTCATGAGCCCTCCCCCGAGTAGTAGACCTCCAGCGCCGCCCGGATCTTCGCGCGCCCGCGGTGCAGTAGCACCCGCTGGTTCTGCGCTGTCAGACCCATTATCCCGCAGACTTCCTCGCTGCTGAACCCGTGCACGTCACGCAGCAGCACGACGTCCCGCTGTCTGCCGGGAAGCGCTTCGACCGCCGCTGACACCAGGTCGCGGACCTCGCGTCGCAGCGCCGCGCCCTCCGGATCAGTGGACCAGTGCCGCGGCGCCCCGGCGCTCGTCCACTGCCCGGGCCGCTCCGGGCTGTCGCGCTCACGGAACCGGCTCGGATCGACCGTTGGCCCGGTTTCGTCGTCAGCGGCCAGCGACGACTCAGGGATCGCCCGCTGTTCCTTCACGCCGCGGGTCTTGGCGATGTTGACGAGAATCCGGAAAATCCATGTGCGCAGGGAGGAACGGGCCTCAAACGCGGCCAGTCCCCGGATGACCGCCAGCCACGCGTCCTGGACTACCTCCTGCGCCGACGCGTCGGTCGATACGAAGCCACGGGCCACCCTGTGCATCAGCGGCGACCAAGTCCGGACTACGTGCTCGAACGCCCGCTGGTCGCCGGCGCGAAGACGCGGCAGCAGATCATGGTCGTCGGTGCCGATCCCGTCGGCATCCACGGCATGACGAGGAAGGAAGAAGCCACCGGTATTGCCGGACACCGCAGCAATCTACACCGTAGGGAAGTCAGGCATTCGCGATCGGGGTACACCCAGGCGCCGGTGCCCTGGCCGCAGGTAATCCGACCACGGGCCGCCGAGCTCGGCGCCCTTCTCGGCGAGCAGTGGCTGGACAGGGACGAAGATCGACCTTAGCGAACAGCGATAGATCGCCGACTCGGTGCGCGGCGTGACCAGCTGTGCGTGGTGCACAGGCACGCTCAGATCAGCCACTTCGGCGTCTTGACCGCGGTGTCTGTCCTTCCCCGGAAACCGGCCGTGTTGCCCGAGGTCGTGTTGTACGCGCCGGAGCGTCGTGTGGCTTTCCCTCGACGCCGAGACGGGAGGCCCAGTGAAGGCGGGTAGCTGGCGCGAGGGAGCGCATCGTGCCTCTGCTGGACTGGAGCTGGGAAGATGAGTCGGCTCAGGCAGGGTGCCGCGGGCCGGGTCTATGGGATCGGCGGCCTGATGACGGTGCGGGATGACCAGGGCCGTACAATCCCGGCCATCGAAGGGCGGTTTGATAAGGAGGGGCGCCGCGTTCTTCTGCGCATCGAGTCGACCGGCTGGGAACACGAGCGGTACGGTGACGTCGAGACGATAGTCCGCAAGCTACGCATGCTCGCAGAGACAATCAGCGGGCATGCCCGCGTGATCCAGAAACGCGGGCACACGATGCCGAGGTGCGCACTGGGCCGGCGGTGCGCCTTAGGCCGGGTGGCCGGAAGCGCGATTCTCCCGGGCCGCCCGGCTCGAGAGGCAGCTAGTAAGCCAGCCCGGCCCGGGTCAGCTGGGGGGCGCCCAGCTGGATCTGGCCGGGGCCGGCCAGGAAGACGCCGAACACGATGGTTTCGGTGTCCGCCGGGATCTGCGCGGCGACCTCGCGGGTGGTCCAGTCGCCGCGGTCCTCGACGGTGACGATGTGGTTGGCGGGGTCGGCCAGGGCGGCCGCCTCGGTCAGCGGCAGGCCGTGGTCCTCCGGATTTCTGATCCGCAGGAACAGCCCGGCCAGGTCCGCGCCTGGCGGGACGTGGACCTGGCCGCGGAAGACGACATCGGCGCCGCGGTAGTCGTCGGCGTAGATCGTCTGGGCCAGGAAGGCGAAGCCCTCGGGCTGCGGCACGGCCGCGGACAGCCTCGCGATGCCGTCGTCCGCGGCGCTGGAGTAGTCCCGCCAGCGGGACGCGATGGCGTTCTGGACGAAGCTGCCGCTGAGCCACCAGTAGTCCAGTCCGGCGGCGAAGGCCATGTTGCGGGGCTCGTACCGGGGCCGACGCCGGCTGGGCGGAAGGGCACGCGCGGTCTGCTCGGGCATCGGCCCGCCCTGGCCCCCGGCCGGTACCGCTAGCCGGTCCATGACCGCGTCGGCGACCCGGACCGGCGCGGCCGTGGTGACGGCCATGATCAGGCCGTCCGTGAGGCTGGCGGTGACGTGCTCGGTGCCCGCCGCGGTGGCCAGCTCGATCCGGGCCGCGGTCACCTCCGGGCCCAGCTCGTCGATGTCCACGGCGGCCACGCGGGCCCCGGCCGCGTGCAGCAGCCGGTCGGTCAGTTCGTGCGGGAGCGGCCCGGGATGGTCCAGCACATGGCTGTCCCCGCCGAGCAGCCAGATGGGCAGGTCCCGGTTACTCGCGTCGTCGGCCAGCACGATGAGGTGGGTTGGGAAGTGGTCGGGTACGGGGCCGCGCGGGATGCGGCGCTCGAAGCGCGCGACGCGGACGGTGGTCATGTGTGTCCTCCCGAGGGCGGGAACGAGGTCGGGACGGTGCTCGGTGAGGTAGGCGCGCAGCCTCAGCCGGGCCTTGTGCAGGCTGACCCGGGCCGCGCCGGGCGACTCGGCGACCTGCCCGGCGGGCATGTCGGCGTAGTAGTGCAGGGTGACGGCGCGCCGCTGCCCGGCGGGCAGGCCGGCCACGGCCGCGCGCAGAGCGTCGGCGCGGTCCAGGTCCTCGGCCGAGGGCAGGCCGCCGGCCGACGACGGGTGCAGCGGCTCGGGCCAGTCGGCCAGCAGCGTGACCGGGGCGCGGCGGCGCAGGTTCCTGCAGACATTGAGCACGATGCCGGCCAGCCAGCCGGCGAACCGGTCCGGATCACGCAGCCGGTCCAGGGCCAGGAACGCCTGCATAAACGATTCCTGCATGATGTCGTCCACGTCGCCGGGATCGGGGGCCAGCTGCCGAGCCCGGGCGCGGACCATCGGCTGGTGCCGCTCGACCAGCAGCCGGAACGCCACCGGATCGCCGTCGCGGGCCAGCCGGGCCAGGTCGCCGTCGGAGACGCCCGCGCTCACGGCGCTCCTGGGGCCGGCTCGGCGATACGCAGGTCCGGGTTCCGCAGCGCGACCCAGCCCGAACCGGTCAGGCCGATGCCGAACCGGATCAGGTCGGCGTCCGCGGGGATCCGGGCCGTGATCTCGTACCCGGTCCAGACGCGCACGCGACCGATGACGCGGACGTGGTCCTCGCGGCTGGGCGACCAGCCCCGCAGGATCTCCAGGCGCAGCCCGGCCTGGCCGGTGAGTAGGTCGGCGCGGATCTCGCCGCTGAAGGTGACGGTGGCGCCCTGGTAGTCGTCGGCGTAGATGGCCTGGACCAGGGCGGCGGGCCAGGCGGGCTGCGGGACGGCGGAGGACAAGACCGCGGACGGCCCCTCGGCGGCCGCCGCGTAGTCCGGCTGGCCGTCCACCGCGCCCTGTCGGTCCGGGTCGGGTCGGTCCGGGTCGGGGCTGGGCCAGGTGTCCAGGTCCCACAGGTCCAGGCCGTCGGCGAAGTCCAGGTTGTGCGGCTCGTAGCGGGGCCGCGGGCCGCGCAGCGGGGCCAGCGGTCGCAGCCCGTAGCCGGGCAGGGCCGGGACGGCCCGGCGGCACGCGGCCGAGCAACGGGGTGAGCGGGTCATCGTCCGGCACCGGGACGGCCAGCCGGTCCAGCACCGCGTCAGCCAGCCCGACCGGGGCGTCGGCCGCGGCGGCCAGGGCCAGGGCCAGGCCGAGGGCGGCGGTGACCTGCCGGGCTCCGGCCGGCCGGCTAGCCCGATCCGCGCTACGGCGACCTCCTGGTTCAGCTCCTCAGCGTCGGCCTTGGTCAAGTCGATGTCCACCCCGGTCACCCGGGCGCGGGCCGCGCCGAGCAGCCGGGTGGTGAGTTCCTGCGGTACGCCGGCGCTGATGACCTGGTCGGGCGGGCCCGGCCAGGTCCAGGAGATCTGACAGTTGGGGGATGCCCTGGTCGCCCCACACCCAAATCGGCACGGCCCGGTGACCCACGTCGTCAGCCAGCACCACCAGGTGACCGACGCGGCCGGCGTGCTTGTGGACATGCGCGATGCGAACAGTCGTCGAGACTCTAAGTGTCCGCCGCGCGGCCCGCTGTTACCCGGACCGGGGACTCGACTCAATGGTCGATGCGACACTCGTTGCGGTGCACGGATTCGGGTCGAGTACCGCAACGTGGGACCAGCTGTGCGCTGTCTGGCAGGCGGACGCTGAGCTCGAAGGCCTCAAGATCCACCTGTTCGGCTACCCCTCGCCGAAGACGCCGCGTCTTCTCTCGCCGGGGACCCGTATCCCGGGCTTCGATGACATCGCGCAGATGCTTGCCGCCGACTACGCGACCGTCCTCGCAAGGGCATCCAGCATTGCGCTGGTAACGCACAGCCAGGGCGGTCTTATCGTGCAGCAGTTCCTGGCCTGGATGGCCGGCAGGGCCGGGCACGGGAACTAGCCCGGATCCAGACCATCGTCATGCTCGCCTGCCCGGACAGCGGCTCCCAGTACCTTGCGTCCCTCCGCCGTGCCCTCGGCTACCGCCGCCACCCGCAGGCCCGCAATCTCGAGGTCCTGAGCAAGCAGGTCGCAGACGCCCAGCGTACGGTGCTGTCTCGAATCGTCAACGCCTCCGGCGTCGACGAGCATCAGTGCCTGATTCCGTTCCATGTCTACGCTGCCGGCCTTCGACGCCATCGTGCCTGAGCAAGAGGGCCAGGGGGCAGGCTCCCCCCGGATACGCTCAGGCCCTTTTCAGGAGTCTGTCTCCTGGGAATTTCTGCTTCAAGAGGCTGTAAACGCCCTGAGGCTGAGGGGGCACGAGATGACGGCAGCGATTTTCGCCCTTGCAGGTACCGTGCTCGGCGTGCTGGGAACACTTGCCGTTGAACTGGTCCACGCGAGGACGGAAAACCTCCAAGCCCGCCGTGAGGCTCTGCGCCTGGCATGCGCCGACTTCACCACGGCCATAGCGCTTACGAGAAATCTGGCCATTGAGGTGATGAAAGGGCCTGGAGATGCTGCACTTACGATCTCTCTGAACGAAGCACACAGGGAAGCCAGAGCCCATTACGAGCGGTTGCGGCTGACTGCGGCCTCGCTGGAAGTCCAGACGTCAGGCCGCCGCGTCCTCCGTTACGCGTACGGCCTCATGAGGCAGGCAGAGGGCAAGCCTCCACGGAGGATGAACGAGACCGTGGCCCCTTGCTGGATGCTGCACGATTCCTTGATCGCGCTGTACGCTGGGGTCTGGCGCGAGATCGGCACCCCACACCCCGAGGACATCTACCGAGAGCCCGAAGACTGGGTCGGGCCCTCGGTCACAAAAGTCGTCGACCTCTAGCGCCCGCGAAGATCAGCACAGGTCCGGATACCGAGTATTCCGCACTATCGCCACGCCAGGTAATCAGCCAGCCACCACAAAGATCGCATTCACTGCTCCAAGAAGGCTCCAGATCGATGCTCCTATGGTTGTCAAGGCCTTCTTTGGCAGGATGTCGGCGGGTTTGATGGCGCTGCTGTGGGCGGACAAGACAGGGATGGGCCGCTCCTGGCGGAGGGCAGGCTCTTATCAGGTCACGAGGTCAGCAGGCTGGAAGGGGCCCGGGGCGGCAGGCAGATCCTTCGAAGGCCAGCACGGCTGCGGCAGCCGATTCGCGGGCCAGGCCGCCCCGGGGGCTTGCGGGGTCAGGCGCCGGGCGCAGGTAGGGGTAGGCCTCGCGGGCGACGTAGCGCTTCAGGCAGCGGATGATGTCTTTCTTCGACAGCCCTTCGGCCGTGCGCCGCTGGACGTAGGCGCGGGTGGCGGGGTGGGTGCTCATCCGGGTGATGACGATCCGCCACAGGGCGTGGTTGGCCTCGCGGTTCCCGCCGCGGTTGAGCCGGTGCCGGCGGGTCTTGCCCGAGGAGGCGGGGATCGGGGCGACCGCGCACAGGTGCGCCCAGGCGGCCTCGCTGCGCAGCCGCTCCGGGTGGTCCCCGGCCGCGATCAGCAGCAGCGCGGCGGTGTCCGGGCCGACGCCGTAAAGGCCGAGCAGGCCGGGCGCGCGGGCGGTGACCAGGGGGACGATGAGCTCGTCCAGGCGGGCGATCTGGTCATCGAGGAACTGCACGCGCCGGCCCAGCTCGCGCAGCGCGACGCGGAGCGGGTAGTCGGCGGCGTCGCCCGGGCGGGGCCGCAGCGCGGCGACCGCCTCGGCCAGGGCGGCCGCGCGGAGCCCGGCGAACCGGGCCCGCAGCTCATCAGGGCCGGTCAGGATCAGGGCGCTGGCCTGGTTGATCGCCTGGGTCCGCTCGTGGCGGGCGCTGCGCTTGGCGACCATCAGCGACCGGATCGCCTCGACCGCCCCGTCGCGGCCCTTGGGCGCCCCGGACGCCCGCCCGGACAGGGCGGCGCGGGCGGCGCTGACCGCGTCCAGCGGGTCGGACTTGCCGTTGCGGTGCCGCTCCTGCCGGTCGGCCCGGTCGACCTCCACGACCCGGACGCCGCGCGCCGCCAGGTACCGGGTAAGCCCGGCGCCGTAGCTGCCGGTGCCCTCGACGCCGACCAGGGCGACGTCCCCGAACTTCCCCAGCCAGCCCAGCAGGCAGGCATACCCGGCCGCGGTCGCGGGGAACTCCCGCGTCCCCAGCAGCCCGCCGACGGGATCGAGCGCCGCGGCGACGTGCACCTCGGAATGGGTGTCCACCCCGCCGGTAATCGCGGGTCTTTCTTCTACGATGGTCATTGCCGTCCCTTTCTCGGTTAAGGGATGGCACGCACCTGCTGGCCGTCGGACCCGTGAACCCCGGCCTCTTGCCCAGGCCGGGCAGATCAGCCGGCTACGCCGGTGGGTGCCCGAACCTGGGACCCGGCCGACGGATCGTTATAAAGACAGCCAAGCGCGGCGTCAGCCGATTCGCGGGTCAAGCCGGGTCCCAGGCCCGACACTACGCCCAGACCACTCCAGAACCGCGGAAGCTGGGCTGTGTCGGACACAACCCCATCCTCCCTGCCGAATCTGAATGCCTACTAGATTGATCGGCATTCACTCAGGCCCGTGCACAGAATGTCAATTATGTATGCTGCCGTGACCAACGGTCGGACCCCAGTGTCCGCTCGGATTACGTGGAGGGATGACGGGCTCGAGCTGCCAGCATGGGCGTGGACCGTCTGGGAGTGAGCGCTGCGCGGCACTTCGCCGACCCTCGGCGAAGAGTGGCTGACCTGCGTGAGCCTTATCGGTGCCATGACGGTGGCGACGGCGTTCGGCGGGCCGCTGATCGTTTTGTCTTCGGCCTGATTCACGAATCGGTTCGGCGCGTCGGAGACCGGGCCGGACGGGGAGTTCCAGCGCGACGCCGACGGTCGGCAGCGGCTCGTTGTTTCGCCGGCCGTGTACGTCGTTGATGAGCGAAGATGGCGGGTCGGGCCCGACGGCAGCGGCTGGCCGGTGCGGGCCGGGCACGTGCCGCTGGGCTGCTACGGGGATGCCGAGGCTCCCCAGGCCGACGTTCCCGGTGATCGACGGGGTGCAGTGGGCGGTGCTCGGCGGCCTGGCCGAAGTTGGGGACGGTGGCTCGGTCGTCGTGCTCGGGTGTGCAGGGTGTGTGCCCGGGTGGAGTTCGTGCCCGGGGTGGTGGCGCGCCCACCGGCGAGGCGGGTTGCCGGTGGGCGCGTGCTGTTCTCCAGGCCGCTTCCGGGTGTGCCGGGCGTTGCGGCCGGTTTCACTGGGCTATTCCCACCGGAAGAAGCGCTGGGCGAGGAAGCCGAACACCAGCGCGTATCCGGCGAGGACCAGCAGCGGCTGCGCGGGAGGGAACTGGCCCACCCACGAGTTGCCGATCGCCGGTACGGCCGCGCCGAGCGGGGTGTAGTGGCTGATGTCCTGGATGACGGCCGGCATCAGCTGGACCGGGTAGTACAGGCCGGAGAAGAACATCATCGGGTAGAGCGCCGCCGCCATGAGGCCCCGGGCGGCACCTGAGGTCCGGGCCAGGGCCGCGATCGTCAGCCCGATCGCGAACAGCGCGGCCATGCAGAGCGCGATCGCCAGCACCATCGAGGCTGGGTTCTTCGGGGCGCTGATCCCGAAGAACACGATGCTCACGGTGACGAGCAGTGCCAGCGTGACCGCCATCAGGCAGGCCTGGACGACAATCTGCGCGGCCAGCACCCAGTACGCGGGCACCGGCGTCGTCGACAGGCGGCGCAGGATGCCAAGCTCACGGTAGGAAACCAGCGGCCCGGGAAGATAGGTGAAGGCGATCATCGCGATCGAGAAGGCCATGAGGATCGGGATGTAGATGTCGAACGCCGAATAGCCGCCCAGGCTGGCCGAGGACTGCCTGAACACCGGGATCTCGCCGAAGATGACCAGGAGCAGCAAGGCGACCCCGGCGCCGGCGATCATCCCGGCCGGCTGCCGCCAGGCTAGCCTGGCCTCGTTGAGCACCATGGTGCCGAACGCGGCGCGCGGCGCTCGCGGCCGGGTCAGCGTGAGCGTGGTCATGACTGTGCTCCCTTCTTCTGCTTCGTGCAGGTGCCTTCCGGTGAGCCGCACGAAGGCGTCCTCCAGAGTCGATGCGTCGATCCGCACGTCCTGCGCCTCGACGCCCGCCGCATGCATCGCGACGATCACGGCGGTGGCGAGCTCACCGGTGCCGGTGACGACGATGTGGCGGCCGTCGTGCTCGACCGCGGTCACCTCCGGCAGGCCGGTCAGCAGGCTCTCGTCGAACGGGGCCGACGGCAGGAACCGGACGGTCTTCGCGCCCATGGCCCGCGCAGCCAGACCCGCCGGGGTGTCCAGCGCGACGATGCGCCCGGAGTCGATGAGCGCCACCCGGTCGCACAGCCGCTCGGCTTCCTCCATGAAGTGCGTGACCAGCAGGACCGTCGTTCCGCGGTCACGAACGTGCTCGATGAGTTCCCAGGCGTCCCGGCGGGCCTGCGGGTCGAGTCCGGTGGTCATCTCGTCCAGGACCGCGATCTTGGGCGCGCCGATGAGCGCCAGCACCACCGACAAGCGCTGCTGCTGGCCGCCGGACAGGGACCGGTAGTAGGACTTGCGCTTATCGCCCAGGCCGAGCGCCCCGGCCAGTTCGCCCACGTCGGCCGGATGGCGATAGAAGGACCGGTACATGTCGATGATCTCGCCGACCCTCAGCTTGGCCGGAAAGGCGCCCGACTGCAGTTGCACTCCGGTGATCTGGTGGATCCGGGCCTTGTCGGCCTGCGGATCGATGCCCATCAGCCGGATCGTCCCCGAGTCCGGGGACCGAAGGCCGATGGCGCACTCGACCGTGGTGGTCTTCCCGGCCCCGTTCGGGCCGAGGATTCCGAAGATCTCGCCCTCGGCGACCGAGAACGAGACGTCGTCGACCGCGACCAGCGGACCGTAAGTCTTGCGCAGATGCGAGATCTCAACAGCCGGCGTGCCCGCAGCCTGCGCCTGGGAGGCCGGGGCCATCGAGGCTCCCGGCCCGCCCGCCAGGGTAACGGGGGTTTGCATGAGTTTCTCCTGTCCGCCGGGCACCGGCCTGACTGGCCGGTGCCCCGTGTAGTCTTGCCCGCGCCGTTGCGGCCGAGCAGCCCGGTAATCGACCGGGACTCAATGTCGAAGCTGACCTGGTCGAGGGCGAGCTAGCCGCGGTGGCGGCGGGACAGCCCGGCCACCGAGATCACTGGGGTCATGGCAACATGGCTCTCTGCGTGTAGCTGGATTCGCGGATCAGCGCGACCAGTTCGTCAGCGTCGATCTCGAGCCGGCTGGCCTCGGTGACCAGCGACTCCACGTAGCATTCGGCGAACCGCTTGCGGGCCTCGGCCAGCAGTCGCGCGCGTGCGCTGCACTTGGGCGTGCCGCCTGGCTGGGTGGTGATGGCCTGCGAGCCGGGCCTCGGCCAGGGCGTGGATGGTGGTGGGATGCATCGCGGCCTCCTCGGCGGCGTAGCTTGGCTATGTCCCGAGGATGCGGCTGAGGACCCGGCGGTGCGGATCAGGTGATCGCCCAGGATTGTGGGCCGCGGGTGTTTAGATACGCCGCGGGTGGTGTTTAGGGCCGCGCAGCGGGCAGCAGGCCGGCCCGTTCGGCCAGCGCGGCGGCCTGCACCCGGCCGGACACCCCGAGCTTGCGCAAGATGCTGGACACGTGCACGCCCGCGGTTTTCGGGCTGATGTACAGCTCGGCGCCGATCTGCGCGTTGGTGCGCCCGGCGGCCAGCAGCCGCAGCACCGCCAGCTCCCGGCCGGTCAGCCCGTACGGCGCCGCCGCCGGCGGCGGCGTCTGGAGGACGGCGTCTGCTGAGGGCTGGAGCGGGATCCGGGCCCGCTCGGCCAGGGCGCGGATCTGGGCCAGCAACGGCGCGTGCCCGTCGGCGGCGGATGCGGCGGCCCGCAGCGCGGCCGCCGCCGCGGGCGGCTGCCCGGCGTCCAGGTGCGCCTGGGCCTGGCGCCACCAGGCATACCCGGCGCGGTGCGGGCAGCCCAGCCCTTCCCAGGCTTCGCGGCCGCGCGCCAGGCCTCGGGGTCGCTGGTCCCGGCCAGCCGGGTCCGCTCAGCGTCCCAGGTGGCCCGCTCGGCCGGGATCGTGGCCACGAACGGATGGTCGGTGAACGGCGCGCCGGCCACCTGTCCACCCAGGCGGCCAGGCCGTCGGCCGCGGCCACCGCGGCCCGGCGGCGGGCTCGTCACGGCGCGCCCGGGCCTGCTCGGCCAGGTCGGCGCAGGCGCGCATGCCCGCCGCCAGCAGCCGCCCGCAGAAAATGGCCAGATCCGGCGTCTTGAACAGCGGGAGCACCCGCTGGACCTCGGCCAGGGCGTCGCCGGGACGCCTGGCCCACAACGCCAGCTCCGCGGCCCGCTGCGCCGACTCGCGGGCGAGTCGACGTTGCCGATGGTGGGCGAGGATGGCGTCGATCAGCTGCCGCCGCCCGGTGGCGGCGTCGATATCGCCGCGCAGCAGGTCGATCTCGGCGCGGGCCTCGTGCACCAGCCAGTGATCGCGGTCTGGCGGCCCGGTGGTCAGCGGGTCGATCAGCGCCGCGGCCTCGGCCGTGCGCCCGCAGGCGAGCAGCGCCTCGCAGGCATTGCCGGCCAGGACGGCGGCTGCCACGAAGCTCCCAGGCCGGCCTGCCGGGCGGGCCCAAGACCGCGCAGCGCGACATCGGCGGCGTGCTGGAACCTGGCGAGCTTGAGCAGCGCGTCGCTTTCGTTCACGGCCAGCCGCAACAGGGCCCCGCCATCTGGCAGCCTGGGCCAGGGCCCATCCCCGGTCCAGGAACGCGAACCCTTCCTCGACCTGCCCGCGCCGGAACGCATCTGCGGCGAGGCTGGCCAGGATGCGGGGGATCAGGGCCGTGGCACCGGCCGCTTCGGCGATCTCCAGCGCCCGGTTCAGCGCGGCGAGATGTCCGTCCTGCCGTCCCTGGGCGGACTGCAGGAAAATGTCGGCGTAGTCGAGCCAGGCCTGGGCGTGATCGGCTGACGGCGGAGCCTGCTCATACAGCCGCAACGCCTCCTCGATCAGCGGGAGCCCGGCGGCCGGCGCGTCGATCGCCCGGTGAAACGCGGCGCGGTGGCCGACGGCCGCGGCGGTGGCCGGGTCGGGGTGGCCGGCGAACCGGCGGTAGGCCTCCTCGGCGACCACGGCGGCGCGTTCGCTGTCGCCGGACAGGTAGAGCGCGTCAATGGCCCGCACATACATTCGCGGCACACCGATCCCGGCCGGGCCGGCGAGCACCGGGCTGTGCCTGGGCCAGCTCGATGGCCCGCTGCCAGTGCACCGCCGCTTCGGCGTACCCGAACACCCGCTCGGCGGCCTCGGCCGCCGCCACCCGGGCCGGCAGTTCCTCGGCCGGGCTGCCCGCGGCCTGCCAGTGCCCGGCTACCTCCGCGGCCAGCGTCTCGTCCCCGGCCGCCGCCAGCGCCCGCGCCGTGCGCTCGTGCAGCGCGGCCCGCTCGCCGGGCAGCAGCCCGCCAGCGACCGCCTCGGCCAGCAGCGCATGCCGCGGCCGGTGCGCCCCGCCGGGGGTGTCGTCGGCGAGCAGCCGGGCCGCCGCCAGCTCCCGCAGCCCGCCGCGCACCGCCTCCGCGTCCAGCCCGGTGACCGCGCCCAGCAGGTCCTCGGCCAGCGGCGGCCCGCCACCGCCAGCCCCGCCAGCACCGCCCGCGCGTCACCCGCGCACCGCCCGGCCCGTGCCGCCAGCAGCTCCGCCAGCCGACCCGGCAGCCCGGCGGGGACACCCAGCCCGCCTCCGGCCCCGCCCGCCAGCGCCGCGGCCACCAGCTGCTCGGTGAAAAACGGGTTCCCCTCCGCCCGCGCGTACAGCTCATCGACCACCCGCAGCGGCACCGGGCCGCCCGCCAGCGCGGCGGCCTGCTGTGCCACCTCCGCCCGGGACAGCGGCCCCAGCCGGATCTCCTCCACGCCCGCCGCGCCGCGCACCTGCGCCAGCCAGTCCGCCACGTGTCCCGCCACCGGTGCCTCATCAGCCGCGGCACGTCACCACCACACTCACCGCACCCCGGCACCCGCCGCGGGCCAAGAAGGTCAGCAAGTCCAGCGTCGCGCTGTCCGCCCAGTGCACGTCCTCGACCACCAGCCCGACCCCGGCACCCGGCCTTCCTGGCCCCCGCGTCCAGCAGCTCCGCCACCGCCGAAAACAGCCGCTCCCGCTGCCATCCCTCATCCCGGCCACCCGTGCCCGGCCCGCCACCTGAACCCAGCCCCGGCAGCAGCCGCCCCACCTCACCCCGCACATACTCCGGGGCGGCATCCAGCGCCCCCTCCAGAAGCCCGCCGCCATCCAGCCGGGCCAGCTCACCCAGCGCCGCGGCGACCGGCAGCAGCGGCAGCGTCTCGGCCAGCGGCAGGCACTCCCCCCGCACCATCACCACCCCCGCAGCCGCGGCCCGGGCCATCCCCTCGGCCACAAACCGGGTCTTCCCCACCCCCGCATCCCCCACCACCAGCACCAGCCGGGCATCCCCGCCCAGCGCGCCCAGCAGGCGCGACAGCTCACCCTCACGCCCGACAAACGCCACCGGCGCAGCCATACGCCCACCCCACCAGGCCACACCCACCAGGTCAATCCCCGCCCCAAACCACACCCAACCCGCGCCTGCCCAGCCCGGCCGCCTGACACCCAACGGCACCGAACCGGCCGACCGGGCACCGACCCAGGCAGCCGGTCCCGCCTACGGCATGTCGCACTGCGCTAAGCACCAAGACCGGGGATCTAAACACTTGCGGCCCCAGATACTGGGCGATCGCCCGATCCGCGCCGCCCGGTCCTGGCGGCATCCTCGGGACCAAGCTCAGTTCCGCACCCGAGGAGACCACGATGATGCAGCCCACCACTGCGCAGGCTCTCGGGCAGGCCCGGCTCGCCGACCTGCACCACCAAGCCGAGCGTGACGCGCTGGCCCGCGCCGCCCGCCAGGCCCGCCGCGCCCGCAGCCAGCCCGGGGATCGCGCGCCGGGATCCTGGCCGCCCTCACCGGCTGGGCTCGCCGCCCCGGGCCCGCGCCTGAGAGCTCGTGATGGCAGCCGTCAGCCACCATGGCCCCGCCGCAACGACCCGCCACGGTCCCCCGGCCCGGCAGGCCGTGACCGGCGCGCGGCGCGCGGCGCTGTTCGCCTCCTGGCTGCAGCGATCGGACGCCCCGACCGCCGCCATGGCCGCACAAGCAATCACGGCCACCGTGCGGCGGTACGGCATCGATGGCTGCGTCAGCCGGATGGCCCAAGAGTTCGGCGACCACCCCGACGCGGCCGCCGAGCGCATGCGCTGGATCTGCCAGCTCACAGCCGAGATGCCCGCCTGGCCGCAGATGCCAGCCCGCGCTGGCCGCGCGAGCAGCAGAGCCGGAAACAAGACCGACGCCAGGAGCGGCCACCACGGCACAGCGGCCGGACCCGGGGCGCGGCCCGAGCGCCACCACGCGGCACAGCGGCAAGAGGACGCGGCATGAACCAGACGTGTGACCGTGCGGACCGGCCGTCCGGGCCGCCTACCGAGTGAACCGGCAGGGTTCACAAGGCAGCGCGGACCAGACCGAGCCAGCCGCAGTTGGCGGCGCCCACGACCGCAGATAACCCCGATCTGCGCGCTTCCCGTAGATGACGCCGAGCATCTCGCAGCCGCGCCGATCGGCGGGTACGCGCGCTCCGACTGCGACAAACTGTGGTTACGGACTGCAACGGCATCAGGGGCGCTGACTCCACGCTCGGTCACAGTTAGCGACTGGGATCGCGACCTGGTTCAGGCAACGGCCCGGTTCGCCTGACCTCGCCGGGTTCGGCATCGGTCTTCGCCGCGAGGTACCGCGCCGGCACCTCTCCCCCGCCGTGCACCGCCAGGTCGGCGCCGGTCACGTACGCGGCCAGCGGCGAGGACAGGAACAGGCACGCCGACGCGATGTCGGACGGCTCCGCCATCCGGCGCATCGGGATGGTCGCGGCCACCGACGCGCCGCCGTCCTGGCCGTAGTACGGCGCCGCGGTCGGCGTCATGACCAGGCCGGCGGTGATGTGGTTGACCCGCACTCGCGGCGCCCATTCCAGCGCGAGCGCCCGGGTCAGCTGGAGCAGCCCCGCTTTGGCGGCGCTGTAGGCGGCCGACCCCGGCTCGGCCTGCCGCCGGCCACGCTGCCGATGTTGACGATCGCGCCGCCGGACTCCTGTTGCTGCATGCGCGCGTTCGCGGCCTGGGCCACATAGAAGGGCGCGAGCAGGTTCAGCTCGACGACCTTCCGGACGAACCGCGGCGAGACCGTGGCCGCCGCGGCGGCGGGCGCACCGCCGGCGTTGTTGACCAGCACGTCGAGCCGCCCGTAGCGGTCCATCGCCTGATCGACGGGAAGCCGCGCCTGATCCGGGTCGCGCACGTCGGCGGCGACGAAGCGCAGCCCCTCCGGCAGCGACGACGGCTCGTTCCGGCCGCACACGAGGACGGACGCGCCCGCCTCGGCGAACGCCTGCGCGATGCCGAGGCCGATGCCGCGCGTCCCGCCGGTAACGACCGCGACTCGCCCGCTCAGGTCGACCGGGTTGTCCATCACCGCTGACCCATCAGAGTCGCTCGATGATCGTGACGTTCGCCTGGCCGCCGCCTTCGCACATCGTCTGCAGCCCGTACCGGGCGCCGCGCCGCTCAAGCTCGTGCAGCAGCGTGGTCATCAGCCGGGCGCCGGTCGCGCCGAGCGGATGGCCGAGCGCGATCGCGCCCCCGTTGACGTTCACCCGGTCCTCGTCGGCGCCGGTCTCGGCGAGCCAGGCGAGCACCACCGAGGCGAACGCCTCGTTGATCTCGACGAGGTCGATGTCGTCCATCGTCAGCCCGGTCTTCGCCAGCGCGCGGGCGGTCGCCGGGATCGGCGCCGTGAGCATCCACAGCGGGTCGGCGCCGAGCACCGACAGGTGATGGACCCGCGCCCGGGGCGTGAGGCCGTGCTCGCGCAGCCCGCGCTCGGACACGATCAGCAGCGCCGCGGCGGCGTCGGAGAGCTGGCTGGAGGTCGCCGCGGTGACGGTGCCGTCCTCGATCAGCGGCGGCAGCGAGCGGATCTTGTCCAGGTCCGGTGCCCGCGGGCCCTCGTCGGCCGTGACGCCGGCCACCGGCTCGATCTCGCGGGCGAACCTGCCCTCGGCCCGGGCGGCGATGGCCCGCTCGTGCGAGCGGACCGCGAACGCTTCCATCGCCGCGCGGCTGACCGACCACTTCGCCGCGATCATCTCGGCCGCGCGGAACTGCGACACCTCGGCGTCCCCGTACCGCGCCCGCCAGCCGGCCGAGCCGCTGAACGGGTCGGCGAAGCCGAGCGGCCGGCCCGCCGTCATCGCGTACGAGATAGGCACCGCGGTCATGTGCTGCACCCCGCCCGCCACGACGACGTCGGCCGTCCCGGCCAGCACCGCCTGCGCCGCGAAGTGCACCGCCTGCTGCGACGAGCCGCACTGCCGGTCCACCGTGGTGCCGGGCACGTGGTCGGGAAGCCCGGCGGCGAGCCACGCGGTCCTGGCGATGTCGCCGGCCTGCGGCCCGACGGTGTCGACGCAGCCGAAGATCACGTCTTCGACCGCGGCGGGATCGATGCCCGTCCGGGACACCAGCGCGGTCAGCACCGCCGCGCCCAGGTCGGCGGGATGCACCCCGGCAAGCCCGCCGCCGCGCCGGGCGACCGGGGTCCGGACGGCTTCCACGATGAAGGCTTCCATCAGGTCGAGACTACCAAGCGCTTGCTCGGGAAACTAGACTTGGCCGGGTGGGCCTGCCACCGACCATCCCGGCCGCGCTGCTCCGGGCCGCCGAGCAGTTCGGCGACCGGGAGGCCCTCATCGACGGCAGCTCCCGGTGGACGTTCGCCGACCTGGCTGAGGCCGCCCTGCGCAGCGCCGGGGCCATGATCGCGGCCGGCGTCGAGCGCGGCGACCGGGTCGCGGTGTGGGCGCCGAACGGCCGCCTGTTCGTCGCGGCGGCCCTGGGCGCGGTGACGGCCGGCGCCGTCCTGGTGCCGCTGAACACCCGGTTCAAGGGCGACGAGGCCGCCTGGATCCTCGGCCGGAGCCGGGCCCGGCTGCTCGTCACCGACAACGGCTTCCTCGGCCACGACTACGTCGGGATGCTGCAGGACGCCGAGCTTCCGTCGCTCAAGGAGATAATTACGCCGAACGGGTCCGGCGGTCTCTCCTGGGCCGAATTCCTCCGCCGCGGCTCCGGGGTCCCGCGGGGCGCGGCGCTGGCGCGGGCGGGCGCGGTCGCCGCGGACGACGTCTCTGACATGTTCTTCACCTCGGGCACCACCGGGCGGCCCAAGGGCGTCATGACCACGCACGGGCAGAACCTCCGCGTCTATCGCGCGTGGGCGGACGGGGTCGGCCTGCGGCCGGGAGACCGGTACCTGGTGATCAACCCGATGTTCCACACCTTCGGCTACAAGGCGGGGCTGCTCGCCTGCCTGATCCGGGGCGCGACGGTCATCTCCCAGGCGGTGTTCGACCCCGCGGAGGCGATCCGCCTCATCGGGCGCGAGCAGGTGACCGTGCTGCCCGGGCCGCCCACGCTGTATGCCGCGCTCCTCGACCACCCGGCGCGGGCGGGCCACGACCTGTCCTCGCTGCGGCTGGCGGTGACCGGCGCCGCCGTGGTCCCCGTGCCGCTGGTTGAGCGGATGCGGGCCGAACTGTTCCGTGAGGTGGTCATCGCCTACGGCCTGACCGAGAGCTGCGGCACGGTGACCGTCGGCGACCCGCACGCCGACCCGCTGACCGCGTCCCGCACGGTCGGCCGGGCCATCGAGGGTACCGAGGTCATCATCGGCGGCCCCGGCGGCGACCCGCTGCCGCCGGGCTCGAGCGGCGAGGTCCTGGTCCGCGGCTACAACGTGATGCGCGGCTACTTCGAGGACCCGGAGGGGACGGCGGCGGCCCTCGACCCGGCGGGCTGGCTGCACACCGGCGACGTCGGCACGCTGGACACCGAGGGCAACCTGCACATCACCGACCGGCTCAAGGACATGTTCGTCGTCGGCGGGTTCAACGCCTACCCGGCCGAGATCGAGCAGGCGATCACAAGGCACGAGCAGGTGTCGGAGGCCGCCGTGGTCGGCGTTCCCGATGCCCGGCTCGGCGAGGTCGGCTGCGCCTTCGTCGTGGCCCGGCCCGGCGCGACGGTGACCGAGGCGGAGATCGTCGCGTTCTGCCGCGAGCGGCTGGCGAACTTCAAGGTCCCGCGCTCGGTGCGGATGGTCGCCACGCTCCCCCGCAACGCGTCCGGCAAGGTACTCAAAGCCGAGCTCCGCGACCTGGCGCGCGGCGGATCGGGAGGAGCCGTCCCATAGTTCCGTGGGCGTCGAGGGTTTGCGCCGGCCGACGGGGTGCGGAAGCATTGGCCAGGGGGAAACACAGCGGGAAAGGCGGGTCAAGTGACGAGCGACCGTGAGCCGGCGGCCAAGGGTCTCTCCCTCGACGCGAGCCGGCCGCATATGGCGCGGGTTTACGACTTCTGGCTGGACGGCAAGGACAACTACGCGGCCGACCGGGCGGTCGCCGAGCAGGTCGCCGCCGCGTACCCGGACGTGCGGGCCGCGGTCCGGGCGCAGCGGGCGTTCCTGGCCCGGGCGGTGCACTTCCTGGTCACGGAGGCGGGTATCCGGCAGTTCCTGGACATCGGGACCGGGCTGCCCTCGGCGAACAACACCCACCAGGTGGCCCAGGGGGCGGCGCCGCAGTCGCGCGTGGTGTACGTGGACAACGACCCGATCGTGCTCGCCCATGCCCGGGCGCTCCTGACCAGCAGCCCGGAGGGTGCGACCGCCTACATCGACGCCGACCTGCGCGACACCGGCACGATCCTGAAGCGGGCGGCCGACCTCCTCGACTTCGGGCAGCCGGTCGCCGTCATGCTGCTGGGAATCCTGCAGGGAATTCCGGACCGGGAAGACCCGGGCGCGATCGTCGCCCGGCTCATGGATGCCGTGCGGCCGGGCAGCTACCTGGCCATCTCGCAGATCGCGAGCGACGTCGCGACCGACGAGGTGGCCGAGGGCGTCCAACGGTACAACGAGCAGGCCGTTGTCCCGGTCGCGGCGCGCACGCACGCCGAGGTCACCCAGTTCTTCGCGGGCCTGGAACTGGTCGAGCCCGGCGTCGTGCAGGTCCACCGGTGGCGCCCCGACCCCGCCGACCCGGGAACCGATCGCGACCTGGCCATTTACGCCGGAGTCGGCCGGAAACCGTAACCGCGGGACTCGGTCGCGGCGACGGTGGCGGGATTGCTCCGGCGTCCAGCCCAGGCCCGAGTCATGGCAGAGCACGGCAATGCGCGAGCCGCCCGCTTAGTAATCCTCGGGCAGCTTGAACGGCCGCAGTTCCAGGATGCCGAGGCGGGCCATCGGGTGCCGGCTCGCGACCTCGACGGCTTCGTCGAGGCCGGCGCAGTCGAGCACGTCGAAGCCGGCGATCTGCTCCTTCGTCTCGGCGAAGGGGCCGTCGGTCACGAGGGTGTGCTCCTCCCGCACCCGCACCGTGCGGGCGCTGCCGGGCGGCTCAAGCTCGGTGCCGTACAGGCGAACGCCCCGGCCGTTCATCTCGGCTGCCCAGGGATCTACGGGTTCGATGCGAGTGAATTCCTCGGGGTCGACCGCCGGGTCGGTGCAGACCAGCATCATGTACCGGATCTTGCCTTCGCCCGGCTCGGGCAGGTGCACGGCCGGGGCGCGGTCCGGCAGGGCGCGCACCTCGGCCGCCCCCGTCCAGGAGTGAGGATGCCTGGCGGCCCACCGCACCGCCTCTTCCGGGCTGGCGCACTCGATCACGTCGTAGCCGACCACCTGTTCCTTGGTCTCCGCATACGGCCCGTCGCTGATGAGGAGCTCGCCGCCCCTGACCTTGACCGTGGTGGCTTCCGCCGTCGGCCGCAGGCCGGCCCCCTGCAGGCCGGTCCCGGTCCGGATCGCCTCCTCGAGCCAGGAGGACAACCCGGCCCGGGTCTCGTCGCCCCATTGCGACTCCAGGTCCGGGTCGGACGTGTAGATCAGCATGTAACGCATTGCCCCTCCGCTACCTAACGCCCGACGGGAGCCGTACCGACGTCGTCATCGCGTCCGCCGTCCGGCGAGCCGCCCGCGCGCGATGCCTGAGGCGGAAGGCGCGTCCGAAGCGGAGCCGCAGGTCGCGCGCTGCGACGGCGACCTCGCCCGCGCGGACGTCCGCGGCCCGCTGCTCGGCGGCGCTCAGCCCGTGCTCGTACTTGTACATCTGATACGACAGTGAGTACATCATCGCTCCTCCATCCGGTGGGAACTCTCGCGAGCCGCCCTTTCGGCTCGTCCACTCAGACGACGAACGGAATCTCCCGAGATAGACACCGGCGGCGCCGGACGCTCGACGGCGGAGAGATGAACGCGGCGTCAGGAGGAGGGGTGCCTGAACAGCCGGTCAGCCGGTCGGCGGGCAGGCGTCGCCGAGGAGCGCGTCTCGCAGTGGCTCGCGCCAGGCGTTGGTCCGCGGGTCGAACGCGCCGAAGTCGGTGCCGAAGTCCCAGTAGCACCAGCTCAGGCCGAGCCGCTCGGCCTCGAGCCGGACGAACCTGGTCCACTGCCGCCTGGCTTCCTGGCCGGCCTGCTCGTAGCTGCCGAACTCACCGATGAACAGCGGGCGGCCGTGCATCGCCCGGCCCAGGACGCTGCCTTGGCGAGACCATCACGGACGGCGCGCCGGTCCGCGTCATTTCCCCACGTGGTACCCAGCCACTGATCAGCCCCGGCCCGCCACGGCGCGCCCTGGTGGGTGAACTCCAACGGCGCGTAGAAGTGAAGGGGACCACCAGCGGTCATCGTCGGCAGCTCAAGCTCCGGCAGCGCGTCGAGGTCATTCATCCGCGCCGGGCCGACGATCACTGCCCGCCCGGGATCACGCTCGCGGATGACGGCCAGCGCCAGCGGAATCAGCTCGTTCCACGCTTTGGCCGTCATCGCGGCGCGGGGCTCGTTGAGCAGCTCGAAGTACAGCCGGCGAGGCCAGCTGGCGTAGCGGGCCGCGATCTGCCGCCACAAGCCGAGGAACCGGGGCCGCTGGATGCGCGGCGCGTCATTCAGCTCGTCGTAGTGGTGGACGTTGACCACGATGTTCAGGCCCCGGCCCAGGGCCTCGCCGATCGCCCAGTCGACCCGCTCGAACAGCGCCGGGCTGATCGTGTACGGCGGGGACTCGCTGGCGTGAGCCGACCACTTCACCGGCAGCCGGACCGTGTCGAACCCGGCGTCGCGGATGTCGGCGAAATACCGGTCACGAAGCCGGAAGCCCGCATCGCCCTCGCGGAGGGTGTCCAGGGCATTACCAAGGCTGATTCCCCGCCCAAGGCGGCAGCTCATCTCGTCGGAGGCCATACCGGAATCATCGGGCACGGTCGCCGGCTAGAGGGAGAGCTTGAGGCCCTCGTGGGTGGCGGTGAAGCCGAGTGACTCGTAGAAGCGGATCGCGTCGGGGCGGCGCTTGTCGGAGGTCAGCTGGACCAGGCCGCAACCGCTGCCGCGGGCCTCTTCGACCGCCCAGCCGATCATCGCCCGGCCCAGGCCCTGGCCGCGCCAGGGGGCGGCGACCCGCACGCCCTCGATCTGCGCGCGGAGCATGCCATGCCGGCTCAGGCCCGGGATCAGGGTCAGCTGCAGCGTCCCGGCGACTTGTCCGCCGGCGTCGGCCACGATCAGCCGGCTGCGCGGGTCGGCCGCGATGTCCTCGAACGCGTCCTGGTAGGCCTCATCGGGGCCCGTCTCGCGGCCGGCGCCGAGGACGTCGTCGGCGAGCAGGGCCACGATCGCCGGCAGCTCGTCACGGCGCGCGTCACGGAAGATCATCATCGGTGATGGTAGCCGAGTCTCCCGCGGGTGGATTGACCGCCTGCTAGCCTGCGCGAGTGGCAGACCTGGGATCCGTTGCTTGGCCGCCCGAGCCGATCAAGACCGAGCGGCTGGTGCTCCGTGAGCCCGAGGCCCGGGACCGGGCGGCGTTCATCGAGTTGCTGGCCTCGCCCGAGGTGAGCACCTACCTCGGCGGCCCCCGGCCCCGTGACGAGCTTGAGCGGGAGATGCCAGGGGCGCCCGAGCGGCCCCCCGGCCTTTTTACGGTCGATCTCGACGGAGCCATGATCGGCCAGATCATTCTCAGGAGAGCAACGGAACACGGCGCGGGGCAGGCCGAGCTCGGCTACATGTTCCTGCCGGAGGCGTGGGGATTCGGGTACGCCGCCGAGGCGTGCGCAGCGGCACTCGGCTGGCTCGCCGGCGAGCTTCCCGGCGAGCCGGTGGTACTCAAGACCCAGACGGCCAACGCCCGCTCGATGCGCCTCGCCGCGAAGCTGGGGTTCACCGAGGTAGAACGGTTCGAAGCCTGGGGCGCCGAGCAGTGGCTCGGCATGCGGTCCCCGGTCCCGCCGTCCGATTGATCGGCTGGCCATCCGAGAAGTAACGATCCTCATGCACAAGGTAAGGATCGCGGTACCATCCCTGCGCTTTCATCGGTGCCTCCCAGGCCCTCACCTCCACAATAGGCCGCCGGGACGGGAACGTGCAGTGCCGAGGCCGGCGGCTCTTCCTGGAACCAAGCCCGCGCCCCAACGGGAGGGGTACACAATCTGCACAGCCATGGCTCTCGGTACCGTTCTTATAGTCCGCGCATGCGGCACCAGGCCGCTTTAGAGGCGCGGGTTAGCGCGTAAGCCCGATCACCGAAAATCGAAAATCCGCAGGTCAGCGCGCTGAGATTACGAAAATTCCAGGCTCGCGGGCCAAGCCGTGGCAGCATACCGCTTTGTGAGCGTGCTCGACGTGAATCTAGCCGACGCTCATCCAACTCCAGGCATTCATGCAGTCACGGCGGGGTCGGCCGGGACCTGGCGTCATAAGCCTGGTGAGGTGAAAAAACAAGAAACGCCGGGCACCTGCTGCGCGATTTGAACTGGCGACCGGCTAGGCTGTATTTAAATCAGCCAAACAACATGTGGAGTATGCGGCATGGCACAGAAGATCACGACGCTGTTTATCGATGACATCGACGGCGGCGAGGCCGAGGGCACGGTCCGCTTCGCCCTAGACGGCACTGAATACGAGATCGACCTCAACGCCCGGCACGGCGAGGAACTCCGCGCCGCCCTCGGCCGGTACGTCACTCACGCCCGCAAGGTCGGCGGCACTGCCCGCCGGGGCGCCGCCCGCGGCACCCGCAGGCCCAGCCCGGCCGACACCGTGGCCGTCCGCGCCTGGGCAAGGGAACAGGGCATCGACATCAAGGACCGCGGCCGGGTGCCCGCCGACATCACGGCTAAGTACCGCGAGGCTGTCGGGCAGTAAGCCCCTCGCGCCGCACTTCGGCGGCCGTCGGCAACGCTGGCCAGCGGCTTGCTGCTAGCGTCGGCTCATGACATCGCTGCCCGACAGCGCCCGGGCCGTGCTGGAGTCCGCGGCCCTGGCGCACCTGGTGACCCTGAACCCCGACGGCAGTCCCCAGGTGAGCGTGGTCTGGGTGGGCCTGGACGGGGACGAGATCGTCGCGGGCCACCTGCCGGAGCACCGCAAGGTGCGCAATATCCGCAACGACAGCCGGGTCGCGCTGTCCATCGAAACTCCCGTGCGCAATGCCATGGGCCTGACCGAGTACCTGGTGATCTACGGCACGGCCCGCATCACCGAGGGAGGCGCCGCCGAGCTCCTGCAGCGACTCGCCCGCACCTACCTCGGTCCCGATGTCCGCTTCCCGCCCATGGACAGCCCGCCGCCCGGGTACATCACCCACATCACGGTGGACCGGATCGCGGGTGTCGGCCCCTGGGGCTGACGCCCAAGCGGGAGGCGCATGATGCGGGTGCTAGTCGTCGGCGCTGGCGGAGTTGGGTCGGCGGCCGCGCGAACGGCCGCGCGATGGAACCTGTTCGAGCGCGTTGTCGTGGCCGACTATGACGAGGAGCGGGCGGTACGCGCGATCACCGGGGGTGGCGACCGGTTCGCCGCGTTCAAACTGGACGCGCGGGACGAGCGGGCGATTGTCGAGCTGATCGCGGCCGAGCGGTGCGATGCCGTGCTGAACGCGCTCGACCCGCGGTTCGTGATGCCGGTCTTCCGCGCCGCCCTCACCGCCGGGGTCACCTACCTCGACATGGCGATGTCGCTGTCCCGCCCGCACGCGTCGGATCCGTACCGGCAGCCGGGAGTCAAGCTCGGTGACGAGCAGTTCGCGCTCGCCGGGGAATGGGAGCGCCGCGGGCTTCTGGCCCTGTGCGGCATCGGGGTGGAGCCGGGGCTGTCGGACGTGTTCGCCCGCTACGCGGCCGACCGGCTGTTCGCGTCGATCGACGAGGTGGGCGTCCGGGACGGCGCGAACCTGGTGGTCGAGGGCTACGAGTTCGCCCCGACATTCTCCATCTGGACGACGATCGAGGAGTGCCTGAACCCGCCGATCGTGTGGGAGCGCGGCAAGCAGTGGTACACGACAGAGCCGTTCAGCGAGCCCGAGACCTTCGTCTTCCCGGCCGGGATCGGGCCGCTCGAGTGCGTCAACGTGGAACACGAGGAAGTCCTGCTCATCCCGCGCTGGATCGACGCTGGCCGGGTGACCTTCAAGTACGGTCTCGGCGAGGAGTTCATCGGCGTGCTGAAGACGATCCACAAGCTCGGCCTGGACTCGACCGCCCCCGTCCAGGTGGGCCCGGCCGCCGTCGCGCCGCGGGACGTGGTCGCCGCGTGCCTGCCCGACCCCGCCGGGCTCGGCACCGCGATGTCGGGGCTCACTTGTGCTGGCACCTGGGTCCGCGGAACGGGCCAGGACGGATCGCCGCGCGAGGTCTACCTGCACCACGTCGTGGACAACGGCTGGTCGATGGCTGAATACGGCTCGCAGGCGGTGGTCTGGCAGACCGCGATCAACCCGGTGGTGGCACTCGAACTGCTCGACTCGGGCGCGTGGTCCGGCTCCGGCGTCCTCGGCCCGGAGGCGCTGCCGGCCGAGCCGTTCCTTGAACTCCTCAACCACCACGGTGCCCCCTGGGAATGCGAGGAGCGTACTCCCGCCGGCCGTTAGGACCGTTTCACGATTGTGTGGAGCGGGCGGCGAAGCCTTCTAGGAAGACGGTGGTGATGTCGTCGGCTAGCTGGCTGGTGGGGTAGTCGCTGCCGGGGTGGTGCCAGCGGACGGAGAGCCAGACCGCGTCGCGGATCAGGCGGTAGAACACCCGGGGGGCGATGTCGGCGCGGAAGCTGCCCTCCGCGACGCCCTTCTCGATCACCAGCAGCCAGGTGCGCTGGATGTCGGCCGCGCCGGCCAGCACGGCGGCGAACCGCGGCCGCTCGCGCAGGTAGGCCCGTTCGTTCTGGTAGATCGTGGTGGCGCCAGGCTGCTCGCTGGCCACCTCGAGCGACGTGAGCACGAGGTCGTGCAGGCTCTCGGCCGGGCTCTTCCCGCTGGCCAGCACCGCGGCGTAGCGATCCTGGATGGCGCGCAGGTAGCCGGTCAGGATCTCCGCGACGATCGCGTCCTTGGACTCGAAGTGGTGGTACAGGCTCCCGGAGAGCATGCCGACCGCGTCCGCGATCTCGCGGACCGTGGTGGCGCCGACGCCCTTGCGCGCGAACAGCTCCGCCGCGCTGGCGAGGATGACGGCCCGGCGGTCCTGAGGCTCCTTCACCCTCGTGAGCCTACCAAGCGCTTGATCGGAACCCTAACGGCGCGTCGGCCGCCGATGTACACTAATAGAACACGTTCTAGCTCTATGGAGAGCGGATGCGGATTGCCTACACCCCCGAGCAGGAACGGCTGCGGCGGGAGCTGCGCGATTACTTCGGCAGGCTGATGACGGACGAGGTGCGCGCCGGGCTGGCCGACTCGACCGAGGGCGACTACGGGCAGGGGGACGCCTACCGCGCGGTGGTGCGGCGGCTCGGCGCGGACGGCTGGCTGGCCCTGGGCTGGCCGGAAGAGTACGGCGGGCGCGGTGGCACCATGCTCGACCAGCTCATCTTCACCGATGAGGCCGCGCTCGCGCGGGTGCCGGTGCCGTTCCTGACGGTCAACTCGGTCGGGCCGACGATCATGCGGTTCGGCACCCCCGCGCAGAAGTCGTTCTACCTGCCGAAGATCGCCGCGGGTGAGGTCCACTTCTCCATCGGGTACTCGGAGCCGGGGGCAGGCACCGACCTGGCGTCGCTGCGGACGACCGCGACGCTAGTGAAGGGGGAAGGGCCAGGGGGAACGGGGGGCGGGAGCCCCCCGTGCGGGGAAGATGCGGGCGGGGAGGAGTACGTGATCGACGGCCAGAAGATGTGGACGAGCCTGATCCAGTACGCCGACTACGTGTGGCTCGCCTGCCGGACCGATCCGGAGGCGCCCCGGCACAAGGGGCTGTCGATCATCATCGTGCCGACCTCCGCGCCGGGCTTCTCCTGGACGCCGGTGCGGACGATGGCGGACGTCGTGACCAGCGCCACGTACTACTCGGCGGTGCGCGTGCCGCTGTCCGCCCGGGTCGGCGCGGAGAACGCGGGCTGGCCGCTGATCACCAACCAGCTCAACCACGAGCGGGTAGCGCTCACCTCGGCCGCGCCGGTGCAGTCCGCGCTCGCGTCGGTCACCGAGTGGGCGCGGGAGGCTAAGCTCACCGACGGGCGGCGGGTGATCGACGCCGAGTGGGTACGGCTCAACCTGGCCCGGGTGCACGCCAAGGCGGAGTTCCTCAAGCTCATGAACTGGCGGATCGCGTCAACGGAAGCCCTGGAGCCCGGCACGGCGTCGGCCACCAAGGTGTACGGCACCGAGTTCGCGGTGGAGGCGTACCGGCTGCTGATGGAGGTGCTCGGCGCCCGGGCGCTGGTGCGCGCCGGTTCTCCCGGAGCGGCCCTCGCGGGGCGGATCGAGCGCCTGCACCGCTCCGCGCTGATCCTGACCTTCGGCGGCGGCACGAACGAGGTGCAGCGCGACATCATCGCGACGACCCGGCTCGGGCTGCCGCCCGCCCGCCGTTGACCACCGCCTGAGGAGGGCGCCATGGACTTCTCGCTCAGCGAGGCGCAGACCGAGATCGCGGGACTCGCGAGGAAGATCCTCGTCGAGCGGGACAGCGCGGCAGCGGCAGTGGGCCGACCTCGCCGCGGCCGGCGTGCTCGCCGCCGCGCTGCCCGAGTCGCTCGGCGGAGCCGGCCTCGGCTTCCTCGAGCAGTGCTCCGTGCTCGCGGAGGCCGGCCGGGCCGCGTCCCCGGTGCCCTACCTGCCGTCAATCGTGCTCGGGGCGGGCGCGATCGCCGCGTTCGGCACCCCCGACCAGCAGCGCCGGTGGGCCGCCCCCGCCGGGGAAGGCTCGCTGCTCATCACCGCCGCGCTGGCCGAAGAGGACAGCGATGACCCGGCGTCGCCGTCGAGCGGTCGCCGAACGGGCCGGCGACGGGTGGCGGCTGTCCGGCGTGAAGACCGCCGTGCCCGCCGCCCGGCGAGGCCGAGCTCGTGCTCGTGCCCGCCACGGTGACCACGGATGGGCGCGGCACATACGCTCCGTATGGCGAAATTTCCGGAATGTCGGGCGCGCCAGCGCCCGACATTCCGGAACCGCTCGTGCTGACGTTCCTCGTCGAGCCGGCGGATCGCGGTGTCACCGTGCAGCCGCAGGAACTGACGGGCACCGGGAACGAGCGCGGGCGAGGCGGGCGCCGGCCGCCTGGTCCTCGACGGCGCCGTCCTTGACGACAGCCGGGTGCTCGGCGAACCGGGCGCGGCGCGGGGACGTGGCGGGCTGGCTCGTGGCGCGGTACACCGTCGGACTGTGCGCGACCCAGGCGGGCGTGGTCGCGCGGGCGCTGGAGCTGACCGCCGAGTACGCGCGCAGCCGGGAGCAGTTCGGGCGGCCGATCGGGTCGTTCCAGGCGGTGGCCCAGCGCCTCGCCGACGCCTACGTCGACGTCGAGGCGGTCTGGCTCACGATGTGGCAGGCCGCCTGGCTGCTCGCCGCCCGGCCGGCAGGACGACCCGGCGGTCGCCGCCGCGGTCGCCACCGCCAAGTTCTGGGCCGCCGACGCGGGCCACCGGGTCGCGCACACCGCCGTCCACGTGCACGGCGGGATGGGCATCGACACGTCGTACCCCGTGCACCGGTACTTCACCGCGGCCAAGCGGGCCGAGTTCACCCTTGGCGGCGCCACGGCGCAACTCCACCGCCTCGGCGACCTCATCGCGACCGCGGAGCCCGGCCTGGGCGAACGGTCAGAGCAGCTCCGCGACCCGCTCGAGCAGGCGTAGCTCGCAGCTGGCCAGGAACGTCGTGAGCACGGTGCCCCGCCAGCGCTGGATCTCGTCGGCGATCTTGGCCCAGGGGCCGATCAGCGCCACGTCCTCCACCATCGCGGTCGGGACCGCGGCGATCGCGGCCTTCTTGTCCCCGGCCAGGTAGTGGTCCTGGATCGTCCGCGCCTGGCCCTCGTAGCCCATCCGGGCGAAGACCTCGTAGTGGAAGTTCACGCCGCGGGCGCCCATGCCGCCGATGTACAGCGCGAGGGCGGGCCGCAGCCGGTCCGCGGCCCGTTCGAGGTCGTCGTCGGGGACGATGCCGAGCGGGCCGCCGACGACGTCGAAGGTCGCGGCCGGGCGGCGCGCGCCCGGGCGGCCGAAGCCCTCGGCGAGCGCCGTGGCGTAGAAGTCGTTCATCGCCGGGGAGAAGAACATGGGGAGCCAGCCGTCGGCGATCTCGGCGGCCAGGGCCACGTTCTTCGGCCCCTCCGCCCCGAGGTAGACCGGGATCTCGGTGCGGTACGGGTGCAGGATCGAGCGCAGCGGCTTGCCCAGGCCGGTGCCCGCCGCCAGCGGAAGCTGGTAGTGCTTGCCGTCGTAGCTGACCGGCTCCGCGCGGGCGATGACCTTGCGCAGGATATCCACGTACTCCCGGGTGCGCTCCAGCGGGCGCGGGTACGGCTGGCCGTACCAGCCCTCCACCACCTGGGGGTTGCTGGTGCCGAGGCCGAGCAGCACGCGGCCCTGGGTGAGGTGGTCCATCGTCATCGCCGTCATCGCCAGGGTGGTCGGCGGCCGCGCGGACAGCTGCGAGACCGCCGTGCCCAGCTGGACGCGCGCGGTGCGGGAGCCGTACCAGGCCAGCGGCGTCCACGCGTCGCTGCCGTAGGCCTCCGCCGTCCAGACCTGGTCGATGCCGAGGCGCTCGGCGGCGGCGAACAGCTCCGCCGCGCCGGCCGGCGGCCCCGCGCCCCAGTAGCCGGCGGTGACCGCGATCCTCACCGCAGTCCGCCCAGCCGCCGCAGCGCCGCGTCCGTCTCGCCGACGAGCGACTCCATCACCGCGGCGACCGGGCGGATCTCGCTGATCCGGCCCACGACCTGACCGGCGGGCATCGGCACCACCTCCGGCTGGCCCGCGCGCATGAGCCGCTGGTGCGCCTCGGCCACCAGCAGGTTCTGCAAGGGCATCCGCAGCGGCTCCGGGGCCCCCGGCTGCTCCCACGCGGCGGTCCACCGGTTCTTCAGCAGCCGGGCGGGCTTGCCGCTGTAGATGCGCGACCTGACGGTGTCCGAGGACGTGGCCGCGAGCAGCGCCTGCTGCACCGCGGGCGCGGCCGTCATCTGCGCGTACTCCGTGGTGAGCAGCCAGGCCGAGCCCATCCAGGCCCCGGCGGCGCCGAGCGCGAGCGCGGCGGCGACCTGCCGGCCGCAGCCGATCCCGCCCGCAGCGACCACCGGCACCCGGTCGCCGACCGCGTCGACGATCTCCGGGATCAGGACCATGCTGCCGATCTCGCCGGTATGCCCGCCCGCCTCGTAGCCCTGCGCGACCACGATGTCCACGCCGCTCGCGACCTGCGCGTGCGCGTGCTTCGGGTGCCCGGCGAGCGCCGCCACCAGCATGCCGCGCTCGTGGGCGGCGGCGATGATGTCCGGCGGCGGCGAGCCGAGCGCGTTCGCGATCAGCCGGGCGGGGTGGGCGAGGGCCACCTCGACGTGCTTGCGCGCGACCGAGTGCAGCCAGCCGAGCACGCCGTCTGAGCCCGGTGCGCCGTCGGGGAGCGGCGGCACGCCAAGCGCGAGCAGCGTCCGCTCGACGAAGTCCCGGTGGCCCGGCGGGATCAGCTGCTCCAGGTCGCTGGCGGCTCCTTCCGCGGGCACCCGGGCCGGCATGACCACGTCGACGCCGTACGGCCGCCCGTCGGTGTTCGCGTCCATCCAGTCCAGGACCGCGTCCAGCTCGGCCGGGTCGTTGAACCGCACGCAGCCGAGCACGCCAAGGCCGCCGGCCCGGCTGACCGCGGCCGCGACCTGCTCGGACGGGCTGAAGCCGAAGATCGGGTGCTCGATGCCAAGCAGGTCGCAGACGGGAGTTCTCACTGGGTCCTCTCTGGTTGCGCCGGGGTGGCGGGCGGATGCTCGGCGACGTACCGGCGCGCCCAGCGGTAGTCCGCCTTGCCCGACACGGTGCGGCCGATCGAGTCCACGAACCAGACGGCGCGCGGCGCCTTGTAGCCGGCGAGCAGGCCGTGCACGTGCGCCTGGAGCGCCGCCGGGTCGGCGGCGGCGCCGGGCCGAAGCTGGACCAGCGCGCCCACCCGCTGTCCGAGCCGGTCGTCGGGCACGCCGATGACCAGGGAGTCGAACACGTCGGGATGGGACTTCAGCGCGCCCTCGACCTCTTCCGGGTAGACCTTCTCGCCGCCGGTGTTCACGCAGGTGTTGCCGCGGCCGAGCAAGGTGATCGTGCCGTCTTCCTCGACCCGGGCCCAGTCCCCGGGGACCGCGTAGCGCTTGCCGTCGACCTCGGCGAACATCTGCGCGGTCTTGACCGGGTCGTTGTAGTAGCCGAGGGGGACGTGCCCGCCGCGGGCGAGCTTGCCGGTCTGCCCGGGGCCGCACACGCCGCCCGCCTCGTCGATCACGATGACGTCGGGGCCCGCCGTGACCGTGGGGCCGCCGCGCTGCTCGTCGTCCGCGCTGACGAACGCGATGCCCGCGAAGCCGGTCTCGGTCGAGCCGATCGCCTCGCTGAGGAACACGTTGGGCAGCGCCGTCGTGCACGCCTCCTTGACCGCGGGCGAGAACAGCGCGGCGGTGGAGTTGAGGGAAACCAGCGAGGACGTGTCGTAGCCGCCGGCCGCGAGCGCCTCCATCAGCGGCCGCGCCATCGCGTCGCCGATGACGGAGAGCACGTTGACCTGGTGCCGCTCGACCGCTTCCCAGACCGCGTGCGGGTCGAACTTCGGCATGATCACCGCCGTGTCCCCGGCGAACAGGCACGCCAGCGTGGCCACCATGGCGGCGCCGTGGATGAGCGGGGCCGGCGCCATGCGGACCATGCCGTCGTCGCCGACCCCCGCGCGCGACTGCGCCCACTCGTCCTCAAGCCGCTCGCCGGTGATGAAGTCGATGCCGCCGCCGAGCGTGCGCCAGATGTCCTCGTGGCGCCACATGACGCCCTTCGGCTGCCCGGTGGTGCCCCCGGTGTAGATGATGTAGACGTCGTCGGCGCTGCGCGGGCCGAAGTCGCGCGCCCCGGACTCGGCCGCGACCGCCGCGGGGTAGTTCCCGCCGATCACCACCCGCGGCAGCGCGACGGGCGCGACGGCGTCGACCACCGGCGCCAGGTCCTGGTCGTGGACGAGGACGTCGAGGCCCGCGTCCTGCAGGTGGTACGCCAGCTCTTGGGCCAGGTACCGGTAGTTGATGTTGATCACCACGGCCCGGAGCTTGATGGTGGCGAGCAGCGTCGTCACGGCCTCGACGGAGTTGCGGGCGTACAGGCCCACGTGACCGCCCGGGCCGACCCCGCGGCCGGCCAGGTGGTGCGCCAGGCGGTTGGCCTCGTCTTCCAGCTCGCTATAGGTGACCCGGCGGTCGCGGCAGATCAGCGCGACGCGCTCGGGGAAGGTGTCAACGGCATGCTCGAACAGGTCGGCCATGTTCAGCGCCATGGGATGAAATTAGAACGTGTTACTGTTTTTAGCAAGACCTGAGCGTCAGTCGGGGAGGCCGAATTTTGAGCGAGTCTGTTTGCGAGCAGCCGCACGCGCTGATCGAGCAGCGCGAACACGTTCTGATCGTCACGATGAACCGGCCGCAGGCGCGCAACGCGCTCAGCCCGGCGATGATGGCGCTCATGCGCCAGGCCTGGGACCGGGTCGACGCCGATCCGGACATCCGGGTGTGCGTGCTGACCGGGGCGGGCGGCGCGTTCTGCGCGGGCGCCGACCTCAAGGCGATGACCAGCGACCATCCCGGTTCGCGGCTGGGCGACTTCGACCTGGCGGTGATCGAGCCGCTGCTCAAGGGCCGCCGCCTGACCAAGCCGCTCATCGCCGCGGTGGAGGGGCCGGCCATCGCCGGCGGCACCGAGATCCTCCAGGCGACCGACATCCGGGTGGCCGGCGCGAGCGCGCGGTTCGGCGTCTCCGAGGCCCGCTGGGGCCTGTTCCCGCTGGGCGGCTCCGCGGTCCGCCTGCCCCGGCAGCTCCCCTACACGCTGGCCGCCGACCTGCTGCTGACCGGGCGCCATGTCACCGCCGCGGAGGCGCTGTCGATGGGGCTCATCGGCCACGTCGTGCCGGACGGGCAGGCCCTGGACAAGGCGCTCGAGATCGCCGCGGTGATCGCCGCGAACGGCCCGGTCGCCGTGCGCGCGATCTTGCGCACCATGCGGGAGACCGAGGGCCTGGCGGAGAACGACGCGTTCGCGATCGAGGCCAAGATCGGCGCCTCGGTGTTCGCGAGCGACGACGCCCGCGAAGGGCCGCGCGCCTTCGCCGAGAAGCGCCGCCCGCGGTTCCGCGACGCGTGACCGGGTGCCGCGGGCCCGCCGTGGGCGCTCGGCGCGGCTAGCTGGCCGCGATCGTGTGCGCCGCGATGTAGCCGAACGTCATCGCGGGGCCGATCGTGGCGCCGGCGCCCGCGTAGGAGTAGCCCATGACGGCGGCGCTCGAGTTGCCCGCCGCGTACAGGCCGGGGATGACGTTGCCGCTGCCGTCGAGCACCCGCGAGGAGGCGTCGGTGACCAGGCCGCCCTTGGTGCCCAGGTCTCCCGGCTGCATCTGGAAGGCGTAGTACGGCGGCAGCGTCAGCGGCGCCAGGCACGAGTTCGGGGTGATGGCGGGGTCGGTGTAGTAGTGGTCGTAGTAGTTGACGCCCCGGCTGAAGTCGGAGTCGGTGCCGGTCGCGGCAAAGCCGTTGAACCGGGCGATGGTGGCCTGGAGGTTAGCCGCGGGCACGCCGATGGCGTTGGCCAGCCCGGTGATCGTGAACGACTCATACACCGTGCCCGCGCTGTACCAGGAGGACGGCAGCGGCAGCAGGGGCAGGGTCTCATCGAACAGGTAGCGGTCGCGGTAGTTCTGGTCGACGATCAGCCAGCAGGGGATGTCCGGCGCGGTCGGGTTCTGCGTGTACATCGCCTTCACCACGTCGCCGTAGGGCGCGGCCTCGTCGACGAACCGCTGCCCGGCCTGATTGACGATCAGCCCGCCCGGCTCGGTGCGCTCGGCCAGGCAGAAGTACGGCGACCCCGGGGTCGCGAGCACCGGGCCCCACCAGGCCTGGTCCATCAGGCCGACCGCCGCGCCGACGGCGAGCCCCGCCTGGATGCCGTCGCCGGTGTTCGTGTCCGCGCCGAGCGTCCATGAGGTGCTGGCGGTGCCGGCCGGCAGGTACTGCGTCCGCATCGCGAGGTTGTGCTCGAACCCGCCCGCCGCGATGATGACGCCGCGGTTCGCGGTGACCGTCGAGGAAACGCCGTTGACGGTGGCCACCACCCCGGTGACCGCGCCGCTGGCGGTGACCAGGCTCTCCATGGGGGTGCTGAGCCAGACCGGCACGTTCGCGCTGAGCAGGCCGGCCCGCAGCCCCGCCGCCGAGGCCTGGCCCATGGTGAGCGGCGCCTGCCCGAGCAGCGCGGCCTCGGTGCCCGCGGCGAGGCACTCGGCCTCGACCGCGGCGCCGTGGGCGTTGACCGCGGCGATCTGGATCCACTTGTAGTCCGCGTCGTAGACGACCAGGCCGCTCGGGACCGCCATGTACGGTGCCCGCAGGCTGGCCAGCTGCGAGCCGAGGACGTGGCCGTCGAGCATCGACGGCTCGACGGAGCGCCCGTTTTTCATCGCACCGGGCAGCAGGCAGTAGTAGTCGCTGTAGCCGTTCATCCACTGGTACTTGAGCGGGCTGTTGGCCATCACGAAGTCGAGCATCGTCGGGCCGTTGGCCAGGAACGCGGCCTGCTTCGCCGCCGTCGACCCGCCGTTGGCCACGGCGGCCAGGTACTCGGCGGCCAGCGCCGGGGTGTCCGGCACCCCGGCCGCCAGGACGACCGAGTTGTTGGGTATCCAGACGCCGGAGCCCGACCGGGCCAGCGACCCGCCGAATACGCTGGCCTTCTCCAGCACGACCACGGACAGCCCGAGCTTGACGGCGGTCAGCGCGGCGGTCATCCCGGCCGCGCCCGCCCCGACGACCACCACGTCGTAGGTCCCGGCGACCGGGAGGCTGGCGGCCCGGGCGCGGCCGGGCGAGAACGCGCCGGCCCCGAACAGCAGTCCGGCGCCGGCCACGGCGCCGCCGGCGAGTACCTGGCGGCGGCTTGGATGGGTGTTTTCAGGCATGGCGAACTCTCCGTGGGTGCGGTCCGGTCAACGGCCGACGCGGCTCCCCAGGCGAGTCGGTGCCAAGAAGTTAGAACATGTTCTAGTTACACGTCAACCCTCGACCGCGCGCGGCCGCCGCCAGGCAGGCGCCGCCAGGCAGGCGCGCCGCTCTGGCGCCGCGCTAATCTGCCAGGGTCCACACGTAGGTCGTGCCGTTCTTGTCGGCGACGGCAAGTTGCGAGTCGTCCGCGTCGAACGACAGCGAGGTCACTCCGTCGCCGCCCGGGTCGGTGATCGTGCCCAGTGACGCGCCGGTCGTCGCGTCCCACAGGTAGACCGCGTTGCCGCTGCCCGCGGTGGCGAGCAGGCTGCCGCCGAAGCTGACCGCCACCGTGTCCACGCCGCCGCCCGGGTCACGCACCGAGCGGATCAGCGCGCCGGTCGCCCCGTTCCACAGGTACGCCCGGCCGTCGCGGTTGCCGGTGAACAGCAGGCCGTTGCCGGCGTTGACCGCGCCGCCGCCGTAGCTGAAGACCGAGCAGTTGACCACCGACCCGTCCGGCGGCTTCAGGACGTGCAGGTGAGTGGCGGTATTCGCGTTCCACACGTAGGTCCGCCCGCTGTCGTCGCTCGCGGCCACGAGGGTCGCGTCCACGCTGAGCGCGACGGAGGTGACGGCCGCCCCGCCGTCGGGATTGGTCAGGGTGACCGCCGGCTGAGTCGACAGGCCCGCGTCCGACCACACGTCGACCCCCGTCCCCGCCGCGTCCCCGGTGGCGATGGTCAGGCCGGAGAGCGCGATCGACCCCGGGTAAAGCCGTTCGCCGGCCGGCAAGGTGTCGGCGGGCGATGCCTGTCCCTGCAGGATGTACGTCGTCCCGCCGCTGGCCTGCACGGCCGCGGTGTCGCCGCCGGGGCTGATCGCGGCCCGCTCGAAGTCGGCCCCCCGCGGCGCCGCCATCTGGGAGGTCACCTGGTGCGCGGTCGTGTCCCAGACGTACACCGTGCCGTTCGTCCCGACGGTGACCAGGCTGCCGTCCGAACCGAGCGAGGTAGCAATGTTCGGCACCGAGCCCAGGTTGGTGTACCGCACGGACGGCCCCGTCACCGCCCCGCCGTCCCCCGGCTTGGCCGTGTCGGCGGTGGCGGACGCGGCGGACGTTGGCGCGCCGGCCGTCCGCGTGGCCTGGCCGCCCTGGTTGCCGCCGGAGGTCTGCGGCTGGGCACCGGAAGTGAGGTGGATCATGAACACCGCGAAGGCCGCCGAGGCGGCCAGGGCGGCCACCGTGGTAGCCGTCACGCGCCACCGCCCGGGCCTGAACGGCGGACGGGTCGCACCGCCCGGTACCGCGCCGCTGCCGGTCCCCCCGGCCACCGCGGCCCGCGCGCCTGGCCCCGTCCCCGGTGCGACCGGGCCGTACGCGGAGGGCAGGGCCGACCTGCCCGGGGCCGACGGGGGCATCTCGCCCCGCCCGGGCTCCCCCGGGTACGCGGGCGCGGGGACGCTGTAGGAGCCGAGCCCCAGCGCGGCCCGCAGCGCGTCGGCGAAAGCGCCGCAGCTGGGGTACCTGGCCGCCGGGTCCTTGGCCAGCGCCCGGCCAAGCACCTGGTCCACGGCGGCCGGAAGGTCGAAGCGGTACGCGGTCACCGACGGCGGCGGATCGTTCAGGTGCGCCCAGAGCACGGCCATCGGCGCTTCCCGAGCGAACGGCAGCCGCGCGGTCAGCAGCGTGAACGCCACGCAGGCCAGGGCGTACTGGTCCGTCTGGACGTGCGCCCGGCCGCCCGAGATCTGCTCGGGAGCGATGTAATCGATCGTGCCGACGAACTGCCCGGTCCCGGTCAGCCCGGTCGCGGACGTGGCGCCCTTGGCGAGCCCGAAGTCCGACAGGTACGGATGGTCGGGGCGCCCCGGGCTCATGTCGACGAGGACGTTGGCCGGCTTCACGTCCCGGTGCACGAGCCCGGCCGCGTGGGCCGCGTCGAGGGCCGACGCGACCGGGGAGAGCAGGAACGCGGCCCGCTCGGCGGGCAGCGGCCCCTCCCTCCGCAGCACCGAGCCGAGGTCGCCGCCGGAAACGTACCGCATCGCGAGGTACAAGATCCCGCGGGCCTCGCCGGCCCCGTACACGGGGATGATGTGCGGATGGTCGACGGCCGCCGCGGCCCGCGACTCCCGGATGAACCGCTCGCGGAACCCGTCGTCTCCGGCCAGCGCCGGGGTGACGACCTTCAGCGCGACCGTCCGTCCCAGTCGCTCGTCCGTGGCTCGGAACACCACGGCCATCCCTCCGGCCCCGATCCGCTGCTCAAGGCGGTACCCGGCCACCATTGCCCCCGGGGCCAGCGCCCCCGGGGCCTGGCCGGCCTCCGGCCACCAGGACCGCCCGGACCTCCCGGCCGCCGACCCGCCGGCCACGGGCTCGCCAACCACCGGGCACCTCCCGCCAAGAACCACCGCAACGCCCCAATGGTGACAGTTGCGCACGCCCGGCGCGCTCGCATAGAAGCACCTCGATGACCGCCGGGGCAGGAGGCCAGCGGGACGGCGGGAAGAGCCAGATGGCGTGGCCGACAGCGGGCCGGCCGTTATCGCGTGCTGACCGTAAGGCTTCGCGAACCGGCGCCGACCGCTATAACGGGCCCACGTCACCTGGCTTGGGCGACGCCCAAGCCAGGTGACGCTGAAGGGGATACCACATTCCGTTCGGAGGGAAATCCCTGGTAAATCCGTTAGGGGTAGTTCTCGCTGGGAGCGGGCCCGCTGTCCCCGGGCGGCGTATACCAGCCGGAATCTGGCGCCGACATGTACGGAGGAATCCTGTAGGGGAGGTCCTCACCCAGGAGCAAGTACCCGTTGGCAGGGCCGTGGTACGTAAGATCCGAATCGGGGGAAAGTTCCCGGCTGGACGGGGCGGCCGGGAAGGTCGTCCCGGTCTGCTCTTTCCGCGGGCCATTCCAGCCTCGCTTGGGGAGAACGCGGGGGCGCTTCCTGCGGGCCGCGAGCACCACCGTGCCCATGGCCGCGACCGCGAGCGCTACCATCGCCAACTGCATGGTGTAAGCAGGCCGACCGGACTTGCCCGTGCCCTCCCGGGGAGCGCTGAGTTGCCGGGCGACCGACCGGCCGGCCGGGGTAGCCAGCCAGGCCAGGTATCTCGCGTAGACCGGGTTGGGCGCGCTGGCCGCAACGGGATAGGCCGCCGCGTTCACTGCCTCGCTCAGCCGGAACAGCCCGTATCCGAACGAGTCGTTGGGCACGTGCCCGCCCGCCGCGAGCGCGGTGCCGGTCACCCGCTGGATCACCTGGTACCAGGGCATCGCCGGATAGCGCGACCGGATGAGCGCCACCGCGCCCGCCGCCAGCGCGCTCGCGGCGTCGGTGCCGCTTACGTCGGTGACGAGCTGACCGTCGCGTCCGGAAGTGACCAGGTCGGCGCCCGGATTCGCGACAGTGATATACGACTGACGCGTGGCCTGGGGCCACAGCGAGCGGTTCGGCTGCACCGCGCTGACCGCGAGCACGCCGGCGCAGGAGGCGGGCTCGCTCGGCCTGGTGCCGATGAGGTTGGTGTCACCCGCGGCGGCGACGACAACGACATTGCGGCCGAGTGCGTAGGCCACGGCCGCCTGGACCGCCGCGTCGCATCCCGACGCCGAGGCGGACGGTTGCTCCAGAGGGATATCGATAACCCGCGCCCCGTGGTTCGCCGCGTAGGTGATGCCGGCCGCGATGGCGGCCGGGTCGGCGGTCACGCCGGACGGTACCGCGTTAACCACGACCGGGAGGATTTTCGCCTTCGGGGCGACGCCGACCACCCCGGTGCCTTCCCCCTGCCCGGCGATGAGCACGGACATCATGGTCCCGTGGCCGTTACCGTCGGTCTCTCCGGTGGTGTGGCGGCCCGTGAAGTCCCTGCCTGGCAGCACGGCACCGCGCAGGTCAGGCGTGCTGGCCTGCACCCCGGTGTCGAGTACCGCCACCGTGACGCCGGCGCCCTGGGCCAGCGGCCACACCTTCGGCAGGATCTTCCAGCTGGTAAACCACCATTCTCCCGAGAGGGGGAGCGGCCCTTGGCCGACTTCGTACCGCACCTGGACCGCTCCCGGTGTGCTCGCCCGGTGCCGCCCACGCCGGCCCGGCCGCCACCCCGGAGACCATCGCCGCCACGCCGGCCGCCGCCAGCATTCGCCCGACCATTACGGCCACCGTTCAACGGAAACAGACAGAAACAGGCACGACATATTCCCGAATGAATTCGGCAACGAGGTCACCGCTCCTCTCGAACTCAAGAGCCCCTAGCGCCGCCACTAGGGGCATAGTTCAAGTAACGACGATGGCCCCGAGCTTGGCCAGACCTGCTCCGTCACTGTTAGAAGGCGGTAATCATTTGGGTCAGGCAACGGCCAGGCCGGCCATTCCGGCGTCCGCGAAGACTGGCAAACCGCTTAGATTTGGTTAATGGAGCGCACAATGCGGAAGGCCGCGAATTTCTTTTGATGCTGGTCAGATCGCGCGCTCGTGGTCGGACCAGTACGGGTCGCGGAGGCGGCGCTTGTAGAGCTTGCCGTTGGGGTCGCGGGGCAGCTCGGCGACGTAGTCGATGGTCCTGGGCAGCTTGAACCGGGCGATCCGGCCGGCGAGGAAGGCCAGCAGCTGCACGGTCAGGTCCGGGCCGGGCGCGACGCCGTCCGCCGGCTGCACGACGGCCTTGATCTCCTCGCCCCATTCCTCGTGCGGGATGCCGAAGACGGCCACGTCGGCGACCGCCGGGTGACAAGACAGCTCGGACTCGATCTCCGCCGGGTAGATGTTGACCCCGCCGGAGATGATCATGTCGCCCTTGCGGTCGCAGAGGTACAGGTAGCCGTCGGCGTCGAGGTAGCCGATGTCGCCGACGGTGAACATGCCCTTCGCGCGCGCGGCGACGGTCTTCTCCTGGTCCTTGTGGTAGTCGAAGGTGGTGGCGCCCATCCGCATGTAGACGAGGCCTCGTTGCCCGGTCGGCAGGTCGTCGCCGTGCTCGTCGAGGATCCGGACCTCGGAGCCCAGCCAGGGCCGGCCAACGGATCCCGGCCGCTCCAGCCACTCCTGCGCGGTGATGCCGGTGCCGCCGCCCTCGGTGGCCGCGTAGTACTCGGTGATCACCGGGCCCCACCAGTCGAGCATCTTCCGCTTGACTTCCTGCGGGCACGGCGCGGCGCTGTGGATCGCGGCCCGCATGGAGCCGACGTCGTAGGCCGAGCGGACGTCCGCGGGCAGCGCGAGCAGCCGCCGGAACTGCGTCGGCACCATGTGGGTGTGGGTCACCCGGTGGCGCTGGATGAGGGCGAGCATGGTTTCCGGGTCGAACCCGTCCATCAGCACGACCGGGTGGCCGAGCTGGACGGAGATCGTCGCGAAGTTCAGCACCGCCGTGTGGTACAGCGGCGAGCAGCACAGGTGCACGTGGCCGGCGAACGGCGCGAGGCCGAACAGGGCGAAGAACCAGGTGCTCGCGGCCGGGACGTCGTCCGGGTCCGCGCCGGTGAGCGCCCGCCGCACGCCCTTGGGCCGGCCCGTAGTACCCGACGTGTAGACCATGGGAGCGCCCTGGGTGCGTCCCTCCGGGCGGCCCTCGCCGCCGGCGCCCAGGAAGGACAGCGGCGTGAACCCGGGGACCGCGCCGACGGCGAACCTCGCGTCGGGGGCGATCCCCGCCTGGTCGGCCGCGGCCGTCGCGACGGCCGCGAACCGCTCGTCCGCGACGAACGCGCCGGCGCCGCTGTCGCCGAGTATGTAGGCGACCTCGGCGGCGGCCAGGTGCCAGTTGACCGGCACGACGTACAGCCCCGTCTCCATCGCGGCGAAGAACAGGGCGAGGACCGCGGAGCTGTTCGACAGCATCCCGGCCACGCAGTCGCCGGGGCGGAGGCCGAGCGCCCGCAGGCCCCGCCCGGCCTGGTCGGCCCGGGCGGCCAGCTCGGCGTAGCTGACGACCGTGCCGTCCGGCTCGATCACCGCGGGGCGGTCCGGCGTCTGCATTGCGATGGCCCACAGGCCGATGTCGGTCACGGGGCCTAATTTAGAACGTGTTCTAAGCTGGGACAAGCCACGAACTGCAACACGTTCTACAATGAGCGGGTGACAGAGACCCCGCTGCGGGCGCCGATGGAGATCGCGTTCGACTACACGCGGTCGCTCGGGCCGGTGCTCGGCCAGTTCATGACCGCGCTCAGGGAGCGGCGCGTCCTCGGGGCGCGCGCGGCGGACGGCCGCGTGCACTCGCCGCCGTTCGAGTACGACCCGGTGACGTCGCTGCCACCGCGGGAGCTGGTGCCGGTCGGCCCGGCCGGGACCGTGCTCACCTGGACGTGGCTGGCCGAGCCGCTCCCCGGCCAGCCACTCGACCGCCCGTTCGGCTGGGCGCTCATCCGGCTGGACGGCGCGGACACCGCGATGCTGCACGCGGTGGACGCCGGGTCCGCCGCCGCGATGCGGACCGGGATGCGGGTGCGGCCGCGCTGGGCGGCCGACCGGGTCGGCAGCATCAGGGACATCGAGTGCTTCGAGCCGGGCGACCGAGGACCCCGAGGCCGCGGAGGCGGCGCTGCCCGGGGATGAGAGCGCCTCCCCGGTGACGATGACGGTCACGCCCGTGCGGCTGCGCTACGAGCACACCGCGTCGCCCGGGGAGAGCACCTACCTGCGCGGCCTGGCCGAAGGCCGGCTGATCGGGCACCGGTGCCCCGCGTGCGGGAAGGTGTACGTCCCGTCGCGGGGAACCTGCCCCGTTGACGGCGTGCCCGCCGACACCGAGGTCGAGCTGCCCGACACCGGGACCGTCACCACCTTCTCCATCGTGAACGTGGCCTACCCCGGCCAGCAGGTCACGCCGCCGTACGTGGCGGCGGCGGTGCTGCTCGACGGGGCCGACATCGCCTTCCAGCACCTCATCCTCGGCTGCCCGCCCGGCGAGGTCAGGATCGGCCTGCGCGTGCGGGCCGCGTGGCGCCCGCGGGCGGAATGGGCCACGACGGCCGCGACCATCACCCACTTCACGCCGACCGGCGAGCCGGACGCGCCCTACGAAGCGATTGCGAGGTTCCTTTGACTGATGTGGCCGTCGTCGGCTTCGCCCAGTCGCCCTGCCGGGTCCGCGAGGACGCGACCACCGGCGGGGTGGAGATGCTGGTGCCGGTCTTCGCCGAGGTGTACGCCGCGACCGGGCTGGCCAAGGGCGACATCGGGTTCTGGTGCTCGGGGTCGTCCGACTACCTGGCCGGGCGGGCGTTTTCCTTCGTGCAGGCGGTCGACGCGATCGGCGCGGTCCCGCCGATCATGGAGTCGCACGTGGAGATGGACGGCGCCTGGGCGCTGTACGAGGCGTGGGTGAAGATCATGTCCGGCGAGGCGGAGATCGCGCTGGCCTACGGCTTCGGCAAGTCCTCGGGGGCCGAGCTGCGGCGGGTGCTGGCCCTGCAGCTCGACCCGTACCTGGTGGCGCCGCTGTGGCCGGACTCGGTGTCGGTCGCCGCGCTGCAGGCGCGGCTCGGGATCGAGGCCGGGCTGTGGACCGAGAAGGACATGGCGGAGGTCGCGGCGCGCTGCCGTTCCGCCGCGGTCGCCAATCCGGCGGCGCAGGTGTCCGGCGAGGACGCGATCGAGGACCTGCTCGCCCGGCCGTACGTGGCCGACCCGCTGCGGGCGCACGACTGCGCGCCGGTCGGCGACGGCGCCGCGGTCGTTATTCTCGCGTCCGGCGCGCGGGCGCGCGAGCTGTGCGACCGCCCGGCCTGGATCACGTCGTTCTGGCACCGGATCGAGTCCGGCTCGCTGGGGGCACGGGACCTGCTGAGCGTCGGCCTCGGGCGCATCGGCTCCCCCGGTGGCTCCCCCGGGCCGGTCGACGTGGCGGAACTGCACGCGCCGTTCACCCATCAGGAGATCCTGCTGCGCCGGGCGCTCGCGCTCGGCGGCGACGTCGAGGTCAACCCGTCGGGCGGCGCGCTCTGCGGCAACCCGATGTTCGCCGCCGGGCTCGCCCGGATCGGCGGCGCGGCGGAGGCGATCATGTCCGGACGCGCGTCCCGTTCGCTTGGGCACGCGACCAGCGGGCCCGCGCTGCAGCAGAACCTCGTCTGCGTCATGGAGGCCCGTGGTGACTAAAAGTACGGTGAAAGCCGCGGTTCTCGGCGCGGGGCAGACCCGGCACCGGGCCAAGCGCACCGACGTGTCGATGGCGGGGCTGTGCCGGGAGGCGGCGGACCGCGCGCTGGCCGACGCCGGGCTCACTTTCGCCGACATCGACGCGGTCGTGGTCGGGAAGGCGCCGGACCTGTTCGAGGGCGTGATGATGCCGGAGCTGTACCTGGCGGACGCGCTCGGCGCGGTCGGCAAGCCGCTGCTGCGCGTGCACACCGCGGGCTCGGTCGGCGGCGCCACCGGCATCGTCGCGGCCAACCTGGTGCAGGCGGGCATCCACCGGCGGGTGCTGGCGCTGGCGTGGGAGAAGCAGTCGGAGTCCAACGCCATGTGGGCGCTGTCGATCGCGCCGCCGTTCAGCATCCAGGTCGTGGCCGGCGCGGGCGGGTACTTCGCGCCGCACATCCGCGCCTACATCCGCCGCAGCGGCGCGCCGCCGCACGTCGGGGCGATGGTCGCGGTCAAGGACCGGCGCAACGGCGCGCGCAACCCGTACGCCCACCTGCAGCAGCCCGACATCACGCTGGAATCGGTGCAGGCCTCCCCCATGCTCTGGGACCCGGTCCGCTACGACGAGACCTGCCCGTCGTCGGACGGCGCGTGCGCGGTGGTGATCGGCGACGAGGAAGCGGCCAGCGCGAGCCCCGGGCCGGTGGCCTGGATACGGGCGACCGCGATGCGGACCGAGCCGACGATGTTCGCGGGCAAGGACCCCGTGAACCCGGCGGCGGGCGTCGCCGCCGCGGCCGCGCTGTGGCGGCAGGCCGGGATCACGTCACCGATTGACGAGATCGACGTGGCCGAGATCTACGTTCCGTTCTCCTGGTACGAGCCGATGTGGCTGGAAAACCTCGGCTTCGCCGCGCCTGGCGAGGGATGGCGGCTGACCGAGGCGGGCGAGACCGCGCTCGGCGGGAAGCTGCCGGTCAACCCGTCCGGCGGGGTGCTGTCGTCGAACCCGATCGGCGCGTCCGGACTGCTCCGGTTCGCCGAGGCGGCCATGCAGGTGATGGGCAAGGCGGGCGCGCACCAGGTGCCGGGGGCGCGCACGGCACTCGGGCACGCTTACGGCGGCGGGTCGCAGTACTTCTCGATGTGGGTCGTGTCCGGCGAAAGGCAGGCCAATTAAACGGCTCTTTTAACGCCTCCCCCAGATCTCGTGGTCCCAGTCGCCGAAGGCCCGTGATCGCGGGTCAGAGGTGCGACCGCCGTACCGGAAACGGCAAAACGGGCGGGATAAATAGAACATATACTCCCGTAATCGGCGCCTGCTCCATTATCGCGGGTCAGAATTGGCGATATTAGCCCCTGATGAACCTCGATCATGCCAGGAACCCGGTCCGGCACGGCGTTTCGCGGGTTAACGGGGGAAATGCCCGGCTGGTTGCCTGCCCCGGGACCGCCGCGCTTCAGTTGGCTGCGGCCTTACCCGGCCGGAACCGGGCCCGGCAGGCGAGCCGGCCAGGTCCCGGTCATTCGCTGCCCCCGGCTGGCTGACTGTCCAGGACCGCCCTGAGCGGGCTCCGGCCCCGTCCGCGCCCCCATTACTGGGGGAGAAAACCAGGGAAGGGCGGTACCGGTGGTCAGTAGCCCGGGTGAGGGGCCGGGGTCTGCGGCGGGGTGCGGGTCGCTGGCGCTGCCCGCCGTACCGCCCGCAAGAGGTGCCGGGGCGGGAGCAGGAGGAGGAGCAGGGGACGGGGCGCCGGAGGCGGATTCGCAGCGCGGGGCACCGGCCGGCCGCGCAAGCCGGGAACCCGCGGGTGTCCTCAGCAAGAGCCGGGTCAGGGAGCGTTCGCCGTACTCTAGGGCATCACGCGATGTATCAATTGACTAAATTTGAATTCTGGTCATATGGTTGCTGGCATGAGCCCCTCAGGACGACTGCCCGCCGGATCGGCCGCCCGCCGCGAGCGCGCCGGGAAGATCCTGGACGCCGCGGCCGCACTGCTGCGCGCGCACGGGTACCGGCGCGTGGCGATCGACGACGTCGCCGCCCGGGCCGGAGTCGGGAAAGGCACGGTCTACCTGCACTGGCGTAGCCGCGAGGCCTTGTTCTGGGCAGTCCTTCAACGCGAGACGCTGGGCCTGCTCGAAAAACTCACCGCGGACCTGGCCGCCGACGCCGAACTGGCGCTGCCGCAGCGGCTGATCCCCCGCATCTTCCTCGAACTTGACAGCCGGCCGCTGGCGCGCGCGCTGCTGACGTCGGACAAGGAAATCCTGGGCAGCCTGACCGCGGACGAGACCGTCGCCGCGGCGCAGAAGGAAATGACCGGCCAGCCGGATTACCTCCAGTTGCTGCACGGCCAGGGCCTGCTGCGGCCGGGGCTGAGCGCCGAGGCCGCCAGCCACGTGCTGAACTGCGTAACCCGCGGCTTCTTCGCAGGCGCGGAAACATCGGGCCCGCCCCCGCTGCCCGAACAGGCAGAGCTGCTCGCGTTCGTGCTGTCGCGAACCCTGGCCGCCGACGAGCCGCCATCCCCGGGCCAGGTATCCGCGCTCAGCCGCAGCGTGACCGAGATGTTCACCGCCATCACCGACGTGCAGCGCCGCCAGCTGCAGCAGGCCTACTGATAACCGAACCGGAACGGATCCGAAGATGCCCGACATGCGCCGCCTCGTGGAAACCTGGTACGAAACCTACGGCAGGCACGACCTCGACGGCCTGCTGGCGATGCTGGATGACGACATCCGCATCTACTTCCCCGTGGACAAGAAACCGAAGACCGGCAAAGACCAGATCAGGCCGGCCTGGAGCCTGTCGTTCAGCACCGTGATCCCCGACATCAGGCAGGAACTGCACACCATCATCACCGAGGGGAACCAGGCGGCGGTCCAGTTCACCGAATACGGAACCGTCCACATCCCCGAAGACGCCGCCCGCAAAGCGGGCCTGGCCGTCAAGCCCCGGCCATACGCCATGGAAATGGGCTCCTTCTACACCTTCACCAGCCAGGGCCTGATCCGCGAGATCCGCTCCTTCTGGGACACCGGGAACTTCGCCCGCCAGCTCGGCATCGACATCAGCATCATCCAGGCGATGTCACGCGGCACGAGCACGTGAACCCCCCGGACGGCCGGGACCCGGCACCGTCTTCCCAGCCCCGGCCACCACATCCAGGCGCCGCCGCGCATTCGTGAGGCCCGGTCAGCACTCCAGACATCAGCCGAACAATCAACTCTGCAGGTCAGCCAGTCCCTCCTTGCCTGACCCGCCGCCGTGCCCACCATCCCAACCCGCGTCGCAACCCCTGAGGTGCCCGCTACCCCAACCATCGCTGCCGTCGGCGGCGACAGCGACGCGGATGCGTATCGTCGGTGGCGCGTGCGAAACAAGATCGTCTGGGCGCACACGCCGAAATGTTAGGCCGCCGTGCCGATAAGGGGCGTGCCAGATAAGGAGGCAGCGTAGCTGACCGGCAGGTGCTTGATGCCGTTGAGCCAGCCGGAGCGCAGCCGCTCCGGCTCGGCCGGCCTGGCGGATGTCCGGCATCGCGTCGGCGATGGCGTTGAAGATCAGCCCGATCTCGAGCTTGGCGAGGCTGGCGCCCAGGCAGTAGTGCGCGCCGAACCCGCCGAGCCCGACGTGCGGGTTGGGGTCGCGGAGGATGTCGAACCGCTCCGGGTGGTCGAAGACCTCCTCGTCGAAGTTCGCCGACCGGTAGAACAGGCCGAGTCGCTGCCCCTGCTCGATCCGCTGCCCGCCGAGCTCGGTGTCGGCGAGGGCGGTGCGCTGGAACACGGTGACCGGCGTGCCCCACCTGATGATCTCGTCGGCCGCCGTTTCCGGCCGCTCCGCCTTGAACAGCTCCCACTGGTCCGGGTGGTCGAAGAAGGCCAGCATGCCGTGCGAGATCGCGTTGCGGGTGGTCTCGTTGCCCGCCACCGCGAGCATGAGCACGAAGTAGCCGAACTCGTCCGACGACAGCTGCTCGCCGTCGATTTCCGCGTTGACCAGCTTGGTGACGATGTCATCGCGCGGGTTGGCCGCCCGGTCCTCGGCCATCTCCATGGCGTAGGCGAGGAGCTCCATCGCCGCCTCGGTCCCCTCTGCCCCGAACTCCGGGTCGTCGTAGCCGATCATCTGGTTGGACCACTGGAAGATCTTCTTCCTGTCCTCCTGGGGAACGCCGATCAGCTCGGCGATCGCCTGGAGCGGGAGCTCGCAGGCCACGTCGGTGACGAAGTCGCCGGTTCCCTCGGCCAGCGCGGTGGCCACGATCCGCTCGGCGCGCGCCCGCAGGTTGTCCCGCATGCCGCGGACCGACTTGGGCGTGAAGCCGCGGGACACGATGCCGCGCACCTTGGTGTGCTCCGGCGGGTCGATGTTGAGCAGGATCACCCGCTGCATCTCGATCGCGTCCCTGGTGATGCCCTCCTGGAAGCGGATGAGCGCGGTGTTCTCCCAGCTGGAGTACAGCTCGGTGCGCCGGGAGACGTCGAGGATGTCGGCGTGCCTGGTGACTACCCAGTAGCCGTCGTCATCGAAGCCCGCCGAGCCCCGGCGCTGGGCATTCCACCAGACCGGGGCGGTCCGGCGCAGCTCGGCGAACTCCTCGGCCGGGACCCGGCTGGCGTAGAGATCAGGGTTGGTGAAGTCGAAGCCCGGCGGGATGTCCGGTCTGGCCATGACCGCTCTCCAGTTTGCCTAAAATGGAACTTGTTCTAATTTAGGTACAGTACACGGCGCTGTCCGCCGGGCTATAGCCGAGCAACAGGGCCATAGTCAAATAACACGTTCTAACAGCGAGAAGGTGATCCTGGTGGGTACCGCGGTGATCGTCGAGGCTGTGCGCACACCGATCGGCAGGCGCGGCGGCGTGCTCGCGGGCCTGCACGCCGCCGAGGTCCTCGGCGCGGCCCAGAGCGCGCTGCTCGACCGGGCGGGCATCGCGCCCGCGGCGGTCGAGCAGGTCGCCGGCGGCTGCGTGACGCAGGCGGGCGAGCAGTCGAACAACATCACCAGGACCGCGTGGCTGCACGCCGGCCTGCCCTACCAGGCGGGCTGCCTGACCCTCGACGCCCAGTGCGGCTCCGCGCAGCACGCGGTCCACCTGATCGCCGGCCTCATCGCGGCCGACGCGATCAGCGTCGGCGTCGGCTGCGGGGTGGAGGCCATGTCGCGCGTGCCGCTGCGCTCGAACGTGGGCACCGGGGTCGGCACGCCGCGGCCGGACACCTGGGACATCGACCTGCCGAACCAGTTCGTCGCCGCGGAGCGGATAGCCCGGCGCCGCGGCCTGTCGCGCGCGGAGATCGACGCCCTGGGCCTCCGCTCGCAGGCCCTGGCAAGGGCCGCCTGGGCGGAGGGACGGTTCGGCCGGGAGATCACGCCGGTGAAAGCGGCGGGCGGGATGGTCGACCGCGACGAAGGGCTGCGCGAGACCAGCCTGGACGCGCTGGCCCGGCTCAAGCCGGTGGTCGAGGACGGCCTGCACACGGCCGGGACGTCCTCGCAGATCTCCGACGGCGCGGCCGCCGTGCTGGTGGCCGACGCCGGCCGGGCGCGGGAGCTCGGCCTGCGGCCGCGGGCGCGGATCGTCGCGCAGTGCCTCATCGGCGCGGAGCCCTACTTCCACCTCGACGGCCCGATCGCCGCGACGGAGCGGGTGCTCGCGGCCAGCGGCATGACGCTCGCGGACATCGACCTGTTCGAGGTCAACGAGGCGTTCGCCGCCGTCGTGCTCTCCTGGCTGCGGGTGCTCAAGCCGGACGAGGACAGGGTCAACGTCAACGGCGGGGCGATCGCCCTCGGGCACCCGGTCGGCGCCACCGGCGCCCGGCTGCTCACCACCGCGCTGCACGAGCTTGAACGGCGCGACGCGAGCACCGCCTTGATCACCATGTGCGCCGGCGGCGCCATGGCCACCGCCACCATCATCGAGCGCCTGTAACGCCGGCCCCGCAGGGGAAGCGGCGGGCGGGCCAGAGTCAGCCGCATCCGTTCGGGATCATGGTGTTGATCTTTCCGAACGGACCGGGGTGACTGCTCTCGGCGAGCGGCTTCTGGCCGCCGGGTTGGCCTTCTGCGACCGTGATTGGTGGTGCATGATCACGATCTTGACTTCGTTGTCACAATCGTTTGCAGAACGAAAACGCGGGATCGTGTTCGCCGCTGTACGTATGCCCCCACCTGCATGGATGGATTTTCGGTATACACAGCGCTAATTGTCACATTATGCAAGTTTCGGGGACGAACATCCGTTACGCTGCAGCCTTACCGGCGGGCGCATATGCGGCTCAGAGTGTTCCCGCCGCGATGGCGTTAATTTGCGGAGGGGGATCCGATGGCCAGGATTGCTACTGGCGTGCAACCAGTCGAGGAGACCAGGGACAAAGGCCTCAAGACCGGCGCGCTCGGCCTCGTGTCGAGCGTCGTCATCGGAGTCGCGTCCACGGCGCCCGCCTACAGCCTGGCCGCGACGCTGTTCTTCGTCGTGGCCGCCGTCGGGCTGAAGTCCCCGCTGGTCGCGGTCTTGGCGTTCGTGCCGATGCTGCTGTGCTCGATCGGGTTCAGCGAGCTGAACAAGGCCGACCCTGACTGCGGGACCACGTTCATCTGGGGCACCCGGGCGTTCGGGCCGTCGATCGGCTGGTTCGGCGGCTGGGCCACGGTCGCCGCCGACATCCTGGTCATGGGCAGCCTCGCGCAGGTCGCCGGGCAGTACCTCTTCTTCCTGTTCCAGGGGCCGAACAGCTCGATCGGAGCCAACGCCTCCGGCGGCTGGGTGCTGCTGGTCGGCATCTTGTGGATCATCGCGATGACCTATATCTGCTACCGCGGCATCGAGCTGTCGGCCCGGTTCCAGCGGATCCTGCTGACCATCGAAGTCGTCATGCTGATGGTGATGTCGGTGACGGCGCTGGTCCGGGTGTTCGTCAGCAACCCGGCGGGGTCGGTGCACCCGAGCATCAGCTGGCTGTCGCCGGCGCACCTGCCCCTCTCGGCGTTCGTGTCCGGGATCATCCTGATGCTGTTCATCTACTGGGGCTGGGATACCGCCCTGTCGGTGAACGAGGAGACCGCGGACAAGGCCAGGACGCCGGGCCGGGCCGGCATCATCTCGACGATCCTGCTGCTGTTCACCTACGCGATCGTGATCATCTCCGTGCAGTCGTTCGCCGGGGTCGGCGCCAAGGGCGTCGGGCTCACCAACCCGGACCACCAGTTCGACGTGCTGTCGGTGATCGGGAGCGCGATCTTCGGCACCTCCGGGCTCGGCACGGTGCTGTCCCGGCTGCTGATCCTGATGGTGCTCAGCTCGGCGGCCGCGTCCACCCAGACGACGATCCTGCCGGCCGCCCGCACCACGCTGTCCATGGCGGCCTACCGGGCGCTGCCCCAGCAGTTCGCCAAGATCAGCCCGCGGTTCCTGACCCCGACGGTGTCCACGATCGTGGTCGGGGTCGTTTCCGTCGCGCTGTACATCCCGCTGAACTTCATCTCCGGCGGCAACCCGATCGGCGACGCCGTCACGGCGATCGGGCTCTACATCGCCTTCTACTACGGGCTGACCGCCTTCTCCTGCACCTGGTACTACCGGTCCACCCTTGGTAACAGCGCCCGTGACCTGTGGATGCGGGGCATCCTGCCGCTGCTCGGCGGCCTGATCATGTACGCCGCCGGCATCTACAGCCTGCAGAGCGACTGGGTGGCGACCAACAGCTACACCATGTGGACGGTGCCCGGCCTGGAGTGGCAGGTGGGCGGGATCTTCATCGTCGCCGCGCTCGCCGCGCTGGCCGGGGTGGCCAGCTTCGTGTTCATGCGGGTAACCGCCCCCGCCTTCTTCCGCAGGCAGACACTCAACCGGGCCGCGACCCCCGCGCGGGTCCCAGAAATGGAACTGTGAGCGTCGGGCAGGCGGCGATGGTGCAAGCGGGTGCGGGAGCGGGCGCAGACACGGGCGCGGGCGCGGTGCCCGGCCGGTCGTCCTGGCCGGCCCGGTCCGGGTCGGTGCCGGCGCTGGCCCATGGTTACGCGGACCGGATAGAGACGGCGCCCGACCTGGCGACGGCGCTGCCGGCCGGAGGCGCGGTCGCGCTGGTCCCTGACCGGAGTTCCGGCCCCGGCCCCGCGCCCGACCCAGCCGCGCGGGACTGGCAGCGAGTCTCGGGGAAGACTCAGCTCGCCGCGGCCTTCGCCGAGTCGCTGTGGCAGTCGCGCAGGCTGGACCTGCTGGTTTGGATCCAGGCCACGAGCCGGGCCGCGGTGCTGTCCGGCTACGCCGCGGCAACCGCCGCCGCGACCGGCCGGAACCAGGAGATCAGCTGCGAGTCCGTCGCCGCCCAGTTCGTCGGCTGGCTCGGCGAGACCAGCCGTTCCTGGCTGGTCGTGCTGGATGACCTGTCCGATCCGGCGGACCTGGAGGGCCTCTGGCCGACCGGCCCGGCCGGCCGGGTGCTGGTGACCTCGGCCGACGCCGCGGCCATCCCCCGCGGCATGCAGGTTCTGCCGGTCGGGCTGTTCAACTCGCGCGAGGCGCTGAGCCATGTCATGGAGCGGCTATCGGCCAACCCGAGCCAGCGATTCGGCGCGATTGACCTGGTCAACGTCATGGGCTGGGAGCCGGCCGCACTGGCGCAGGCGAGCGCGGTGATCGCCAGCGCCCCGATGTCTTGCCACGACTACCGTGAGTACTTCGTTCGCAGGCAGCGGCAGCTGACCGATCCGGCGGGCGCACCGCCGTCGGCGAGCGCGGTCACGTGGACGCTGGCCTGGGAGCGCGCCGATCAGCTGGTCCCCGGCGGGTCGGTCCAGTCGGTGCTGGCCCTGGCCGCGTTGCTGGACGGGCACGGCATACCCGGAACCGTCTTCGGCGCCCCGGCGGCCGCGGCCTACGCCACCGGCGGCGGCGACGCCCGGGCCGGCGGCGAGCCCGCCCGCGCCGCGCTGGCGGCGCTGGAACGCGTCGGCCTGCTGACTATCACGGCCGGCACCGCACTGGCCCCGCCACCGCCAGCGGTCCGGATCAGCCCGGTGCTGCAATCGGCGCTGCGCGCGGCGATGCCAGAAGGCATGCTGGATCAGGCGGTCCGGGCGGCCGCGGACGCCCTGCTGCAGGCCTGGCCGGAACAAGAACCTCCCGACTGGCCCGCCGCCGCACTGCGCTCCTGCACGGCGGCGCTGCGGCAGGTCGCGGGAGAGCGGCTGTGGGCCGGCGGATGCCATCCGGTGCTGCTCCGGGCGGGCGACAGCCTGGACCAGGCCCGCCTGACCGGTCCCGCGGTGGACCACTGGCGCGAGCTGTTCATCACCAGCGACCAGTTGCTCGGCGCCGGGCATCCGCACACGATACTGGCCGGGCAGCGGCTGGCCGAGGCCCTGCTGGCGGCCGGGCGGCCTGACGAGGCCGTCACCTGGTTCCAGCGCCTGGTCGACACCCAGTCCGTGCGGCTCGGGCCGGAGCACCGCGACCTGATCGGAGCGCGGCTTCGCCTTGGGCACGCCCTGGTAGCGGCGCGCGACCCGCGCCGCGCGATTTCCGTCCTCGAGCGCGTGGTCCCCGAGGCCGAGCAGAGCCGCGGTCCCGAGGACGCCGACACGCTCGGCGCGCGGGACGAGCTCGCCGCCGCCTGCGTGGCCGCGGGCCGGCACTCCGACGCCATCGCCCTGTACCGGCGCACGCTCGCCGACCGGGAGCGCAGTCAGGGCGCCCGCCACCCGGAGACGATGACCACGCGGCGCGGCCTTGCCGACGCCTACCTGGCCGACGGCCTGGCGAAAGAGGCGGTAACGACCTACAAACGGGTGGTCGCGGACCGGGAGCGCGCCCTCGGGCCCGACCACCTGGACACCATCAGGGCCCGGTACAGCCTGGGCGCCGCCTACCAGCGGACGGGCAAGACGGTGGCCGCCGAGCGAGTCTACGAGCAGGCCCGGGTCGGCTTCGAGCAGGTGCTCGGCCCCCGTCACCCGGACGCGCTGCGCGCCCGGGCGGAACTAGCCCTGGTATACCGCCAGCTTGGGCGGTACGGCGACGCCCGCGCGCTGCTGCGCGACACGGTCGGCCGCCTGCAGCGCGCCCTGCCCAGTGACGACCCGCTGATCACGGAGCTGCGCGCAGTCCTCGCCGATATCGGCGACGAGTAAACGGCAACGGGAGCCATCGCGCCGTTTCGCACGCACTCACCGGATCGCCCGGGCCGGGCCGGCTTGCATCGTTAGTGCGTTAATTGATAGTGTGCTAATGGTTAGCGCGGACAGCAATTTAGGCTTTCTGACTACGGCGAGGCGCCATGGAGATCACCGAGCACGGGGACGGCCAGACGGGGCCGCCGGAGATACCCGGCGACCCGCTGGCACTCGAACGTCAGGTGTGCTTCGCCCTGTCGATCGCGGCCCGCAGCGTGCTGAGCATTTACCGGCCGATCCTGGAGCCGATGGGGCTGACTCACCCGCAGTACCTGGTGATGCTGGCGCTCTGGGGCCAGTCGCCGCTCGCGGTCAAGGAGCTCATCGAGATGCTCCAGCTAGACGGGCCGACGCTGTCGCCGATGCTGAAGCGCCTGGAGGCGGCCGGACTGGTCTCCAGGACGCGCGACCCGCAGGACGAGCGGCAGCTGCGCATCGACCTGACAGAGAAGGGCCGCGCGCTGCGCGAGCAGGCGCTGAACGTGCCGCCGGCGGTCGTGGCGAAGCTCGGCATGAGCCTCGGCGACCTCATGGAACTGCACAAGGGACTCACGGAACTCAACGAGGCGGCCCGCCGGGCCGGCGTCACGCCGCTGCCCGCCCCGGCCACGGACAGCATCTAGTGCGGGGAGCACAGTGGACAGCAATTTGACCACGATCGTCGTCCTGGTGACGGTGATTCACGTCGTCGTTCTCGCGCTCATGATCTGGATCCGGGTCCGGCGAACCGAGGGCGACGGCATCCCGGTCGCGGACGCGAAGATCACGCCGTGCGCCGTGTGCGGCGAGCCGTCGACCGACTGGTGTTACGACGGGCTCGACCCGAATGAGCAGCGCGACCCGCACACCGGCCGCGTGTGGTCCGCCGACGTGGCCCGCTACCGGCCGGTGTGCGCGGCCCACGCCGGGGCCCGCCCCGCCCACGACCACCGGCGGGACGGCGCGGCGGACGTCGCTGCCGCCTAGGCGTTCCATCTTCAGATCCTTCGGATGTCGTTCAGGCCGGGTCCGGCCCGCGACTAGCGCCCATACCGTGAGGCATGGCCTGGAGAGATGTCCGGAAAAGCGGGTTTATGTCGCTCGTGGCGCTGCTGTCCGGCGTAGCCGCGCTGGCGGCTTGCAGCACGGCCAGCACGCCGAGCCTGTCTGAGTGGAGCCAGCCGGCCGCGGTCGGCTCACCGGGCGGCACCGCCGACGGCAGCACGGCTCCGGGCGACGGCGGTTCGACCGCCGTCCGCACTGACAGTCCAGGGACGTCACCGCTTCCCGCCCCGGTGACGCTGCCGCCATTCCCAGGAACGCCGACCTACGCCGGCGAGGGAGCGTGGCATCCGGCCGGACGGGTCGTCGACGGGCGGTCGGCCCTCTACGAGACGCTGCTCGTTCCGGCTGGCGGCACCGCGCGGGCCGGGATCGCCTGGATGGATACCAGCCTGCTGTCCGCGCGCCTGTACTCCGGGTCGATGTCCCCGGGCGGCGGCCCGTACAAGTACACGGCACCGGTCGCGCCCGCGGCCGCCAGCTCGCTGGTCGCGGCCTTCAACGGCGGGTTCAAGATGGCCGACGCGCGCGGCGGCTACTACACCGAGGGCCGGATGGTCAGGCCACTGGTGCGCGGGGACGCCTCGCTGGTGATCTACGCCAACGGAGCCGTCACGGTCGGCGCCTGGGGCACCGACGTCACCATGACGCCATCGGTCGCGGCCGTCAGGCAGAACCTGTTCCCGCTCGTCGTCAACGGCGCGCCCAGCCCGCGAGCGTCCACCCGCACCTGGCGGGTGTGGGGCGGCACCTGCCCCTGCGGGTCCGGTCAGCACGGCGCCGAGCACCAGTGGCGGTCGGGCGTGGGCGTCACTGCCGACGGGGCCCTCGTCTACGTGGTCGGCCCGGAGCTCAGCCCGGTCCAGGTCGCCGGTCTCCTCGTGCGAGCGGGCGCCGTGCGCGGGATGGAACTGGACATCAACCCGACCTGGCCAGTCTTCGCCACCTTCAAGCCGGCCGCTCTCAATGGCTTGGCTAGCCCGTCCAACGGCGCCAGGCTGATCGCCACCTACCGCGGCCCGGCGACATTCTTCGACCCGGCCTATGCCCGCGACTTCATCACGATGTCCGCCAGCGCGGTACCGGGCAGCCACTGAACCAGCTCGGTGTGCTGGCTGGGCCTGCGGGCCGCGTGGGCCACGAGGACGGAACCGGCACGCCTGCGGGTGCCACAAGGCCAGAACGAGCTTGTGCGCGGACCCACCCGGTCAGAACGACTATGTCCGCGTGGACCACACGGCCAAGCGGATACGCGCCGGGGTGCCATAAGGCCACTAGACGCGTGCGTGGGTGCCGCAAGGCCGGATTATTTGGTCCCTGGGGCGCTCAAGGCCAGATGGAGCCGGCGGGTGGGTCGCGTGCGAGCGCCGGCCACCCGCCGGGGGTGAATGATGCCGGGGCTAATCTCAGGGACATGTCAGAGATCACGAACAGCCAGCCGCAGGAAGCCTCCACTATCCCGACCGACACCAACCTGCGCCTGGTCACCGGGTACGACGGTTCGCCGCCGGCTATCCGGGCGCTCGACGCTGCGACCGCCTTGCTGCGGGGCAGGCAGGGCAGCATCGAGGTCATCTACGTTGCCCACGTGCCCTCCGTGGACATGATGTCGGCCGATGCCCTCGTCCAAGTGGAACAAGACTTCGACGAGATCGAGCGGGACCTCCGCGCCGCGGCCGCCGAGCAACTGGGCGACCGCGGCTTGACCTGGAATTTCCACCGGCGTCAGGGCAATATCACGGCCGAGCTGATCGCCGCCGCCGTCGGCATCGTCGCCGATCACCCCGGTGACACGGGGGTGATCGTGGTCGGCAGCTCTTCGCACGCCAGCCACCGGGTGCTCGGCTCGGTGGCCGTCGGCCTCGCCCGCCACTGCCCGGTGCCGCTCGTCATCGTCCCGTAGGGCCGTACTTATTCGATAAAGCAATTGGTAAGCCTGGTACGCCCGGCTTCAGACGGGTGCGTGGAAGCTGAAGCCGGGCGCACTGCCCCGCTGGTGCGATGCGGGACGCGATTGTGTGCCCCAGGCGCCCCCCTTCGCGCGACGCGACGCCGCCTGGGGCACACAGTTTATTGCCGCCCGACGGAGACACGATTGAGCGGGAACGGGACGATTACCGTCGTGTCCCAGAATGCTCAGCTGTGACATTCGTTCCCGCCTCCCCCAACGTGATCTCTAGTGCGTCGGACAAGGCAAGAGTCTACGAATCAGCGAAGGTCGTGAATACTACCTGGTCTGGTAGTTCTAGCCCAGAAGGGCGCGCGACGGGCCGGTCTGGACGACGCCGGGATGAGCGCTCGATAGCACTCGGATGAGCGCGCGATGGCGAAAGCCCGATCTCGCTTGTTAACACGGGTCACTCTCGTCGCATCTTTGGGGATTAATGTCCCCGTTGCAGGAGATTCAGTTGAGAATGCTTATTACAGCGCAATAACGACAGGCTTCCTGCAATTGCAGCCCCACAGGGTGTGCAAATGCACGTGCACGAGGTGACCGGGGCGCCAGCGTTTTCGGGGGTTAGCATAATGCGAGGTCGGGATGATGAACTGCGGATCGCGAGCGAGATCCTTGGCGATGCGGAACGCGGACGGGGCCGGGTACTGCTGGTCGAAGGCGATCCTGGCGTAGGCAAAACGGGCCTTCTCGACGAGATATTCAATGCGGCGGCCAAGCGGGATTTCGCCCTGGCCAGGGCGGAGGCCGACGAAATCGCGCGCCGTACGCCCTTCGCCCCCCTGCTCACGGCCTTGCAGGACGCGGCCAGCGGGCTCCCGAGTGACACGTCCGGGCTCAGCGCCCCGGAGTCCTGGGCGCCGGTGGTCAGCCGGATCCGGGAGCTGCTCGAGCGCCGGGCCGCGGCGTCGCCGCTGCTGGTGAGCCTGGACGACCTGCACTACGCGGACCCGGCCACGCTGTACGCGCTCCGGCACCTGACCCGGCAGCTGGCGTCACACCGGCTGGCCTGGAGCCTCGCCCGGAGCACCGTGCTGCAACGCGACCACGCCAGCGTGCTGTTCGACCTCCTCGCGCGGGACGGCGCGGCGCGGGTGGCGCTTGGCCCGCTCGACGGCAAGGCCATCGCGGGCGCGATCGGCGACATCCTCGGTGCCGCGCCCGATCCTGGCCTGCGCGAGCTTGCCGCCGGGGCGGCCGGGAACCCCTTCTTGCTCAGCGAGCTGATCCTCGGCCTCAAGGAGGAGCACGCGGTCCAGGTAGAAAGCGGAACGGCGGTCCTGGTCGCCGCGCAACTGCCACGGCGGCTGCTGGACGCGACCGGCCGCTGGCTTGCCCGGCTCAGCGAGGGCACCGGCCGCATGCTCGAGACCGCCGCCGTCCTCGGCCGCGAATTCCGGCTGGATGACGTGGCCCAGGTGCTCGGCGAGACCCCGGTCGCCATGATCCCCTTGGTCAACGAGGCCATGGCCGCCGGCATCCTGCGGTCAGGCACCGACTCTTTCATCTTCCGGCACGACCTGATGCGGCGGGCGGTCGCGGCGGCCATGCCCGCGCCGACCAGGCAGCTGCTGCACCGGCAGGCCGGCGAGGTCTTCGTGGCCCGCGGGTCGGCGAAGAACGCGGCGGCTCACCTGCTCAAGGGCGCCCGCCACCCGGACCCGGCGGTCATGGCGAGCCTCCAGGCCGCCGCCACGCAGCTCGCCCGGTCGCATCCGCAGGATGCCGCCGACCTGCTCCTCCGGGTGCTCGAGCTGACCCCGGCCACGGATGCCGGCCGGTTCTCCGGCACCGTGCGCGCGGCCGACGCCCTGACCGCGGCGGCCCGGCTGGACGATGCCACCGCCCTCGTCCGCACGGCGCTCGCCTGGCCGCAGCCGCCGGAGGCGGAAACGCGGCTCCGCGTGGTCCTGTCCTCCATCCTGGTCGTGCAGGGCAGCGCGGAAGACGCGCTCGACGGAAACAGAAACCGTCCTGCGGCAACCGCACCTGACGCCCGAGATGCGGGCCGGGGTCTTGATTACCCAGCTGCACGCGCTGAGCGGACTTGGCGCGAATGCCCGGGCATTCTCGCTGGCCGAGGACATCAGGACGGCGTCCCGTGAGCTCGGCGACCCCGCCCAGGCCGCGGCGCTGCAGGTCGTCGCCGCGATCGACTGGGACGAGGGCCGCCTCGAGCGGGGGCTGCGGCTGATCAGCGAGGCCGTTCGCCGGGCCCGCGGCATCACTCCCGACATCCGGGACTTCCAGCCCTTGCTCGCGCTCGCCGCGATGCTCATCGACGTCCGGCGGCTTGACGAGGCCGAGGAGGTAATCCTCGCCGCCTGCGACGGCATGCGGGAATTCCGGCCCTGCGCGCTCGAATCGGTCCCGGCGGTCCTCCGGGCCCGGGTCGAACTCGCGCGGGGCCGGATGAACGACGCGCTCAGCGCGGCGCAGAGCGCGCTCACCATCGCCAACGCGTTCGGCGTGCCCCCGTACGGCTCGCTGGCCCATTCGCTGCTCGCCGTGATCGCGCTGCGCAAGGGCGACCTCCATACCGCGGGATCGCACATCAGGAGCCGTCCGCAGGTCACCCACTACGTCACCGGGCACGCGCGGACCGAGGGCCTGCTTGCCCGGGCGCAATTCGTCGAGGCCAGCGTGGGCGCGGAGACCGCGCTCCAGGTGCTTGACCGGATATACGCCGACCTTCCGCTGCACCGGCATATCCTCATCGGCGAGCCCACCGCGTCGGCCTGGCTGGCGCGGACCGCCCTCGCCGCCGGCCGGGACGAGCTGGCGACCGGGGTGGCCCGGGTCGCGGACGAGCTCGCCCGCGACAACCCCGGGTTTGACATCATGTCGGTGGCGGCCGCGCACTGCGGCGGCATCGTCGGGCAGGACCCGGAGCTGCTCGCGCTCGCGGCGGCGAGTCACCCCGACCCGTGGGCCCGCGCGTCGGCGGCCGAGGACCTCGGAACCGTGCTGATCGCGATGAACAATCCCGACGACGCCGTCCCGTACCTCGACGACGCTCTCGGCGGCTACGGGCATGCCAGCGCGGAGCGCGACCTCGCGCGGATCCGGCGCCGGCTGCGCAAGCTCGGCGTGCGGCGACAGCACCGGGCGCCCGCCAGCCGCCCCGCCGCGGGCTGGGCCAGCCTGACGGAAACCGAGCAGGTGACCGCCACTCTGTCGCCGAGGGGCTGACCAACCACCAGGTCGCCGACCGGATGTACATCAGCACGCACACCGTCGCGTTCCACCTGAAGCAGGTCTTCCGCAAGCTCGGCATCGGCTCGCGGGTGGAACTGGCCCGCCTGGTGGCCGCGCACCGGTCGGCGGAGGAGCCGGGCCGCGAGCGCGGCCAGGCGCGCGCTCGCGGATAGTAACCGGATCCGGTTGCAGACCTACCCACACGAGGGATGCGCGCGCCCCGCCAACCGCGGAATGCTGGGCACGACCGGGCCCCTCCCGGGACCGCGGGAGGGGCCCGGGGCCATCGCAGGCGGCCCGCTCGAGCGGAGGAAATGGGAATGCAGCAGGTGCCGTTGGCCGCCCCGCTTCGCTCGGCGGCGGGCCGCCCGGAAGAGATGAGCGACGGCAAGCTGGCCGCGCTCGTGTACGGGCACGCTGAGTGCGCGCGTGGTCCCGTCGATCCTGATCAGTGGTTTCCCATTGCCAGCGATCCGGCGAAGGCCCGTTCAAGAGGCGGCGGCCGCGATCGCGGTGTGCGGTTCCTGCCCGGTGCGGGCGCAGTGCCTCGAGCTTTCGTTCCGTCATCATCCCGGGTTCGGCGCCCACGGCGTGTGGGGTGGCCTGGTGGAGAGCGAGCGCCTGCTGCGGCGCCGCCGCTGGCGGCGCGGCATCGCGGTCACGAAGCTGCTGTAACCCGGCGCTCGCGCCGCGCTCTAGCCCCGCGCCTCTAACCCCGCCACCGGCCGCCGGGCTGTCCCGACCGTTCCAGGGCGGCGCGCGCCAGCTCGACCCGGGACCTGATGTTCAGCTTGCGGAAGACCTGGCGCAGGTGAAACGCGACCGTGTGCGTGCTGATGAACATCTGGTCGGCGACCTGCTGGTTCGTCAGCCCGGTGGCGACGAGGGCCGCGACGCTGTGCTCGGTCTCGGTCAGGCTCTCCCAGCCCGTGTCCGGCCGCTTCCTGGCGCGCCAGTGCCTGCGCCGGACGCCCAGCCCACGGAGCTTGTGCCGGATGCGGGCCGCGTCGCGCTCGGCCCCGCTGAGCACGTAGGCGTCAAGCGCCGTGTCCAGCCACCGCACGGCGTCTTTCTGGAGGTCCTTGTGCGGGTCCTTGTGGGGCACGTTCACGGCCAGCGCGCCCAGGTCCTCGGCGGCGGACGCGCGCGCCCACGGGTCGTCGTGCAGGGTGACGGCGCGCTCGAGGCGCGCATGGTCACCGCCGAGGACCCCGGCGGCGTGATCCGCGCACGCCCGGAACAGCAGCATGCCCGGGTTCGCGCGGCTGATCTCGGCCATCTCCCCCGCGACCGTCGCGGCCCGCTCCCGGTCGCCGGCGGCAAGGGCGACGCGAACCAGCCAGGGCGCGCAAACCGGATCGCTGACGAGCGGATACCGGTGCTCAAGCAGCTCCCCGTACAGGCCGCCAAGCCGGTCGAGGGCGGCGTCCGGGCCGTTCTGCGCCTCCTCGATCTGCGCGGCGACCAGGAGGCTCCTGGTCGCCTCGAAGCCGGACAGGAAGTGCGGTGGAGGTACCGGCGGATGCCTGATAAAGCCATCGGCCGTCGACAGGTCACCGCGGCGCAGCGCGACGGCCGCCAGGATGGATCGCGCGAGCTGGTCGTGCAGCAGCGTGCCCGTCTCGCTGGCGTGCCCCAGGGCCAGCTCGGCCTTGGCCGCCGCATCGCTGAGCCTGCCCCGCGCCAGCGCCGCCCGCGCGCGCAGGAGGTCCGCGGACGCCGGCGTCCAGGAGAGCACCGGCGGCGTGTCCGCCGGGCTGGTCGAGTCCAGGATGGCCGCGGCGTCCGAGAACCGGTGGATGTCGGTGAGCCGGGCGGCGAGGAACAGGCCGGGGTGGAACCGCGGCGCTCGCGGCTCGCTGACCTGCGTGCGCACCGCCTCGGCGGCCAAGTCGAGCGCGTCGCCCACGCGGGCCGCGTCCCACCCGGCCACCGCCAGCGTGAGCAGCGCCGGAACCGCGGCCCTGGCGGGCTGCGCGCGGGGCTCGGCCAGGATCCCCCGCGCCACCTGCGCTGCTTGCCGGACATCGCGGCGCCCGGTCAGGGCCTGCATCAGCGCGGTCTTGGCGTCTTCGCGGACCTCCGCCGCCAGCGCGGGGTCGGCCAGGATGCTCTCGGCCTCGATCAGCGCCTCGGCCCCGCGGTCGTGCACCGCGTGCAGCGACGCGAGCGCCGACCGCAACTCGGGGCCGCCCGGGTCGGGTGCCGACTGCAGCAGGGCGGGCAGCGCCGCCGACTCGGCGTCCTCCCACCGCCCGGCGGCGGTGAGCGCCCGGACCGCGGCCACGGTCCTGGCGTACCGTCCCGGATCGGCGGGGCCGGTGAGGTCCAGCACGCGGGTGGCGAGTTCGGCGGCCGCCCGCGGCGAGGACTGCGCCGCGTCGGCCACCGCGCGGTCAAGGCCCGCGAGCGCGACCGCGTCCCCCTGGTAGGCCCCGGCCAGCAGGTGACGCGCGGCGGCCACCGTGTCCTCGCCGTGGGCGAGCAGCATCTGGCCGGCCTGACGGTGCAGCGCCCGGGCGACCGGCAGCGGCATTGAGTCCGCGACGGCCTGCCAGACCAGTTCGTGCCGGAAGGCGATGGACTCCGGGTCGGCCACGATGATCCTGGCCTCCAGGGCCTCGTCGACCTCCGCCAGCAGCGATCCGGGCAGCAGGTCGAGCAGCTCGGCCGCGTCCTCGAGGCGGAAGGACCGCCCGAGCACCGAGCCGGCCTCCAGGAGGTATTTCGTCCGGCCCGCGAGAGTCGCCAGGCGGTTCCCGACCACGGCGCGGAATCGTTCAGGTACCTTTCGCGAGAGCAGCCGGGCCCGGCCCGCGGCGATGCTGACGGCGCCCTCGTCGACCAGCCCGCGAAGGAACTCGGTCAGCATGAGCGGGTTCCCGGCCGCGCACGCCGCGCTGTCGGCGAGGTCCTCGTCGGGCGTGCCGCCGAGCAGGTCGCGCATCACGGCCGTCTGTGCCTCCCCGGTCAGCGGCGCCAGCTGGGTCCTGGTACCGCCCGTGTGCTCCAGGACATCGAACAGCGTCACCGCATCGGGATCGCCGCCATGCGTGCCCCGGGCGAGTATCCAGGCCAACGGGTACGCGGCCAGCAAGCCGGGCAGCGACCGGAGCGCGTGCAAGGTCGCGGGGTCGGCCCAGTGGACGTCGTCGAGGGTGACGAGGGCAGGGCCGGCCGAGGCCAGTTCCTCCAGCTGGCCTTGCAGGCTGCGGACCGGCGCCCCGGCCACCGGGCTCGCGCGCGGGCGCGGGAGCGCCGGGCCGGCCGGCAAGGCCGCGGATAGCATGGCTAGCCGCGAGAAGCTGGCCACTTCGTTGGCCGCGGACGCGGCGACGACCAGACCGTCGGCGGCGGCCGCCTCTCCCGCCGCCGCCAGCAGCGATGTTTTCCCCGCCCCGGGCTCGCCCTCGACCAGCAGGACGCCGCCCTTTCCCCGCCTGGCCCGCTCCAGCATGTGGCGGACCAAGCCCTGCTCAGTGTCACGTCCCCGCATTGGCGCAGGGCCATCGTGACCGTTCGCATGACGTACTGTCCCGATTACCACGCAGAACCTTCCGTACCGCGGTACCAATTGCCACGCCGGGTCGGGCGGGCAGACGGCCGTCTCCCCTTGTTTCCCGGTACACCGGTTCCGTCCAGGAGACCCAACGCCCTATCAATATGACCGGTAGTACTGCGCAGTCGCATCCCTCGAATGAGGAGGACTTTTCATTCTGGTTACCCTGATCCCGAGTCCCGGAATATGAAATTGAACCGAAGAATAGTTCGATATTATCGGCTATGCAGTGGCGCTTAGAAATTATTTAGTGTTCAGCAGGCCGCTGACATAAGAATGGCACGCTGGGAGTTCCCCTGTTACCTACAAGGCCGTCAAGCACGGGTATGCCGGGCGCCGGCGATCAGCCTGAATCCTTCCCGGTTGACGCCTGGCCCGCCTCCGGCCGGAACCGTGGACGGGGAAATGTCCGTGATTCCCGTTATGGCGATAAGCCGGCGTACCGTCGCGGAGGCCTATATCTCCAATGCGGACGGTTCACCGCGATCATCCGGCGCTTGCGCCGGCTGGTCACGGGGGTCCATCCACTTGCGCGCGGTGGCATGCGGGCTCGGGAGCGTCCCGCGCAGGCAGGTGTCGCTCTGCGGGCGCAGCCCGTCGAGGGTGATGGCGAGGATTCGCTGGCGGGTGCCGGACTCGTCGGACGTCCTGGGGTTGGCGCTTGGGCGGCTGAACTGCTCGATGATTCCCCAGACGTCGTCGCCGGTGACGTCGGGACGGGCCTGGCCCGAGGCCTGCGCGCGGGCCAGGACGCTCCGGAGGAGCAGGTCGCTGCGCTTGGCCGTGGCGAGCATCTCGCCGGTGACTTCGATGGTGCCAGCCAGTGGCGCGAACGCCCCGGCGCCGAAGCCGACGCAGGCGCGCACGTAGCCGAGCAGTCCGTCCCACGGATCGGCGGCGGCCAGGGCGGCCTCGGCGGCGTCGATGACCTGGCGCAGGGACAGCACGCACAGGTACTGGAGCAGTTCGGTCTTGCTGCCGTAGCGACGGTAGAGGCTGCCCATCCCGACACCAGCCCGTTCGGCGATGGCGGAGACGGGAGCCTCCCACCCTTGGGTGGCGAAGATCTCACGGGCCGCTTCGAGCACCCTCTGGTCGTTGCGGGCCGCCTCGGCCTGGCGTCCCTTCCTCACGGCGCGGTCCATGGGGGCGCTGCCCCTCCCTGGGGAGTCATGGTGGCGGACTGAGTAGGCCGCGGCCGTTCGGGATCGGCTTGTTTTTGATCTTGGCCTTGGCGCTGGGTCCGATGGGTCCGATGGTACCGCTTGCGGAGCGATTCGCTCCGTTATAGCTTTAACGGAGCGAATCACTCCGGCTAATGAGGTGCTGTATGCGGGCAGTGTGGCTGAAGGAGTTCGGGCCGCCGGAGGCGCTCGTTCCCGGCGAGGCCCCCGATCCGGTGCCCGGCGCCGGGCAGGTCGTGGTGGCGGTGGCGTTCGCGAACATCACGTTCGTGGAGACCCAGGTACGGGCCGGGCGGTCGCCGTTCCCGCTGCCGCCAGGCGCGCTCCCGATGATCCCCGGCAACGGCGTCGGCGGCGTGGTCGCCGCCACCGGCAACGGCGCGGACGCGGCGCTCACCGGGCGCCGGGTGGTGTCGGGTACCGGGGGCCGCGGCGGTTACGCCGAGCGGGCGGCCGTGCAGGCCGGCGGCCTGGTCGAGGTGCCTGAGGGCCTGGCGCTCGATGAGGCGGTCGCGCTGCTGGCCGACGGGCGGACGGCGATGGCCCTGGCCCGGGCGGCTCGCATCGCGCCGGGGGAACGGGTCCTGGTGCTGGCCGCCGCGGGTGGCGTGGGCAGCCTGCTGGTCCAGCTCGCGCAGGCCGCCGGCGCCCGGGTGCTGGCCGCCGCGGGCGGCCCCGGCAAGCTGCGGCTTGCCCGTGAGCTTGGCGCCGAGGTCACGGCTGACTACCGGCAGCCGGACTGGCCCGTCGCGCTCAGGGCGGCGGCGGGCGGCGCCGACGTGGTCTTCGACGGGGTCGGCGGGCAGATCGGGCGCGCGGCGTTCTGGCTGCTCGAGCCGGGCGGCCGGATGCTGAGCTACGGGCTTGCCAGTGGCGAGTTCACCGAGGTCAGCGAGGACGAGGCCAGGGCCAGGCAGGTGACGATCGCGCGCGGGGTCCCGGTCACACCGGATGAGTCGACCGCGCTGACGCGGGCCGCGCTCGGCCTGGCGGCGGCCGGGCGCCTCCGGGCGGTGATCGGGCAGCGGTTCCCGCTGGAGGCCGCCGCCGCCGCGCACCGGGCGATCGAGTCCCGGGCCACGATCGGCAAGACACTGCTGGAAGTGTCATGAGCACGGGCGCGCGTTAGCTCCACCAAGGCGGGGCGCAGGCCACGGCGGCGTCGATCAGGTCTGCCTTAGTCGCCGTGTCGTCACCGAGCCACGCCTCGATGGCCCCGGCGAATCCGTGGGCGACGAACGCGGCCATGATCTGCTGGTTGGCCGCGGCCACGTCGGGGTGAGTGCTCCTGGCCATGAAGGCCAGGCCGTAGTCGGTGAAATGGCGTACCAGCGCCAGGTACATGCCGCGGTCCGCCGGGTCGCGCAAAGCGTGCCTGTACACGTCCTTGAACCGCTCGACGTGGTCTACGACGTCGCCGGTGGCCAGGCGCAGCATCTGCGCGGCGGAGTATCCGCCCTCGGCCCGGCGCGCCTGCTCAAGGCCGTGGGCACGTTCCAGGTCGGCGTAAAGGACCTGGATGAGCAGGTCCAGCGGGGTGGTGTAGCGGTTGTAGAAAGTCGCGCGGGTCACCCCGGCGCGATCGGCCAGTTCAGCGACGGTGATCTGGGAGACCGGGCGCTGCGCGGCAAGTTCCACGATCGCTCGCTCGAAGGCGTGGGTCGTTCGGGTTATGCGGGGGTCGGCGCCCATGGTTGCACTATGTCACTACGCCTGAAATTATACACGTGTCAAATAGTTTTCTATGGAGGCCTGCCATGCCATCGCGCACGAGGATCTCACCTGAGGAAGCCGCCGACCGGCTGGCCATCCGCGAACTGGTCGACGCGTACGCCCACTGCGCTGACCGGCGCGACGCCAACGGCCAGATGGCGCTGTTCACCGAGGACACCCGCTTCCTGGTGTTCATGGACTACGGCTCGCCAGAACCAACACAGGAACTGCACGGGCGCGAGTCACTGGCTCCGGTGTTCGACAACCTCAACACCTACGCTGTCACCATGCACTTCAACGGGCAGAGCACGGTCGTCCTCGACGGGGACCAGGCGACCGGCGAGAGCTACTGCCTGGCCCATCACCTCTCAGTGGGCGAGGGCGGGCAGCGCACCATGATGATCGCGTCCATCCGCTACCTCGACCAGTTCGCCAAGCAGGACGGCCAGTGGCTGTTCGCCGAGCGCCGACTGATGGTCAACTGGACGGAGACCCGGCCGTCCGTGCCCTGACCACTGGCCGGGAGTCGTGGGCCCGGCTGCGCCGCCACCTGTGGCAGCCGCCGCGCCGCCACGGGGAGCAGCCGCGTGAGCGCGTGGTCGGCCCGCTCGAGCTGTTCTACGATCTCGCCGTGGTCGTGCTGGTCGCCCAGGCGGCTCACCACCTGGCCGGACACCTGACCTGGCGCGGGCTCGGCGAGTTCGCCGCGGTGTTCGCGCTGGTGTGGATCGCCTGGCTTAACGGCAGCCTGCACCATGAGCTGCACGGCCGCGAGGACGCCCGCGGGCGCAGCACGTTCCTGCTGCAGATCGTGGTCCTGGTCGCGATGGGCGCGTTCATCCCCGGGGCGGGCGGCGGGCGCGGCGCGGCGTTCGCCGTCGCCACGGCGGTGCTGTTCGCGGTGCTGGCCCTGCTGTGGCTGCTCGCATCGCGCGGCGACCGGCCCGAGTACCGGTTCTCAAGCCGGCTCTTTGTCGCCGGGACGACCGCCTGCGCCGTCTTGCTGGCCGTCACCGCGCTGCTGCCGGCTGGCGCCCGGGTACTGGCCTGGGGCCTGATCGACGCCGCCTACCTAACGGGGTTCGCAGCCGCCTTCCTCATGTCCCTCCCGGCGCACGCGGTCGTGCTGACGGTTACCGACTCGCTGACCGAGAGATTCGGGTCGTTTACCATCATCGTGCTCGGCGAGACCGTCACCGGCGTGGTCGCTGGCTTGTCCGCCGAGCCGGTCAGCGTGCTGACGCTCAGCGTCGGGCTAGCTGCCGTCGTGGTCGGCTTCGGGGCCTGGTGGACCTACTTCGACCTGGCCGGGCAGCGCGAGCCCCGGCCGACCCGCGCGGCCGACCTGCAGTGGATGTTCGGTCACCTGCCACTCGCCGCCGCGGTGGCGGCGATGGGAGGCGCCATGGTCAGCCTCATCACCCACGCCCACGACAGCCGCACCCCGGCCGCCACGGCGTGGGTCCTGTGCGCGGGCGCCGCCGTCGTCCTCGGCGGGACGATGTTCCTGGCCGCGAGCCTGCAAGAGTGGGACCGCGACCGCGACCTGTACCGGCCGCTCGCCCGCACCTGCGGTGTCGTCGCCGCCGCGTGTCTCGGCGTCGCCGCGGCGCGGCCCGCACCGCTGATCCTCTGCCTCGCGCTCGTCGTGCTGCTGGCCATCCCCTGGGCCCGCGCCGTCGCGTACCGCCTGGCCCACGAGTCCGACCAGGAATCCTAGAACTAGGGCAGCAGCAGGAGCTTGCCGCGGGCCTGCCCGCCGAGGCTGATTTCCATGGCGGCGCGCCATTCTTCGAGCGGGAAGGTCGCGGCAATCGGCACCGTGAACTTGCCGTCGGCGGCGAGCTGCGCGAACTCGGCGAACACGGCGGGGCGGTCGTAGGGCTCCATGTGCTCCTCGTGGAAGCTGTCGCGGACGCCGAGCTCCGCGGCGGCCGCGAAGTCGCCGATCGTGAGGACGTGCTTCGGGTCGCCGCCGGCGATCCGGACGAGGTCGGGCAGCGCGCCGCCGACTGGTGACGTATCGAGGACCAGGTCGACCGGGCCCCCGCTGAGGGCGTCGACGCGCTCCACCATGCCGTCGCCGTACGCGGTCACCGCGGCGCCGAGGTCGCGCAGCCGCTGGGCGTAGGTCGGCCCCGCGGTCGCGATCACCCGGGCGCCGCGGAGGAGCGCGATCTGCACGGCGGCGAACCCGATCGTGCTTCCGGCGCCGTGGATCAGGATCGTGTGCTCCGCGGACAGCCGGAGCTGCGCGAGGTGGCGGTAGGCGGTCTCCAGCGCCATCGGCAGCGCGGCCGCCTGCGTGGGATCGAGTCCCGCCGGCACCGGCGTCCAGTGGTCCATGATGGCCCGGTCCCCCGCGCCGGCGGCCGGGGCGCCGCGCCAGTCGGCGGTTCCGAAGACGAGGTCGCCGACGGCGACGCCGGTGACGCCGTCACCGACGGCGTCGACCGTGCCGGACACGTCGATTCCGATGCCCCGGGGCAGGTCCCCGGCGAACAGGCCGCGGCACAGCGCCCAGTCGGCCGGGTTCAGTCCGCAGGCGTGCACCAGGATGCGGACGCGGCCGGGGCCGGGCGCCGGCACGGGCGCCGTTTCCAGGTGCAGGACGTCGGCCGGCTCGCCGTACTCGTGGAAGCGCACGGTGCGAATCGTGCTTTTTTCGGTCATCACTGTCTCCATGGGGCGGCGTTCAGGGCGCGATCGGCTAAACGGACTATGCTCCACTTACAAGGACCACAGTAGCATAAGTGGAGCGTGATCCGTTTTGATCGATGCCAACGCCGACGCTGATGCCCGTGCCGATGCCCGTGCCGATGTCCGTGCCGATGTCCGCGCCCCGCGCGCGGATGCGGCCCGCAACCGCGACATGCTGCTATGGGCGGCCACCCGCGCTTTCGCTTCCGCCGAGACCGAGCCGTCGATGCGTGCCATCGCCCGCGAGGCCGGAGTCGGCATCGCCACGCTCTACCGCCACTTCCCGACCCGCGAGTCGCTCGTCGATGCCGTCTACCAAGACCAGGTGCAGCGGCTGACCGCCGGGGCCCGCCAGCTGCTGGAGCAGCTGCCCCCCGGCCAGGCGATGCGCCGGTGGATGGACCTGTTCGCCGACTGGCTGGCCACCAAGCACGGCATGACGGAGACTCTGCTGGCCATGATCGAGTCCGGCCAGATCGCCCATGCCCAGACGCGCGCCGAGCTGCTCGACGCCATCACCACGATCCTCGACGCCGGCCGCGCCGCCGGCGACCTCCGCGCCGACGTGAGCGCCGAGGACATCGCCGCGAGCCTGCTCGGCATCCTCACCGTGGCCGGCCGATCCGAAAACCACGCACAGGCCGGCCGTCTCCTTAACCTCCTGATGGACGGTCTGCGGCCCCCGGTCAGGGCTGCGTCGTCAACCGGCGGCTACAGGACACCGCGCCGCTGAAGGACGTGGAAGCTGATCCAGCCGATCGGGATGGGCAGCCAGAACGTTGCCATGCGGAAGAGGAGCACCGCCGGTATCGCCTGGTGCGCCGGGATGCCGATGGCCGTCAGGCCCGGCGGCCAGCACGGCCTCGACTCCGCCGAGTCCGCCGGGCGTCGGCGTCGCCGATCCCACCGTGTTGCCGGCCAGGAAGACGACCGCGGCGGCCAGGATGGCCGGGTGGGCGCCCACCGACCACAGGGCCGCGATGAGCGCCAGGGAGTAGGCGGCGGACAGCAGCAGGTTCGCGCCGGCGGCGATGGCCAGCCGGAGGGGTTGGGAGACCGCGTCAAGCAGCCGCGGCCAGATCTGGCGCAGGCGCGGCCAGACGGCGCCGGTCACCCTCTTGCGGGTCGGCGGCACCGCCAGCACGACGATGATGGCGACGGCGATGACCGCCAGGCCGATCAGCACGTCGGCGCCAGGCGCGATCTTGAACTTGCTCAGTCCCGAGCCGGTGAGCACGCCGAGCACGATCAGCAGCAGCACCGTGGTGACGACGTTCACCAGCTGTGACACCGTGACCGAGGCGGCGATCGTCCCCTCGTCCACCTTCTGCTTGTGCAGGTAGCGGGCGTTGACGGCCACATGGCCCACGGTCGGCGGCATGGCCACGCCGACGAACGCGGTGGCCAGCTGGACGAAGAAGCCGCGCCAGATGGACAGGCGCTTGGGGACGAACGCCGCGATGCCGATGGCCGCCCCGAGGTAGGTCACCGCGGATGCGAGCACCGCGACGGCGAGCCAGCCCGGGTTGGCCTGGCTCAGCGTGCCGAGGACGTCGACGCCGGAGATCTCGCCGATCGAGCAGGTAGCGCGGCGACGGTGAGGGCGACCGCGGTGACCACGGTACGCCAGCGGAAGCGTTCCAGCTGGAGGGCGGGCACCGCGCCTTGTCGTTGTCGCCGAGCAGCTGATGCCTGATCTCATTCAGCGAGGCGGCTGGCGGCCCGCGCGGCCCGCCAGCCCCACGGCGCGAGGGCGACCGGCTGCACCACGGCCGCGACGGCGACCTGGTCCACCGGCCCGTAGCCGGCCCGCAGCGCCGCCACGGCGTCGGCCGGGCCGCCGGTCGCCGCCAGCGTCGCCAGGGCCTGCACCAGGTCGAGGCGGCGGGCGAGTTCGCTGGCAGCCGGGCTCGGCCGCGTCAAGCGAGCAGAATCCCGCGCGGTCCCCGGACATGAACACGTTGCCCGCCCGCACGTCATGGTGCGCGACGCCAACGTCGTGCAGGCGGCGCAGCGCCGCGAAGAGCGCCGTCGCGTCGGCGAGCGGCGTGGCCCCGGTTTCCTGGCCCGCTGTCCGGGATGGTCGTGACGAGCACCAGGGTCTCACCGGGCATCTCGCCGAGCAGCCGGACCGCGGGACTGTGGCACGCCGGCCTGCTGCGCCAGGCAGCAGGCCAGGGCGAGCTGCTGGACCTGGGCGCGGGAACTGAGCGCGATGTGCCCCGCGACGGCCGACCGGAGGCGGGCCAGCGCCCACAGCCGACGGGCCAGGCCCGATCCGCGGGTGTCGCGGCCGGACAGGTGAACGCGGATCCGGGTGCCGTCGGCCAGCTTCCCCTCCAGCCGCGCGCGGCTTGGCCCGGTTTCCGACAGGTCCGAGGCCTGGACGCCGCTGGCTGGTCAGCCAGCCGGTGAGCTCGGCAATGCCGGGCAGGACCGAGGCCGCGCCCAGCAGCCAGCGCACCACCCAGCCGGCCAGGAGGCCGCCGGACGCCACGATCACCACCGCGAAGGGCGTCAGCGTGCCGACGGCCAGCCCGCTGAGCAGCAGCGCCGCACCCGCGCGGGGCCACCAGCGCTGCCAGTGCGAAAGCCGGGACAGGTCGGTTCCCACCACGAAAGCGACGAACGCGGTGTCCACGATGAAGATCGACGGATTGCTGCCGTGCAGCACCGCGCGTTCCACCGTCGCGTTTTCGATCCGCCAGATGACCGTCGCGATGACCGCCGCCGAGGCGCCGACCAGACCGGCGACGACCGCGTTGAGCGCGTCCCGCCACTGGTTGCGCACCAGGACGACTAGTGCCACGACCGCGAGGACAAAGCTGGCCACTCCGGCGACCACGGCCGCCGCGTACGCCAGCCAGCGGGGGATGTGCAGCAGCCAGCTGGAGACGTCATCGGCCGCCTCCGTGCTGCCGAGGGGCAGCGCCTTGATGGTGCCGAGCACGACGGCGACGACTACGAACGCGAAGATCGCGAGCAGCAGGTCGGCGGGTCGGCGCACCCGCTCAGTGCCAGCGCGCCTGCCGACCGGGGGAACCGCGTCCTGGCACGGCTTCCGCCGGGTTGACAGCGACGCCAGGCGCACCGCGCGGTTCGTCGCCTGTGCCCGTCACCATGCCGAAAAGCTACCCCGTGGACCGCGCGGCATGTGGCTTATGAGGCGGTCAGTTCCTAGACGGTTCGCCAACATCACCCGGCAGTTGTCCGGGTCGCCTTAGGAGCCGAATCGGTCAAGCAGCGGGAGGCCGTTCGTCGTCATCATCGCCGCGATCGCGTCCTGGCCGAGGAGGGGGCGGGAATCGGAGTGGCGCCGATCCCCGCCCGGCGGGCAGGTCAGGGTTCCGGTTGGGGCTCGCGCCGGTACGGGCGGGCCAGCGGCCATTGCCGGTCGTGGAGGACGCTCTCGGCGTCGAGGCGGCCCAGGCTCTGGATGAGCGTGGCCACCACCCCGGTCCACCCGGTCTGGTGCGAGGCGCCGAGCCCGGCGCCGTTGTCGCCGTGGAAGTACTCGTAGAACAGGATGAGGTCCCGCCAGTGCGGGTCTTCCTGGAACAGCCGCGTGCCGCCATAGACCGGCCGTTGCCCGTCCGGTCCGCGGAGGAATGTCCCGACGAGGCGACGGGAGAGTTCCTGCGCCACCTCGAGCAGGTTCATCATGACCCCGGAACCAGTCGGGCACTCGACCCGCAGGTTGTCGCCGTAGTAGCGGTAGTAGGAGATCAGGGCCTTGATCACGAGCAGGTTGACCGGGAACCACACCGGCCCGCGCCAGTTCGAGTTGCCGCCGAACATCCCGCTGGTGGACTCGGCGGGCTCGTACCGCACCTGGTGCTCGACGTCGCCGGTGTAGAAGGTGTACGGGTGGTCAAGGTGCCAGCGGGAGATCGAGCGGATCCCGTGCGGCCCGAGGAAGCGCTCTTCATCCAGCATCCGGGCCAGGACGCGGCGCAGCTTGTCCTCGTTGAGCAGGGAGAGCATCCGGCGGCCGCCGACGCCCGGGACCAGCGGGTCCGCGATGTTGACCAGCAGGTCCCGGTTGCGCTCGAAGAACGCGGCGACCCGGCCGGCGATCTCCGGGTAGCGCTCGACGACGTCCGGCTCGATCACGGTCGTGGCGCACAGCGGCAGCAGGCCGACGAGGGAGCGGACCTTGATCCGGGTCCCGGTGCCGTCGGGAAGGCGCAGCACGTCGTAGAAGAACCCGTCCTCCTCGTCCCACATCTCATCCGGGTTGTCGCCGAGCGGGTCGGTCGCCGCGGCGATCCAGAAGAAGCGCTCGACGAACCTGAGCACGAACTCCTCGTAGCCGGGATCGTGGTCGAGCAGGGCCAGGGCGAGCTCGAGCATGTTCTGGCTGAACATCGCCATCCAGGCGGTCCCGTCGGCCTGTTCCAGGTGGCCGCCCGTGGGCAGGTCGGCGCTGCGGTCGAACACGCCGATGTTGTCCAGGCCGAGGAAGCCGCCCTCGAACACGTTGTGTCCCGACGGGTCCTTGCGGTTCACCCACCAGGTGAAGTTCAGCAGCAGCCGGGAGAAGCACTCCTTGAGGAACGGCACGTCCTGCTCGCCCAGGCCGGTCTGCAGGTTCTGCAGGAACAGCGTGGCGAACGCGTGCACGGGCGGGTTGACGTCCCCGAAGTTCCACTCGTAGGCGGGCATCTGGCCGGTCGGGTGCAGGTAGTCCTGCGACAGCATCAGCTGGATCTGGCTCTTGGCGAAGTCCGGGTCGACCATGGCCAGCGGCACGCAGTGAAACGCGAGGTCCCACGCGGCGTACCAGGGGTACTCCCACTTGTCCGGCATCGAGATGACGTCGTGGTTGATCATGTGGAACCACGACTCGTTGCGGGTACCGCGGTGCAGCGGCGCCCGGAGCGGGTGCGCCTGGCGCTCCCGCAGCCAGGTATCGACGTCGAAGAAGTAGCACTGCTTGGACCACAGCATCCCGGCCAGCGCCTGGCGCATGACCCACCGCGCGTCCGCGCTCACCGCGGGCGGCGTGATGGCCTCGTAGAACTCGTCCGCCTCGGCCACCCGCGCGGCGATCAGCTCGCCGGCCCCGCGAACGGGTCGGCCAGCTCACCAGGGCTCTGCCGGGTCAGCCGCACCAGCACCGAGGCCTGCCCGCCGCCGGGGACCTGAAGCCTCACGTGCGCGGCCGCCTTGGTTCCCTTCTTCTCGGGGTTGACCGTGGCGGCGCCGTGGATGAGGTGGTCGCCGATCCCGTTCTTGGGGAACGCGCCCGGCGCGCTCTCGTTCTCGCAGAACAGCAGGTCCGCGGCCGGCTCGGCGTGCAGGTAGAACACGCCCAGGTCGGCATGCTCGGCCCGCACGACGGGATAGGCGGACCCGTTCCCGACGAGCAGCGGCTTCGGCTGGTCGCCGCCCCACGACCAGGTGTTGCGGAACCACAGCGTGGGCAGCACGTGCAGTGCGGCCTCCCGCGTCGAGCGGTTGTACACGGTGATGCGGCAGATGATGTCTTCCGGGCCGGCCTTCGCGTGCTCCACCTCGACGTCGAAGTAGTGGCCCTCGTCGAAGATGCCGGTGTCCACGAGCTCGTACTCCAGCTCGTGCCGCGACCTGGCCCCGTTCTCCGCGACCAGGTCGTTGTAGGGGAACTCGGCCTGCGGGTACTTGTACAGCCAGCGCTGGTAGCTGTGCGTCGGCAGGTTGTCGAGGTAGAAGTAGTACTCCTTGACGTCCTCGCCGTGGTTGCCCTCGGAGTTGGTCAGGCCGAACAGGCGCTCCTTAAGAATCGGGTCCCGCTCGTTCCACAGTGCGAGCGCCAGGCACAGGCGCTGCTTGTCGTCGCTGATCCCGGCCAGGCCGTCCTCGCCCCACCGGTAGGCCCGGGACCGCGCCTGGTCGTGACTGAAGTACGACCAGGCGTCCCCGTTGTCGCTGTAGTCCTCGCGGACCGTCCCCCACTGCCGTTCGCTGAGATAAGGCCCCCAGGCCCGCCACGGCGCACCCGCCCGGGCCTCCTCGAGCCTGCGTTGTTCTGCAGTCAAATCCCCCACCCCCCATGGGTCACGGCTGGGGTTATGCCCACCCGCGGCGCACTGAACGCCAGGCCGGCCCAACTGGGGAATGGTGCCGGGGGAAGTAAGCCGAATCCGTTCGGAATATTCGAATATTTTATCCCGAACGGAGGCGTGATGACCGGTGTGGCCCGGCTCGTCTCGTTAGCCCGCTGACGCGTACGTGAACTGGTCGGCCGGGCCCTGGGCGGAGGTGCTGGCCGCGGTCGTCACCGAGATGTCCACCGTGCCGGTCCCGGCCGGGCTGGTAGCCCGTCATCCCGCCGGGTCTCTCATTCCCCACCGGGTGCCACTGAGCGCCTGGGTAACGCGGCATGGCGCACCTCACTCACAACGCTGCGGTTACTTCCCCTCTTGGTCAACTGTGACTCAACACCGCGTTAACGCCGACGTCAAGAAATTAGTATTCAATTGAATTTTCATCAATTGAATCAACAAAATGACCGGAGAAGCAACCATTGTCACACAGAGACGTTATCTAGAAAATTGGGCTTGACAGGAAGGCGCGAAAAAGGGTCTGCTATCACCAGTCGGGGCGATCTCACGAACTTATTTACCGGTTGGCAGTGCCTTACATGCCGACCGGTAACACCAGCAACTCCAGCCACTGTTTCGGGAAACCCGGTGATCAGTCGTGACCGAACAAGCACCAGGATCCGCACTCGTACCGCAGGCAACCGCCACCACGACTCCTTCGGTCACTGGCGGGACGCAGTTCACGTTTATCTATAACGGCATTACCTACAACGTCGAGTTTTACGCGCCCGACGCGAACGGCCAGTACGGTTTCTCGCTTACCCAGACTCCCTCGGGCAGCACCACCGCGACGCCGCTCGCCTCGTTCGTCTACGCGGGGCCCGATGCCAAAACGCCGGTCACCGCCGGCGCGTGGGAAATAAAGGTCGCGCTCCCGAGCAGTCTCCAGATCGGCGGCCTTACCCTGAGCCAGGTGTCCGTCGACATTGGCGAGGGAACGGTGTCGCCGCTGACCGCGCCTTCTTAACGGCTGCCCTCATGGCTGGTGCGCCCGCGCCGGGCAAGGCGACGCTCGTCCTGACCTTTGACCTCGACAAGCTGGCGATCGGGGCCGGCGTCGCGGGCCTGTCGAGCCCGCTGCGGCAACTGCTGTCCGCGGCCCCGGCGGGCACCGAGGGTGCCCTTGACTGGCTGCCCGACCTCAGCCTCAGCGATGCGGAGACGCAGCTCAGCCTCGAGTCGGGCAACCTCGGCGCGTACATCGTCGTATCCGATGCCGACGGTAACGCGCTCGCGTCCACGTGGGTGTTCGTGGCCCCGCCGGCGAGCAGCCGGGCGCCGCCATCGGGCTGACCCTCAACTCGCCGGTGGACCTGGCCGCCACGCCGCTGTTCGGCCCCCTGCTGTCCGGGGTGCGGATCACCGACCTCGCCGTCAGCTACGCGTCCGCGCAGTTCGCGGGGAACCTCATCGACCTGCCGTCCAGCGCGCCGCCCGTCACCGGCGTGCCCGCGGGGCTCGGGCTGACGACCACCGTGGACGGCAACGGGTCGGCGCAGACGTTCTCGCTTTCTTCCCCGGACGCCAGCGCGTCAGCCACTCCGTCCGCCCGGGCGCGCGCCGCCCCGGCCGACACCGCGGGCACGCCCGCGATCACCTGGTTCGACGTGCAGAAGGAACTCGGCCCGCTGACCGTCGACCGGGTCGGCGTGGTCGCGGGCGGCGGCACGCTCGGGCTCGCGCTTGACGCCTCGCTCGACACGGACGTGGTGAGCATTCAGCTGACCGGGTTCGCCGTGGCGTTCAACCCCGCGTCGATGGCGTCCGCGCCGCCGTCGGTCAGCCTGGACGGGCTGGCCGTATCGGTGTCCGCCGACCCGGTGCAGATCGCCGGCTCGCTGGTGCGCGGCCAGGGGGCCGACCCCGAGTACGACGGCTCGCTGCTCATCCGGGCCGGCTCGTTCCGCGATCGACGCGGCCGGGTCGTACACGGTCCTCGACGGGGCGCCGTCGCTGTTCGTCTTCGGCGTCGCGGACGGCCCCTTCGGCGGCCCGCCCGCCTTCTTCGTCACCGGGCTCGCCGCCGGGTTCGGGGTGAACCGGGCGCTGCGGCTGCCGACGATCGGCACGCTCGCCGCCTACCCGCTGATCGAGGCGGCCGGGTCGAGCGTCGGCGCGCCCGGCGCGCAGGGCACCAGCGACGCGCTCGCGGCGCTGAACTCCGGCGGCTGGGTCCCCCCGGAGCGCGGCGAGTACTGGGTGGCGGCCGGCGTGCAGTTCCAGTCGTTCGCGCTCATCAACGGCGTGCTGCTCGCCACCGTGGAGTTCGGCACCGAACTGGTGATCGCGCTGCTCGGGCTGGCCTCGTTCCAGCTGCCGAGCGACGCCGACAACGGGTCCACGGACGGCCCCGTCTACGCGTACGTGGAGGTCGCGCTCGAGGCGGTGCTGCGGCCGAACGACGGGGTGCTCGCCATCGAGGCCCTGCTGACCCCGAACTCCTTCGTGATCGATAAGTCCTGCCACCTCACCGGCGGACTCGCCTTCTACTCCTGGTTCGGCAGCAATCAGCACGCGGGCGACTTCGTGTTCACCGTCGGCGGTTACAACGGGCTGTTTACGGTGCCCGCCTGGTATCCGACCGTGCCCCGGCTCGGGTTCTCCTGGCAGATCGGCGACACGCTGGCGATCAGCGGCGAGGCCTATTTCGCGGTCACGCCGACGGCCATCATGGGCGGCGGCCGGCTGTCGGCGACGTTCGCCGCCGGCGGGCTGCGCGCCTGGTTCATCGACCAGGTGGACATCATCGTCTCGTGGCGGCCGTTCTGGTACGACTTCGAGACCAGCATCTCGATCGGCGTCTCCTACACCGCCACGATCGCCTTCGTCAGCGGCACGTTCACGGTGGAACTCGGGATATCCGTCCACCTGTGGGGGCCGCCGCTGCGCGGCCTCGGCCACGTGGACTGGTGGGTGATCTCCTTCGACATCCCGATCAACATCCCGAAGGGCGAGAGCACGACCCCGAACCCGCAGCCGGCCACGCTCGCCAACTGGCCCGCGTTCGCGACCACGTCGCTGCCTGACCCCGGCAGCATCTGCCGGGCGCGCCCGGCGGACGGGCTGCAGTCGGTCGTCACCACCGTGACGGCGAGCGGCGCCGCCGGAGAGACCATCTGGCTCTTCGGCGGTGACACCCTCGGGCTGGCGACCGACTCGGTGATCCCCGCATCCACGTTTGTCATCGCCGGCGGCGGCGCCGCGCCGCCGTCCGGGCTCCCGGTCAGCGTGTACCCGCTGGCAGGCGGCACGGCGGTGGCGGTGCAACACGAGGTGTGCGTGGCCGGGTGGACGGCGGCTACCGCGTGGCAGCCGGGTCAGCCCGTGCCGGCGGGGATCGACGTGAGCGGCTGGGGCTGGGCGGCCGTCCCCGCCCAGTTGCCCGCCGCTCTCTGGGGGGTACGCGGCAGCGAGGTGCAGCCGCCGCTCGACGGTCCCGCGACCGTTAACGGGATGACCGGGCTGGCCGGCAGCGGCCAGGCGACTCCGAACGGCGAGGTCACGGTGCAGACCGCGACCCTGCTCGCCGAACCCCTGACGGCCCACGGCCTTCCGCTCGGGGCCGGACCGATCGGCGGCCCTGGTGCCGCCCCGGCCGGTGACACCCGGTCGGTGGTGGCCGCCACCGTCGACGACCCGACGGTGACGGCGTTGCGGGCGGCGGTGCTCGGCGTGGCGAACACCTCCGGGCTGCGGGCGGGGCTGTCCGCCGGGGCGCTGCCACTGCTCGCAGGCGAGATATACGCCGTCCTGACCAGCCAGCCGATGCTCGGCCCGCCGGGCACGACCGGGCCGCCCGCCGCGGCCGTCAGCGCGGCCGGGACCACGGCCGGGACCACGGCCGCCCGGCAAGCGGGCACGGCGCGGCCGCGGCCAGGCGGGCGCTTCGGCGGCGGGCGGGGACAAGGCCGACGGCGAGCGGCCGCGGCGACCGCTCATGGTGCGGCCGCGGCCACCGATCCGACGGCGACGGCCACGGCGACGGCGACGGCGCGGCCCGCCGTGCGCGCGTGGTTCGGCCGCGCTTCTGCGGCGGCGCGTACCTCGGTGCTGGTGGCCGACCGGTGGGCCGGCGGTGCGGAGTTGAGCCTGCTGGCGACGGTGGCGGAGCGGATGCTGCCGCCCGGCGTTACCGTCGTGTGGGACCTGGCGGCCGGGGACGCGCCCGCACCGCGCTGCGCGGCGGGTGCCGCCTTGTGGGTCGTCGCCCTTGATGCCGCCCACCGGCCGGTACCGGCCCTGATCCCGCCGCGCGGCGAGCCGCCCGGCCCGTGCGACGGCCGGCGTGACGCTCTCCCTGCCGGCCGGAACGACGCGAGTCGCGGTCACCGCCCTCGCCGACGGCGAGCCAGGGGCGGCCGGACCGGGCACCGGGGACCGGACCGCGGGCTGGCGCGACGGGAGCGCGCTGCGCCAGATCGCCGGCCAGGTGCTCCTCGGCGCGGGGGCCGTGGTCCGGCCGCAGTCGCCCGCCGGGCTGCCGCGCCGCCGGTCCCGCCGGAGCCCGCGGGTCTACCGCGAGCTCGGCGTGACGACCGGCCGGGACATGGTCGAGCGCAACTGGACGAGGGACGTCGGCGGCCGGGTGCGCCGCGGCTGGATCGAGACCTGGCTGCCGTCCTGGTGCGAGACCGTCGACGTCGGCCTCACGCCCGAGGACGGGGACGACCGCGCCGCCCCGCCGGCCCCGCTGGTCATGGTGCGGCCCGAGACCGCGAGCGCCTTCCGGTCGCTGGACGGCGCGCCGGCCACGGCGGGATCCGGCGGCGCCTCCTGGCGCTTCCCGGTCCCCGAAGGCCAGGCCGACGGGGCCGACGTGATCGTGCGGGCGACCGCGCCGGACGGCTGGCGGCTCGCCGGCGTGACCGGTTCCGCGTCCCGCGCCGCGCAGGACGGCCGGTGACCCGATGAGCGAGGCATCGTTCTACGACAACGTCACGCCCGCCCTGACGGCCGGCGACTACCAGCTGATCGTGCAGGACACCGTCACGGTCGACGGGGCGGCGCAGTCGCCCTACGCCGTGATGCAGCGGTTCCGGGTGACCGGGCCGCGGGCGGGTCTCAGCGCGGGCGACGTGGTCGCGGTCAGCCCGCCGGCGGGCAGCCAGGGCAACTACGGCGACTGGCTGCCGCACGTGGTGCTCGCGCAGCGCTCGCTGCCCTGGCAAGTGGCGATCGCCGACGACCAGGCGGCCACGGTCCCCGCCCCGCCGTGGGTCGCCCTGCTGCTGCTGACCAGCCAAGAGATCGACGTGGCAGGCGCACCGCCCGGGGCCGGCTCCACCGGGACGCAGAGCGTGCCGCTGGGCGACTTCCTCGCGCCGCCGTCCGGGATGCTCCCGCCCACCGCCACCGCCGGGCAGGCGAACATGCAAAGCGAGCAGCCTGGCCTCTCCTGCTCCGTCGTGGACGTGAGCTACGCGGCGTTCCGGGCCGTCGTGCCCCAGCTGGGCGAACTGCGGTACCTCGCGCACGTCCGCCAGGTCGACGCCGGCGATCAGGAGGCCCTCGCCGTCCCGGCCCCCGGCTGGTACTCCGTGGTGGCAGGCAACCGGCTACCTGGCGCCGCCGACGGAATCTACATCGCCCACCTGGTGTCGCTCGAAGGGTTCGCCGACGACCTGCCCGACCAGCCCGCCCGGACGGGTTACTCGCTGGTCCGGCTTATCTCACTGGCCAGCTGGACGTTCACCAGCAGCACCGGGACCGGGGACTTCGCGGCCCTGGCGGCGGGGCTCGGCCTCGGGCCGTTCACCGTCCCGGTGCCGGTCACCGGCACCGACGCCGCGAGCCAGCTGGTGAGCGGCGCGCTCGCCGACGGGTACACGCTGCTCGGCTACACGACGCGGCTCGGCGAGCAGACCGCCGCCTGGTACCGGGGACCCTGCGTGCCCGCCCAGGTCACGGCCAACCCGCAACCCCCGTTCCCGACCGCCTCGGCGGCCCTGGGCTACGACCAGGCGACCGGGATGTTCGACGTGTCGTACGCGGCCGCCTGGGAGATCGGCCGCCTCCTTACCCTGGCCAACGGGCCGGTATCGCAGTCGCTGGCGACCTGGACCGGCGCGGCGGTGACCGCCGCCGGCTGCTGCTCGAACGGTCCGCGTCCGCGCCGGGCGGAGCTGCCCCGCCGGCATCGCTGCTGGCCGGCGGCGCGCGGCAACGGGCGGCCCGGCGGCTGATCGTGGAGCACGTGGTCCCGTCGCTGTTGGGAAAGAACGGCGCCCGGCCCGCGCTCGGCGCGCCGACCGATCCCACCGGGCTGCGCGGACGCGAGCTGTCCGGCGTCCTCGACGCCGAGACGCTGCACCGGATCGCTGCCGGCGACGACCCCTACGGCCAGCTCCTGGCGCAGGTCCTGACCCGCGCGAACGCACCGCGGGCCGGGAACGAGGCGACGGCCGGGCCCGCCGACGCACGAGCAGCCGGAACCGCCGCGGGCAACCAGCAGAGCAGTGACGGCGGCCCGGCGGCAAACCCGGCTCCCCGCGACCAGGACACGACGGGCGCGCCGGTTCCCCGGCCGGAGGCGCTGCGCCAGCTGGCCGCCGATCCCGCCGCCCAGGCGGTGGTCCGGGCGGCCGCCGGGCCGGTTCCCGCGGACGTCACCGCCTGGCTGACCGGGCTGCAGCAGCTGACCGGCATCCCGTTTGCTTACCTGGTACCCGACACCAGGACGCTGCCCGCCGAGTCCATCCGGTTCTTCGCCGTCGACCCGAACTGGACGGCGGCCCTCGTCGACGGGGCCCTGTCGCTGGCCGCCACGGCCGCCCCGTCCGCCGCCGCCAGCGCGGCGCTGCGCCCGGCGGTGACGGCCGTGACCGGCAGCGCGCCGGCCTACTCGGGGTTCCTGCTGCGGTCCGCGCTCGTCTCCGGCTGGCCGGGGCTCTCGGTGCGCGGCTACGCGGACCCGCAGGGCACCACGGCGGCGCTGCCGCTCGCGCGCCTTGAGCGGCTCGCGCCCACCGTGCTGCTCGCGCTGTTCACCGGCGTCATCCAGCGCGTGGAGCTGGTCGAGCCGGCGCAGCACCTGCACTTCGGCGTCATCCCGGCGGCTACCGCGGGCGGGGCGCCGACCCTCATGCTGCGCTGGATCGATACGGCCAAGGCGGCGGCCGAGACGGGCTCCCCGGTGACGGCGGCCCTGCGGCCGGACCCCGCCCGCTCCGTCCTTGACATGACCGGCACGATGAGCGCGATCTCGGCCGGCCTGACGCTGGCGTACGGGACGCAGGCCGTCCCGCCGCTCGGCCCGGCCGCGGTGAGCCTCCAGTTCGCCCAGTCGACATTTGTCCAGGCCTTCACGACCGCCGTGACGGTGACGCCATGACCCAGCCGGCGGCAGGCGCCTTGTGGCCGGGACCGGCACTGCTCGTGCCCGTCACGGTCGACGCGCTCGTGCTGTCCCAGCCGACCGGCGGAAACTGGTCGTGGCTGGTCCCCGAGTACAACCTGGTGCAGTACTTCCGGTCGCCGACCCGGCTGTTCGAGAGCGTTCTCCCGGCCCCGATCGACCCGGCCGGAAACATGGGCGCGCTGCCGGGGGTGATGCTGCGATGGGCGCTGCCCGACGCGCTCACCGCGGGCGGCACCGCGGACCAGGACACCGGCGAGGTCACCTTCCCGCCGATCCCCAACCGCTGGCTGGTGCTCCGCCAGGTGCCCGGCTCGCCGGCCGCCTCATCAGCCTGGATCCTGGCGAGCGACTACCTGGGGGGCACCGGCTCGCAGTACTACGCCAACGGCGCGGTGACCAAGCTCGGGACGTGCTGGCCGCTGGCGCAGTGGCCCGGGGAGGCCGCGCTGCCGGCCGGGCTCGACCCGCCGCTGACCGCGATCGGCCCCGGCTCCCCCACGTTTGCTTCCTACCTGCCGAACGTCCAGCACATCCTCGCCTTCCTCGACCCGCTCGCCGGCGTCGCGGCGGGACCGGTCAGCTACCTGGTGTGCGGCTGGTACGCGGGCAAGGCCGCCGACCCGCTGGCGGGGTGGCAGGCCAGTACCGACTGGACGGCGGTGACCAGCGGGCTCGGCTGGTCACTCGGGCAAGACCTGCCCTCCGCCGCGTTCGGCGACCCGGCCGCGCAGGCCGCGGTCGGCTGGGCGGCCGCCCGCGGTTACAGCACCGACAGCGGGAACCCGCACACGTTCCTGCCGTCGAGAACGATCTGCCACGGCCTGGTCTGCCAGGTGAACTGGCCGGGGCCCGGTCAGCCGACCACGAGCAGCGTTCCACAACCGGCTCAGAACGATCCCGCCTCCCTGCCCGGCCTCACCGTCGGGCAGACCTCGGTCGACGCGCTGGCCACCACCGTCGCCACCACGGTGGCCAGCAGCGCGAGCGGTGGCGGGGCCACGTCCGCCCAGGTCGCCGAGGCGCTCACCGCCCTGCTCACCGACCAGCTCCCGCTGCTCGACGCGCCGGACGGCGCGGCCCAGCTCGCGGCGCTGCTGCAAGGCACCTGGTTCCAGCAGCTCCTCGGCGGCACCCGCTGGGTGCTCACCACGCCCCAGGCAGGCACGCCGTCCGGCACCGCCGACACCCCGCTGACCTCGGCCCAGGCGGCGGCGCTCGACGCCCTCAATTCCGCGCAGCAGCAGGTGGACGCCTTGACGAGGCAGGTCGCGTCGCTGCAGTGGGAGATCTACGCCCTGTGGTGGAAGCTCGGCTACGTCACGGCCAACCAGGTCAACCCCATCCCCAACGCCGCGCAGGCCATCACGGGTTTCCTCACCGCCAAGCAGGGCCAGGCCACGACGGCGATCGGCGACCTCACGACGGCCACCACCCAGCGCGACGCCGCCAGCCAGGAGCTGACCGCCGGCCTCGGCGGCCTGGTACTCAAGCAGGTGCCCGAGCCGCCGTTCTACCGGCCGAACGACCCGGCGCTGCTCATCCAGGGCGTGGGCCGGTCCTACGCGCACGGCGAGGACGGCCGCTTCTCCGCCGACGGCGGCCTGTACTGCCGGTTCACCGGGCAGACGCTCGACTCGCTGCTGGTGACCGGCACCGCCGCGCCGGTCACCGCGCAGGCGCTCGGCCTCAGCCCGCTGGCGGTGCCCGCCGACGCGCCGGCCGAGCTCGCCGACCTGGCGACCGAGGCGTACTTCCTCGACCCGGGCAACGCAGCCGCGATCGCGTCCGCCGCCGGCGACTCGCCGCAACCGGACACCATGGTCGCCGGCCAGCAGACGCTGATCTGGAACAACCTGGTGGCCGACCCCTCGCTCGACCAGCAGACGATCGCCGGTAAGGCCGGGCTGGCCAGCGCCTACGGGCCGGTCGCGGTCCCTTCGAAGGTCGGCGTCGAGTACTGGGCACCGCCGTGGGCACCGCTCTACCTCGACTGGTCGGTCAGCTATTACGCGACGACCCCGCCGACCGGCGGGTGGACGTTCCCCCCGGTCTCACCGGCCACCGCGCTGGACGCGCAGACCGCGCAGTGGACCGGCGGCACCCCGCCGCAGGCCAGCGTCACGATCCAGGGCCGGACCCTGCTCACCCCGCAGGCGACCGACGCCCTGGCCGCCCGCCTTGAGCAGCTCAACGCGGATTTCGGCGGCGCCGCGGAACTCCAGCCGTACGTGACCGACCTGACCGACGCCATCAACTACCTGACCACCGCCAGCGTCCTGTCGCAGGCACTCGGCGGCCTCGGCGACCGGCTGCTGCAACGCGACCCGACCCAGAACCAGCAGCCCGACCTCACCACGCTCGGCCAGTGGCTCGCCCCGGCGGGCGGACCGGCCTTCACGCCGACCGCCGTGCCGGATCCCGGCTCGGCGATCCCGCTGTCCCCGGTCCGGGCCGGGTTCATCACCATCGAAGAGCTCTGGGTGGTCGACGACTTCGGGCAGCGCTACGACGTCATCTCGGCGCTGGCCGGGCTCGGCCGGCGAGCAGGCCGGCCCCGACCTCGCGCCCGCCCCGAGCCCGGGACTGCTTCAGCTCAGGCCGCGGCTGGCCCAGCCGAGCAGGCTGCTTCTCCGGTTCCTCGACGCCGCCGACGACACGAAGACGGTCGGGCTGTCGACGGCCGCGAACCCGGTCTGCGGCTGGCTGATCCCCAACCTCCCCGACGACTCGGTCCTGGTGTACGACCAGGACGGCGTGCTGCGCGGGGAACTGCTGGTCGCGCAGTCCGGCGGGGCAACGACCCAGCCGCAGGCGCTCTGGCTGCCCGCGCCCGACCTCACCCCGCCCACCGCGCAAACCGCGCCGCCGTCCCTGGACAACCCGCACCTGGCCATGCTCGTCAGCAGCGTGCTGACTGCCGCCAGCCCGGCGGCGGCACTGGCCGACCTGCTCGCCACGATCGAGAAGGCATCGTGGGCGATCGCTCCTTCCGGGCCCAACGCGGCCCAGCTGGCCACGCTCATCGGGTTCCCGGTCGCCGTCACCCGGGCGCAGCTGCTCCTGGAACTGGCGGGAAACCCCGCCACCAGCCAGCTCTGGAAGGACACCGGCCAGGACCTCGACGGCGGGATCAGCACCGCGACGTTCCCCGTCCAGCTCGGCAGCGACGCCCTCGACGACGACGGGGTGGTCGGTTATTTCCTCGACACCGACCCCGGGCACCTCGTGTCCGTCTACGGCCCGTCGCCCGGCGGGTACGTCACGAATACGACGGTCAGCCTTACCCCGGGAACGCCGGTCCCGGTGACGCTGCTGCTGCACCCGCAGGCCACGGCGCACGCGTTCAGCGGCCTGCTGCCGCCGACGGGGGCCGCCCTGCCCGCCGCGTTCCAGGCCGCCCCCGTCAGCGCCACCGAGGTCACCTTCCGGGCCGGCCCGCTGCTCACCCCGGCGGCCGCCGTGCAGGTCCCGGTGCCCGCGTTCGGCGGCGGCGATTGGGCCTGGCTCCAGTACGCGGGCAGGCCGACCCCGCGCTACCACGGCCGCTGCGCCCGGCCGACACCACCGCGCGGCTCGCCGACGCGCCCCCGGTGCTGCGCGACGGCTGGCTGCGGCTCACGCTGACCGGGCAGCCGACGCTGCTCGGCTACGCGCTCACCCCCACCGCGCTGGCCGCCGGGACCGGGTCATCGTCGAGCCTCACGCTCACCGTCTACAACGCCGGCAACGCCTCGGTGACCTGCGACTCGATCACCGTCACGCTCCCGGTCGGCACCGACTCAGGAGCGCTGACGAGCACGCCGGAGCTCATCAGCGCGACATCGGCCCAGCCGACCAGCTGGGCCTTCCAGGCGGCCACCCCGCCCGGCACCTTCACCGCGTCCCCGGTCTCCGCGGATACGACGGAGACCCCGGGTGCGGTGGCACCGGGGGTGGCCCTCACGTTCACGCTCGCCGGCATCGGGGCCAACCCGGTCCCCGGCCTGTCGGTGATCCAGGTCGCGGAGTCGGTCGGCACCGCCCAGGCGACCGCCACGCTGACCCTTGAGCGATTTTCGCCAACCTGACCACAGCCAGTAGCGAACCCAACGGAGGGGAGGCCGCCATGACCCAGCTGACGGTCTATCTGAGCCCGTCGTCCACCCCGGTCACCAGCACGGTGGGGGACATCAACACGATCGTCGTCTCGCTCACCGTGGTGAACAACCAGGCGACCGCGGCGAACCTGCCGCTGGGCCTGACGATCGCGTTCGCCGTCGATCCCGGCGTCACCGGGCCGACGGGGATGAGCGGGCCGACGAACGCGCTGCTTTTCTCTAACCGGACGCTGGATCCCGAGGGCGGCGAGACCGTGCAGGTAACGCTTCCCCCCACAGGGGTGTCGTCCGACTCGCAGTGGGGCATCGGCATAGACCAGGGCAACAGCGACCCCACCATCGTCCGGTTCGCGGTCACGCCGAACGGCGACGGGACGATCCAGCCCGGTAACAGCGTCACGTTCACCTTCTCCGACGTCCAGGTCAACACGGCCCAGGGCGCCTCGACGATCACGGTCGCCGCCGCTCCACCGAGCACCGACACCATCGCCGCCTCGCCGCAGATCCAGAAAACCTGGGTCGAGCTGCAGAAGCCGACGGTCACCGTCTTGCCGGCGACGGTGGTGTCCCCGCCGTCTAACGTGGTGTACCTCAGCTGGTCGAATGCCGGCGCTTACCAGTGCTTCTTGTCCTGGGTTCCGCCCGACGGCGCCGTCGTCACCTACGGGAAGAACGCCGACGGCACCGACATCACCAGGAGCAGCGGGTGGAGCCCGCCGATGCTCGTCCCGCCGGACGCTCCGGTCACTGCCACGCTGGTGGAGACCACCGGGTTCACGCTGGACGCCCAGGGCACCACCCTAGTCGGCCAGCCGGCCGACCTGTCGACGACGGCAAGCGTCCAGATGGACCTGCCGATACTCAACGCGATCGCCATCTCGCCGGCGGTGTCCGCCGTCGACCCGCCCGGCGGCGACCCGGCCGGCGGCCAGGAGGTCACCGTCACCGGCACCGGGTTCAGCGGAACGACCGCCGTCACCTTCACCCCCGCCGGAACGGCGGGCCCCGGGGCCGCCGCGACGAATGTCAACGTCATCACCGACGCCGTGCTGACCGCTACCGTCCCGGCCGGCACCGGCGCGGTCGGCGTCACCGTCACCACGCCCGTGGGGGCCTCCCTGGTCACGCCGGCCAGCCAGTACTGCTACGTCGCGGCCGGCCAGCCCGTCGTCACCGGCGTCGCGCCGGCCTACGGCATCGCGACCGTCAATCAGCCGGTGACCATCTACGGCACCGGGTTCAGCAGTCCCGTCACCGTGACATTCACCCCAGCGGGGGGAGCCGCGGGAACGGTCGACGGCACCCTCGTGTCCGCCACCGAGGTCACCGCCACCGCCCCGGCCGGCATCGCCATCGGCACCGCCGACGTCACCGTCACCACGTCCGCGGGAACCTCGCTCGCCTCCCCGGCCAGCCAGTACACCTGCATCGCGGCCGGCACGCCGTTCGTTACCGGCGTGTCACCCGGCTACGGCATCCCGGGCGGCGGGCAGCCGGTCGCGATCACCGGCACCGGCCTCAGCGGGGCGAGCGCCGTCACCTTCACCCCGGCCGGCGGCGGCACCGGGGTCGGCGCGACCGGCGTCGCCAACGACCTCAGCACCCCCGACACCCTGGTCACCGCGGTCATCCCGGCGGGCACCGGCACGGTGGACGTCACCGTGACCACCGATCCGACCGCGACGTCGCCCGGTGGCACCTCCCCGGCTACCCCGGCCGACTGGTTCAGCTACGCCCCGCCGGTTACACCGGACTCGCCGGTCGCCCCGTATCAGGGATTCCAGCTGAACTGGTCGTCCTACACCGGGTCGGCGCCGACCCTGGCCTGGGGACCCGAGAGTGCCGCGGCGACAGGCGATCCGGGTATCTACGAGCCGGTCACGGTCACCGCCGCGGGAGTGAGCCTCGGCCAGGGCGCGCTGCCCGGCGTCGCCGGGTCCGCCATCGCGGCGATCGACGGCCCGACCTTCTTCGTGCTCGAATACTTCGCCGACGCAAGCCCGGATCCCGTGCGGATCGACCTGACCACGATGGCAACGCTCGCGCTCACGGGCTTCGACCACATCGGTCCGACCAGCGCGCCGGACGGCAGTCAGAGCGTGATCTTGACGTGGACCGCGGAAAACGCGACGGCGTTCGCCGTCACCGAGGGCCTGCTCATGCTCCCCGCGCTGTCGCATTGCGTGCGCCGCTCCGAGGCGGTCCTGTCGTCGTCAGAGCCGTATACCTGGGGCCTCACGGCGTACGGCTACGACGGGAACGGTGCCCCCTACGCCAAGACGCTGTGGCACGTAATCGAACCCCTGCCCGCCCAGGTCACCAGCCTCACCTGGGCAAACCTCCGGATCACCAACTGGGCGACCGGGCAGCAGACGGTGACCCTCTCGTGGACGGCCTTCAACGCCACCAGCTTCACCATCACCGGCCCCGGCATTTCCGTGTCGGCGCCTGCCGGCGCCACCAGCAAGGACGTGAACCTGCCGCTGCCGCCACCCGGGCCGACGATGTTCACGCTCACGCTCACCGCGAACGGTTACGTGATACAGGGCACGAGCAACACCGCGGTGGTCGACGTCTACCCGTTCCAGCTGCAGCTCCCGTTCATTGGCGCCTCCGCGACGCAGATCAACCTCGGTGAGTCGGTGCGGCTGACCTGGGGCGCGGAGTACGCCACCGGCTTCTACCTCAACGGGGCCCCGTTCCCCGCCAACAGAACGGAAACCTTCGTGAAACCGAAGTTCTCGACGGAGTTCATCATCACCGCGGAGGGCTACTGGCCGGGTACCGCGCTGCCGACCGCCGCTGTAACGGTCGATGTCCTGGGAAAGGAGATCACGGACAAGCGGCTCCCCAAGGAGGACCCGCGGGTCCAGCCGCGGCTGCTGCCCGGCGGCCTGCTGCCCGAGGACGCCGAACCGGACCCGGCCGAGCCCGTGGGAGCGGACGGGCAGCCGGCCTGGCCAGCAGCCGTTCATCGGCCAGGACGAGCGGCCCGAGATGGGCGCGCGGCCGCGCGCGAGCGGGCCGACCGGCCCGTGATCCTGGTCATCGCCGGGCTCGCGACCCGTCGCCAGCTGCGCGCTGCCCTGCGCACGGTGCCGCGGGACCGGGACGGCAGCCCGGATGTCCGGCTCGTGTCACCGCCCGACCTGTCGGTGCCCGGCTGGACCCATGACCCGGCGAACCCGGCCGCCGGCCAGGCCGCCCTGGACGGCAGCGGCGGCCGGGCGGGCGCGATCACGGCCGTGCTCACCGCGCTCGACGCGGTGTACCCGGCCGACCTGCCGCATGTCCGCGCCGCGGACCGCGCGTTCGTCGCGGCCGAGATGACCGCGTTCCTGCGCGACTGGCTGGCCACCAGGGACTACCAGGTGCTCGACCCCCCGACGACGCTCGCGCTCGGCGGGCCGGCGGGCGACCGCGCCACCTGGTCGGCCGCGGCCGCCGCGCTCGGCGTCCCCGACCGTCAGGGAACCCCGGTGGCGTGGGCGCGAACCCAGACCTTCACGGTTGCCGCCGGCCGCGTTACCTGCCCCGACGGCCCGGGGGCGACCGGTTTGCCGCCCGGACGGCGGCGGGATACCGCCGCGACGGCGGTCGCGCTCACCCGGGCGGCGGGAGTCACCGCCGCCCGGCTGACGTTCGGCGGCACCGCCAACGGGGAAGCTGCCGACAGCGTCCCCGCCCTGTGCGCGGCCGTCCCCTGGTGGCACGGTCCTGACCCGCGCACGCTCCGCGCCCTCCTCGCCGCCGCCGCCGCGGCGGCCGCCGACGCCGCGGCGGCGCGCGATCACGGCATCGCGGCCAGGCCGAGGCCCGCGGCCCGCCCCCGGTCAGGGCGGCCGCTGGTGCTGCTGTGGGGTATCCCCGAGGACGAACCCCTGCGGGCGGTCCACGACGCGCTGAAGGACCTCGGCACCCGGACGACGCTGATCGAGCAGGACGCCGCGCTGTCCGCGCGCCTCGCTCCCGGGCCGGGCGGCGAGCCCCTGCTGCGGCTGAACGGCACCCGGCTGCCGCTCGCGGACGTGACCGCCGCCTACCCCAGGCCCTACCCGTCCCTGCCTGCGGCCCCCGGAGCGCCCGCCCGCGCCGTCGCCCGCCGACACGTCCTGCGGCTGGAGCACGAGTTGTGGCACTGGCTGGCCACCACGCCTGCCCTGGTGCTGAACCGCCCGGGGCCCGCGGCGGGCAATGCGACCAAGCCCGCCCAGTCCCGGGTCGCCGCCACGTTCGGCTTCCTCGTCCCCGAGTCCCTGCTCACCAACGACCAGGCGGCCGCCCGCGCGTTCGCCGCCCGACACGGGCCGGTGATTTACAAGGGGGCCGGCGGCTCGCGCACCATCACCGGCCTGCTCGACCCGGCGGACGCGGGCCTGGCTGGCGCGCCTCCCTACCTGCCCCACCTACCTGCAGCGCTACATCGCCGGCAGCAACGTGCGGGTGCACGTGGTCGGCACCGACGTGTTCGCCGTGGAGGTCGACAGCGATGCGATCGACTACCGGCGGCACGTCACCGGGCTGCGGCCCGTCTCGCTGCCGCCAGGCGTCGCGGACGCCTGCCGGGCGCTTACCACTGAGCTCGACCTGCGGCTGGCCGGCATCGACCTCATCGGGACGCCTGCCTGCGACTGGTACTTCCTCGAGGCCAACACCGCGCCCGGATTCTCCTTCTACCCGGACCGGGACGCGGTGGCGGCCGCCATCGCCCGGCTGCTCAGCCGCGGGCAATAGGCCGCACGCGCTGGGAGCCACAAGGGGCGAAACCGAAGCAGGCCCGGGGGCCGCAAGGCCGGAACCAGAGCGCCCAGGGTTCCAGCGGCAGTTCGTCCGGGAATTCTCTCCGGCTCAGTCAAGGGGTAGGGTCCGGAGTCACAAGCGGTTGCAAACCACAAGCGGAAGGGGCGACCCGTGCTAAGGCAGGTCGCGGAGGGCGTGCTGGTCCACGAGAGCGAGTTCTGCCAGAGCAACGCCGTTGTCGTGCAGGGCCGGGCTGGCGTGCTGCTCGTCGACCCCGGGGTTCTCGACCACGAGATGGCCACCCTGGCGGACGACCTTCGCGAGTTGGGCCAGCCCGTGGTGGCCGGGTTTTCCACGCACCCTCACTGGGATCACCTGCTCTGGCACGCCCGGCTCGGCGCGGCGCCCCGCTACGGCACGGCCCGCTGCGCGGCCACTATCCGGGACCGGATGTCGGACCCGGGCTGGGAGGCCCGCATCGCCGGGCTGATACCGCCGGACATCGCCGGGCAGGTACCGCTGGACCTGCTCGGCCTCATTACCGGCCTGCCCGCCGAGACGGCGCAGGTTCCGTGGGACGGCCCTCAGGTCCGGATCGTCGAGCATCAAGCGCATGCCCCGGGCCACGCGGCGCTGCTGATCGAGGAGCGCGGGGTTCTCGTCGCCGGCGACATGCTCTCTGATGTGTTGATCCCGATGCTCGACTTCAACGGCACCGCTGACCCGGTCGGGGACTACCTCGCCGCGCTGCGGCTGCTCGAGGGCGCGGCGGGCGACGTCGATGTCCTCGTGCCCGGCCACGGGTCCATCGGCGGAGCCGATCAGGTACGCGCACGGATCGACCAGGACCTTGCGTACGTGCACGCCTTGCGTGACACAAGTGCTCTCAGCGACCCCCGGGTCGGCCCAACGGCCAAGGAAGGCTGGGACTGGGTGGCCGGCGTGCACGCAGGGCAACTCCAGCGCCTGGAGGGAGTAAGCCGCTTCCGTTCGGGATAATCGGGGCTTTTATCCCGAACGGGGGCGGGATGGCCGTCTCCGGCCCCAGTCGCCGGCTAGGCGCGGCTAGGCGGCCTGGAGCGTGTAGGTGGTTCCGACGCTGGTCTGCACCCAGGCACCGGGCAGCGCCGCGGCCAGGGCGTGCTGCGCCCGCCAGCCGGTGCAGTGGCCCGGGACGATCAGCTCGGGCGCGAGCTCGGTGAGCGCGGCCACGGTCGGGGCGACGATCGGCTCGAACGCGGGTCCGCTGAGGTGGAAGCCGCCGATGACGGCGAGCAGGCGGCCGACCCCGGTCAGCCGCAGGGCGTGCCGGATGATGTTGACGACCCCGGCGTGGCCGCACCCGGTGATGACAACGAGTCCCCGGCCGCGCACGCTCATCACGAGCGCCTGGTCGTCGATGACCGCGGGGTCGTGCCGCCAGCCGTGCCCGTCCCAGGCCTGGTGCGCCGGCGGCATGCCGCGCTCGAACTCGGTGACGCGGTCCACCTCGCCGGTGATCAGGATGCCGCCGGCCATCAGCGACGGCTGGCGCCGCTCGATCACCGTGAACCCTTCGCGCTCCAGGGCGGCCCGCGACAGGGTGGGCATCTCCAGCTCCCGGCCGCCGGGCAGTGCCAGGCGCCTGCGGGTCCAGACCGCGGGATGAACCGTCAGCGGCAGCCCGGACCGGCCGCGGAGCCGGGCTAGGCCGTCGAACCCGCCCGCGTGGTCGAAGTGGCCGTGGCTCAGCACGACGCCCTGCAGCGCGCCGACGTCGGTGCCGAGACGCTCGGCGTTCACCGCCAGCGCGTCCGGCGAGGCGCCCGTGTCGAACAGCAGCGTGCTGCGCGCGTCCCCGCTCCGCACGGTGACCAGGGCGGAGAAGCCGTGCTCGGCGCGCAGGCCCGCGACGGTCTCGCCGCCGGCGAACTGCGGCGCGGCAACCCGCCCGGTCCCCATCGGCGGACGGGCAGTGCCGCCGGCCGAAGCCAGCAGCGCGTCGAAGGTGTTGTCGACCATCGTGGTGACCGTGACCTCGTCGACCTCGGGCAGCGTCACCGGGTCGACGGCCAGCCCCGCCGCGGCCCGGGGGGCCGACCACGCGGACTCCGCCGCCGAGGGCCCATGATCATCGCACATGCGCTACAACGTACCTTTCGCCGGGCGCTTCCGGCCGGTCATCGGCTCGTGATGACCGCGCCGGCCGCTACTCACGGGGTCCGGCCCGGCGTACTCTTAAGGGGCTGCTCCAGACCTCGGCAGCTGCGCCCGCGCAATCCCCACGGGGCAGCGGCGACAGGAACTGGAGTTTCTTGATCATGATCATCGGCCTGCGGCCCAGGGTGCCTCCGGGCGCTGACCGCGCGCGGCGCGCCCCGGCGGGAAGACCCAGCGCATGACCGGGCAGGCGGTGATCGACGCGGGCCCCGCAGGGGCGGGCCTGCTTTACGATTCCCGCCGCGGCGTCTACTACGCCAAGCCCCTCCTTCGTGGTTGGCGGCTCTACGTCTGCGCCGCCGCGGTCTGCCAGTATGCCGCGATAGCGCGGTTCGCCGGATGAGCCCGCGCGACGAACCGCGCCGCAACGCGCCACAGTTCCATGCGGGTGCGGCGGAATAGAAGTGCAAACCGAGGGAAGAGGAGCGGGATGTTCCAGGCTGCCAGCATCAGGGAATGGCGAGGGCGTGACGTTGTCGACGCACAGGGCCACAAGATCGGCGAACTTGAGGCCGTCTACGTCGACACCGCCACCGACCTGCCATCATTCGGCACCGTCACGGTCGGGATGCCAACGCGGCACCGGCTCGTGTTCGTGCCCATTGACCACGCGATCGTAGGTCCCGCGTACGTCAAGGTCCCGTATGACAAGAAGCAGGTCAAGGACGCCCCGTCGATCGGTACCGACGGCGAGCTGCCCGTGGGCGACGAAGAGGCGGTCTTTACCCACTACGCCCTGGCGTACGAGCCAGGCGCCGGCGGCGAGCGACGGCTGGCCCGCCGCTGAGCCGCTCCACTGAGCGGAGAATCAGATGATTGCCTTCTTCCTGCTACTGATAATCGTGGCGATCGTGCTCGGCATCGTTGGTGTCGTCGCGAAAGGCCTGCTATTCCTGCTGATCATCGGCATCGTGGTGTTCCTCGGCGCTCTCGTCCTCGGTGCCGTGCGGATGCGACGGCCCGGCCGACGACCGGCCAGGTAGACCGTAGTCCGTGAGCTGCTGGCCGGACAAAGGACGTGAGTGAATGACTAGGGGCCGCATGCTTGGCCGCCCGGTGGCAAAGGCTTAGGGGGACGGCAATGACGGAGATCGTGCTGCGCGTCCGCCTGATTGGCGGCGAACACTTGGATGTCGCCTACGACGAGACCGGGGAAGCCGAGGACAAGATCGTGGAGCGCGTCGCCGCTACCCTCGCTGAGGATAACGGCGTGCTGCGCTGCCAGCACGGCGGCCGGCTCGTCGTGCTCTACGGCCGGGCTGTCGCCACCCTTGAGGTAGCTCCGCGCGGCGCCGTGCTGTGATGCGCCGGCCAGGCCGGACGCGAGGCCAGTGTGCGAACCTGACCCAGACGATCAGCCATTGATGCGCTCAGCCTGCCAGCGCGCCGCTCCCGGGCGCACAAAGAGTCGCGCCCGCCCCCGTGAGTGGGCGGGGACGGGCGCGGGCTTTTCCGGTTCTCGTTAGGGCAGTGTCGTTAAAGCAGTGTCGCTAGGGAAGGCTCCACTGCTGGTTGGAGGTGTCGGCGCAGGCCCAGATCTGCAGCTGGGTCCCGGAGCCGCCGTAGCCCGTGTCGTCGAGGCACTTGCCCGATTGCGGGTTGTACAGCTCCCCGTTGGACTGCGGGATGAAGACCTGCGCGCCGGTGTTATTGCAGTCGTAGAGGTCGACGGTTGTCCCGTTGGCGGTTCCGCCGCCGTTGATATCCATGCACTTGCCGAGCGCCTGCAGCGTGCTGCCCGCCTGGACGACGGTCCACTGCTGGGCGTTCGTGCCGTTGCAGGTGTACACCTGGACAGGCGTGAAGTTGGTGCTGCTCGCGCCCCTGACGTCCACGCACAATCCCTGGTACCCGGTGATCGGCCCGGTGGTCCCGCCTGGGCTGGTGGTCCCGCCGCCGCTGGTCGAGTACGCGGCGACGTAGGCCACGCTCATCGTGCCGCCCGATGCGGTCGAGCTGGTCGGGGAGGTGCAGCCGCAGACGCCGTTGGGGTAGGCGCCGCCCATCGCCAGGTCCAGGATGATCGACAGGTTGTGGTCGAACGCCGCCTGCCAGGTCGCCGTGCCTACCTGCGACTCGCTCACGCTGAAGTACTGGTTACCGTCCAGGTAGAACGTGATCGACTCGGCGGAGGTGTTGGTCCTGTTCAAGATCATCGTGTAGGTGTGGTAGCCGCTCTGGCAGCCACCGCACGCCCGTGAGGCCACTGCCGATGCCGTTGGGCTCGTTGCACGGACCGCCAGGATCGGTGCCGCAGTGGATGGTTCCCGATAGCTCGGACAGCGAGTTGACGTCCTCCATGATGTCGATCTCGCCGTTCTCCGGCCACTGGCCTGGCCCGAGCATCCAGAACGCCGGCCAGTAGCCGAGGCCGCCGGAGGGCTGGTCGATCGAGGCGGTGACCTCCAGCTCGCCGCCCGCCGGCGCGCCCACGTTGGCGCTGGTCGTCTGGACGCGGCCCGAGGTCCACGAGCTGCCGCTGCCGAGCGCGGTGATGTCGAGGTTGCCGTTGCCGTCCTGGTGCACGTTGCTCGTCGAGTTGGTCATCGTCTCGATCTCGCCCGTGCCGAAGTTGGAGCCGGGCCCGGTGTCGTACATCCACTGGGAGTCGATGCCGGATCCCGCCGCGCCGCTGAAGTCATCGCTGAACACGGTCGACCAGCCGGATGGCGGACCCGGGACCGCGGCGGGCGCCGCCACGGAGGTCGCCGCCGCGAGCGACGAGGCGGCGGGCACGGTGGCCGCCGCCACGACGATCACCGGCGCGATGAGCGCGAGCGCAAGGCTGCCTCTGGGACGCCACCTCGTGGCGCGCTTACATATACGCGTGACGCGTCGGAATATTCCGGGCATATCCCGGTCTCCTTACCCCGCTCCTGAGGTCTAGTAAATAGGAAAGTTTCCTATTTACTTATGTGAACGGGACGTTATCACCGCGTCGATTCCGACAAAATTAAGGAAAGCATAAATATTTACTAAGGCACGCTTATGCGGTGACATGTGAACACGAGCATGCATGGCTAGCGTGCAGGCGCGATCCGAAGCCCCGCCGAGCGTCGTGAATACCCCGCAAAGGGTTGGCGAGTAAACGTGGCGGACCGGCTAATCGGAATATGCGGCCAACCGCGGCCCTGCCCGGCCGCCGAGGCCGCGCGGGCAGGGACGGTGGCCCGGTAAACCCGCGATCGCGGCCGTGTAACGCGTACCCGGTCCCGGTGTCTAAGTTAATAGTCAAGGTGCGACTACCGGGCTCTACGGGCACGCCGTGGCGCGCCGCCGAGCCCTACTACAATTCGTAGTATTTTAGAAGTCCCTGGGCCTGGGTCATCAGCGGGAGGTTTAGCGTGACGCTGGTACTGATCGGCCTTGTCGGCGGGATCATCACGGGCCTGTCCCCGTGCGTCCTGCCGGTGCTCCCCGTCGTCTTCCTGAGTGGCGGCACGGGAGCAAGCGCGGGGCCGGACGCGGGGCCGGACGCCGATGCCAGCGGCCGGCCTGCGCGCTCGCGCCCTTACCTGATCGTCGGCGGGCTGACGCTGAGCTTCGCGGTCTTCACCCTCTTCGGCAGCCTCATCCTGGCCAGCCTGCACCTGCCGGACGACGCCATTCGCTGGGCCTGGCCTGACGCTGCTCGTGCTGGTCGGGCTCGGGCTCCTCGTGCCGGCGCTCGGGCACCTGCTCGAGCGGCCCTTCTATCGCTTCCCCCAGCGCCTGAGCGGCACCGGCGGCAACGGCTTTGTCCTCGGTATCGCTCTCGGCGCGGTCTTCGTGCCGTGCGCGGGGCCGGTTCTCGCCGCCATCACCGTGGCGGGCGCGACCGATCACATCGGCCTCCGTGCGATCGGACTCACCCTGGGCTTCGCCGTCGGCACCGCGATACCGCTGCTCGCCTTCGCGCTCGCCGGCCGCGGGATCAGCCAGCGGCTCGGGGCCTTCCGGCGTCATCAGGGCGCCTTCCGCGCGGTCAGCGGCGTGGTGATGATCGTGCTGGCCGTCGCGCTGACGTTCAACCTCTCCGACATCATCCAGCGCGACATCCCGAACTACACCCAAGCCGTGGGCAACTCCCTGGAGAAGGGCGCCGCGGCGCCCGCGGCGGGCACCAGCGCGTCCCTGCAGGACTGCCAGACGGCGGCCCTGTACGGCGGCTCCGGACTTGAGGATTGCGGGGCCGCGCCGGCCTTCAAGGGCATCCAGCAGTGGTTTAACACCCCCGGCGGCAAGCCGGTGACCCTGGCCGCGCTCAAGGGCAAGGTCGTCATCGTCGACTTCTGGGCCTACTCGTGCATTAACTGCCAGCGCGAACTCCCGCACGTCGAGGCGTGGTTCAAGGACTACGCGGCTGACGGGCTCGAGGTTGTCGGCGTGCAGACTCCCGAGTACGCCTTCGAGCACGTGCCGTCCAACGTCTTGGCCGGCACCCGCAGGCTCGGCCTCACCTTCCCCGTCGCGCTCGACAACTCCTACGACACCTGGAACGCCTACGACAACCAGTCCTGGCCGGCGGGGTACATCATCGACGCCACCGGGCAGATCCGGCACGTCTCCATCGGGGAAGGCGACTACACGCAGGAGGAGCAGATAATCCGGCAGCTGCTGCTCGCCGCGCACCCAGGGATCGCCTTGCCGCAGGCGACCGATGTCCCCGACACCACCCCGGACAACCCCAACCAGTCACCGGAGACCTACCTCGGCGCCGACCGCGTCCAGTACTTCGACGGCACCCACTACACGACCGACCGGTTCGCGTACCCCGCCTCGCTCCCGGCGAACTCCTTCGCCCTTTCCGGCGCCTGGACCATCGGCCAGCAGTCGATCACCTCGGGCCAGGGGGCCGGGATCAAGCTTGCTTACAACGCCTCCCGCGTCTACCTCGACGTCGGAGGTAACGGCACCCTCACCGTCTCGTCCGGCTCATCCGGGGCGAGCGAGGTCATCCGGGTCTCCGGCGCCCCGGACATCTACACCGTCGCCACGGAGCAGCCCGCGCAGGACGGCACCGTGACGATCAGCGCTGTCCCCGGGCCTGGCGGCCTACTCGTTCACCTTCGGCTGAGGCGGTCACTGGCGGGCTCGGAAGGGATCGAAACCGAGCAAGACGGAGTTTGCGCGTGGGGTTGACGGGGGGCGTGTGACCACTAGGCCGTCGACGACTGGGCTGTCCAGGCCATTAAGACGGAAACTTTTCCTAGCACGGAACATTCGCACGCTATGACGTGAACAAGTTTCCGCCTTAGGAAAAGTTTCCGCGTTAACCGTCTCGCGACTGGCGAGACGCGGGACGAAACGGTCATGAGGGACGGTTCGGGCGACGCCCCTTCCTCGCGTTATGGCCTGCCCGGGGCAGGGGCTGCGGGTACCCTCGGTGGCCGGAGCCCGCCCACGGGCATCGAACGCGAAAGGACAGAAGATGACAGGATCTGTCAATTCGCACACTTGGATCGTGGCCGGGAGCTACCTCGCGGCCGGGGTCATCGGCGCCCTCGTGCTCCGCCGCCTCCTCACCCGCCTGCACCGCAAGACGGAGCCGCCCCGCTGGCGCGGCAGCGACATCGTGGTGGCGTTCCTGCGCCTGGTCGCCCCCTGGTGCCTCGGGGTTGGCTGTGCCTGGGCGGCGGTGCTGGCCCTGCCGCTGCGCAGCGCCTACGGCGACGACCTCGACCACGCGCTGCTCGCGCTCATCGTGGTGGTCGTCTCGCTGGGCAGCGCGAAGGTCGCCGGGGCGGCCGTGCGGGCCGGGGCGACGTCGCATGCGGGTACCTCGGGTTCTGCGACCATCTTCGTCAGCATCACCCAGGTCATCGTGTGGACGATCGGCGGGCTGGTGCTGCTCGACAGCCTTGGCGTGGCTATCACGCCGCTGCTGACCGCCCTGGGCGTCGGCGGCCTGGCGGTCGCCCTGGCCTTGCAGGACACGCTGAGCAACCTGTTCGCCGGCGTGCACATCCTCGCCTCGCGGAAGGTCCAGCCGGGCGACTTCATCCAGCTCGACAACGGCATGCAGGGTTATGTCGTGGACACGAACTGGCGGAGCACGATCATCCGCCAGCTCCCGAACAACATCCTCGTCGTCCCCAACGCCACGGTGGCGTCCGCCATCGTCACCAACTACCACCTGCCCGAGCACGAGATATCCGTGACCGTCGCGGGCAGCGTCAGCTACGAAAGCGACCTCGAGCACGTCGAGCGGGTCACCCTCGAGGTCGGCCAGGAGGTGATGCAGGAGGTCAAGGGGGCGGTTCCCGAGCACGAGCCCACCGTGCGGTTCAACACCTTCGGCGACTCCGGCATCAGCTTCAACGTCGGCCTACGGGCCGCCGACATCAGCGCGCAGCCCCTGATCATCCACGAGTTCATTAAGCGCCTGCACTCCCGCTACCAGCGGGAAGGCATCAGCAACTCGTCGCCGCAGGAAACGATCGTCTACCCGGGCACTGAGCAACCCGCGATCGTCCCGGTTCCCGGTCGCTGAACGAGCGGTGCCCCGGGCACCTTCCAGGCCCGGGGCACCGCAGTCAACCGGCCCGTGGTTAGCAGGCCGCGGGGTTAGCAGCCCCGTGGTTAGCAGGCACCGTGGTTAGCAGGCACCGTCGTTGTTCCACGCGCCCGACGGGCCGCCGGGCACCTCGTCGTAGTTCCACTGGTTAGCGGTCCACTGGTCGCCGCCGTAGGACACGACGTTGCCGGAGACGTAGGCCGTGCTCGCGGACCAGGCCGCGGGGCAGGAGCCGGACGACGTGGTCGGCGTCGGCGTCGGCGTCGGGCGTCGGCGGTGGTCGGCGTGGGCGTCGGGGTCGGCTCGGTCACCGGCGCGCTCTTGGCGAAGGCGACCGTGTAGGCGGTGAAGTCCCACGCGTTCTGCGTCACGCTGCTGCACTCGCTGGACAGGTTGCCGTTGTTGTCCGGCGGGTTGCACTCACGGTCGCGGTTGACCGACCAGAACGTGTACCGGCCGAGGCCGACGCTCTGCGCGAAGCTGAGCACCGTCTGGAAGTCGCTCTGGTAGAAGTACTCGGCGGAGTCGGTCCGGCCGTTCATGCCGGAGAAGCCCTCATGCGCGTACGCCACCGAACTGCTCCAGCCGAACGTGCTGACGAGCTGCGCGTTGAAGTCCTGCAGCGCGGTGACCTGCGACGAGCCGCCGTTGAAGCCGCCGTCGAACGGCATGATCGTGTAGTCGTTGGGCGTGAAGCCGAGCGTCTTGGCCTCGCCGAGCAGTTGCTGGCCGAAGTAGTTGGCGCCGGAGGTGGTGGACGGGATCGTGACCGAGATAAACAGGCCCGGGTTATTGTTCTGCAGGATCTGGGCCGCGCCGAGCTCGTTGGCGATCGCGGCGGAGTTCTCGATCTCCGGTTCCTCGAGGTCGAAGTCGAACGCGTGCAGCCCGTAGGCGCTGATGACCTGCTGGTACGCGGCGGCGGTGGCGGCGGCCGTCCCGCAGACCTGGCCGAGCTTCGTCCCGTTGTAGCCGCCGGCCGACACGATCACGTCACCGCCGTCGGACCGCACCTCGTTGATGACCGCGGCGACCTGCGTGTCGCCCGACACCGCATCGGTCCCGTTCCACGCCGGGGTGCAGCCGCCGCCGTCCGCCAGGATGAAGGCCATGTCGAACGCCTTCTGGCCGGTGGCCGACATGACCGTGCCCAGGTCGGGAGCGTTCGAGTCGAGCACGCTGTAGTACGGCGCGGACTCGTACCAGTTGTTGCTCAGCGCCGCCGTCGTGGCCGCGTGGGCGGCGCTCTCCCGCGCCACCGCCACGCCGGCGATGCAGGTGACCGCCAGCAGCGCCGTGCCTGCCGTCGCGATCAGCGGGCGCGACCGCCACGCTCTCCGTCGCGCTGTCCCTTCTGGCCCGCGCGGTGGTTCCGGGACGGTTGGCTCCATCGTTCCTCCTGTGTCATCCGCTCAGATTCCCGATTCGGTCCCTCCCTAGCTGGGCAAAATTAAATAGTAAAGTTTCTTAATAGTTTATGGGCGCAAGGTTAAATGTGCCTTAAGGCGGCTTAAGGTGCCGCCGTGCTCCGTAACGCCTGAGTGAGCCAGGACAGCGCGCCGCGCAGGTGGCCGAGGAACGCCGGCTCGGCGAATGACTCGTCGGTGTGGCCGAGCGCCGTGTAGAAGCTCCGGCCGCCGAGGCGCTCATGGCACCAGGCGATCGGGTGGTCGGCGCCCATCGTGCCGCCCTCGTAGCTGGCCTCATCCACGGTGAGCAGCACGCGGACGCGCGGCCGGGGATTGTCGGTGAACGCGTACCACTCATCGCGCCTGGTCCAGGTCGGGCCGAGCTGCTCGGTGGCCGGATGGTCCTTGTCCGCGACGGTGATCACGCCGGGCTGCACCGGTGGGTGCTGATCGAACCGGGCGCCGGCCAGCTCGCCGAACCAGGGCCAGCCGTACTCGGTGGTCGACGCGCCGTGGATGCCGAGCCAGCTGCCGCCCGCCGTCACGTACCCGGTGAGCGCCTCCCGGCCCGCGTCATCGAGCACGTCGCCGCTGGTGGACAGGAACACGATCGCCGCGTAGGCGCGCAGTGGCCCCGGGCGGAACACGGCGGGGTCCTCGGTCGCGTCGACCGAATAGCCGTCCAGGCCGCGCAGCGCGGCGACGCCGGCCGGGATGGACGCGTGCCGGTAGCCGGTGGTGCGCGTGTAGACGAGCAGCCGGGCCATCAGCGTCGCGCCTCGCTGCCGATCCTCGGCAGGGTGCTGTCGCGGAGAATGACTTCACCGGACACGGGGACGATGCGCGGGCGGGCGAGCCGCGCTTCGTTCAGCACCAGGCTGGCCGCCATCTCGCCCATTTGCTTGAGCGGCAGCCGGACCGTGGTCAGCGGCGGGTACACGTCCCGCAGCGTGAGGATGTCGTCGAAGCCCGCCAGGGCGATGTCGGAGGGCACCGACATCCCCGCCGCGCGCAGCCGGGCCAGCGCGCCGACCGCCATCACGTCGTTCACCGCGAAAACGCAGTCCGGCGGGTCGCTGCGGGTGGCGAGCACCGCGCTCATCGCCTCGTAGCCGCCGTCGCGGGTAAACGCTCCCTCGACCACCCAGTCCGGGTCGAGGTCGACCGACCAGGCTTTCAGCCCGGCCCGGAATCCGGCCACCCGGTCGCGGGCGGTGAGCAGGTCGCGCGGCCCGGCCAGCACGGCGAAGCGGCGATGCCCGAGCGCGACGAGGGCGCGGGCCAGGGCCGCGGCATCGCCCGCGTTCTCCGGCATGATCGTGTCGACGCCGAGCAGGTCCTGCCCCACGCAGGCCACCCGGCCGCCGGCGGCGACGAACGCGGTGACCTCCGCCCGCAAAGCCTCCCGGGCGGCGACGTTGTCGGAGCGGCTGCCGATCAGGATGACCGCGCGCGCTCGCTGGGCCCGCATCAGCGTGACGTACTCCCGCTCCCCCCGCTCGCCGGACGACGTGCGCGAGATGCAGACCAGGAGTTGCCGGCCCTCGGTGGCCTCGATCAGCCCGGCGGCGATCGAGGAGAAGTACGGGTCGTCGATGTCGCGCACCATGACGCCGATCAGGCTGGTGTACCCGCTCGCGACGGCTCTGGCCGAGAGATTGGCCTGGTAGCCGAGCTCGGCTACCGCGCGATTGACCCGCTCGGCCATCGCCGGGCCAACCTTGCGCGCCCCCTCGTTGACCACCCGGGACGCGGTGGTCAACGACACCCCGGCCCGGTCGGCGACGTCTTGCAGCGTCACGCGCGTCATGCTGTCCTCGTGGGCAACCGGGCGACTGCGCGCGCGGGAGCGCACGCCCGGCGAACTCGGGTCCGTCACTGCCGCTCCTGTCCGACGCGTCTATGCTGGCAACCACCCGCGAGCGGGACTCGCCTTCCGTCGAGTCTCATCCAGGGAAAGCACTTTCCACAAGCCAAGGCGCTATGTCTATCAACTTGACGGCACCGCTGTCTACTGCGATGCCCGTCGATATCAGCGCGCCGCAAGTGGTCGCGACGGGCCCAGGACCACGCCGGCAGGCCGGTCAAGAGACGTCCCAACTGGAAAATCGGGACGTGTCGATGAACAACATGGCAGCGCTGGCCTGGGCCTGACACTGACCCGGATGCTCGTCCACATCGTTACAGCCAGGCTTTTTACCTTCTTGACGACTGGGGAGGGACACGCCATCATTCAGGAATGCGCTTTCCCGGAAGTGATCCGCTCCTCGCCGCGTTCGCGATGCGGGCCGACCTCCCGCGTCGCCTGTTCGGCCGCGCGGAGCTCGAGCGCATCCATGCCGTGGCCGACCTCGACGAGCGGATCACGATCAGCGACTTCCGGCAGGCCGACCCGCGCCTGCTCGCCGCCGTCGACGTACTGATCACGGGCTGGGGCTGCCCGTGGATCGGCCCGGCCGAGCTCGCGGCGATGCCCCGGCTGCGCGCCGTCCTGCACGCCGCCGGCACGGTCAAGGACCACGTCGGCCCGGAGGTGTGGGCGCGCGGCATCCTCGTCACCACCGCCGCCGACGCCAACGCGTACCCGGTCGCCGAGTACACGCTTGCCGCGATCCTGCTGGCCGGCAAGGGAGTGCCCGAACTGGCCCGCGGCTACGCGGCCGATCCGGGGTGCTCCGCGGCCGACGGGCCCGGCATCGGCAACTACGGGCGGGTCGTCGGCATCGTCG